>NZ_JWIF01000001.1 GCF_000812685.1 Halocynthiibacter namhaensis
AAACTCTACGAGCGCACCAGCGTCATCATAACCACCAACCTTAGCTTCTCAGAATGGGCGCAGGTCTTCGGAGATGCAAAGATGACCACAGCGCTTCTGGATCGCCTCACGCACCGCTGCCACATCCTCGAAACTGGCAACGATAGTTACCGCTTCAAGGCTAGCTCAGAGGCTGCAAAGAAAACACGAAAGGAGAAAGCAACATTGACCAACACATAAACGCTGATACATAAACAAGGGTGGGTCAAATCTCGGTGAAAATACCGGGTCACTTCTCAACGCAAATCAACACCCTAGCACCTTCGCCATCGAACGTTGACTGATCTTCTTCTTATGGCGTTCTTTACTTAGTAGCAGGCCGATCTGCGCCGCTCTTTGCCCGGCTACCATGATGGTCCCATCGAGGGCTGAAATGGATTGGATCAATGAACGAACCGTCGCGGTATTTCCTTCAACGGCCCTGATGGTCGGCAGTGACAATCCAGACTGCTTTGCGACGGCTGCCATTGTGACACCTTTCGCTTTTCGTAGAGTATAAATTTGATCAGAGAGGCGCATAAAGATTAATTTATCAAAAACACCCTCAAAGAGAAAGATTTATTGTTCGCCGTCAAATCGCCAATGAAAAGATCGAAGCATCACTAACTGCCAAGCTGGCAGCCTGCATTTATTATTCATCTCCAGCTCCGCATCCCGCTGCTTCTTTTGTTGGTCACATCGCGCATCCTTGACCAACACCACACGCGAAAATCGATGTCGTATCTTTGGGTGTTTGATATCGTTTGAACATCATTCATTATTGGCCTCCAATCGTGGGGCCTGAACATTGTGTATTTTGAATAATTTCACCCAGTTTTAGGTGCAAAATTTACCGAAACCATCATAATCCCCGGTAACACCGCACCAAATTCAATGTGCTTGGGGTTCACGAGTGTTGATGTGCTAACTATTCCAGAGATGCTTCAGCATAGTCATAAAAACAAAGGTTTTCCGTAGATGTGTCGGCGCACCATTTCTTAACTATAGACAGGAAGGCAAGGAAGCGATCACTGATGGAGCCACTGCATTGAAGCCAAGGCTGAGGCTTACGAATGATTGAAAGAGAACCAGACATCCACAGATGAATGAACTGCTCAGCATATGAAAGCTTTTTGACGTTCTTCTTCACGTAATCCAACCGTTCATGGACTTCGAGTTCGATTACACGTGCAGGATCAATCTCAACACCGGTGATTGCCAATGCCTTCCCCATCGAGAAGGACCTATTGCGTTTGCTTAACTGCGTACCAAGCAATGCAAAGCCTTTGATGGCAGAAATCTTCTGTTCAGGTTTCTTGAACTTTACCTCGGTCTTGTCCAGACATGCATATTCCAAATAGCCTTGTGCGCCGTGTGTGAGTTCACCATGCGTGTTGATCCGTTCAGGCTGCACCTTGGCCACACATACACGATGAGAACCTGGGAAGGCATCTCTGACGATCTTACGGACCTCTTTCTTGCTAAGGTATGGATCGGCAATGATACCATGCCAATGCAGCAGTGCAAAAACTTCATCAGGTCGATTAATTGAATCAAGGCAGTCAGGCAATTCATCAGCGGGGAAAATGGTGGCAAGATATTCTGCGGTTACCATTGCGATCTGAAATCCACCTGAGATTTGTACACCATCAGATAGGTTGGCGAATGCATCGCGCATCCTTGGGCGGCAGCTATCAAGCATTTCCTTTGCATCCGCAGTATCCAATGGCAATACCATGTTGTTGATGGTCGTTGGATGTCGCATTACATCTGGAAAGCCCTTCTGCTTTGCCTCCATGCGTTCACCAGCACGACTGGCATAGGATCGCCCGGTTGCAACACCACATTGGTTAAACCCCTCAGGGCTTTTGTAATCTTTTCTACGAGGATGATCACTGGTTTGACGGGATGCCTTACGTTTGGTCGAAGACCGTTTTGCAGCCTTCTGCTGGTTCAGAATTGATGCGATAACTTCGTTACCCGTGACTGCATAGTCACTTTCCAAAATCCGTAATTTGTAGCACTGATCATTGGCAAAGCCAGTTTTGTTGAGTGCGATGGCGTTAATGATGTCGCGCATACTGCGCAAAGTTGGCCTTGCCATGATGTGATCCCTTCTTGATCTTTAACGTGTAACCGAATGAATGTAGTGGGATCATCGCCGATGTGTTAATTTTGGTCTGATAAAAGCCTGATCATCCACTTTGGTGTCTTTCGAATAACCATATTTAGTCAGACAATGGTCCGACCTAGGTAGTGGGGCTGAAGTGGTTGGCGGCAACGGTTCGGCACAAGTCATCCTTTGGACAAACGTTCCTAAATACTGTGAGGAGGAAGACCCATGTTGAAACGTTTTTCTGTGCGGAATTTGGACCAAAACGCCATCGAGATGCTTGCTGAAATCAAGATCGAGGAACGCCGTGAACTTGGCGCTATCCTTGAGGATTGCATTCATTCATATTGGCATGAAATTTTTGATGAAGATGGTACGGATCACCTCGACCATGAGAACGCGGCATAGGATCACGGCAACGATCACGAGCATCCAATTGACGCATGCGGTTGCAATCAGTGCCACAGTTACATGTTCAAATTGTTCCACCAATTTGAACATGTAAACAACGCGCGTGTTTTCTCGGCGATATCCCACGCAACCTCCGCCCCACCAGAAGGGTTTAGACCATCATCGGGGACACTGACTGCCCAACGTAATTATTACACAGCCAGTGGTCCCCAGGTTCAATCTGGTGGGCGCTCGCGCCGGGCGCGTTGCGTAATGGCCAAGGTACCGATGAAAGAATAGTAGATTATGACGACAACGGTGACCTTCAATGCGATTGATACCCGGCGATGCGAATACCGGGTTGATGGGCATGAATTAATCGAGGGATGTTGAATTTCACACGGAATGCCTTGAAATGGAAAAAACATCGCATAACTTCATGTCAACGGTGGGATTTCGTCACCCTGCCCAGAGGCCCCAACTCCCTCGCCAATGGCGTTTTCTACCGGCGTCAGTCATGTCTGTTCATGAGGTTGAGTTGGGGTCTTGTTATTAATCGCAGTATTCGCGCCCGTGGCACCGCCGGGGCGAACACGCATCATTTCTGACGAATGGAGGTAAGATCATCTATCGGTGTTCGCCAATGACGCGGCGTTTTTGTTTCCATCTCAGTGATCAATTCGGGGTTTGATACCCTAGGGGATATCAAACAATCCCCCGCATCCGACCAAAGATCAGGGGTTCGTGTGGCAGCTTCCAGCCCGAAGCCGTCATTGCCTTTCGCATCGCCGGCTGGATTGCAGGTACTTTCTGCGGTTGCGAAGGTGCGCCGCCAAAATGATTAATGCGGACATTCACAGGCCAATCATGCCCAGCATCCAAGTGATACTTCCCCCCAAGGACAGCAATGCACAGATAGTGTACTTTGCAATGCCGGGCGATCGGTCCAGAGCCGACATAGTACCGCAATAACTGCAAATTTCGTGGAATTGCGTTCTTTAGTCTGGTCGTCAATGCAGCAACCAGTTACCGTTTGCGCTCACTAGTTGTTGGAGGTCCATTGATGACCATACGAATTACTGGGAAGCGTTTTTCCCACGTACATTTCACACGGGGTGAGCCCCTTAAAGATGGAAAAAAGGCGAGGTTCCGTGCCGCCAAATTGACGGACGAGCATTTTCGTTTTGGCAATAGCAAGACTGTGGATTACAGGAAGTCCGCGATTAAACAACTCGAAATCGAACTGGGTATGACATTTGGAACTCGGTCTACCAATGGGAAACTTATTCAAAGTTTTGAGTGGTTTTTCAACCGTATCACTATACTTGAATTTCTAGATGCGCTGACAGTTTTAGTAATAGCACGCAATGCACGGTACCGTGCTGAAGGTAACACCTACCTAGCTGAACTGAAGCGGATTTTTTTGGAAGAAAATTTGGCCTACGAGTTTGACGACGAAGGTGGCGTTCACCCTCTTGTAGACGGAGCATTTACGGCGAATACTAACAGTGCAATTGCAGCCCTTGAAGGCGAGCGATACGCAGGAACTCTCGCATTAATTGACAGTATTGACGGGCATCTAATACAGAACCCGAGTAGCTATGTAGGTGCTATCCGCGCTGTGTTTGGCGCGAACGAAAACCTCTTCAAGCTGATGTTCGGAACCAATCAACTCAATGCCAAGTTCGCTGCTCAGCACATAGGTCCAATTCAACAACGACTTTATGACGGACACCCGCTCAAGCTTGGCTCTAACAGCAAAATGTTAGCAGCGTTCAAACAATGGATCGATGCCGCACACTTCTACCGCCATGAAGAGGGCGCGGAGACGCCAACCCAACCAAACGAAGAGTTTTCCGTGCTCTTTGTTTCGCAAGGTTTGGGATTTGTTCGTTGGTTAGCGCAAATCGACCGTCTTGAAACGGCAGCGAAAGCCTCGCGATAATGCATGGCTGGAATATTCATAAGACAAGCGTTTCTCGATCGTTCATGATGGTCGTTGATGAGGTCGATGCAGTTGTGATCTGTCGCGTATATGTTTTGATGCCTGCATAGAAAGAGAATTTATGTCACCTGAAGACTGCACCAAGAATTGCGTAGACTGCTGTATCTCTATCCCTTCGCCTGCATCAAAGTGTGCAACGTGTGGAAGTTATCAGGATTGGCGGCGTTTTTTGCCAGCTTGGAGCCACCTATTGGCCTTGATCATCGCGGTTTTGGCCTTGATCACCTCAGTCTTGGGCCACGGGCGCTCCGCTGTGGAGGCCGTGAGCCAGTACCTGTCACGAGAGAACTTCAATCTGAATGCAGCTGTTATCGAGTTAGGGATAGATCAAAGCGCGTTCGCTGTGACCAACACTTCTGACCGGAGCGCGGTTATTACATCGATACAATGCGGTCTGTTTCTTCCAATTGATCCTTGGGTGCACCTCGACAAACCCATCATCGCAGGAGGCGTTGAAGGGTACCGTTGGGGGGAGACCGTCGGGATGTTTCTCGTTTCCTTCAACCCCGACGAGCCCGTCAAAATAGCAGCCAGTGAGCAGGCGGTGGTTACGTTCCACACTAGACATGTTAGCCCAGCTTTTGGGGACGATCGCTTCCAAACTCCGCGTGAGCCTGAGGATTTGGTTTCAAGTTATTGTTCTATAAGCGGGGTTAGCGGCAATAACGAACTAATCGTGGGGGCTTTTCTATTGAACCCTCACAATACACTGGACTTGGATGCTTTAGAGATGCTGGAAATTGCTGACTACTCGGAGCTACAAGTATCTGAACGAGAGGCACTCAAGCACACGATACTTAGCGCTCGGTCAGCGGCGGAGTAGAGCAAAAGCGACCTTCACTGGTTTAGCAGACACTCTTAGTTTTCCAAAAAGGACCGTTTGTTGAACGGTTCGTCAAAGCGATCATTTAGGCGCAAACAACGAAGGTCCGAAAGCCCGCACACCCACGTTTTAGGCGAAAAAAATTCTGCGCCATGCATGGATGGCTGGTTTGGTGAATCTGCAATGCAGCGAAATCGAAGTAATGCTAAGGGTGGCTAGTGCCGAATGAGTGACTTTGCAAAGTACACTTTCTGCCCATTGCTGCCGTTAGTGTTGGCGATGCCGGAATGTATGGGAATATGCTATTGGCGCACTGCACCCCAATCTACATCACGCAATCAAACGCGTACCGTTGGGTCCGCCCCGTTGCCGCAATTACATGGTACGATATTCGCCGGGTAAATTTCGCATGGGGCAACCTCGGCTCGTTAAGACGCTAGGTATCATCACTGGGGCCCATGGGTGGTCACCGCAATTATTACACACCCAGCGGCCTCCAGGTTCGACCTGGTGGGCATTGACAACAATGGTATCGGGTTTTACGCAATCGAGTTGGAATGCGCGTCAATCTTTGCCAATCGATACCACCGTGGTTTTGGTTGTTGATGTTGGCACCAACCTTTCGATCATCGAGATCATGTCGGGTTGTTTCTCACGAGGGTCAACAACGCCGATGTCACGGTACAAACTGTCAATTGCTACACCATGCTGCGTCACGGCCAGCAGTATCCGTAGGGCGGGTACCGCAGGCCATTCGACTGATCCGAATGCCGCCACGAGATAAGGTTCTAGCAATTCGATATACCGCCGTTCGGTCGTCATCCTAAGTCGCCTCTTGAACAATGCAGGAAAATTCATCGGGCGGATGCCGATTTCCCGGCGTATCGCGTTTCGTTGGCTTAGGCGTTTGAACAGAACTTGCTTCTCCATCGACGTAACGAGCATGTAAGTTGTCATTTAATGTCCATAAATTATTGGGTAAAAAGGGGGGCAATCGATTATGTGACTGCCCCCAAACACCCCATCAGGCATGTCGGGTCACAGGGATGAATCGACACGCGTGGATGGGGTAACACTTAGCGACCATCACAACCTCCGTATGTGGCGTCGCCGGGGTCCACGTCGGCATTGGTATCGCCAATATCTCCAACTGCTTGGCCCCAACCATCCGGCGAAACGGCGGGGTCGGGACTTTTGTCGGAAGAGGGTCGATTGACGCAGTGATCAACCATTGCTAATTGCCCCACGGCATCGGCTTCCATCTGTTCAACCAATTCAGGGTTTGCCACACGCCATGCCACATACCCGGCATAGCCTTGCTGGTTGATTTCGGCGCGCTCTGTAGTGGTCATGGTGTCATATTCTTCAACATCCACATCCGGCACAAACCCGAGCTTCACTTCCATATACAGTGATGTGCATGTTTCGACCTCGGAGCGGTCCAACACGCGCGTTTCAGCGGTTTCGGAGCACATTAAGTACGCGGCGATAAGGGCAAGGGATTCTGGGGTCATGTCGTCTCCTATGGTGGCGTGTTCGAAACACGCACATCATTTAGTGCACATTATCGAATCATATACATCACATTATGACGTGTTATTGTGTGATGCACCACAAGATGCGACTACAAACATGAAAGAGTTTCGAGGAATATGATCACAAAACAACACCAAGAGGCGTATCGCCATGAGCAACACCGTCCCAAACAACATCGCCAAACTGCGCAAAGATCACGGTTTATCCCAAGCAACCCTTGCGGGTCGTCTCAACATGTCGATCACGCAACTCTCCCGGTTGGAACGCGGAATTTCATCGGTGACGCAGTTCAGAATGCAGGTGTTGGCGGGATTATTCGACATCGAACCGCACGAGCTATTCAAAGACAGCAAGTCTAGGGAGCGGATCGAATTGAAAATCATGAAAGATGTGATCGTACAATTGGACGAAATGGTCGCCCGGTTGGATGTGCCACTGACGCCAAAACAACGTGGGGACCTTACAATCGAGCTATACCTTCTGGAAACCAATGATCATGACGCCGACACATTGTCGGAACACACCGTCGATCTGAAAAAGTTCGAAGGCATGGTACGGGCATTGGGGAGGTAGTAGTTATTGTCATTTGGCCTTTAAATTGAGAAACTTGAATAAATTCCGCTGTGCCACTTGAAATGAAATCCGTGCAATACCATCTCGACATCACTGTGATGTCCTCTTGCTTAGGTCCACATGACCAGAGCCGAACCACGGACGGAATTAAGAGCGAGTAATGCTCAATGGCGGATTTCTTCGCCATGTCTGTTTGTGCGCATCGGTCAACTGGCAATGAGGGTGGGAAACTCAGGCCGCTATAAACGGTCCTGAACATGGAATCCCAAATTTTACTGTCGGAACAATCCCCGACGAACCCGAACCACATCAACCAATCAAACAAATTGGATGAGACACTCCTATTGCTTTGCCGTCAATTCGCTCGACAATGTGCCTTGGATTGCATGCGTGATGTTGACTATATGATCGACGGAGAAACCGAATGAAACGATGTGCGATTTATTGTCGGTATTCGACTGATATGCAGAAAGATTCATCTCTGGTGGATCAGGAGCGAGAGGCACGCGAATATGCCGAACGACAAGGCTGGACGGTCGTTGACATCTATTCGGACGCGGCCATGAGTGGTGGTTCATCCAACCGTCCCGATTTTGAACGAATGAAAGCAGATGCCGATGCGGATGCATTCGATATCGTTTTGTCGGAATCGATTGATCGACTATCCAGAAACCTTGTTGTGACTGCAAGTCTTCATGAAGAACTTAGCTTCCTAGGCATTCGACTCTTCACCATTCATCAGGGCGAAATCAATAAAATGTTGGTTGCCATGATGGGTATGGTGGCTGAACAATACGTCAGTGATCTCAGAGATAAGGTAAAGCGTGGTCAACGTGGCCGTGTACTTAATGGCAAGGCAGCTGGCGGTGTAGGATACGGTTATATTGTCGGTTGCCCCGGTGAACGCACGATTGATCCAAAGCAGGCACTGATCGTGCACCGCATCTTCAATATGTTCGCCGATGGTGTCAGTCCCCGTGCGATTGCCAAGGCCCTCAATGTGGAAGGTATTGAAGGGCCAAAGGGGGCTGTTTGGAAGGATACCACCATTCGCGGTCAACGTGATCGCGGTACGGGACTTCTGAACAACGAAGCTTATATTGGGCGGCTGGTGTACGGGCGAACTCAGTACAAGAAAAACCCAAAGACGGGACGCCGTGTCTCGCGCATCCAACCTGAAGAAAACTGGACCATCACCGAGGTTCCCGAACTTCGGATTATCGATGATGACCTTTGGCAACGTGTGAAAGAACGCCAGCAAGCGAATACCATTGTCATGCCCAGAGATGGTGATAACCGCCCACTCAACCGCAAACACAGGAAGACCCACCCTCTTTCAGGGGTACTGATCTGTGGGTGCTGTGGGGGACCTATGGCGATCACAGCAAGTGATCGTTACGGCTGCTCTGGGTACCGTGCGTCCCGTATATGTGACAACCGTCGCACCATCCCCCGTAAGGAAGTGGAGGATCGGGTCTTTGCAGGCTTGCGTACAGGTCTTTTGAACTCTGAATATCTGGATGCGTTCACTGCTGAGTTCCAAAAAGAAGTAGACAGACTTCGCAAAGCCACCACATCTGAATTGGCGTCAAAAAAGAAACGCCTCATCGACGTAACGCGCCAGATCGAACGTATTGTGGATCACATCATCAATGGCACTGGCAGTAAAAGCATCACAAGCAAACTGGGTGATCTTGAAACCGAACAAGAAGCTCTCGAATCGCAAATTACAGAGTCAGAGCAACAAGCCACCGTCATTCCCATTCACAACATCGGTCGGATGTACCGGGCAACCATCAGGCAGTTGACGGATGGCTTGAATGACCCTGCGATCCGCTTGAAAGCCATCGAAACAATCCAAACCCTTATTGATCACATCAAGATAACCCCAACGAACTTGGACTTTGACGTTGAACTACACGGTCAATTGGGTGCGATTATGGAAATGGTAAGCCAGAAAGAACGAAGCCCCGCAGCTTTCGCTGCGGGGCATTCGCCTTCGGTGGTTGCGGGAGTAGGATTTGAACCTACGACCTTCAGGTTATGAGCCTGACGAGCTACCGGGCTGCTCCATCCCGCGTCAATTGAGTTTCGTTTAGTCTAGCTCTGCGGTGGCCACAAGCGGTTTTTTCACTTTTCATCGGATAAATGTAAACAAAACGAAACGCACAGCCCAATGGTACCTCTTTTACCCATAAGCTTATCCAACCTTAACCAGATGATTATCCCACTGCCACGAATCTTGGTTCAAGATCTCAATCCCAGAGGCATCAACCACCGCAATTCTGCCGGTACCAGCTGTCGTAAGAAAACTGTCCGCCTGACCTGGGGCAACACCGCAGACATCGTCCATCGCATGTTGTTTTACAAACTGACCGTCGCGCGTGAATATTTGCATAACCCCGCCACGGGGCGAAGTGATCGCAACATGCCCACCCTGCCCTGTGAAGCTGATCGATCCCGCATAGCCATTCAATTGCCGATGCAGGCCATCTGGCGCTTGGACAAATCTCAGCGACTCACCCCGATGGTGAAGCGCCAACAGTGCGGGGGCCGCAAAACTGTCGCCTTGCCATTGCAACGCGCATCCCACCAATCCATCCTCGGTCACCGCCAAATGCCTAAGTGAGTTCATATGATCTGGAGGGGCAACTTGATCCAAAACCTGTCCAGTTGAGGTCACATAGGTCAAGTTCGGGCGCATCTCGGGGATGTTCATCTTGGCACGTCCCGTATCAGGATGCGTTTCGATCCCACCATTTGCCACCACGAAAACATCCTTCCCCGGCAGACGAAGCATTTCATGTGGACCAATACCACCAGATGAGAACTCACCGACACGCACCCAAGCGGCATCACGGTCCCAGATGCCAATCACGCCACGGCCATTGTCGTAATCGTTCTCAGGCGTGAACAACAGTGTCCCATCCTGAGAGAAAGCCCCATGCCCATAAAAATGCCGCCCTTCCGGCGCATTCAATGTCGCCAAAGTGCGCCCCTTGATGCAATCAATCACCAATGCAAACGTGCCAGGACGGCGGGCAAATGCGATGGCTTCGGGGCGGAAAGGATGGGCGGTTGCCGCATGGCCACGGGCGGGCAAAGGGATTGTGAAGCGGACCCGGCCTGCGCCCGTCAATCCAGCCAAAGAATAAGTCCCATCCGTCACGCGTGCGGCCGCAAGATATGCGGGATCGCCCGCATCGGCCCAAACCGGAGCGGGCAACACCCCAGTGCTGATCAACCCCGTTAGAAATGTGCGCCGCGAAGGGTGCATCGCTTAATCCCCATCAAGGGCATTGAAACCAACCCCCACACCGATCGCCGGGCCAAGTTCATCGGTTACGATGAGACGCAAGCGCTCGACGGATTGCTGCAAAATTTCGACTTTCAAGCGGCCAGATGTTTCGCTGACTGATGCAAATATCGGGTCATCGGGATCTGCTGCCAAATCCAGGGCCTCTGCAAACCCAACCTCAAATCGCGACGCAATTTCGGGATGATCCGATGATAAAATTGCTGCCAGTTCAGATAGTTCTTCCAATGCGACAATCAGTTGATGGCGCGAACGACCGGATCGACGCAATTCTGCACGACGTGGGCGGGGGCGATCAAATGTGCCAAGCGGTCGCCCCAATCGAGAAAGCGTCGCGAACTCCAAGCCCGTCGCCAGCGCTTTATAAAGCTCTTGGTAAACCTCACCTTCCCCACGATACGGCCCTGTTTCGACTGGATTCAGCATCGCATCGCCATATTGCCCTTGCCAATCAGACAAGATCGCAGCGCTTGTATCAACAAGCCCCGTCGCAATGGCACGTATCAAAGCGCAACGATATTCCGGGGTTGCGGCTGCGCGCATGGCGTCATCATACAGCAGGAATTCAAGCGCGTTCAAACCCCGCGCAGCAACAGATACGGTTTCAAAGATCGCCGGGTCAGACACCGACGGATCAAGATCGGTCAGAAGCTGGTTCAACGCCTTGGCGGTTTTGCCACGCGGATCCGGCCAAAACGCCAAGGCAAAGGCCCGGGCGTCGGTTTCAGATGGGCCAAACCGCAGATGGCTGACACGGGTCCAAGCATCCATCATCGCGCCCCAAGCATCGCGCAGATCAGGATCATCCACACCGCAGTGGCTGTCGGTGGCCAACAGCAGAGATTCCGCGTGATTTGCCAAACCCTGATACCCTGGCAGGATCTGTTCCGTAACCGTTTGTTCAATGATCGTTTTGACATCAGCCTGCGCCATCAAGGGAAACCCCGTCGCCAAAACCACCAAACAGCTTTTCATCAAATGGCGCATCGCCAATCCTTCAATCATATTGCCCAAACCACCACGGCCTATAGGCTTTCGAGAAACGCAATCAAATCATCACGATCGGACGGCGCCATCCCTACAACCGCGTCACGCGCAGCCTGTGCTTCGCCGCCATGCCATAGAATCGCCTCAAGCAGCGATCGCGCCCGGCCATCGTGCAAGAAGTATGTGTGCCCAGAAACCTGGCGCGTCAAGCCAATCCCCCACAACGGCGGGGTGCGCCATTCTTGCCCGGTTGCCCGCGCCTCAGGGCGGTTGTCGGCAAGGCCCGGCCCCATGTCATGCAACAACATATCCGAGTAGGGCCAAATCAACTGAAAGCTTTGTTCCGGCTGATCTTCCAAACGATGGGTGACATAGGCGGGCGTGTGGCAGGCAATACAGCCAGTGTCGTAGAATATTTCTTTACCACGCAGCACATCTGATGCATCGACATTGCGGCGTGCAGGCACTGCGAGGTTGCGACTGTAGAAGGTCACAAGATCCAAGCCTTCAGTGTCGACTTCAAGATTTTCACGGTTTTCAACTTCCTCGCCGTTGCGCGCAGAGCGACAGTTGATCTGGGCCTCGGTGCAATCCCCCCAACCGCCGGGAAACAACGGATTAGAGATCCCAATATCACCAGAAAAAGCCCCGGCGGATTGCTGTCGAACGGTTGGGTTGCCCGCCTTCAAGCCAAAGCGGCCCAACATAGGCATATCATATTCCACCGACCAGGTGATGTTCGGGCGCCCTGAAATCCCATCGCCATCCACGTCATTTGGATCAGCATTCGCAAGAATATCTGCTGTGGGAATGGCCTCTAACAAACCAAGGCCAATCATCTGCGGCGCGATGCGAGGGCTGAACATCGCATCAGGGTGAAAAGCGCCATAGCCCGGATCAGCTGGCGTATATGTCGGCACGCGCAATGATGCCACCCCACCATTCAGGGCAACTTCGCGTTCCTCGTAAGTTATGTCCAAACGGATTTCGGGTGCATGCCCGGGCAAGCTTAAATCCTGCAGCTGCGATCCATAGGTCGGTTCCGGCAATGTGGCCAAATAGCCGTCAATCGCGGCCAAGCCTTCCGGCAAAGCATAGTCGTCAGGCGCCGGAATAGAGGTGCGCAGAAAAATCGAAACCGCACTTTCTTCACCGGGCTCCGGCGTATGCCCACGCCCATCTTTCAAGTGACAGCGTTGACAGGATCGTGCGTTATAAAGCGGTCCTAATCCGTCAGACGCCAAGGTCGATGCCGGGGAGGAAACCCACAGCTTACGGAAAAATCCGTTGCCAACTTTGAACGTCAACTCGCCCTCGAAGCTGATATTGGCCGAGGCTTGAGAAAACGCATCCGCGTCAGCACGCGCGCGTACCGTGGCCGCCCCAGCTGAGTTCACTTCATATCGGTTCGCAGTGGTGAAATCTGTGGTCGGGGTTGTAACTGCTTGCACACGCGCGGCTTCTGCAACCGTGCGGGGGACAATCGACAAATGCGGTTCATCTGTGACACCGGCAAATCCGGCGGTGGTAGCGAGGCCAAGCAACAGGATCGTTGTGTGGCCCAGGGCTGTAACCGGCATGTTTCGCGCAGGTACGCGCATCCTGTTTCGTGACATTGTCTTCGCTTTTCTATCGCGCAAGAACCTCGCGCAGGCCACAGCGTTAAACACCCAATGGGGCGGGTCACCCATGGTCAGGCAGGGACCCAACAGGCCCCTGCCCGCAGTCAGTTATTCAAACACTGAACCTGGGTTGTCAATGCTGTCAGAACCTTCAAACGCAATGTTATCAAGGCCAAGCGCACCAACAACACGTTCAATAGATTTGGTCTGATCGATCAAGCCATTCACGCCACCCATCACAAGGGCCTCACCTGCTTGATTGCCCTGCTCCAGCATTTGGTCATATGAAAAACCAGCTTCGGCGGTGGTCTTGATACGGCCAAGCGCGCGCATAGTGGTGGACAGTTTTGCCTGCATTTCCGCATCAAGTGCCGCATCTTCATGAGATACGAGGTCTGCCAAAGACGCCCCTGAAACCAAGTCACCATTCACACGCACATATTCGCCAAGGTAAACATTCTGTACGCCTAGGCCATCGTAATAGTGGCTGTTGTGGGTGTTATCCGAGAAACAGTCGTGCTCTTCTTCTGGGTCGTTCAACAGAAGACCAAGACGCATGCGTTCACCGGCTTGCTCACCGTAAGAAAGGGACCCCATGCCCGTCAGCATCGCAACGATGCCCGCATCTTCGTCGCCCACAACAGTGCCACGTGCGTCGCCGCCGTCAACCCATTGCGCCGTCATGAATTCAAGATCCGAGATCAACAAATCAGTTGCCGCTTTCAGGTATTCACCACGACGATCACAATTGCCGTTTGTACAATCATCCCCCATTGCATAATCGGTCCATGCGCGTGCGCCCGCACCGTGGTCTGTGCCATTCATGTCCTGGCCCCACAGCAGAAACTCAATCGCGTGATACCCTGTTGCAACGTTGGATTCTACACCGTCTGCTTCGTGCAATGTGCTTTCCAGCAGCTCAGGCGTGATCTCAGATGCGTCGATTTCAGTGCCCGATAGGTTAAACGTTGGGCTTGCAATCACATTGAGAACAGCATGTTCGTTTTCATCTGTGGCACCGCCATAAGATGTGTCAACATAGTCGATCAGACCCTCATCCAGTGGCCAAGCATTCACTTTGCCCTCCCAGTTATCCACAGCCGTATTGCCAAAACGATAGACTTCGGTCTGCTGATAAGGCACGCGTGCAGCGATCCATGCTTCCTTGGCCGCTTCCAAGTTCTGCGCAGAAGGGTCCGCGATCAACGCGTCAACTGCCGCACTTAAGGTACGCGCGGTTAGCAAGCTGTCTTCGTATTTCGCATGTGCGATGTTGGCATAGTTGGTCAGCACGTCAGCTTTGCTAACATCGTGGCCGTCAGCGAATGCGGCACCAGCGGTCAAAGCAAGTGCAGAAGTCACGAGGATAAAAGATTTCATAGTCTGTCCCTGTCGTAAATCGGGCCACGCGAAATTACGCGGCTGAGTTCAGATTCGCGAGTAACTTACTAAAAAAATCAGGAATAGCAATCCG
This sequence comes from Halocynthiibacter namhaensis, assembly GCF_000812685.1. Lineage (GTDB taxonomy): Bacteria > Pseudomonadota > Alphaproteobacteria > Rhodobacterales > Rhodobacteraceae > Halocynthiibacter > Halocynthiibacter namhaensis. The sequence goes on from NZ_JWIF01000001.1 coordinate 14,858, forward strand.
ACTTTTTTGATCAGGTATTATTTATCACTCCGTCACCCATAGGTTTCCATGATTTCCGCAAGCGTAGCGTAATGATCGCGGTATTCGAATGATCCGAATTGCCCACCAATACGCACGGCAAGATAGAAGGCTGTTGCCAAGATCAAAGCGGGCCAAAGCGTCAGCAACACGTAACGTTGGCAGAATGCATCTTTCACCATCGCCGCATAAAATCGCCAGTCGCAACGCGCCCGATCCCAGCGATCCCCACCCACAGCATAGCCAAAATCATGATGACGCCAGCTGGCACTTTTAAAGAACCAACTTGCAGTTTTGGTAATGAAATCCCGCACGGATGCTGGCAGCCAACCCGGCCCCACCCCATTGCCAAAATTCAACTGTTGCTCGGGAGTGAGCTGCTCAAACTGTGGACGCTTCATAATCAATCTCTCGTTAATGTTTTCAGTCTGCCACAAAAAACCCCGCCTGTCAGAAACAAACGGGGTTCAATCAATCACATAAGGCGGCTTGGCTTAGTCGCTTTCGTCCATGTTTACATTCAATGCTTTCGCAACGGTGAAGATATCTTTGTCACCGCGGCCGCACATATTCATCACGATGATATGGTCTTTCGGCAAAGTCGGGGCCAGTTTCATCACATGCGCCAAAGCGTGGGATGGTTCCAGCGCAGGAATGATGCCTTCTTGTGTGCAGCAGAACTGGAACGCCTCAAGCGCTTCAACATCCGTGATGGACACGTATTTCGCACGGCCAATCTCGTGCAACCAAGCATGTTCTGGACCAATACCTGGATAATCCAAGCCTGCAGAGATCGAGAACCCTTCAAGGATTTGGCCATCGTCATCTTGCAATAGATAAGTACGGTTGCCGTGCAGAACACCAGGGCGCCCACCAGTCAAAGACGCGCAATGTTCCATCTTTTGGTCCACACCTTTACCGCCGGCTTCGACACCCACGATATTCACGCTTTCATCATCAAGGAAGGGGAAGAACAGACCCATCGCATTGGAACCACCACCGATTGCTGCAATGATAGTGTCTGGCAAACGGCCTTCGCCTTCATGTTCTTGCAATTGCACTCTGGTTTCTTGGCCAATGATCGCCTGAAAATCACGTACCATGGCAGGATATGGATGTGGTCCAGCCACGGTACCAATACAATAAAACGTATCGCGCACGTTGGTTACCCAGTCACGCAGAGCATCGTTCATCGCGTCTTTCAACGTGCCACGACCAGAAGTCACCGGCACAACTTTCGCACCCAACAATTTCATACGGAACACATTGGGGGCCTGACGTTCAACATCATGCGCGCCCATGTAAACGATACATTCCAAACCGAAACGTGCACAAACCGTCGCCGTTGCAACGCCGTGTTGGCCCGCGCCAGTTTCCGCGATAATCCGGGTTTTCCCCATACGACGGGCCAGCAAGATCTGCCCCAGAACGTTGTTGATCTTATGCGCGCCGGTGTGGTTTAACTCGTCGCGTTTCAGATAGATCTTTGCACCGCCAAGGGCCTCGGTCATGCGTTCGGCATAATACAGCGGGCTGGGACGGCCAACGTAATGCTTCCAGAGATCATCCATTTCCGCGTGGAATGCGGGATCGACTTTCGCCTTCTCGTATTCCTCTTGCAGATCAAGGATCAGTGGCATCAGGGTTTCAGAAACGAAACGCCCGCCAAAATCACCAAAACGACCATTTTCATCTGGCCCGTTCATAAAGCTGTTGAACAGATCATCCATTGAATTTCCCCCTCAGAAACGTGGTATCGGATTTGTCGCGGCTTTGACAAAATCCGCAATCTTAACTGCATTCTTTACGCCCGGCGCGCTCTCAACACCAGAAGAAACGTCAACCTGTTTCGCCCCGGTCAGATGGATGGCCTCGGCGACATTGTTCGGGCTCAAGCCCCCTGCCAACATCCAAGGTGTGGCCCAGCGACGCCCGGCCAGCAAACGCCAGTCAAACGCCAGTCCATTCCCGCCAGGAAGATCTGCATTTTTCGGGGGTTTCGCATCAATCAACAGCTGGTCCGCGACTTGGGTATAGAGGCTAATTTGATCGAGATCTTCTTCGTCCGAAATGCCAATCGCCTTCATCACAGGCAAGCCATACCGCCTGCGCACCTCGTGCACACGTTCAACAGTTTCAGAACCATGCAGCTGTAACATGTCCAGCGGCACCTGTTCTGTTATCGCATCCAGTGTGGCGTCATCCGCATTCACCGTCAGCGCAACCTTGGCAACGCCTTCAGGGGTCGCAAGCGCCAATGTTCGGGCTTGTTCAATCTCAAGATGGCGAGGTGACTTTGCAAAAAACACAAAGCCCGCGTAATGGGCTTTGGCCGCAGCAACTGCCGCAACATCTTGCACGGTTTTTAATCCGCAAATCTTCACATTGGTCGTCATATAAGTGCCCTGCCTTTTGGCAGCAACTTAGGCTTTGCCATCCAGAAGTGCCAGCACATCATCGGCTTGGCCGCCTTTTTCTGTGGACGTCTCCGCACGCAAACGATCAATTTCTTTCTCGAGCTTGCCGGCCTTGCGTGCCGTTCCACGGAATTTGGACTCGCGCAGCCACTCCCAAACGAAACCGACCAGAAGACCTAGGATAATGCCGCCAACAACAACCACAAACAACGGCAATTGCAGTGGTTCACCCGACAGCCCAATGGCTTCAGATATCTCTTGGGGCAAAATATATAGGGACACCATCGCACGATTGGCCAGCGCCACCATAATCAGCAGCACAGCCAAGGCACCTAAGAACACATACTTAATATACCGCATAACTTACTTTCCGTTTAAGCGATCCCGTAACAATTTTCCTGTTTTGAAAAACGGTACGTATTTCGCAGCAACCTCAACAGATTCACCTGTACGTGGGTTGCGGCCTGTACGGGCCTCACGTTTTTTCACCGAAAACGCTCCGAAACCGCGAAGCTCGACCCGGTCGCCGCGCGCCATGGCTTCTGTGATTTCATCAAATACCGTATTCACAATACGTTCAACATCTCGTTGATAGAGATGTGGATTTTCGTCTGCTATTGCTTGAACAAGTTCCGAACGGATCATTCCTTACATTCCCCTGCTGGCTTCAGCGCTTGTTTAAGTTGCGCTCTTTTTTAGTCATCATCTCGTGACTTAATTGCATATTCGCGGCTGCGAATGAAAATCGCAACAACTAAGGCCTCGAAAACCACTTACCCATACAAAAAAGCAGCTATTTGCGCCAATTTCACGGGGAATATCACACATCACGCCCCCTAGCATCCCAAGGCGCGGCAATTTGCAAAGGCGATTCGCAAAACAAAAGGGCCCCGCCTAATTGGCAGGGCCCTTAATTTCTCAGTCAGAAACGACGTTTATTCGTCAGTTTTCAGAGCTGCACCAAGGATATCACCCAAGGACGCGCCAGAGTCAGAAGAACCGTACTGTTCGACTGCTTCTTTCTCTTCAGCAATCTCACGTGCTTTGATGGACAGACCCAAGCGACGTGTCTTCGCGTCAACATTGGTCACACGCACGTCAAGCTTGTCGCCAACGCCGAAGCGCTCTGGACGTTGCTCAGCACGGTCACGGGACAGGTGGAACGACGGATGAAGGATTTCATGCCTTCATAGTCAACTTCCACGCCGCCTTCTTCAATCGCAGTCACTTCAACTGTGATGATAGAACCGCGCTTAACGCCATCAGCAACTTCAGCGAATGGATCGCCGCCCAATGCTTTCACGGAGAGAGAGATGCGTTCTTTTTCAACATCCACTTCGGTGACAACGGCCTGAACCATTTCGCCTTTGTGGTAATCGCCGATCACATCTTCGCCACGGCCTTCCCATGTCAGATCTGACAGGTGAACCATGCCGTCGATTTCGTTCTCAAGACCGATGAACAGACCGAATTCAGTGATGTTCTTAACTTCACCTTCAACTTCTTTGCCAACTGGGTTGTTCTCAGCGAACACTTCCCATGGGTTGCGCATAGTCTGTTTCAGACCAAGGGATACGCGACGTTTGGAACCATCGATTTCCAGAACCATGACTTCGACTTCTTGAGACGTAGACACGATTTTGCCTGGGTGTACGTTCTTCTTAGTCCAAGACATTTCAGAAACGTGTACGAGGCCTTCAACACCAGCTTCGAGTTCAACAAATGCACCGTAATCAGTGATGTTGGTGACGCGACCCTTGTGGACAGAATCCAGTGGGTATTTCGCAGCAACAGCATCCCATGGATCGTCTTGCAGCTGCTTCATGCCGAGAGAGATACGATGAGTTTCTTTGTTGATCTTGATCACCTGAACCTTGATGGTCTCACCGATTGTGAGGATCTCGGATGGGTGGTTCACACGACGCCAAGCCATGTCGGTAACGTGCAGCAAGCCGTCAACGCCGCCGAGGTCAACGAATGCACCGTATTCAGTGATGTTCTTAACAACACCGTCAACAGCCTGACCTTCAGTGAGGTTGCCGATAACTTCAGCGCGCTGTTCCGCACGTGATTCTTCAAGGATAGCACGACGAGAAACAACGATGTTGCCACGACGACGGTCCATTTTCAGAACTTGGAACGGCTGCTTCAGACCCATCAGTGGGCCTGCGTCGCGTACTGGACGTACGTCAACTTGTGAACCTGGCAGGAACGCAACTGCGCCGCCGAGGTCAACAGTGAAGCCGCCTTTAACGCGACCAAAGATAGCACCGTCAACGCGTTCTTCGTCAGCATATGCTTTCTCGAGGCGATCCCATGCTTCTTCACGACGCGCCATTTCACGAGAAATGACAGCTTCGCCACGCGCGTTTTCAGCTGCGCGCAGGAACACTTCTACAGTGTCGCCAACAGCGATTTCAGCTTCTTCACCTGGGTCTGCGAATTCTTTAAGGTCAACGCGGCCTTCCATTTTGTAGCCTACGTCGATGATAGCTTGGCCCGCTTCGATTGCGATAACCTTGCCTTTGACAACAGAACCTTCTTCAGGCGTGTCAATTTCGAAGCTTTCCTGCAGGAGTGCTTCGAATTCTTCCATTGAGATATTTTGAGCCATGTGGTCTCAGAGTCCTTTTCAATCGTTTTTCTGGCCGCGCGGTTGTCTCCGCCGGTCTAGGTTTCAGTTGGTCAACAGGCAGCCTGAAACAAACAGACCAAACACAAATAAAGAGGGCCGGTATATGCCGACCCTGCCCGTCATTTTTGTTTTTATGGCTTAAACGCCTTATTGACCCGCGTTCTATACCCCCAATCCACATGAAACACAAGCCTCTCACCGCTGTGAAATAAGGCCAATTCCCCTTGCGCATACCGTCACCGCGGCGGTTAATCTCGCGACCACACGAAAGAATAAATATGATTCGAGAAATCACTATTCAAACCGCCCTGCCGGTACGCCAAGCCGTTTTATGGCCGGGGCATCCGCTCTCACATGCAGAAGTCCCGGGTGATCACACTGCAGTACATTTTGGCGTATATGACGGAGTTCATCTGGTTTGTGTTGGGTCACTGTTCCATGACGACAATGGTGGCGTCCAATTGCGTAAGCTTGCAACTCTTCCCTCACAACAAGGGAAAGGGCACGGGCGCGCGGTGATCCAAACCATGCTGGAACGCATCGGCCCAAACCAACGTTTCTGGTGCGACGCTCGCGTCTCGGCGATGGGCTTTTATGAAAAGCTGGGGATGATCCCCGTCGGAGAGGCCTTCACGAAAAACGAGCGCTCCTATCAACAGATGGAACGCTCAGCCCGTCAGCCCGCACACGCTTAAGTCAGTCGGACTGCGCCATTTCAATTTGCGACACCACACGTGCCACCGCGTCATCAATACTTAGGTCTGAAGTGTCGATAATGGTGGCATCTTCCGCAGGCTTCAAAGGTGCCGACGCCCGCTCGCTATCGCGCTTGTCCCGCGCGCGCAAATCGTCCAAGACCCCATCGCGCGTAACATCTTGGCCCTTGTTCGCCAACTCGAGAAACCGCCGTTCCGCCCGCACTTCGTCAGATGCTGTGACATAAAGTTTTACGTCTGCCTCGGGGCAGATCACAGTTCCAATGTCTCGCCCGTCCAACACCGCGCCCCCGGCACGTCTCGCGAAAGCCCGTTGGAAATCCAGCAAAGCCGCGCGCACTTCTGGAATTGCAGCAACCTTAGATGCAGCTTGGGCAACTTCGGAATTTCGCAAGGCTCCCGGATCAATATCTTCGGCTTGCAACGTCTGAGCGACGATCAAAGGATCTTTGCCCAACAACATCTGAGCCCCCACAGCACGATACAACAGACCTGTATCGAGATGTGCGAACCCAAAATGCGCGGCGACCGCTTTGGAAATCGTGCCCTTGCCCGATGCAGCGGGGCCATCAACTGCTACTGTAAGTGTCATATTTGTCTCCGTCATACGGGCGTAGCGCCTTGTACAAGGACTGTCAAATATCCGTAGAATTTACTTTAGCTTCTGGCCGCGTCTCGCTGATTTTTCTCAAACCAGGTTCTGATGATTGCTTATACTTCCGACTGATCAAATACAGAACACCAAGCCCCAACAACAGCAACAGCGCAAGCCAGGATGATACAACTTTAATTACCGTCCACTGATTGGCTTGATCGACCAAGACAACAGATGGCGGCCCAGGTGTCAGCAACAACCGGGCGACAGCCATATTTTCAAAGTAGTCAGCCGTGGCACCCCCCAAAGCAAGCCCAACTCCAATCAACGCAGCGGCGCTCGAACTTGTTCCGGTCTTTGCATGCAAACGGTTGAAGACCAAACACAAGGTCAGCGCCATCGCACCGGGAAAAATCATATCCAAAACACGTTGAGGCCCAAGGTATATCCCGCGCGCATGTGGCGTCAGTGCATTCAAAAATGCATGCACCTCATCATAAGAATAACCAAAAGCGCGTGTATCAAGCGGTGCCAACCCGCCTGCGCCAGCGGAAATAGCTGGTAACGTCCAAAAAATCATCGCCCCATATATGAATGAGGTCACCGCAAACAAACTTGCGAACAACATTGTAAACCGCATTGCGCCCTCCTGACTTCCGATTAAAGGGGAAAATACTTCAGGCAAAGTTAATGCGTTTCAGAAATTTTGCGGCGCGTGCCCGCAAACAAAGACCGACGCAAACCATCCGACATATCTTGCTGTTCACATGACGGATCTTGCGAAAAGCCATGGATGTACTCGATTTTCTCGCCAAAGCCGCCATATGTGCCTGAACAGAAAGGACACAATCATGACCATTTGGTTTTTCGTCGGCATTGCGCTGGTTATTTGGGTAACCTGGGATCTCTTCGCGGGCCACACATATCTATGGGCCCCAATATCACGCGCCGAAAACCCCTGGGGGTATTGGGCGACGTTGGGGATTTGGTCCCTCATCGCCGCCAGTTGCTTCTTTGTGGGTTAAGTCGCGCTGCGCGAAATCTGCGCGCCCAGGCTTTCCATCAACGGCTCAAACACAGGGAATGACGTCGCAATAGGTGTACCGTCATCCACTGACACAGGGTTCTGTGCCGCCATCCCCAACACCATGAAAGACATCGCAATGCGGTGATCTAGGAAGCTTTCACAAGTTGCACCACCTGGCACGCCGCCGGCACCCATGCCGTGCACGATCATGGTGTCTTCGTCTTCCTCAACCGTCACACCACACGCCCGCAAACCACGCGCCATGGCATCAATGCGGTCGCATTCCTTTACGCGCAGCTCTTTCACGCCGCGCATCACGGTTTTTCCGGTGGACAATGCCGCCACAACGGACAACACCGGGTATTCATCAATCATGGACGCCGCCCGCGCTGGCGGGACCTCAACACCATGGGTTTGGGCGTAACGCACCCGCAGATCTGCAACGGGTTCACCGCCTTCAAGGCGCTCATTCTCAAAGGTAATATCTGCGCCCATTTCAACAAGCGTCGTGTAGATCCCGTTGCGTGTCAGGTTCTGCGACACACCTGGAACGAACACTTCTGATCCGGGCACGATTGTCGCAGCGCAGGTCGGAAACGCCGCGGAAGATGGATCACGCGGGACTGAAATCACTTGTGGTTTCAATTCTGGCTGACCGGTCAAGGTAATACGACGGCCTGCCTCTGTTTCCTCAACGGAAATCTCGGCCCCAAAACCTTCCAGCATGCGTTCCGTGTGGTCACGCGTGGCTTCTTTTTCAATTACCACGGTTTGGCCGGGTGCATTCAAACCCGCAAGCAAAACCGCCGATTTCACCTGCGCGGAGGGCATAGGCACGGTGTATTCCACAGGCACAGGTTCACGTGCGCCCACAATAGTCATGGGCAAACGGCCACCTTCACGCCCGAAAGATTGCGCGCCGAACAAAGCAACCGGATCGGTCACGCGTCCCATTGGGCGTTTGTTCAAACTTGCGTCCCCGGTAAATGTCGCGGTGATCGCTTGGGTGGCCATTGCCCCCATGATCAAACGCACACCCGTGCCAGAATTCCCGCAGTCAATCACGTTATCAGGTTCTGCAAAACCGCCGACACCCACACCATTCACGGACCATTCACCAGGTCCATGTTGGGTGACCGTCGCACCAAAAGCACGCATGGCTTTGGCCGTGTCCAGCACATCTTCGCCTTCCAAAAGCCCTGTCACGCGGGTCTCGCCAATCGCCATCGCGCCAAAGATCAGCGCCCGGTGCGAAATGGATTTATCGCCGGGAACCGCCGCCTCGCCTTGCAGCGGGCCGCATTTACGAGAAGTCATTGGGATTGGGGTGCCATGGCCGGACATTTGCGCTTCCTTCAGTCTGTGTAGCCAACTGATAGCGCAAGCAAAGCGGGGCGTAAATCCGTCACAGCATTCACGCCCCAAGTTTCATCATTTAACTGGTTTCGACAAAGTTCCTCCCCCGAAACACACGCTTGGCATTTCCACGTTCCAACTGGTTGTGACTTTGGTTGGCATTTCGGGCACGCAGCGCAAGCTCGTGTTTTTGTTGCAATGCCTTCAAAGCATTAATCCGTTCAATCGCAAGCGCCTTATTGCGATGCTGCGATCGCCCATCCCGCACCACAACGGACACACCCGTAGTTTCACAAGTGGCGCGCACGGCACTGTCAGTTGTGTTCTGATGCTGGCCACCTGGGCCACCGGCACGAAATGTTTCAAAACGAAGCGCACCGCCGGTATCAGCAAAGGACATAACATCAGGCAAGCGTGAAACACCCACAAACCAGTTCTGACGCTTATGCCTTGTCCGCAGATCACTTTTGCATATCCACTGAACGGTTCCACACCAGGCATCAGCAATGCGCGAGGCCAGTGGCCCATGCACCACAACCAATGCCGATTGCACCCCATGTTTGGATGCTGTTGCGCTGACATCAAGGTCCACATCTGAACGAACGGCTTCGTCCTTCATGCGCGCCAGGACATGTGCCACTGCTTGGCAACATTCTTCGGGACCATTTCCACTGGTGACCAAAAGCGTAATTGAAACACTCATCGCGCACCCTCCTTTGCGTTTTTGAATGTGATCAACGGCATCACTTTTGCGACGGTTTCAGCAATCCCAAAATCAGCGAGATCCTGTGCAACATGAGTTGCAGATTTATAGGCCAAAGGTGCCTCCTCAATCAGCATAGATTTATCATCACAGATCACCCGCGATTGGGCCGTTGGGCGACGCATGTCATCAAGCACTGATTTCTTGGCCGCAATGCGCCCATGCATTGACGCACGATCATATTTGCGCCCTGCCCCATGCGCACATGAGTTCAAAGCATTCGCGGGATGATCCATTGGGCGCAACACATATCCAGCGCTGGCCCGACTTCCCGCCAATGGCACCAAGGGCTGCAACCGCGCAGCCCCTTTGCGATGCAGCCACGCCCCAAATTCTTGCGTCACAAGATTATGCGGGCAATCGCTCAGCAAATGCAGATCACACCTCAAGGCCTCAGCCGCACGTTCCGCAAAAATTTGACGGTTCAATCTGGCCCAACGCACTGCCTGATTATGGGCGGCCAGCCAAGACTTCCCTTCCGTTGAATCAGGGTTAAAACACACCCGTCCCTGAGCTAGAAAACCCTGCAACAAAGCATGCCCTAACCCACGTGATCCAGAATGAACCAGCAAACAAATCTGATCTTTCAGAAATCCGTCAGACCCCCCGGCCACAATGCGCTGCACTTCGCAAAAATGATTACCGCCGCCGATTGAACCCAGCGCGCCTGCAAATAAATCTGCGGGCAAATCTTCCTGTTTCAACCGCTCTGACGCGCCGCCGCCATAGGGCAACGCCAAAGCACGCAAGCGGCGTTCGGCTTTTTCCAGCTTCAGTTTTCGCGCGGGCAGATCCAAAGCGAACAGCGACATGCCACAGCCGATGTCACTGCCGACCAATTGTGGGTGCAGCTTGTCCGACAGAACAGCACATCCAACGGGCCCATATTTTCCAGGGTGCAAATCCGGGAAGGCCGCTATTTTTCGTACGCCATCCAACCGCGCGACTTCGCGCAATTGGTCTTCAGCACGGCCGTCGATCCATGCATTTTTCGTATAGTATAAATGGGCCGCGGCGCTGTCACTTTCAGCAGACAACACACGACCCGAGGCAAAATTGCCCATGGTATATTCCAATATTTTGATATGTCCGGACGCTGTCGCCAGCCCCCAAGTCAAAGTCCCGGGCTGATACAGCCTTAAACTTTGCAGATCCCCTGAAGGGCGAATGTGAAATCAGTCATGTCGTGCTCCTTCAATGTTGGGGTGGAATAGCCCAATGGGCGGTGTATCCGTCTTTTAGCAATCGCGATGATCGCTGCATAGCCCCGCAATCTCTGCAGGGCCAGCATGTGGTTTAGCGGTAACAGTTCGATCAGCCGAGGCGGCGAAACGTCATGTAATGGGGGATGCGATCTTCGCGGATGGCTTTTTGTTCATAGCGGGTGGAAATCCAATCATCCCAAGAATTGCGCCAATCCTCAGGGCCTTCTGCCATCCATTCGAACCCAGCCTTTGGAACTTCTTCCATGGTTTGGCGCACGTAATCCTCAATATCCGTGGCCACGCGAAAAATCGCGCCCGGCTTCATAGTTTTCGCCAATGGCACAAGATGTTCCTGCGTCACGAAACGACGCCGGTGGTGACGTTTTTTCGGCCAAGGATCAGGGTACAGCAAGAATGCTTTATCGACCGACGCCTCTGGCAACACATCCATCATGTCGCGTGCATCACCGGGGTGGATCGCAACATTGTCGACATTGGCCGTACGGATTTTCCCAAGCAACATTGCCACACCGTTGATGTACGGCTCGCACCCAATGATGCCAACCTCAGGGTTTAAAGCTGCCTGATGCACCATGTGTTCCCCGCCACCAAACCCGACTTCAAGCCACACCGGCTTGCCGCCGAACAATGCCTTCACATCCAACTCTGTGCGCTCGGGGTTTTCTTCCCAAGTCACATTTTTGATAGTCAATTCTGCCAAGTCTTCTTCAAGATAGCCTTCTTGGCTTTTGCGCAAAGTTTTGCCCTTCAGGCGGCCATAGAAATTGCGCCAAGGTGCGCCGGACTGGTGTTTACCCTCAGTTGCATTTTGGTCAGACATGGCGAACTCCGGTATTCAAAAAAGAGAAAAGGCAGGCAAATTGCCCGCCTTCCCTAAACTTTCAGCATTCAAAGTGCAATGCACCCGGCGTGCAAAGGCTTAAACAGCTTTTTTCAGCGCCTCAACAAGATCGGTGCGCTCCCATGAGAATCCACCGTCATCCGTAGGCGTGCGGCCGAAATGACCGTAAGCCGCTGTGCGTTGATAGATTGGCTTGTTCAGGCCAAGATGGGTGCGAATGCCTTGCGGCGTCAGATCCATACAGGCTGCAACAGCTTTCTCGATCTCGCTTTCATGCACTTGGCCTGTGCCATGTGTATCGGCATAAATCGACAGAGGCTTCGCAACGCCAATCGCATAAGACAGCTGCAATGTGCAACGTTCTGCCATGCCCGCCGCGACAATGTTCTTCGCCAGATAGCGCGATGCATAAGCTGCGGAACGGTCAACTTTTGTTGGATCTTTGCCAGAAAACGCGCCGCCACCGTGAGGGGCAGCACCGCCATATGTATCCACGATGATCTTTCGACCGGTCAAACCAGCATCCCCATCTGGGCCGCCAATGACGAATTTACCGGTTGGGTTGACGTGCCATTCAGTTGCCGCAGTCACCCAGCCTTCAGGCAGAGTTTCACGGATGTAAGGTTCAACAATTGCACGCACATCAGCAGATGACAGCGTTTCATCAAGGTGCTGTGTGGACAGAACGATAGAAGAAACACCAACAGGTTTTCCGCCCTGATAAACCACCGAAAGCTGGCTTTTCGCATCAGGACCCAGCGCAGGTTCCGTGCCGTCTTTACGCACCTCTGCCAAACGACGCAGGATCGCGTGCGTATATTGAATCGGCGCGGGCATCAAAGCGTCGGTTTCATTCACCGCATAGCCAAACATGATGCCCTGATCGCCAGCGCCTTCGTCTTTTCCAGCGCTGGCATCCACACCCTGCGCAATATGCGCGGACTGTTCATGCAGCAGATTGGTCACCTCAACGGTGTTCCAATGGAATTTATCCTGCTCGTAACCGATGCCTTTGATGCAATCGCGCACGATGCCATCGGTTTTTTCCATGTAGTCTTTAAGTTTTGCCTGATCGGACAGGCCAACTTCACCACCGATCACAACACGGTTTGTTGTGGCGAAGGTTTCGCAGGCAACCCGTGCTTCGGGTTCTTCTGAAAGAAAAGCGTCTAAGATGGCATCTGAAATTTGGTCACAGACCTTGTCAGGATGCCCTTCGGAAACGGATTCCGAAGTAAAAGTATAGTTATCACGACTCATTTGATGTTGCTCCAGTACAAATAAATCCACCACTTCAGGAAGCCGTTGTGGCGGTCGATGGACAGGCCCTATTCTTGCAATAGGTTTGCGTCAATCGCCTTTACCTGACTGGTGTCTAGATAGTGTTAACGCGCACCCCAAAAGCCACAAAATCGCGATAATGGGCCAGTCACCGGTTTGTCGGTACAGGGTATCGACGGTTTCAGCTGCCACAGACCATCAAGGCCAAGACAGCCAGGCATGATCGGGTTTCCTGGGAAGTGGCAATCAAAGAACCACAGGTCCGGGGTGATGTCGAACTCAGCAACAATATGACCTTTGCCATGCGCGCCACGATCACCGGAAATCTCGGTGATACGGTCCATCATCAGCATGGGGGGCGCGGGCAGCTGGGCGTTGCCGGGGCCAAATAGTTCGCCACGGGAACATTTCAGAAGGTCTTCTTTGTCAAAGCTGCTCGGGTATTGGGCCATTGATGCCGGTCCTTTGTATTTCCTGTTGGTTACGTCCATTTAACAG
>NZ_JWIF01000002.1 GCF_000812685.1 Halocynthiibacter namhaensis
GTCACAGACCTTGTCAGGATGCCCTTCGGAAACGGATTCCGAAGTAAAAGTATAGTTATCACGACTCATTTGATGTTGCTCCAGTACAAATAAATCCACCACTTCAGGAAGCCGTTGTGGCGGTCGATGGACAGGCCCTATTCTTGCAATAGGTTTGCGTCAATCGCCTTTACCTGACTGGTGTCTAGATAGTGTTAACGCGCACCCCAAAAGCCACAAAATCGCGATAATGGGCCAGTCACCGGTTTGTCGGTACAGGGTATCGACGGTTTCAGTTGGCAAATCCGCATCCAAGTAACCAGCCGTCTCAAATGGAATTTGCGCTTGGATAACGCCATGCGCATCAATCACTGCAGTCACGCCCGTATTTGCGGTTCGCACCAAGGGCCGCCCTTGTTCGACCGCCCGAAACTGCGCTTGAACCAAATGCTGCCATGGCCCCGAAACAGACCCAAACCAGGCATCATTGGTGAGGTGCAAAATCCAGTCAGCGCCATCCGGCGCAGCATTTACGTCCTGCGGAAACACGGCTTCATAACAAATCAGCGGCAATATCTGCCCCGCATCGCCGAGATCTAAAAGCTGACGCTCTTGCCCAGGGGTGAAGCCAAACCCTTGATTGGCCGCCAACCCGTAAATGCCAAATCGCGCCATGACATCACCAAAAGGCACATATTCACCGAAGGGAACAAGATGCATCTTATCATATGTTTGTGTCAGCGTGCCCCAGCGATCCATCACGGCAATCGAATTGTAAAAACCGCCGTCTCGCTGGTGACCAATCCCAAAGATCACGGGAACACCTTGGGCCGCATCACGAACCAACTCGATCACGTATTCATCCTTCATAAGTCGTGATGTTGGTACGGCCGTCTCAGGCCAGATGATCACATCCGGGCGGCTTCCATCTGCCCCAAGTTCCGCCGTAAATCTCAGATTTTGTTCAAAAAAGACAGGGACCCAATCAGGATCCCATTTCTGATGTTGCGGCGCGTTTGGTTGCAACAAGCGCAAGGTTACGGATTCGATAGATGCTTGGGACGCGGGAAGGACTGGAAACATCGCCAAAACCGGGGCAGTTCCCCATGCCAATACCCCCAAAACCACTGCGCAATAACGGTTAATGCCGCTCATGCCCCAAACGCCAGCAGTCATCAAAACCGTCAACATATTCAACCCATGTGGACCAATCAACGCGACCAACTGCATCGGCGCAAGCCCGACCCAAATATAGGCCGGCATTGCCCAGGGAAACCCAGTGAAGACATAGGCGCGCAGCAGCTCCAGGGCGGGTAACGTCACGACCAATGCCAAAGCTGCCAGTCGTTGCCCGCCCAACCATCGCGCAAGGCCAAACGCCGCCGCCCAAAACAAGGCAAGCCCGCCAGCCATAAAGAACAATGCAAAAGGCGCCATCCAACCGTGACGCGCAATATCAACCAAGAATGGTTCAACAATCCAGCTTAACGAAACGCCAAAATATCCGCCGCCAAATGCCCAACCAAACCAAGCCGCGCGGCGAGTTGTGCCGCTGACTTCAAGAAGAATCGCAGCCATAACCAAAGCAACCAGCGCCAACGGCCACAGGCCAAACGGTGCTTGTCCCAATGCCATGACCGCCCCAATCAGGGCGCTGATGAACATAAGGGTTCGCCAGGATAATCGCGCTAATGCATCCCCAATTTTTCCGTTGATCGCCCCCACGGTCGCTTAGGCTTTCTTCATCGGCAAGTGCACGCGCACACGTTTAATGCGGCGCGGATCGGCATCGATCACCTCGAAATCCGGGCCAGCAGGGTGACGGATCATCTCGCCGCGCCCTGGCACATGCCCCAACAAAACGAACACCAAGCCGCCCAATGTATCCACATCTTCATCATCCAATTCGGCGCTTAGATTTAAACCAATCGCCGCCTCAAATTCATCCAGCGGAGCGCGCGCTTCGGCAACATAGCAACCTGGCTTTTCTTCAAACCACAGCTGTCCTTCCACCGCGTCATGTTCGTCTTCGATTTCCCCGATCACCTGTTCGATCAAATCTTCAATCGTCACCAATCCGTCGACGCCACCGTATTCATCAATGACCAATGCCATATGGATACGTTCGGTCTGCATTTTCTGCAGTAAGATACCGATCGGCATAGAGGGGGGCGCAAACAAAAGCGGGCGCATCAGTTTTTCAAACGAGAATTCGCCGTTCTTGGAAGGCCCATTAAATCCATGTTTCAGTGAGAAATCTTTCAAATGGATCATGCCCGCAGGTTTGTCCAATGTACCGGAGAACACCGGCAAACGGCTCAAACCGCTTTCACGGAATACCTCAACCAATTCGTCTTTGGAAATGTCGTCCGACACAGAGATGATCTCAACACGCGGGATTGCCACATCTTCAAGGCGCATGCGTCGCAGATTCAACATACCATGTGCCGCAGAAACATCTGTCACCGCACCAATGGGTTCCTCGACAGCCGGGGCTGTGTCATTTGGTTGGGAAAAATTTGCTAAGAGCTTGCGGAAAAATCCGTTTTGCCCTGGTTCATCATCTTCCTGCGCGCGCTGCGCAGCGATAGAGGATCCTTCGATTGTATCGCCCATTGGTCCTTTCCGGGTCATTCAAATGACGCAAAACGCGCGTCTATATTGTATATGGGTCAGCAATGCCAAGATTGCCAAGTATTTCTGTCTCTAGCCCCTCCATTAGGGCCGCATCTTTTTCGTCAATGTGATCATAACCCAACAGATGTAAGATTCCATGAACAACCAAATGGGTCACATGATCGGCAAATTTCTTCTTAGACTCAGCTGCTTCACGCGCACAAGTGTCGTAAGAAATCGCAATATCACCCAATTCCGGGTCCGGGCCTTTGGGCGGCAGGGGCGGATTACCGGCCTTTTCAGCCGCACGTTCTTCTGACGGCCAAGACAGTACATTTGTGGCTTTATCTTTCTCACGAAAATCCGCGTTCAAGACTGAAATTCGCTCGTCATCACACCCCATGACCACAACTTCCCAGTCACCTTCCAACGCCAGGCGGGTCAATGTCGCTGCAGCTGCGATTTCAGAGAGATCCTCAAGCCCTGCATCATCCCAACGCGGGTCTTCGCAAATCACATCGGTGATCATTGGTTTGCCTTCTGCGCTTCGATTTTCTTCGCCTCACGCTTTGCAAAAGCCTTTTGATCAGCCGCGTCATAAGCTTCAATAATCTTCGCAACCAGCGGGTGGCGCACCACATCTTTCGCGGTGAAGTAGTTGAACGAGATATGATCGATATGTTTCAACAGACGTTCCGCATCGTGCAAACCAGATGTCACGCCGCGCGGCAAATCAACCTGTGATCGGTCGCCCGTAATGACCATACGCGACCCTTCGCCAAGACGCGTCAGGAACATCTTCATTTGCATGGCGGTCGCATTTTGCGCCTCATCCAGCACCACAAAAGCATTGGAAAGCGTACGTCCCCGCATGAAAGCCAAAGGCGCGATTTCGATGCGCTTTTCTTCAATCAGCTTCGCCATTTGCTTACCAGGAAGGAAGTCGCCCAGCGCGTCATACAAAGGCTGCATAAACGGGTCAACCTTGTCTTTCATGTCACCTGGCAGATAGCCAAGCTTTTCACCGGCTTCAACTGCGGGGCGCGACAGGATGATCTTATCAACCAGGCCATCGGCAAACATCGACACGGCCGCCGCGACAGCGATATATGTTTTGCCTGTTCCAGCAGGACCAATACCAAAGACCAGTTCGTTTTCAAACAATGCTTGGGCATATGCCTTTTGCGCGTCTGTGCGCGGTTCAACGGTTTTCTTACGGGTGCGGATTTCGACGCGACCGCCTTTGAACATCTCAAGCTGGTCATCTGGCGCATTTTCATGCCCGCCATTGTCTCCACTCATGCGAATTTCCGCAGAAATATCCCCGGTTTCGACAGAACGGCCGGCCTCAAGACGTGCATAAAGCGCATTCAAAATGTCTGCGGTCTTGGCGCGTTCATAATCCTTGCCATGCAACACAAGCTGATTTCCACGGCGGATGATCTGCACCCCAAAGGTGCTTTCGATCTGGGTCAGGTTTTTGTCAAATTCACCGCAGAGCTCGATCAACAGGTGATTGTCAGGATATTCCAGCTGTGTCTGCGCAGGCTGCACGGCAGTTTCAGCTTCGATGTTCAGGTCTTCAGTTCCCAAAGTGGCTCCGTTCTGTATTTTCCCTGATGACAGCCGGACCGAATCCAGCATTTGTCCCGATGGTCGCAACTTGACCGCCGCAACGCAAGTCACGACGGATTAATTGATTTCAATCTTCACGGAAATGCCACAAATATTTAGGGCAGGATTTCCCCAGTAAGCGAGTTTTTCTCAGTCGCGATGATCTTCACGTCGCGAATATCACCAATTTTCACATCTTTCGCATCCGCATGAACCGCGTGCAGATAGCCAGACTTACCGATCATTTGCCCTTCAATACGCCCCGCTTTTTCGAACATCACACTTACGGTACGCCCGATCATGCTTTCTTGGGTTTGCATCTGTTGTTGTGTCAGCAGGGCCTGCATCTGATGCAAACGTTCTTTCGCAACCAATGGATCAACCAATGCACGTTCCGCAGCAGGCGTCCCTGGGCGGGACGAATAACAGAAGGAATAGGCCTGGCCGTAATGCACTTCGCGGATCAGATCCATCGTGTCCTGAAAATCCTGATCTGTTTCTTCTGGGAAACCAACGATGAAATCACCGGACAGCAAGATATCGGGACGCGCTTCGCGGAAACGTTCAATCACCCTGATATAGCTTTCGGCGGTGTGATTGCGGTTCATGCGTTTTAGGATTTTATCGCTGCCAGATTGCACAGGCAAATGCAGATATGGCATCAGTTTGTCACATGACCCATGCGCCGCGATCAACGCGTCTTCCATATCATTGGGGTGCGAGGTCGTATAGCGAATGCGCGCCAGGCCATCGACTTTCGCCAATTCACCGATCAATCCCGCAAGCCCCGTTGTACCCGTTGCGCCCTGCCCGTGATAAGCATTCACGTTTTGCCCAAGCAGAGAAATTTCACGCACGCCACGTTCCACCAAATCATTGGCCTCACGAATAATACGATCCACAGGACGCGACACTTCGGCACCGCGCGTATAAGGCACGACACAAAAGGCGCAGAATTTGTCGCAACCTTCTTGAACCGTCAAAAACGCAGCCGGGGCGCGTTTCGCTTTGGGACGTTTGTTCAGATGTTCAAATTTGTCTTCTTCCGGGAAATCCGTATCAAGTGCCTTTTCGCCCCTGTTCACAGTTTCCATCATTTTCGGCAGACGGTGATAGGTCTGCGGACCGACAACCAGGTCAACCATGGGCTGGCGGCGGATGATTTCTTCACCCTCAGCCTGGGCCACACAGCCCGCCACACCGATCTTCAGGTCGGGATTCGCGGCCTTCAAACCTTTGTAACGCCCCAACTCAGAATAGATCTTTTCAGCCGCTTTTTCACGAATGTGACAGGTGTTCAGCAGAATCATATCTGCGTCTTCCACCTGTTCAGTGGCCTCATATCCTTCATGCCCAAGGCTTTCGGCCATGCGCTCGCTGTCATAGACATTCATCTGACAGCCCCAAGTTTTAATGAAGAGTTTTTTCTTTTCTGACATCAGAAAGGTCCCACGTTTGTTGCCGCACACATACAGCGGCAGAGAGAGGCTTGCAATATCCACCGTTTTAAGGGATTTTCACGCCAAGTGAGGGCACATGATTTACGATAGTATTAACACATTTTTGAACACCGCCAAAGAAACCTTGGCAAAAGGCCCGATCGCGCCGTTGCTGATCGAAGATTTGGTTGAAATCGAAAGCACCATAAAACACCATAAAAAGCTTGGTTTTTCTGCTATCCTCGTGCTCAAGCCAGCATCTTTGCACATCGCAGATGCGCTTTGCAAAGATGTACATGTGATCAACTGGGATGCCTTCGCAGATGACGCAACCGAAGACGCAGTAAACCGCATCGCGGCCGCCACCCGTCCCGGAACATGGCTGTACTATTGCTACAACGCCGAATATCTGATGTATCCCTTCATGGAAACCCGCAGCGTCACCGAACTTTTGGCATTCCACACTGAAGAACGTCGCGCGTCCATGCTGACCTATGTCATTGATCTTTATGCAAGTGACCTCAACCAGCACCCATCTGGTGTCGCCTGTGAAGATGCGTGGTTTGACAAAACCGGGTATTACGCGTTGGCCCGTGAAGATGCCCAAAACAATTATGAGAAAAAGGACCGTCAGCTCGATTTTTATGGTGGCTTACGTTGGCGTTTCGAAGAACATGTTCCCTTTCTCAAACGCACCATTGGGCGCAACGCTCTTTTTGCATCCGCAGCAGGCTTGAAGCTCTTGCCGGGCCATGTTTTTAACGACGAGGAATACAATACATATTCCTGTGAATGGCATCACAATATCACGGCCACCATCTGCTCGTTTCGTGCTGCAAAAGCCCTGCGCGCCAACCCGGGAAGCCGCGGTGCCATCAAAACATTCAGTTGGCATAACTCGGTTAAGCTGGAATGGAACAGTCAACAATTGTTGGACTTGGGCCTCATGGAACCAGGGCAGTGGTTCTAAGAAATCACCCCTTGCCCTCAAGTCCCCTTGAGGTTCTATCACTGTTCCCGAACCTCGAATCACGGGAATATAAATATGACGTCCAGCAATAGTCCCTCCGCTCATGTCAGTTGGCGCGAAATCTTAACGCGCCAATATGCACTACAACTGATGATCGTCTCACTTGGGGTCTGGCTTCACGCTGCCGACAGCTTGCTGTTGGCCACGATGATCCCCGATATCCTGACCGACATCGGCGGAGACCGCTTCGTGTCTTGGACCATCGCAACCTATGAAATCGGATCTATCTTGGCCGGTGCCTCTGCGGCAATTGCCACGATGCGCTATGGAATGCGCAACATTATGGCGCTGTGTGCCTTGGTCTTCGCCTTTGGATGTGCCGCATCCATGGTTGCCTCTAACATGCCGATTCTTCTGGTTGGGCGGGTGTTGCAAGGATTGGGCGGCGGCGGCCTAACCGCCATGACCTTTATTGCAATTGGAGTTTTATTTGCACCTCGCCTGCAACCTCGTGTCATTGCGGTTGTGTCAGCGCTTTGGGGGGCCTCTGCCTTTATCGGGCCACTCGTTGGGGCCTTCTTCGTGCAATATTTCACATGGCGTTGGGGCTTTGCTTTCTTCCTGATCCAAGCCCTCGGTCTTTCGATCTGGATCTGGAAAACCCCCGGGATCAGCAACACGCCCGAAGCGACAGACAGTCCTATCACTCTCCCTGTGCGTCGCCTCGCCCTGTTGACCGTTGGCATCACAACGGTTGCCGCCGCTGGCATTCGGGTGTCCTTTCCTTTGACGCCGCTTCTGATGATCGCAGCCTTCGCCTTGCTCATTTTGTTTCTGAAACTTGATGCCCGCGCAGGCGACAGCCGCATGTTACCCCAGAACGCTTTTCGCCTAAACAACCGCGCGGGTGCCGCGTTGTTGATGTGGGTGTCGATCTCTGCGGGTGTCATGGGATTGATGAGCTACGGACCGGTTCTCATGTCAGGCTTGCACAACACGTCCCCCGTTGTCATCGGCTATATTTTGGCGGGCGCATCTTTTGGATGGACCATTGCGGCAATCTTGGTGTCCGGCGCACCGGAACGCCAAGACCCCTACTGGATCGCTGGGGGGCTTTCCCTCGTCGCGCTGTCGGTCGTCGGCTTCCTGGTCTTTGCCGCTGATGGTCCGCTGTGGGTGATCGGTGTCTTAGCCTGGATCGAAGGCCTCGGCTTTGGCAGCGCCTACACCTTTATCCAACGCCGCCTCATCAGCGTCTCTCCCGAAGCTGAGCGCGCGCGCGTCACAGGTGCCTTGCCGACAGTTGCCCGGTTTGGTTACGCCGTGGGCGCTGCAGTTTGCGGTATTCTTGCCAATGCGTCAGGCTTTGCAATTGACGCGGACCCTGAGACCCTGCGCCTAGTGTCACATAGCGTCTTTGCCGGCAGCCTCCCATTGATTGCGATTGGATTGGTGGCGATGGTGATGTTCCTACGACCTGACAAAACTGTCTAACCACCCAAAACGGGGCGCATCGCCTGATAAATCACGGCGGTCGCCACATTGGCCAGGTTCAGAGATTTCACGACTGGATTGCGCATGGGCAGGCTGAACAGGCGATCATTCATTCCCTCTAGGATTTCAAGCGGGATGCCGCTGGATTCGCAGCCAAACACTAAATAGCCATCAAGCTTGTAATCCGCGTCATAAATCGTCTGCGCGCCATTTTCCTCAAAGAAATACAGGCTATCGCGATCTGGTTTACGGGCATCCATAAAGCTTTGCCAATCGTCATATTCCGTCAACTGCACATGCTTCCAATAGCTCGCACCTGCCCGCTTCACGGTCTTTTCATCAAGCGAAAACCCCAGCGGCTTAATCAAGATCAGCTCCAACCCCAAGGCCACACAAGTCCGTCCAATCGCCCCGGTGTTATAAGGGATCTCAGGCGTCACAATGATAACTTTCATTTGGGGTTCGGACATTAGATTTGGCTTTCTCAATAACGCATGACAGCGGTGTTCATTGCGCAGGTTCTGTTATCCTAAACTTCGGATCATTTACAGCGCCAAAACGTCAAGATCAGTCCGCTTTGTGTAGCTCATAAACAACACACGGCTCTGCGTAATGTTCCTCGACTCCGATGCAGCGCATCCCCAGCCGTTCCATGACCTGCTGCGAGGCGTAGTTTTGAGGATTTGCAACCGCGACCAAATAGTCAGTGCCAATTTCCTCAAACGCAAACCGGATTGCAGCGAAACCGGCTTCTGTCGCAAAACCTTTGCCTTGGGCACTTGGCTTTAACCGCCAGCCAATTTCTAAAGGCGCTTCATCTTGATTTGCGAGATTTTGCAAGCAGGCGGCACCAATAATTTCGTTGGTTTCACACTCAAAAACGGCCCACCACCCGTAACCCAACTTGCGCCATCGTTTTTGCACCCGCTCAATTCCAGCGGCGGTCTCTTCAGGTGTTTTCACCGAGCCATCACCAAGATAGCGCATGACGTCAGGGTCTGAATCCATTTCATACAGCGCATCTTGGTGCTCCGTCGAAAACGGCACCAACCGCAATCTCTGGGTATGTATAATATTCCCGGAACGAATGTCGCCCATCGGATATCCTAATAAATTATCCATGCAATATTGAGGTTTTCACCAAGAAAGCGCCCCAGAGACAACAGATAGAAGCCATCACTTCCCGCGCAGGCGGATCACGACGTCTACTTTGGAAATTTCCATGCCATTCGGCGCATCTGGTACGCGGGCCAAGACCAGCTGTTCTGCGGGGGCGTCGGACAAGCGGGCTTCGTCTTCCCAATAGAAATGCGGATGGTCTGTCAGGTTGGTATCAAAATACGATTTCGACCCATCCACCGTGATTTCACGCAGAACGCCCGCATCACAGAAGGCTTTCAACGTGTTGTACACCGTCGCCAAGGACACAGGATCGCTTGAGGACCGCGACGCCTCATACAGGCTTTCCGCTGTGACGTGACGATCTTGGCCATCGCCCACCAGTAAAGTCGCCAAATTCACCCGCTGACGGGTGGGACGCAGCCCTGCTTGGGACAACCAAGTGGTGCTGATATCAAGGGCGCTTTGTCTTGCTTCAGGCGGGATTTGCGCTGTCATGGTCATAATCTTCTTTGCGAGTTGTTCTCATATAGCGCGAAAGCCGTGGGGAATTCAAACATATTCGCCGCATATGTGCCGTAACGGCACCACTGCCCTTGCTCTTGAAGGGGCGGCTCTGTTAAATGGACGTAACCAACAGGAAATACAAAGGACCGGCATCAATGGCCCAATACCCGAGCAGCTTTGACAAAGAAGACCTTCTGAAATGTTCCCGTGGCGAACTATTTGGCCCCGGCAACGCCCAGCTGCCCGCGCCCCCCATGCTGATGATGGACCGTATCACCGAGATTTCCGGTGATCGTGGCGCGCATGGCAAAGGTCATATTGTTGCTGAGTTCGACATCACCCCGGACCTGTGGTTCTTTGATTGCCACTTCCCAGGAAACCCGATCATGCCTGGCTGTCTTGGCCTTGATGGTCTGTGGCAGCTGACCGGCTTTAACCTTGGCTGGCGTGGTTGGCTGGGTCGCGGATACGCGCTTGGCGTTGGCGAAGTGAAGCTGACCGGCATGGTACGCCCTGACCGTAAGATGCTGACCTATAAGATTGATTTCACCAAAGCGATCCAGACCCGCCGCCTGACCATGGGTGTTGCGGATGGCATCGTAGAAGCCGACGGCGAAGTGATCTACCAAGTCAAAGACATGAAAGTTGCCCTTTCGGAAAGCTAAGCTTTTCGGAATTCCACCCTATATATGACGTGGCCCAGTAGAAATGCGGGCCATGATTTTTGAATAAGGAGAGCGCCCATGCGCCGAGTAGTCATCACCGGGATGGGCGTTGTGTCCTCCATCGGGAACAACATTTCCGAAGTCACCGCAGCCCTGCGTTCCGGGAAATCCGGCATTGTGAAAGCCGAAGAATACACCGAAAACGGTTTCCGCAGCCAGATCCACGGCATGCCACAAATCGACATCAAAGAACACATCGACAAACGTCAGCTGCGGTTCATGGGTCCCGGTGCGGCGTATAACTACATCGCGATGGAAGAAGCCATTAAAGATTCTGGCCTTGAGGAAAGCGATATTTCCAACGAGCGCACAGGTCTGGTTATGGGGTCTGGCGGTCCGTCCACATCGAATTTCTTCCAAGCGCATAACATCGTGAAAGAAAAAGGCGCACCAAAGCGTATGGGGCCTTTCATGGTGACCCGCTGCATGTCGTCCACGAACTCTGCCTGTCTTGCAACGCCGTTTAAGATCAAGGGCGTGAACTATTCCATCACTTCCGCCTGCACCACGTCGCTGCATTGCATGGGCAACGGTGTTGAACAGATCCAATTCGGCAAACAAGACATCGTCTTTGCGGGTGGCGGCGAAGAACTTGACTGGACCTTGTCCTGTTTGTTTGACGCGATGGGCGCTATGTCTTCCAAATATAACGACACGCCGGAAAAAGCATCTCGTGCCTTTGACGCAAACCGCGATGGTTTCGTGATTGCTGGCGGCGGCGGTGTTGTCGTTCTGGAAGAGTTGAACCACGCCCTGGCACGCGGCGCGAAGATCTACGCAGAAGTCACCGGTTACGGCGCGACATCTGACGGCCACGATATGGTTGCCCCATCTGGTGAAGGCGGGGAACGTTCCATGCGCCTTGCCATGTCCACCATTGGCGATCGCAAAGTCGGCTATATCAACGCCCACGGCACATCCACCCCAGCCGGTGACGTGACCGAAGTTGAAGCCGTGCGTCGTGTGTTTGGCGAAGGCAATGTGCCACCGATCACATCCACAAAATCTGTCACCGGTCACTGCCTTGGCGGCGCGGGTGTGCAGGAAGCGATCTATTCCCTCATCATGATGGAAAATAAATTCATTGCACCTTCTGCAAACATCGAAGAACTCGACCCGGCGATCCGCCCAGACGAGATCGCAACCGAGTTCGTGGAAAACGCAGAAATTGATACGGTGATTTCCAACAGCTTCGGCTTTGGCGGCACCAATGGCACTGTCGCCATGAGTAAATACCACGGGTAAATTGATATGTCTGAATTGCTAAAAGGAAAACGCGGCCTGATTATGGGTGTCGCGAACGAGCGTTCCATCGCTTGGGGCATTGCCCGCGAGATGGCAGCACAAGGCGCGGAACTTGCGTTTTCCTATCAGGGCGACGCCTTTGGTAAGCGGGTTCAACCGCTTGCCGAAAGTGTCGGGTCTGACATCATGGTTGACGTTGATGTGAATGACGAAGCATCGATGGATGCCGCTTTCGCTGTCTTGCAGGAAAAATGGGGCAAGCTTGATTTTCTCGTGCATGCCATCGCCTATTCCGACAAGAACGAGTTGACAGGTCGCTTCATCGATACCACACGCGAGAACTTCAAAAACTCTATGTGTATCAGCTGTTTCTCTCTGATTGAGGTGGCAAAGCGCGCTGCCCCAATGATGACAGATGGCGGCACAATCTTGACGATGACCTATCAAGGGTCCAATCGCGTGACGCCATTCTACAACGTCATGGGTGTTGCAAAGGCCGCCTTGGAAAGCTCTGTACGCTACTTGGCAAATGATCTTGGCCCAGAGGGTATTCGCGTCAATGCGATCTCGCCTGGTCCGATGAAAACCCTTGCTGGTGCAGCTATTGGTGGGGCACGTAAAACCTTCCGCCACACAGAAGCCAATGCCCCAATGCGCGCCAACGCAACGCTAGAATCCATCGGCGGCACTGCTGTGTATTTGGCCTCTGACTATGGTAAATGCACCTCGGGTGAGATCATTACGGTTGATGGCGGCTACCACGTTCTAGCCATGCCCCAAAGCGAAAACCTGTAAACTGACGCGCCCGGAAACTTTCAAAGTTTCCGGGACGTTTTCTTTGTAGGAAAACGACACCCATGCCCGAAGTTCATTCTCATTGGATATCATCTAGCGGGCAACAGGGATCCTTTGGCAAGTCCGACGCGTTATTTCCTTACTGGAGTTTCACCAAAACCGCTATTGCGATATGCATGCTTAAGCTCGCAGAGCAGGGGCACCTTGATCTGGACGCTCACGCCACAGACCACCCATATACCTTCCGCCAATTGCTGCAACACAATGCTGGACTGCCCGACTATGGCCACCTAAAGGCATATCATACTGCTGTCGCCAACGGAGACATCCCCTGGTCCCGTGATACAATTCTTGAGCTATCCTTGCCCAATGGATTGATATATGAGCCCGGCCATGGCTGGTCCTATTCAAACATCGGCTACATGTTTCTACGTGAAAAAATCGAAGCCCTCACTGCCATGCCCTTGGACGATGTCATTTCCGAATTTATCACTCAACCCCTTGGTTTAAGCAATATCAAACTCGCCACGACGCAAGCTGACTTCACCGCCCTCCATTGGGACGCGGCAAAAACATATGATCCGCGTTGGGTTTATCACGGCTGCCTGTTCGGCACTCCAAAAGATGCCGCGCATATGTTGCATGCACTGTTCCAAGGCAGGTTGCTCAGTCGCGACAGCTTCGCTCAAATGCAAGAAACACTGATCTTAGGTGGTGCACTGCCTGGACGCCCTTGGACCAAATGCGGCTATGCCCTTGGGCTGATGTCAGGCGAAAGCGGAGCTGCCGGCGCCACAACTGGCCATTCTGGTGGCGGGCCGTTTTGCGTCAACGCGGTCTACCACTTCCCAGACATGTCGGATCCCGTCACAGTGGCCAGCTTCACCTCTGACACTGACGAAGGTCGCGCCGAACATGCAGCTGTTGAAATCGCCCTGCGCGTGGGCGCCACGCGCCAA
The DNA here is from genome assembly GCF_000812685.1 of Halocynthiibacter namhaensis. Taxonomy (GTDB): domain Bacteria; phylum Pseudomonadota; class Alphaproteobacteria; order Rhodobacterales; family Rhodobacteraceae; genus Halocynthiibacter; species Halocynthiibacter namhaensis. Next base: position 13,463 of record NZ_JWIF01000002.1, read on the forward strand.
ACAGACTAACGCATGTCGCGCTTAGGAACTGGCTGCCCCGTAATGCGTTCCCAATATTCATCAGCGCGTTTCTCAAAGGTTGGCGACATCCGCGCATCACTTTGATAAAACTGCCCCACATCAATCCCGGCCGCATAATCTTGATCAACCCAACCGCTTTCGGTCTTATGAGGGCTGCGATATCCGCTGTGCCCAAGCTTGGCCGCCCCGGCGTAATGCGCGTCACGCAGATGCAAAGGCACAGACAGCGGGGCCTCGTTTGCAACCGCCTGAAGCGCCAAGGAAATCCCATGATTGGCTGACCCGGATTTAGGGGCGCGTGCCACATGTAAGGCCGCATGCGCCAGAATAATCTGCGCTTCTGGATAGCCGATCATCTCAACAGCCTGAGCCGCAGCAACCGCCGTTTGAAGCGCTGTGTTATCCGCAAGTCCGACATCTTCCGATGCCTGGATCATAATGCGTCGCGCAATAAATCGCGGATCTTCGCCACCGTGGATGAGCCGCGCAAGCCAATACAGCGTCGCATCCGCATCCCCGCCGCGCATGGACTTAATGAAAGCAGAAATCACGTCATAATGCTGATCCCCAGACCGATCATGATTGATCGGTGCCGCGATATAGGCATCCTCAATCATTTTATCTGTGATCAATACAGCCGCGCCCGGCGCATGACCAACGACAAGGCTTTCAAGTGTCATCAAAGCACGTCGCGCATCCCCGCCAGAACGTCCAGCAATCAGACGCAGGTGAAGCGGGGTGATATCCACATCAATGCCAGTGGTGCGAAGATGATCCAGCCCTCGCGTAATCACCTTTTCCATATCTTCAATCGAGATCGGTTCAAGCTTCAAAACCGTAGAACGCGACACCAACGCTTTCGGCAATGCAGTGTATGGGTTTTGCGTGGTCGCCCCAATGAAATCCGCTGTGCCCTCTTCGCAGATTGCCAGTAGATCATCAGCCTGTGTCGCTGAGAAACGATGCACCTCATCTACAAAGATCAACAATGGATGCATGCGGGCTTCATCCGCAAGCTGTCGGATATCTTTGACACCTGCGCGGGTTGCATGAAGCTGGCGAAATTCCTTGTTCAACATTTCGCCGACTGCGCGTGCAATCGAGGTTTTCCCAATACCCGGCGGGCCGTATAAAATCACACTGCCCAATTGCCCGGCCGTGATCCGGCGCCGCAAAATAGATCCCTCAGCGGTCAACCCATCTTGGCCAATGATCTCATCCAAGGACCGCGGTCTCAGGATTGCCGCCAGTGGTTTATGGCCGGTCTCCTGGCCAGCATCAAACAGATCAGACATTCACATTGCTTTCATCATCCGGGGCTTTCGCCCCAGACCTAGCATGCCGCTTTATCAGACGCCACCAAAGCAAGATCAGATTTTCGGATCAGGGTTTTCCGTGTGTCCATCGACAGAGATCACCTGACCTGACACCAAACGCGCCTTTGGGGACGCAAGAAAAACGGCCATATTCGCGATGTCTTCGGCCTCAACAAAACTGCGCATGGATGTCCCAACCGCATAGCCCACGTAAACCTCATCGCGGGTCATGCCCTTGGCCGCGGCTTCGCGTTCCAACACACCTTCGATGCGTGGGCCTTCCACCGATCCCGGGCAGATGACATTGGCGCGGATGCCATAGGGGCCAAGTTCCATCGCAAGCGTTTTGGTCAAGCCGACCATCGCCCATTTCGCCGCCGCATAAGGGGCGCGGAAAGGGTATCCATAAATACCCGCCGTAGATGACGTCACAACAATCGCGCCCTTGCCAGCAGCTTTCATCAGAGGTGCTGCGTATTTGGCGGCCAAAAACGCGCCCTCAAGATTCACGGATACGCATTGCTGCCAATCCGCAAGTTCCACATCTTCCACCGCCGCAGTCGGGCCCGCGATGCCCGCATTGGCACATAAAGCGTCAAGCCCACCCGCCGCTTCGACTTTTGTAAATACCGCCTTCATGTCACCTTCAGATGCGGCATTCGCCAAGTGTCCGTGATAATGCGAAGGCAGCGCATTTAGCGCCGCCTCATTCACATCCGTCACCCAAACCTCATAGCCGTCCGCATCAAAAGCCTGCGCCATGGCAAGCCCGATGCCAGAGGCCCCGGCGGTGATCAAAACACGTGGTTTATTGGGGTCATGCATCATTTCTTACCCACTGCTTTGCCAACACCTTCGGGCATAGGCAGTTTGGCGTGATCCGCGACAATAGTCGCCAATTTTTGCGCGATATGTGGTGCAGGGTCGGACGCCTTACGGGTCTCAAGACTGACGTGGATCAACATATGTTCACCAGTGGCCAGCAGACGATCCCCTTCAACCATTTCATGCCAAAGATGCATCTTTTTGCCTTCGCCCAGTAAACACCGCGTGCGCACCTGGATCTTGGCACCGGCGTGGACCTCATTCAAATGACGGATGTGGGTTTCTGCGGTGAAATAGCTGCCCCCGGAGGAAATATATTCCGCGTCACAGCCGATCAGTTCCATGAATTTATCGGTGGCATCCCCAAAGGCCTGCAGATAACGGGCCTCATTCATGTGACCATTGTAATCGGTCCAATCCAGCGGCACCGCGCGACTGACTGTGGTGATCAGACCAGACATGTCAATCGCCTGGGCCAGACGTTTGTCCTGCGCATTCAGCAGCGCCCCGGCCCCGTAATCCTGTGCCTTCAGGGCGCGCATCATGCCGACAAGGTTGTTATCACGGATACGTTCAAGTTCGCGGATAGAATAGTGACCCGACTGCGCATCAGACTGATCCGCGATCATATTGATCAGCTCATCCGTCAGTTCCGGCACATCCATCAGCTTGGTCCAAGGCCATTGTAGACAGGGGCCAAATTGTTCGATGAAATGCTTCATGCCCGCTTCGCCGCCCGCGATGCGGTAAGTTTCAAACAGACCCATTTGCCCCCACCGCAAGCCAAACCCGTAACGGATCGCGTCATCAATTTCTTCGGTGGTGGCGATGCCATCTTTGATCAACCAAAGGGCCTCGCGCCAGACGGCCTCTAGGAAACGATCCGCGATATGAGCGTCGATTTCCTTTTTCAGGTGCAGCGGGTGCATGCCAATCGCGGCCAAGATTTCCTTGGCACCATCAACGGTTTCAACTGGGTTCGCTTCGGTTGTGACCAATTCAGCCAGGGGCAGTAAATACACAGGATTGAAGGGATGGGCGACGACGATCTGACCCGGATTTTCCATGCCGTCTTGCAATTCAGAAGGCTTAAACCCCGAGGTAGACGACCCGATAATCGCATCCGTGGGCGCATGTTCTTGCAGGCCTGCATAAACCTTATGTTTGATCTCAAGGCGTTCCGGCACGCTTTCCTGGATCCAAGCCACACCTGCTACCGCATCTTTGATTTCGGCATGGAAGGTCAGCTTGCCTTCCGCTGGCATCGCCACGTCAGACAGGCCCGGCAAGGATCTGCGCGCATTGGCCAGAACTTCGCTGATTTTGCGTTCGGCTTCGGGATCCGGGTCAAAGACCTGAACATCCCAGCCCATCAACAAAAAGCGCGCAGCCCAGCCACCGCCAATCACACCACCGCCAATTATCGCAGCAATTTTTGTCATTTCGTATTTCCTTATTCAGTGCACTCAGACAAGAGCCCTCATCCAGATGGGTACCAAAACAGCACCTGTTACGAATACCCATCCAACTATTCTTCTTGGCGCAGCAAAGTCCCGTGCCATCAACGTAACTGAAACACCAAAACCAACCGCGATCGCCCCCCAGAATGCCGCGATGGCAAGATAAACAACTGGCGGTAATTCTGTTTCACTTACGATCCCAACACCGGGGAAAAGGCATCCAATACCCAAGGCAATCAACCCAAGCACGGCGAAGACACCTTTGTACCAACGCGCATTGATCTGTAGGTAGGCACTCAAAGCAGCGATCAACCCCGACAGAACAGACACCATTCCGATAAACATGTGTATCCTACCCCATCATCAATCAATACAAAGCGTCGCAACATCACCGTCTTCAAAGACCTCAAAGCAGCCAAACTGTATGCTGTCTTCGCTGCAATAGCCGCTTTTTTCGCCGTCTTCTTCAATCGCCAAGCACAGGCCTTCGCAGGATCGGCTTGAGGTGCAGACGTCACCCCCATCAATGGCCGGACGCACGCAGATCTCATTGCCAAACGGGGCTGTTTCCACTTCACCGTAATCCGCGTGGCAGGCAGCGCGTTCGGCTGCTGTCAGTGTGCTCATCTCAACCTGAGGTGTTTCCACTGGCTGGCAGGAGGCAAGAACCGCAGTCATTCCGATCATCATCACAAATTTCCACATTTCTTGTCTCCTAAAGGTTGGTTTAAACCGGTGCGCGTTTCACCAGTCCCAGTTTTTCACGCACGGCATCCGGCCCCATAACATTCGCGCCAAGGCTTTCGATGATACCCTTCGCATGAGACACCAGTTGTTCGTTTGTGGCAAGATTACCGCGTCCAAGCATCAGGTTGTCTTCCAGACCAACACGCACGTTGCCGCCCGCCAAAACAGAGGCCGCCACATAAGGCATCTGATCGCGGCCTAATGAGAACGCCGACCAGTTCCAGTCATCCGGCACATTGTTCACCATCGCCATGAAAGTGTTCAGATCATTCGGCGCGCCCCACGGCACACCCATGCAAAGTTGAACCAGTGCGGGGCTGTCCAGCACGCCTTCTTTCACCAATTCCTTGGCAAACCAAAGATGGCCCGTGTCAAAAGCTTCGATTTCAGGTTTTACGCCTGCTTCGGTCATCATTGTACCCATGGCACGCAACATCCCGGGCGTGTTGGTCATGACGTAATCTGCTTCGGCGAAGTTCATGGTGCCGCAATCCAACGTGCAGATTTCGGGGCGACATTCGATCACATGCGCCATGCGTTCCGTCGCGCCAACCATGTCAGTGCCAGCCACAGCAGGCAGCGGGTTTTCGACGCCGCCAAAAACGATATCGCCGCCCATGCCTGCGGTCAGGTTCAGAACCATATCGACCTCAGATTCGCGGATACGGTCCGTCAACTCGCGGTAATATTGCGTCTTGCGTGATGGCGCACCGGTTTCCGGGTCGCGCACATGGCAATGCACGATCGCAGCACCAGCTTTTGCGGCCTCAATCGCGCTGTCGGCGATTTCCTTGGGGCTGCGCGGCACATGGGGGCTGCGATCTTGTGTGGAACCGGAACCGGTGATGGCCGCGGTGATGAAAACGTCTTTATTCATGGTCAAAGGCATGAAGTTACTCCCTGTAGTCTGCCCCACCTGACCGGGATTCTGGTGGGGCTGCTGTGCTTAATACGGCATTGGGTGTCGAATATGGCACGAATTGATTTCACCGATGACGTCATCACTGAGAACCAAATCTTGGCTGGCCAATGTATTTTTCAACTGCGCCTGCGTGGTCGCCCCGAAAATCGCTGAGACCTTAAAGGGGCGCGTTCGGCACCACGCCAGCGCCATTTGTGCAAGATCCAAACCATGGCGATCCGCAATGGCCTGATACGCATCAACAGCCGGGAAAACACGATCTGTAACCCGCCCGCCAAGGCTATCCACGAAGGTGCGACGTGATCCCTTGGGGATGGCACCGCCTTGATATTTCCCCGTCAAAAGCCCCACAGCCAGTGGCGAGAACGCCAGCAAAGTCACGCCTTCCTGCACGGAAAGTTCGCTGAGGTCAGTGTCATACATCCGGCACAACAGGGAATATTCGTTTTGAATCGCTGCGACACGCGGCAACCCCATATCTTCAGATATCCGCAGCCATTGCGACGTGCCCCAGGCACTTTCATTGGACAGGCCAAAGTGACGAATTTTCCCTTGATCCACCAGCTTTTGCAGCGCCCCGAGCGCATCTTCCATTTCGGCACGAATGCCCGCTTTGTCAGGGGTTCCGGGATCATATGTCCAGTTCTTACGAAACGCCATTGAGCCGCGATTGGGCCAATGAAATTGGTAAAGATCAATATAATCAGTCTTTAACCGGGCAAGCGATCCTTCGACCGCATCAAAGATCGTCTTGGACGAAATACGCGCACCATCGCGCACATGGGCTAGCCCCTCACCGGAATGTTTCGTGGCCAAAATCACGTCATCGCGACGCCCGGTATTTTCAAACCAGCTGCCCATAACCCGTTCACTGTCGCCCTGCGTTTCTGGGCTGATCGGGTTCACCGGGTACATTTCGGCCGTGTCGATAAAGTTGATACCATGATCCAGAGATGTATCTATCTGACCATGACCTTCGACTTCGGTATTTTGCGTGCCCCATGTCATAGATCCGAGGCATAGCTCGCTGACCATCAGGCTGGTTTGTCCAAGTTCAACTTTGCGCATTTTGTTATATCCAGAAATATGTTCGCCATCAGAGTGGCTGCACAATGGCAACGCCGCAAGCGATTTGTGAACCAAACCCTCCCGCCCATTCATCCCCGGCAATGCCGGAAATTCATCGGTTGGGCCCAGCGCCCCTGAGGGGGCGCATCCCCGCATCACCGCTAAGCCAGCGTCATATATCAACGGTGCAGCCAAAAACGACACAAATTCGTCGATTTCCTCTGGGATGTCTTGTGGAACTCTGCGAGGCTTAAGGGATTGCCGGTACGCCGGCCTGTAGCCCTGGCTTTCTTATGCGTTTGATTATTTCCTTTGCCGCCCTTTTTCTTTCAGTGATTTTCCTGCAGCTTTCATCTGGCGGCGTGGGTCCGCTTGATGCGCTTTCGGGGTTTGCTCTGGGGTTTTCCAAACAGGAAATTGGTCTATTGGGATCGTCCCACTTCTTGGGGTTTTTCATTGGTTGCTGGTGGGCACCACGCCTGATGGGATCCATCGGGCATTCGCGCGCTTTTGCGGCATTCACAGCCCTTGGCGCCATGGGGCTGATCAGCCACACGCTTACTGAAGACCCGTTATTCTGGGCTGCCTTCCGCATCGCAACCGGCTTGTGTGTTGCAGGATGTTATACCGTGGTCGAGGCTTGGCTAAACGACAAAGTCACCAATGAAAACCGAGGCCGTGCCATGGGCACCTTCCGGATCGTTGATATGGGCGCATCCCTTGGCGCGCAGTTGATTATCGCAGTTCTGCCCCCCGCTTGGTATGTGTCTTATAACCTGCTGGCCCTCTTGTGTTGTGCGTCAATTCTACCTTTGACCCTGACAAAAGCCAGCCAGCCGCAAACTCCAGATGCGCCACGCTTGCGACCAAAACTGGCTTGGGCCTGTTCGCCACTGGCGGTTGCAGGGGTGATCGTTGCTGCCCTGTCGTCTGCATCATTCCGTATGGTCGGGCCGATTTATGGCCAAGAGGTAGGGCTTGAAATCGGACAAATCGCGTTCTTCCTTGCCTCTTTCGTCGCAGGTGGCGCGCTGGCACAGTATCCGATGGGCTGGCTTGCGGATAAATATGACCGCCGCTGGGTACTGATCTGGCTGTCTGCCGCAGCGGTTGTATCTTGCGGCACCACAATGGCTGTAAGCAACACGGGCACGCTGGGTGTGATGTTGGCCGCCGGGTTCTTCGGGTTTACGTCTTTCCCGATCTTTTCGGTCTCTGCAGCACATGCGAATGACTTTGCGACCGGTGATCAACGCGTTGAACTGTCCGCGGCCCTGATGTTTTTCTTTGCCGTCGGTGCGATCGCAGCCCCCTGGGTGGCATCCACTCTGATCGAGTTTTATGGCCCGACCGCCCTGTTCAGCTTTGTCGCCTGTGGCCATTTGGCTCTGATAGTTTTCGGTTTGACTCGGATGTATGCCCGCCCAACCAAGACCGAACGTACGCCGTATCGATATTCCCCTCGTACATCACTCAGCATGGGGCGCTATCTTGGCCGTCACAGGGACGACAAACGTAAATAACCGGCCCAATCAGGCACTGGTGCAGGCCCGGCCCATAGGGTATTGAGACACAAACCAGACGCATGAAAGCAGACCATGGACCGTATTCTTATCACCTCCGCGATCCCCTATATCAATGGGATCAAACATCTTGGCAATCTTGTGGGCAGCCAGCTTCCTGCTGATCTGTTTGCACGTTACATGCGTGGCCGGGGCCATGAGGTGATGTTCATTTGCGCAACCGATGAACATGGTACGCCTGCGGAACTTGCTGCTGCGAAAGCAGGCAAACCTGTGGATGAATTTTGCGCTGAAATGCATGAAGTTCAGGCCGAAATCGCACAAGGTTTCCGGCTGAGCTTTGACAATTTCGGCCGGTCCTCAAGCCCACAGAACCATGCTCTAACACAGCATTTCGCTGGGAAGCTGGCCGAAAACGGTTACATCCGTGAGGTGGTCGAGGAACAAGTTTATTCCCCCACCGATGGTCGTTTTCTGCCCGACCGCTATATTGAGGGCACCTGCCCAAATTGCGGTTATGACAGTGCGCGCGGCGATCAATGCGACAATTGCACCAAGCAGCTGGATCCAACCGATCTAATCAACCCTTATTCCACCGAAAGCGGAGCGACAGATCTGGAGGTGCGTGAGACAAAGCACCTACACCTGCGCCAATCTTTGATGAAAGACAAACTGGATGCTTGGATCAACAGCAAGCATGACTGGCCAATTCTGACGACCTCTATTGCGAAGAAATGGCTGCATGACGGCGATGGCCTGCAAGACCGTGGCATCACCCGTGATCTGCATTGGGGCGTTCCGGTCAAAAAAGGCACTGAGGACTGGCCCGGCATGGAAGGCAAAGTCTTCTATGTGTGGTTTGATGCGCCCATCGAATATATCGCAGCCACCAAAGAGCTGACCGACGCCAATGGCGAAGACGACGTGGCTTGGCAACGCTGGTGGCGTGAGGACAAGGGCGCGGAAGATGTGAAATACTTCCAGTTCATGGGCAAGGACAATGTGCCTTTCCATACCCTGTCCTTCCCTTCCACGATCATGGGTTCGGGCGAGCCGTGGAAATTGGTGGATTACATCAAATCATTCAACTACTTGAACTATGACGGCGGGCAATTCTCGACCTCACGCGGACGTGGTGTCTTCATGGATCAGGCGCTTGAAATTTTGCCTGCGGATTACTGGCGCTGGTGGCTTTTGTCACATGCGCCGGAAAGCTCTGACAGTGAATTCACTTGGGAAACATTCCAAGCGGATGTGAACAAAGATCTTGCGGACGTCCTAGGCAATTTTGTGTCTCGCATTACAAAATTCTGTCGTTCTAAGTTTGGCGAAGAAGTTCCTGCATCCCCAGAATTTGCCTATCAAGACTCGGAACAAGAAACCCAATTGATCGCTGAGCTGACCCTCAAAATTAGGGTCTATGAAGATAATATGGCCAAAATGGAGGTGCGTAAATCTGCACAGGAATTGCGTGCGATTTGGGCCCTCGGCAATGAATACCTACAAGCCGCCGCCCCTTGGACAAACTTCAAAACAAACCCCGCCCTCGCTGCCATGCAAACACGTTTTGCTCTAAATCTAATCCGGCTCTACGCAGTCTTGTCCGCACCATTCATCCCAGATGCCTCGGAAAAAATGTTGTCGGCGATGAAGACCGAAGACAATTCATGGCCAAGCGATGTATCCGAGGCACTGAACACCCTGCTTGCTGGTCACGCATTTGAAGTTCCCGAAGTTCTTTTCGCCAAAATCACGGACGAAGACCGTGAGATCTGGCAGGAGAAATTCTCAGGCACCCGCGACTAAAACCAAGCGCTCCCGCCCATTCAACCCCGGCACAGCCGGGATCTCATTGGTTGGGCGTAGCGCTGCCCTACGGGCAGCGTATGGATATTTAAGCTGAAAAGAAAATAGAACACCCTGCGAAACCAATCGCAGTGTGCTTTCTCATCAGACGGCCATCGGCTTCCCAGCCTGTACCGCATGTCCTCTTTTTCACAGCAAGGTTAATCACGGGTAAACATGCTCTTTCTTTTCAGCGCAAATATCCCGGGGGTGTGGGGGCTGGCCCCCACTCGGGTCACGCGTTACAATTTGTCCCGTAAAGAATACCACAACATTGCAAGCACGAGCATCGGACTGCGAAATGCCGCCCCTCCTGGAAACCGCGGTGTCGGCACATCCGCCATGAAGTCAAACCGTTCCGCTTGTCCTTGGATCGCTTCTGCCGCCAACTTCCCGCCCAAGGTTGCCATCGCGACACCGTGGCCTGAATACCCAGAAGCCGACAGTATATTCCCAGACAGTCGCGCAAAATGAGGCATGCGGTTCATCGTGATGCCCAAAGTCCCCCCCCAAGCATAATCAAGCTTAATGCCATGCAGCTGCGGATAAATCTCCAACATTGGCTTTGAAACCAGCGCGCGTATGTCTTTGGGAAAACGATACCCATAACTTTCCGCCCCACCAAACAACATCCGACCATCATCGGAAAATCGAAAATAATTCACCACAAACTTACTGTCCGCCACCGCATGATTACCTTTGATCAGGCCTTCCTGCGCCTCAGGACTCAGGGGCTCGGTGGCAACGATGAAGTTATTGATCGGCATCATTCGGGCGGCAACTTTGCCCTGCAACTTCCCCAAATATCCGTTGCAGGCATATAGCACATAATCGGCCGTCACCTGGGCCCGATCCGTTTTCACAATGGTAGGCGTGCCCTCAACCACCTCATCTACTGTGCTGCTTTCATAGATGCGCACACCGGCCTCAACACAGGCGCGCGCAAGCGCAAGCGCATAGTTCAGCGGGTGTAAATGCCCCGCGGCCATGTCGATGGAACCACCGTGATAGGCAGGTGATCCTACCAATTCGCGCAACTCATCTTTCGACAAGGCCCGAATCTGATCATGACCATATTCATCGCGCAGCTTGTCGACATATTCATGGTGCTCTGGCACAAACCCTGGCTTGTGGTCGGCGTGGATAATACCTTCGTGAAACGTGACCCCGCCCGTTTCCGCCAAACCTCTGGTCAAAGACACACTTTCGCAAGCCAGATCCCAAAGCGCGCGGGCGCGAGGCAAACCCACCATCTGTTCCAGCGCATCCTGCTCAACCCGTTGGCCTGTACCAACCTGGCCACCATTGCGCCCCGATGCGCCAAAGCCAACACGCTGCGCTTCAAGCAGCACAACATCATAGCCAGCCTGCGCCAGATGCAACGCCGCAGACAAGCCTGTGAAACCGCCGCCGATCACGCAAACATCGGTTTTCAAAGCGCCCTGAGCAGATTGGAAAGGCGCCAATTGGTCGGCGGTCGCGGCATAGTAAGACCCGGGATATTCCCCGGGTCTGTCATTTGCAGTGAGTAGATTCAGCGCCATCAGGCCGACTTCATCAGACCTTGATCCGTCGCGTCTTTAAGCGTCAGATCCAGCGCTTTTGAGGCACGATCAATCAGCGTATCGATGTCAGTTGTGGTCAACACAAGCGGCGGAGAAATAATCATGCGATCCCCAACGTGACGCATCACCAAGCCGTTATTGAAACAGTGGTCGCGACAGATCAGGCCGATTTGGCCCGGACCACCGGCAAAGGCCGCACGCGATGCTTTATCCGGCGTCATCGCGATGGATCCCATCATACCACAAATGCCAGCCTGGCCGACCAATGGGTGATCGCCAAGTTGCATCCATTTCTCTTCCAGATAGGGCGCAGTCACATCGCGTACGGTCTCAACGATGTTTTCTTCTTCCAAAATACGCAGGTTTTCAAGCGCGACGGCGGCGGAAACCGGGTGACCAGAATAGGTGTACCCGTGGTTAAAATCGCCACCTTCATTCAAGGTTTTCGCGACCTCATCCGTCACCATGGACCCGCCAATTGGCGCGTAACCAGACGAAAGACCTTTCGCGATTGTCATCACATCTGGGCGAATATTGAAGGTTTCAGATCCAAACCAATTTCCGGTGCGACCAAAGCCACAGATCACTTCATCAGCGATCAACAGGATGTCATGCGCGTCACAAATACGTTGAATTTCAGGCCAGTAGGTCTCTGGTGGAATGATAACGCCGCCTGCACCTTGCACAGGCTCCGCGATAAAGGCCGCAACTTTATCTTCGCCAAGTTCCGCAATTTTTGCTTCCAACTGACGCGCACGTTCCAAGCCGAATTCCGCAGGATCAATGTCGCCACCTTCTGCGTACCAATTCGGCTGATCAATGAAGGCAATATCCGGGATCGGCAAACCACCCTGTGCGTGCATTGGTTTCATACCGCCAAGGCTTGCGCCCCCCATGGTCGAGCCGTGATAGGCGTTGTGACGTGAAATAATCACCTTCTTTTCAGGCTTGCCCTTGGCCGCCCAATAGTGACGCACCAGACGGATGTTGGTGTCATTCGCATCTGACCCGCCCGCAGAGAAGAACGTGTGGTTCAAATCACCCGGTGCCAATTCCGCAAGCTTGCTGGAAAGCGCAATCACGGGCACATGGGTCGTCTGGAAAAACGTGTTGTAATAGGGCAGTTCTTTCATCTGGCGCGCAGCCACATCTGCGATGCTGTCACGGCCGTAACCAATGTTAACGCACCACAGGCCCGCCATCGCGTCCAGATAGTCATTGCCTTCGCTATCGGTCAAGGTCACGCCGATTGCCCGCGTAATGATACGTGCGCCTTTCTTCTCAAGCGCTGCGCCATCGGTAAACGGGTGCAGGTGGTGGGCGGCATCAAGCGCCTGAAGGTCTGCGGTCGGCAGATGGTTTGAGATCTTAGTCATAGGTTTTCTCCTACAAAAACAGAGGTATTTCAGTGTGTTGTATAGGTGTATCGGGTCACGCGTTCAGCAACAGATGCTGACGTTCCCAAGGGGAAATCTCGCGTTGGTATTCTTCAAGTTCCGCGCGTTTGATGTCGGAATACAGCTGGCAGAATTCCTCGCCAAGCACGTCGCGCAGCGCCGTATCTTCTTCAAACAGATCAAGCGCATTGGTTAAACTGCCGGGCAATTCCGCCCCGCCTTCATAAATTTCATGGTTAACAGGGTCACGCGGCACGATTTGCTCAATCATGCCCAGATAGCCGCAAGCAAGACTGGCCGCGATGGACAGATAGGGGTTTGTATCGATCCCAATCACACGGTTTTCCACACGTCGCGCTTCGGGCCCAGAATTTGGAATGCGGATGCCCGTTGTTCTGTTGTCAGCCGCCCATTCGACATTGGTTGGGGCGCTCATGCCTTCTTTGCTGAACCGGCGGAAAGAATTCACATAAGGCGCAAGCAATGGCACCGCATGAACCAAATATTTCTGCGATCCACCGATGAAATGATGGAAATAATCGGTTGGGTTGCCATCTGCATCCGAGAAGATGTTCGCACCGGTCGCCGAATCCACAATTGATTGGTGAATATGCATCGCAGACCCTGGCTCGTCCCGCATTGGTTTCGCCATGAAGGTTGCAAAAATTCCGTTCTTCAACGCAGCTTCCCGAATGGAACGCTTGAAGAAAAACACCTGATCCGCAAGGTTCAAGGGATCGCCGTGCATGAGGTTAATCTCAATCTGACCAGCGCCCCCTTCTTGGATGATCGTATCAATCGCAAGGCCCTGTGCCTCAGCGAAATCATAAATAGTATCAATCACATCGCCGTATTCATCCACAGCATCCATCGAATAGGCTTGGCGTGACGCCGAACGTCTGCCCGTGCGCCCCAACGGTGGCTCAATGTCTTCATTTGGATCCGTGTGGGGCTTGGTCAGAAAGAACTCGATTTCTGGCGCGATAACCGGCGTCCAACCTTTATCAGCATAAAGTTTCAGCACACGTTTCAACACGTTGCGCGGCGCAATCCCCAAGGGTTCACCATCTCGCGTTTCAAGATCACAGATCAATTGCAACGTCGGATCTTCGGCCCATGCCACTGCCGTACAGGTATTCATATCGGGGCGCAGAACAATGTCTTTTTCAAGCCATTGGTTCTCGATCTCCATATCGACGTATTCACCGGAAATTGTCTGATAAAACAAAGATATCGGCAGAAAAAACGTCCCATCGGGGTCGAATTTGTAAGATGGCATCGCCTTACCGCGCGACATGCCCACAAGGTCTGGCGTGATGATCTCTACTTCATCCAAACGCCGGTCGCCAAGATATTCTAAAAAGGCCGCTGGCAGGGTTTCAATCCAGGGTATCGTGGTTTTCTTCGCGGGTGTGGGGCGTTTAGCCATGGGTTTTATCCTGATTTCAGGGCCTATCCAGAGGGATATCCCGGTGATTCAAAAATATGATCAAAATATTAGGCCTGTCAATCCACGAGGCCGATTCAGGATGAAGTTTCACCAAAAACCAACACCTGACGCACCTGATCCATGCCCTGACGAATATCGGTTTCGATTGCACCACAAGCTTTTTGCAGATCCCGGGTTTCAAGGGCGCGAATGGTGACGTCATGTTGATCGGGCAAAGCGCTTGCGCCGTATCGCGTCAACACAACCCTCAATGATGGGCCCGCCCGAAGCCAAAGTGACTGCGCCAAAGTCAATAAAATTCCCGCCCCTGCAGCTTCATAAAGCGCAAAATGAAAACGGTAATTATACTTCAAATAGCCTTCGATATCCCCAAGCGAGATCGCTTCGTTCAGCTTATTGTCAATGCCACGTAAACTAGAAATCTCTTCAGAACCAATGCGCGGCACGGCAATTTGCACAAGCTTGGGTTCAATGGAAAGCCTTGCAAAATATAGTTCTTCCACTTGTGAAATATTCAACTGGGGCACCGTAATGCGACGATTTCCCTTTGCCTCTAAGGCACCTTCAGCCGTCAAACGGCGCAAGGCTTCGCGCACAGGCGTTGTCCCCGCATCAAGAGTTTCCACAAGACCCTGGATCGTTACAGGTTGCCCCGGCACAAGCACCCCAAACAATATCATTTCACGAATGCGCAGATAAATCGCTTCGTGTTCTGGGATTTTTCTTTGCTCCACGTCGCCTCTCCTGACTGGGGATTCTCCCAGTGTCTACAAAAGATAGAGCCCCCAGATTGGCGGCACTTGTTCCCTTGCCTCCCAACTGTTTTACGTCTCCTGTTGCGCCGAATCAATAAATTTGATCATATCCTTGATCAAAGGTGCAATTACCTTGGGAACGGGAGACCAAATCATGAAAAAACTAACACTGCCTCTGGTACTGGCGATGGGCGCAACCACAGCATATGCTGAAGAAGTTCGCGTTTACAACTGGTCCGATTACATCGACGAATCCGTCCTGGAAAAATTCGAAGCCGAAACCGGCATTGACCTAGTCTATGACGTGTTCGATTCAAACGAGTTGCTCGAAACCAAAATGTTGGCCGGCGGTTCGGGCTATGATGTTGTGGTTCCTTCCGCAACTTTCCTGCAACGTCAAATCGCGGCAGGCGCATTTCAGCCCCTTGATTTTGCTAAACTTCCCAATAGCGTTAACCTTTGGGATGCCATCAAGGAACGCACAGAAGCTTATGATCCAGGCAGTGAACATGCGGTGAATTATCTCTGGGGCACCACCGGTATTGGCGTGAATGTCGGCAAGGTACGTGAATTGTTGGGCGAAGATGCCCCTATCAATTCCCTCGCCCTGATCTTCGATCCTGCAAACATGGAAAAGCTGGCGGAATGTGGCGTTCAAGTGCTTGATGCTTCAGACGAAATGATCCCAGCGGCGTTGATTTATATTGGCGAAGATCCTGACAGCCACGACCCTGAAGTGCTCGCAAAAGCTGAAGCTGTATTTGCCGCAGTGCGCCCGTACATCCAAAAATTCCACAGCTCGGAATACATCAATGCTTTGGCAAATGGCGACATCTGCGTCGGTTATGGCTTCTCCGGCGATGTACTCCAAGCACGTGACCGCGCAGCAGAGGCCGAAAATGGCATCGAAATCGCCTATAACGCCCCGATTGAGGGCGCGCAAATGTGGTTCGACATGATGGCCGTTCCAGTGGATGCCCCAAACCCAGAAGGCGCACATAAATTCATCAACTTTCTGATGGATCCGCAGAACATCGCCGCCGCAACGAACTATGTGAACTATGCCAATGGTAACAAAGCAGCACAGGAATTCGTCGATCCAGAAATCCTCGCTGATACAGCGGTTTATCCGGATGAAGCAACCTTGGAAAACCTATATGTTAAGAACTCCTACCCTGCCCGCGTTCAGCGCGTTGTGACACGTCTGTGGACAAAAATTAAATCTGGCGTCTAAGCCAGATTGGTAAAAAATTGACGCGGGCGGACACCGGCCGCGTCTGTACTATCGGGGAGGGAAAGTTATGAATACACAGACCATCGACAGCAATTTTGCGCCTTGGGAAAACGCGGAAGAAACGCCACTGATTGATTTTCAGAACGTGACAAAACGGTTTGGCGAGTTCACCGCGATCGACAATCTTAACCTGAAAATTTACGAACGCGAATTCTTCGCCCTGCTTGGCCCCTCGGGCTGCGGCAAGACCACATTGATGCGGATGCTTGCGGGTTTTGAAAACCCGACGGAGGGCACCATCATTCTGGACGGGCAGGACATCGCCCCGGTCCCGCCAAACAAACGTTCCACCAATATGATGTTCCAGTCCTACGCGCTGTTTCCGCATCTTTCCGTCGCCGACAACATTGCATTTGGCCTGAAACGCGACGGCATGGCAAAAGGCGATGTCGACGCCCGAGTTGATGAAATGATCCGTCTTGTGCAGCTTGGTAAATTTGCCAAACGCAAACCCGATCAGATCTCAGGTGGTCAGCGTCAACGTGTGGCACTGGCCCGCGCACTTGCCCGTGCCCCGAAACTTCTGCTGCTGGATGAACCCCTTGGTGCGCTGGATAAAAAACTACGCCAGGAAACCCAGTTCGAACTGATGGATATCCAAGAAAGCACGGGAACCACCTTTGTCATCGTGACCCATGATCAGGAAGAGGCCATGACAGTTGCCTCCCGCGTTGCTGTGATGGACCACGGAAAATTGGTTCAAGTCGACACGCCAGACCGTATTTATGAAAACCCAAATTCGACCTATGTCGCTGACTTCATTGGCGATGTGAACATCCTGAAAGGGCATGCATCTAAGACCGACGCGGGCTGCACCATTGCTTGGGGCGAAGGTCAGCCCGAGATCAACACATCCTGCGGCACCGAACTACGCGGCGCAGTTCACTATGCGATCCGCCCTGAAAAAATTGCGGTTTCCGCTGATAAACCCGATGCCGCGAACGTGCTTAAAGGCACCGTTCTGGACATTGCCTATCTGGGCAATATTTCGACCTATTACGTTAAGCTGGCCACCGGTGAAGTGATCAAAGCCCAGGCCGCCAACAACCGCAGAATTTCGCGACGCAGCTTCACCTGGGAAGACGAAGTTTACCTTAGTTTTACTGACACCGCCGGTGTCGTATTGGCGCAATAACCATGAATATCCTGCGCCGCACCGCCCTTATTCTGCCGCCATATCTCTGGCTGTTGATGCTGTTCCTGATCCCCTTTGCAATCGTTTTCAAAATTTCTCTGTCGGAATACGCCCTCGCGATTCCGCGCTATATGCCGCAATATGATCCAGAGACAGGCATTTGGCACCTGATCACACAGCTGAGTTTCGAAAACTATCGCCTGATTGGCGCTGGTGCCGTGATTGCGGTTCTCTCCGGTATTGCCCTACTCGCCGCACTGATCTTTCTGTTTTACCCGAGGCTCCGGTCGGCCTTCAGTGGGGAAACTGACGGGTCACTCTCTGATCGTCTCGCCGCATTTTTGCTGGGCCTTGCTGCCGCCGCCGTTCTGGTCATTCTTGGCACCATCGCTCTGTCATGGTTCTTCCCCTCTTTGTCTGGGTTTGTTGAGCTGCAAGACCATCTCTATTACACGGCTTATCTATCCAGCCTGAAAATCGCATTGTTTTCGACATGCTTAACCCTAGCTGTTGGGTTTCCGTTCGCCTGGGCCATGGCGCGTTCACCCGCGCAATATCGCCCCATGCTGATGATGCTTGTGATTTTGCCCTTCTGGACGTCTTTCCTAATCCGGGTCTACGCATGGCGCGGCATCCTCAGCCAGACGGGATATCTCAATCAGATCCTCATGGCGCTTGGAATCATTGATGAACCCTTGGTCATTCTGAACACCAATATCGCCGTCTATATTGGCATCGTTTACACCTATCTGCCGTTCATGGTGCTGCCGATCTACGCGACGCTTGAAAAGCTGGACGAAAGCCTAAATGAGGCCGCGATTGACTTGGGGTGCACCCGTACATCTGCCTTTTGGCTGGTGACGGTGCCCCTGTCGCGCCCCGGCGTGATCGCGGGCTGTTTCTTGGTCTTTATTCCCGCACTTGGCGAATATGTGATCCCGGAACTTCTGGGGGGGTCAAACACCTTGATGATCGGCAAAGTCCTTGTGGAAGAGTTTGAGAAAAACGGAGACTGGCCCGTTGCCAGCGCTGTTGCTGTCATCCTTCTGTTGATCCTGATCATCCCCATCGTGCTGTTCCAGCGCAACCAGCAAAAAAACCAGGAGGCCGGCCTATGAAACGTTTATCATGGTTCAATGTCACCTCACTGACCCTTGGCTTTGCCTTCCTTTATCTGCCCATTCTGTTGCTGATCATCTTCAGTTTCAACGAAAGCCGTCTTGTCACGGTATGGGCGGGGTTCTCGACCAAATGGTACGGCGAATTGATGCAAAACGAGGCCTTCCTCAAAGCAGCATGGGCGACGATGAAAATTGGCGTTGCCTCAGCGACACTTGCGACAGTCCTTGGCACAATGGCTGCCTGGATCCTTGTGCGTGGTGGGAAGTTCCGGGGGCGCACTTTGTTCTCCGGCATGATCTACGCCCCGCTTGTGATGCCCGAAGTGATCACCGGCCTGTCGCTGTTATTGATGTTTATCGCGCTAAACGTTGATCGCGGATTGTTCACGATCATCCTGGCGCACACGACATTTTCAATGTGTTACGTATCGGTTGTGGTGTCTTCGCGTCTGGTCAGTTTTGATCAATCCTTGGAGGAAGCCGCGCTTGATCTGGGCTGCACCCCGTTCGAAGCCTTCCGCCTGGTGACTCTGCCAATCATCGCGCCCTCTGTGATTTCGGGCTGGCTTTTGGCCTTCACCCTGTCGCTGGATGACTTCGTGATCGCCAGCTTCACTTCAGGCGCCGGTGCTTCGACCCTGCCGATTGAGATTTTCAGCCGTGTACGCCGAGGGGTCACCCCGGAAATCAACGCGCTCTCCACCATTATGATCTCTATCGTGGCGATCGGCGTGATTGTAGCGTCACTTTCCGCCAAACAATCCGCCGCCCGCAAAAAACGCGCTGAACAAAGGCCGCACAAGATGTCTGATTTCGACAAATCCTTCGACGGATACACCACAACCTACGGCGTGCCGGATCGGATCGAGCTGATGCTGTGCGACTTGAACGGCATCCTGCGTGGCAAATGGCTGCCCGGTGATCAAACCGGGAAATTTGCCAAGGGTGACGTACGCCTGCCTTTGTCCACCTACGCCCCGAATATTTTGGGCGAAGAGGTGGAAGAAACCAGTCTTGGCATCGTGGCCGGTGACCCTGACGGGCATCTTATCCCCATCACAGAAAGCCTTGCGCCTGTCCCTTGGGCGAAGGGCAATGTGGCGCAAATGCTGGTGGAAATGGTGGAACCAGGCCAAGACAGCAACCCGCTGTCCCCCCGTGGTATCCTTAAGAAAGTCTTAAACCGTTTCGCCGCGAAAGGTATGTTTCCCGTCGTCGCCAGCGAATTGGAATTCTACATATTTCGCAAGCGCGACACGGCACAAGACGCCCCACAGCCCCCGGCCCACACGCCGGACGCGCAGAATTACGACCTTGAGGTTCTGGATCGCCAAGAAGACATCCTGACCGAAATTCAGGCGGCCTGTTCCGCACAGGGCCTCGCCACGGATACGCTGATCGCCGAATATGGCCCGGGTCAGTTTGAAATCAACTTTCACCACACCGGTGACGTCTTGCGCGCCGCCGACACAGCCCTTCTTTTCCGTCGTTTGGTGCGCGCGGTTGTGGCCCGTCACGGCATGGAAGCCAGCTTCATGGCGAAACCCTATGCCGAATTTCCAGGCAACGGCATGCATCTGCACACCTCTGTTGTGGATGGCGATGGCAACAACGTGTTTTCCGCAGATGATGGTATGGGCGAGACCCTGCAAAACGCCGTTGCAGGTGTGCTGTCGACCATGGCTGATCTACAGGCGGTGTTCGCGCCGCACATGAACAGCTATCGCCGTTTTCAACCCAACAGCTTTGCCCCGACAGCGCCAGATTGGGCCTTGGACCATCGCGGCGCATCCGTGCGTATTCCGGCCACCAAAGGCCCCGGCGCGCGACTGGAACATCGAATTTCCGGCGCGGATGTGAACCCATATCTCGCCTTTGCCGCGATCTTGGGCGGGATGTTGCATGGCATTGAAACCAAACCAAAACTACCCCTGTCTCTTGATGACCCCAAGGCCACGCCATCCACACCCTTGGGCCATGATTGGTTGAACGCCGTGGATCGCTTCGCCGCCTCAAACATCGCCACAGAGATCTTCGGCGCAGAATATGCGAAACTATACGCAACCCTGCGGCGCGATGAGATCAGCAAGATAACAACCCGCCTGACCCAGGTGGAATATGAGGTCTATCTTGGCCGCCTCTGATGCCAATCTAAACCGGATTTATGAGGCAGAGGCATATGGCCCCTTGCCCCATGAAAACAACTATTGGCGCACCACATTTGACGCGCCGCATTTCCCAGCACTGGCCAGTGATCAGACCTGTGACATCGCCATTATCGGCGCAGGTTATACCGGCTTACACGCCGCCCTGCGTCTTGCTGGCGAAGACGTCGTCGTCCTTGATACCCACCAACCCGGATGGGGTGCTTCAGGGCGCAATGGCGGGTTTTGTTGCCTTGGCGGGGCACACGCGGATGATGCTGATATTGCCAAGATGTTCGGCGCATCAGATGCGGCGTCTTGGGCGCAAACCCAACGTGCATCTGTTGATCATGTGGATCAGTTTTTGCAGGATCACAGCTTGGATGTGGATCGCCATTCTGACGGTGAAACCATCCTCGCCCATACGCCGAAAGCCTTTGCTGGCCTGCAACATGAACAGGCTTGGATCAAAGACACTTACGGCATTCACGCCCCACTTTATTCTGCGGACGCCATGATTGACCAGGGCATGTGCGCCAGCGTCAATGCCAAGCAACCTGGTTTTGTGGGCGCACTCACCATCCCTGTCGGCTTTGCCCTAAATCCGTTGAAATATGCATCTGGCCTCGCGAACGCTGTGGCGAAATCTGGTGCAAAGATCCACGGCGACAGCCCGGTGATTAATGCGGAATACAAAGACGGCCTGCATGTTTTGCGCACGCCTCAGGCCATTCTGCGTGCCAAAAAAGTCATCTTCGCAACCAATGGTTACAGTAGGGACAATCTACCCAAGCAGTTGAAAAAACGCTACCTTCCGGTGCAGTCCAACATCCTCGTCACCCGCCCTCTGACGGAAGACGAGCTGGCCGCACAGGGTTGGACATCGCGTCAAATGTGTTACGACACCCGCAATCTACTGCATTACTTCCGCCTGCTGCCCGACAATCGCATGTTGTTCGGCATGCGCGGCGCAACCAGCGCCAGTCCCGACGCTTTCGCCGCCGCAGAAGCCGCCACACGCCAGCATTTTGAAACGATGTTTCCGGCCTGGTCCCATATCGGCACGCCCTATTTCTGGTCTGGCTTGATTGCCGGCGCGCGTAACTTCGTGCCCTTCGCAGGCCCTCTGCCCGAACTGCCCAACGCTTACGCCGCTATGTGTTACCACGGAAATGGCGTTGCAATGGGCAGCTATTGTGGCAAACTCATCGCTGAAAAATTGCTAGATCAACCCCATGCCACCACCGCGCCAGATTTCCTAGACCAGCCCCTTGCGGCTTTCCCATTTGGGCGTTATCGGCGTCATATTCTACCACTTCTCTATCGCTGGTACAGCTTCCAGGATGGACCATAAGACCGGAGCCCACCATGACCAGAACCCTGAAAATCGGTGTATTGGAAACCGGCCTGCCCCCAGAAGAGCTTGCCCCTGATTTCGGTAACTACCCCTCTATGGTGGAAAGCTGGCTGACGCCGCTGTCTGCGAAATACGACACCGAATTCACCTTCTACCCGATCCTGTCAGGCGACATCCCAACCGACGGCAGCGCGGCGGATATTTGGGTCGTTACCGGATCGAAATTCGGCGTTTATGAAGATCACTCATGGATCGCCCCATTGGAAGAGCTGATCCGCGATGCGAAGGCCAAAAAGGCCCTAATGATCGGCATTTGTTTCGGCCATCAATTGATTGCCCAGGCCCTTGGTGGCACAGTACGCAAATCGGGCAAAGGCTGGGGTGTTGGCCCGCATGTCTATGACACATCCGCTTGGCCTGAAGCCTTGGGTGAAACACCTAACAGTCTGAATTTGCAGGCCTATCACCAGGATCAGGTGGAAGTTCTGCCCGCAGGTGCCCAAACCATTGCGAGCTCTGAGTTTTGCGAGCATGCCGCCCTGTGGTACCCGGGTTTTGCCGTAACCGTGCAGGGCCACCCGGAGTTCTCAAAAGACTATGCCAGCGCGCTGATCGAAAGTCGTCGTGGTACCGTTTTATCCGAAAAAGACGCGGATCAGGGGCAAGAGAACATGGCCCGCGACGTCACAGCGTCTTCGCTTGCGGAAATGATTGCCACGCATTTGGATCACCTATGAAACGCTTCTTTTTCGGCTACGGATCGCTGGTTCATAAAGGCACGCATGACCATCAAAATCACGCCCCTGCCCGGCTTCAGGGGTGGAAACGGGCCTGGGTCGCAACCCCTGTGCGCGCCCTGCCATTTCTGTCGGTGATCCCGGATGAGACCAGCGCAATTGACGGATTGATCGCAGAGGTTCCTGATCAGGGTTGGGCTGCCCTTGATCAACGTGAGGCCGCCTATCAGCGCCTCCCACTGGGTGCGGAATTATCCCATGATATGAAGGATATGCCGCCCAACAGCCTGACTGTGGTGTATTCCGTCGCCCCGGATGGACAACAGCCTGCCAGCGCGAAAAACCCCATCCTTCTGTCCTATCTCGACGTGGTGGTCCAAGGGTATTCTGATGTCTTCGGCCCGGCTGGCACCGACCATTTCTTTGCCACCACGCATAACTGGACCGGCAGTTTTCTGGATGATCGTGGTGCGCCAATTTACCCGCGTGCACAGCTTTGTGATCCAGCCCTGCAAGCGGATACCGACTCACGCCTGACCGCAATGGGCCAGACGCGTGTCATGCCGGCAGACTTTCCGCTTTGGTGATCAGCGGCGCAATGAAAACAGTGCCATAAGCCGCGCCTGACGCGAAAATTCTGAGGGCTTTGCAGGGGCTATGTTCTGCCCCATCACCCGTCTTGCCAAGACAAAAGCAATCGCGCCAAAGATCACCCCACCGGCGGCCTGTCCAATCAACACGCCAGGTGCCCCGAACCATGCGGCACCAACCCAAACAAAGGGGATCGTGCCCAAAGTGTGGCGGCCCCAGTTGATCCATGTGGAATAGAACGGGTGACCCAGGTTGTTGAACGCCGCGTTGCCGACAAAGATCACGCCGTTGAAAAAGAACATCAACGACAGTGGGCCACAGAACAAATAGACCAGCGTCAGTGTCAAGCCATCGGCTGCAAACAGTCCGGCAATCAGGGGACGCAACAGGTAAAGCAGGCCCGACATCGCAGCGATCCAAAGCACCAAAAATTTCAACCCTTCAATAAACGCTTGTTGCACACGATCCTGCTTTCCAGCCCCTGCATTCTGCCCAATGATCGGTCCAATCGCACCGGACAACGCGAAAACAGCGGCGAAGGCAACCGGCGTTAAGCGACCAACAATCGCCATCCCAGCGACCGCCGCCTCGCCGTAGGCCGCCATGGAACGCGTGACAAACGCTTGGCCCAGGGGCGTTGCAAACTGGGTCAGAATCGCTGGAATCGCGATGGTTAAGATGACCGGAAAGTCTTCGCGGAATTCCTCAGATGTGGGTTTATTCAAGCCGCCGTGATATTTGAAAATAGGATATAAAGACGCCGCCGCAATCGCAAAACGTGACGCAACCGATGCAAGGGCCGCCCCCGTCAGGTCAAGGTTCAAACCAAAGATCAGGATTGGGTCTAAAACGGCATTCACGACACCTGCCAAGATGGTTGCAAACATTGCCCGTTTTGCCGCCCCATGGGCCCGCAAAATCGCACCACCGACCATGCCGATGATCAGCAAAGGCAAAGCGGGAACAATGATTTGCATATAACTGACCGCCAGATCTTGGGTCTCGCCCGTGGCCCCCATCAAACCAACCAGAAAATGCAGGTTCATCCAGATCGCAAGCGCGAACAATGCCCCGACGCCGACCCCATATAGCATTGCGCTGGCCGCGCGGCGGCTGGCCATTTGATGGTCCCCCGCGCCCAAAGCACGCGCGACCAACGCCCCCGCCGCAATCGACATGCCGATCCCGAAGGATGAGGTGAAAAACAGGATCGCCCCCGCATATCCCACCGCCGCGGCCAGCTCAGCCTTGCCCAGCATGGAAATGAAAACCATATCCGCGAAATCGACCAGAAAAATCGCCATCAACCCGATGGAAGCGGTCAGCGACATGGTGGTGACGTGCCGGAAAAGGCTGCCCGTCAAAAACTTGGCCTGAGCATTATCAGATGCGGTATCGGTGGTCATGGCGGCTCCTGTCGCTGATCACGGTATTGTGAGCATGCAGCCCCAAAAAGAAAACCTGCGTAAATGCACAGAGAGCACGCAGGATATCTCTATTTGTGTATTTTCACATGGGAAACTAACGCCGTGTCCGCATGTATTGCCAAATGCCCAGCACGCTGATCGCGATCCAGAACCCTTCCATCAAGGCGGAAGCCAGGTTGAAGTTGTGATACAGCGAATAGCTGATCAACACAGACCCGCCCAGGTTCACCAGTGGGAACGCCAAATCATCCGAGTTCAGCCAGCGCATCTGTGTCGCCAGATACGCCAGCCCAACCATCAATGTGCCGCAAACACCAATCGCATCATGCAGCGCAAATTCAGTCATTTTTCGCGCGGATCACCTGCATCAGCGGCAGCAATTGCCCCATGTCAGGCCCATGTGCTTGGCCGGTCAACGCTTTGCGCAACGGCATAAACAACCCACGTCCTTTGCGACCAGTCGCCTCTTTCACGGCTTTGGTCCAAATGCCCCAGGATGTCTCGTCAAAGGGCATAGCAGGCATCATCGCCAAGGCCTCTGCGACGAAATCTTTATCTTCATCTTCAATCACCGGATCGGCACCATCGCGCAACAAAACCCACCAGGCCTCAAGATCAGCCAGCACCGTGATGTTTTCGCGCATCAAGGTCCAAAACGCCTCGGCCTTGTCAGCTGGAACACCAATTTCAGCGATCTTGTCAGAAACTTCTGCGAAATCACGCCCGTGGTTCACCTTTGCGGTCAGTGGTTTCAGGTCTTCCACGTCAAACTTGGTAGGCGCAGATCCGAACTTCGAAATATCGAAACCATCCACTAATTCTTGCATCTGGGACCGCAGCTCAACCGGGTCAGCAGAGCCCAGGCGCGCAAGCTGTGACAGCATCGCCATTGGCTCAATCCCTGCCGCGCGCAGATCACGCAAAGACAATGTGCCAAGACGTTTGGACAAGGCCCCGCCATCCGCATCCGTCAGCAAGGAATGGTGTGCAAATTCTGGCACCGCACCGCCCAGCGCTTTGATGATTTGGATTTGGGTCGCCGTGTTGGTCACGTGGTCAGAACCACGCACAACATGGGTCACGCCAAAGTCAATATCATCGCAAACAGAGGCCGGCGTATACAGGAATTGCCCGTCCGCACGGATCAAAACCGGGTCAGACACCGAAGCGGCATCAATCGAAATATCGCCCAGCACGCCGTCTTTCCATTCGATCCGTTCAAGGTCGAGCTTAAAGCGCCAATGCCCATTGCCACGTTCCGCCCGCAGCGCGTCTTTTTCCGCACCCGTCAGGTTCAAACCCGCGCGGTCATACACAGGCGGCTTGCCCATGTTCAGCTGTTTCTTACGCTTCAGGTCCAGTTCAACCGGGGTCTCAAAGCATTCATACAAACGGCCAGAGGCACGCAGTTGATCCATCGCCTCATTGTAACGATCCAAGCGATCTGATTGGCGTTCAACGCGATCCCAAGTCAGACCAAGCCAGGTCAGGTCTTCTTTGATGCCATCAACATATTCTTCTTTGGAACGCTCAGGGTCCGTGTCATCGAGGCGCAGAATAAACTCGCCGCCGTTCTGTCGTGCAATCAGGTAATTCATAAGTGCGGTGCGCAGGTTGCCGATATGAATATAGCCGGTGGGCGACGGTGCAAAACGGGTGGTTGTCATCTGATACGTTTCCTCTGATCCCTGACAGAATATCAGGTCGCGCGTGGTCTCTCACACCCGCGCCCAAATGTCCAGTTTCAACGCCCAATCGTCCCAATTTTGCACCGGTTTTTTCAGTTTAGGCGTAGCTGATCACTTCGATCTCGACCCCATCTGCATCATCGAAATAGAACCGCTTGCCGGGCTCATAATCACCGTGGTTATGCGGGGTAAACCCCATGGCTTTGACCTTTGTTTCGACCATATCCAGATCATCCACTACAACCCCGATATGGTTCATGGAGCCCGGGGTTTTATAGCGGTCGAAATTTACAGGATCATTGCCGCCGGAACTATAGACCGCGATGTAACTGTCCGCTCCGCCCACATGCAGCGTCGTGCCCTGATATTTCGCATCACCCCGCCAGCGAATATGCCAGCCAAACAGATTGTGGAGCATCGCGGCTGTGGCCTCGGGATCTTTAACAGTGATGTTGACGTGTTCCAGTATTGCTTCTGACATTGAATTTTCCATCCTTGATTTCATTTGATTTTTAGCTTGTAATTGCTCAAGTTAACTTGAGATCAAGCGAAAAATTTAAAAGGTCAGATCATGCATCACCGCGACTTTCTTTCCATCGGGCAACTGGCAAAACGCACGGGCCTGGCCGTATCTGCCATCCGCTATTACGAGGAACAGGGGCTAGTGTTTTCTGAACGAAACGCCGGTGGTCAACGCAGGTTTCGTCGTGCAGATATTCGGCGGCTTAGTTTTGTGCAGATCGCGCAACAGTTTGATTTTTCACTGAAAGAGATTGCTGCGCAACTGTCCCGCCTGCCCGAGGAACGCACCCCCACCAAAGCTGATTGGACCAAGATCAGCCGTCACTTCCGCGCTGATCTTGATGCACGGATCAAAACCCTAGAGGGCCTGCGCGATAAGCTGGATGGTTGTATTGGTTGTGGCTGTCTCAGCCTGAAAAAATGTCAACTTTACAATCCATTAGATACCGCACGCCACAATGGAGTGGGCGCGCGATATCTGATTGGGGACAGTCCTGAAATCGCTGAATAATCAGGCGTTATCGCGCCAACGGCTGACAATCGGATACCGACGATCAAGCCAGAAGGCGCTTTGGGTCAGACGGGTGCCTGGCGCGGACTGGAAGCGTTTGTATTCCGAAATATAGATCAGATGTTCGATCCGTTTCACGGTTGCCCGGTCATGGCCTTCGGCAACCAAATCAGCCACGGATTTCTCATCATCCACAAGCCCTTCAAGGATTGCATCCAGCACCTCATAGGGGGGCAGTGAATCGCTGTCTTTCTGATCATCACGCAATTCAGCTGACGGCGGCTTGTCGATGATCGACACCGGGATGACCTCACCCGCCGGGGCCGCCATCCAGGGGCGGTGATTGGCGTTGCGCCAGCGGCAGGTTTCAAAGACGCGCACTTTGTACATGTCTTTCAGCGGGTTGTAACCGCCTGACATATCGCCATAAATCGTAGCATAACCAACGGCGACTTCGGATTTATTACCGGTGGTCAACAGCATCTCACCGAACTTATTGCTCATGGCCATCAGAAGCAGGCCACGCAGGCGAGACTGAATATTTTCCTCGGTCACGTCTTCATCAAGTCCTGCAAACAGCGGGGCAAGGGTATTGGTGATCGCACCACGACCTTCCGCAATCGGCACGAAATCATAGTGGCAGCCCAGACGGGTGGCGATGTCTTTGGCGTCATCAAGCGAACTTTGCGAGGTGTATTCAGACGGCAACATCACGCAACGCACGTTTTCCGGGCCCAGCGCATCTGCAGCGATGGTGGCGACAATGGCGGAATCAATCCCGCCAGATAGCCCCAGAAGCACTTTCTTAAAGCCGGTCTTGCCCATGTAATCACGCAGACTTTCAACCATGCAGCGGTAATCCTGTTCCCATTCATCGGGTAACGTCGCAAGGTCAGATTTCACGGCACGCCAACCATCATCGGTGCGTTCCAGATCAAGATGTGCGATGGCTTCGTCAAAAACAGGCATCTGCAAAGCGACTTCGCCGCCTGGGTTCAGCACGAACGAGCCACCATCAAAGACCTGATCATCCTGGCCGCCCACCATGTTAAGATAGATTAACGGCAAATCAGTTTCCGTGACACGCGCCATCATATGGGAGAAACGCACGTCCATCTTATTGCGAAAATAGGGTGAACCATTTGGAACCAATAGAAATTCAGCGCCAGTTTCCGCCAATGTTTCAGCCACATCTTCGTGCCACGCATCTTCACAGATCGGCGTACCGATCCGGGTGTTGCCCACGGAATACGGACCGCCAAGCGGGCCACTGTCGTAGATCCGGACTTCGTCAAATACAGTCTCGTTGGGCAGGTGGTGCTTTAAAACACGGGAAACGACGCTGCCAGCTTTCAGTATGAAATATGCGTTGAACAGCTTGCCGTCTTCCACATATGGCCCGCCAATGCCCAGCGCAGGGCCATCAGCACAGTTCACAGCAAGCTGTTCAACCGCCGCCATACACGCGGCTTGAAACGCAGGCTTCATGACCAGATCTTGGGCGTTGTACCCGGAAATGAACATCTCAGGCAGGGCGACCATATCTGCGCCAGCCGCTTTGCCTTCAGCAAACGCCAAACGCGCTTTATCCGCGTTTGCGTCAATCGCGCCAACTGTTGGGTTAAGTTGTGCCAGCGTAAGCTTGAAACGATCTGCCATGTTTTGCTCCGTATATTCGCGGGGATCTATGCGCTTCATATCAGAGATTTCAGCGATAGAAACCACCCCATTGCCAAGGCTGAAAACCGAGGTGTCACAAAAGCTGAAATTCCGCCCTATGTTGTTGTAAGCCCGCCCCCCCGAGGCTAACCTGTTGCCAAAGCGCGCGATATTTGCGCCCCAATCGACCTTACGCCGGAGCTCCACATGCCCAACACGCACCGTTTTTACTTTCGTTTGCGCATTTTGCCTGTGATTGTACCCGCGATCGTAATTAGCGTTTCACATTGGGGCACCCCTGGTTTCGACCAAGACACCCCAGAAACCACCACCGAACAGGTGGAAATCACGGCGTTAGAAACCATTCGCAGCGAAGACGATTATGGCGGCACATATGAGGGAACGCAGCGCGCAGGCAAACGCCATGGGCAAGGTCGCTATTCCCTGCCGTCTGGCTTTGAATACACCGGACAATGGAATGAAGGCACCATCGCGGGTCAAGGCAAAATGACCTATGTTGATGGCGCAGTCTATGCCGGGGAATTCACCGCAGGTCTGCCCGATGGGTTCGGCAAACTCACCCTGCCCGACGGAAGTTCATATGAAGGTGATTGGCACCAGGGGGAATTCACAGGCAACGGCATCGCGATCTATGCCAATGGGATTGTCTATGAAGGTGGATTTCAACGATCCGAACACCACGGCCTGGGCACATTGCGCAACCCCAATGGGTTTACATATCAAGGCGAATGGGTCGAGGGACGCCGTGAAGGTGAAGGCAAAGTGACCTACCCCAGTGGTGCGCGTTATGAAGGCGAATTGACCCACAACAAACGCCATGGCGCGGGCGAATTCACAACCAGTGATGGCTTGCATTATAGCGGCAATTGGGAAGACGGCCAAATGCAGGGTGCGGGGCGCCTAACCTATCAGAACGGTGACGTCTTTGTTGGGGCTTTCGACAAGGGGCGGCGCAGCGGCGAAGCTGTCATGACCACATCCAGCGGTGAAACCTATGTCGGTGCCTATGCAAACGATGAACGTCACGGCCAAGGCACCCTGACCTTGAATGATGGTTATAGCTATGCAGGCCTATGGTCTGAAGGCCAGATCATGGGGGCGGGCGTGGTGACATATCCCGACGGATCAATCTATCGTGGTGATCTTACTGCAGGTGTCGCCCATGGCACCGGACGTATCGAATACCCCGGTGGCGGGCATTATGAAGGGGCTTGGAAAAACGGGCTTATCGATGGTGAAGGCACTGCGACTTACAGCAATGACGTTACCTATGTCGGTGGGTTTCGCGACGGCCGCCCCCATGGGCAAGGCAAGATCAATGTCCCCGGTCAATTCGCTTATGAAGGCAGTTGGATTGCGGGGCATCGCACGGGCCTTGGTGTCACGACATTTGCCAATGGAACCGTCTATACGGGTGAACATGTCAATGATTTACCTGAGGGTCATGGCGAGTTGAATGTGCCAGATGGGTATCATTACGATGGGCAGTGGCTTGCCGGTAAGATCGAGGGTCAAGGAACACTGACCCATGCCAATGGCGATGTTTATGACGGGGCATTTGTAGCAAACAAACGCCATGGCCGAGGGGTTTTGCTATATGCCAGTGGCGGCGTGGCGGGGGGCGTTTGGGAAAATGATGTGCTGCCTGTGACGGGTCAGACTGAAGCCGCGATAACACAAGACGCCCCTGCGGAGACCCGCACAGAGACGGGCACAGAGACGGAAACTGAAACGGGTGCAGATGCGGGAACTGGAAACTGACAAATCAGTGAAATCTGTTTTTTTGTCTGAAACCCTCTTTTCAAATCCAAATCTGCGGCTATGATCCACATCATGTTGACCAAAGCACATACTGACACCCTGCCCCGCGCCTCTGCGCGGTCTGCACGTGCGCTATCTGCTCTTCTTCTCCTTAGTCGCCTCTGAGCGTGCCTTTCGGCGCGATCGCTCAGAGGGTACACAGCGCTGAACTTCACAGAAGAAACTGATTCTCCCGTATATTCAAAAATAACCTGCGGCCCGACCTGAGAGACCCAACCATGTCTGATACATCCACCCAAGATCACGTATTGATTTTTGACACGACCCTGCGCGACGGTGAACAAAGCCCTGGCGCAACCATGACCCACGATGAAAAGCTTGAAATCGCCGGGATGCTGGACGACATGGGCGTTGATATCATCGAAGCTGGTTTCCCCATTGCGTCCGAAGGCGACTTTAACGCCGTCAGCGAAATTGCCCGCAATTCCAAAAATTCAGTAATTTGTGGTCTGGCGCGTGCCAGCTTTAAGGACATCGATCGTTGTTTTGAGGCCGTGAAACACGCAGCCCAACCCCGCATCCACACGTTCATCGGCACATCCCCCCTGCACCGCGCTATCCCCAATCTGACGATGGATGAGATGGCGGATAAGATCCATGAAACCGTAACGCATGCCCGCAATCTTTGCGACAATGTGCAATGGTCCCCGATGGATGCGACCCGCACGGAAGATGACTATCTGTGCCGCACCATCGAGATCGCAATCAAAGCCGGCGCGACCACGATCAACGTGCCTGACACCGTCGGATACACCGCCCCTCGTGAAAGTGCAGAGCTGATCCGCATGTTGCTGGAACGTGTGCCAGGTGCCGACGACATTATCTTTGCCACCCATTGTCACAACGATCTTGGCATGGCGACGGCAAATTCCTTGGCCGCGGTGGAAGCCGGCGCGCGTCAAGTCGAATGTACCATCAACGGACTGGGCGAACGGGCGGGCAATACCGCGCTGGAAGAAATCGTCATGGCGTTGAAAGTACGAAATGACATCATGCCTTTCACGTCAGGTGTGGATTCACGTCGCTTGATGCAAATCTCGCGCCGCGTGGCGACTGTGTCAGGATTTCCGGTTCAATATAACAAAGCCATCGTTGGTAAGAATGCCTTTGCGCATGAAAGTGGCATCCACCAAGATGGCATGTTGAAGAACGCAGAAACCTTTGAAATTATGCGCCCCGAAGATGTGGGCCTGTCTGGCACATCCCTGCCCTTGGGCAAACATTCTGGTCGCGCGGCCCTGCGTGCGAAACTGGCGGAACTTGGCTTTGAGGTTGCCGACAACCAGCTGAAAGACGTGTTTGTGCGTTTCAAAGCATTGGCGGACCGCAAGAAAGAAGTGCACGACGATGATGTTCTGGCCCTGATGCGCGATTCAGCATCTGAAGCCGTACACGAACATATCCAGGTGAAATTTCTGCGTGTAATTTGTGGCACCGAAGCGCCACAATCTGCGGATCTGACCCTGACAATTGACGGGCAGGATCAACAGGTAACGGCCACGGGTGACGGGCCAGTTGATGCGGTGTTTAACGCGGTCAAAGCACTGTTCCCACATGATGTGAACCTGCAATTATACCAAGTTCATGCCGTCACTGAAGGCACCGACGCCCAAGCCACGGTTTCTGTTCGTCTGGAAGAAGATGGCCGCATCGCCACGGGTCAATCCGCAGATACGGATACGGTTGTGGCCTCGGCCAAGGCCTATGTGAATGCGCTGAACCGTTTGGTGACACGTCGCGAAACCAGTGCTCCTGGTGAAGATGTTAAGACCATCACCATGACTGACACCGTCTAAGTATCGTTAGACTATAAACAAACAAAAGCGCCACCCATTCACGAGTGGCGCCTTTGTCATTTGCATTGGTTCGCTCAAGGCCTGCGTTGCCGGACTTAGTCCTGCCAATATCGCAAGTTCAGGTTGTGAACCTGTGGCGGCACTGCCGAAGAATAAAACGCGGGGACCCCATTGGGGTCGTTGATACCTGATACGGCGTAGCCTTCGGATGGCGTGTCCCCATCATAATTCAAATCATAGTCCTCGTTTTCATCATGAATGACAAAAAACGCCGTATACCCCGTGGTCAAACCCGGGAAATCAACCCGCAATGGCGTGGCGGCGGCTGAGATCTCAAGGTAACCCGCTGCACGCGTATAATCGAGCGCGTCAAATGCATCTTCGCTGTCAAATGCCATGATCAGCAGATTGCCCTGATCTGAACGCACGTCATGGATGTTGATTTGATACCCAACACTGTTCTCAGTACCCGTTGTAGAGGCTTCGACTGCTTCAATCTCATAGGTCAGGGTCGACGCAAGAGACGCCCCACCCAAGGTTAATATGATCGTGGCTGCAGCTGCAGACAGGCGTTTCGCATTAGATGGCATTGTTATTCTCCCGCATCTGTTGGTGGTGTCGCAGTTGGTTTCTTTTTCGGACGCCAGCCCGGAGGTCCAAACAGATGTCCCATCTTGTTATACAACCCGTCAGCCTGTGCGACCTCTTTTCCAAGGCGTTGGAAACCGTGGAAAAACGCGACAAATGGGTTCACGCTATCGATGGGACGGGTAAGGCCATATTTCACTTCTTCGATCTCTTCAGCGAAGGTGCCAAACATACGATCCCAGATGATAAAGATCCCCGCATAATTCTTATCTAGGTACTTGCGATTGGACCCATGGTGTACGCGGTGATGGCTGGGCGTATTGAAGATAAGTTCAATAGGCTTCCAAAGCTTGCCTATGGTTTCTGTGTGTAAAATCGTTTGAAAAAGCTGCACAAGCAGTTCAACCACCAATACCAACAGCGGATCAAACCCCAACAGCACCAAGGGAAGATGGAAAAACAACGGCCAAAACCCATCAAGCGGCCCATGGCGATAGGCGACTGAAATGTTGAAGAACGGGCTTGAATGATGCACTGAATGTGTCGCCCACAGGAAGTTGATCCGATGCAGAATGCGGTGTTCCCAATAATAGGCAAGATCCGCCAACATCAAACAAATCAACAACGTGGCAATGTTGGTTTGGATGTTAAACAACGCAAATTCTGCGGCGTAAAAATACACCCCAACATAGAATGTCGCGAACAACAGGGTGTTCACGCCGATGAATAAAGCCAAGGTGATATAGTTGGTCACCGTATCCCCAGCCATGGTTTTGGACAATTTCCCGCGAAGCGCATAGCGGATCAATTCAAACGCCAAAAAACCCAACGCGAAGACAAAAAACCAATCTCCGATCAGCCGTTCCCAGGTTTCCAATGCAAAGCCCGGTATAGGGCGTAGAAAAATATCAGCCATGTGACGTTCCTTTGTGTCTTTGCCCTCATCTAGACATCTGGCCTGGATAAATCTTGCCAAGGTATGGACAGATCTTGCGCAACGCCCTCAATGTGCATCTTTTCTACTGCCATATCTATGAATTGAGGGTGAAACGGGCGATTTCCCGCGCCTGAGCCAGCATTAACACCTGCACACTCTTTACTATAGGCCAGCAACGCCGCATAAACTCTTCGCAAAAGCAGCCGAGTCTGCGCGTAAAAATTGTATTTCAGGGATCACACGTAACATGGGATTACTTAACAGCTTGTTTTCATCGGATATGGCCATTGATTTGGGTACAGCGAACACGCTGATCTATGTCAAAGGCAAGGGCGTGATTTTGTCAGAGCCTTCCGTTGTGGCCTATCACGTTAAAGATGGCGTGAAAAAGGTTCTGGCCGTTGGTGAAGATGCGAAACTGATGTTGGGTCGGACTCCTGGCAGCATCGAGGCCATTCGCCCGATGCGCGAAGGCGTGATTGCGGACTTTGACACCGCCGAAGAAATGATCAAACATTTCATCCGCAAAGTTCACAAGCGCACCACGTTTTCCAAGCCAAAGATCATCGTCTGTGTGCCTCATGGCGCAACCCCCGTTGAAAAACGCGCGATCCGTCAATCTGTTCTATCCGCTGGCGCACGTCGCGCGGGCCTGATTGCCGAACCGATTGCAGCCGCCATTGGTGCCGGCATGCCAATCACTGATCCAACTGGTAATATGGTTGTTGATATCGGTGGTGGTACAACTGAAGTTGCGGTTCTGTCTCTTGGTGACATCGTTTATGCGCGTTCCGTGCGCGTTGGTGGTGACCGTATGGATGAGGCCATCATCAGCTATCTGCGTCGTCAACAAAACCTTTTGGTGGGTGAAGCAACGGCAGAACGTATCAAAACATCTATCGGTACGGCGCGTATGCCCGACGATGGTCGCGGGGCTGCATTGCAGATCCGTGGGCGTGACCTTCTATCAGGTGTGCCAAAAGAAATTGAGATCAACCAAGCCCAAGTTGCTGAAGCACTTGCAGAGCCAGTACAACAAATCTGCGAAGCCGTGATGACAGCGCTTGAAACAACACCGCCAGATTTGGCAGCAGACATTGTTGATCGCGGTGTCATGTTGACGGGTGGCGGGGCTTTGCTTGGGTCTTTGGATCTGGCCCTGCGTGAGCAAACTGGCCTTGCCGTATCCGTTGCAGATGAATGTCTGAACTGTGTTGCCCTTGGCACAGGCAAAGCGTTGGAATACGAAAAGCAATTGCGTCACGTCATCGATTACGACAGCTAATCTTCTGTGGGGGCATGCCCCCACACACCCGCCGTAGAATGATCACTTCGGGATAAAAGCCAGGAGACACATGTGGCTAGGGAACGCGCCCAATCTGAAAACTATGGTCGTCCTGTACGGCGTATCCTTGTGGGTATGTTGGTTATCGTCATGCTTGCGGTCTTCCTTGTTTGGCGCATCGACAGCCCTCGTGTGGAACGTATGCGGGCACAGATTACCGATGCCATTTTGCCCAACATGGATTGGGCCATGGCGCCCGCGACTGGTTTTTCCGAAATGGTCGCAAACCTTCAAAGCTATAAACGTCTGTATGAGCAAAACCAAGAATTACGCAATGAGCTGCAAGAAATGCGGGTCTGGCAAGAAGCCGCGTTACAGCTTGATCAACGCAATGCTCGTCTGCTTGATTTGAACAAAGTCCGTCTTGATCCACAACTGACATGGGTGACAGGCGTGGTGACGGCCGACAGTGGGTCGCCATTTCATCAATCTGTGCTTTTGAATGTGGGTGAGCGCGATGGCATCACAGATGGTTGGGCTGCCATGGATGGCTTGGGCTTGGTTGGTCGTATCTCTGGTGTTGGAAGCCGAAGTTCGCGGGTTTTGCTGCTGACCGATTCAAACAGCCGTATCCCGATTACGGTTCAGCCCTCTGGTCAGCGCGCTTTACTGGCGGGAGACAACACCCCTGCCCCCGCAATTGAACTTTTAGACAAGCCCGACCTTGTGCGTCCAGGCGATCGCGTTGTGTCATCGGGTGATGGCGGCGTTTTCCCCGCAGGTCTGTTGATCGGCCAGATCACCGAAACCCCCAGCGGACGTCTGCGTGTTCTCTTGGCAGCTGATTATGAACGTCTTCAGTTCCTGCGCGTGATCCGCTTGCATGAAAGCGCCCCCCTAACCGACCCCGGAGCACTTGTCTTACATCCAATGGACGCGCAGGCAGTGGATGAGACAGGAACCACGATCCCACTTGATGGCGAGGGCGACAATGGTTGATCCCGTCAGCTTACATCTCTGGAGTTGGCGCATCCTGTATCTTGCTATTTGCGCAATTATTATCTTTGCCCAACTTATCCCAATGCAGACGATCCCCACCCGTATTCCTGCGCCAGATCTTCTGATCGCCTTGACCTTCGCTTGGGTTGTGCGTCGCCCAGACCAGATCCCAGTTCTATCCATCGCAGTCTTATTTTTTCTCGCGGATATTTTGCTGCAACGTCCGCCTGGACTTGGGGTCGCCTTGATGATTGTCGCTTGCGAATTTTTACGTTCACGCAGTCAATTCATGCGAGAATTCCCCTTTGTCTTGGAATGGGCCGTCACCTTGGTTGTCATTATTGCCGTCGCCTTGGGAACACGTTTTGCCTTGCAAATCCTTATGATCACACCGCCCCCCTTTGATCTTGCCGCTTGGCAGGTTCTCGCGACGGCTTTGGCTTATCCCTTTACGGTGCTGTTTTGCCAGTTCGTATTGAATGTCACATATCTGTTCCCTGGTGATCGTGAAAATGGGGGATCTATCTGATGCGTCGGCCCCCACGTGACAATGAAGAAAGCACCCGCGGCATCACCCGACGCAGCCTGCTGTTGGGCACGGCCTGGCTGGCCTTTGGCGGCGGGCTGGCCGCGCGCATGCGTTATTTACAAGTGGATCAAGCCGATCAATATCGTCTTTTGGCGGATGAAAACCGGATCAAGGATCGTTTGATTGCCCCGGCGCGTGGCTTGATTTGGGACCGCAATGGCATCCCCTTGGCGACCAATGAACAGAACTACCGTGTTGTCATGGTGCGCGAAGATGCAGGCGACCCCAGCGAAGCACTTGAAAAGCTATCCAAACTGATCCCTATGGACGACGCGGCGCGCGCCAAGGCCCTCAAAGCTGTGATGGACCGCGCGCCCCATGTGCCCGTCGCCGTCGCTGACCGCCTGACCTGGGAAGAAGTTTCCGCGATTGCTGTCAACGGTCCAGCCTTGCCTGGGATCACCCCAGAAGTTGGCCTGTCGCGCAATTACCCCGCGGCAGATGACTTGTGTCATGTGGTCGGCTATGTTGGCCCCGTTTCGGATTATGATCTGTCACGCATTGACGACAAAGATCCGCTGTTACAAATCCCCAAGTTTCAAATCGGGAAAT
This sequence comes from Halocynthiibacter namhaensis, assembly GCF_000812685.1. Classification (GTDB taxonomy): domain Bacteria; phylum Pseudomonadota; class Alphaproteobacteria; order Rhodobacterales; family Rhodobacteraceae; genus Halocynthiibacter; species Halocynthiibacter namhaensis. The sequence goes on from NZ_JWIF01000002.1 coordinate 51,131, forward strand.
CAGGTGCTGAAAATAAGCTAGAACTGCAATTGCGTGGGACCGCAGGGAATGTCCGCAACGAAGTGAACGCCGGTGGGCGCGTCATTCGGGAACTGGACCGTCGAGAAGGCAATCCCGGCGCGAATGTTCAGCTTACCATTGACGCACCGTTGCAAAACTTCATCCAAGCACGCTTGGCAGGTGAAAGTGCCTCAGCGGTGGTGATTGATGTCGAAACGGGTGATCTGCTGGCTTGTGGATCTGTTCCAACATTCGACCCGAATAAATTCGTGCGTGGCATCTCAACTGCGGACTATGGTGAATTGACCGGAAATCCGTTGAACCCATTGCAAGGTAAAGCGGTTCAAGGTGCTTATCCCCCCGGATCGACTTTCAAAATGGTAACCGCATTGGCCGCACTTGATGCGGGCCTGATCGACACGGAAGAAACTGTGCGTTGCGGCGGTTATGTTGAAGTTGGCGGGCGACGTTTCCACTGCTGGAAGCATTCTGGCCACGGCCATATGAACCTAAATCTCAGCCTGCGAAACAGCTGTGATGTCTATTATTACGACCTTGCTGAGCGGGTTGGTATTGAACGCATCAGCCGAATGTCGCGACGCCTTGGCCTTGGGGAACGCTATGATCTGCCCATGTCCGCCGTGTCATCGGGGCTGGCACCTGACAAAGCATGGAAGCTAGAGCGTCGTGGTGCCGAGTGGGTGATCGGCGACAGCTTAAACGCCTCGATCGGGCAAGGGTTTGTTCTGGCTTCGCCCTTGCAACTGGCCGTGATGACCGCGCGATTGGCGACCGGGCGCGCCATTGTCCCGCGCCTTGTTAAATCAGTAAATTCAACCGAAGTACCTTTGCTCGACAGCCCCTCACTGGAGCTGAACGAGAACCATTTGCGCGCGGTGCGACAAGGCATGTATTCCGTATCGAACAACCGGCGCGGCACGGCGTTTGCGTCTCGTATCACCGAAGACGGCAAACGGCTTGGCGGAAAAACCGGGACCAGTCAGGTGTCTAACAACCGCGTAAACAACCGCAATGTTCCGTGGGAACAGCGCGATCATGCATTGTTCGTGGGCTTTGCGCCCTTTGATGCCCCGAAATATGCAGTGTCTGTGGTGGTTGAACATGGTGGCGGCGGCTCAAAGGCGGCCGCACCTGTCGCACGTGATATCCTATTGCACGCTATGTATGGCGGCTATCCCCCTCTGGCCGCTTATCCGGCGGCGGCGCGTGGAAATGCCCAAAGAATGCAAGACGACTTAGAGCTGCGTGATTTCGATGCATTGCGCAATGAAAGCAGCCGCGCATGAGCTATCTTGAATATCAAATCCAACACACCCCAACTGGCCTGCGTAAAATCCTATATCTCAACTGGCCAGTGATCGTTCTGCTTAGCACGATTTGTGGGGTCGGGTTTTTGATGCTCTATTCCGTAGCGGGCGGGTCTTTCACCCCCTGGGCCGAACCGCAGATGAAACGCTTTGCCCTTGGCATGGTTGCAATGTTTTTCGTCGCCATGGTCCCGGTTTGGTTTTGGCGCAACATGGCCGCTGTAGCCTATTTGATTTCGCTTCTATTGCTGATCGCCGTCGAATTATTCGGCGAGGTTGGTATGGGCGCACAACGCTGGATCAACCTCGGCTTCATGCGCTTACAGCCGTCTGAATTGATGAAAATCACCTTGGTTTTGTTGATCGCGGCCTATTACGATTGGCTTGATATTCGAAAAACCTCCCACCCGGTTTGGGTGCTTGTACCAGTTATTTTGGTGCTTATTCCTGTTGCGCTTGTCTTGCGCCAACCCGACCTGGGCACCGCCATTTTGCTGATCACTGGCAGCGGGATTGTGATGTTCGCCGCGGGTGTCAGCCTGTGGTACTTTGCTGGCGTGATCGGATCTGCCATCGGGATTATCACCGCCGTTTTCAAAACCCGTGGCACAGAATGGCAGTTTCTGAAGGACTATCAATACCGACGCATTGATACATTTTTGGATCCCTCTCGCGATCCTTTGGGCGATGGTTACCATATCACACAATCCAAGATCGCCTTGGGATCTGGGGGCTGGACCGGGCGTGGCTATATGCAAGGCACACAAAGTCGGTTGAACTTTCTGCCGGAGAAACACACCGATTTTATCTTCACCACCTTAGCCGAAGAGTTCGGCTTTGTTGGCGGCATCACCTTGCTGGGACTTTACTTCCTGGTCTTGATGTTTTGCCTCACCTCAGCCTTACAAAACAAAGACCGTTTCGCATCATTGATGACAATTGGCGTTGCGGCGACCTTCTTCCTGTTCTTTGCTGTCAACATGTCCATGGTCATGGGCATCGCACCTGTTGTTGGCGTTCCCCTGCCACTTGTCAGCTACGGAGGCTCCGCAATGTTGGTCATTTTGGTTGCCTTCGGTTTCGTTCAAAGCGCCCATGTCCACCGCCCTAGATAACCTAAGATAGGATCTCTCATGTCCGTAAACATTCTATTCGCCGCAAAAGAATCTGATTGGTCCGAATATGAGGCCGCCCTTGCCACAGCCTTGGGTAAGGCAGGCATTGACTTCAACCTTTCCAATTCTCAATCCGCCGATTTTTCAGCTGCGGAAACTGATTATATGGTCTGGTCCCCCAATAGCGTTGTGCAGGATTTCACGCCTTATACCCGATGCAAGGCAGTCCTGAGCCTTTGGGCCGGTGTAGAACGCGTCATCAACAACCCGACACTGACACAACCCTTATGCCGCATGGTTGACCGTGGCCTGGAAGAAGGCATGGTAGACTGGGTGACAGGCCACACTTTGCGTCACCACCTTGGAATGGATGCGCAAATCTTGGGGCAAAACGGTGTTTGGGCCCCGCAAACGCCCCCCCTCGCACGTCATCGCCAAGTGACTGTTCTTGGTCTGGGCCCATTGGGCAGCGCATGCGCACGAATGCTGCGTCAAGTCGGCTTCGACGTGGCAGGATGGTCACGGCGCCTAAAAGACATCGAAGGCATCACCTGTTTCTCTGGCGCGGATGGCCTGCGCGACGCACTTAAACGATCCGAGATTTTGGTGCTTTTGCTGCCGAATACTGCGCAGACAGAAAACATTATCAATGCGGAAACTTTGGCCCTCATGCCCGATGCAAGCTTTATCATCAATCCAGGGCGCGGCCCATTGATTGACGACGATGCATTGCTGAAGGCGCTAGACACCGGCAAGATCGCCCATGCAACGCTAGATGTATTTCGCGTGGAACCTTTGCCAGGGACGCATCCTTATTGGACCCACCCAAATGTCACCGTCACCCCGCATATGGCTGCAGAGACCCGCATCGACAGTTCAGCAGAAGTGATCGCCGAGAACGTGCGTCGTGGCGAACAGGGTGAGGCGTTTCTTTATCTAGCTGATCGCAAAACCGGGTATTAAACGCGATTAAACCGCAGCGGAGACGCGCTCGAGGTTCATTTTGGATTTGGCCAACACCATCCCGGGGTTGGCCGATTTGCGGCAAATATAGCAGATCACATGTTCAGGATACATCTTGGTGCGCATGAACACATGCAGCAGATTTTCGCTGAATACGATTATTTCTTGAAAGTAATGTCCGTCACCTTCGTGGCCAGATTCAGCTTTAAACTTGGCCTCTATTTCAGAAATGCTTTGCCCCTGAAACAAGTCCGCCGTGGCTGTGGCCAATGCCTCCAACACGTCATCCGGCTGCGTTTCAGTGGTCTGCACACCCAGCAACATGCCCGATTCCATGTCGATATATCCTGCCGCCAGACATTCCGGGATGGTTTCTATCGACGTCTGCAGTGCATTTTCCAGTGACATGACTCTTCCACTTTCTTGACCCACAAAACGGTCGTGTAAATCAGTGTCCGCCTGGTTAACGACCCAGATGCGGCGCGGTTTACGCAAGTCTACCCCGCCACGCCCCAGAGTTGTATAGAATATTGATGCCTGATCGTGTTTTTTAAGTCATCGCAACTTTGGAGGGCGCTCTGGGTCCATGCCGGGAGCTGTCGGACCGGCTGCTTCGCTGGTCATATCAATCGGTGCAGGGATCGCGATCTCGGTGCCACATTGCGCGACTTGTGCTGCGAACGGGCTGGCCTTTTCTGGGAAGACGACATCCAAGCGCAGATCTTGATCCCCTAAGAACTGTACCGCCGTGCTTACGGCACCAGCCAAGGCCGCTTCTGCCCCAGGTGCGACATCCAGCAGGGCTAACATCAAGCCTTCTTGCCCACCACGATGGGTCGCTTTGACCAAATACGCGCTTGACGCAAACCCAGTCGCATGTCCCATGGCGCGCCCCATGGCATCCAATAAATCCTCAGCAATCTCGCCCGGGGCACCAATGTCACCAGGTTGGGCCTCCTCCTGAATGGGGGCCTGCGACACAGTTGCAACCAGCCACTCTATTGCCTCAGGCGTGCATAAAAATTCCGACGGGGCCACGCCTGGGTTAAGCGCGATCCCCACGCCTTGACCAACCAGCATTGACGCCAAGCCACGGCCGGGGATCTGTGCATATTCCGCAGCTGCCCCATCTAGGGACCGGGCGAAATCTGCCAGCCGATCTTCCGTGTCGAAGGCCAAGACGAATGATCCCTCTTCGGTTTCAAACATCTGCGGCGAAATGCTGTCGTCACCTGCGGGTTCGGTCAGCAGCAAGGTCAAAGGCGTGTCCGCGAATTCGGCATAAAACCTGAGACGGGCTTTCTCATCATCTGGTGCGGATTGCATCGCATGATAGGCCAAATCCAAAGAAGTCAGGTCTACTTCTGGCACGGGGGGCGTTTCGGTCATCATACTGGCTTTCACTGATTTTCACTGGCGTGTGCGGCATTCACAGCCGATCGTTAATATTTTGGCGCAGAACTGGCAGAAGTTCTGTCTCAAACCAAGGGTGTTTTTTCAACCAACCGGTATTGCGCCAAGACGGATGAGGCAAGGGAAAGATCGCAGGCGCATGGTCGCGCCACGCCTCTACCGTGCGTGTCACACCACCTGATGCCGCCTTTTTCAAATGGTGTTTTTGCGCGTATCCACCGATCAATAAAACAAGGTCAATGCTTACCAGTTGCGCCAGAACGCGGTCACGCCATGTTTGCGCACATATTTTTGGCGGCGCAAGATCAGATCCCGCAGCGTTATATCCTGGAAAACAAAACGCCATGGGCACAATCGCAATGCGATTTTGGTCGTAAAATACCGTTTCATCTACGCCCATCCAATCACGCAATCTGTCGCCGGATGGATCACTAAACGGGCGGCCAGATTTATGCACCCGCATTCCCGGTGCCTGACCCGCAATTAAAATCCGCGCTGCCGGATTAAACCAAGTAACAGGACGTGGCGTATGGGCACTATGGGTTTTCGCGAATCGGTCGACACAGATTGTGCAGGATTGCAGGTCGGTCATTAGGTCAGAGCATGTTTCGGTCATGCCTCAACTATACAAGCCTGCCCCCATAGGCCCAGCCATTTTCGCCAGAAGGAACGCAATAGTGATCGAAGCCCCGGTGTATTTAACAATCATAGAATAAGGCGAATTCTCTTACATTTATTTGCAACAAACGATGAAACGCCCCCCGCAGATCCCTGAAAATCAGTGTTTCAAATTGCGCGGGGTTGATCATGGTGAATGGTCGCGCTCATCCAACAATCAGAACATGTTCACAATGAATTCCGGCGAATCTGTTAGCCCTAGCAACCTGCATTTCTAGTATCTTCACGATATCTTGTTGCTTCGGATTGCGCGTTAATTCATTAACAATTGCTTACAAAATTGTAAAATCAATGCGTCTTTCATTGGCTTTCTCTTGTTCCGAACGTCAATTTCAATTACATCCTGTGAAACAAAAACATCAGGGATCGCGGCTCACATGTATCGTGTTTGGAATTTCGTCATCAATTACTCCGTCCTTCTCATTTTGGGCGCACTGATCGCTTTGGTTTGGGCCAATATCGATCCACACAGCTACCACCATGTGGTCGAATATCCGATTTGGTTCAACGATTGGGTCGGTACGGACGCCAGCAAATGGGTCTATAAATATGGTGAAGACTTCCACATCACAGAGATCGGTGACGTGTCTCGCGTTCTAACGTTCCATTACTTGGTTAACGACGTGCTTATGGCCTTCTTCTTCGCGATTGCGGCCAAAGAAGTTTGGGAAGCGGTGATCCTTAAGAATGGTTCGCTACGTGGCAAAAAAGCGGCAACACCTTTGTTTGCAACGCTCGGCGGCATGCTTGGCCCCATCGCGGTCTACCTTGGGATAGCTTATTTCCTAGGATCCACCACATTCGACGCCGTTGCCAATGGTTGGGCCGTGCCAGTTGCCACTGACATTGCCTTTGCCTATTTGGTTGGTCGTTTGGTCTTTGGTGCGGGTCACCCAGCCGTTCGCTTCCTGTTGCTTTTGGCAATTGCGGACGACGCTGCCGGCCTCATCATTCTCGCCATCTTCTATCCAACGGGTGCCTTGGCGCCTGAATGGCTTGGTCTTTCCATCGCCGCTTCCGCTGCTGTTTGGTTCTTCTTCAACTATCTGCCACGTCGTCGCGATCGCGGAAACAAACTGCGCCCGAATTCAACAATGGTGCGTAAGTATTTCGGCTTCTGGCCCTACCTGATTGCCGGTGCTGCAAGCTGGTACGGTTTCCAAGAGGCGGGCATTCACCCTGCATTGGGCTTGCTGCCAATCGTTGTAACCATTCCCCATGCTGATCGCGCCTTCGGTATCTTCTCTGAGGCAGAAAAGCATTTGACCGATTTGCTCAATGACATCGAGCATAAGTTGAAGCATCCCGTTGAGATTGCCCTATTTTTCTTCGGCTTGCTGAATGCGGGCGTCGAGTTTTCATCGATCGGAAGCCCCACTTGGTTGGTTCTTGCGGGGCTCTTAATCGGCAAACCTTTCGGTATTCTACTGTTTGGTTGGTTCGGTGCGCATATTCTAAAACTTGGCCTTCCCCAAGGTATGCGCACGATCGATCTGTTTGTGATCGGCTGTGTGGCGGCGATCGGATTTACCGTGTCCCTGTTTATCGCTGCGGTTGCCTTTGACAGCTCTGCGATGCTTGGCGACACCTCGGTTCAAGCTGCGGCCAAAATGGGCGCCCTGTTCAGTTTCGCCGCTGCTGGTGTCTCGATTATTGCAGGGAAATTGTGCAGAGTAGAGAAACAAGAACTCTAAATAACAAAGTGAGTGACGTGGCCTCGGATCGTTTTCCGGGGCCATCAACATTTTTTGGCCACATATTTCCACGATATATGAGCGAAACAGTTGAAATTTCACCATGTAGCAACACATAATATGAGTAATATAGTGGAATATAGCGCTCGTTAACGAAGTTATGTTATCTCTTCTTCAACGCGTATCTTGTGGCCAGTCACCCGGAGTGTGAATGCTAGAGTTCGAAAATGTCAGTAAGTCTTTCTGGACTGGAACCCAGCGCAAGGTCATTCTTGACAAGGCGTCATTCCGTGTGGAAGCCGGACGTTCGATGGGCGTCCTTGCCCCCAATGGCACTGGCAAGACGACGCTTATCAATATGATGGCCGGGCTCGAGAAGCCCGACGAAGGGAAAATACGCAGGGGGGCCAAAATTTCCTTTCCCTTAGGCTTTATGGGGGGCGTTGCAGGCAACTTATCCGCCAAGGAAAACTGTCGCTATATCGCTCGGATATACGGCCTTGACCCCGATTATGTTGAAGCTTTTTGCCGCTGGGTTTGTGGCTTAAAAGAGTACTTCGACATGCCTGTTGGGACCTATAGCTCAGGGATGAATTCGCGGCTTTCCTTCGCCTTGCTGCTTGCCCTTGACTTCGACATGTATTTGATCGACGAAGGAATGCCGGCTACTACGGACGTGGAATTTAATGAGAAGGCAGGAAACCTTTTGCAAGAGCGCCTCGGCTCTGCAACTTTAGTGATCGTATCCCACGATCCCAATATTATAGAAAAATACTGCTCCTGTGCCGCTGTGTTAAAAGACGGCAATTTTTACATGTTCGACACGCTCGAAGAAGCAAAGAGACTTTATGAGTACTAGGCCAAAAATTAAGAAATACCGCATCCGTCGGGGTGGCTCTCTCTTAGGGGATCTCCCACAACAAGGGCTTGTCGTAGCTACAGATCCAAGCGGAAAAAGCGCACGGCCGCTTCCCTCTCATGTCGACGAACCAACGGCGATTGAAACACCGCATGTGGCTCAGACGCCCCCTGCTTCCAACGACAGCTCCTCTTCTGGTGAGAAACGAGGCATAATAGCGACCCCCAAAGCGGGTGGTGGGCGTGTATTTGGCATTGATGTATCGGGTAAAGCTGCGCCGACACCATCAAAACCTCCCGCTCAACCATCTGAGACACCGGCGAAAGTAAAGCAATCCACTTCATCTGCGTCAGAACCAGAGAGCCAGAAAGAGACTGAGCTTTCCGAAATACGCAAAGAGGGCTTAACAGGGCGCGAGTTGCGGATGGCACGCCGGATGGCCATTCGCCACAACATCACTGCTTCTTCGGACTATGACGCGATCAGGCAACTCCGCAAACAAGGCATCGACCCATTCAAGCGGAAGAATTTGATGGAAGCCGTTGTTCCAGGGAAAAGGGGCGCTCAGCCCACCACGACCCAACTTCCCCAAGCCATTACACCTGACAAGCGCGGAGTCCCAGGCCCCCTGCTTAATGCGGAAGCCGATCGCGCCTCTGCGATCCGTCAAATGCAACAAGATATTGCCCGCCGCCGCCGCCGCCAGATCGTCATGCTTGCACTACGCTTGGCCGCCTTTGTTCTTTTGCCAACTATCGTTGCCGGACATTACTATTACAATATAGCGACCCCTCTCTACGCAACACACAGCGAATTTGTAATTCAAAGCTCTGAAGCTCCATCGGCTGGTTCAGGACTCAGCGGCCTATTGTCAGGGTCCCCGCTTGAAGCAAGCCAGGACAGCCTTACCGTTCAAAGTTATCTGCAATCTCGCGCTGCCTTTCAGCGACTGGACGCCGAGGAGGGTTTTATCAACCACTTCAGCCAAGAGGACATCGACCCTCTGACGCGACTGGAAAGTGACACTAGCAATGAAGCTGCATTTGGCAAATATTCACAGTATGTGATTATTTCATATGACCCAACCGTAGGTATTCTGAAGCTAGAAGTTGACACAGTCCAGCCAGAGGTTGGAATTGTATTCTCAGAAGCCCTAATCAAATATGCAGAAGAAGTTGTAGATAATCTATCGCAACGCCTGCGTGAAGACCAGATGGCAGGCGCCCGCGAAAGCTACGAAGATGCCGAAGTGGCCATGCGCAGTGCGCAGCGGAAGGTAATTGACCTGCAAGAGCATTATAATGTTCTTTCTACAGACCTTGAAGTTTCGCTACTCTCAGCCAAAATCGCACAATTGGAAAGTCAATTGACTGTCGAGCAATTAAGTTTGGCAGAGCTACAGTCCAACGAAAACCCGAATTCCGCCCGTGTAAGGCCTCTGGAAAACCGTATAGAAACACTTGAGCGTATCATTGCGTCAACTCGTTCCCTGATGACTCAACAGAACAGCAGCGGGCAATCACTCGCGCGGACTGCATCTGAACTTGCAATTGCCGAAGCCGAACTCAAAACACGCGGGTTAATGTTGCAAACCTCGCTTCAAGCTCTCGAAAGTGCGAGGGTAAATGCAGGCATCCAGACCCGGTTCTTGGCAATCGGCGTGCCCCCAATTGCGCCTGACGAACCGACCTACCCCCGCGCGTTTGAAAATACACTGCTCGCTTTTTTGATCATGTCTGGGATCTATCTAATGCTTTCCCTCACTTTATCCGTCGTGCGTGAACAGGTTTCCTCATAAATATTCCTGCCGCTCACGGCATGTTCAGATTATCAAAGGCTGTTAGATATGACTGCTCCCATCAAGATCGTTCCAAAAACTTCCGTGGACCAAAATACATGGAATTTCCTGCGTGACGCCATGATTACTCCGACTGGATTTCGTGAATACGATGCCAGATGGAAATATCCAGAAGACATCAATCTCCCTGGTATCACAGCATTGGGTCTTGGGTTGGGAACACAAATGCGTCAGCGCGGTCTAAAGCCGGAAATCGCAGTTGGGAATGACTACCGATCCTATTCACTGACCATCAAAAACGCGCTAATGCTCGGCTTGATACAAGCCGGGATCGCAGTAAAGGATATCGGGCCGGCTCTGTCCCCAATGGCGTATTTCGCGCAATTTCACCTCGACGTGCCTGCCGTCGCGATGGTCACGGCAAGCCACAACCCCAACGGTTGGACTGGTGTTAAAATGGGCTTTGAGCGCCCACTTACCCATGGTCCAGATGAAATGAATGAACTGCGAGATATCGTACTAAATGGGGAAGGTGCCCCTCACACTGGCGGCTCATATGAATTTGTTGATGGTGTACGTGAGGCTTATCTTGACGATCTCGTTGGGGACTTCAAGATGACGCGTAAACTCAAAATTGTCTGCGCAACGGGCAATGGTACGGCCTCAGCTTTTGCCCCCGAGTTGTTTGAACGCCTTGGGGTCGAAGTCGTGGCCTCACACAACGAACTGGACTATGATTTCCCGCATTACAACCCAAACCCTGAAGCGATGGAAATGCTGCACGATATGGCAAAATCGGTCAAAACATCAGGAGCTGACCTTGCCTTGGGGTTTGACGGGGACGGTGACCGCTGTGGTGTAGTTGACAACGAAGGCAAGGAAATTTTCGCCGATAAAGTCGGTGTTATTATGGCACGAGACTTATCCAAATTATACCCCGGTGCCACATTTGTGGCCGACGTGAAGTCAACTGGCCTGTACGCGTCCGACCCGGTGCTAAAAGCCAATGGCGTAAAAGCAGACTACTGGAAAACTGGGCACAGCCACATGAAACGGCGTGTGCGTGACCTAGGCGCATTGGCAGGGTTTGAGAAATCAGGTCACTATTTCCTCGCCGAACCTTTGGGACGCGGGTACGACTGTGGTCTTAGGGTCGCCGTTGAAATGTGTAAACTTTTAGATCGCAACCCAGATCAATCTATGGCTGATCTGAATCGCGCCTTGCCTAAAACATGGGCTACACCAACCATGTCGCCGTGGTGTGCCGATACTGAAAAATACGACGTTCTAGACCGCATCGTTGCGCGTTTGGTTGACCTTCATCAAACTGGTAAAACCATTGCTGGTCGCAAAATTTCTGAGGTCGTCACGGTAAATGGCGCGCGGGTCATTCTCGACAATGGCGCTTGGGGCTTGGTCAGGGCATCGTCGAATACACCAAATCTTGTTGTCGTCTGTGAAAGCCCTGAAAGCGAAACAGAAATGCGTTCCATTTTCACCGACATTGATGCGGTTATCCGTACCGAACCCACCGTCGGTGCATATGATCAGACAATTTGACCCCAAACAGTTATAGCAGCCGACTTTCTCGCGGCTATTAGGGTCCATTGGCGTATGCCGCCGTTCTGCGCGGATACAAACTGCTATTGCAGAGTTTGATCTGACACGTGATCTAAATCACGACAATCAGTGCGTGGAGAAGGATGCGCTAATTTCGACCCGAAGTGCGGAAATTAAGGTATTGAAGACAGATAACCGATTGCTTCGTGCTCAGGTGAATAAGCTTGCCGATATGAATTTTGGACCGTCGAGTGAGAAAACTGACAGCCAGTCAAAAAACGACAAGCCAGCTCCTGAAGATCTCCAATGCTCTGCCCCTTCCAGCGCACCAAAGAACCCTGACGATACAAAGAAACAGGAAACCAAAGCGCGTGGCATGCGGGGACGACAAGCTGTAGAAATACCCGACAACCTCCCGCGTGACTTGCGCGTGATTGAACCAGAAAACGGATCTATCCGGCTGCACGTTTGAGGTCGGCCCGCCATTTATAGACGAGTGATTGTGAGACATTGCATCGTTTCATGACATCGTCGACTTGGAGTGAACCGTCATCGAGGCTATTTGTGATAAACCGTTTGAAACTGGGAGGCCAAACTCGGCGGCCGCCTGCGTGGACTTCTATAGTGAAGCCGTAGACTTCGAATGAATGTGGAAACTTGCTCATTACTGTCACCCTTTTTGTTTGAGGCAGTATGTCATGCGGGTATTTATAGTGTCAGATCCAAAATCGGGGGTCACTTGCAACGCTTACTTCATAGCTTCCATGTAGAAACTCCCTTCAAATCTATCAGGAAGCAAAATCTCACAGAAGAAACTAACATGCTATGTGGGGTCAGCGCACGGCATCCAGTTTACCGCTTACTTTACAGTTCTGGAGATACTTCAGGGGTGCACAAAAAGACCCGCGATCGTATTTCTACGACGCGGGTTTTTTTTGTTTGATATCGTTTTGAGAGGATCTAATTGGCTTCTTACTAGGTTTGGCGG
>NZ_JWIF01000003.1 GCF_000812685.1 Halocynthiibacter namhaensis
CCGTATTTCCAGATCAGGTTTGACATGTCCTGGGCGAATTGGGTGATGACAGCGAACAGTCGAAATGGCTTGCCAGCGCCGCTGCAAAGCCGATGTGTTGTGCTGAATCTGCCGGGCCTGACCTCGGATCAGCTGCGCGTGTTTGCTGAGATCGAAGGGAAGCGCCGTAACCTGCCAGAGCCTGCGCTGGGGGCGCTGATGGATATCTTTGATCGTGGGTTGATCAATGACGCGGACCTGAGCCTGCGCTCTGTCAGTCGCATGCTGGACCGCGCTCAGACCCTTACCAACCGTCCACCATTGAACTGAGGTCACATCATGAATTACCTTACAATTCCGTACCATAGCGGTGAAATCGTGGTCCTTGGCGACCTGCATTATGACAGCTTCCGCCGCTTCGCTCTGTGCCCGATCAATATGTGTGCGCTGCAGGATATCATCTGGAACGCGGATGCCCTGATCCTTGCCGGTGATCTGACAAACGGGCCGGCTAAGAACTGGACGCGGGTGTTCCGGTATCTGTCCAAATTTACCCAACCGGAACGGATCTATGCGCTGCCGGGAAACCACGATTATTACGGTGGGCTTCTGAGCGACGATCCTGCTCTGAGGCAGGCAGCCGAGAACGCCGGCGCGCATTTTGTCCAAAAACAGGCCCTCTTGCATGGCGATACACGGGTTTTGTGCTGCACATTGTGGACCGATTTCAACCTCTCCGGCGAGGCTTCCATTGCGATGCGTGAAGCCGACCGAGGCATGGCGGACTATGACCATATTGGCGCCCCGAAAGATCGCAATACGCCCGTGGAAGATATCCCGATCATGCGGCAGCAACGCCGCTTAAAACCGAGAGAAACGCTGCGTGTGCATCAGGATCATCGCGCCTGGCTGGATGATAGCCTGGCCAGTCCCCACCCCAAGGGCAAGGACGGAAAAACGATGATCGTCACGCATCACGGCCCGCATCCGGCCGCTGCCGGAGAGATCGACACACTCTCGGCCGCCTTTCACTCAGACCTGGATAGCATGATCGAACAGCACCGCCCCGATGTGTGGTTCTTTGCCCATTCCCACCGCAGGATTTGCGCGAAGGTTCATGGGGTTGAAATCCGTAATGTCTCCATCGGTTATCTGGATGAAGTGATTGATCTGCGCGCCTCTTACCTGCGCGAAAAAAGCGTCTGGAAAAGTCAGCGTGCTGATGCGTGACAGGTCCAAACCTAATGGGAGGAAGCAAATGACTAACGATGAAAACCAAGGTCCTGATATGATATCTGAGACCAGACAAATGGACATTTTGTCCGACGAAGCCCTTTGCAAAGCCATAGCTGCGATCGTGTCTGATGCCAGTTTTGAAAGCCAATACAAAGCTGGCACGCAACATAGACCTGCGATCGTAGGCCGTCTTGAGGCGATTGAACTTATTCTGGAAAACGCGTGCGTCCTTTACGGCGGAGACAAAGACGCAGCAAAGCGCTTTATCCTGCGTAAGCACCCGCTTTTACATCACCGCTCACCACTGGCAATCGTACTGGGAAACCCAGCGCGTGCAGATGTGGTGGCAGACCTGCTGCTGCGCGCAGGAGCAGGGTTCGCAGTGTAGTAGTCAGAGAGTTTCGGCCCAGAATCGACATTAGCTGCGATCGCAAAAGCTCTCTGGTTCTGAGCCAACACATGGGGGAAAAAGCCCGAATTCGCTGTTGCGTAACCACTCTTCTATGGAATGTCGGGAGTGCGCAGTAAGAGGTCGTTGTAAATCTGAAAGGCCCTCGGCTTTTCGCGGTCAGCATGTCTCTCATCTTTCTGCTCCCACGGGAACAGCCATCCTTTGAACGTTCCAACCAAGACTATCCGAGGCCGCCCATAGCTTTGCAGGCTTAAGCGATGCTGTTCACGGATGTGAGCCAGGATCACCATATCATCGCGTTGACGCTGGCTCATCGGGCGAACCCGCCACGCGCGAAAACCACGTGATGTGACCCGCATAACTTTGCACAGGAACTCAACTGGCCATTCTTCTTTCCAGGCGTCGATGAACGCAAATCTCACCGGCTTTGGCCTGCAAAGAAGATTGCCGCCTTTTTTAACACTTCCCTCTCCTCGCGCAGCAGACGGACTTCCTTGCGAAGCCGCGTGTTCTCCTTCTCAACGTCTTCATGCGGTCCTGACATCAGGTCATCGTGTTGATGCTGTTGAACCCATTTGTTCAGCGTCGAAAGCCCAACCCCTAAATCTGATGAAAGTTGAGGCCGCGTTAAGCCACTCGTCGCCGCCATGCGCACCGCATCACGCCGAAACTCGTCTGTGTATCTCTTTGCCATTCTCTATCTCCTTCATAGCAAACATTGCTCGAAAG
>NZ_JWIF01000004.1 GCF_000812685.1 Halocynthiibacter namhaensis
GGTTGCAGTAATGCCTAACCAACATTCTTGATACCTCGACCGCTTTCCTGCGATCAGAGCGGACAAGTGTAGCTGCATATACTCGCCCGAAGATCGCATGAATTTCGAGAGCCAATTCCCAGAAGCGGGTGTCTTCAACTACGGCATCATAAACTTCAGCCAATTCTTCTTCTTTCGCAACGCTCAGATACCAAACAAAATTTCCTAACTCGTCGCGCAAATCATGAACGTCACCTTGTTCGTTTTGGCGATCAAACATCGCTTCGATCGATTTCAACAAAAGGTCAGTGTTTTTTCTTTTCATCACTAGCTCACGGGTTGGCTACACCGTTCCCATTGTCACCTGACACGCTGCCTAGGTCTACATAGAAATCGACCAACATAGCTGCCACCAAGCTACAAAACTTGGTGGCACGGCACGTCATCCGGTACATCAAGGACTGATCCTGTCGCTACGAGAAGCCGACATTGGCGAAGTTGCAGCGAAAGTCTGGAAAGTCCGCAATGCGGACTTTGGACCAAGACGTATCAAAGTGACTTCCGCGCCCGCAAGGCCGCTGAAATCGTGCCGTCGTCCAGGTAATCCAACTCGCCCCCCACAGGTACACCTTGGGCGAGCGAGGTGACCTTGATCCCACGTCCCTCAAGTTCATCTGCGATGTAATGCGCGGTGGTTTGGCCGTCGATTGTTGCATTCAGCGCGAGGATGACCTCGGTGATGTTTTCATCTTTTAGGCGGGTGGTCAGCTTGGGAATACCAAGGTCTTCCGGGCCAATCGCATCAAGGGCTGATAACGTCCCGCCCAATACATGATAGCGGCCTTTGAAAACCCGTGTGCGTTCCATTGCCCAGAGGTCGGCCACGTCTTCCACCACGCAAATTTCACCGGTGGCGCGTTTTTCAGAAGTGCAGATCTCACAACGTTCCGTGGTCCCAATATTACCGCAACTGATACATTCGCGCGCGGTTTCTGCGACCTGTTGCATTGCCCCGGACAAGGGTGTCAGAAGCAAGGCACGCTTTTTCACCAGATGCAGCACCGCACGCCTGGCAGAACGCGGACCAAGCCCAGGCAGTTTCGCCATAAGCTTGATCAGGTCTTCAATTTCGCGCGGTGCTTCTGACATTACATTCTTGGAATATCCAGGCCCGCAGGCAGGCCAAGGCTTTGCGTCAGCTCTTGCATTTCACGTTCAGAACGTTCTGATGCTTTGGCTTGCGCGTCTTTGATCGCAGCCAGGATCAAATCCTCAACAACTTCTTTTTCATCTGGGTTGAAGATGGACGGATCAATGTCCAAACCCGTCAATTCGCCCTTGGCTGTCGCGGTCGCTTTTACAAGGCCCGCGCCGCTTTCGCCAACCACGGTGAGGGTTGCCAAGCGTTCTTGCAACTCGCCCATCTTGGCTTGCATTTCCTGGGCTTTTTTCATCATTCCGGCCATGTCACCAAGACCACCAAGACCTTTAAGCATCGTATATTCCTTAGATTTCGGCCCGTTTAGGGCATTTGCGCGGTGGTATCGTGCCGCCGCGCATTGGGCAAGGGTCACTCGTCTTCAAACGGATCCCATTCGTCTTCCACTTCGGGCAGGGCTTCTGCCGCGACGGATTGCGCGAGCTCTTTCACAGTGCGGATTTTTGCAATCTTGGCACCTGGAAAGGTCGCGATCACAGCTTGATAAAGGGGGTGTGCCTCGGCTTCAGCTTTCAAAGCGTTGCTGGCGGCATTCTTCACCTCGTCGATGGTTTTGCCACCTCCATCAGACACAATGGAAACCGCCCAACGTGCGCCAGTGAATTGCTGTAACTTTTGCCCCAGAACCTGGGCCAGATCGTTTGGCGCGTCGTCTGTGGGTTGGAATTCAATGCGTCCGGGGCTGTAGCTGACGAGACGCACGAAACGTTCGACGTTCATCTGCAACACAGCATCCCGATGTGATCTGATCAATTCCACCACGTGAGAGAACTCTGGATAACGCGCGAGGGGGCTTTCCGTTTGCGGGGCCAGAGCCGTGACCGACCCGCCGCCACCCGAGGATGTCATCACCTGGGTGCTTGTTGAATGGGCGCTTGTCGTGTGGGCTGTGTTCCCAGCGGTTGATGCGCTGCCGCCCCCTGTAGGGGGTGGGCCGGATGGGGCAGGTGTGTTTTGTAACTTGCGGACAAGATCATCAGGCGTGGGCAGATCGGCGACATGGGTCATGCGGATCACGGCCATCTCGGCGGCCATCATTGCATTGGGCGCAGCTGCAACCTCTTCCAGTGATTTCAAAAGCATCTGCCACATGCGGGTCATGACGCGCATGGGCAGAGCCTCGGCCATGGTTTGACCGCGCATACGTTCGTCAGGGCCGACTGTTGGATCTTCGGCGGCTTCCGGGGTGATCTTGATCACAGAAACCCAATGGGTGATTTCCGCCAAGTCGCGCAGCACGGCCATCGGGTCTGCCCCATCAGCATATTGCGAAGACAGTTCGGTCAATGCGCCTGCTGCATCACCCTTCATGATCAGATCAAACAGATCCAACACACGCCCGCGATCCGCGAGGCCCAGCATGGCACGCACTTGTTCGGCGGTGGTTTCACCGGCTCCATGGGACAGGGCTTGGTCAAGCAAAGACATGGCGTCGCGCGCGGATCCTTCGGCTGCGCGGGTGATCAGTGCAAGCGCGTCATCACTGATTTTCCCGTCTTCTTTTGCCGCGATATCTTGAAGATGTGCGATCATCACCTCTGGTTCAATCCGACGCAGATCGAACCGCTGACAGCGAGACAGCACGGTAACCGGCACTTTGCGAATTTCGGTTGTCGCAAAGATGAATTTCACATGGGCGGGCGGTTCTTCAAGGGTCTTCAGCAGCGCGTTAAACGCACTGTTGGACAGCATGTGAACCTCATCGATGATGTAGATCTTATAACGCGCCGAGGCGGGTGCATAATGCACCGTATCCAACACGTTAGACCGGATGTCGTCAATCTTAGTCTGGCTTGCGCCATCCATTTCAATGACATCAACATGACGCCCTTCCATGATCGACACACAATGTTCACATTGACCGCAGGGCTCGGTTGTAGGCCCGCTGTTTCCGTCCAAGCCAATGCAGTTCATGCCCTTGGCGATGATCCGGGCGGTGGTGGTTTTACCAGTCCCGCGAATCCCTGTCATCATGAAGGCCTGCGCAATGCGGTCGGCTTCAAAGGCGTTTTTCAGGGTGCGCACCATGGCGTCCTGGCCTTTCAGGTCAGCAAAACTTGCCGGGCGGTACTTGCGCGCCAGTACCTGATAGCCGGTGTCTGTGGTCTCGGACATGTGCATTCCCTAGATCAAAATAATCAGCTTGCACAGACTACGTTGCCTGGTGCTTGGCGTCTAGTGACTGCACCCGATTTTATGGACCTATCCCTAGATTGATCATTGCGGGTGTTGGGGGGCCGTTTGTGTTTTTTCGACTTGGGGCGCCAAGATGCGTAGCGTCGCGATCGGATGTCGCAAATGGGATGGACGGACGCATTGCCACGCCCCTATCTGGGGCAATGAAAAACGAACCTACACGCACGCGACCAACGGAAAACATCCTTATGGGTGTGGCTTTGATGTTGGGGTTTTGCTTTACGGCACCCATGCTTGATGTGGCGGCGAAGCTTGCATCTGACAGCATCCCAGTAGGCCAGATTACGACGGCGCGTTTTGTTGTTCAATGTGTGTTGATGGCACCGTTCATTTGGATCATGAAATTGTCGTTGCACGTGCCGCGTGAATATTGGGGGGCATTGGTGTTACGCGCTGCGCTTTTGTTCTTTGCGACATTCTGTTTCATTGCGGCGATCCGTGTGATGCCTCTTGCCGATGCTTTGGCGATTGTTTTTGTCGAACCTTTTATCGTTTTGTTGGTCGGCAAGTTTTACCTTGGCGAAGATGTCGGCCCAAGACGCGTCGGGGCGGCTGTCGTTGGATTTGTCGGTGTTCTATTCGTGATCCAACCAAGCTTTGCGGTGTTTGGGGCGGTGGCGCTGTTCCCTTTGGGAACAGCCGTTGCCTTTGCATTCTACATTCTTGTGACCCGTGGATTGTCGCATAAGATTCATCCCGTCACCTTGCAATTCTATACCGGTTTGATCGCAAGTTTGATTTGTCTGCCTGTGATGATCTTTGGTCAGGGTTCTGGATCTGAACTGTTTGATCCGGTTTGGCCGACGGAGCTTGTTTGGGTCTGGCTGTTGGGCGTTGGGGTGTTTGCGACCATAAGTCATATGATGATGACCTATGCCTTGTCACTGGCCCCTTCAGCGACGCTTGCACCGATGCAATACTTGGAGCTTCCGGTGGCGACTGTGTTTGGGTATATGGTGTTCGGAGACTTCCCAAACGCGTTAAGCCAGATCGGGATTGGGATTATTATCAGCACTGGATTGTATATGATCCACCGTGAAAGAGTGACGGCCAAGCAGCTGGTTTCTGAGCGCGCAGCCCCACCAATTTAAGCTTCCAGGCCAACAAATATAATCTGATGCAGCTCTGGGCGCGGTATACCCATTGGGTTGCGTGGACTTTGTCCACGCCGTGGGGCGCGGCAGATCAGCGACGCTTTTTGTGCTTACCCTTGCGTGAGGCGGCTTCTTCGACCGAGCGACGTTGATCTCGGGTCGTGGCTTTGCCGCGAGAACGCGCGTCGTGCACGGTTTCTGTGTTTACCGCGTCTTCTTGCGCCAGTTTCTGCCAGCGATGCAAGCGGTCTGCGGTGAAATCACCTGCTTTGATCGCAGCCCCAATCGCACAACCGGGTTCCCCAGAATGCGCACAATTGCGAAATTTGCATTGGGTGGACAGGTCTTCCAAATCGGAAAACACGGCACTTAGCCCATCTTGGGCGTCCAGCAATTGCAATTCACGCATGCCCGGGGTGTCGATGATCCAACGCCCGTCTAACGCAGGGTACAGATTGCGGGTGGTGGTTGTGTGCCGCCCTTTCGCGTCGTCCTCACGGATGGCTGCCGTCAGTGGTCCGCCATCTTCGACACCGGTTAAGGCGTTAGTCAGGGTCGATTTTCCGACACCAGACGAGCCGAGCAAAGCGGCGGTTTCACCGATCTTCCAGTGATCCATCAACTGCGCAGCCGCGCTAGGATCTTTGGCATTCAGGGCAATCACAGCAAGGCCTGGCTGTAGTTCCAAGGCTTGTGCGACATAAGGCGCGGGGTCTTCCAAATCGGCCTTGGTCAGAACAACAACCGGCGTACAGCCTGCACCACAGGCCATCACAAGATAGCGTTCCAAACGGGCAGCGTTGAAGTCCGCATTGCAAGATGTAGTGATGAACAGCACGTCTACATTGGCGGCTATCAACTGACTGCGCGCATCATGTCCGGCCGCGCGGCGTGACAGCAGCGTTTTGCGATTTAGGACATGTTCGACGCGGTTATCAGATCGTGCCAAAACCCAATCACCAACAGCCAATTGCGACACGGGCATATCGGGGGGGGTGATCAGATCGACCGCGCCATCCACGCCAAGAGCCAAAACCACATCGCGGCGAACTTCGGATATACGCGCGGGGGTGAGGGTCTGGTCGAGTTCATTGAATTGTTCCGCAAAGAACGAGGACCAGCCGAGGCCAGTAAGAGAAGTAATATTAATCAGAGACATTGGTCTGCCTGTTTTATCAAAAACATGCCGCAACACGCACCGCTAATCGCGGGTCCGGGCGGCTGGTTTGCCGGCAGAAAATCGGTGCTGAAAACTTCAGACACACCCTGCCGGGAGCAAAGGTAATACAATCATCAAGTGCCCTCCTATGCGGGTGAAAATCAGGTGAGAGGCTGGACAACGACCCAAACGGGACTCGTTACGGCTGCTTCCTTCCGGATCTGACCGGGTTGGCGAGGCGTCCGCCCGCGCCAACCTCTCACCGCTGTATTTAGGGGATATGAATTTGAATGGCAAGCCCGCTTTGACATACGCATAAGCCCGCACGATGGCGGGCTTATGGATGATAATTATTGTGTTTGAGTTGGCATGAGGGCCAAGGTTGGCGACTTTATGCGCCGTAACGACCGACCTGATTTTCAATCAATTTGAGAGGTGCGCGTCGTTGTGATTTCGTGATGAGGGAGATCATATCATGTCCATTTGTATTTCGTTTGCTGTGACCAGTGAAACAAACTGAGCGCGAATTGAACATGTACTGAATTTGAAAGTTACGGGGAAATATGGTGATCAAATATCCAATCTACCTATATTTCCGCACTAATTATGAACTTGTCACGCAATATTAGTTCCGATTGTATCTAAATAGAGTTCAATTATCACAGATTGATTCGGATTTTCTTGAATTTGTATCAATTTTGAGCAATTGATGTAATTATAGAAGCCCCTGTTGGCCGATGGTGTGAGTGTATTTGACGTTAATAAACGTCAGGATTGGGAAGTATGGCAGGAAATTTGACTGGGACCTCAAGGGCAAACCCAACTGTGAGCGATATTCGAACGATTTTTCCGAATAATCTACGGAAGTTATGTGAACGTGCTGGGTCTGTGACGGGGATCGCCAATGAGTTGGGCATCAATCGCGCCCAATTCGTACGGTATATGAATGGGGAATCCAGCCCGCGCCCTGAAATACTTGAGAAGATTTGCCGTTATTTCGGTCTAGATGCACGTATTCTGCTGGAGCCGCTGGAGACTCTCAATCAGAACGAACCCAGGATTGAACGGGCCTTCGCTGAATCCAAAATGGATTTGGATGTGTTGATCAAGGACCCCGCAGGCTTGCCTGACGGATTTTACAAATATTGGAAGGTTCCGTTTACCTTCGGAGGGGCGATTTATGTGACATTGTCATATATCAAAACCGTCAATGGGGTTCGGCATATTAAGACAATCGATCACAGATATTTTTATCGCGATAAAGTTGTTGGCAAATATGCCTACCCCCTTAGAAGATGTGATGGTTTTTTGTTCTCGCACCCACATGGGCACAGCTTCCTGTTGACCTATGGTAAAAACAGGACAACGATTTTCGGGTATCTTGAACATTCCCATGGTTTCAACAGTCAGCTGTACGTCGGCTATACCGCGATCAGCAATCCCCAGAAACAGGGTGTGCGTCGGGTCAGTAATATTGTTTTCGAAAAGTTAGATATCAGTTGGTCAGAGGCCCTTGCTTTTGCGCGCAAGGAACCAAATTGGGCCATTGAGGATGTACACCCCAGCATCCGCGAATATCTCGAAAACGCGTGATCTCACCCCCTGCGAAGGATGCCTCGTGTTCAGGCTGCGTTTGGGCGCGTACCTGACGCGGGGGATGGTTGGGGCTGTGTGTGGATGTCAGATGGGGATCTCTGCAGTGGCTTCGATTTCGAGCAGGGCTTCATCTTCGACAAGGCCAGCTACGATGACCATGGTCATGGCGGGGAAGTTGCGTCCCAGCACCTTGCGATAGGTCTCGCCCACTTCACGTTGGCGCGCCAAATATTCCTTTTTGTCAACGACGTACCAGGTTAATCGGGTGATGTCAGACGCTGTTCCTCCGGCGGCCTCAACGACGTCCATGATGTTTTCCAAAGCCTGTTGCATCTGACCAATAAAGTCGTGGCTTTCGAAGGTTTGCTGTGCGGTCCATCCGATCTGTCCACCCACGTACAACGTGCCACTTGGGGTCAGGACCCCGTTTGCATAGCCCTTCGCCGGGGCCCATCCTGCGGGTTGAATAATTTTGTTGGTCATTGAGTGGTCTCCATTTCACGGTGAATACGCTTGCGCAGCGCATCCGGCCAAGGCTCTGATTTGCCCTGACTGTCTACATAAATAAGGGTTGCTTGAGCTGAAAAACGGGGCTCGTCGGCAGATTTTGCAGTCAAGTTAAGAGTAAGGCTGGCAGTGCCAACCTTTTGAACTTCAAGGGTAATCGTCAATTCATCACCCAGCCGCGAAGGTGCGGTGAAGCGTGTCTGGATCTGGCCTGTGGGCACGCCATTCTGAGGGTGAATATCTGCGAAAGAATGGCCAAGGCTTTCATCGAACCAAATTTCCACGGTGTCATTGATCATCTCAAAATATCGGGGATAGAAAACGATGCCAGCTGGGTCACAATGGCGGAATTTGATCTGCTGTTTGCGTATGAATGGCATGGTCAAACCCCAAGATATTTGTCGGTTAAATCGGTGGTCAGATCGGTCATTGATCCCATCCAGGCTGTGCTGCCTTTTTCCAAGATCACCGCACGATCAGCGACCTGCCGCAGTTCCCTGAGGGTTTTGTCGACCACCAAAATGGCCAAGCCGGTTTCAGTCTTAAGTCGATGAATTACAGCCCAGATTTCTTGACGCACAACGGGGGCAAGCCCTTCAGTTGCTTCGTCCAAAATCAGCAGACGCGGGTTTGTCATCAAGGCACGCCCAATGGCCAACATCTGTTGTTCCCCGCCGGAAAGCGTATTCGCCATTTGACTGCGGCGTTCCGTTAGACGTGGAAAAAACGCGCCTATGGTTTTGGTCGTCCAGTGGCCTGGGCGGGCCGTGGCGATTAGGTTTTCCTCGACCGTTAGATTGGGAAAACAACGCCGCCCCTCAGGCACAAGGCCAATTCCCAATTGCGCCGCCTTATGTGAGGGCAACTTGCCAAGGTCTTGGCCTGCAAATTCCAACACCCCGTCACGATGCTTTAACATCCGGCAGATTGTGCTGATGGTTGTGGTTTTACCCATGCCGTTGCGACCCATCAGGGCGAGAACTTCGCCTTCATTGATCGTAAAGTTGACGTCAAAAAGAGCTTGGGAGGCACCATAAAATGCGGTGAGGTTTTCAATCTTTAGCAATGTCATTACGTCTCCCCCTCATCACCCAGATAGGCTTCGCGCACCAAAGGGTTAGATCGAATGTCAGTTGGGGTACCAGAGGCGATGATACGACCGTAAACCAGAACAGATATTCGATCTGCCAGCGCAAAAACGGCATCCATATCATGTTCAACCAATAGGATCGGAGCTTCTTGTTTCAGGTCGCGCAGGAACCCGGTCAAACGTTCCGATCCGCCATGACCAAGACCCGCCATGGGTTCATCCATCAGAAAGGCTTTGGGCTTTTGTGTGAGGGCAACTGCGACTTCCAACTGGCGGCGCTCACCATGGGAAATCTCGCTGACGCGTTCGCCAGAACGATGGGCCAACCCAACTCGTTCTAGGGCAGATCTGGCGATCTCTAGCAGGGGCTTGTCCTTCATCACGGGATGCCAGAAACGCGATACGCGCCCATCAGATCCGAGGGCACCAAAAACAGTGTTTTGCAGCACTGTCATTTCCGGCGCGAGCTGGGAAATTTGAAACGTACGCCCAAGACCGAGGCGGGCCCGCGCGGGAGCCGCGAGGGATGTGATGTCTTGGCCTGCGAAATGAACCGACCCGCTGTCTGGCTTCAATCCACCTGCGATTTGATTGATCAATGTGGATTTTCCGGCCCCGTTCGGTCCGATCAGTGCGTGAATTTCACCCGATTTCAAGGACAGGGAAATATTGTCTGATGCTTTCAGCGCCCCGAAACTTTTTGAAATGGCGCGAACGTCGAGAATATCAGTCATGTGCGGCCTCGCGCTTTGTTAGAAGGCCAATCACTCCGCCGGGCGCAAACAGAACGACCATCAGCAACAGCAGGCCCAGGAAGATCTGCCAGTAATCTGAAACGCCGCCAAGGAAATGTTCCAACATGATATAGATCGCGGCGCCCACAAGCGGGGCAAACAAGCGCCCGGTGCCGCCAAGAATGACAAAAATCATAATCTCGCCCGAGGTGTGCCATGATAGCATCGTGGGGCTGACGAAACGGTTGAGATCAGCCGACACGGCTCCCGCGAGGCCACAGATCATTCCAGAGATTACAAAAGCAATTAGACGAATTTTATAGGGTGTTAACCCAACAGCCTGGGTGCGGGTTTCGTTCTGGCGGGTCGCTTGTAAGGCCATTCCAAAACGAGAATGTTCTAGACGCGAAGATAGAAAAATCACTGCGGTCAATATGGCGAAACACAGCGCAAAGAATTGTATCGGCACAAGCGTATTCAAGCCCGGGAAGTCGTTTCGTACATAGATAGATAACCCGTCTTCGCCGCCATACGCGGGCCAGGAGATTGCGAAGAAATAGATCATTTGCCCAAAAGCCAGGGTGATCATAATGAAATAGGCCCCATTGGTGCGCAGACTAAGGGCACCAATGGCAAGGGCGGCAATGCCTGACATGATAATCGCCAGGACCCAGATCACCGGCATGGATTTTGTGCCCTCAATCAGGAAAGGGGTTTCCATAATGGGCGCATAGCTTTGGGCGTGGCTTGCAAGAATGCCCATCGCATAGCCGCCAATTCCGAAAAACGCGGCGTGTCCAAGTGAAACCATTCCCCCCAGACCCAGCGCGATGTTCAGCCCGACACCGGCAAGGGCAAGCACGCAGATTTTGGTGGCCAGCGTGATTGTATAGATCTCGCCCATTTGCCAGGCAGCCAATGGCACGCCCAGAAACAACAGCCAAATTGCGGTGTTCAGATCTGTCTCTTTGATCATGATGCGCCTCCGAACAGGCCTTGGGGTTTGAAGATCAAAACCCCGGCCATGAGGATGTAGATCAACATGGATGCAAGCGATGATCCTATCGTGGTCGCGCTGGTGTTTTCCATGAAGGTTGCGAAAAACTGTGGCAGCAGGAACCGCCCTAATGTGTCGGTCATTCCGACAAGTATTGCACCGATCAAAGCGCCTTTCACCGATCCAATTCCGCCGATCACGATCACCACAAAAGCAAGGATCAAAACAGGTTCCCCCATGCCGATTTGCACCGATTGGATTGCGCCGACCAATGCGCCTGCCAGGCCTGCCAGGGCAGCCCCCAAGGCGAATACAATCGTATAGAGCCATGCGATATCAACGCCGAGGGCTGCAATCATTTCGCGATCGCTTTCGCCTGCTCGGATGCGGATACCAAGACGGGTCCGCGTGATGAGCAGGTAAAGCCCCAATGCCACCAGCAAACCCACGACAATGATCATCAGGCGGTAGGCCGGATATTGAATGCCAAGGGGCAAAGACACCGGGCCAGACAGCAAGTCCGGTACATCTAGGAACAATGGGAAAGACCCGAAAACCCAACGGGTGCCCTCGGAAAATATCAAGATCAGGGCGAAGGTTGCCAGAACTTGATCCAGGTGATCACGGGCGTATAGGCGACGAATGACAAGGGTTTCCACCAGAACACCTGCTGCGGCGGCCCCAGCAAGAGCCGCTCCCAGACCCAGCAAAAAAGACCCGGTGAAGGCGGCCACTGCAGCGCAGATAAAGCCACCAATCATATACAGTGACCCATGGGCAAGATTGATCAGCCCCATAACGCCAAACACGAGCGTCAGTCCGGCGGACATGAGAAAAAGCATCACCCCGAATTGCAGGCCGTTCAGCACCTGTTCGGCAAAAAGTGCCAGTGGCATGTTAGATTTCCTGTTCGCAGTCGTCATTATGTGGCCGGGCAACTGCGGTCGCCCGGCCTTGTGACTTTAGTTCAGTGAACAATCAGCCGCATAGGCATCGGCGTGGTTCTCTAGGCCCGTGCCAATGATACGGTTGGTGTAGACGTCACCTTCTTTGATGACTTCACGTACATAGATGTCTTGGATCGGGTGATGGTTGGACCCGAATTCAAAGTCACCACGTACAGATGCGAAATCGGCGGCCTCCAGGGCGGCCCGGAACGCATCCTGATCATCCACATCCGCCACATTCATAGCAGAGATAATCAGGTTCGCAGTGTCATAGCCTTGTGAGGCATACAGTGAAGGCAAACGTCCATACTCAGCCTGAAACGCTTCGACAAATGCGGCATTCGCAGCGTTATCGATGTCTTTGTTCCACTGACTGGTGTTCACCACACCAAGGGCCGCATCGCCAACTGCCTGCAAAATCCCCTGATCAAACGAGAAGGCCGGACCAACAACCGGAAGATCCACACCTGAAGCTGCATATTGCTTCAGAAATGCGATCCCCATGCCGCCGGGCAGGAAGAAATAGACACTATCTGCGCCAGAAGCGCGAATTTGTGCGATTTCAGCGGCATAATCCGTTTGGCCAAGCTGGGTGTAGATTTCGCCTGCAAGTTCGCCCTCATACATGCGTTTATACCCTGTCAAAGCATCCTGACCGGCGGGATAGTTTGGCGCGAGAATGAAGGAGTTCGCATATTCGGCGGAATTGGCGTAAGCGCCGGCAGCTTCATGCAGGTTGTCATTCTGCCACGCGACGTTGAAGTAATTCTCATGACAGCCACGACCCGCCAGCGCGGATGGGCCTGCATTGGGTGATAGGTAGAATTTCCCCTGCGCCGTGGCCGACGGCACAACGGCCATGGCAAGATTGGACCAGATGATGCCGGTCAGAATGTCCACGTCTTCGGATTGGATCATTTTATCGGCAAGTTGTACGGCGATGTCTGGTTTGCGTTGATCATCTTCGATCACCACTTCCAGATCGTCACGCCCGGCCATTTGGGTTGCCAACATAAATCCATCACGCACGTCAATTCCAAGACCGGCCCCCCCGCCGGACAATGTTGTGATCATGCCGACTTTCACGTCCGCGGTGGCCTGTGTCGCCATCAGTACGGCGGCGCTGGCCATCAGTGTTTTAAGTGCTTTCATCGTTTCCTCCCTTAGAATTACGCCCTCAGTTTGGGCTTTCATTCGTCTGTTGTCATCCGCTTTCTTTAAGCCTGAAGCGTTGTATTTTGCCTGTTTCTGTTTTGGGTAAGGCTGCAGTGAAGATCACAGAGCGTGGGTATTTGAACGGCGCGATCACCGCCTTCACATGATCCTGCAGTGCTTTGGTCATCGCATCACCTGCAACCGCATGTGCATTCAGCACAACATGGGCCTGAACGATGGATCCACGTGCGTCATCTGGCGCACCGATTACAGCGCATTCTGCCACATCCGGATGGGATAGAAGGGCTGCTTCCACCTCAGGCCCCGCGATATTATAACCGGATGAGATAATCATATCGTCATTGCGCGCGGCGAAATGCAGATAGCCATCTGCATCTTGCACAAAGCTATCGCCGGTTACGTTCCAACCCTTCAGCACATAACCCGACTGGCGGTCATCCGACATATATCGACACCCCGTTGGGCCACGAACCGCAAGCCGTCCAACCTCCCCCGTTGGGACGTCCTGCCCCGCGTCATCAATGACTTTCACCTCATAGCCCGTGACAGGTTTTCCCGTGCAAGCGGGACGATGATCATCAAAGCGGTTTGAGATAAAGATATGCAGCATTTCAGTCGCGCCAATACCGTCCAACATCGGTTTGCCGGTTTTGCGCATCCAGTCGTCATAGACGGGCTTGGGCAGGGTCTCCCCCGCTGAAACGGCGGCGCGCAGGCTGGATAGATCGGCGCCGTCCTCCATCGCGGCCAGCATCGCGCGATACGCGGTAGGGGCGGTGAAACAGACCGTTGCCTTATATTTCTCAATGATCTCAATCATGTTCGGGGGGCTGGCGTTTTCTAGCAATGTGGCTGCTGCGCCAAAGCGCAAAGGGAAAATCGCAAGCCCGCCAAGACCAAAAGTGAAGGCCAAAGGGGGGGACCCGATGAATATGTCAGACGGTTGCACATCCAAAACCTCACGTGCATATCCATCCGCGATGATCAATAAATCGCGGTGAAAATGCATGGTTGCCTTGGGATCACCCGTGGTGCCCGAGGTAAACCCCAGCAAGGCGACGTCGTCTTGGGACGTGGGGCAGGGGGTGAATTGCACCGGTTTTTCCAGCGCCAGCCGGTCAAGTTCGGCGTCATGATTTGAGGTGCCGTCAAAACCCGTAACCGCTTTCAGATAGGTGCTGTCTTTTGCGCAACCCGTCATTTCATCCATCAGGCGCGTGTCACATAGCGCATGGGTGATTTCTGCTTTGTCGACAATCTTCGCCAATTCCGTTGCGCGCAACATGGGCATGGTGTTGACAACCACCGCGCCGACCTTCGTCGCGGCCAGCCAGCAGGCCACCATCGCCGGATTATTGGCAGATCGGATCAAGACGCGATTGCCAGGCTTCACCCCCAAATCATCTTTCAGCGCATGGGCCAAACGGTTGGTCCAATCGGCAAGTTCCTTATAGGTGCGTCGCCGCCCGTTTCCGATCAAGGCAGTATGATCACCAAAGCCGCGTTCGACCATGGCGTCACATAATTCATGCCCGGCGTTCAGCTGATCCGGGTAGTCAAACCCATCCAGAAGGAACTCTGGCCAGTGATCCACGGGCGGCAGATTATCACGCGTGAAACTGTCCACATGCGCGCTTTCGCCTAACTTCGTCATTGCGTTTCCTCCCTTACAGTCTGCCTCCCAACAGCCCGTGTGTGTTCAGTCCTTCAGCGTCTCCCGCGCGATCACGACCCGCTGCACATCGCTTGCACCTTCGTAAATGCGCAAAGCTCTGATTTCGCGGTATAGCTTTTCAACCATCATGCCAGATCGCACACCGTCACCGCCGAACAATTGCACAGCGCTGTCGATCACTTTCTGTGCTTCTTCCGTTGAAAATAGCTTGGCCATTGCGGCTTCTCGCGTGATGCGCGGTGCGCCCATGTCCTTGGTCCAGGCCGCGCGGTAGATCAGTAAGGCGCTGGCGTCGATCTTTAAAGCCATATCCGCAATGTGGCCTTGAACCATCTGTAAATCAGCCAAAGCAGCCCCCTGCACATGGCGGGATTTGACCCGTGCTGTTGCCTCGTCAAGCGCGCGGCGGGCAAAGCCAAGGGCCGCGGCTGCGACGGTTGATCGGAACACATCCAGGACCGACATGGCAATTTTGAAACCCTGCCCTGGTTGTCCAATCATCGCGCTGGCGGGAATGCGGCAATCTGTAAAGCGAAGGGTCGCAAGTGGGTGTGGTGCGATGGTTTCTTGGCGTTCAGTAATTTCAAAACCCGGCAACCCTGCTGGCAGGATAAAGGCGGATAGGCCGCGTGCCCCTGGTGCTTCGCCTGTGCGTGCGAATAGGGTGTAAACATCTGCGATCCCACCGTTTGAGATCCAGGTTTTCTCGCCGTTTAGCACATATTCATCGCCGTCGCGCTGGGCGGTCATTGTGGAATTTGCCACATCAGACCCGGATTGTGGTTCGGTCAATGCAAAGGCGGAAATGGCCATGCCGTTGCGCGTCTTTGGCAACCACTCAGCCTTCTGCGCCTCTGTCCCAAACAGCGAAATCGCGCCTGTACCCAGCCCCTGCATCGCAAAGGAAAAATCTGCCAACCCGTCATGATAAGCCAGTGTTTCGCGGATCAAGCACAGGGTGCGGACATCAAGCTTGGCATTTGCGTCTGTGTGATTAACCGCGGAATGCGCCGCCCAACCGTCACGTCCCAATCGTGCCACAAGATCCTGACACAGTGCATCAGTGTTGGAATGGTCAAGGTCAGACAGCTCCTGCGTCGCCCAAGTCTGTAGATTTGCCGCCAGATCACGATGTCGGTCATCAAAGAATGGCCATGAAAGAAATGTTGTATCCGCCATTGCTTAATCCCCCTCAAATACAGGTTTTTCTTTGGCGACAAAAGCCTCGTAGGCGCGTTTGAAGTCTTCGGTCTGCATGCAGATGGCTTGTGCTTGTGCTTCGGCTTCTATGGCTTGGTCAATCGACATGGACCATTCTTGGTTCAGCATGGTTTTCGTCATCATATGGGCGAAGTTGGGCCCGGCTTTGATGCGATCTGCCATTGTTTTCGCTTCTGTTTCCAATGTGTCGCCTGAGACCAAACGGGAATAGAACCCCCATGCCTCGCCTTCCTGTGCTGACATGGATCGCCCGGTGTAAAGCAGATCTGCCGCGCGGGACTGTCCGATGATCCGGGGTAAGATCGCGCAAGCCCCCATATCACACCCTGCAAGTCCGACACGGGTGAACAGAAAGGCGGTTTTGGCTTCGGGGGTGGCGATGCGCATGTCGGACGCCATGGCGATAATGGCACCCGCGCCGACACAAATTCCATCCACTGCTGCAATCACGGGCTTGCCGCAATGCATGATCGCCTTGACCAGATCGCCGGTCATGCGGGTGAATTGCATCAGTTCTTTCATGTTCATGCGGGTCAGTGGCCCGATGATATCATGCACATCACCGCCCGATGAAAAGTTCCCACCGTTTGAGGCGAAGACCACGACATCCACATCATCAACATAATGCAAATCACGGAACCAATCGCGCAGCTCTGCATAGCTTTCGAAGGTCAGCGGGTTTTTGCGTTCAGGGCGATCCAACTGAACCGTTGCAACACGGTCTGCAATCGACAGTTTGAAATGGGTCACATCTGTGCGCGCGTTAGTCATATGTCTGATCCTCTACCGTCTGTAGTTGTGCGGAGAGGTAATCGGCATCTTCCGCTGCGAAGGCATTTAAAAGTTCGTCAATCCAGGCTTCATGTGCTTCAGCCAGTTTTGCAAAGTGGATTTTGCCGCCTTTGGTCAGGCGTACCTTGGTGGCGCGTCGGTCGCCCTTTACCGCAACTCGTTCCACCATGTCATCTTCGACCAGGCGTTCAATGATGCCCGTGACATTGCCATTTGACACTTTCAGCACGCCGGACAGTTCACTCATCCGTAGGCCTTCTTCATGACGCATCAACGCGGCCATGACGTCAAAGCGCGGCAAGGTAGAGCTGAACTCCACGCGCAAACGTTCGCGCAAGGTTGCTTCAATCCCTCGGCTGGTTTTCAGCAGGCGCAGCCAAAGGCGTAGGCGGGATTTTGAATCGGGTTCAGCGTTTACCATTGTGTCACCTTCATATTTCACCGCCAGAGACAGGCAGTGCCGCACCATTCACGCCGCGTGCACTGTCAGAACACAGCCAAAGCACCAGATCCGCGATTTCCTGGGGCGTGACGAAACGGTCTTGCGGGTTGGGCGCGCGCAGGGCTTTTTCGGCCTTGTCGCGATCCATCCCGGTTTTCTCCATGATGTTGGTGACGGATCGCTCCAACATCGGTGTTTCAATGAAACCTGGGCAAATTGCATTCACGGTGACGCCGGTTTTTGCAAGCTCTAACGCCAGTGCCCGGGTTAGCCCGACCACGCCGTGTTTTGCCGCGACATAGCCTGCGACATAAGGATAGCCTTTTAAGCCAGCTGTTGACGCGATTGAGATCATCCGCCCTTCGCCCGCGTTTTCCATATCCGCCAGGCTGGCTTGGAAACAGTTGAACACGCCGGTCAGGTTTACGTCCAACATGGCCTGAAATTCATCGGCGGTGGTTTTCTTAAACGGCTTGCTTTCGGCAGCACCGGCATTGGCAATGATGATATCAACCGCGCCATTCACGCCACGCGCATCACGAAAGGCGGCGTTCACGGATGCCGGGTCGGTCACATCGCATGTCACATAGCCAATGGCTTTATGTTGTTTGGCGACCTGTTTTAGGGGGGCTTCTGACCGCCCCATCACGGTCACCCGCGCACCCGCATGGGCAAGGGTTTCAGCGATTGCTGCACCGACACCTGTGCCGCCGCCAGTCACCACCGCATGTTTTCCGTTGAGGTCAGCCATTATACTTTTCCCAACATTTCAGCGTTGCGATCCGCCAGCCGCCAAGCCTGTTCACGGCCTGCGTCATAGGGGAGGGGCCAGGTCGCCGAACGATCCCCGATTTCAGCACCATTGTGCAGGGTCCAATAGGGATCAGCCAGATGTGGACGGCCAATAGCCACCAAATCCGCGCGCCCGGCCATCAGGATGGAATTGGCGTGATCAGCCTCGAAAATATTACCCACGGCCATGGTCGCAATGCCTGTGTCATTGCGGATGCGATCTGAGAACGGTGTTTGGAACATGCGGCCATAGACGGGCTTGGCATCCACGGTGGTTTGGCCCGCGGATACGTCAATGATGTCCGCACCTGCGGTGTGGAAAATATCCGCGATGTCGACGGCGTCGCGTGGGGTGACACCCGCATCCCCCACCCAGTCATTCGCAGAAATACGCACGGACATGGGTTTGCCTTCAGGCCAAACAGCGCGCATGGCTTGGAACACTTCAAGCGGGTAACGCATGCGGTTTTCCAAGCTGCCGCCATAGCCATCTGTGCGTTGGTTTGACACCGGCGAAATGAAGGAACTGATCAGATATCCATGTGCGGCATGCAGCTCGATCATGTCGAATCCCGCACGCTGGGCCATCTCGGTGGCGGCGACGAACTGATCGCGGACTTCATCCATTTCGGCTCGGGTGATCTCTCGCGGGGTGGCGTTATTCGCAGTCCAAGCAATGGGCGAGGCCGAAATTAGATCCCAGTTCCCACTTTCCAGCGGCTGATCCATGCCCTCCCAGCCGATGCGGGTTGATCCTTTGCGCCCGGAATGGCCGATCTGACAGCAGATCTTGGCGTCGGTTTCCGCGTGCACGAAATCCGTCAGGCGTTTCCAGCCCGTTTCATGTTCTGGCGCGTAGAGACCTGGGCAACCTGGCGTGATTCTGCCTGTGTTAGAGACACATGTCATCTCAGTGTAGATCAGCGCAGCACCGCCTTTGGCGCGCTCACCATAGTGGATCAAATGCCAATCGGCCGGTGTGCCATCCACAGCCTTATATTGTGCCATGGGTGAGACAACGATGCGGTTTTTCAGATCCATGCCGCGCAATTTATAGGGTGCAAACATCGGGGCGCGCACGGAGGTTTCTGGCCCGCCTGCCTGTGTCTGAAACCACTTCTCGGCACTTTCCAACCAGTCCGCGTCGCGTTCGCGCAGGTTTTCATGACTGATGCGTTGGCTACGTGTCAGTAGGGAATAATTGAACTGCACAGGGTCCAGATCAAGGTAGCGTTCCACTTGTTCAAACCATTCAAGCGAATTGCGCGCAGCGGATTGCAGGCGCAGCACATCAAGGCGACGCTCGCTTTGGTAGCGGGTGAAAGCGCCCTCAAGCGTGTCTTCGGTGTGAATGAACTCTGCCAAGGCAATAGCAGAATCAAACGCCAAACGAGACCCGGATCCGATTGAGAAATGCGCCGTGGCAGAGGCATCGCCCAGCAACACGACATTCTCATGATGCCATTTTTCGCAAAGCACACGCGGGAAATTCATCCAAACGGCTGATCCGCGCAGGTGATCGGCGTTGGACATCAGCTTATGTCCGTCTAGGTGATCTTTGAAGATCTCTTCACATTTCTCGATGATCTGTTCTTTGGACATGGCTTCAAAGCCGAATTTGTCCCAGGTTTCCTGCTGGCATTCTACGATGACTGTCGCGGTCTCATCGTCGAATTGATAAGCGTGCACCCAGACCCATCCATGTTTGGTTTTCTCGAATATAAAGGTAAAGGCGTCGTCGAATTTCTGATGGGTGCCCAGCCAGATGAATTTGCATTCGCGCACATCAATTTCGGGTTTGAAATGTTCCGCGTGGGCTTCGCGCACTTTGGAACCAAGACCGTCACAACCAACCACAACGTCATATTCGGCCTGGTAGTCTTGCACAGGTTTCGCTTCGGTCTCAAACATCAGGTTCACACCCAAATCACGGGCGCGATTTTGCAGAATCAAAAGCATCCGCATCCGGCCAACCCCGGCGAAGCCATGCCCGCCGGAAACGGTGCGCACGCCGTCATGCACAACTGCAATGTCATCCCACCACGAAAAGCTGTCGCGGATCATTTGCGCTGAAATAGGGTCGTTTTCCGAAAGGTTTCCCATCGCGTCATCGGACAGAACAACACCCCATCCGAATGTGTCATCGGCTTTGTTGCGCTCGATCACGGTGACCTGCGTCTCAGGTTGGCGTAGTTTCATAGAGATAGCAAAGTAAAGCCCCGCAGGACCTCCGCCCAGACATGCGATTTTCATATTTTCCCTCCCAGTCGGGCAGGTGTCCTAGCGCCTGTCCTGTGTTGAACTGTGCCACAGGTGAAATTTATTTCAAGTATAAAATATTTAAGGTGCAAATATTCAAGCGACGCGATTGTGATTTCTATGTGTGATAAGGCGGCAAATCACGTTGACAGCTTGTGTTACGGGGCCTAAAAGCCCTCTGTTCCCGGGCCGAATCTGTTTCGGGGATTCTTGGTGTTGGTGGCCCTCGCAAGGGGATGCCTGTCACCCGGTTTTCCGGGAGAAGGACAACGCCCTTCAACAAACCGCAGCGCAATCGCCATCGGGTGATCAGCGGGCATAGAAGGAGAACAGCCGTGACTAAACGTACTGCTGCCAAATACAAATTAGACCGTCGCATGGGCGAAAACATCTGGGGCCGTCCTAAGTCTCCCGTAAATCGTCGTGAATATGGCCCCGGCCAGCACGGTCAGCGCCGTAAAGGCAAACTTTCCGATTTCGGTATCCAGCTGCGCGCAAAGCAAAAGCTTAAAGGTTACTACGGCGACCTGACTGAGAAACAGTTCCGTCGCATTTATGGCGAAGCTGAGCGTGTTAAAGGCGATACAGGTGAAAACCTCATTGGTCTGCTCGAACGCCGTCTTGACGCTGTTGTTTACCGCGCGAAATTCGTTGCAACTGTTTTTGCTGCACGTCAATTCGTAAACCACGGCCACGTGACTGTGAACGGCAAGAAAGTGAACATTCCTTCTTACCGTGTTAAAGAAGGCGACGTGATCGCTGTTCGTGAGAAATCACGTCAGATCGCAGTTATTCTTGAAGCAACACAATTGGCTGAGCGCGATGTTCCTGATTACATCGAAGCTGACCACGCGAAATTGACTTCAACTTTTGTTCGCACTCCTGGTCTTGGCGATGTGCCATACCCAGTGATGATGGAACCAAACTTGGTTGTGGAATTCTACGCGAAAAACTAATTTTCGCCGAACCACTGAGGATTTTAAAGGTCGCCTTTCAGGCGGCCTTTTTTATTTGCTTGAACACTGGCGTCATGGCACCCTGAATAAACATCAGGGAGGATGTCATGAAGAAGTTGTCAGTGTGTGTAGGGATAATCAGTATGTTCATGGGGGCGGCGCAAGCCGAGGTCGCCGAAATAAACGGCAGTAATTTGTCATACACGGTCATAGGTGAAGGGCCTGCAGTGATGGTATTGCATGGTGGGCTGGGATTGGATCACACCTATCTGCGCCCATATTTTGATCAGCTTTCTGACGCACACACTGTTGTGTATTACGACCACCTTGGAAACGGAAAATCGGATCATCCCGAAGATTTTGCGGAACTGACCATGGATCGCTTGGTGTCTGATGCGGATGCGCTGCGCGAACATCTGGGGCTTGATGGTGTGGTGATGATTGGTCATTCCTATGGCGGATTTATTGCCCAAGCCTATGCGGCGCAACACCAGGATCACTTAAAGGGCTTGGCTTTGATCGACACGGCGCCGGCGCTGGATTACCACCCGCAGCTTGCCGGTACAGATCAGCAAATGGCCGCCCTTGGTGCATTGTTTTCCGGGCCAATGCCAGACAATGAAACATTTCGGGCGACTTGGGGGCAGGTGATCCAGATGTATTTCAAGAACTACGACTCTGAGCTGGGCGATGTTCTAGATGCCAACACGACCTATTCCTATGAAGCTTGGAATGCGGCGGGTCGAATGCTTGCCACATTCAACATGCTTGAGGCTTTGCCAAACCTTGAGGTGCCGGTTTGGGCTGTTGCCGGGGCTGCCGATGGTATCACGCCGCCAGCGGAAGGCGCTTTGCGTATCGCTGAACTTGTGCCGAATGCGACCTCATCGATCTATCATGACTCCGCGCATTATCCGTTTATCGAGCAGGAAGATGCATTTTTCGTAGAATTGCGAATTTGGATGGATGGGCTCTGACCCTGACTTTTGATGTGTCAAAATAAATACAATCAGGGCGTTGCGGCGCCCTTTTTCGTGAACAACCGGACTGTGACGCATTTGGCGATGGTCTTGTATTCGTCCAGCGGTTAAAACGGCGGCCAAATGTGCAAGCAAGGATGGGCTTTCCCGATGACAAACATCCGGCCAAAAGAAAGTGTGAAGAACATCGCACCTTACAAGGGCGGCGAGGCAAAAGTTGCTGGCGTCCGTGATGTGATCAAGCTTTCATCAAATGAAAACCCTTATGGGCCTTCAGAAAACGCGACCGAGGCGTGGCGCAAAGCTGGGTTCGAACTACATCGCTACCCTCCGTCGGATCATAAGACTTTGACACGTGCCTTAGCCGCGCAAGTCGGCCTTGAGGAAGAAGGAATCATCTGTGGCAATGGCTCAGATGAGATCATTTCTCTGCTGTGCCAAGCCTATGTTGGTGAGGGCGACGAAGTCATCCACACAGAACACGGTTTTGCAATGTATCGCATTTCCACCCTAGCCGCAGGCGGAACGCCGATTGAGGTGCGCGAACGAGAGCGCCTGACCGATGTCGAGGCGATCCTCGAGGCATGTAACGAGCGTACGAAATTGGTCTTCATTGCGAATCCGAATAACCCCACTGGCACGATGATTGGTGGCAACGAGATCTCGCGTCTTGCGGCTGGTTTGCCGGATCAATGCCTGTTGGTATTGGACGGAGCATATGCCGACTATGTTGAGCATTTTGATGGTGGTGCCGGACTTGTGGAAAGTCGGGATAACGTGGTGATGACGCGGACGTTTTCCAAACTTTATGGTCTGGGTGGTTTGCGCGTCGGTTGGGGTTATGCCCCTAAACCTGTCATCGATACATTGATGAAGATCCGCCCGCCCTTTAACCTCAGTCGTGTGCAATTGGAAACGGCTGAAGCCGCACTGCGAGATCAAGATCACATCACGAAATGTCGGTCTGAAAATGCACGCCTGCGGGCTTGGTTGGCTGAGGCATTGGCTGAACATGGGGTGTTGTCTGACACATCTTGTGCCAATTTCATTTTGGCGCGTTTCGCAAGCGAAGCTGAGGCGAACGCCTGCGACGCTGAATTGCGCAAAGAGGGTCTGATCGTGCGCAAAGTCGGCGGGTATAATCTGCCGAACTGTTTGCGGATCACTATTGGTGATGAAGGATCATGTCGGCGCGTCGCCCATGTGATTGGCCTTTTCAAAGAAGGGGATGCATCGGATCCCACAGTGAAAGCGGATGTGTCTGCATGAGCCAAATTTATGATCGTGTTGCATTAATCGGTCTTGGCCTGATTGCGTCTTCCATGTTTTGGGGGATGAAGCGTGCTGGACTGGCAGGCGAAGTCACCGGCTATGCGCGTTCTGAAACCACCCGTGATCGCGCGCGCGAAATTGGTCTGTGTGACGTGATCTGTGATACGATGGCTGAGGCCGTGAAGGACGCAGATTTGGTTGTGCTTTGTGTGCCAGTTGGTGCAATGGGTGTTGTTGCTTCAGAGATCGCCCCCCATCTGAAGGCAGGTGTTGTGGTTACCGATGTTGGCTCGGTCAAAGCCGCTGTTATTCGCGATGTCATGCCACATTTACCCGACACAGCATGTTTCATTCCTGGGCACCCGCTGGCCGGGACAGAACATTCCGGTCCTGATGCCGGATTTGCAGAACTTTACGACAATCGCTGGTGTTTGTTGATTTCGGATTGTTGCGACAACCCGGATGAAATTGCCCGCCTGACCCGATTTTGGGAAGGCTTGGGGGCCAATGTCGAACAGATGGACGCCGAACACCACGACCTTGTGTTGGGTGTCACCAGCCACGCACCGCATTTGATTGCCTATACGATGGTCGGGGTTGCAGATGATCTCCGGCGTGTGACTGACAGCGAAGTCATCAAATATTCTGCGGCGGGCTTTCGCGATTTCACCCGGATTGCGGCCTCTGATCCGACCATGTGGCGCGATGTCTTTCTGAACAACAAGGAAGCAACTCTTGAAATTTTGGGACGTTTCACTGAGGAACTTTTTGCGCTGCAACGGGCGATCCGCACCGGAGATGGCGAGCATCTGCACGATTATTTTACCCGCACCCGCGCCATACGTCGTGGAATTATTGAGGCGGGTCAAGACACGGATGCACCTGATTTTGGCCGTGGGGCCAAGCCGGCGACACCTGCTGGAGATTGATGAACATGTTGAAATACCTGTCAAAGGTTACCCCCTTGGCTTTACTGTTGTCGATGCAGCATGTGATGGCCAACGCACCAGAACGTTCTGTAATCCCGCAATTGCGCCCGGAATCTATTGGGGCGGCATCCCTTGGGGCGGCAGCCAATGTACCACGCGTGGTAACGGTTCCAGTATTCTATAACCCAACAACGCGCCCAACATTGCGTCCACAGGCAGGGCAGGTTGTTGCATCCGGGGCAACGGCAGTGGCCTCTGGGGTGATTTTGTTGCCTGCGACAGTTCCGGGTGTGCAGCGTTCGGTGATTCCGACCCTGCGCCCACAAGGACTTGCGCAACGGCGCGTAGCGCAAGCGTCTACAACCGCGAGTGCCGCGACAGCCCCGGCAAGTGAGACGCGGGCACAACGACGCCAACGCGAGCGCGATGAGCGACGGGCTGAACGTCAGCGCAGTAATCAGCCGCGTAGTGGTTCTGTCTGCGGTGATCGCTCTATTCGGGGTGAAGAGGTTTCTGCAATTGCTGGCACGATGCGTGGGTGCGGCGTATCTAATCCTGTTCGCATCACTGAGGTGGATGGGGTGGCCCTTACCCAAGCCGCGACCATCAATTGTGACACTGCGCGTGCTTTGAAAACTTGGATAAACGACGGTGTTCGGCCGGCAGTTGGCCGTCTTGGCGGGGGGGTTGCAAGCATCCGCGTGATTGCCAGTTATTCCTGCCGCACGCGCAACAATCGCGCTGGCGCGAAGGTAAGCGAACATGGCAAGGGCAATGCTCTGGATATCGCTGCGATCAATCTAAAAAATGGTGCCGATATTACTGTTTTGACCGGTTGGCGCACCAGCCCGCAACGTGAACTTCTGCGTCAAATGCACCGTTCTGCATGCGGTCCTTTTGGCACGGTTTTGGGGCCAGAAGCTGATCGCTATCATCAAGATCACTTCCATTTTGATGTTGCCCGACATCGCAGCGGGTCTTATTGCCGCTGATTGCATCTGGATTGGTGGTTATTTGGGAAAGATCACGGGAGACCGGCCAATTGGAAATGGTCCAAACCAGATTTGGCCGTCTTGGAAGACCAGCGGCGCGGTCAAGGTGTCGGGGTTCCCGTCCGCCAATGTAAGCGCCGCCAAAAGCCCTTCCCAGCCTGGTTGTGCGATGCCCGCATCTACGAGAACTTGAAAAGCTTGCTTCCAGCTGCGCGCGGTGAGAACCAGTTGCCCAGTGGCTTGACCTGCAACTCCGGGCTCTAAGCGGCCTTCAAGTTGAAGCGTAATATTGCCCCATTGAAGCGCC
This sequence comes from Halocynthiibacter namhaensis, assembly GCF_000812685.1. Taxonomy (GTDB): domain Bacteria; phylum Pseudomonadota; class Alphaproteobacteria; order Rhodobacterales; family Rhodobacteraceae; genus Halocynthiibacter; species Halocynthiibacter namhaensis. The sequence continues at coordinate 25,312 of NZ_JWIF01000004.1, forward strand.
GCGCTTTTGATTCCAATCGCCAGAAGTTCGGGCAAGTTTTCACGATCTAAAGGCGCGGAAAATTCAAGTGTTGCGTCACTGGTGATCGCGGACAAACGTGGGGGAAGGGCCTGATCAGGATTGAAATGTGCCATTAACTCGCGCGGTGGCTGCACCTGTTTTAGATCAACCAACAGATTATGTGCATTTGGGATGCTTGGGTTGACCCGTGTGGCAACAAAAGTCTCTGCCACTGCTAGCAGTTGCTCGGCACCAAGGCCGTTTATACGCAGATCCTTCGCCACCAGTTGGCTGCGGTCAAGCGGCAGGCTGGTATTTGGTTTAAACACGACGCTGGCCTGCATTTCGCTGGTCAGAATATCAGCTTGAAAATCGCCAACGCGCAGGGATTGTTCCTGTGGCCAGGTCGCGATGAGGTGCCAAGGTTTGTAGCTAAGGGCTGCGGTGACGAACAGCGGGGCGGTCCATTCGATGTTTTGACTTGGGATCTTTAGGTCGAGGTCGCGCATCACCGTGTCAAAACGGTTCGGAAAACCTTGAACGCCAAACTCGGAATATCGCAGATCAATGCCTTGATCCTGTGCCTCGTCAATTGCGGTCTTCAGTTGGTTTTCCAGGGTGGTAGACCCCACAATCCAATATCCGGCCCAGCCGATGAAGATAAACAGTATAAAGATAATCAGCCCGCGCATGGTTGCTCTTCCCCTTTGGCGTTTCCTAGTGTTTACAGGGCAGAATGAAAAAGGGCCAGCTGTGAAGTATTACGCGTGGTTGGCCGCTAGAAATGGGCGTGAAATGGTTGATATTGATATTTCCGGTGGGTTTTGGGTGTTCGGCTATGGATCGCTTTTGTGGAACCCTGGGTTTCCGGTCGCGACGCAAAAACAAGCGCGTCTAACGGGTTGGCATCGGTCTTTTTGCATGCGTTCGATCCATCATCGTGGCACCGAAGAACAACCCGGATTGGTGTTGGCGCTGGATCGTCAAGAGGGGGCCTATTGTGATGGCGTTGCCTTTTACGTGGCCCCGGAACACGCTGAAAAAACGTTGGCGGAACTGCGCGAACGGGAATTGGTCTCGTCAGCCTATCTTGAGACCATTCAACAGCTGAAAACTGCGGAAGGGCCGCTTGACGCCGTTGCCTATGTTATCGACACTGTGCATGACCAATACTGTGGTGGTTTGGCGCTTGAAGAACAGGCGCAGATCATGGCCACGGCGGTTGGTGGACGCGGGCCAAACACAGAATATCTATGGAACACCGCAGCCCATTTGGAAGAAACCGGTTTGCGGGACGCGGATTTGTCTTGGCTTGCGGACCGTGTAAAGGTGTTAACAGCGGGTCAGTAAGGCCTCGCGCTTTGTAACGATTTTCAGTCCCCTTGAAATTTAACTGGCCAAAGGGGCCTGATCGCTTATCCTGTGGTCAAAGAACAACAAAGTCAGGATGAGGCCGCAATGGCGGATACACAGCAGTACGAGGCAAGGCCGAGCTTCTCACATCCGGTGAGTCAAATTTTAACAATGCTTGCGGTGATCGGACTTGTGGGTTTCGGTCTGTATGTTGCCTTTCCGCGCATTGGTCCGGTGTTTTTAGCCAACCCATGGTTGAATGGATTCATCGTATTTGTCTTTATAATAGGTGTCCTTGCATGTTTTTGGCAGGTCATCCAACTGTTCTATGCAGTGCGTTGGATCGAAGGATTTGCGGCGGATCCCGATGGGAACACAACGCAAGCGCCAAAGCTTTTGGTGCCTTTGGCGACTTTGCTGCGTGGTCGCAGCGGTCAAGGCGTTACGATGCAAATCAACTCGGCATCGGCCAGTTCTATCCAAGATTCGGTCGCGACACGTATTGATGAAGCTCGTGATATCACCCGTTATATTGTTAACCTTTTGATCTTTCTTGGATTGCTGGGGACATTTTACGGTCTGGCGACAACGATCCCGGCCTTGGTCGATACGATCAGCTCACTTGCCCCAGCAGAAGGGGAAGAGGCCCTTGGCGTTGATGTTTTTACCCGCCTGATGAGCGGCCTTGAAGAACAGCTTGGCGGTATGGGCACGGCTTTTGCATCGTCTCTGTTGGGGCTTGCTGGGTCGCTTGTTGTGGGGCTGCTTGAACTGTTCGCAGGCCATGGTCAGAACCGATTTTACGGCAACTTAGAAGAGTGGCTTTCAACAATTACACGGCTGGGATTTGCGTCAGGTGACGGCGAAGGCGGGGGTGATAGCAATCATCTGGCCTTCGCGCTTGAACGCATGGCCGTGCAAATGGAAAATGTGCAAGAGATCTATACAAAGGCTGATGTGTCTCGCGCGATGTTGGAAGAGAAAATCGGCGCCCTCGTGGATGTGATGTCACATGGCAAAGCGCCCAATGACGCCCAAGCGCAGAACGTTTTGTTGACCCGGATTGCTGAAGGGCAGGAACGCTTGTTGCAACATGTCAGCGATCAAAGCGAGACCAGTGGCCAGCACGCCGACGCTGAAAACCGTATGCGCTTGCGGTCCATTGATGTCCAGCTTTTACGGATCCTCGAAGAGATGTCCGCTGGACGTCAGGAAAGCATTGCGGATCTGAAAGCTGAACTTGCACAGGTTGCAGAAGGGCTTCAGGCACTTGCCGCCCCGATGTCACGGGTCAATGCACAACGCAGATCTGAGACGTAACCATGGCGCTTTCGCGACGCACAGGACAGAAATTTCAAGCTTCGATCTGGCCGGGGTTCGTCGATGCGATGACGGCATTGCTGCTGGTTTTGATGTTTGTACTGACGATTTTTATGATCGTGCAATTTGTTTTGCGCGAAACGATCACTGGGCAAGACAAAGAACTTGATCAATTGACCAGTCAGGTGATGGAATTGGCGGATGCGCTTGGTTTGGAAGAAAACCGTGCCCGTGAATTGTCCGAGAACCTGTCACAGGCTGAGGCGCAAGGGCGTCAACAGCAGGCCTTGATCGCCAGTTTGCGTGGGCAAAATACCAGCCAAGAAGCCGCCTTAACAGCCGCTAGGAATCGGATCACCGGGTTCGAAGCGCAGGTCGCGTCTTTGTTGAGGGAGCGCAATGCAGCTCTGGCCAACAGTGATGCTTTGGTGGCGCGTTTGGACGATTTACAGCGCAGGCAAGATCGGCTGTTTTCCGAAAGTGAAGCTGCGCGACTTGCGCTTGCGCAGGCGCGTGAAGAAACGGATGCGGCAGCCGAAGCCGCGCGTCTTGCCGCTGCACAACGCGAAGCGCTAGAGGCGATGACGGCAGAGTTACAGGAACGCGCGAATGTTGCAGAGGCTGAACTTAGCGATGCCGAAACCGCGCGCCTTGCGGAAAGCATTGCCGCCGAAGCCCTGCGCGAACGTCTTCAGAATGCGGATACAGAACTGACTGCGATGACTTTGGCGTTGGAAGCAGAACGCCAAGAGGCCGAAGACACGCTGACCTTGCTTGCGGCCGCACGACTTGCACAGGAAGCGGCTGCCGGCGCTTTATCTGATGCGGAACGTGATGCAATTTTACTGGCGCAGGCGCAGGAAGAATTGCGCGGTGCACAAGCGGCATCAGCGGAAAGCCAGCGCGCGTTTGAACTGCTGAACAGGCAGGTTGCCGAATTGCGCGGTCAACTGGGTGCCTTGCAAAACCTCTTGGACGAAGCGGCCGCACGTGACTCCGCCGCGAATGTGCAACTTGAAGCGCTTGGGTCGCAGTTGAACTCTGCACTTGCCCAAGTTGCATCAGAAGAACGGCGGCGACGTGAACTGGAAGAAGCCGAGCGCCGTCGTCTTGAGGGTGAAAATGCCGACTTGGCACAATATCGTTCGGAGTTCTTCGGTAAGCTGCGCGATGTTTTGGGAAATCAAGAAGGTGTTCGCATCGTGGGGGACCGCTTTGTGTTTAGCTCAGAAGTTCTGTTTCGCAGTGGATCGGTTGATCTGCTGACGGCTGGACAAGGTGAGGTCGCCAAGATTGCCGCCATCTTATCCGAGGTCGCGGGGGATATTCCGCCCGAGATCGACTGGGTCATTCGTGTTGATGGCCACACGGATGATGTGCCCCAATCAAGCGGTGGCCGCTATCGTGACAATTGGGAGCTCTCCCAAGGGCGTGCGTTATCAGTCGTTCGTTACATGATTGAGGATCTGGGCATTCCTGCGCAGCGCCTGATCGCTGCTGGGTTTGGGGAACACCATCCCATCAATCCCGAAAATTCATCAGAAGCCCGTGCGCAGAATCGCCGGATTGAACTGAAATTTACTGAGAAATAGGCACCCGCTATCTAGGAGAATTGTAATGCCACATAGTTTCGATTGGGTGGATGCATTTACCAGCCAAACCTTTGGTGGAAACGGTTGCGTCGTTGTGCATGACGCCGCTGATATTTCTATCGATGATCGACTGGCAATTGTGCGGGAAACATCTCTTTCGGAATGTGCCTTTATGGTTGATTCTGCCGTCGCGGATTTCGGTGCGCGCTATTATCTTGCGGATAAAGAAATCCTGATGGCGGGTCATCCGACGATCGCGACTGTCGCGTCGTTGATTGATAGAGGGGTGATCGATATCTCGGCAGGTCACGCGAAATTCACCCTTGAGGTTGGGGCGGGCGTTTTGCCGATTGAAGTCGAAATTGTTGATGACAAGGCATTGATTACAATGACGCAACCTGCACCTGAGTTCGGCCGCGAGATTGACGTTGCGATGATCGCGGAAATGTATGGATTGTCGCGGGAAGATATTTTGGGCGCGCCCCAAATCGTGTCGACAGGCACTCCGTTCTGTATCGTGGTGTTGAAAGATAAGGATACATTGCGCAGGGCCTCCCTCAATGTAGAAATGTGGAATGCCCTCAACCCCGTCGGTACAACGCGTTCGGAATTGATAGAACCTTTCTTGGTGACGCTTGGCGGAGAAACGCCTGATGGTGATACGTTCTCACGTTTGTTGCTGCCTGCCCCCATGCCGCCGGAAGATCCTTTTACTGGATCAGCAACCGGTTGTATGGCGGCGTATCTCTGGCATCACAACTTACTTGAAGGTTCCGAATTCATTGCCCAGCAAGGCCATTGGATGGGTCGCCCTGGAGAAGCACGCGTTGAGGTGCTGGGGCCACGCGATGCGCCAACCAGTGTGAAGGTTGGCGGTATGGGGAAAGTTGTGATGTGGGGGATACTCGAGCTGTGAAGCGCGTTCGTTTTCTTTCAAAGAAAACGGGACGGAAAATTGCGAATTTTCCGAGCTGGGATGTGGCCCCGAAATGATACCGGGGCCACGCAGAGCTTAGATAAGGCCCATGCTTTCAAGTTTTAGAAGGACCTGGTGCGCACAGTTGTCGACGTCAACGTTTTCAGTTTCAACAGATAGCTCAGGATCAGCGGGTACGTCATATGGATCAGAGATCCCAGTGAACTCTTTGATTTTTCCTTCGCGTGCCAGTTTATACAGGCCTTTGCGATCACGGCGCTCACATTCTTCAATGCTGGTCGCAACATGGACTTCAACGAAGGCACCAAAGGCTTCAACATCTTCGCGCACAGCGCGACGGGTGGTTGCATAAGGGGCGATGGGTGCACAGATCGCGATGCCCGCATTTTTGGTGATTTCTGAGGCGACATATCCGATGCGGCGGATGTTCAGGTCGCGGTGCTCCTTGGAGAACCCCAGTTCGGAAGACAGGTTCTTACGAACAATATCACCATCAAGCAAGGTCACTGGGCGTCCGCCCATTTCCATCAATTTAGTCATCAACGCATTGGCAATGGTGGATTTTCCTGAACCGGAGAAGCCTGTGAAAAATACGGTGAAACCCTGCTGGCTGCGTGGTGGATAACGGCGACGCAACTCACTGACCACTTCAGGGAAAGAGAACCATTCTGGAATATCAAGACCTTCGCGCAGACGGCGACGCAGTTCTGTGCCTGAAATGTTCAGGATGGTGACGTCGTCTTTGTCCAGGATCTCATCGGCTGGTTCGTATTGTGCGCGTTCCTGCACATAAACCATATGCTTGAAATCAACCATTTCGATGCCGATTTCGTCTTGGTGCTCACGGAACAGGTCCTGTGCGTCATAGGGGCCGTAGAAATCTTCGCCCGCACTGTTTTTGCCAGGGCCTGCGTGGTCGCGACCAACGATGAAGTGGGTGCATCCGTGGTTTTTACGGATCAGGCCGTGCCAAACGGCTTCACGTGGACCAGCCATGCGCATCGCAAGGTTCAGCAAGGACATGTTGGTTGTCGCGGCTGGGTATTTGTCCTGAACAGCCTCGTAGCAGCGCACGCGTGTGAAGTGATCAACATCGCCTGGTTTGGTCATGCCGACAACGGGGTGAATCAACAGGTTGGCTTGGACTTCGCGGGCGGCACGGAAAGTTAGTTCCTGGTGTGCGCGGTGCAGTGGGTTGCGTGTTTGGAACGCAACGATTTTGCGCCAGCCCATTTTGCGGAACCATGCGCGTAGTTCATTTGGCGTGTCGCGGCGGGCGCGGAAGTCATAGTGGATTGGCTGTTGGATACCTGTGATCGGACCGCCCAGATAAATCTTGCCAGCTTGGTTGTGCAGATAGTTCACCGCAGGGTGCGCGTCATCATCTGCGCCAAAAACCATCTCAGCTTCGCGGGCTTTGTTTGGTTCCCATTTGTCGGTGACGGTCATGGTCGCAAGGATCACGCCTTCTTGGTCACGAAGCGCGATGTCTTGGCCAACTTCAACCGTGGCGGCAAAACCTTCAGACACATCAAGATTCACAGGCATGGGCCAAAGGGCGCCGTCTGCCATACGCATATTTTCGACAACACCGTTATAGTCTTCTTCGGTCAAGAAGCCTTTCAGCGGGTTGAATCCACCGTTCATCAACAGTTCCAGGTCACAAATCTGACGGGGTGTCAGGTCGTGACTGGTTAGGTCGCCAGCTTCGGTTTTCAGCTTTTGCGCGCTGTCATAAGAAACGTAAAGCTCCGGAATTGGGGCAAGATTGTTATTCATAATACTGGTCCTGTTTTTAAAGGGTACAAGCCCGCTGGTCGTGCCGGTTAGCTCTGCGTGCAGAGCTTCGTAATCGGCCAGCTTGCGGGCAAGAAAGCTGTCGGTGAGGCGACGCATTTCTGCGCCACCCCGAGATGTCAGAGAATAGGCGAAACGCTGGCGTTTATCGGGGCCAGAACGCTTAGAGATGGTGATTAACCCGCGATCCACTGTTTCGCGCAAAAGCGCATTTAGCCGACCAAGGGAAATACCAATCGCCGCAGCCGTCGCACGCTGTGACGCCTCTGCAGCAGCATCCAGCTGACGCAGAAGCAGGAAGGTTTGATCTTCCTCTGATATGGTATTTTTGATCGCAGGGGATGCCATAACGCTCGACTCAATGTGTGTTCATGCGTGAACACATAGGGCGTGCGACGCTTTCTGCAAACCCTTTTGGTAAATTTCGAACGATTTTTGTGGCGTTTAGGGAACAATGCCAGCGGCTGTGTCGGACAAAAAAAGGGTAAGCCGTAGCTTACCCCAATCATTATTCTCAGAAGATGCAAAAACGGATTATTCCGTTCCATCACCAAGTTCGGCAAGAAAACGTTCCGCCTCAAGTGCTGCCATGCAGCCCATGCCGGCAGATGTTACAGCTTGGCGATATTTATGATCCGTCAGATCGCCGGCAGCGAAAATACCTGGGATGGATGTCGCAGTGCTGTCCGGTGCGGTTTTGACATAGCCGCCCATATGGGTTTCCAGCGTGTCTTTCACCAACTCGTTTGCGGGGGCATGACCGATGGCCACAAACACGCCTTTGCATGGGATTTCGGTGATCTCACCAGTCTCCACATGTTTTGCGCGCACGGCCGTGACGCCCAGCGGGTTTTCGTCACCAACAACTTCGACAAGTTCATGGAACCAAAGTGGGGTGATTTTTTCGTTCTTCATCAGGCGATCCTCTAAGATCTTTTCAGAACGCAGTTCATCGCGACGGTGGATCAAGGTCACTTTTGAGGCGAAGTTCGTTAGGAACAAAGCCTCTTCCACAGCGGTATTGCCCCCGCCGATGACAACAATTTCTTGGCCGCGATAGAAGAACCCGTCACAGGTCGCACAGGCAGAAACACCGAAGCCTTTGAACTTTTCTTCCGACTCAAGACCCAGCCATTTTGCGCGGGCACCGGTCGCCAAAATCACTGCATCCGCCGTGTAAACCGTGCCGCTGTCGCTTTGGGCCGTAAACGGACGTTTCGTCATATCAAGGCTGGTGATCAGATCTGAAATGATCTCGGTTCCCATTGCGCGTGAATGGGTTTCCATATTGATCATCAGGTCAGGGCCCTGGATTTCACTGTGACCTGGCCAGTTTTCAACATCCGTGGTTGTGGTCAGCTGACCACCGGGTTCCATGCCTTGAACAAGGATCGGTTCCAGCATGGCGCGGCTGGCGTAAACGCCCGCAGTATAGCCCGCAGGGCCTGAGCCGATGATAAGTACTTTGGTGTGCCGCGTATCCGCCATGGGGGTCTCCGAAAAATTGTGTTTCAACGGATATAGGGGCTGTCAGCGTTGCAGGGAAGCCCAGCTGCGCTTTGGTCACGAAAAATCTACAATCAGTGGGTGAAGCGAGAAAAAGTAAAAGTTTCCCTGCGTAATGTTGAAATATTATTGCGCGCTGGGCGGCACTCGCGTACGATCCGCGAAAATTACCGGCCGTTGTGCATGGTAAGAACACCCGCGCGGCGGGATTTGTAAACAACCTAAAACGCAGGCGGACCGTATGGCTGGCTCTAAACTTGATGAAATCGACCGTAAGATTCTGGCTGAATTGCAGGCGGACGGTCGTATGACCAATGTGGAACTGGCCAAACGTGTGGGCATTTCGGCGCCACCTTGTTTGCGCCGTGTGCGTACTTTGGAAGACGCCGGATATATCCGGGGTTACCACGCTGATGTAAGTGCGCGTGATTTGGGGTTTGAAGTCCAAGTTTTTGCGATGGTTGGTTTGGTCAGTCAGGCCGAAGTTGACCTCAGCGTTTTTGAAGGCAAGTGTCGCGAATGGCCGCTTGTGCGTGAATGCCATATGTTGAACGGCGAGGTGGATTTCCTGTTGAAATGCGTGGCACCTGATTTGTCGACTTTCCAAAGCTTCCTGACAGAACAGCTGACCTCAGCTGATAACGTCGCCAGCGTGAAAACATCCTTGGTGATCCGATGTGCAAAAGATGTGCCAGGTGTGCCGTTTGAAATCCTCGAGGAACGCGTGCGTCAACTCGAAAGTGGACTTTAAGACCGGGACTGCTTGTATTTCACCTTGCCCGAAATACTTCTGGTGAACCTCACTGGGGCGGGCGTTGCCGCCCTTGTTGCCTACAGCGTACAGATTTAGATGCGGATGCTGGCAATCAGGCGTCCGTAATCCCCTTCATTGTTGTGACAGGCGCGCCGCCACGAATAAAAACGTGTTGGATCGCTATAGGTGCAATGCCCGACCCAGCGTGCTTGCTTTACACCGGCGGAACGAAGGGTGTGCAGGCCAAAGCCGGGCAGATCAAATTGATACTTTCCCTCAAGACCATTGGCAAAAAAACGGCTGTTGCCTGGGTCTTCTTGGATGAAATCCTCGGCGAATTCTTCCCCAACTTCATAGGCGCGTTGGCTGATACACGGGCCGATCACCGCTGAAATATTTTCGCGCGTGGCCCCTAAGGTTTCCATTGCGTCGATGGTCGCCTGAAGCACACCACCAAGCGCACCCTTTGACCCGGCATGCGCCGCACCAATGACCTTGGCGTCAGGGTCCGCAAACAACACGGGCTGGCAATCCGCTGACAAGGCGCTGATCGCAAGGCCTGGGGTCGCGGTGACCATCGCATCTGCCTGTGGCAGTGGTTTGTCCAAAGGGCCCGTGACATGCAAAACATCTGCGGAATGAATTTGATGCACAGACAGTAGGTTTTCAGGCGCAAGAAGAAGCGCATCTGCGACACGCGCTCGATTGATGGTTACGCAATTTGCTTGATCGTCAGATCCAAAGCCACAATTCAGCCCGTGATAGATCCCCGATGACGCCCCGCCAAGTCGCGTGAAAAAGCCGTGCCGAAACGGCAAAAGTGAATCATCCGTAAGAATTTCAAGGCCCATAACATCTTCTCCGATAGCGATCGTTAAACCGAATTTGCCCCGGGCGGATTGAAACCGGGCGGGGGGGGCGTGCCCTTGGCGAACAGTGCCAATGCTTTGAACAGGGTCCCCATTTCTTCGGGGTGGGTCAAGCGCCGATGTGCTGAAATATGCGCATCCAAGGTTTCCCCGGTCATATTCGCAGCCAAAGCTTGCGCGCGTCCCGTGATGCCAAGGCGTTCCAGAAGTACCCCTTGATGTGTCAGGCCAGAGGCATGGATGCCTGCGGTTTCGGCCTCCTCCGTTAGAGGTTCAAAATCCACATGGGCCGTCAAATCGGCGTCGCCGGGTTGCAGAAGTGGGTCGATGAACTGATGGGATTTTAACGCTTGAAAGGTGTCCCCAGTGGAATGCCAGCTGCCGTAATCCACCAGCAAAGCCAAACCACCATCCCGCGCGATGCGTTGGGATATCTCTGTGGCTGTGGCGCGCGCGGCGGCGTTTATTTCGACGAGATCGCCATATTTGGTGTCGTGTAAACGATGGGCCAGCGCTGGGATCTGGGTGCTTTCTCCTGCGCCGAAAATCAAAGTGTCTGGGGTCTCGGGCAGGCCAACACGACGTTCGCGCCAACCCGTGCCATCGCGCAAAAATTGACGGATGGGCAGAGCGTCCAGAAATTCATTTGCAACCAGAAGCAATGTTCCATGCGGAAGGTCGGAAATGGCGTCACACCAGGTGACATCATAATCCGCCAGTGTTTCCTTTTGAACGCCGCGCAGCGTAGCTGAGGCTTCAATCAGGTACAGATTCGCAGCCGCATGGAAGCCCGGAACAGACCGTGTTGCGCGCATGATATCGGCCATCAATGTGCCACGGCCGGGGCCGGGTTCAGCCAAAATGAAAGACTTAGGCGCGTCGCGATCAAGCCAAGCTTGCGCAAGGCAGAGGCCCAGAAGTTCACCGAACATCTGAGAAATTTCTGGCGCGGTGGTGAAATCACCGTCTGCCCCAAAAGGGTCGCGGGTGGCGTAATAACCATGCGTGGGGTGCAGCAAACATTCCTGCATGTATTCCGCGATACTCAGCGGGCCAGTGGTTTGAATGCGTTCAATCAGATGAGGCAACAACGCAGACATCAGATGGGTTTCCGTTTTAACGCCACAACCAAGACGATCAGGCCGAAGATGACCATGGGCAGCGACAGAAGCTGCCCCATTGATAGGCCTGTTTCGCCAAATTGCACAATCAGGCCCAATGGGTTGCTTGGGGTGATGAATTGCGCGTCCGCCTGGCGGAAGATTTCAACGAACATACGCGCAGCGCCATATCCGATGAAGAAAACACCGGTCACAAGCCCTTTGCGTTTCAAAGCGCCAAAGCCAAAAGCCATGATCAGAACCAGCGTGCCAAGCAACAACCCTTCAAGCCCTGCTTCATACAGCTGACTTGGGAAACGTGCGCAGATGCCGTCCGGATGATACATATCTGCGGGGCAATTTTGCGCGCCATACCCCGGGAAGGCCACGCCCCAAGGTGATAGGGTTGCGCGCCCCCAAAGTTCGGCGTTGATGAAATTCGCGATGCGCCCCAACAGCAGGCCTGGCGCTGTGGCAATCGCCAGCATGTCGGCGGTTTTCCAGAGGTCGAATTTATATTTGCGACAATATAGAATGACAGCCACCAGAACCCCTGCAAGCCCGCCATGAAAGGCCATGCCGCCTTCCCAAAGTTTCAGGGCTGACAGCGGATCAGCAAGATAATCGCCCGGTTTATAGAACAATACATATCCAAGCCGCCCGCCCAGAACCACACCAAGCACGATCCATGTCACAAGATCCTCAATGTTCTCACGCTGCATGGCAGGACCATCTTTATCCCAAAGTGTCACGCGTTTCACGGCCTGTACGGCAATGAACCAGCCAATAATGATGCCCATAATATAGGCCATTGCATACCATTTCGGTGCGATGGTGATGCCTAAGATCACAACTGAGAAAATATCGGGGCTGACATCGGGGAAAGAAATGTAATGTTCCATAACGGTTTCCTGCCTGTGGGCGCGGGGGGTGTCAACCATCCGCGGCCCAGAAGGCGGATATCAGCGGTTGAGGGTGATCACATTTTACCTGCGACGCTTCCTCTCTTGTGCTTTTGAGGTGGCGCGCCCATATAGACAGGAACAATCGCCTTCAGACATTCGAGGTCACTATGCAAAGCCGTAACAAAGTTCTTGATGATATTTCACAACTGATGACCAACGCTATGGGTGTTGCGCAGGGTGCAAAAACCGAGGCGGAAACCGCAATGAAAAGCGTGATGGATCGCTGGATGGCTGACCGTGAATTTGTCAGCCGCGAAGAATTCGACGCTGTGCGTGCGATGGCACAGAAGGCGCGTGAAGAAAACGAAGCTTTGAAAGCCCGCATCGAGGCGCTTGAAGCAAAGTAATCACCGGGGTGAGGCGCTGCGCGTAAGCGCCCATCCGTGTATTGGGGTTTCGGCGAATGGTTCCGCCGAAACCCTTGAGTTTATTTCAAGCCTATATCTATGTTGTTGGGAAAGCCCCAAGGTTTTGACGCAGCCGTCGCACCATTAAGCACAGAAGTTGTCATTGAAATGGCCTAGGTTAACTCTGATGCGTTTGAAAGATTGCGCGCAGGGTATTGCAGGCCGTCACCTAAATTTGCGTGCCGAGTTGATGCAAGCCGTCTCTCACTATAGGTTCTGCATAGGTAGCTCGGCGGACATCGCTGCAGCACTGAAATTTGAGGACTGCAAATGTACAATAAGATCATCGTCGCACTATCTCTTGAACATGGCATTAGCGATCTGGCATTATCCGCAGCGCGCGTTTTGGTTTCGGAAGGCGGGGCCATCACTGCTGTGCACGCGTATGAACCGCCGAACACCCAAGTCATGGCTTATCTCGAAGAGGACGCTGACGAGAAGGTGTTTCAAAAGGCGAAGGCGAATTTGGCCGAGCGGGTGAAGGATGAGGCCGAGATTACATCCGTCTTGTTGCGTGGTCCGTCTGCAGGCCGCACGATCACCGAATATGCGAAAACCCATGGTGCGGATTGTATCGTTGTGGCGTCCCATAAACCGGGGATCAAAGATTTCTTCTTGGGGTCAACTGCTGCGCGTGTCGTTCGTCATGCGCATTGTACGGTTCACGTTTTGCGTGTTTGACCTTTAGCCTGTGAAAATGGCGGCCGGTAAGGGAATATCTTTTCGGCCGCTGTGACTGGGCAGCCCTACTGGTTGGCTGCATTTCCAGAGACCATTCTTAACAAAAGCTTAACAAATCCGTCCAATCTGTGGACAACCTACCGTATCCAGGGGGTAATTGGGCGAGAAACACCATTCCTTGGGGATAACATTACATTTTGCCTTTACAGATCTAAATACCCGCGCCACCATATATCGTGTAGGGACCTGGTTGGTCCCCATTTTATAGTAGCGCCATCAAAAAGAGGCGCGACGGAACTCATGCGGGACGAGCTGCCACTCCCCTGCGCAAGCACAAGAGGCCCGGGCATGTCATTATCTGAACATTACCTTGTGGGTGAACCTCATCCCATCGACATCGTTGAAACGCTTGCGGAGCATCACGAATGGGATTTTGACCGGGTTGGAGACGACCAGATTTCGATGGTGGTCGAAGGACAATGGCGCAGCTATTCCATCACATTGGCTTGGTCGCATCAGGATGAAACTTTGCGTTTGATCTCTAGCTTCGAGATGGAGCCCCCCCATGGTCGTATGTCGGAACTTTACGAGGTTTTGAATCATGTGAATGACATGATTTGGGCCGGCGCTTTCACTTGGTGGGACGCGCAGCAGATGATGGTCTATCGTTATGGTCTTGTGCTGACGGGCGGTCAAAGCGCCAGTGTCGATCAGATCAATGCGATGATTGACGCGGCGGTTTTGACGGCGGAACGCTTCTATCCAGCGTTCCAATTGGTGGCTTGGGCGGATCACACGCCGGAAAAAGCGATCAAATGCGCCATTGCAGAGGCTTGGGGGCGCGCATAAGCTTTCCTCAACACGGGCATGAATCGCCCGCATGAGGGGGATTTGCAATGTTCGATACAATCAAAACACGCGGCTTGGTCTTGTTGGGCTGTGGCAAGATGGGATCTGCCATGCTGGAAGGCTGGCTGAAACAGGGTTTGCCTGCCGCATCTGTTTGGGTGAAAGACCCGCGCCCGTCAGATTGGGTCAACGCACAAGGCGTGCGATTGAATGAAAACCTGCCGGAAAATCCAGCATTGGTATTGGTCGCGGTCAAACCCCAGATGATGGAAGAGGCCTTGCCTGTTCTGAAAACCTACGGGAACGGCGACACAATCTTTCTATCCGTCGCCGCTGGCACCACAATTGGTCATTATGAAGACACTTTGGGCGCGCAAACACCAGTGATCCGATCCATCCCCAATACCCCCGCCGCGATTGGGCGCGGGATCACGGGTTTGATTGGGAACGCTCATGTTGGTGAAGGGGCCATGCAATTGGCGGAAACCCTGCTGTCAGCGATTGGGCAAACCGTACGTTTGGACAATGAAGGACAAATGGATGCGGTCACGGCGATGTCTGGATCTGGCCCTGCTTATGTGTTCCACTTGATCGAAGCCATGGCAGCGGCGGGTGTCACCCAAGGTCTGTCGCCTGAATTGTCCATGACGCTGGCAAAAGCCACGGTGGGCGGCGCCGGGCAGTTGGCGGAGGATTCAAGCGAAACCCCGACGCAACTGCGGATCAATGTGACTTCACCCAATGGCACAACCCAAGCGGCCTTGGAGGTGCTCATGGATGAAACTAAGGGGTTCCCGACCTTAATGCGCGACGCGGTTGATGCAGCCACGCGCCGGTCCAAGGAATTGGGCGCATGAGTGACATTACATATGATGATTTCGCTAAGATCGACATTCGCGTTGGCAAGGTGATCCGGGCTGAACCCTATCCAGAAGCGCGCAAACCAGCGATTAAGCTGTGGGTCGATTTCGGCCCTGAGATTGGCGAGAAGAAAAGCTCGGCTCAGATCACGGCGCATTACACGCCAGCAGATCTGGTCGGCAAGCAGGTCATGGCGGTTGTGAACTTTCCCCCGCGCCAGATCGGAAAATTCATGTCGGAATGCCTGATTGTTGGGTTCAGTGATGCGCAGGGCGGCATCGTGTTGACCACGCCGGACCAAGATGTGCCGATCGGTGGAAAGCTGCATTGATGAAAAAGATCTTGATCTCGCGGCGCTTGCCCGACCCGGTTCTTGAGGCGGCCAATGCTCGTTTCGACGTGACCTTGCGCGATGATACATCCCCTATGACACCCGTCGAGATGGTCAAAGCGCTTGGGGAATTTGACGGAATCTTGCCCACACTTGGCGATATGTTCACGTCAGATGTTTTTGCCAGCGCCCCCAATCCCCGGGCAAAGATTCTTGCGAACTTTGGTGTGGGCTATAACCATATTGATCTCGTTGCGGCAAAAGAGGCGGGTTTGGTCGTGACCAATACGCCTGGTGCTGTGACCGATGCCACGGCTGATATTGCGCTCACCCTGATGTTGATGTCTGCGCGCCGTGCTGCCGAAGGCGAACGGTTGGTGCGATCCGGCACGTGGCAAGGGTGGCATCCAACGCAGATGTTGGGTCTGCATATGTCTGGCAAGATTTTGGGCGTGATCGGCATGGGGCGCATCGGCAAGGCAATCGCCAAACGCGCGCATTTTGGCTTTGGCATGGATGTGATCTTTTACAACCGCTCACATGTGGCCGATACCGAGGTTCCCGCTGGCCAGTTGGACCGTGTTTCCGATGTTATGGCTGCGGCAGATATTGTTGTCGTGGCTGTGCCCGGAAGTCCCGCGACCCATCACCTTATTGACGCACAGGCGTTGGGCATGATGCAACCGCATGCTCATTTGATTAATATTTCACGCGGCGACGTGGTGGATGAGGCGGCATTGATCAGCGCTCTCAAATCCAATCAGATCGGCGGCGCTGGGCTGGATGTCTATGAGCATGAGCCCCAAGTGCCCGACGCATTGCGCGCGCTGGATAATGTCACGCTGTTGCCTCATCTGGGAACCGCCGCTTTGGAGGTCCGCACGGATATGGGGCATATGGCGGTTGGCAATCTTGTCGATTTCTTTGATGGTAAGCCTTCAAGAAATGAAATCTAAGCTATTGTGAAATCAGGAATAATCAGATGGCACATAAGAATAAAGTCATGCGTTCGATTAATCTTGATGGAGAATATATCTGCGTTGATGTGTTTCAGCGCCCTGACGGAACCGTTGGTTTCGACGAGTTCCGTCGTGATCCGGAAGATGCCCGGGGCTGGTACAGCATAGGTCATTTTGGTGATCAGGTGTTTGCGGATGTGGATGCGGCCTTTAGGGCCGCGACGCAATCCGTGCATTGGCTTGCAGATAAATGTAGTGTCTTGAAGACCTGATGCGCTGCGTTCGGGGGTTAAGTGTTTTCCACGGCTTCACGCCAGTGACGGCGACACACGGAAACATAGGTTTCATTGCCGCCGATCTGCACTTGGGCGCCATCCATTAAGGGGTGGCCGTTTTCATCCATCCGCAGCACCATGCTGGCTTTCTTGCCGCAATGACAGATCGTACGCACTTCGCGCATTTCGTCGGCTAGGGCCAGCAGAGCTGCGGACCCTGGGAATAACTCGCCCCGAAAATCGACGCGAAGCCCGTAACACATCACGGGGACCTTCAAGTCATCGACCGCGCGGGCCAGTTCCCAAACTTGATCTTTCGTCATGAATTGTGATTCGTCGATGAAGATGCAGGCGCAAGGCCCCTGATCCAGGCGCGCTTTGATCTTCGCATACATATCCTCCCCGGGGGTGAATGTATCTGCATCTGCGCCGATTCCGATTCGCGATGCGATTCTTGCGGTGCCAGCACGGTCATCAAATCCATAGGTCAGCAAATAGGATTGCATGCCACGTTCAATATAGTTGTGGGATGCCTGCAGTAAAACGGTCGATTTACCGGCGTTCATGGTCGAGTAATGAAAGTATAATTTAGCCATGCGGAAGGTTATCCCCGGCTGAATGCTTGGGTGCAACCATATTTCAGCTGAATGTTATTCTGCCCTTTGGGGATGGGTAGGGATACGCCGCCAATGAAGACAAGGATGCGAGCGTCACTTCGAAATAAAAGCGACGCTCGCTGCTGTTGGAATCCGAGTAGCACGAAAATATGCTTGGGGATGAATGAATTCCAACACCGTCTTTTCCTAAAAAGGACCACCGTACTGGTTACAGCAAGCTGGTTCCGCTCCCGCAAGCGAAAGCACGGCAATCCCTACCCATTAACCGACGCTGGGGACGTCGGATACTTGTTACTATCAGGAACCTTCCTGACGCTTTATGAATGACAAATGCGCGGCTTCGTATTAATGGGAAAGAACAAAAGGATTTCCCCCCCCCCTGCGATCCGGCGGGCGAAACGATATCATGAGGGACATAAGATGAGCGGCATGGGCAGTTATCTAAAGAAGCACACGGAAGCTTTGGTTAAGGATGTGGGCATTGAAGCTGCGTGCAGCTTGACCGGAAAGTCGAAGGCGACTCTTGGCCGTTACTATTCTGACAGTGATGAGCATTCCGACCGCTTCATGCCGATTGATGCCGTCGCTTCTTTGGAAGAAGCATCGCGCTATCCACATGTCACAGGTGCATTGGCTGAACTGCGTGGCATTACCATGTCATATGATCAGGATCGCAAGAACTCTCCTGAAGGTGGGGTGAATTCGGATGTGGTTGCTTTGGCCCAGCGATTTGCGATGTTGATGAGCGAGTACAACCAGTCCATCGAAGACGGGATTATCACCGTGAACGAAGCAAAGCGGTTGTTGCGCGAGACATTGGCACTGCAACATGTGTTGATGGATATGAAATTGCACCTCGAAGAAGAAGGCCGCAACTAAACATGTCTCTAAGGCTTGTGATTGAGTCTTGTAAATAAAATCGATTAGGCCCGCGTCTGTATTGCAGGACGGGCCTTTTGCTTTTTCATTTTTTATGTGACTGGTCCTTGGCGTCGGGTATGCATGTGAATGCACCTTGTCATATCCATCAGTTTCGCCATCCTGCGTATATGATGAAACAAAATACCAAAATCACCCGTGCAGATCTCATTCCCAGTGGGGATTTACCCAGAGGCACGGAACTGTTGCGGATGGGGCAAAAACTGGCTGGTGATTGGAATGTCGGCATCAGCGGTTTCAGTCGAGAAACTGGTTTCAGCAATGAAATCGATTATAAACGTCATATGATCGGCTCTGGTCGTATGATGCAGCATGCGCATTTGGGCTTCCGGGACCTTTCCCGGACAGTCGATGCAATCCGCCAAGTTTACGACACCTGCGCAAGCCGAGGCGCACAGATTGACCGGTTTGGCATGTGTTTGGACTGGTCGATGGGCTATCCGCGAGATCACCGCGCATCGAAACCCCGCGGGACGGGGATATTGCTTGAAGGTGTCGCAGATTTTGCCGCCCTAACCGAAGCCAGCTCGGCTGCGATGCATTTTGGGGATTTCATGCTGGGGTTCCCGGCCGCTTTGGAAAATACCTGCGCGGCGCTTGCAGCAGGGGCCACGACAATTGGCAATCTCGGTCAGTATTTTACTTTTCGCTTGCCTGGCTATGACGATGACGTTGAGACCACGCAAAATACGGTCAAAGCGCTGGGATTGATCGCCGCGCAATCGACGCCAGTTTTGGTGCACTCAAATCTTGATGATGGATATGCGGCGGTGTTTGAAGATCTGTCCAGTGCGCTGGGCCAGGCTTTGCTTGAAAAATACATCGTGACTGACCTCATCGGGGCGCCTTATGCGGTGTGTTATGGGCATCATTTCACGGAACCTTTGACACGCATCGCATTTCAGCGCGCGCTTGCGGCGATCAGTGACGGGGTTCCTGGTTCACAGGTGTATGGTGCGACGGTGCTTTACAAAGGGAACCATGCAGAAAATTATGCTGGGCTTTCATCCTATTTGCTGTCGGATATTGTTGCGCAGAAACTTCTGCCAACCGGGCATGCCCTGAACCCTGTGCCTGTCAGCGAAAATGAACGCATTCCTGATGTAGCCGAGATCTGTGATGCGCAATGTCACTTAAGCAGGTTGTCGGAATTGGCCGATGGTTATGTGCCCCTGTTTGATCTGTCTCAGATCGACCAGACATGTAAAATCCTTCTCAAGGAAGGGCAGGGCTTTGCGGATCGTGTGTTGGTTGGGTTGGACGCGATTGGAATTGACATAAAAGACCCCTTTGAGATGTTGCTGGCTCTGCGCCGATTGGGTGGGCGTGCGCTGGAACATCAATTTGGTGCTGGCGCGTTGCGTCAAGATGCGCCGGGCCGCCGCAAGCCGATCATAGTGCGACCACTTTCCGGGAATTGGAAGAAGATGCCGAGGCCTTTATTCAATCAGATGCCGGGCAGGATCTCATTGCGGTTGCGACGACGCCAACCTGTATCCTCACCGCGACGACGGATGTGCATGAGCATGGAAAAATGTTGTTGGATATGGTGTTCACGGCTGCGGGGTTTGGCGTTGAAGATGGTGGTGTATCTAGTGACCCTGATCACATCGTTGCGATGGCCAAAGACAAGGCCATCGATGTCATAGCATTGAGCACCTATAACGGCGTGGCTTTGCGCTATTCAAAGACGCTGCTGCAAAAGCTCTCCGAGGCAGATTTGGCTATCCCGGTTCTGATTGGTGGCCGTTTGAATGAGATTCCTGAAGGCAGCAACACAAGCTTGCCCGTGGATGTTTCTGCCGAACTGGTTGAGCTGGGGGTTTTGGTATGCCCTGACCTAGAAACAGCCGCGCAATCTCTGCGTCTTGTTCTGGTTTCCGATATTCGTATTTCATAACACAATGCGTCCCGATCTTGGCTGCGCAACAATTGCGCACCATTTCGGGAACTAGAAGCGTGGCGCATAATTTACAGATCTGACATATAATTTATACGCATTGGTTACAGTTCCGATGCATGTCCGGGATGTATTTCTTTATTGGAGCTTTCCATGTCTGCACATCTAACTTGCTTGACGTCAGTCCTCGCACTGAGCGCAGCTATTGCTGTCCCTGCCGCGGCTGAGATGAACTTTAATCGTGTTGCAAGTTTTGCGACCCCAGCCAACATGGCACTGGGTGAAGACCGCACGCGTGAAACCTCGCCCGAGATTATCGCGGCCACCGATGATGGTATGACATTGGTATACACCGATAGCCCTTTGGGTGTGTTGGGGATGATCGACATCACCGACCCACATGCGCCGAAGCCGCTGGGAAACATTGAGCTTGGTGGAGAACCCACATCGGTTGCGTTGTTTGATCGGCATGCGTTTGTTGGGGTAAATACTTCTGAAAGTTACACCGCGCCTTCGGGGCATTTGGCGATTATCAATCTGGATACGAAGGCCGAAGTCGCACGCTGTGATATCGGCGGCCAACCTGATTCAGTTGCGGTGCAGAAGGATGGTTCTTTGTTGTCCATCGCAATCGAAAATGAACGCGATGAAGACCTTGGCGACGGAGAGCTTCCCCAGATGCCTGCTGGATCACTGGTGCAGTTTGATGTGAAAGACGCGTTGGTCGATTGTGATGCAATGCGTGTGGTTGACCTAACCGGGCTGGCACAGATTGGCGGCAGTGACCCCGAGCCTGAATTCGTAGGGATCAACGGCAAAGGTGAAACTGTGGTAACGCTGCAGGAAAATAATCACCTGGCAATCATAGATCGCGACGGCAATGTGGCCTCACATTTCTCAGCTGGGTCCGTCGACCTTGAACAGGTCAATGCATCACGGGATGGTCGCCTGACATTTGACGCGACGCTTGAAAATGTTCTGCGTGAACCGGATGCAGTTAAATGGCTTGATGATGATCACTTTATCACCGCCAACGAAGGTGACATGAACGGCGGATCGCGCGGTTGGACTGTATTCAACACTTCTGGTGAAGTGGTCTATGAAAGCGGCATTTCCTTTGAAAATGCCGTGGCACAGATCGGGCATTACCCTGAGAAGCGCGCGGGCAAAAAAGGTGTGGAACCCGAAAGTGTAGAAACTGGCACGTTTGAGGGGACGCCAATGGCGTTCATCGGGGCAGAGCGTGCTTCGGTTGTTGGCGTTTATGACATGACTGACGTGGCCAATCCACAACTGCAGCAACTCCTGCCATCAGGCATTGCGCCGGAAGGCATTGTCGCGATCCCAGGGCGTAACCTTTTGGTGACTGCAAATGAGAAGGATTTCATTGAGGACCGGGGCGTGCGCGCCCATGTGATGATCTATGAATACACAGAAGCCCCCGCAGCCTACCCACAACTGACATCCGCAGGCATGGATGAAATTGTTGGGTGGGGCGCGCTTTCTGGCCTCGTGGCAGATGCGAATGATGCTGGTATTATGTATGCAGTCAATGACAGCTTCTACAAATTTCAGCCGACGATCTTTACCATTGATGCGAACCAGACCCCGGCGCGCATTACCAATGCTTTGCCGGTAACGCGTGCGGGCTACCCGGCGCAAAAACTGGACATGGAAGGTATCGCTTTGGATGGAAATGGCGGCTTTTGGATTGCCTCTGAAGGGCGCACGGATCGCACGATACCCCATGCGATATATCACGTCGGATCTGATGGTGAGATTGACCGCGAAATCGGGTTGCCAGATGCATTGATGTCGGTGGAACGTCGTTTCGGTTTTGAAGGCATAACGCAGATCGGTGATACGCTTTGGATGGCGGTGCAGCGGGAATGGCGCGATGATCCGGAAAACCACGTGAAGCTTGTCGCCTACAATCTTGAAACCGAGGAATGGGGCGCAGTTCTATACGAAAAAGCGGATCCGGCGCGCGGCTGGACCGGTCTTTCAGAGATCACGGCGCATGGCGATTATGTCTATGTGATTGAGCGAGACAATCAAATTGGTTCGAATGCGGCTGTGAAGAACATCTACCGTATTCCAATGTCGGATATGCAACCTGTTGCATTGGGCGGCGATCTCCCTGTGGTCCAAAAAGAGTTGGTCCGCGATCTTATGCCAGACCTTCAAAGCTTGAATGGCTATGTCCAAGATAAGGTTGAAGGCCTTGCGATTGATGTCACAGGGACGGCCTATATTGTGACGGACAATGATGGTGTTGACGATCATTCCGGCGAGACATTGTTCCTAAACCTCGGGAATATCAGTCACTGACCACCAAGCGATCAAAATCGAAAAAGGCGCGGATCACACCGCGCCTTTTTTGCACTTGGAAAGCGGGCGTATTGCATATGTGCGGAGGTCTTTCACCCCGCAAGGAATTTTCTGGGAGATATGGCTTGTTCAGACCTGTCCGTTGCGTGACCTTCTTGGGCGATACTTTCGCGTATAGGGGACGGATGTTCAAAGCCATTGATTATACGGTCTGCTGAAAACTAGGACACGTACTATGCAAGGATGAACGCATTTGGTAAACTCGCTGAAGTGAACTGAAGAGTAGCTGATAAATTCGAGGCAGTTCAGTTTGTTGCTTGGGCGTGGAGCTCGTCCAGCAATATTGAAAAGGTTGAATGGTATGTATGGTTTGATGGCTTTGGTGGGCGTGGTCGTAGGTGGCTGGGCCGTGAGTGAGATTTTTGATTCTGATTCCAGCTCTAGCCCCGATTCTGGTGCGGATGCATCAGGTGGAGGAGGGGAGGCCCCTTCTGCTGGCGCAGGTGCTGAGAATATCCTTAGTGGAGACAGTGACGGCAACATCCTCGAGGGTGGTACGGGTGTTGATCGCATTGCTGGCGCTGAAGGCGACGATACTCTGAATGGCAATGCTGGAAACGACAAGCTAATTGGCGATTCCGGAGACGACACGATCTCCGGAGGTGAAGGCGACGACCGTGTATTTGGCGGGGAAGGCGCAGATGACCTTTCTGGCGATGCTGGCGGTGATCTCCTTGTGGGAGGCGATGGCGTAGACACTATGTCTGGCGGCGATGGTGCCGATAGAATGTTCGGTGATGCGGGTGATGATGTAATGCATGGTGATGCCGATGGGGATAAAATCTTCGGTGGCGATGGTGTGGACTTTTTGTATGGCGACGAGGGCGATGACCTTCTGAACGGTGGGGCGGGCAACGACTTTCTTGCTGGTGGCGACGGTATTGACACGCTTTTAGGTTCTGCCGGAGAGGATGTGTTGTTTGGTGGTGAAGGCGCCGACATTATGAAGGGCGGGACTCGCGATGATTCCCTCTTTGGGCTTGAGGGTCCAAGCCTTGGCGTTTCCGATGACCGTGAGTTAACGCTCAGTGGCCTTCTAGATGGTGAGGTCAATGCTGCGGGTGATGTGATGGAGGGGGGTGCTGGTGAGGACGTTTTTGCTATTGGTAATGGTGATATTGCAACCGGTGGAGCTGACGGAGACACATTTGCCTTGGGAACTTGGCTAGATGGTAGCCAAATGGCGACTATTTCTGATTTCAACGAGGCGGAAGGTGATGCCATATCACTTCTGCATGATGGGACGCTCACCTTAGCCGACGTATCCGTCGCAGACGATGGCGCGGATGCAGTGATTAGTATTAAAGGCGTTGTTGTGACCACCGTGACTGGTGCTGCTGGCTTAACATCCGCAGGTGTGACGCTCCAAGAATATACTCCTGAAGTGTGATGTGACACTTACATAAGGAAGATGAGTGAAGCAAAGTTAATACGCGATCACCTTCGAAGAAACGCACCCATACTGGGTGCGTTTTTTTGATTCTGGGTATGCGGAACGGGAGGGAGTGAATTATTCCGGGGCTTTTCCTGGGAGCCGCGCTTCTTTTGAGCGCGGTTTTTTGATTCTGAGAGTGTGTTTGAGATGTGTATTTTTGTGTTTTCGAGTCGGGTTTTGTTTTTTGGCGACTCGTTTCGACTCGTTTCCTGCTCGTATTGGTTGGATTCTGAGTGTTTGGGGTTTGATGGTGTGCGAGTCGTGGGTTGTTTGCGGTGAGTCTGTTGGAAAATCTGTTGTTCGTGGTTTCTGGAGTGTTAGAAAGTTGCGTTTGGGCTGAGGTATTCATTTGTTAAGTTGCTTTTGATGTAT
>NZ_JWIF01000005.1 GCF_000812685.1 Halocynthiibacter namhaensis
CAGCTATGACAATGCGATGGCCGAGACAATTAATGGCCTCTACAAGGCTGAGGTCATTGAACATGAGGGCCCTTGGCAAGGCAAAAAAGACGTCGAATTTGCCACGCTCGATTGGGTCCATTGGTTCAATCACGAACGCCGCTTTGGACCCATCGGATACATTGCTCCAGCACATGCAGAAAGGAACTTCTATGACAGCCTGAACACTGTTACTCTCGCCGCAGAATAGGAACTCAACTGTCTCCGATAAACCCGGTCTGGTTCATAGGGAAATGAAAAAGGCAGCCTGCTTGGGCTGCCTTTTTGTTGTCTCACACAAGCATCACGCCTGTTCCAACAGGCCCTTTTGACGGGCAAGTTCGCGCATGCGTTTCTGTAGTTTTTCAAAGGCACGCACTTCGATCTGACGAATACGTTCGCGGCTGACGTCATATTCACCGGACAAATCTTCCAGTGTTTTTGGCTGATCTTCCAAGCGGCGTTTCATCAGGATATCGCGTTCGCGTTCGTTCAACGCTTCCATGGCTTCCGCCAAAAGCGCGCGGCGTGTGTCCAGTTCGTCCTTGGCTTCGTAATCGCCAGCCTGGTCCGCGTCATCGTCCTCAAGCCAATCCTGCCATTCCATCGTGCCCTCGCCTTCAGAGCCGACAGTTGCGTTCAAGGACGCATCCCCACCAGACATCCGGCGGTTCATGGAAATCACTTCTTTCTCAGTCACACCTAAATCATTGGCGATCCGTGCCACATTCTCAGGGCGCATATCGCCGACTTCCAACGCACCAATACGGTTTTTGGCTTTGCGCAGGTTAAAGAACAATTTCTTTTGCGCTGATGTCGTACCAAGCTTCACAAGCGACCAAGATCGCAGCACATATTCCTGAATGCTGGCGCGGATCCACCACATGGCATAGGTCGCCAAACGGAAGCCTTTTTCTGGATCAAACCGTTTCACCGCCTGCATAAGGCCAACGTTGGCTTCTGAAATTACCTCGGCCTGAGGCAGACCATAACCACGGTATCCCATGGCGATTTTTGCAGCCAGCCGCAGGTGAGACGTCACCATTCTATGGGCGGATTCAGAATCTTCATTCTCAACCCAGTTTTTGGCCAACATATATTCTTCTTCCGGCTCCAAAAGCGGGAACTTGCGGATTTCTTGCATATAGCGGTTCAACCCCTGTTCCGGGCTGGGTGCTGGAAGATTTGTATAGTTGCTCATGTCGGGTCCTCGTCCTGTAAACGCGGGCTTAACATCCCCGCTGCGCAAACTTATGTTTACACCTTTAACATACCTTCAGATAGTTCAATTTAGCACTTTTTCAAGTCCCTGCGCTAACAAATCCGCCTTAATGCACGGTTAAGTGAAAAGACATTGGACGGTCAATCACGCGAATTTCGGCCACCCCAAAAGCACTACGCCGCAATATTCCCTTCAATACAGATCCCTTTGCTGTAGGCCAACGGCAGATCCAAAACCTTTGGATCCTCGCCGTCTGCCAGAGTATTTTGAACATCACACATTTGCCTATTCTGTGACAGCTGGCTTTGAGATGTGCGTTTGTTTTAGGCGGCTTCCCCCAGTTCAACTGCAGCTAAGTCTCATGCCTTTGTCTTAGACGTGTTGTTGTCACACCAAAACTTAACTGCTTTTTCAAACGCGTCTTTATGAAACTCTGAAGGCGCGCCTTGAAGACACCCTGCGCGTTCTGCGCGGTCAAAGAAACCCGGTGCAGGTAGGCCGCCGCGCGCTTTGCTGATCACCAATGCAGCAATCAGCGGATGTCCCGCGCTGGCATCTTCGTCAATCAAACATTCCAACGCCATGGTCAGCTGATGGATCGTATTGGGTGGGGACAGCGCCATGGCTTTGGCCAGGGCTTGGTAAGTGACAGGGGTTTCCTGCGCGCTGAGCGCCCTGAGATAGGCACGCACACGCGCTGGCAATGCATTCTGCGCGTTCGAGGGTGTATTGTCTGAAACGTCAAAGGCGGTCATGGTGATCTCGTTTCAGCGGCTGATCATGGATTGGCGTTCTTCCACTGAGCCGGCGTGACATAAACAACCGCGTCATCCGCGCTGACCATAACTTCACCGTCTTGAATATTGACTTGCAACTTCATTGTGCGACTGGCCAGTTGCGCCAATGCATCGGTCTGGGTTTCGTCCAGGTTGACCACCTGAAGATTGTCAAAACGGGTGGTGCTGTTTTTAATCTTATCCCACCAGACCTCAGCCATTTTGCCGCCATAGCAATAGACAATCACCTGATCGGATTTTCCACAGGATTGACGCACAATCTTTTCACTGGGAAGGCCAAGCGCGACCCATAGCTCAAGCTCATCGCTTAGGCTTTTTTGCCAGATGTCAGGTTCATCATCCGTCGAAATCCCCTTGGTCATTTCCAACTGTTCATGGGCGTTCAGCGCAAAAGCCACCAGACGCACCATCAACCGCTCATCTGTCTCGGACGGATGTTTGGCAACCGTCAGCTTGTGGGTTTCATAATAATGGCGATCCATATCTGATACGGAAAGTTCAACTTTATAGATGGTAGATTTCTGAGCCATGAGCTTTCCTAATATTGCCGTGATACCAATGGGTAATTTGTCTATGACGGTGACCCTAGGGGCACCCGATACGTTAAGCTAAGCGGGGTTTAATCCACCACACCCACACGCAAAATATCTGCAAGACCCTGCATATCTGATGGCTCGGGCGCTTCAAAGCGTAGGGTTTCACCTGTGTCGGGATGCACAAATCCAAGACTGGCAGCATGCAGCGCCTGGCGTGGAAAGGCACGCGCTGCAGCTGAGGCCACCGGGCCAACAGCCTTATCCGCAAGTTTGCGTTTGCCACCATAGGTTTGATCGCCCACCAACCCATGCCCCGCATGTGCCATATGCACGCGGATCTGATGGGTGCGACCGGTTTCAAGCCAGCATTCGACCTTTGCCGCCACCGCCGGGTTGCCATAGCTTTCCAGAATACGCACCCGCGTCACCGCATGACGCCCACCGGTAAAGATCACCTGTTGTTTCTGGCGGTCATGTTTGTGACGTGCCAACATGGTGGTGATTTTCATGATGTTGCTGGTCTCAAAGTTCACGCCTTTCACGCCGCGCAAACGCGGGTCAAACGCATCGGGCACACCATAAACCATCGCATGGTAATGGCGTTCAACCGTGTGTTTTTCGAACTGTTTCGCAAGGCCCTGATGGGCTTTGTCGGTCTTGGCAACCACCAGCAAACCAGATGTATCTTTATCAATCCGGTGCACAATGCCGGGGCGCGCCTTGCCACCGACACCTGATAATTCGCCACCAAAGTGATGCAACAGCGCGTTCACCAAAGTGCCCGAGGGCGATCCGGGCGCCGGATGCACCACCATGCCCACAGGTTTGTTCACCACAATCAGGTGGTCATCTTCAAACAACACATCCAGCGGGATATCTTCGGGCAGCAAATGCGTGTCCACAGCCTGAGGCACGGCAATAGACATGACATCGCCTTCAGCGACTTTCGCCTTTTGATCGGTGATCACAACTCCCGCGCGCGAAACAGCGCCCTCCGCAATCAATTTCGTTAAACGCGAACGTGACAGGCAAGCTTCCTCTGGCACATCGCGGGCAAGCGCTTTATCAAGACGCGGCGGAGGGTTCTCCGCAATCACGACCTCAATGATATCCTGAGAAAGATCCTGCATGTCTGATGCCCTACCTGAAGACCAAACGGAATTGCCCGCCAGCCTGAAGTTTTTGAAAGCCCTGGTCACGATTTTGACCGGAGTGATGATCCTGGGCGTTGTAGTGATCATTTTCCTGCTTGTCACGCGGCTAACGCAATCAAACGCCGCATTCGCCCTGCCCGATCAAATCACCCTGCCCGATGGCTCAACCGCCACGGCCTATACGCGCGGCAGCGACTGGTTCGCAGTGGTGACAACATCTGAGGATGGCGAAAGCATTGTGATCTATGATCTGGATGGCGGAACTCAGCGCCAAGAAATCAAAGTGGATTGATCCAAAGGTGATCGGTTGCGCAACAGAAAATTGCGCAACCTCATGTTCAATCTTTGCTCTGATCCGCAGCGAGTTCGGCCAAAATCGCGTCCGTATCCGCCCCAAAACGCGGCGGTGCGCGTCGGTAAGTGACTGGGGTTGCAGAGAAATTCAAAGGGTTACCCAGCACCGGGATCACACCATCAGCAGCATCCTCGGACGCCAGACCCGGTGCCATGTTGCGCGCAGCAACCTGGTCGCTTGTCATCACCTGATACAATGTGTTCACCGGACCAACAGGCACCTTAATCGCCTCAAGCCCGGAAATAATCTCAGCCATTGGGTGTTTCGCCATCTCGGGATCAATCAGTGCATACAACGCATCTCGGTTTTCAAGGCGCGCAGGGTTGGTTGCAAAACGCGGGTCATCCGCCTGCTCACCCAGCCCAAGCCACGTCATAAAGCGTTGAAACTGTGTGTCATTTCCGACAGCCAAAATCACATGCCCGTCACTTGCTGCACAGGTTTTATAGGGCACAATATTGGGGTGACCATTGCCGCGGCGTTTGGGAAGTTCACCAGACACGCGGTAATTCACGCCCTCATTGATCAGCCAAGCGATCTGACTGTCCACCAGCGCAATATCAATCTGCTGCCCTTCCCCGGTCGCATCGCGATGACGCAAAGCCGCCAAAATCCCCGTGGTCGCATACATGCCGCACATGACATCCGCGATGCCGACACCAACCTTCATGGGGTCGCCTTCGGGTTCACCCGTCAAAGACATGATCCCGCCATACCCTTGCGCCATCAGATCATAACCCGGTTTACTGGCGTTCGGACCGGTCTGGCCATAACCCGAGATCGAACAATAGACCAAGCCCGGAAGTTCATCCTTAAAAGACGCATAATCCAACCCATATTTCGCAAGGGATCCCGGCTTGAAGTTCTCAATCAACACATCCGCCGTACCCGCCAAATCACGGATGATTTTCTGCCCCTCAGACGTTGCGATATCCACTGCAACAGAGCGTTTGTTGCGGTTCGCACAGATGAAATAGGCGCTGATGTCACTGTCGGATCCATCCGCCATTTCCACATAGGGCGGCCCCCATGCGCGCGTATCATCGCCGCCGGTTGCCGGGTTCTCAATCTTAATAACATCCGCGCCCATATCGCCCAAAAGCTGGGTACAGGTCGGGCCTGCCAAAATACGTGAAAGATCCAAAACCTTTAAGCCATGCAAGGGGCCATGTGATTGATTTTCAGTCATAATCAAATCTTTCCATCATAAGCGCGCGCTTCAATTTCCGCGGCAATCACAGTGAATGTATCAGCAGATTTCGCGGCCTCAAGGGCGGCGCGCAACTCAATACGATTTGTCACACGGTAGCCCTGCCCACCAAGGGATCGCCCGAGGCTCGCAAAATCATGACGCCCAAAGGCAACCCCATGTTTCGCCATCTGGCGACCGCGTTGTTTCAGCTCAATCAAAGCCAATTCCGCATCGACGAACACCACAAAGATTGGATTGCCCCCAAGTTCCGCCGCCGTCGCCAGTTCTCCCGCGCACATCAATGTGCCCGCATCGCCCGAAAAGCTGATGACCTGGCGCTCAGGTGCTGCCAATTTCGCCCCCATCGCCAAGGGCAAAGCACAGCCCATGGTGCAAAGCGCTGAGCTTTGCAAAAGCCCGCGCGGACCATCACATTCCCAGATCTGCGACAGCAAAATTCGATGCGCGCCACTGTCCACCGTGGCGATCGTGCCCTCAGGCATCGCGGCGCGACATTCTGCGATCACGGCGGCCGGCCCCCAAGCCTCGGAGGTGCCAAACAAATCTGCCAACGCCGCTTTCGCCGCCGCAATCTCGCCATCGACCCAGGTTTGGACTGGCTCAACACCCTGCCCCAGCGCCTTCAGGCTTTCACCAGTATGGGCAATGAAGTTCACCGTCGCCTGATGCATATAGTGGTCATTCATCACGGGGGCGATGTCGATCACATTGACCTGTTCAGGATCCCAGATCTCGCGCCAGCCAGGACGCATTTCAATGGGGTCATAGCCCGCGCAAATGATCAGATCAGCGGCCTCAACAAAGGGCACGAGAACCGTATCCGCACGCGGCGAAAGCCCGCCGCCACCCAGACAAAGCGGGTGATTTTCCGGCAATACACCCTTGGCTTTGTAGCTGGTGATCACGGGGATATTGTGGGTTTCAGCGAAGCTTTGCAGATCCGCGTGTGACCCTTCCGTCAGCACATCAAGACCAGCAATAATCACCGGGCGTTTAGCGTTGGCCAGCCAGTCACGCGCCTGCGCAAGGTCTGGTCCAGCGGGCACAACCGGGGTCGCAGGCGCAAGGCGACGCAGGCGCTTGGGCGTGACTTCCATATCGGCAACAGAGATCGGCACATCAATATGCACCGGACCAGGACGCGGTGCCATGGCAATTGAAACCGCTTTATCCGCAATAATATCAGCGCCTTCTGCGGTCAATTTAAAGGTTGCCTTAGTGATTTCACCCAGCACCGCCTGATGATCCAAGACTTGGTGCGTATAGGTCAGTGCTTCGTCATCATCCACGCAGCCAGACAGCACAATCATGGGCACGCGGTCTTGGTGCGCATTGGCAATTACATTGACGCCGTTCAACACGCCAGGCCCCAAAGTCGCGACCAAAATAGCCGGTGCGCCAGTGACGTGATGCACGCCCTCGGCCATGAACCCCCCCGCATTTTCATGCTTACACAGGATGAATTTGATGCCAGCACGTTCCAGCGCATCCACCATGGTTAACACTTCGCCGCCAGGCATGCCAAACGCATGACGGCAACCTGCCTCATACAAACGGCGGGCGACGAGGTCTGCGGCGCGGGTGATCTCGTTCATTTTACAGCCCTTTCGGCCAATTTCGTATATCCCTCACGGGTTTGGGGCACCTTAATGCCTAGCAATCCACCCGCAACCTGTGTTTTGAGAATTTGCGCGGTGCCTCCCCCAATTGTGAACATCCGCACATCGCGATACATGCGCTCAAGCGGCTCTTGGCTGCCATATCCGCGCGCGCCAAACATTTGCAGGGCATCATTCACAACCTGAATGGCATTCTCAGAGGCAAACATCTTTGCGCGCGCCGCCATATGCATGTCGGGAAAGCCCTTACCACACAGCGTCTGCGCCGCTTCGCGCAACATCAAGCGCGCGGCATGCACCTTTGCGTCCATATCAGC
The DNA here is from genome assembly GCF_000812685.1 of Halocynthiibacter namhaensis. Classification (GTDB taxonomy): domain Bacteria; phylum Pseudomonadota; class Alphaproteobacteria; order Rhodobacterales; family Rhodobacteraceae; genus Halocynthiibacter; species Halocynthiibacter namhaensis. The sequence continues at coordinate 7,232 of NZ_JWIF01000005.1, forward strand.
CAACATCCATTGCAAGCCCTGAAATTCCGCTAAGGGACGGCCAAATTGTTCACGTTCTTTCAGGTAACGAATTGCGTGATCCACGGCCCCTGCCGCAATCCCCATGGCGATCGTACCCGCCCCGACACGTTGGCTGTTATAGGCGGTCATCAAGTCGGCAAAACCGCGCTTGAACCCAGAGGGCGGGCTGACGACCATATCGTCCGCGATAAACACATCGTTAAAATGCAACTCGGCTTCGGGCATGCCGCAAAGCCCCATGGTACGTTCACGGCGCACAACGGAAAATCCCGCGCAGGCATCGCCATTTTCGGGGTCATGCAGCACCAAAAAGCCGCCAATCCCAAGATCAGATCCACCTTCGTCTAATACACGCGCGAAAACCAAATGCAGCTTAGACACCCCGCCACCCGTGATCCAGTGTTTCACCCCATTCATGCGATAGCCGCCGTTGGTTTTCTGTGCCACCGTGGTCATTTCCGTCGCCGCCGATCCCGCATTAGGTTCGGTGATGCAAATCGCAGGTTTGTCGCCCGCAAGCACGTATTTCGCACAGAATTTCTTTTGTTCCTCAGTGCCATAAGCCATCACAGCACTGATCCCACCCATGTTCGCTTCGACAATGATGCGCGCGGTTAAAGTGCAATGGCGCGCGATTTCCTCGACCACATCCACGACCTCTAAGAAGCTTGCGCCTTGCCCACCATATGCACGTGGGATCGACATGCCCATGAGGTTGGCCGCGACAAGATCTGGGATGTTGTCATGGCAATACTCACGGGTTTCATCCCATGTCCCAGCACGCGCGGCCAGCGCTGGTCCCAAGGCTTGTGCGGCGGCCAAATAAGGTGTTTGCGTCATGGGTGACGGCGCGGCAGACAGATCAGACATCGGGTATCCTTTATACGGTTATCCAATCGTTATCCGGGCTTGATATTCAACACAAACGAATATAAATTAACCATACATTCAGCAGGATTTAATATGAATATTCGTAGCCTCCGCACATTGTTAAGTATTTCGGAGACAGGGTCGTTCTCTCTGACGGCCGGGGCATTGAACATGACATTGCCAGCGGTCTCTATGCAAATGAAAGCTCTGGAAGACAGTCTCGGACAGAAGTTGTTCGACAGATCGGCCCGCCCACCACGTATGACACCAGAAGCACGCGCTTTGCTGCCCGATATCCGAACGATCCTGGACGCCCGGGCCAGAATAGAAGCCTTAAGTCATGGCAGCGACGCCTTACGTGGCATTTATCGGATTGGGTTTGTCCCCACGACCAGTGTGCGTCTGCTGCCTGGCTTTCTTAAACGGGCGCAAACCGATGCAGCCAGCGCAACATTCGAAACCAGTACGGGCCTCTCTGTGCCATTGGCCAAGGCCGTGCTGTCGGGCAGACTTGAATGCGCGGTGGTGACGGATGAGGATCTGCCAGAAGGGATACGCCGAGATCGCATTTGCACAGAAAGCATGGCCCTTGCCTTGCCCGATGGTTTTGAAACTGTGCCCCTGTCCGAATTGGCAAATACCTTGCCATTCCTACAGTTCCTGCCCGCCGGAGGCATCGGTCGCCACATTGACGGATGGTTGCGCGAAGCCCGCCATAAGCCCAACACCAGGATCACATTTGACATGGTCGAACCGATCATCGAATGTCTGTCACACGGCATTGGCTACACGATTTTGCCCCGGCCAGATCTGGAACGATGGCCTGATAAACCATTTCATATCATTGATCTACCCGGTCCGTCACTGACGCGGGATCTTGTTTTCATCTCACGCGACACAACCCTTAACGCCTCCGCAAGAGCACATATTCTTGCAATGCTCGGGACATCATCACACGACGAGATGCGATAACACCGTAACCGCGCCCACATGATAACAGCATACATCCGGCAGCATGACGATCCTTGGTTGACATTCCCGCCCCGGAACCGAAAGTTGGGGGCTAATACCAATGCCCAAACACATGAGGTCCCCCGTGAAAATCGGATACACTAAAAAATCTGGCCATGGCGAACTCGACCTTTTGCTTGCAGGCGTTGCTGACAAACTTGAGGCCGCAGGCAAACGCTGTATGGGCATTGTTCAGATAAACTCTGACCGTGGCGATTGCCGACGCTGTGATATGGATGTGCAGGTGCTCTCCGGTGGTCGGAAAATTCGTATTTCTCAAAACCTTGGCAAAGACAGCCGCGGCTGCCGCCTAAATCCCGAAGCCATGGCCGAAGCCATCGCGGACGTCGAACAACGTATGCCCAGTGGATATGACGTTTTCTTGCTGAATAAATTTGGCAAGCAGGAAGCAGAAGGCAAAGGCTTTCGTGAACTGCTTGGGGAAGCCGCTGGCAGCGGGGCCTTCGTCTTGGTTGGCACCAATGGATTGAACGAAGACGCATTTATCGAGTTCTCGGGCAACGTTGCCGAATTCATCGAACCGGATGAAGAGAAAATTCTAAATTGGCTGAGCCAAACGAACTAGTTCAACGCATCTAAATCAAACATCAAAAAGCCCCAGAGATCGCTCTCTGGGGCTTTTTCGTCGTGGTATCTCTTGGGCTTAATTGCGATCTGATGCGTCTTCAGATGCCAATTGGCTTGCGAACCAAGCTGCGGCAACCGGGTTCACGCCGCCTTTGGAAGACGCCGTTACACCAACAACTGGGTTTGATTGGGTTTCGATGCCGGTGCCTGCCTCTGCTGCGAGATCTGCAAAGATTTCAACAGCTTCTGCAGTGACTGGTGTGTGGCTGTCCAAAACAACGGCTTCAATGCCAGTGT
>NZ_JWIF01000006.1 GCF_000812685.1 Halocynthiibacter namhaensis
GTTGAGCATTCACATGATGCGTATCTTTGGGGTAACTCAGCGCTTTTGATGGCGGAACGGATCAACGACAGCTTTGCGAAATATCGCTGGTGTCCAAACATCATCGGCCCACAATCTGGCGGCGCTGTTGAGGATCTTCCTGTGCATGTCTATGAAGCATTCGGTCAACTGGAGCAAAAAATCCCGACTGAGGTTCTTGTAACCGACCGTCGCGAATTTGAACTGGCAGAAGAAGGCTTTATCACCCTCACCATGCGTAAAGGGTCTGACAACGCCGCATTTTTCAGCGCCAATTCTATCCAGAAACCAAAGCGTTTCCCGAACACCAAAGAAGGCAAAGAAGCCGAGACCAACTACAAACTTGGCACGCAGCTTCCTTACATGTTCATCATCAACCGTCTTGCGCATTACATCAAAGTTCTGCAACGCGAGCAGATTGGTGCCTGGAAAGAACGCGCAGATCTGGAACGTGAATTGAACGCTTGGATCATGCAATATGTTGCCGATCAGGAAAACCCACCATCAGATGTACGTTCGCGTCGTCCGTTGCGGGCTGCCAAAATTGACGTTTCTGACGTTGTTGGCGATCCAGGTTGGTACCGCGTTTCCATGTCTGTGCGTCCGCACTTCAAATATATGGGTGCGAACTTTGAGCTCTCTCTCGTGGGTCGTTTGGACAAAGACTAAGTCTTGACCGTGAAGGGAACTTCAGATCAGACCACCCGTTCGTCTGCGCGCCCGCTTTCATTGTTTGAAAGAATGCGTGCAGACGATCTGATGGAAAGACCTATTGGCGGTTCTGGTACAGAGGCGCGCATCAACTCGATCCGTTCGGGATTGTTGCGCATTCTGAACAGTCGCCGCGGTGCATCTGATGCGACCCCAGATTACGGGCTTTCGGATTTCAACGATGCGTCGGTTGGATCATCGGACATGTTGCAGGTGATTGCCCGCGATATCCGTCAGGCGATTGTGAAGTTTGAACCCCGAGTGACCAATGTGAATGTCAGCTTTGACCGGGAATATTCCGGTGGGCTTGAACTGTTTTTCAAAGTTTCGGTGCAGACCGCAATTGGTCACAAAAACGAACAGGTCATGATCGATTTGGTTTTGAAAGAAGGGCGCAATTTCGCGCTAAGATAGGGACGGTATATGTCAACGGCACGGTATTTTCAGGATGAACTGGACTACCTCAGGAACTCTGGTGAAGAGTTCTCGAAGTATTTCCCACGCCTGACGACATATCTGTCTTCGCGCAGTACTGACCCTGATGTTGAACGTCTTTTGGAAGGATTTGCCTTTCTGACTGGGCGTTTACGCGAAAAGATCGACGACCAACTGCCTGAGGTGACCCAGTCTCTTTTGATGCTGTTGTGGCCGAATTTTTTGCGCCCCATTCCATCAATGACGATTATGCAGTTCAACCCAGTGCCGGGGTCTATCAGCGAATGTCAAAGCATTGGAAAAGGTGCTGAAGTCGAAAGTATCGCGATTGATGGCACGACCTGTCGGTTTCGCACGTCCAGTGATGTGGCGATCCAACCGTTGCAAGTGCGCGGGGTCAAACATGCCGTGTCACGTAAGGCTTCGGTCATCACGATTGATATGGCGACGCTGACGGGTGAAGATCTACACAGCATTAATCTGAAAAGCCTTCAGTTTTATCTGGGCGGTTCAGACTATTCCGCATTGACCGTGAACCTTTGGCTGCACCGCTATCTGAAAACCGTTTCAGTGAAGCGTAAATCAGATGGTGCCGTGCTTGAAATTTCGCCCGATACGGTGCGCCAAATGGGTCTGTCGCGGGACGAAGACGTGTTGCCATACCCTGACAATGCCTTCAGCGGTTATCGTTTGCTGCAAGAATTTTATACCTTACCGCAGAAATATTACTTTGCGGATTTCTCAGAAGTTTCCATCGCACATCTGGAAGCAGGCACCAGTGATTTTGATCTGGTGTTGGAGTTCTCCCGGCCCCTGCCACCGGATGTGCGGGTTACCAATGCGTCTTTTCAGCTGCATTGCGTGCCCGCTATTAACCTGTTTGAACATGACGCAGAGCCGATCCTCCTGACAGGAAAACGTAATGAGTATCAAGTGATCCCAGTCCGGCGGACCGGTGGCGAACTTGAGATTTTCTCAATTGAGGAAGTCACGGGGTGGCAACCTTCGGCTGAGGGACGCTCTGGGGGTATTTCCCGAAATTACTCGCGTTTTGAAAGTTTTGTGCATGAGATCGAGCGTGTTGAAGGGCGTTCTGCCGTGTACTTCCGTGAAAAAGTTAAGCAATCCGTGTCTGGTGAAAAGCTAGATCGTATTGTGACATTTCTGCGCGAAGATGAGGTGCATCAGGTCAATGAGGGCGAGACAATTTCCCTACGGATGCAATGCACCAATGGGGCAACACCGCGGGAATTGGCGGTGGGTGACATCAGTGTCCCGACCCATACATTGCCGTCATTCGTGCAACCAACAAATGTGATCCGCCCAACTGCCCCCAGCTATCCGCAGGTGGACGGCACGTTGCAATGGCAGCTGATTTCAGCCCTGTCATTGAACTATTTATCCCTGCAAAGCCCGGATGCCTTGCGCACCATTTTGCACACATTTGACTTTGCAGCCCGCACAGATCGCCAACATGAACGCGAGGCCATGCGCCGTTTGCAGGGCATTGAAGATATCACATCAAACACAACAGACCGCCTGTTTCGCGGGCGGCCTGTGCGCGGGATGCATTCCGTTATGAAGATGCGCGAAAGCCATTTTGCCAGTGAAGGCGAGATGTTCCTTTTCTCGACTGTGCTGGCGGAATTCTTTGCGCTTTACGCAACCATTAACTCTTTCCACGAGTTGGAAGTGCAGGGTTTAGAAGCAGGGGAGGTGTACCGTTGGACGGCACGTATCGGCAATCAACCCCTAATATAGACCCGAAATTCATGGCGACGCTGAAAGCGGACGCTCCGAAGTTCTCATTTTTCCAAGCGGTTGAGCTGATCTTGGGTGAAATGGGCCATGAGGTCGAAGAACGCGCACTGCAGGAACAGGGCGTTGAAAACCTGATGTTTCGGGTTGATCCCAGCATGGGGTTTCCTGCCGGTGACGTTGTCAAAGTGGAAGAACTTGAAAACACGGATGGCGATAAGTCTGTCGCGATGACCGTGAATTTCCTTGGCCTGCATGGTGCGTCATCGCCCTTGCCACCCCATATGTTGGAGACAGCACTTTGGAGCCAAGGCGAAGAAGGCGTTCAGCAAAGTTTCAATGATTTCTTCTCAAATCGCCTGATCTGGCTGTTCTATCTGTCCTGGCGCAAATATCGCTACTTTGTGCGTTATCGTCCCGATGCGACGGATCAATTTTCCGATTGGATGTTCTCGCTGATTGGCATCGGCGGCAAAGACGCGCGCGGCGCGGCTGGCATCCCTTGGGCAAAGCTTTTGACCTATCTCGGCGTTGTCGCCGGGCGCACCCGTTCTGCCGAAATGGTTGCGGGCGTGATCGCCCATTCCTTTGCCTTGCCTAAGGTCTGGATCCGTCAAGTTGAAAGTCGCCTTGTGACCATCCCGCAAGATCAACGCAGCGTTATGGGGCAAGCGAATATGACGCTTGGCCACGACATGACGATTGGCGATCAAGTCAAGGATGTGTCGGGCAAGTTTACCATCGTTTTTGAGGGTCTTAGTTTTAACCGTTTCCGCGATTTCTTGCCAAGTGGCCAGGATTACCCGCGTTTGAAGGAACTGGTTGAATTCCTGCTGAAAGATCAGCTGGCCTATGACCTTGAATTGCATTTTCAACCGGACCAAACGCCGGCATTCACACTTGGCCAGGACGCAAAATCCGATCTTGGTTGGACAACATTTTCCGGCGATGGGGGCGGGCAGGTATTGAAACCTGTTGTCCTTCAGATGCGGGCCTGAGGAAGAGGTATTGATATGAAAGCGACTTTGCAGATTATGAACGTGCAGGAAGTGGTTCCGGCCTTATCCCTGTCTTTTACTTTTTCCCAACGTGGTGGGATTATTGGCGGCACGCCTGAGGCGTCTTGGCATATCCAAGATGTGTCCGGGAATATTATGGATGCCGCCGCGCGGATCATGCAGACAGATGGCGAGTTCACGCTTGAACCCCTTTCGGGCATGCCAATTCACATCAATGGTGCAAAAGCCGCGATCACATCGGGGCGTCCGGTTATTTTGTCGGACAAAGACACATTAAAGATCGGTGACCTAGAATGCCTCGTGCGTTGTGGGAAATCGACCAATGCTGATACGCGCGCTGACGTGTTGAATATGAGCAGTTTTGCCGCCGCCGCCAGCGGCGAAGGCGAAGCGCTTGTGATTGACGGCGTTTATTCAGAAGCCTCTGAAATCACTGACATTACGCCCGCTGCGGATGTGCAAGATCCTCTTGCCGCGCTGAATCAAAATACAGGCCGCAGCGCCGTCGTGGACCCGCTAAACGCGCTTGATGATCATATGCGTCGAAGCCGGCCAAAAGAAGAAAACCGTCTTGTTGACGATCTGAACACTGTGACCAGGGAAGAAAAAACCGTGACCACCCAACCTGACAATACCAATTCTGCCAACGCATCGCTTCTGCCACGGCGCGTGAGAACCGATCAATACGGCTTTGAAGACGACGAAGCGCAGGTGAAGATAGACGCCGCTACAATTAACCTTGATCACCCAGTAGATCACGTGGCGCTGCGTCCATTAACCCGCGCGCTTGGCCTGCCGCTTGGCGATATGTCCACCGAAGAAGCCAGCCGCACCTTGGCTGATATCGGCGGCGCACTGCGTGCAGCTGTTGGCGGATTGAACAAAATTTACGTATCCCGCCAAGATGCCTCCAGTCGCTTCCCTCTGGCCACGATGCACTTGCATGCTGTGGAAGATAATCCGCTGCGTTTTAGTGGCAACACCGACGAAGCATTGCATGCGTTGTTTGCCAAACGAGGGGCTGTGCATTTGTCGGCACCTGCTGCTGTTAAGGAAACTGTGGAACATCTCGATGCCCACCAAAACGCCACGGAAGTTGCAATTGATAAAGCGCTTGATTCAGTGCTCACGGCGCTTTTACCTCGCGCTTTGGAACGCCGTTTCCGGTCCTACGCCCCCGAAGCCGCACCCAAAAGCGGTGTGGAAAAAGATGCTTGGTGCTGGGACATGTATAAAGCCTATTTCTCAGAGCTGAAATCAACCCGTCAAAAAGGTTTGCAGATGCTGTTCTGGGAAGTGTTCCAGCATGAATATCAGGGGATTATGCGATCACATGAGCTGTATGGTGACGCCGACCAGGAGGACGATGAATGAGTTCCCTTTTCAGGAAATTCTTCTGCCTTTTCGGAATAATGCTCTTTCTGGGTGGCTGTGAAGCAGCAGGGAAGATCATTGAGGTCATCAAGGATCCTGATGTCCCTGTAGGCGATGCAGACGAACAACCGAGTAATGTATCATTGCATGCCTATGCTGCGGGAGATGTGAACCGCAATTTTGACGGAAAACCTGCGCCGATCATCGTTAAAATTTTTGCACTTTCCAGCACACATCGTTTCTATAGTTACGATTTCTTTTCCCTCGCCGAGGAACCAGAAAACACCTTAGGCATCACTTTGCTCGAAATGATGGGGGAGGACATGTTGGAACCTGACGCTTACAAGATTCTGGGTCCTTACGAGTTGCCCAAAGGCACGCAGGAAATTGCCGTGATCGCCGAGTATCTTGACCTAGAAGGGGCAACGTGGCGTGCGAATTATAAAGTTTCTGACATTGGTGCTGATGATCGACTTTTGATGCTGCTTCTTGAAGAAGAAGTCCGAATTATTAATGAAAACGAATAGGTCCACGTATGTCATCCTCTTTTAACAAAGTTATCTGGTCTGACGGCCTGTTTGTGAAACCCCATCACTTTCAGCAGCAAACCCGGTATCACGAACGGTTTGCAGCACGCCTCGCCGCGGGCAGTGACCCACATAACTATGGTTTCGCCTCGCTTGTCTTGAACGACGAAATGCTTGCAATGGGTAAAATCGCGATCGTGACGGCAAGTGGGATCATGCCTGATGGCACGCCATTTGACTTGCCGGGTCAGGATAATTTGCCGCCTGTTCTGGATATTTCTGAGGGCTTCACAGCCAATCAGATCATCTATCTCTGCTTGCCGCTTTCCATGGAAGGCGGGGTTGAGGTCCAAGCGAAGGAAGCCGGCGCAGGTGTTTCCGCGCGCTTCTCAGAAGATGAATCCGCGATCCGCGACAACACCATGCAGGCAGATGCGCTTGTGCCGGTGAAAGTCGCGCGCGCGAACCCGGTTTTGATGCTGGATAAGGAAGACCTGTCAGCCTTTACCAAAATCGCCGTTGGTCGGATCGTTGAAAAACGCAATGACGGCGCGATCGTCACGGATCAAAATTTTTACCCAACTATGTTGTCTATTTCGGCGGCCCCTGGATTGCGACGCTTTTTGGGCGAACTCAGCGAAGGTGTGAACCAGCGTTCCGAAACCATCGCCCGTCGTATTGGGCAACCGGACCAAAATGGCGTCGCAGATGTGTCTGATTTCTTGCTGCTGCAAGCGCTAAACCGTATCGGTCCTTTGATGCGCCATTATACGCGAATGCCGTCACTGCATCCGCGTGTGGTGTTTGAGCTTTTGATTCAGGTGATCGGTGAACTTTCGACCTTCCTATCTGAAACCAAATTGGTGCCAGACCTGCCATTCTATGATCACGATCTGCCGGATAATTGCTGGCCATCGGTCACACAAAACCTGCGCCAACTTGTGACGGCAACGCTTGTTGCGAATGCTGTGCCGATCCATCATCAGCGCAAAAAGCACGGCTATATTGTTGCCCCTGTGCCCGAACGTCAGATGATCCGCGATTACGATTTCGTGTTGGCCGTCAAAGCCAGCGTGCCGCAAGAACGTTTGCACACACAATTCCCGGCGCAGGCCAAGGTCAGTTCCCTTGAAAGAATCCGCGAATTGGTGGGCAAACAGCTGCCTGGCATTCCGCTGCATTTGATGGCTGTTGCACCACGTCAATTGCCGTATCACGCGGGTTATTCATATTTCAAAATTGATAATTCCCACCCCGCTTGGTCCCAAATGGATCATGCCGAAGGCTTTGCGTTCCACATCGCCGGCGAGTTCCCAGAACTAGAGATCCAATTCTGGGCAATCAAAAGGTAAGCGTTATGACAGACACTGCATTTTCCGGTTTTGATGGCGACACGCAGCCAGGAAACCTGCCCCAGACGGCGAATGATAAGCTGCCGGTTTCCGCACAGGAATTGCGCCCAGCATCACTGATCTCTCCACGCGAAACGCTTGATTTTCAATTGCGTGCGCCTGACGGTGGATCGAACGCTTTGCTGGAACTGGCGATGCCTATTTTGGGCCTTGCTGTCCGTATCCGCGATATGCCGAATTTCTCGGATATTGAATCGCTGCACAGTCGTTTGACCAGTGAAATCCAGAACTTCCAGAAGGAAGCTGAGGCCATCGGATATGACGATGCGACGACCGTTGCCGCGCGGTATTGCCTGTGCGCGATGGTTGATGAATCCGTTTTGTCGCAAACTTGGGGGGCCGAAAGCCTTTGGCCGGAACGTCCCATGTTGTCTGTCTTCCACAATGAGACGTGGGGCGGTGAAAAGGTCTTTGGGATCCTTGATCGTGTGATCGAGGAAAGCCATCGCTTTACTGACCTACTTGAGTTCCAATATTTCTGTATCGCCCTTGGATTTGAGGGCAAATACCATGTGATGCACAACGGCCAGGCGCGGCTCGATCACCTGCTGGGTGCGGTCTATAAAGCCTTAGAAAAACACCAGGGCGAGGCACCGACACAACTGGTCGATCCGACGCCAAATATTTATGGGCAAAAGCAACGGATGGGTTGGCGCGTGCCGGTTTGGACAGTGTTTGCTGCCGGGCTTGTTTCGATTGTGGCGATCCATCTTTGGTATGACTTCACCTTGACCGAACGCATCAATGAAATCGCAGCGGAAATTGGCACGTCACTTGGCGTTCAAGAAGAAAGTGAATAAGCGATGTTGACCATTCCAAAAGAGAAAATTCTAGAACGCCTGAACACATATTCCCGCGAAGCCCTTGGGCGTGCCAGCGAATTTTGCATGGAACAAAGCGGCTATGAGATCACCGTTAGCCATATGATTTTGGCTATTCTGGAACAGCCAGCAGGCGATGTTTCACGGCTGTTGAACGCGTTGAACTTGAACGCTATGCGGCTTGAAGCCTTGGCACGCAAGTCGATTGAACGCAGTAAAACCGGCGCGCATGATCTGCCGCAATTTTCGCCTATGTTATTGGAATTGTTGCAAGATGCCTTTGTGATCTCCAATGGCAGCCTACAGGAAGATGACATTCGCACCGGGGCAATTTGGCTTGCGATTGCGTCTAACCCTGACCGCTATTGCCATTTCTATATTCAGTCTGAATTTGAGGCGATGGATGCAGACGGAATTTCTGCGGGTTTTCACGAGTTGACCAAAGGCTCGATGGAAGGTCCGATCACTGATGATGACCGGTCAAGCATCGCGGCAGGTCCCGTGCCCGAAGGTGAAACTGCGCTGCAGAAATATGGACGTGACATCACGCAGCAAGCCCGCGAAGGCCTGATTGATCCGGTGTTTTGTCGCGAAAGCGAAATCGCCCTGACCACAGATGTTCTGTGTCGCCGTCGTAAGAATAACCCCATTTTGGTGGGTGATCCCGGGGTTGGGAAAACCGCTTTGGCCGAAGGTCTTGCGTTGAAAATTATTGACGAAGACGTGCCTGCCGCATTGATCGGCGCGGCCCTGTGGGAACTTGATTTGGGCGCCCTTCAAGCCGGTGCTTCGGTCAAGGGTGAGTTTGAAAGACGCCTCAAGGGCGTCCTTGATGAGGTGCTAAGCACGCCGGAAAAAATCATCCTGTTTATTGATGAAGCGCATACTTTGATCGGTGGTGGTGGTCAGGCCGGAGGGTCTGATGCTGCGAACCTATTGAAGCCTGCATTGGCGCGTGGGCAATTGCGTGTTGTTGCCGCAACCACTTGGTCTGAATACAAAAAATACTTTGAAAAAGACCCGGCATTGACGCGTCGTTTTCAACTGATCAAGCTGGATGAACCGTCACCTGATCAGGCTGTGACCATTCTGCGCGGCCTGCGAAGTGCCTATGAAGAAGCCCACAACGTCTATATTTCGGACGCGGCCTTGCAGGGCGCGGCGCATCTGTCCGATCGTTACCTGACGGGTCGCCAATTGCCGGATAAGGCATTTGACGTGCTTGATACAGCTTGTGTGCGCGTGGCCGCGGGTCAAACGGCCCGGCCACGGGAATTGGAACTGCTAGAAAAACGCATTCAAATGCTGGAATTGCAGCAAAAAGACGAAGCGCGCGACATGTTGATGCGGGCTGAAGGGGCCGTTGACGGGTCCGATGCGACGGATCAAGAAATTGCCCGTTTGCAAATTATGGCCGACGGCTTGCGCAGCCGGTGGGATGCGGAAAAAGCCAAGGTTGATCGCGTGGTTTTCCTGCGCAGTTGCATCGCCCGCGATCCAGACGCTGAGCCGGAAGAAGATGACGAACCTTTGCCTGACGGAACGCGCGAAGATTGGCAAAGCGAGGTCACCGACCTACGTGCTGATCTGCGTGCGGCACGCCACAATAACGCGCCTTTGGTGAATTTTGAGGTCGGCAATGAAGCCATCGCGAATGTGATTGCCGATTGGACCGGCGTGCCGGCATCTGCCATGTCGGATGATGATGCTGCCAAGGTTTTACTGCTGGGGGATCGCCTGAAATCCGGTGTCCGGGGGCAAGATCTGGCGATTGATGTGATCCACGATCGCATGAAGGCGGCGCGACTTGATTTCGTCCGCGAAAACACCCCACGCGGCACGTTTCTGTTGGTTGGACCGTCCGGGGTTGGGAAGACTGAAACCGCTGAACAAGTGGCGGAACATCTGTTTGGCGGCAAGCAATTCCTGACCGTGATTAACATGTCAGAATATCAGGAAAAACATACGGTTAGTCGATTGATTGGCTCGCCTCCTGGTTATGTCGGCTACGGTGAAGGTGGTGTTTTGACAGAAGAAATTCGCCGCAAACCCTATTCCGTCGTGCTGCTGGATGAGGTCGAGAAAGCCCATGCAGATGTGATGAACATCTTTTATCAAGCGTTTGATAAAGGCGTCCTTAATGACGGCGAAGGACGGGAAATCGACTGTAAAAACATCGTGTTTTTCATGACCTCAAACCTTGGGTCAGATGCACTGATGCAGAACCGCGAAAACGTTGTCAGCGCATCTATGGAATCGCTTGAAACTGCTTTGCGACCGCATTTGGAAACCCATTTCAAACCTGCCCTTTTGGCGCGGATGCGTATTCTCTGTTTCAAGCCGCTTGAAAGCGACACCATCTGCATGATCATTGATCAAAAATTGGCGTCCCAAGCGAAACGTTTGAAAGATGTTCGCGGGTTGGAATTGACCTGGGACGAGACAGTGACCGCACAAATCGAAGACCTTTGTGCGCATTCCGACAATGGTGCGCGCATGGTGGAACAAGTGATTGATCGGTGGATTTTACCCCCCATTGCAGAAGAAGCATTGCAACGCATCACCCGCGAAGAAACCTTCGAAGCTGTCGAAATTTCTGCACGTGACGGTGGGTTTGAGCTGACCTTTTTGCCCGAAAACAAAGCCTCCGAAACAGAAACCCCAGAACAGGAAGCGATCTGCGCCGAATGATTGAAGTTGACGACATACGGGACCAAATGCTGACGCTTTGCAATTTGGTAAGCCAGGACCGCACAGACGCGGTCTTGGTGCAATCCTGTGTGTTGATGGCGAATTTTCTGCACGCGCGCACGGCAGTTTTGATGATGTTGGACAACACCCGGCAAAATTTCGTGACGGGGGCCGGGATTTCCGAAGGCGACACGACTTGGGCACCGTTAACGATATCTGTTGCGTTACAAACGAATGACAGCGGACAGACACCTTTGGCGCAGGTGGCGTTGACCGGGCGAAACCTATGCCTGAAGTCCCAAGAAACCGGGTATAACCTAACGGCCCTTGCCGGAGTCTTCCCTGATATGAAATCCGCAGGCCACATCTGTTTTGTGCCAATGCATAACTTACGTGGTGATCTGACGGCTGTGTATATTATTTCAGGCGAAAATACCCTGCCTGAGCGGTTGAAAAGCACGGACATGCGATTGATTTTGCGTGCAGTTTCTGCGCGCGTTGAGCAAAGCAATCAACAACGCGCGGAACGATTTCACATCTCGGCATTGGAACGTTCTTTGAAGCTTGCGGATAAACAACGCAGCGATTTACGTGAACGCGCGCGCAGCAATTTGAAGGCCCGATTGCCAGGGCGCTCTAATACGATGAAGTCTCTACGCGATCAAGTTTCTCGCTTAGCAGATTTTCAATCGCCTATCCTGATTGTGGGCGAGAGTGGCACAAACAAAGAGCAAGTTGCACGAGAAATTCATCGGTTATCGCGAACAGAAAATGCTCCGTTTGTTTATGTGAATTGTGCGATACTTACACAAGACAATTTTGCCGCTGAGCTATTTGGGCACAAACGGGGCGCAATTTTAGGAATGGCGTCCGCGCGGCGTGGTTTGTTGCGCGAAGCGGGAGATGGCATGATCTATTTTGATCGTGTTGACTTGCTGTCAGTCGAATTACAAACCGTTTTACTCCGTATATTGGAAACTGGATACTTTCGTCCATTGGGTAGCGAACGCGAGCATTCCTTATCGCAACGTTTCGCCTTTTCAGTTCCAGAGGGCAACAATCTAGAAAATGTTGTGTCGCCTAGCCTTTATCACAAAATCGCTCAGGCAACTGTTTTGATCCCCCCATTGCGGACAAGACAAATAGATATTGAGGTCCTCGCACACGAATATCTAATCGCCGCAGCGCAAGAGCACAAACGGCGGCTAACGTTCCGGCAGGATAGTATTCCATACTTATCGGCAATGGAGTTTCCTGGAAACGACCGTGAATTGCAGGCATTGATCTCACGCTCATGTCATCAAGTAAAGTCAGACGGAGTTATTACGCCGATGATGTTGGGCAGTCAGCAAGATGATTTCACCTCAAAGGCAGATTTGCGCTCTTCTGTAGAAAGTTACGAAGCCATGCTTATACAGCGCGCACTCTGTCGCGCAGAAAACAATCGTGCTCAGGCTGCTAAGCGCCTGGGAATCCCGAAACGAACCTTGGCGGACAAATGTTTAAGATACGGACTTTAAAGACATCTTTAATCATTGTGGCTCAGGCGGCTTTGATTTGCACAAAAGCGATGGCCATTAGCCCCGAGCAACGTATTACTGCGCTGGGGCGCAGCGAGAATTTATTTGATCGCACATTATTGGCGCCCTGTTTCAATGATACCGAACGGCTCAGCCGTCTGGAGTGTTATGATCGAGTACTGGCCCGTCCGACTGACGAAGAGGTGACAGCAGAAGTGGTCACGCCACTTGTACCTGCCGTCATACCGGCGTTGGTTTTTACTGCCGGTTTGTTAGCCAGCCCGTATGTAACTGAAGCGGGGGTATATGTTTCGTTGAAGGATCGTGAAACTGGGCGTGAACTGCCAGCCTTTGATAATGAAGGCAACACTTTCGAACTGACCACTGTTGAAGGCGAAACAGAGTCAAGTCCGCTGAAAGAAGACACCGATGTGTTTCTTGCCCTTGAAAGTCAGGCAGGCGGAGATGAACCTGCCGTGCTGGTCGTCAGTTGTGAAAACAATATTACTCGTTTTCGTGTCTTTTGGTACACCCCATTTGAGGAGCGCTATACCTCTGTGCGGTTTCATTATGACAATGCCCTCTCTGAAGAAGGAGGGCGTGAACTGCGTCGTTTCCGCGTTCGGCAAAACGGGTATGCGGTAGAGAATGCAAGGGGCTTGGATTCTATTCGCCTTACAAAAGGCCTTAGCGCCGCCGAAATTACACAGGTTGGTGTTGGTGCAGGTGAAAATATACGATCTGCCTTTTTTAATACTGCTGCGCTGACAGAAGCGCTGCCAATAGTGGCACGACATTGTTCGTGGTCGCTGTCCAATAGCTCAGACTAATAGGTCCCAAAATGATACGTGTTTATAAAATCCTTAAGAAAATGCTTAGCCCAATGCCACTTGTTATGACGCTGAGTTTCTTCGGTGCCGTCGCCGTTTGGTATTTCGGCGATATGGTGCGGTGGAAAAATATTCAACCGCTCACGGATTTGAGCGTGCGTTACTGGACAGCACTAGGTCTACTGACTTTAAGTCTCTTGTTGGCAATAATTTTGACTGTGCCTTGTCAAGGGCGGAGCAAAAATGGGCCAGTGAGGCGGCGTAAAAGTAGGCCAGTTGAGGCGTTGAGTGACGGTTGGTTTGAGGCGTGCGCCCGGGAACCAGCGGCTCGTCATAAAGCAAGCGTGTTCCCGGGCGTATTGCCCCTATTGGGGCAATTTCTGGTCAGTGTTTTTGGGTAGTTTTTCGGCTCTGTCCGAGGCGATAGCTTTCGCCATTCATTTCCAGGATGGAGACGTGGTGTGTCAACCGATCAAGCAGTGCACCGG
>NZ_JWIF01000007.1 GCF_000812685.1 Halocynthiibacter namhaensis
CTCCCGCCGGTAGCCCGGCGGCACCGGAAACGCGCACATCTTGTCAACCGTTCCGCGCGCCAAGCCAAAATCACGTGCTATCGACCGCTTGCTGCGACCCTCATCAAAGTGCGCCCGGCGCACCTGCAAATAAACTTCCACAGTGTAAATCCTCCAGCCCTCCCTGCTCAAACAGTTCAGACAAAAAGTGGACGACTTTTGCGCCGCCCGCACCGGTGAAATACCGGCGCTACTGTGGCCTAATTTTGCACCGCCCTATACAGCACAAATGAACTTCGGTCAAAAAACCACACAATTTTCTCTTGATGAATGCAGCCCTGATGAACTTAGCAAAGTTATCACGCAGATTCAAAAAGAGCATCCTGAATGCACTTTAGTCAAAACGAGCCACGTTCGTTTTCAGTGCAGTAACTTAAGCCTTGAAGACCTTGATGCGCATTCCAAAGGCAAGCTAAACGACTTCGTTGCCGAAAATTTGGGTGAAATAGAATACTCATTAGACGCATTATATCGGGCCATTGTTGATGAGTGCCAAAGAAAATCAAGAACTACAGATATAGCAGAAAGCTTTGGCGAAGTACTGAAGGGGCGAGCGGTAACTAGATCTGATGCCGAAGATTGGCTGAACCGAATAAGAGACAAAGCGACAGCGCCAACTTGGGACGAAATTGCAGCAGACATTGATGCGGGCTTTCGTGAAAAGAATTTGATGAGAAAAGAATGGCATCGTTATTGTATTGAAGCTTTGAACTGCAACGTTGCGATCAACGTGGTTCGTACAAAAATTCAAAAACACCTCCAGAGCGATATAAACAGTGGCATGAGTTTAATGGAAATTATTGAAAATATTTTTCCTCAAGTTGAACCCCTAGCAAGGGAACATTTGGCTCCAATAAGCAATGAGAGAATTAAGGTGATGATCACATATGAATCCTGCACATGACAAAACACTTAAATCATTCAAAATTTTGATTAGAAGCTTGAGAACAAAAAAATATGAAAAAACTGAAATTCAAAAAGCTTTGGCTGCTATCAACAAAAGAACACAAAGCAAAGGCGATATCACTGGACAGTAATGTAACGGCAATAGTTGCAGACAACGAGTTCGGAAAATCGAGCTTGGTGAAATCTCTTTATGCAAGCCTTGGAGCAGAGCCACGCAAAATTCCAGAGTCTTGGAAAAATGCAAGTGTGTCGAGTCTCCTGCAATTTTCACTCGATCAAGATGTCTATTACATTCTCCGTTTTGGTCCAATATTTGCTCTATTTAATGAAAACAAAGAGCCCATATGGGCGGTTAGCGGGATCACGAAAGGTCTTGCACCAAGGCTGTCTGAGATGCTTGATTTTAATGTAGAGCTAAGTACAAAAAGCGGAGGAGTTGCATCGCCGGTTCCAGCCCTTTGCTTTATGCCATTCTACACCGACCAAGATCGCGGATGGACCGAAAGCTGGGAGTCTTTTGACGGCACAGGCTTTATAAAAGGCTATAAAGACATAATCGCAAACTTTCATACAGGAATGCGACCAAAAGAATACTACGAGGCAAAGGCTAAAAAAGATGAAGCCTCGTCCGAAGCTTCCGGAATAAAAAAAGAGCGCTCCATATTAGCTCAAGCAAAAGGCAAAATAGATGCAAAACGATCTTCCGTAGGCATAGCATTCAAGCCAGAAGCTTTCACGGACCGAATACAGGCGTTACTAAAAGAACAGAATGCGCTTCAAGATATCTATGATCAGGTAAAACTCAAAGTTTCGGAGTTACAGTCCTCCCGTTCAATTGCGTTAGAAGAAATGCAAATTTCCAAAATCGTGCTCGACGAATTGGAGCAAGACATCGGCTTCCTTCAAAAAGAAGGTGACTCTGACATTCTCTGCCCAACATGTCACACGCTGCATTCAAATGATTTTGCAAATCGATATGGACTAATGAATGATACGGATGCCTGTCGAGAGATTTACGCTGCCAGCCTACAAAACGTTGATAATTTAAGTGCTAGTATCGAACGTGCCATGCGGCCAGTTGCAGGGCTTTCAGAAAAAATTTCAAAAATTGAATCTATCTTAGAAAGCACTCGTGGCGAATTAAAACTCCGCGACATGCTTCAAGATGAGAGCAACAGAATGGTCGACGAAATATTTAATTCAGAAACAGACGAATTGGATTTGGCGATTGGCAAGCTAGATCAAAAAATTTCGGAATCGAACTCCAAGATGAATGAGTACGAAGACAGGAAACGTAAAAAAGAGATTAAAGATTTCTATATATCTAAAATGGCTTCTTTTTGCCAAAAATTGGATATCAATAATGTCCCTGAAGTCGTCTATACAAAAATTCGGCCTGCAATCAGTGAGGCTGGCAGCTCTCAACCAAGATTATTTTTAGCCTACTATTATGCAGTCCTTCATACCATTGCTAAATACTCGACAGGTTTTTTCTGCCCAATTGTTATCGACACGCCAAAGCAGCAGGATCAAGATGATGATCACGCTGAAACAATGATAAGGTTTTGTATCGAAAATAAGCCTGATGGCACTCAGCTAATTCTTGCTTCTGGCAGCCTGCACGACGTTACCATTCAAGGTGAAGTGATCGAACCACAAACGAAGCACTCAATTTTGGAAGCAACCCAATTTGAAGCGGTGAATGGTTTTATGTCTCCCTTTATTAAATCAGCTCTACAATAGTCAATTTCCGAGGCTTTTAGGCTGCAATGTCAGGCAAAGTAGGTCGCTACTTGAGGTTGTTTGAAAGTGATAACATTATGGGAAAGTATGTCGACTAAAAGTGAAAATGCAGGAATTCACTGGATCGCCTTCCACGAACGCGCGCACCTCGAATTGGGTCACTTCTCAATCCTCGAAGGCGTTCCGACGTTCAATCTAATTTCGAAATCTGGGAAATCGCAGGTGCAGCAACCTGACCTGCCGCGTGCGGTTTGGGACAAGGTGGAACGGTGTTTGGAATTGCAGGCCGATCATGAGGCACTTGAAGAGATGCTCGGCAATATAGATGCGGTTAGTTGGTCCGAATTGCGCGTCACCGTCGCCAGCATCGCAGTTGTGATGGTGTTGATTGAGAAGGCTGATGCAGACAACCCAAATCCAAGTGAAACCCACCCCAAAGCCGCGACGCGGATATTTCAGTTGCTTGGGCATGTGAATGACATGTGGTCGATTGGTGCGTCGGTGAATGGCGCAAATTTACCCGAAGCAGGGCATATTCAGGCGCTTGCAAAAGAGGTGATTTTGCCTGCCTATTTTGACGCGGTTGAGATGGCCAAGTCTGCTGACGCCGCAAGCTTTGTTGATGATCTTGGTGATCCTGAGATTTTCTTTGCCGATATTGCTCACGCCAAACTTGGTCATTGGGATCAGTTGCAAACCGTTGGCGCGAAGGAATGGGCGGAATTAAAGGATGCCAACGAGCAGATTTTGCCATTGGTGTATAGGTTTCAGGCAGAGAAGAACACGTCGACATAATGCAGCTTTGTATCTTGGCCAATGTCCTTGATGTCGGGTTTATGAGGTAAGTCATTTGCATTTTGCGAGACAACAAAGGCGAAGCGATGCATGTCCAAGTCGCTTTCCTCATTTAACCGTTCAATTGCGCCGCTCGCACCAATGGGAAAATGCGGTTCGTCGCGCTGTAGCTGGAACGTGGGTGATCCATTCTCGCCCAACGGCATCACATGCCATTTCGCTTTATAGCGTTCAAACCCGATTGCGTGGACATTGGCGTCGGCTCTCAAAAAGAAACAAAACTCTTCGCAAAGTTTGAGTGTCGCATCTGGTGTATCACGATCTTTGACCTTTTTGATGAGGTTCAATTCGTCCTTGGTAAAGCGTTTGATCTGGAGTTGTCCGCGAAGGCCGTGTTTCTCAACATAGTCACCCCATGCATCCGTATTCGTTTGAGGAAACCAGCTTTCCTCATACTTACGCCCAAGATCGACGTGTTGTTCTGCAATCCACTCATAGATCAGCTTGGCAAAGCTGCGTCTGATTTTACCTTTGCGGAAATTAGCGACGTAATCTGTGCCAATGGGCGCAGTTCGCCCAAGGGCCGCGTCCATAACCTGTTCCACACTCATGTTGAGGATTTTGCCAACATCGCGCGTCACGGCATAAAGCCGTTTGCGTTCTTCTTCGCTTGCTGCCAGCCAATCAATATCCACAAAAATATTCCCGTTCAAAATACCCGAATATACCCGCGCTCTACCTCGTGTTGCGGGGGTAATGTCAGTCTATCTTGCTCTCATACAGACACAAGCGCGGCAAATACCGCTTTGTAAAATAGGACTTTTATCCTACAATGTTCCATTTACGTTCTCATGATTGTCGTGAGGAAAGGAGGAACAACAAAGCAAGCCGCGCCTGCAAATGAGCAGCGGTAGAAAGGAAACGGCAATGACCGACAAAACACCCCCAGAGTTTAACCCAGAAACAGCCCCACCAAGCCTGACGATTGATTGGGACGCGTATTTGCCGTTCTTTGAGGACGAGGATATTTCAGAAGACGACAAGCGCCAGATGATTGAAGCACTTTGGTCGATCATGGTCAGCTTTGTTGATCTCGGCTTTGGCGTGCATCCCGTGCAGCAAGCTTGTGGAAAAGACATTTCATTGGCTGAATTGCCTGCCTGTGATGTGGTAAACTTGAGCCATACCAAGACAGATTTTAACAAAGCATCCGCCTCGAAAGGTGGACAGACAGGGAGTCGTTAAATGAGAGCAAGTCAAACACAACAGGCCGTCATTTATGCGCGTGTCTCTGGTGCCAAGCAGGTGCGTGAAGGGGACGGCCTTGCCTCTCAGGAAAGCCGTTGTCGTGAGTACGCCAAGTTCAAAGGCTATGAGGTCATCAACATTTTTACCGACGATGTGAGTGGTAAAGCCACGGCGCGGGTTGGTATGCAATCCATGCTTGGTTTTTTGCATATGAATGCCAGTACGTCGGATGAGATGGTTGTCATCATTGACGACATCAGCCGTTTGGCCCGTGGGCTCACCGCGCACTTGGAGCTGCGGCAATCGCTTGCCAAGGCTGGCGGTAAGCTCGAAAGCCCATCGATTGAATTTGGCGAAGACAGTGACAGCATTCTCGTTGAAAACCTGCTCGCTTCTGTTGCCCAACATCAACGCGAAAAAAACGGCGAGCAAACCAGCAACCGCATGAAGGGGCGCATGATGAATGGGTACAACGTGTTCTCTGCACCTGTGTGAACCGCCCCGGTTTTACCGGAGAGTAAAACACTCCAAAGGTGAGCCCTATGACAAAGAAGAAACATACCCCCGCCTATCCGACTGAGCTGCGTGAACGTGGCGTTCGGCTTTTTCGAGAAAACCGTGTCAATTATTCCAGCGATTCAGCCGCACACAAAGCGATCGCGCCCAAGCTTGGCTGTTCCCCTGACAGCCTGCGTATCTGGTGCCAACAAGCGGAACGTGATGAGGGTCAGCGCGCAGGCCTGACAACCGAAGAAAGGGACCGCATCAAAGAATTGGAACGAGAGAACAAGGAACTTCGCCAGGCCAATGAGATCCTGAAGAAGGCGTCGGCATATTTTGCCCAGGCGGAGCTCGACCGCCCGTTCCGCAAATGATTTCCTTCATTGAGGATCATAGAGAGGTCCACGGGGTCGAGCCGATCTGCAGGGCTCTGCCGATCGCCCCGTCTACTTTCTATGCTCATGCAGCCATTGCCCGTGATCCTAATTTGGCTTCAGACCGGTCCAAACAGGACGCCTTAGATCGCAAGAAGATCAAGGACGCCTTTGATGGCAGTGGTAAGCGATATGGTGCACGTAAAATCTGGCACGAGTTGCGCCGAAACAATCACGACATCGCGCGCTGCACAGTAGAACGGTTGATGAAAGTTATGGGAATACAGGGCGTTGTGCGCGGTCAGAAGCCGATCACGACCAATCCA
>NZ_JWIF01000008.1 GCF_000812685.1 Halocynthiibacter namhaensis
GCACGGTTTCAAGGTCTCGATGAGCGGCAAGGGAAATTGTTATGATAATTCTATGGTCGAGACGTTCTTCAAATCCATTAAGGCTGAGCTGATTTGGCGCAACCGTTGGGACACACGCCGTCAGGCTGAAGGCGCGATCTTCCAGTATATCAACGGGTTCTATAACCCGCGCCGTCGCCACTCATCGCTTGGCGGGAAAAGTCCCTTGGCTTTTGAGCGAAAGGCCGCATAAATGAGTTCAGAGACCGGAACGTAAGCGGGACAAGACCAATTCGCCAATGGGATGCAAGCAGCCAGATCAACACCGCGCGGGGGCTCATTTGGCGAAGGATCTTTGAAATCATACTGACCACGGTCCTGATCAAAGAAATCAGACGCACCCGCAAAACCATTTTGCAGAAGCGCCGTTATATCGTCAAACAATGCGTCGAATTCCATCCCCGGCCCCTTATCTTGCCCAAAGCAACCCAACAAGGTTTGCAGCGTGATGGCAAGCGGGAAGCGACCGGGGATGAGACAAGCGATTTAGCCCTGCGCTTCGAAGTGGTCTTCGCGCAGCAATGCACTGCCATCGGCCTGCATTACCCAATGTTCGCGCGTGATGATGCCTTTGGCGTTGTTCATGGTCCAGGAGGCGGAAATCACGGCTTCATTTTCGTTCAGGACCTCAACCTTCATGTCGCTATAAGCCACATCTGCGAAACCTTTTGCGATCAGATCGGCCCAAAATGCTTGAATTTCAGCGCGGCCATTAAATTCGCCGAAGGGTGTGGCGACCATCAGGGCGTTTTCCTCATAGCAGGCGGCGCAACCTGCGGCGTTTCCTGTGTTAAAGGCTTCTTTCCATTGAGAAAGTTTGGCAGTTGCGGCGATTTCAATTTTAGTTGTCATGCGAGACCCTTTCATAAGCTAACGGGTGTATCCCTGCCCACACGCCCCAAAACAAGCTTGTTTGTTTAAATTCAATGTTTATACAATCTACACTATGATACCCAATACAAACGATCTTTTGATTTTCCTATCGGTGACGGAAACCCGCAGCATCACCGCGACAGCGGATCAATGTCGCGTGACCAAATCTGCGGTGAGCCAAGCCCTAAAACGTGCGGAAGACGCCATTGGCGCGCGCCTGTTGTTTCGCACCACGCGGTCCATGTCACTGACGGAAACGGGCATGCGCCTGTTGCCGCTATGCCGGAAATTGCGCGACGCCCAGAACGCAGTCGCCGAGGCCGCACAAAACATCGCCACAGGCCAAACAGAGCGGCTTTGCATCACGGCACCCCATGCTTTGTGCCAGGCCCTGGTCGTGCCTGTTTTGACGCAATTGCCTGAACTGTCACAGATTGAAATTCGCTTGATCGCCGAAGACGCAGCCTTAAATCTTGTGGAACATCAGATAGATCTGGCCATTCGGGTGGGTGCGCCTGCCCCTCAATCCGCCCGCATCAGCAAGATTGGCACATTGAAAGAAAGCCTATGGGTCAGCCCCGATTTTCTGGCGACGATTGGCGGGCTGCCGTCCGTTTTGCAGGGGATCGAAACCTGGCCCCACATCGCCAGTGATTGGCAAGGCACGCCTGCGACCTATCAATTGCCATCTGGGGAAACGTTAACCGCGAGGCCACAGATCAGATGTAACACGGTTTTGGGATTGCGGGATTTTATTGCCCAGGGTGCAGGCATCGGACCTTTACCCGATCTTCTAGCCGAGAGTGACCCGAAATTGACGCGTGTGACATCGATTTCAGAAAGCCCGATTTATGCGATGCACCAGCACGGGAAAACGCCCCCAACCCAGTTGCAAACCTTGGTGAAAGCCCTGCGCAAGGCTTTGCGTTAGGCTTCATACAAAAAATCCTCAGGCATTTCCGCCTGAGGATTGAACTTGATGTTTCAGCTTGGAAGCAACGACCTCAGCTGCCGTGAGGTTTTTTGCCAAGGTGTTTGCGAAGGCGCGAAGGTGTTGATTTCGTGCGATCTTTGTAAGGGTTGTCCTGACTGCGCATCCAAATACGGATCGGGATGCCGGGCATGTCGAAATCGACCCGCAGACCATTCACGAGGTAACGCGTATAGCTTTCGGGCAGTTTTTCAGGCAGCGAACACATGACGACAAAGCCAGGTGGGCGCGTGCGCACCTGCGTCATATAACGCAGTTTAATGCGGCGACCAGATGGCGCGGGGGGCGGATGCGCCTCAAGCATATCCATCAGCCAGCGGTTCAGTTTCGCGGTGGAAATCCGGCGGTTCCAAATGTCATGCACGCGCAAAATGGCTTCGCGCAGGCGTTCCATGCCACGTCCGGTTTTGGCCGAAATCGTGATCAGCGGCGCGCCTTTAAGCTGCGGCAGAAGACGGGCGAAGGATTCTTTAAGGTCTTTCAGCTTTTGCTGTTTCTCGTCCTCAATATCCCATTTGTTCACGGCGATCACCACCGCACGACCTTCGCGTTCCGCCAAATCGGCAATGCGCAGATCTTGCTGTTCAAATGGGATTTCCGCATCAAGCAAAACCACCACAACTTCGGCGAACTTCACGGCGCGCAGACCATCGGCAACAGAGAGCTTTTCGAGCTTCTCCTGCACTTTGGCTTTCTTGCGCATACCGGCTGTGTCAAACATCCGAACCGGCGTACCTTCCCAGTCAAAACGCAAGGAAATCGCGTCACGCGTGATGCCCGCTTCGGGACCGGTCAAAAGACGTTCTTCACCAAGAATTTGGTTGATCAGCGTGGATTTACCCGCGTTCGGGCGCCCTACAACGGCGATTTGCAATGGACGGCTGCCAGTGAATTCACGGCTTTTGCCTTCGACTTCTGCTTCCGCTTCTTCGTCGGTCAACTCGACGTCAACGTCAGGCATTTCTTCTTGTTCTTTGGCTTCATAGGCGTCGGACAATGGCATCAAGATTTGGTATAAATCTTCCATGCCCTCGCCATGTTCACCGGACAGGCGCAGGGGTTCGCCAAGGCCCAGAGAGAAAGCTTCAAGCCAGCCCTCTTCGCCCGCTTTGCCTTCGGATTTATTGGCGGCCAAGATGACGTGTTTGGCGGATTTGCGAAGAATTTCAGCGAAAAGCTGATCTGTGGCAAGAACGCCGTCGCGCGCATCGATCATGAACAAACAGATGTCCGCCATTTCAGCGGCACGTTCGGTCAGGCGGCGCATACGGCCCTGAAGGCTGTCGTCGGTTGCATCTTCCAGACCAGCAGTGTCGATCACGGTAAACCGCAAATCGCCCAACCGTGCTTCACCTTCACGCAAATCACGTGTCACGCCGGGTTGGTCATCGACAAGCGCAAGCTTGCGCCCAACAAGGCGGTTAAACAGCGTCGATTTCCCAACATTGGGGCGGCCGACTATGGCGACAGTAAGGGTCATTTTTGATCTCTCCGGACGGATAAGTCGCCCCGATACACTATATAAGGGAAAAGCGAAAGGGGGCGTGATCAAACTTGACCCCGCCCCCAAAGGAAATTTTGCAGTTGCCGATGTCTTTAGCGATACGCCAGTAATTGACCTTTGCTGGAGACAACGTAAAGCGTGCCATCGACCACAGCCATTGTGCTGGCGGCACCACCAGGAAGCGGCGTTTCAGACAGCAGACGGCCATCTTCAGGTGCGAAACTGCGCAGCAGGCCATCGCCAGAGGCAACCATCACACGCCCCCCGGCAAGGACCGGGCCGAAATGTGGGTAAACACTGTCACGGCGGCGGGTTTTGCGCGCTTCAAAATAAGGCAAAGCGATGCTCCAGATGCGTTCACCTGTGGCGGCATCCAGACGCAAAAGTTCCGCTTGATCGGACACCGCGAAAACGGAATCACCTGAGGGCCAAACCGGGTTCATCGCGCCATCGGTTGCCGTCCAAATACGTTCACCGCTGGTCGCGTCCAATGCCGCGATCCGACCAGAGGAACTGCCCGCATAGACACGATTTCCGTCAATCACAGGATCACCCGTGATATCAACGACCTCGGCATAGACGCGGCCACGACGTTGGCCAGCCAGGCTTGCGGCCCACATGCGAACACCACCGCGCGGGAAGGTCGCCGACAGATCGCCAGAGGCATAGGGGAAGATCGCGATTTTGGCATTCACCGCAGGGCCAGCACCACCGGATACGCCGCTTTCAGAGGGGATGCCAGGGATGCTCCATTGGACGCGACCATCGGTTTTATCAATCGCCCATGCTTTACCATCACGCGACACCACATAGACCAAAGCGCCTTGCACAGTGGGCACGCCCGTGGCGGCCCCTTCAAGACGTTGGGTCCAAATCTCGTCGCCCGTGGCGGTATTCAAGGCCACAACAGTACCAAAACCGGTGGTGACATATAGAGTTTCACCATCCACCGCGAGACCGCCACCGCTGGCAGCATCGTTATTGTCAAACCCCGGGGTCATATCCTTGGACCAGATCCGCGCGCCATTGGTCGCAGTCGCAACCAATTGTGTGCGGCTATCAAGGGTGAAGATGCGCCCATCGGCGACAACAGGGTCAGCGGTGATTTGGTAACGGCGGCTGTTGCCCGCGCCAATATCAGCGGACCAAATCAACCCAGTTGTACCGTCAAACGCGGGGTGTTGAACACGGTGGCTGGCAGATCCATTGCGGTGGGTCCAGCTGCTGTGATTGACCGTCGCAGGCGCGTTAAATGCAACCGAACGGTTCTCACGCTCAGCGCGATCCCCAGAAGCTTCGAGCTGTTCACGCGTAACGCGGATCACTTCATCTGCACCTTCGACCGCCTGCGATTCAGCCAACGGCGTGCGCAGATCGTGGCGTTCACCAGGTAAAATCACATCGCGCTTGCTGCAGGCAGACATCAGAATGCCAGCCGCCATCAAAGCAACAACAGAAGTCCGCAGTGGGGTGGTTTTACGCAGCATGGCGTTGGCTTTCATATCTGTCACAGTCTGGCCTTTATCTGTCACGGTCTGGCCCCTTTGCCTAATATTCGCTTCACCTTACGGTGCCCTGCCCCAAACTGTTTCAAGGTAGGAATGGTAATTTATGTTAGGTGGTCTCGAGGCTACCGCCAAGAATTTCAATCAATTGAACCACGCGGGATCGTTGCCCAGGCGTGACTTCGGAATCGATTGCGATATTTTGCAAACGTGTCAAAGCCGCCTCTGTGTCGCCCGCTGTCATGTCTTGAATGGCGATCTGCTCTTCCGCCAAAAGACGAAATGGCGCACCCGCCGCAGAAATGCTTTCAAACGCACTGCGCGCTGCAGCCGCATCAACACCAGGCAGGCTTGCACCCTTGAATGTGGCGAGATCGCGGTAAACTGGCGCAAGGGAAGTATTCGCGGCGATCTCGGCATAAAGCTTCGCGGCGCGGTCTGTATCCCCTGCCTCGGCAGTTTCGGTTGCCTCATAGAAGCCCAAAACATTTGCGGCACCGCTTTGTGCGTCTACGCTGGCACGTGCCGCAGCAAGATCATCTGCACGCAAAGCAGAATCATCATTTTCCAGAGCCGCAACAATGCCGTCACCCGCAGCTTGCGCCGCAGCGGCTGTATTTGATTTGTTGATTTCATTCCAGGTCGCCCCGCCAACAATGCCCACAACGGCCAAAGCTGCGACCCAGCCATAACGCCGCACCATTGTCCAAAGCTGTTCTTGGCGAACTTCTTCGGTGACTTCATCAATGAAACTGTCGGTATTGCTCACGAAATTGCGTCCCTCTTGTTTGCGTCTGTTCCAATATGGCAGGTTTCCCTATCCGTTTGTGGCCCGGAAATTCCCCGAGAACGCGTATAATTTTCTCCGTCATAGCGCGGATGAGGCAAGCTTGCCAAGTGCTGATGAACCCGTTCTGATCCTGCGGCGGCTTCTTGCGCTTGCTGCCTGCCCTACACCCCCATGCGTCACATCACCGCTTTCGACACCCGCGATAGCGCATCTATACATATATAAGGCACATCTCATTGTGCAAAACGAGAGAGATCCGGTTTTGACCAAAGTCTTGTAACACAGGCTGAAGAACGCTAAATAAACTAAACGGTTCAGAACATTCCGCATGGAATATTCGTATTGCCATGCGTTGCATGACAGTCGGTTCAACAATGGGACCGCAAATTTGGGTTGGAATTTCAATACAAATTCACCCCAGATGCATAGGATAAGCTGTTGGAAAATCATTATTTTCTGACAAGGATGATTGTAAACGCTGGCCAATCTTGCCAGTTCACGAAGAGGCGCGCGTCGCCCGGAAGGTCACGATGAAACTTCTCTCCCTGCTGACGGCGGCCCTTGTGACGCTCTTTTTATATGCATTGGTCCTAGAGCGTGACGCACTTCGCGCTTTTGCCTCGGGCTCTGAGGAAGAGATCGTGCAAGAAGATGAAACACCGACCTTCGAAAACCTTGTTTCGGTTGTTGCACTGAAATCCACCGCACAATCCGTAGAAAATGCGATCTTGCTGCGCGGCGAAACCGAAGCGTCACGCCAGGTGGTTGTATCGGCGGAAACTTCGGGTCGCGTTATCTCTGATCCGATCCGCAAAGGGGCATTCGTCGAAACCGGACAGTTGCTGTGCGAATTGGATCCAGGCACCCGTGCCAGCGCCGTTGCGGAAGCCGTCGCGCGCGTATCTGAGGCACGCGCCCGTGAAATCGAAGCCGGAATCAACTTGAACGCTGCCGAACGCCTTGGTGAAGGCGGATTTGCGTCAGAAACCCGTGTGGCATCCGCACAAGCTGCACAGGAAGCCGCATTGGCGGGCATTCAAGCCGCCGAAGCCGGCGTTGCCGCCGCGCAAAAGGAAATCGAACGTCTACAGATCCGCGCCCCCTTTGCAGGGCTGTTGGAAAGCGACACAGCGGAACTTGGCACTTTGATGCAGCCTGGCGCCGCTTGTGCCACGGTCATTCAGCTTGATCCCGTAAAGATCGTGGGCTTTGTGCCGGAAACTGACGTTGCGAAAATCAGCCTCGGCGCATTGGCAGGTGCACGCCTGACCTCGGGCCGTGAACTGACCGGCATGGTGTCTTTCCTATCGCGTTCCTCTGATCCCCAAACACGCACCTTCCGCGTTGAGATCGAAATGCCGAATGCGGATTTCTCGATCTTGGATGGTCAAACGGCGGAAATCTTGATCGCGTCAAGCGGGTCCAACGCCCATTTGATGCCAGGATCTGCGCTGACATTGTCCAATGATGGCACCCTTGGCGTGCGCATCGTCGATGCCGATAACATCGCGCAATTTACGCCGGTTGAATACATTCGCGACACGCCCGAAGGCATTTGGCTGGGTGGCCTGGCGGATGAGGTCACTGTGATCGTTGAGGGTCAAGAATACGTCGGTAATGGCGAAAAGGTTGATGTGCACTTCCGGGAGGTCAACCAATGACCGGCATTGTAGATTGGGCTGCTGATCACGCCCGAATGGTTATCGCCTTCATCCTGATGTCGTTGACAGCGGGGACAATGGCCTATGTATCCTTGCCCAAAGAGGGCGAGCCAGACATTGATATCCCTGCCCTATTTGTATCGGTTCCTTTCCCTGGCATTTCCGCAGAAGACGCAGAAAAGCTGCTGGTGCAGCCGATGGAAACGGAATTGTCTGACCTTGATGGATTGAAAGACATTTCCGGCACGGCCGCCGAAAACTATGCAGGTGTGGCGCTTGAATTCGAATTCGGTTGGGATAAGACCAAAATCATCGCAGATGTGCGCGATCGCATGGGACGCGTGGAAGCGAATTTCCCAGCCGGGGCCGAAACCTACACCATCAACGAGATCAACTTTTCCGAATTTCCGATCCTGATCGTCAACCTAACCGGCAACGTCCCAGAACGCACTTTGTTGCGTGTTGTGAAAGACTTGCAAGACGCGGTTGAAGGGCTTGAACCCGTGCTTGAGGCCGGCATCGCAGGCCAACGCGACGAGATGTTGGAAGTTCTGATCGATCCGTTGAAACTGGAAGCCTATAACGTCACAGCCCCTGAACTGATCAATGTGGTGCGCCAGAACAACCAATTGATCGCAGCGGGTGAGATCGACAGTGCCTCAGGTACGTTTGCGGTTAAAATCCCGTCATCCTTTGATGAACCCCAAGATGTCTACGCTCTGCCCGTCAAAACCAATGGCGAACGGGTGATCACATTGGGCGATTTGGCTGAGATCAACCTGACCTTTGAAGATCGCCAAGGCACCGCGCGCTTTAACGGCGAAAACACCGTTGCCTTGCAGGTGGTGAAACGCAAGGGCTTTAATATTATCGACACATCCGCCCTTGTCCGCGAGACGATCAACGCCGAGGTCGCCAATTGGCCGCCTGAGCTGCAAGCCGCTGTAAATGTTGGCTTCTCTAATGATCAAAGCCGCACGGTTGGGTCCATGGTCAGCCAGTTGGAGGGCTCTGTTCTGACGGCGGTGGCGCTTGTGATGATCGTTATTTTGGGCGCACTTGGTGTGCGATCTGCCCTGCTGGTGGGCTTTGCGATCCCGACCTCATTCCTGTTGTGTTTTGTGCTGCTGGCCCTGATGGGCATCACTGTATCGAACATCGTCATGTTCGGCCTGATCTTGGCCGTGGGCATGCTGGTGGATGGCGCGATTGTGGTGGTGGAATATGCCGACCGGCGCATCAAAGACGGCATTGGCCCGATGCACGCCTATGTGGAAGCCGCCAAACGCATGTTCTGGCCGATCATTTCCTCAACTGCGACAACGCTTTGTGCGTTTCTGCCGATGTTATTCTGGCCAGGTGTGCCGGGTCAATTCATGGGCATGTTGCCGGTGACATTGATCTTTGTTCTGTCTGCATCCCTTGTGGTTGCCCTGATTTACCTGCCCGTCATGGGCGGTGTTGCAGGTCGGATGAGCCGCGTTTTTGACAACCTGTCCAAAGCTTTGAAGCCTGCACATATCGGCATCAAGGTCCCTCTTACCGTCATCTCCCTATATGCGCTGTATTATGGGGTAATGCTTGTTTTGCGTGCAGAAGCTGGGGTTCAATTCGCTTTCTTTGGCTTTATCGTCTTCGCAATCGGAGGCATGGCGACATCAATCACCGTTCCCGCCTGCATGCCCGAACCACGTGAAAAACGCGTGCAATCTGGCTTTCGGCGCAACTATTTTGGCCAAATCATCAACTTCATCTCGGGCAACCCCATTATGCCATTGGTGGTCCTTGGGGTTGTTTTCTTCTTTGTTATGTCGACCTTCACCTATTTCGGCGCGAACAACAAAGGGGTTGAATTCTTCGTTGAAAGTGAACCGGAACAGGCGATTGTCTATGTAAAGCAACGCGGTAACCTGTCGCTTGAAGAAAAAGACGATGCAGTCAAACGTGTGGAAGACGTGGTGCTTGGTATCAAGGGGATTCAAACATCTTTCGCCTTCGCAGGCCAAGGTGGCTTGAACAACAACACCGGCGGCGCACAGCCCCCTCGTGACAGCATTGGGCAAGTTCAGATCGAATTGATCCCATGGGACGATCGCCCCACCATCACCACGATGGAATTCCTGTGGGGCTTTATCCCCTATCCGGCTACGGGCATTGACCCTGAATATGACGGGAACTTTGTCATCGCGCGGCTTAAAGAAGCCCTCGCAGAGCTGCCAGGCCTGCAAACCGAGGTTCTGAACCTTGCCCAGGGTCCGGCCTCGGCGAAACCTGTGCATCTGCGCCTGAAAGGCGACGATCCGATCCAGTTACGTGACGCCACAGAAGCTGCCCGCGCCCATTTTGATGCCACCATTGGTCTGGCCGATGTGGAAGACACCCTGCCCCTGCCCGGTATTGATTGGGAGATCGAAGTCGATGTCGCGCGTGCCGGTCGGTATGGCGCGGATGTGGCCACCGTTGGCGGTATGGTGCAATTGGTCACCCGCGGCATTCTGCTGGACACGATGCGGGTGGACAGCTCGGATGAGGAAATCGAGATCCGCGTGCGCCTGCCCGCAAAAGATCGCCTGCTGTCCACGTTGGACACGTTGAAAGTGCGTACCGAAGGTGGGCTTGTTCCCTTGTCAAACTTCATCACGCGCAAGCCTGTGGCCGCGCTGGCCCAGATCGATCGTGACAATCAGATACGACGGTTTGACATCAAATCCGGCGTAGACAGTGGCCTCGTGAAATTCGTATCCTCTGACGAGGTAGATGACGAAGACACCATCGAAACCATTCAGGCCATCGCATATGAATTGGAGGCCGACGGCGAAACACCCCCTGGTTTGCGTCGCGTGGACAGTGACGCGGGAAGCTTTGCATTTGCATGGTTTGCCCCAGGTCAAACACCCGCCGAGATCCTTGACCAGCTTGACCAAAGTGAACTGACAAAAGCGCCAATCAACGCCAATGAACGCATCGCTGAGCTGACCAAATGGTTGGAGATGGATGATTCATTGCCCACAGGCGTGACATGGGAATGGACGGGTGACCAGGACGAGCAAGCCGAAAGTGGTGCCTTTCTGGCGAAGGCCTTTACCGGCGCTCTTGGTCTGATGTTCATTATCTTGCTGGCTCAATTCAACTCGGTCTATAACTCGGTTTTGGTGCTGCTCGCGGTGGTCTTATCGACCACAGGCGTCTTGATCGGCATGTTGGTCATGGATCAAACCTTCTCGATCATCATGACCGGTACGGGGATTGTGGCTTTGGCGGGGATCGTGGTGAACAACAACATTGTTTTGATCGATACCTATCAAGAATACGCCCGCTTCATGCCCAAGATCGAGGCGATTTCACGCACAGCCCAAGCCCGCATTCGCCCGGTTTTGTTGACAACGTTGACCACCATGGCCGGGCTTGCACCGATGATGCTCGGGCTAAATCTTGACTTCATCAACGGCGGCTATTCCATCGACAGCCCAACAGCCCTTTGGTGGAAACAGCTGGCAACAGCCGTGGTGTTTGGCCTGGGGATCGCGACGGTGTTAACCTTGATCCTGACGCCGTCCTTGCTGGCCCTACGCGTTTGGGTTTCCGTGGGCGCCTATCGGTCCTTCACTGGCCTTAAGGCAATGTCTATGGGGCCCGAAAGCCGGATCGCCCGTGACATCGCCCTTGGGCGCGCAGCAAAGAAAATCAAATCCCCCGAAATCATGTGGGATCTGCCGGAACCTGCAATACCATCTGAGACGTCAGAAATTGAGGATGGCGAACGCCCTGCTTATATGCAGCAATCCCGCCCTGATATTGACGACCGCCCGACAGAAATGGCCCCCCCAAACGAAACGCCAAAACCGGCAACATAGCGGGGCAACCCTCTAAATCATCCACACACATATTGAAACGGCCAGGGATAATGTTCTGGCCGTTTTTTTTGTTGTGAAGGGCACCACATTCTCGCAGTTCAAGCGTTCGTCCGGCGCACCGTGGAGCGCGCCGGACGCACTGCAGTCTCTGATTATCCGCCGCAGCAATTACAACGTTGACGGTTGCCATCTTGACACCTCGATTGTGAGAACTGGTTGCGGGGGGATACCCAACCCTGCGCAATAAAAAAGAGGCATCAACCATTTGGTCGTGCCTCTTGCGGTAAGTACAATTTACCCTTGTTAACTTCCAGATCAATGGCCGATGGCGGAGAGCATGTCTGTGAAGGTTCTTGGGTAATCCCCCCATTTTTAATGGGGTCCGCTTACAGAATATTCTGTTGAAAAACTCGCAGTTTTCACGGCACTGCATCACAGGATGAATAGCTCTTGTCCTGATTTCACAGGACGGTTCTGGCCTGAATTGAGTTCGGGGCTAGTTTGGCTAACTTTTTGAGGTTCTGAGCGGTTGCGGCGAGGATGAATTCATCGTGTGCGCCACAAGGGCCGCGCAATCGCAGCCGCCCTAAGCCGTGAATACGTTTCAGATGGGCGAACGACATTTCGACCTTTTTGCGCAGTCGGCATGAGATGGCGTATTGCTGCGTTTGCGACAGGGCGCGGG
>NZ_JWIF01000009.1 GCF_000812685.1 Halocynthiibacter namhaensis
AAACTACGTTCTGGGTGATCGAGCTGGGCTATCAGTAACCGCATGAAGAAGGATCTGGCAATCCGGGCGTTAGATATGGCCGTTGCTTTGCGCCAACCACCGGAGGATTGCATTCACCATACGGATCGTGGTTCGCAATATTGCTCAAATGAGTATCAGAAGCGCTTGTCCAAGCACGGTTTCAAGGTCTCGATGAGCGGCAAGGGAAATTGTTATGATAATTCTATGGTCGAGACGTTCTTCAAATCCATTAAGGCTGAGCTGATTTGGCGCAACCGTTGGGACACACGCCGTCAGGCTGAAGGCGCGATCTTCCAGTATATCAACGGGTTCTATAACCCGCGCCGTCGCCACTCATCGCTTGGCGGGAAAAGTCCCTTGGCTTTTGAGCGAAAGGCCGCATAAATGAGTTCAGAGACCGGAACGTAAGCGGGACAAGACCAATTTGCGTTCATCGACGCCTGGAAAGAAGAATGGCCAGTTGAGTTCCTGTGCAAAGTTATGCGGGTCACATCACGTGGTTTTCGCGCGTGGCGGGTTCGCCCGATGAGCCAGCGTCAACGCGATGATATGGTGATCCTGGCTCACATCCGTGAACAGCATCGCTTAAGCCTGCAAAGCTATGGGCGGCCTCGGATGACCCCGATGCCGTCAGAAACGATCAGATGCTGTACTGAAAATTCTACATGTGCCTACATCTATTTGATTTCTCTATGACCGTGAGATAGTGATCTCATTTATGTAAAAATGGACGTAACTGTGATGGAACTAACTATCCTTAAGGGAAAATTTGTTGGATGGCGATTAGACCACTCATGTTCTGTTGTTATTCCTTTATTTATTTTTGCATTTCGCCAAGATACTGTAAGTGCTGTCCATCGCCATGCTCTTGATTTGAAACGGCGACGTGGGGTCGGAGCGAAAATATTAAAATCTCTTGTGTATACAATATATTGGCCTGTGCGCGCGTTTTTTTTGGCATTGATTGCGGCTGTGACTATCGACCGTAAACTGCATGGTGTTGACCTATCGCGTATCGCGTTATTCTTTACGTTTTGGTATTTGATGGTCAGATATAATATGACCATTGAAGCCTGCTTACGGTTTAAACTTTGGCTACCTCGAAACCGGCGACATGCTGGCGATTACATCCAGCATCATGAAATTGTAAGACTTATGCCGTGGTTGAGCCGGAATCAAAACACCGAAGAAGTGGGCAATAAAGTCATGTTTGAAGCTTTGTGCCGAAAACATGGCCTACCCCATGCTGGCATTGTGGCCACGGTGACGCGCCGCAATCTGATCATCAACGATGGCACACATTTGCCAAAGGCTGACCTATTCTCAAAATTCAATGGTCAGTGGGGCGGAAGTGGGGGGCAAGCGTGGACTTATGATGATGTTTCTGCGACTTGGCGTAACGGGAACCATATTTTTGATGAACCAGAATTATTGCAATATTTTAAGGACGCAGCACATTTAGGAACCATTATTCTGCAACTAAAACTGATTAATGGAGATGCGGTACGCGATTTCAGTTCTGGTGCTTTGTGTACCCTTCGCGTGGTCACCACCAAATTGCCTAAACAACAAGCAGAACATCTACGCTCCTGCCTGCGGATGCCCATTGGTCAGATGGACGTTGACAACTTTGGTGTAGGCGGGCTGAGCGCAGGTATTGAGGCATCTGGTCAACTCACACCAGCGATTCAAAAACGAGATGGATATCCAATATACAATATTCATCCAGATACTGGTGCCCAAATCTCGGATACGAAACTTGCGATTTGGGAAGATGTCTTGGCACTCGCGATAGACGCCCATAATGTATTAACTGACGTTTAC
This sequence comes from Halocynthiibacter namhaensis, assembly GCF_000812685.1. Classification (GTDB taxonomy): domain Bacteria; phylum Pseudomonadota; class Alphaproteobacteria; order Rhodobacterales; family Rhodobacteraceae; genus Halocynthiibacter; species Halocynthiibacter namhaensis. The sequence goes on from NZ_JWIF01000009.1 coordinate 1,846, forward strand.
TCAATCGGTTGGGATATTGCCTGGACGCAACATGGCCCCATCATAGTTGAAGCCAATGTAGGTTGGGGCGAGGATGCTGTGCAAATGCCCAATAGTGATCCTTTGGGCAAGAAATTTTGTGATTTTTACCTATCTGCCAAAGCCGCTAGCCAAGAAAGAGCAGCCACAGAAGTTCATTCCACATAAAAACTGTATATCAGGCAGTAAATGGAGAAATATAGTGATCGATGTTTACGTGAAATATGAAGAAGGGCGCGCAACCCTTAATTTTACTGTTAAAAAGAAGGAATGGGCAGTCTTTTTTGAATGCGATCACCGGGACCATGTTGCTCCAGTCGTCTACGATTTTGCGGCATTTGCCTGCCTAGCGATTGCTGATCGATTTAAGCAGAATGTTGAATTGCACGCCCCGGTCACACAGGAGGCTCTTGAAAATTGCCGGGCGTTGGCCTCGTTCTATATGCGGATGGGGGCAAATGACGATACCTTTGACGTGAGCAGCAATGAGATTGCTGCAGAGCAACCATCGCAAGGTCAGCTGAGTTCACTCTGTGTCAGCACAGGTGTTGATTCAACTTACGTATTAATCACCGAGAAAGAACGGCTAAAGTTCACGCATGGTCTTGTGGTTCACGGGGCTGATTACACTATAGATCAAATCGACGGCTTTAACGCCCTGCTAAAGCGGTTCCTTTTCATTTTGAATCGTTAGGGATTCCCATGGGCGTAGTTTTCTGATTCCCTGTTGATCAGGAGGATCAGTTCATGCCCGCACCATTGTCATTGGATATTCGCAATCGTTTTCAGGCTTTGCACCTTGAAGGCCATTCGGCTCGGGAGATCGGTCGTCGCTTGCTGATTTCCGCCGCCACCGCTGTGCGGTACGCGGCTTGCCTGCGGAAGACTGGCACTCTCATGCCAGCGTCCAACTCACGACGTCAGGGTCACGGACGGCTGGTGCCCTACGAGGGTTTCTTTGCGGAGTTGGTTGAGCAAGATCCGGATATCACGCTGAAGGAACTGCAGGCTGCGCTTTTGGAGGCGCATGGCGTGCGGGCATCCCTGTCAGGTATTGATGTTGTGTTGCGGCGACTTGATCTGACGTACAAAAAAAGAGCCTCATCGCGGACGAACGGCGCAAACCCCATGTAAAGAAGGCTCGCCACCACTGGTTCCGCTGGACGTTACCAGCCATAGCGCAAGCCCCAAACCGTGTGGTCTTCATCGATGAGACCAGCGTCAAAACGAACATGACCCGCTTGCGCGGGCGATCCAAATGCGGAACGAGGCTCAACGCCTCCGCTCCCTTTGGGGCCTGGGGAACCCAGACCTTCATTGCGGGTCTGACCCATGATCAACTGATCGCGCCCTGGGTCATCAAGGGTGCAATGGATGGAGCAGCGTTCGCCGCTTACATCCGTGAAGTTCTGGTGCCTGAGATCGAACCGGGGACCGTTGTGATCTGCGACAATCTCGCGACGCACAAGAACGCTGAAGCAGCCGCCGCATTGCGGGCCCATGAGTGCTGGTTCCTGTATCTGCCGCCCTACAGTCCCGACTTGAACCCAATCGAACTGGCATTCGCCAAACTGAAGGCACATCTGCGGAAGATCGGTGCAAGAACCTTCTCAGATCTGTTCGACGCCATCGGCGATATTTGCAACCTTTTCAGTCCCGATGAATGTTGGAACTTCCTCGCAAACGCTGGATATGCATCAACATAAAATGGAAACGCTATAAAACGCGTGAAAACCATGTGTGGTAAAGCTGGATTGGAGCCAATCGTTGTGGCAACAAATTTGAAAGAGATAGGTTTTGATTGGGAGAAGCTTCACATTGCACAACTTGCTGCATGTATGCATTTCTTGGGGCCCAAGTTTTCAGATGTTACATATTCTGCTGATTATAGTCTTGCCGAGGACATTCTGCGGCCTACAGCTTGGGGTAATAATTACTATGTTGGTACCTGCATCAGCGGCGGACAGGTTCAAGCTCACTATGCGGGCCATGAAGTGAGCCGGTATGAAAAAGTCAAATCTATCCAAAAAAATGGGGCGTTTCTTGACGATATAGGCGTCTGCTATTTAGATTCTACATTTGGATGGAACTGTGGAGACTGTTGGAAGTGTATACAGACCCGAATTGCTATGGAAAATGATGGTGACAAAGTCCCTAATATCTTTCGCAAAAAACCTGAGATCGTATCGAATATTGATGCAACAAAAATTGGTAAGAGTACGCCTGCGGCGATTGGTATGCAGCAGCGAACAACTGAGTTGATATCTTATGTCGACGACCCTGCCATCAAAGAAGCTCTTATCCGATTACGCAAACGCGCAGCGAAACCCGCGCGCTTTAGCCAACGAAGAAAGCGTCGCATCTCAATCTTTGCACTTTGTGTTGCTACAATCCTGCTTTGGCTCTGTTTGAAATAAAAAACTATCGGGTATTTAAGGGAAATATTACGCAGGTAGAAGAGTTTTCAGTTCTTCAACAGAACTGACAACTATGGCGTTATCCGGTTTACCCCATTGCTTAATGTACTCAGATATTTTGCCATAATTATTGTCTAAGACAACATGTTCTATCCCCAAAAGAGAGGACAAGATGTGGACGTGCAGACGGTCTGTTACGATAAAATCGGCGGTAGAAAGCTGTGCTAAACCACGGTTCACACGCGTTGATGCCCAGCTTTCGTATTGCACTGATAATGTCGGCATTGTCTTCCATCGAAGCGGGCCCAATATAGGCATTACCTTATCAAGAAGCACCTCATGTATTGGTTTGAACCTTTCCTCTTCCACCCAATCCTCTACTGGGCAATCACCGGCCATTTTTAAGATATCACCAGCTTCCAGCTGGGTCTCTTTGTCCTGGCGCAACATGGCCAATCGAGGGTGCGTAACCGTGCCAACTTTAGGCAGTGCTCCAAGTGACATCGCGGAATCGGGGCATAACTTGACCTCACAATCAAAGGCGTCATACGCGATATTATAGCTCCGCTGATCTCGCACCAAAAGTGTGAAGTTTGGGTGCCTCGCTATGACTTCAGCAGAGCGCTTAAGGGCAGCGGGGTCTTTGAAGAACAGTGTTTGTGGTAGCTGGACAATCTTGTGGTCCGGGTATCGCGCAATAATACGTTCTCGAAACTGTTGATGTGCAGGCCATACATCGCCAAAGTTACCTCCACCGTGTAGAAAGACGGCGTTAACGGCACCAAATTTGTTGATATCATCGACGTGGTTTTTAGCTTTAGAAACGAAAGCTGGATCACGTTGGAGTATCTCACGCAGTAGCTTTAACTCTCCGAGGTAGATTGCGCTGTCACCAACATTTGAATGGTCGGGGAAATCAACTAATGCGTATGACGTCATACCTCTACAGGTCGACGCTATGACTTCGTTAAGCTGATGTTGGAGGCCCGAGATATAATCTGTATTTGTTTGTGTCATCAGGCGACCTATCATCTCAGTTTCTTGTAAGTGTTTTTCAACCACCATCGTTTCCAATACGTGGGTGTCAGAAATCGCATAGATGTGCTCGATGCGACAAGGTTTTTCCGTTGCTCATGGATATGAGATATTGCCACATCCGCCGGGGGCGAGGTGACAGTGCGAGGCATCAGAGCTCGACAATCCAAGGTCGAAATATCGCAAGGCCAATCTGCTACACCACTGATCTTTCCTGTGGCCGCAAGCATTTTGACAGCCCCCGCTTGGGTTATATAATAGCCAGTCGTCAACTCAGGCGGCAGAACAACACGGTATGCCTTAAGATCCGTATTTATTTGTAATACATCACGCCATGCAACACGTGCCTTCTTGTGATCCAATAATAAAAGCTCGCATGGTGATGACATAAGCGCATGGGTCAATTTTTTAAAACCTGCACCAATACAGGCATCATCTTCAAGAATGATTGCTGACGTAATCCCCCTATCTACAATAGATTTGTAGATTTCATTATGGGACAAAGCACAGGCAAATTCGGCATCGGCTAATTCACGGCGCAATTTTTTCTGCGCATCGAACCTGTCAATTACCGCTTCATATTCAGCGGGCAATCCGTTACGTCCATCAACGCCGAACCAAAGCTCATAGGAAAGGTTCATTTCCTCAAGTGCCTCGATTAAGCTCGATCGTCGCTCAGATGCATCCTTTAATGTTAAGATGAATATATGCAACTGTTTGTTTATGATTTTCATTCAATTAGCCCATCAATCGTAGACTCATTTGTTGGCTTCACGATGGACCGCCGCTCAGCTAGAGTTCGCTCTCGCCATTACAGTATAATCAGTTGTGGGACAATGGAAAACTTAAAAAATCCCGTCGTATAAATAACATTTTCTGTCGGGAAGAGCGGTACGGTGTATCAAATATTCCGTTGCGGCAATATTCCAATGTCAGCAATGAATGGCTGCGCTGCAGCAATTAAAGTCGCTAATACGGCCTAGTTTGGGCCGAATGAGTGACTTTGCAAAGTACACAAACTGCCCAAAGCAGTCATTGCTTGCCGATAGGTCAGGCTGAAATCGTGAACTCACTGAAAAGACCGCGAGGTCTGCTATGACCACTGATAACTCCACCAAAACAGATATGCTGTGACTTCAAGAGCCCCCTTAGGCCGCGAAACGTCCCTCTTCGATTTGTTCGGCTTGGCCCAATGCAGCAAGTGGTCTTGTCCCGCTTACGTTCCGGTCTCTGAACTCATTTATGCGGCCTTTCGCTCAAAAGCCAAGGGACTTTTCCCGCCAAGCGATGAGTGGCGACGGCGCGGGTTATAGAACCCGTTGATATACTGGAAGATCGCGCCTTCAGCCTGACGGCGTGTGTCCCAACGGTTGCGCCAAATCAGCTCAGCCTTAATGGATTTGAAGAACGTCTCGACCATAGAATTATCATAACAATTTCCCTTGCCGCTCATCGAGACCTTGAAACCGTGCTTGGACAAGCGCTTCTGATACTCATTTGAGCAATATTGTGAACCACGATCCGTATGGTGAATGCAATCCTCCGGTGGTTGGCGCAAAGCAACGGCCATATCTAACGCCCGGATTGCCAGATCCTTCTTCATGCGGTTACTGATAGCCCATCCGATGACGCGGCGAGAATACAGGTCAAGGATGACGGCAAGATACAGCCAACCTTCGCTGGTCCAAATGTAGCTGATGTCGCCAGCCCATTTCTGATTGGGGCCAGTCGCTGAGAAATCTTGATCCAACAGATTTGGTGCAATGTTGAACGTGTGGTTGCTGTCCGTTGTCGCCTTGTATTTCTGGGTTCTGATGATCTTGATGCCATTCTCGCCCATCAGACGTCCGACCCTGCGA
>NZ_JWIF01000010.1 GCF_000812685.1 Halocynthiibacter namhaensis
AGCTATGACAACGCGCTAGCGGAAAGCACAATCGGTCTGTTCAAAACCGAGGTCATCGATTTTATGGGGCCTTGGAAATCTGTTGGACAGATCGAATGGGAAACCCTGAAATGGGTGAACTGGTACAACAAAAAACGCCTACACAGCAAAATCGATTACATCACCCCCCATGAAGCAGAGGAGAACTTCTATGAAGCCTTGAATGCCGCTGAAAAAGCAGCTTAATATTTGAACCAACAACTCTCCGGTAAAACCGGGGCGGTTCAGTCAGGCTTTCCGCAACCCAACCATAAAGCGCATCCAATTCGTCTGACGTGCTGTCCATCAAGCGTTCATACATGACGGACGACAGAGCCCCGGCCCGGCCCTTGGTCGAGTAAGGGTTCATTGAATCAAATGATCCAGGGGCCCAGGTCGAAATTTCGCCGCCCTTGGGGGCCTGATCATTCACATAAGGAAGATGCGTGTAATCTGCGGGCAGGTTCAAGTTTCCAAAGGGCGAAATGCCATGTGACGTGATCACATCGTCCTGCGCCTTAAGCGGAAAGGCCAATGTCGCCATGGCCAATGTCGCGAATGCAAAACCAAGAAAGCGATTGCGATCCTGTGTTGAAACGCGCGCTGTGGTGACCTGGGTCATCTTGCTCTCCCCTTATATGAGTTTCTCTCAATTTAGTTAAAACTCAGCCTAGTTACGAGCCAATAACAATCAAGTTGATAATGTGTGAACACATCGTGTTTTGCGTGAACCCGCCGGTGTCAGGTGATTTCCACCCAACCGCAGGTATCCAAATACGAAAAAGCCGCCCAGAAGGACGGCTTTCGTTGATCTCATGTTTGAACGATCAGTTCAAAGTCGCAAGCCATGCAATGATATTTGCACGATCTGTTTCTTTGGGCAGGCCGTTGAAAGACATTGCGGTGCCTGGTGCGAACCCTTTTGGGCTTTGCAAGAATGCGCTCAGCGCTTCAGGTGTCCAGTTGCCTTCGATGCCGTCAAGCGCACCAGAGAAACCGAAGCCAGCAGCACTTGCCACATCGCGTTCAACAACACCGAACAGGGAAGGCCCAGTGCCATTCACGCCGTCTTCAATGGAGTGACAGCTGCGGCATTTGTTGAACACGCGCTCACCTTTGCCAATGTCAGCCGCCGCGAGCAGTGTCGCAAAGTCAACTTCTTCAACTGGCTCACCGCCATGATCATCACCGGTTTCGATCGGATAGGCGTCAGCATGCGCTTCGCCATGGCCGCCTTCGCCACCACCAGTGTGATACAGGCTTTCTCCAGCCCAATTTCCGAGAAGGAAGATCAAGAATGCGCCGCAGAAGCCGCCGAGGATCTTCGTGAAAGTCATTGTGTCGAACATATCGCTTTTCCGTTTTGGATGTCGCTAATACCGTTCCAGACAGAGCCAGACGGATTTTCAATCTATCTATCCGCTTCCCCTGTCGTGACGCAAGCTGTAGTTTGTGCGGCGAAGCGCCCCTATAGTGAAAAAAGTGGTGCAAATCGCAAATGAAGCAGGATGAAGACCATGAAAACAGGGAAAATCGCTTTTCAGGGCGCGCTCGGGGCCTATTCCCACGAGGCCTGCGTCAATGCACGCCCGAATCTAGAACCGCTTCCCTGCCAAACATTTGAGGATGTGATCGACACTGTGAACGCGGGCGAGGCGGATCTTGGGATGTTGCCAATTGACAACTCCACCTATGGACGTGTTGCGGATATGCATCGATTGCTGCCCGACAGTGGGTTGCGCATCGTTGACGAAACGTTCGTGCGGGTGCGCATCAGCCTGCTGGCCCCTAAGGGCGTTGATATCTCTGACATCCACACGGTCCGCGCCCATCTCGTGTTGCTGCCCCAATCGGCGGCTTTTCTGAAAGCTCATAACATCAATGGCATTGCTGCGGTCGACAGCGCTGGCGCCGCCGAGGCCTTGGCCCAAGATTTGACCCCGGGCGAAGGCGTATTGGCATCGTCGCTTGCGGGACATATTCATGGCCTGAATGTACTGGTCGAAGGCGTTGAAGATCACGGGCATAACACAACCCGCTTTGTCGTTATGGGCCGCGAAGACAACCCATCCACCGCATCTGATGCGGGGCTTGGCATGGTCACCAGCTTTGTTTTCCGTGTGCGCAACATTCCCGCCGCCCTCTATAAAGCGATGGGTGGTTTTGCGACCAACGGCGTCAACATGACGAAGCTGGAAAGCTACATGGTTGATGGATCCTTCATGGCAACGCGTTTTTATGCCGAAATCGAAGGGCACCCGGATGATCCTGCCGTGGCGCGCGCGATGGAAGAATTGCGATATTTCACATCCGAACTGGTTGTTCTTGGATGTTATGCGGCAGCACAAAAGCGCCACTAAGCGGACTTAAACACGATCCATACTGACAGAACATGTGTTTCCGTCAGCTCGCAGGCACGTTCTCTTCAATCTGCTGGGCAAAATTCACGACACGCTTATCCAAACGGCGTTTCAACGTGCCTTTTGCCAGCTTCAAGGATTGGATCAAAATCCGCCCCCCCATAGATTGCGGGCGGAGATCGACAGACAAATGCAAACGACTGCGCTGTCGCGCAAGTTCGACCACATCAATCACGATGTCAGAAACAACGCCGCCGCCATCCGCCACAAAGATCAGGCGATTGGGGGCTTCATACCCCACCAATTCGATTTCAATATCGCGAGGGCGGCCGCGCAACTTTAGGCGCAGATCCCAACCACGTTCCGCACCAGGTTGCTTTAACTGTGTCCGATAGGAAACCTGAACCCCGCGTTGAAGCGCGTGCGTTTCAAAGGCGGCGAAATCCGAACATTGGCGAAACACTTCTTCAACGGGTGCATCGGTATCGCTTTTTGCTGTAAACTTCATTTATTGCCGCCCTGAATATTCGTTACGTCTCACGTCATATCATCTTAATGTATCAGACAGCCAGTTCAACAACAGAAAATGTGCGATCGCTCCGGCGCGGGCGGGCAATATTGTCGGGTGATTGCCCGAAAACGCTAAGGCGATGTCCTCACGCGAGACCCACAAGGCATCTTCGATTTCATTCGGATCTATTGTTATCTCTCTGCTGGTCGCTTCCCCCGCGCATCCAAACATCAAGGATGACGGGAATGCCCAAGGCTGACTGGCAAGATAGGACACCGCACCTACGTCAACGCCGGATTCTTCTTTGACTTCTCGGCGCACCGCCGCTTCGATGGTTTCACCCGGCTCAACAAACCCCGCCAAGAGAGAATACATCCCTTCGGGCCAGCCAGGGCTGCGCCCCATAAGCACATCATTTCCATGAGTAATAAGCATGATAACGACCGGATCCGTACGTGGAAAATGAGGTGTCTTGCATGCGGGGCAATCGCGTTGCCAACCGCTGTGACTGATCACAGATTCCCCCCCGCAAGTCGCGCAATATCCGTGACTGGCGTGCCAAGATTGCACGGCTTTCGCCGTCGCCAAAAGCTCTGCATCTCGCGCAGATAGACGTGCCATAACGGCCCGAAGTTCAACGAAGGTTTGCCCGTCTGGTAAGGCAGGGTGGTGATATGTATTTGGATCTGAAAACGAAGCAAAGGCGTCGGGATCAAAACCAGCAGGCACCCAAGAAGACACGTCCGTTGCAAAACATGCACAGCCGTCATCGAACCCAAGAAAAATCAATTGATCTTGTTTCAAATTGGCCAAGTCATGTTTTGGGTCCACCCAACAGGCTGTAGGCGTTTGCATGTCGTCAGCGATAAGCACTCTCCCTCGCCACAATGGAAAGATGCGGGTCCTGGCATCGGACAACATTTCGTCAATTCGATCGGAATTAGAGCGCAATTCCGCGGCCCTGTTCAAGCCGCTGCCCCCGAAGGATACGGTTTCTGCTCGCCTCATAAACACACTCCCAACCCGTGGTGTCATTTCGTTCACTGTCTGCGCGAATTGGTTGCATGTTATGTCAGCTTTGACAATGCTTGCGCGCATAGCCCAAGCTGGGCTTAAAAACGTCAAAAGTAACTGCTGACCAAAGCCGTAGATACGAGCGTCCATCCATCTGCGACCACAAAAAATGCCAACTTGAATGGCAAGGAAACCACGGCAGGCGGCACCATCATCATCCCCATCGACATAAGAACCGCTGCGGCCACCAAATCGATAATAAGAAACGGCAAAAAGACCAAGAACCCGACTTCAAATGCCCGCTCAATCTCGCTGAGCAAAAAGGATGGAACCAAAACGGAAAGATCACTGTCGCGTGACAGTTCTGCGGATGGTGTCATCGGGCGCAAATCGGAAAGGGCTGCAAATGTATCCGCATCAATACGCGCGACCATGAAGCCGCGGAATGGGTCCAATGTCTGTATAAAGGCTTGCTCGATTTCAATCTCGCCTGCCAACAAGGGGTCAATCCCACCCGCCCAAGCCGCCGTGAACACAGGTTCCATCACAAAGTAAGTCAGGAAAAGCGCCAAGCTGATGATCAACATATTTGGCGGGGCCTGCTGCAGACCAATTGCTTGGCGTAAAATCGACAGAACCGTCACGATAAACGGGAAGCACGTCACCATGATCGCCAGCCCAGGAACGACCGAAAGCAATGTGATTAAGACGAACAATTGAATGCCACGCGCAGTCAAGGAGCCACCATCCCCCATCGAAACAGATAGTTCCTGGCCGACGGCGGGAACTGCAAAACTGACAAAAATGAAAATCAAAATTGAACGATACGAAAACAATGCGCCCCTATTCATGACCACTCCTTTGAAGATTCAGATACCGTTTTGAAGGTCGGCAATTTCAGTCAAACGCACAGCGAGCTGGCCATTGGGATCGTCTTCGACCTCCTGTAACTCGCCTCGTGCGATCAGCTTGTCACCAACGTAAAGCTCCACGGGGTCATCCACGCCACGATCCAGCGGCAAAACGGCATCGGGCCCCAACAGGAGTAGTTCCTTAACCATCGGTCGCGCTTTCCCAACTGAAATCGTTATTTCTATTGGCACTTGGGTGAATGGATTATCGGTGTTTGACAGCTCGTTCAGAGCCTGCACATTCAGATCGTCAGTCATCTATCCTGCCTTTTCATTTAGTTCAAAGAAGCCTTCAGTTTTCTGCGCCGCAGTTTCTAGGATTTTGCTGAGGTCAATATTTTGTTCACCACTTGCAAAAACCAAACGTGCCTGCCCTTCGCCGAAGGCTGGCTCGGGCACGACATCCACGTTCAGGTGCGTTTGCGCCGCTACAAACTGACCAACGATATCTTGGTTCGAAGGGTGGACACGCAGTTCAATTCGCGTGTCGACTTCACGACCGACGATCTCATTGATTTGCTCGGCAATGATCGCCGGAAGCGTCTCTGCCGCTACTTTCGGCAAAATTTTTGAAAAAAGCTCTTCGAAGACTGCACGCATATCTTTCAAAACCTGCGTGCGCGCCTCATGAAAGGTAAAGGACAGTTCCTGCAAATTTCGCCCAAGTTCAACTGACACATTGTCTAAGTTGTCAGTGTGAGAACGCGCGGCGTCATCCCACCCCGCTTTATATCCATTCTCAAACGACTCAAGCTTCGCTTCTTCGGATTGCACCTCTGTCATGGCCTCGGCGAGCGGACTGGGCGTAGATGTTCCTGCGATCGGAAGCACATCAAATTCTTCAAGCCTTAAACGTGACATTATGTCGTTTCCTTTGGTTCTTCCATCCAGCTGCGCAGCACTTCAACAGCCTCTTCTTGGCGATCTTCGATCATCTCTTTAAGGCGGGCGACCGGGTCCCCTCCGGTGAAATCTTCAGGTAAATCAAAGTCTTCCACGACAGACATTCCACCTGGCACAAAACTATTGTCGATTTCCCCGGTCAACGCTTGCCCCGGCAATGCAGGGAGACTTCCCGGAGGTGGGGCACTCATGTTAAATTCTGGGATCTGCGGCGTATCAATCGTATTGCTTGGAAGTGCGGGAGTTCCAGGCGCCGCAGCCACTTTGAACCGCCCCGGTTTTACCGGAGAGTAAAACACTCCAAAGGTGAGCCCTATGACAAAGAAGAAACATACCCCCGCCTATCCGACTGAGCTGCGTGAACGTGGCGTTCGGCTTTTTCGAGAAAACCGTGTCAATTATTCCAGCGATTCAGCCGCACACAAAGCGATCGCGCCCAAGCTTGGCTGTTCCCCTGACAGCCTGCGTATCTGGTGCCAACAAGCGGAACGTGATGAGGGTCAGCGCGCAGGCCTGACAACCGAAGAAAGGGACCGCATCAAAGAATTGGAACGAGAGAACAAGGAACTTCGCCAGGCCAATGAGATCCTGAAGAAGGCGTCGGCATATTTTGCCCAGGCGGAGCTCGACCGCCCGTTCCGCAAATGATTTCCTTCATTGAGGATCATAGAGAGGTCCACGGGGTCGAGCCGATCTGCAGGGCTCTGCCGATCGCCCCGTCTACTTTCTATGCTCATGCAGCCATTGCCCGTGATCCTAATTTGGCTTCAGACCGGTCCAAACAGGACGCCTTAGATCGCAAGAAGATCAAGGACGCCTTTGATGGCAGTGGTAAGCGATATGGTGCACGTAAAATCTGGCACGAGTTGCGCCGAAACAATCACGACATCGCGCGCTGCACAGTAGAACGGTTGATGAAAGTTATGGGAATACAGGGCGTTGTGCGCGGTCAGAAGCCGATCACGACCAATCCAGACACGTCCCAACCCTGCCCAGATGATAAGGTCAACCGCGACTTCACAGCAAACATGCCAAACCAGCTCTGGGTTAGTGACTTCACCTATGTCTCAAGCTGGCAGGGCATGGTGTATGTCGCTTTTGTCATTGATGTCTTTGCTCGCTGTATTGTGGGTTGGCGCGTGTCCACGTCCATGACAACAGGGTTTGTTTTGGACGCTCTCAACCAAGCCATATGTCAGCGTATTCCATCAGGGGCGGAAGAGCTGATCCATCACAGCGACCGAGGCAGCCAGTATCTGTCGATCAAATACACCGAACGGCTAGTAGAGGCAGGTATCGACCCTTCCGTGGGAAGCGTTGGTGACAGCTATGACAACGCTCTAGCGGAAAGCACAATCGGTCTGTTCAAAACCGAGGTCATCGATTTTATGGGGCCTTGGAAATCTGTTGGACAGATCGAATGGGAAACCCTGAAATGGGTGAACTGGTACAACAAAAAACGCCTACACAGCAAAATCGATTACATCACCCCCCATGAAGCAGAGGAGAACTTCTATGAAGCCTTGAATGCCGCTGAAAAAGCAGCTTAATATTTGAACCAACAACTCTCCGGTAAAACCGGGGCGGTTCAATC
>NZ_JWIF01000011.1 GCF_000812685.1 Halocynthiibacter namhaensis
CCAATCAGAAATGGGCTGGCGACATCAGCTACATTTGGACCAGCGAAGGTTGGCTGTATCTTGCCGTCATCCTTGACCTGTATTCTCGCCGCGTCATCGGCTGGGCTATCAGTAACCGCATGAAGAAGGATCTGGCAATCCGGGCGTTAGATATGGCCGTTGCTTTGCGCCAACCACCGGAGGATTGCATTCACCATACGGATCGTGGTTCACAATATTGCTCAAATGAGTATCAGAAGCGCTTGTCCAAGCACGGTTTCAAGGTCTCGATGAGCGGCAAGGGAAATTGTTATGATAATTCTATGGTCGAGACGTTCTTCAAATCCATTAAGGCTGAGCTGATTTGGCGCAACCGTTGGGACACACGCCGTCAGGCTGAAGGCGCGATCTTCCAGTATATCAACGGGTTCTATAACCCGCGCCGTCGCCACTCATCGCTTGGCGGGAAAAGTCCCTTGGCTTTTGAGCGAAAGGCCGCATAAATGAGTTCAGAGACCGGAACGTAAGCGGGACAAGACCAGCGTGCCAGTGGTTTGGAAGCAAACGCCTTATTGCATTTAGTCAAGCTTGCGACGCCACGGCACTTTGCCGGGCTATTGACCTGAATCGTGGCTTTGGCGTATTAAATGAACAAGCGTTCAATAAATCGGGTCGCGGGTGTAAATATCGCCGGACCAGCCTCAATAGGAGCCAGCCATGTTTAATGCCGTGATGAATTTCGACCTTGGTGAAGACGTCAACGCCCTGCGCGATATGGTGCATCGTTGGGCGCAGGACCGGATCAAACCGATGGCCGCTGAGATTGACCAATCAAACGAATTCCCGGCGGAACTTTGGCAGGAAATGGGCGAGCTGGGCCTGTTGGGCGTCACCACACCTGAGGAATACGGCGGGGCGGGCATGCCTTATCTCGCGCATGTGATTATTGTTGAGGAACTCGCGCGGGCTTCGGCCTCGGTCTCGCTGTCATACGGAGCGCATTCCAACCTGTGTGTGAACCAAATTCGCCGCAATGCCACCGAAGAACAGAAACAAAAATACCTGCCGAAACTGATCTCTGGTGAACATGTGGGCGCTTTGGCGATGTCTGAAGCTGGCTCTGGTTCTGATGTGGTGTCCATGAAGCTGAAGGCGGAGAAACGCAACGGTTACTATGTGCTCAATGGCACGAAATACTGGATCACCAACGGCCCAGACGCCGACACTTTGGTGGTTTACGCGAAAACCGACCCAGACGCTGGCCCCAAGGGCATCACGGCCTTCATCATCGAAAAAGACATGGTGGGTTTCAGCACATCCAAGCATTTCGACAAGATGGGCATGCGCGGATCGAACACGGCGGAACTGGTGTTTGACAACGTAGAAGTGCCGTTTGAAAACGTGCTGGGCGAGGAGGGCAAAGGCGTCAACGTCTTGATGTCTGGCCTTGATTATGAACGCGTGGTTCTGTCGGGCATCGGCACGGGCATCATCGCGGGTTGTATGGATGAGGTCATGCCCTACATGGCGGAACGCAAACAATTCGGCAAACGCATCGGGGATTTCCAACTGATGCAGGGTAAAATCGCCGATATGTACACCGCGATGAACTCAGCGCGGGCCTATGTCTATGAGGTCGCCAAAACCTGTGATCGCGGTGAAGTCACCCGTCAAGATGCCGCCGCCTGTGTGCTTTACGCGTCGGAAGAAGCCATGAAACAGGCTCACCAAGCGGTGCAGGCTATGGGGGGCGCGGGCTTTATGAATGACAGCGCTGTGTCACGGATGTTCCGCGATGCGAAATTGATGGAAATCGGCGCAGGTACGTCGGAAATTCGCCGCATGTTAATTGGCCGTGAACTGATGGGGGCGATGGGGTAAGCTTCAAGTGATTGTATCTAGGAGATTACACATGGCCCATTCCATTCGAACCCTCACGGCTGTTTTGGCTTTTGCATTATTGCCTGTCGCGACACCATTGGTCGCGCAAGACATCAGTTTTAATGAAAGACTGACCAAGGAATGTTATTCCCAAAGTGACATTTCCGAGGCGTCACCAACGCGGGAAAGTTGCATTGGGCGCTCAGCCAAGGCTTGTATGGGTGCGTCGGGTGCCGAAGGCCACGCGCGAAACGAGCTGTGCTTACAGGCCGAATATGACCTGTGGGATCAGATGTCGAGCGGGGCGTATTTCATGTTGGAAGCCCGCTTGGAGGAAATCGACAGCAATAGCCACGAAGGCACGCCGTCACAGGTGATACTGCTGGAAAATATGCAACGTGCTTGGATCAACCTTCGCAATACACGCTGCACCTTTATGCAGACACGTTGGCGTCCTGGATCGGATGCAAGGTCTTATGAGATCGACTGCTTGACACGTGCAACTGCAGAGCATTTCTTCTTTCTTGAAGATGAAATGGCGGGTGGTAGGTGATGACGTTCTGCTTTCGAAGCCCAATTGTACTGACAGGGGGCTTGTGCCTTGTATTCGCAATCTCTGGCCCGGTTCAGGCCAAGATGTCCCTGGTTGAGCATGCCATTTCCTATCTGGATGTGTGCTTGGAAACGACAGACTATGTTTACGAGCAGAAGGATAGTGCTGAACGCGGCGGCTCACGTTTTATCTCTATGTCTGTGCTGTCCTCTCGTTTGGAGACAGACTGCCTCTCAGCGCCATTGGGATATTGTGAGGCTGACGGCCAAGTCGATCCCACGTGTTTGGAGGCTATCAGGGCAGATATAAATGATCGTGCAACCGAAATGTTTAAGAGTTTGCCAGAAGAAATTCAGGCTGATGGCTTCGCCCCGCGAAATTATGCGCGAAGACTTGAAGCCGTGCGTCAAGGGCCAACTAAAGCCGACGACTGCCAAGTCCCCGATACATATCCTGAGATCTATTGCGAAGCGCTGGGAAGTACCATGCATCTGTATTCTGTTCGTGTTCTAAACCGAATGGTCCAGAGAAATTCATCCGTAGACGGAGAAAACTGAATGAAACTCACCACCAAAGCTCTGCCAACCTCTGATGCGTTTAAAGCCAATGTGGCGGCGCATGAGGTTATGATTGACACCATCAGCGATGCGGCGCGTGTGGCTGCTGCGGGGGGCGGCGAGAAATCTCGTGCGCGCCATCTTTCTCGCGGGAAAATGTTGCCTCGGGAACGGGTGATGAACCTGCTTGATCCGGGCAGCCCGTTCTTGGAGATCGGCGCAACTGCCGCCCATGGCATGTATGATGGCGCGGCCCCTTGCGCAGGCGTGATTGCGGGCATTGGCCAGGTGCACGGTCAGGACGTGATGGTTGTCTGTAATGACGCGACTGTCAAAGGTGGCACCTATTATCCGATGAGCGTGAAGAAGCATCTGCGCGCCCAGGAAATCGCCCAGGAATGTCGACTGCCTTGTATTTATCTGGTGGACTCGGGTGGGGCGAACTTGCCCAACCAGGATGAGGTCTTCCCGGATCGTGATCACTTTGGCCGGATTTTCTACAACCAAGCCAATATGTCCGCCATGGGCATCGCGCAGATCGCGGTTGTGATGGGGTCTTGTACGGCGGGCGGGGCCTATGTGCCTGCTATGTCGGATGTCTCGATCATCGTGAAAGAACAAGGCACGATCTTCCTGGCTGGCCCGCCTTTGGTGAAAGCGGCCACAGGCGAAGTTGTGACGGCGGAAGACCTTGGCGGTGGCGATGTACACACGCGCTTGTCCGGCGTTGCGGATTACCTGGCCGAGGATGACACACATGCTTTGGCGCTGGCGCGTCGTGCGGTGGAAAGCCTGAACCTGACCAAACCGACGACCGTAAAATGGCGCGAGTCTGAGGAACCTTTGTATGACGCGGAAGAACTTTTGGGCGTTGTACCGGGCGATTTGAAGACGCCTTATGACATTCGCGAAGTGATTGCCCGGGTTGTGGATGGCTCGAAATTTGATGAATTTAAGCCACGTTACGGCGAGACTTTGGTCACGGGTTTCGCCCATCTCAAAGGCTGCCCCATCGGGATCATTGCCAACAATGGTGTGCTGTTTAGCGAGGCCGCGCAAAAAGGCGCGCATTTCGTGGAGTTGTGTTCACAACGTAATATCCCATTGATTTTCCTTCAGAATATCACGGGCTTTATGGTTGGTCGGAAATACGAAAATGAGGGCATCGCGCGCCACGGCGCTAAATTGGTAACCGCGGTTGCCACCACAAAAGTGCCAAAAGTCACCATGGTTGTCGGCGGGTCTTTCGGGGCTGGGAACTATGGCATGGCCGGACGTGCCTATCAGCCACGTTTCATGTGGTCTTGGCCAAATTCACGGATCTCTGTGATGGGGGGCGAGCAGGCTGCGGGCGTTTTGGCGACCGTGAAACGGGATGGAATTGAACGTCAGGGCGAGGAATGGTCTGCGGAAGAAGAAGCCGCATTCAAGCAGCCGACGATTGATATGTTTGAGGAACAAAGCCACCCGCTGTATGCATCCGCGCGTCTATGGGATGACGGAATTATCGACCCACGTGACACGCGTGACGTGTTGTATCTGTCCCTATTGGCCGCCCTGAACGCACCGATTGAAGAAACCAAATTCGGCGTCTTTCGGATGTAATCTGATGGTGCACATCCCATGCCTATATTACACATATGATACGCATATGATTTCTGGTTCCAGAGGGGGCGCTGCCCCCGTCCTGCGGACTCCCCCGGAGTATTTCGGGAAAGATGAAAGAGATGTCACATGAAGGGAATTGGAAAGGCGATTTGGGATCGCATGCCAGAGGTGAAGTTGCCGGAGGTGAAGCTTCCTGAGTTAACGCGTGAAGCAGAGATCGCGGTTTACATGGTGCATCGGTCGGTGGATGCGGAAGATTACTTTTTTCTGTTCGACTTTGAGGAATTTGTTGCAAAATCTGAGGGCGGGATTTTTGTGAGGCCTGTGTTGCGGATCTTTACCGGGCGCGATGATTTCAGTCGCACGCGTTTCGCGCGCCAGTTTCGCGAGGTTTTTGCAAGCGAGTTTGATCGCATGCGGTCGGAAGCTGCCAATAAGAAAAGCGGTTGGTTGAGTTGGGCATCCGCTGGTGAATTTCTGGGCGGTGCCATCGCGAACCTTGTTTTGGCCATTGCCCTAGGGGCAGGGAAACAAGTGCTGAATTTCACGGGGTTGGCGGGGCTTGTGAAGGGGAAAAGCGACGAGGCCAAGCTGAGGGACGAGTTTGAACAGACCAAGGCGAAGGTTGAAACTGCATTAAGCCATATTGAGGTGACCGTTCACCGAGAGCTCTATGATCATGCTTACCGGGACGGCTTGAAAGGGAAAGTCAGCGGGATGGATCGCGAGGCTTGGCCTTTGCCGGGATTTGTACGCGAACATCTTGCCGATGGTGAAAACGGGTCTTGGTGGTGAATGTGATGGTTCAAGATAAAGTCGAATTTCAACGGGGCGAGATGGATGCGCTGACCGGGTCGCAATGGGTCTATGTGCCGCGTCATGTGGCGCATGGGCATCGGTTGGGGCGCATTGGGGTGATCTTTTATCTGATCATTTTGTATTTCCTGGCGGAAGTTGTCTTTCATATTGTTGGACTTGGTCAGGGCCTTGGTGGGGACTGGTATTACGATGTTTACAGGCTGGGCACCCATGCGCTGATGATCGTTCTGTCACTGCTGACCATTGTCGGGATCCTGATGCGTGCCCCCGCGACCATTTTGTTTGTGGTGGCGCATTTCTGCTTTTCAATTCTGCTTGCGCTGACGGGGCCCATATTTGGGGTTGTCGTTGGGGCGGGCTCATTTCTGGTGCTGTTTTACATGATGGACAGTGATCGGGCGAACCTGATTTTCCGGCATCGCTATCGCAGCTGGGTAAACGAAACAGATGCGGCCGGGGCCGCTCAGACAACGCGTAACGCGGGAGAAGCTGATGTTTAAGAAAATACTGATCGCAAACCGGGGTGAAATTGCTTGCCGGGTGATGGAAACGGCGCGCAAGATGGGCGTGAAAACTGTGGCTGTGTATTCGGATGCGGATGCGAAGTCTAAGCACGTCGCCATGGCGGATGAGGCGGTGCACATCGGGGCGAATGCGCCTGCGGACAGTTATTTGGTGCGGGAACGCATTATTCTGGCCGCCCAAGACAGTGGTGCTGAGGCGATCCATCCCGGCTATGGGTTTCTCTCGGAAAACCCTGATTTTGTAGAGGCTTGCGAGGCGGCGGGCTTGGCGTTTATCGGGCCGTCTGCCAGTGCAATTCGCGCGATGGGCCTGAAGGACGCGGCGAAAGCCTTGATGATTGAGGCGGGCGTGCCGGTTGTGCCGGGCTATCACGGGGCGGATCAGGATCCGAAGCTTTTGAAGGCGGAAGCGGGTAAAATTGGATACCCCGTGTTGATCAAAGCGGTTGCGGGCGGCGGCGGTAAGGGCATGCGTTTGGTTGAGGCCGAGAGTGATTTTGATGCGGCGTTGGCGAGTGCGATGGGGGAGGCGAAAACAGCCTTTGGCAATGACGCTGTGTTGATCGAGAAATTCGTGACTTCCCCGCGTCATATTGAGGTGCAGGTCTTTGGCGACGGCACAAACGCCGTGCATTTGTTTGAACGGGACTGTTCGCTGCAACGTCGCCACCAAAAGGTGATCGAGGAAGCCCCTGCACCCGGCATGACCGATGACGTGCGCAAAGCTATGGGTGACGCGGCGACGCGGGCTGCTGAGGCGATCGGCTACGCCGGCGCAGGCACGGTGGAATTTATCGTTGATGGGTCGGATGGCCTGCGCGTTGATGGGTTTTGGTTCATGGAAATGAACACGCGTTTGCAGGTGGAACACCCTGTGACCGAGGCCATCACCGGCGTTGATCTGGTGGAATGGCAATTGCGTGTGGCTGCGGGGGAAACCCTTCCAAAACAACAGGATGAGTTGTCGATTGATGGGCACAGTTTTGAGGTGCGCCTATATGCAGAAGATGTGCCTGCGGGTTTTTTGCCTGCCACTGGCACGCTGACGCATTTGCAATTCCCTGAAGGCGCGCGGTCTGACATTGGGGTGCGCGCGGGCGATGAAATTTCGCCTTGGTATGATCCGATGATCGCAAAGATCATCACCCATGGTGGGTCGCGTGACATTGCTTTGGGCAAGATGGCGCAGGCCTTGGCGGAGACGCAAGTTGCGGGGTCTGTGACCAACCTAGCATTTTTGCGTGCGCTGGTACGCCATGATGATTTCGCGGCCGGGCGTGTGGATACGGGTCTGATTGATCGCGATATTGATACGCTGACGCCGGATCCCGTGCCTTGTATTAAGGCGCGTAGCCTGGCGGCTTTGGGCTTTGCGGGTCTGGCAGGCGATAACGCCCAGGAGTCCGGATTTGGCCTTTGGGCGCGTGTACCTGTGACGGTGAAGTTCAGCCATAAGGGCGATGAAATCGAGGCCCGCATCACCACGATGACGGATCGCAATTTCCATATTGAACTGGACGGTGGTTTTGTGACGGTGACCCGCACCGATGGTATCTGGTGGGTTGGCGGTGACAAAACCCCGGCTGAGATTGCGGTGCTTGGCGATAATGTCACGGTGTTCTGGGGCAATAATTACCACTTTGAGGGCATTGACGTTCTGGATGTGGCCCATGGCGCGGGGGGCGACCCAAGCTTGATTGAGGCGCCCATGCCGGGTCTTGTGAAAGCCGTAATGGTTGAAGCGGGGGCCGTCGTGCAAGAAGGCGACGCTTTGGCAATTTTGGAAGCCATGAAGATGGAACATACATTGACGGCGGCACGCGATGGTGTGGTGGCTGAGGTTCTATGCGCGGCGGGCGGACAGGTCGAAGCAGGCGCTGCCTTGATCCGATTGGCGGAAGAAGACGAGGCCGCTGCATGAAAGTAATGCGCGGGCAGGTTCACATTGCAGAGCTGTTGTTGCTGGCGATCGTGTCTCTGCTTGCGCATGCGGTTGGCTATATGCTGCCATTTATCGCTTTCATTGTCTCGGTGCTCTGGCCGATTATGTTGATCCAGCTGGTGTTCGAAGGGGCCTTGGTTGGGGTGTTTTATGGGCTGCGACGCTTGATCTTTGGGCGCAAAGAAGATCCCATTGAAGAGGCCGTTTCTGAGCCAAAACGCGAAGGAATTGCGGCTTATATTTGGTTGTTGCCGATGATTGCGGTGACGGCGGGCTATGCGCGACATTTGATCGAGATGGGCCGTTGGCTCTGGTGAGGGGAAGAATATGATACGTTTACATCACGCAGCACAGGCGCGGTCCATGCGGGTGATTTGGGTGTTGGAGGAATTGGGGCTGGACTATGAATTGGTCAGCTACAACTTCTTTGATAAATCCTTGCGATCTGAGGAATATAAGGCGTTGAACCCGGCGGGGCGTGTGCCTGCGATGGAAATCGGCACGGGCCAGGTGATCTGTGAAAGCGGGGCTGCGGTTGAATATCTGGCTGAGCTGGGGGACGGGGCTTTGTCGCGTGCGCCTGGGTCGCCCGAGCGCGCGGAGTATCTGGATCTGTTGCACTATGCTGAAACCATAGGCCAGCATTGCGCGAACCTGACGCAAGCGCATATCGTGTTGTACCAGGATTGGATGAAATCGCCGACCCAGATGGGGCTTGAGGCGAAACGTCTGGCTGTGACCTTGAAGCGTTTGGATGCACAATTGGCTGATGGGCGTGATTGGATGTTGGCGGGCGGGTATTCTGCGGTGGATTGCGCCTTGGCTTACGGTGTTTTCGTTGGCGCACGATTTACATCCCTTGATGAGATGCCAAATCTTCGTGCATGGTGGGGCAGGTTCAAGGCGCGACCGAGTTTTGCGAAGGCTTTGCCGCAAGAGGGTGAGCCGCTGATTTACCGTAAGGATTTTTACCCGCCACCTGAGGTGGTGAAACCGGAGGAAAACGCATGACGGACGCGATTGAGATTTTTGAATGTGGGCCACGGGATGGTTTGCAGAATGAAAAACGCCAGATCCCCACGGCCGAGAAAATCGCGCTGGTGGATTGCTTGTCGCGCGCGGGCTTTCGCCGGATTGAATGCGCGAGTTTCGTGTCGCCCAAATGGGTGCCTCAGATGGCGGACAGTGCGGATGTTTTGGCAGGTATCACGCGGGCGGATGGCATCAGCTATGCGGCGCTGACACCAAATATGCGCGGCTATGAGGGCGCGATTGCGGCCAAGGCGGATGAGATTTCGATCTTTGGATCGGCCTCGGAAGGGTTCTCAAAAGCCAATATCAACGCGAGCATTGCGGAAAGTCTTGAGCGGTTCAAACCGATCATGGAGGCCGCGCGTCATGTGGATATGCCGGTGCGCGGCTATGTGTCTTGCGTGACCGATTGCCCCTATGACGGCAAGGTTGACCCGGATGAGGTGGCGCGTGTGGCGGAAGCTTTGTTCGCCATGGGCTGCTATGAGATTTCGCTGGGCGACACGATTGGTCAAGCGACGCCCGATAGCATTGCGAAGATGCTTTTGAAGATGCGTGATGTCGTGCCTGTGCACCGTTTGGCCGGGCATTATCACGACACATCTGGACGGGCGATTGATAATATTGATGCGTCTATTTCGCTTGGCGTGAAGGTGTTTGATGCGGCTGTTGGCGGTCTTGGCGGCTGTCCTTATGCGCCGGGTGCTGCCGGAAATGTGGCGACGGAACGTGTGATGGAACATTGCGAACGCATCGGGATTGATACGGGTCTTGACGCGAATGTCGTGCAGGAAGCGGCTGTTATGGCACGTAAAATGCGCGAAAGTTAAGAGATGGGCTTCATCCACAGGCTGGAAAGCTTCATGGGCATGACGGATGCCATTTGGCTGCGTCACGCGAACCCTTGGTCGGTTTGGACACGGTTTACGCTGCTGCCGCTGTTCAGTCTTGCGATCTGGTCGCGTGATTGGATTGGCGGTTGGGCATGGCTTGTGGTCGGGCTGGTTCTGATTTGGAACTGGCTGAACCCGCGTTTGTTTCAGGTGCCGCAGCACCTGGACAATTGGGCATCTCGGGGCGTTTTGGGGGAACAGATTTATCTGAAGCGTACAGATGAAGTTGCGCAACATCATCTGATTTGCCTGAGGGTTTTGATGGTTATCACGATCCCTGGAATGGGGTTGATGGCCTGGGGGGTGTGGCAGTTTGACCTGATGGCGACGGTGACGGGCGTTGCGCTGACAATGATTATGAAAACTTGGTTTGTGGACCGGATGGTTTGGATCTATCTCGACTTTCTGGCGGCGGACCCTGCGAGGAAACATGGCGATGTATGAAACGATTACAATTGAAACCGATGCGCGCGGTGTCGCGACGCTGACGTTGAACCGACCTGAAAAACACAACGCGATGTCGGCACAGATGTTGGCCGAGCTAACGCAGGCGGCAGGGCAGCTTGGTGCGGATGACAGCGTGCGTGTCGTGATCCTTGCCGCTGGCGGTAAGTCGTTCTGCGCCGGTGGGGATCTGCGCTGGATGCAAGATCAGATGGCGGCGGATCCGGTTGCGCGTATGTGCGAGGCGCGCAAATTGGCCGAGATGTTGCAAGCGCTGAACACCATGCCCAAGCCTTTGATCGGGCGCGTGCAGGGCAACGCTTTTGGCGGCGGCATTGGGATGCTGTCTGTTTGTGATGTGGCGATTGGTGTCGAGGGCGCAAAATTTGGGCTGACGGAAACCCGGCTTGGTCTAATCCCGGCCACCATTGGGCCTTATGTTTTGGCTCGGATGGGCGAGGGTAAGGCACGGCGTGTCTTTATGTCGGCGCGTCTGTTTGGTGCGGATGAAGCACGTGACATGGATTTACTGGCGCGTGTCGTTTCGCTGGATGACCTAGATGCGGCGATTGAGGCCGAAGTCGTGCCTTACCTGTCTTGTGCGCCGCGTGCGGTTGCAGATGCCAAGGCTTTGGCGCGTGCTTTGGGGCCGCGCATCGATGATGAGGTGATTGATATGTCGATTGCCGCGCTGGCAGGGCGTTGGGAAGACGCGGAAAGTGCCGAGGGCATTGGTGCGTTCTTTGACAAACGTAAAGCGTCTTGGAACACGTAGAATAGATCAGATAAATTCGTTCTCAATCAGTATTTTACGGGTGGTTTCTGTGGCTGCGCCCACTTGGGTCATAAGGGTTGTGCGCGATGGAACATCACCTGTGTCATCTTGTTTTGACAGATGTGCCAGCAGCTCTTGCAATTTGGTCAAACCCAAGATTGCGGCGGCACCGGCGGCTTTATGGGCTTGGCTTGTGAACGCGTCGCTGTCGATATCTACGGTCGCGGTTTGAACCAAGGCCAGTTCGTCGAAAAACTCGATAAGGGTTTTGGTGGTGGTCAGCGCCCCGAGAATTTCGCGCAGCTCGTTTAACACCGGGATGGAGACATCCGTCGTCCTGTCTGTCGGCCCATTGGGCAGAGTTTGGAACTGTAGCAAATCGCGCAAACGGGACAAACGTAGGGGTTTGGCCTCGAAGGTGCATAACTCGGCGAGATCCCCCGCGTTGAAAGCGTCAGGGGATTGGGCAGAAAGGGCGATGATTGGACTGTTTGCATTGGTGGATGTGCCCGCGCGGATGTGTCGGATGGCTTGAACTCCGTTCATCACAGGCATGTTGATATCCATCAAAATCAGATCAAACGTTTGATCTGAACACCGTGCAATGGCTTCTGACCCGTCTTGGGCTGTGACGACGTCTTGACCAAGGAAATGCAACATATCACCCAGAACCTGCAAGTTGATCGCATTGTCTTCGACCACAAGAATTTTTAACCGCGGCAAACTTAGGGGATGCATGGGGGACGGAAGGGGGCATTCATGTGCCGTTACTGCGGGCACAGCCAAGGTCGGAGCGACAGGTGGCTTATCGGCGAGATCAAGGGTGACAGTGAAGGTGAAACAACTGCCCTGGCCCAACACGCTGTTGACCTGAACAGTGCCTGACATGGATTGAGCAAGGCGGCGTGAAATCGCGAGGCCCAGGCCATGGCTGTGGTGCTGACGCCCTTCGGGGCGTTCAAAAACGGTGTAGTCGTGAAATATTTCCTCAAGGCGGTCCGGTGAAATCCCAGGGCCTGTGTCCGTCACCGAGACCTGAAGGTCAGCGGTATAAGCGTTGGCTGTAATGTTGAGTGCAACAAGAATGGTGCCATCCTGCGAGAACTTGATGGCATTGCCAAGCAGATTGGTCAGAATGCGGCGGATGGCTTCGACATCGCCGCAGGTTTGAACCAATGTATTGCCACTGCCTTCCATCGTAATCTGCAGATCTTTTTCATTGGCCAATGGCGTAAGATCGGCGACCACCTTTGCGGCCAAATCATAGGCAATAAAGGGGCTTCGGATCCGGGGTTGATCGACGCTGTCGGTGCGGATGATATCAAGCGCGTCGTTGATATGTTCCAGAAGGAATTCCCCCGACGATTGCGCCATGTCGATGTATTCGGCCTGTTTATCCGTGGTCTTTGTGTTGCTCAGCAGATCGAAGACCCCAAGCATCCCATTCAGCGGGGTGCGCATTTCATGGCTTACCATGGCAACAAACCTGGATTTTGCTTGGTTTGCGCGTTCGGCTGTGTCGCGGGCCTCAATCAGGTGGCGTTCGTTTTCGGCGCGTTGGCTGATGTCGCGGAAATAGGCAATATAATGGGTGCCTCTTTGATCCGATGCGGGGGTGATGTTGAACTCAATCGGGAATTCCTGCCCAGAGGCACGTTGGGCGGTTAAGATCAAACGTTCGCTATTGACCGCAGGTGGTTCATCGTTCGACAGCGAGCGTTGAACGTCTTCGAGAAGCGTTGCGCGCAGGCGCTGGGGAACTGCGACTTCTATCAGCGGTTTCATTATTACGTCGTCGCGGGACCATTGGAAAATCATCTCTGCGGCGGGATTGAAATCGATGATATTGCCGAGATTGTCCATGATGATGATCCCGTCAAGAGATCCTTCAACTGTCGCGCTGAGGAAGCGGGACGTGTCGCGTAACATGCGATCCGCAAGTTGGGATTTCTGATAGAGATGACGCATATGGATCACCACCAAGAACAAGGCCGCCATCAACAACACGACCGTGGCGCTGGTTTGGGCAAGTTGGCGTTTTATCGCGAGGCGGCGAACGGAACTTGCGGAAGCCACGACCTGCGCGCCCAACACACCCAATTCGTGGATGTTTGTTTCTGCCAAATGAGCCAATTCCAGAAGCAGATGCAGGTTATCCTTCAAGGGGGCGTCAGATTGAAAAATCGCGTCGCTGTCCCGGATGAAGGTTACAATGACCGCTTTGGGTTGCTCGAAGCGCGGGTCGCCTTGCGTAAGCCTACCAAGCGTACCGGTTTGGGTGAGATTGTAGCGACTAACCAAAATGTCAAAGCGCAGCCGGACGTCGTTTGCGTTGAAAGGCTGTGTTTCATCGTGATGATGCAACGTTTGCTTATACCGAAAATATTCAGTTTCGAGCTGTGCGAGGCTCCATTGTGTGTTGCCGTCACCAGCCGCGCTTAGATTTTGAACTTGGCGATACAAAGAGAAAGACAGCATGCCCAACAGCACAGCAAGCAACACGAACAAAAGGGGCAGTTTGACCATGAATGGGCGCAGTTTTTGGAGTTCGTCTTGTTGCACGTGGTCTCCGTCTGGATCTAGGAAAAGACAACTGTAATCGGGATGCACAGACCGTTATGGATCTGGTGAGTGGGCTGATATCCCAATGTCGCGCCATATTAGGGCAAGGGTGCCTATTCGTCCAGAATTGTCATGGAAACCAACTGCCAAACGCTGCGCGTGAAGTTGATTTCAGTGCGATATTCTGCTCCGGAATCAAACGGGTAAATCACCCAAAATGGGCCTTTTTCCCGCACGGACATCGTCTCGCCATCCAAACGTGTGGCGATCAAAGGCGCATGCGGGGTCACATCTTGGATGGACAGGGTCGAGGCGTAATCATTCACGGCGGTCAGTTTGACTTGGGTCCCGCTGGCCTCAATATGTTCAAGCAGATCATGTAGGGTGACGCCCGAGAAATGCACTTCATCATCCGTCCAGATCGTGGTTGTTGTGAATTCCGTTTGGGGCAGGGCATCAAGTTGCTGCAGGTCTAGATTTATGACCGTGTCCTCGATTTGTACCCTCAGAGATGGAGTTGTATCTGCAAGCAGTGAAGGGGGAATGACCAACACGGCTGCAACGAGTGCCAACGTATATGTGGTAATTCGGGACATAAACATCTGGTGATCCGTCTCTGAGAGTGTCAATAGAGTGCCGTGAGTTGAAGGATTTTACGAGGTCTATTAGGTGTATGTAAATAGACTTTGGTATATTTTTCATAGGCGCAGTTGTCTTTCCGTGCTAAAATTATAAGATTAACTTATGGAGGATCCGCAATGGTGAATGTATTAATCGCGGATGACCATGACCTCGTGCGAGACACGATTGTTGCATTTTTGAACGCAGATAATGGTTTCAATGTGCTGGGTGCGGCGACCCTTGATGCCGCATTAGACCTCGCACGTGGCATGACGCCGATGGACGTGATTGTTTTAGATTATAATATGCCGGGCATGAATGGGCTTGAGGGGCTAAAACGCACCCAAGCATTGTTGCCACATGCACGTGTTGCTTTGATGTCTGGAGTTGCAGGCAAAACCGTGGGGCTTCAGGCGATGGAATGCGGCGCTGCGGGGTTTTTGTCGAAATCCATGAGCGCCAAATCGATGGTGCATGCCATCCGTTTGATGGCGCAGGGCGAAGCGTTTTTCCCGTTTGGCTTGGATGACCCGGTTGAACATGCGCAAGACCCGGTTTTGGCAACATTAACCCGGCGAGAACGCGAGACCTTGCAGAGGTTGCAGCGCGGATTAAGCAATAAAGAAATCGGGCGTGACCTGGGTCTTCAAGAGGTCACCGTGAAATTGCATGTGAAAACCTTGATGGCGAAACTGGGTGTGAAGAACCGCACACAAGCGGCCCTATTTGCCAATGAGCGCGGCTTTCACTGACTTGTCCGCTCCCAGTTCGCGCCCAGTTCGTACCCAATCTTGCGGGTCTATATGTTTGGCGTGCTATAGTACCGAATTGCCTTTCGTTGCCGGGTTACAGCAGAGAGTCGCAATAGTATTTTGATCACAGTTTGACCTGTTGTCAGAATGAATTTGACGTGACTCTGGCATGGCTTTGGCACAATTTTTTGTGGGCTGTTAACCAATGAAGTATGTTGGTGTCTATTCAATCCCCTTGTTTTTCAGGAAAATTTACAGGTGAACAGACAAAAAAAGCAAAAATCGCAATGTTGAAAAACTGCAATTGGTTAACGCCCACCGCATTGACCCTGCTGACACAGGCGTTTAAACCCATGGGCAACCAGGCACGCGTTGCTTTCACGCCACCAAGGAGCCAGATGTGCAAGACCTTCTGAGAGAATATCTCCCCATCCTGATTTTTCTGGCGTTGGCCATCGGCATTGGACTTGTTTTGATCCTTGCTGCTGTTGTCCTCGCTGTTCGCAATCCCGATCCGGAAAAAGTATCTGCATATGAATGCGGATTTAATGCTTTTGACGATGCGCGGATGAAATTTGATGTGCGGTTCTACCTTGTGTCGATCCTGTTCATTATCTTCGATCTTGAGATCGCTTTCCTCTTCCCATGGGCCGTTGCCTTTAAGGATGTCGGGATGGTCGGTTTCTGGTCTATGATGGTGTTCCTCGGGGTTCTGACCATTGGGTTCGCTTACGAATGGAAGAAGGGGGCACTCGAATGGGAGTAACCACCGCAGCCACTGCCGGGGAAGACCGTTCGGTCGCCACCGCTGAGCTTAATAAAGAACTTCAGGATAAAGGTTTTATCCTGACCTCCACGGAAGATGTGATCAACTGGGCCCGCACGGGTTCCCTGCACTGGATGACCTTTGGTCTGGCCTGTTGTGCGGTTGAAATGATGCACACATCCATGCCGCGGTATGATCTTGAACGCTATGGCACCGCGCCGCGCGCCTCCCCACGCCAATCTGACTTGATGATCGTTGCGGGCACGCTGACCAATAAAATGGCGCCCGCATTGCGCAAAGTGTACGACCAAATGCCCGAACCACGTTATGTGATCTCTATGGGATCCTGTGCGAATGGCGGCGGTTATTACCACTATAGCTATTCTGTTGTGCGTGGCTGTGATCGTATCGTGCCTGTGGATATTTATGTTCCTGGCTGCCCACCCACTGCTGAAGCCTTGATGTACGGGATTTTGCAACTGCAACGCAAAATTCGCCGCACCGGCACCATCGCGCGATAAGGGGATTTGACAATGGCTGAAGCCCTAAACGAACTTGGTGCATATCTTGAACTGAAACAGCC
This sequence comes from Halocynthiibacter namhaensis, assembly GCF_000812685.1. GTDB lineage: Bacteria > Pseudomonadota > Alphaproteobacteria > Rhodobacterales > Rhodobacteraceae > Halocynthiibacter > Halocynthiibacter namhaensis. The sequence goes on from NZ_JWIF01000011.1 coordinate 16,292, forward strand.
TGATGCTGTGATCGGTTATGAGATCAACCATGGTGAATTGACCGTAGATGTTGCCCCAACGGGCATCGTTACGTTGGTTGAGTTTCTGAAGAATGATGCGCGTTGCAAATTCTCAAGCTTGATTGATATCACGGCTGTGGATTACCCGTCACGCGACAAGCGTTTCGACATGGTTTACCACTTTCTGTCCATGTATCAGAACCACCGCATTCGTCTGCGCAGCCAGCTGCGTGAAGACGAAATGATCGCGTCTATCGTTGATGTGCATCCAAGTGCAAATTGGTTTGAACGCGAAGTTTTCGACATGTTTGGTATCCTGTTCTCAGGCCATCCAGATCTGCGTCGCATTCTGACGGATTACGGTTTCCGTGGTCATCCGTTGAAGAAAGACTTCCCGACCACTGGTTATACAGAGGTGCGTTACGACGAAGAACTGAAACGCGTTGTGTACGAACCTGTTAACTTGGTTCAGGAATACCGCCAGTTTGATTTCATGTCCCCTTGGGAGGGCGCGGAATACATTCTTCCCGGTGACGAAAAACAAGAGGCCAAAGGCTGATAATGGAGCAGGCGACGCTCATGTTTGGAATAGGTGCAACGAAAGCGGGGACCAGTTGGCTCTACCGTTATCTAAGCATGCATCCAGAGTGCCGCATGCCAGCTGTAAAAGAGCTGCATTATTTCAACAGCGACACGCCTGAAAAAGTGGATATGCATGCCCTTCGGATCGAAGGGAAAGCGGATCAACTGATCGCTGCGGCGCAAGACCAAGATGCGAAGAAACAGGTCAAGATGTTGATGTCTGCTGAAGAACATCGTGAAGCGGCCCGTGTTCTGCGTGCTCCACGTGATGGTCATGCAGCTTATCGCGAGTTGATCTTGAAATCCGCCGAAGATGAAGGCGCGATTTTGGGCGGCGACATCACGCCAGCTTATGCACTTTTGTCTGAAGATGCGTTGCGCGAGATGTCACAAATGGCCCCGAAAACGCGGTTTATCTACATCATGCGGGATCCGGTGGATCGCATGTGGTCTAATGTGCGCATGAATGCAATGCGACGTCTGGAAGAGGGGCAGTCTTTGAACGAGTTTGCCAATCTCATTTTGGAACGTCTTATCAAATCTGGTCATCATCCGTCGCTGATGCAGCGTTCAGATTATGCTGGAATATTGGAAAAGATGGACAAGGCTTTGCCCGCTGAAGACTGCAAGGTGGTGTTCTTTGAGCGCCTGTTCCAAGAGAAAACAGTTCGCAGTATTTGTACCTTTCTGGGCATCAATTACCAATCTGCGGATTTTAAGAAGAAGGTTCATGCCGGTCGCGCAACTGCGATGCGGGGCGACTTGAAAATTGCGGCGCGTGCGCTGCTGGACGACCAGTATAAAGCTGTGGAGGCCCGCTTTGGCGAGCTGCCCACACGCTGGCAACGAGATATGGCGAAGGTATCAGCATGATGGACGGAACCCAGAAGTTTGACGATGCGCGCACAGGCGAGCAGAAGATCCGTAACTTCAACATTAACTTTGGTCCGCAACACCCGGCGGCACACGGTGTTTTGCGCTTGGTGCTTGAACTGGACGGCGAGATCGTAGAACGTTGCGATCCCCACATCGGCCTGCTGCACCGTGGCACGGAAAAGCTGATGGAAAGCCGGACTTATCTGCAAAACCTGCCGTATTTCGACCGGTTGGATTATGTGGCGCCGATGAACCAAGAACACGCTTGGTGTTTGGCGATTGAAAAACTGACCGGCACAGAAGTTCCCCGTCGTGGCAGCTTGATCCGGGTGCTCTATTCTGAAATTGGCCGTATTCTGAACCACCTGTTGAACGTGACGACACAGGCGATGGATGTTGGCGCGCTGACACCGCCGCTTTGGGGATTTGAAGAACGCGAAAAGCTGATGGTGTTTTATGAACGTGCCTGTGGCGCGCGTCTGCACGCGGCCTATTTCCGTCCCGGTGGCGTACACCAAGATCTGCCCGATGATCTGCTGGACGACATTGAAGAATGGTGTGGCACCTTCCCGAATGTTCTCGCGGATATCGACGGTTTGTTGACTGAAAACCGGATTTTCAAACAGCGCAACGCTGACATTGGTATCGTGACCGAGAAAGACATCCTGGACTGGAGCTTCTCTGGTGTGATGGTGCGTGGTTCTGGCCTGCCATGGGATCTGCGACGCAGCCAACCTTATGAATGCTACGATGAATTCGACTTCGAAATTCCCGTGGGCAAAAATGGCGATTGTTATGATCGCTACCTGTGCCGCATGGAAGAAATGCGTCAATCCCTGCGGATCATTCTGCAAGCGATTGAAAAGCTGCGTGCCCCCGAAGGGCAGGGCGATGTGATGGCCCGTGGCAAGCTAAGCCCGCCAAAACGCAGCGACATGAAGACTTCAATGGAAGCCTTGATCCACCACTTTAAACTGTATTCCGAGGGCTTCCACGTGCCTGCCGGTGAAGTTTACGCATGCGTCGAGGCCCCCAAGGGCGAATTCGGCGTGTTCCTTGTGGCGGATGGCACCAATAAACCTTACCGTTCCAAAATCCGCGCGCCTGGGTTCTTGCATCTGCAAGCGATGGATCACGTAGCAGTTGGTCACCAACTGGCCGACGTCGCCGCCATTATCGGCACCATGGATGTCGTGTTCGGGGAGATCGACAGATGATCTTGAACACACGCCCAACGCATTTTGAATACCTTTCTGAGGAGGCCAGCGCATAATGCTTCGCCGTCTACACCACACCCAGCCTGACAGCTTTGCTTTCACCCCAGACAATCTTGCTTGGGCGACTGCGCAATTGACGAAATACCCTGAGGGGCGCGAAGCATCTGCGATTATTCCACTGTTGTGGCGTGCGCAGGAACAGGAAGGGTGGCTGTCTAAGCCCGCCCTTGAATATGTCGCGGATATGTTGGGCATGGCCTATATTCGGGCGCTGGAAGTTGCGTCTTTCTACTTTATGTTCCAGATGCAACCCACGGGTTCTATTGCACATGTTCAGGTTTGCGGCACCACATCTTGCATGATCTGTGGCGCGGAAAGCCTTATTGCAGTTTGCCAAGAGATGATCGCGGCGAACCCGCATGATGTTTCTGAGGACGGCAATTTCTCTTGGGAAGAAGTTGAATGTTTGGGGGCCTGTTCTAATGCGCCTATGGTTCAGATCGGCAAGGATTTCTACGAGGATCTGACCCCTGACATGCTGCGTGATATTCTGACACGTCTGGGCAAAGGCGAAGTACCTGTGCCTGGTCCGCAAAATGGCCGTTATGGCTGTGAACCTGCAGGTGGCGCGGTTGTGCTGGCGGATTATGAAAGCGGCAAAACACAGTATAACGCGTCTGTGCAACTGGCGACGGATATTGGCGAAACCGTGAAACGTATTGACGGATCCGAGGTGCCTTTGACTGCGCCGTGGACCGATCGCGGTGGACGCCCACGCAATGGCGAAACCCCGGTTGAACCCATGACCGCTGCAAAACAGGCGGCTGCTGAAAAGGCTGCGAAACCGGCGAAAGCTGCGGCGAAAAAGCCTGCTGCGAAGAAGCCAGCCCCAAAAGCTGAAGTTGCGAAGGCTGCTCCGAAAGTGGATGCGACGCCTACGGATGACGTGGCTGAGAAGAAACCACGCACAATGACCGCGCCGCGCAAAGCGGGTGCGGATGATCTAAAGCAGCTCAAGGGTGTTGGTCCGAAGCTTGAAACCACATTGAATGAAATGGGTTTCTGGCATTTCGATCAAATTGCCAAATGGGATGATGCCGCCGTTGCTTGGGTGGACAGCCGCCTGAAGTTCAAAGGCCGTATCATTCGTGATGGCTGGATTGACCAGGCGAAAGCCTTGGCAGCTGGCGAAGAAACTGAATTCTCTAAGCGCGTCCAAAAGGGCGGCGTTTATAAGGATAAATAATTGATGACCCCTGAGAAGGATCAAGAACTGGCGAAGCGGGCAAGGATGTTATCCCTTGTTGTTGCAGGTGCCGTGATCCTTTGGCTTGGGGGGCAGTGGATTGGCAGAATGTTGGGCTTACCCGGACGTTTTGCTTATCTGTTCGATCTGATGGCAATGGGCGCCTTTGTTTGGGTGCTGGTTGTGACGTTTGGAATTTGGCGTGCGCGCCGTGATGATAGCTAAGCCCAGTTGGGCAGGGTGGCCGATTTGGCGATCCGCAATGGAAGGAAGAACGAGATGCTGAAGGATCAGGACCGGATCTTTACCAATCTCTACGGCATGCATGACCGTAGCCTTGCTGGTGCGAAGAAGCGCGGCCATTGGGATGGCACCGCCAACATCATCAAGAACGGGCGCGATTGGATCATCGACCAGATGAAGGCCTCTGGCCTGCGTGGGCGTGGTGGTGCGGGTTTCCCGACCGGTCTGAAATGGTCTTTCATGCCCAAGGAAACCGATGGTCGCCCTGCCTATTTGGTGATCAATGCTGACGAATCTGAACCCGGTACATGTAAAGACCGCGAGATCATGCGTCACGATCCACACACGTTGATTGAGGGCGCTTTGCTGGCCTCTTTCGCGATTGGTGCGAATAACGCCTACATCTATATTCGCGGTGAATTCATCCGCGAAAAAGAGGCGCTGCAGGCGGCGATTGACGAATGTTATGCTGATGGTCTGTTGGGCAAAAATGCGGCGAAATCCGGTTGGGATTTTGACTTGTATCTGCACCACGGGGCAGGGGCCTATATTTGCGGTGAAGAAACCGCATTGCTCGAAAGCCTTGAGGGCAAAAAAGGCATGCCGCGGATGAAGCCACCGTTCCCAGCGGGCGCGGGTCTTTATGGTTGCCCGACCACTGTGAACAACGTTGAATCTATTGCGGTTGCGCCGACCATTCTGCGTCGTGGGCCTGAATGGTTCAGCTCTTTTGGGCGTCCGAATAATGTGGGCACGAAACTATTCGCGATCTCGGGGCATGTGAACACGCCTTGTGTGTTTGAGGATGCGATGTCCTTGCCGATGCGCGAATTGATTGAAAAACACGGCGGCGGTATTCGTGGCGGTTGGGACAATCTGAAAGCCATCATTCCAGGTGGCGCGTCCTGTCCGATCCTGCCGAAAGACATGTGCGAAGATGCGATCATGGATTTCGATTGGATGCGTGAAAACAAATCCTCCATGGGCACGGCCTGTATGATCGTGATGGACAATGACACCGATGTGATCAAAGCGATTTGGCGTCTATCAAAGTTCTTTAAACACGAAAGCTGCGGCCAATGTACGCCGTGCCGTGAAGGTACGGGCTGGATGGCGCGTGTGATGGATCGTCTGGTGCGCGGTGAGGCAGAAGTTGAAGAAATCGACATGCTGTTTGACGTCAGTAAACAGGTTGAAGGCCACACGATTTGTGCCCTTGGCGATGCGGCGGCTTGGCCAATTCAAGGTCTGATCCGTCACTTCCGCGAAGAGATCGAAGACCGCATCAAAGCCAACAAAACCGGGCGCATGGGCGCGATGGCGGCGGAATAAAACAACAATGAAACATAACGCAACATATCATCAGCCAAAAGGCACCGAGACACGGCAGGTTTCTGCCGTGTTTGGGGATGTGTGCGTGTGTGTTATTGAATGTCAGCTGGGTGAAACCCCAACTCCTTTCTATCAAAAGGAGACAGCATATGTCTGATATTAAAAAGTTTCTCGGGGTCGTGGCTTTAACGACCCTTACGGCGGTTCCAAGTTTTGCAATGTCACCCGAGATCGTGCCTTTGCGCGACAATGAACGGGTGAACAGTGGTTTGATCACGGCGGGCATCGTGCGCCGTATTCACAAACGCTGCCCCACGATTACCTATCGCAAGTTTCGCAGCTTTGCCTTTTTGCGCAGTGTACATAATCGCGCGCAGGCTGAAGGCTATAGTGCAGAAGAAATCGAAGCTTATGTCGATGACCCAGACGAAGAGGCCCGCCTTTACGTTCGTGTCGACAATTGGCTTTCAAGCCGTGGTGCCCGTGAGGGTGATGCGGAAAGTTATTGCGCCGTTGGCAATGCGGAAATGACCGCTGACAGCCAAATCGGCAATTTTCTAAGGACGGACTAGGACATGACGGACCTGCGTAAGATCATCATCGACGAAAAAGAGGTTGAGGTCGACCCGGCCATGACCCTTATACAGGCGTGCGAACAGGCGGGCGTGGAAGTGCCACGTTTCTGTTACCATGAACGTCTGTCGATTGCTGGCAACTGCCGGATGTGTCTTGTTGAAGTCGTTGGCGGCCCGCCCAAACCGGCGGCAAGCTGTGCGATGCAGGTCCGTGACCTTCGCCCTGGTCCCGAAGGTGCGCCACCTGTTGTGAAAACCAATTCACCCATGGTGAAAAAGGCGCGTGAAGGTGTGATGGAATTCATGCTGATCAACCACCCGCTGGATTGCCCAATTTGTGACCAAGGCGGCGAATGTGATTTGCAGGATCAGGCCATGGCTTATGGCCTGTCCACCACACGTCACAAGGAAGCGAAACGCGCTGTAGATGATCTGGATCTTGGTCCATTGGTCTCAACCGCGATGACACGTTGTATTTCTTGTACGCGTTGTGTGCGTTTCACATCTGAAATCGCGGGCATCACCCAGATGGGCCAAACGGGCCGTGGTGAAGATGCTGAAATCACAAGCTATTTGAATGAAACACTGGATTCGAACCTTCAGGGCAATATCATTGATCTTTGCCCGGTTGGCGCGCTGACAAGCAAACCTTACGCGTTTTCCGCGCGCCCTTGGGAATTGCGCAAGACTGAAACCATTGATGTTATGGACTCTCTGGGGGCCAACATACGTGTGGACACCAAAGGTCGCGAAGTGATGCGCATTCTGCCACGCAACCATGATGGCGTGAACGAGGAATGGATCTCTGACAAAACACGTTTCGTGTGGGATGGTCTGCGTCGTCAACGCTTGGATACGCCTTACATCCGCGAAGGTGGTAAACTGCGCAAAGCCACTTGGGGCGAAGCCCTGGGCAAAGCGGCTGACGCCATGAAGGGCAAGAAAGTTGCCGGGATCATTGGCGATCTTGTGTCAACTGATGCGGCCTTTTCGCTGAAACAACTGATTGAGGGTCTTGGCGGTAAGGTTGAATGCCGCACCGACAGTGCGAAATTGCCGGATGACAACCGTTCTGGTTACGTTGGCACGGCCTCTATTGAAGACATTGATACCGCGACAGGGATCATGTTGATCGGCACCGATCCAAACATTGAAAGCCCGGTTTTGAACGCCCGTATCCGCAAAGCTTGGCTTGCTGGCGCGAAAATCGGTGTTGTTGGGCCGAAGATTGATCTGTCCTATGAATATTTCCACATTGGCGATGATCGCGCCGCTTTGGCGAACCTCAATGAAGGTGAACATGCGGATGCGTTGACGCGTGAAACTGTTGTGATCATCGGGCAGGGCGCTTTGCGCGAAGCCGACGGTGAAGCGGTGCTTTCCCAGGCGATGAAATTCGCTGAAACCACAGAAAGCAAACTGATGGTCCTGCACACGGCAGCCGGCCGCGTTGGTGCGATGGATGTGGGTGCTGTGACTGAGGGCGGTCTTGAAGCCGCACTTGACGGTGCTGAGGTGATCTACAACCTTGGGTCCGACGAAGTTGAGATTTCTAAGGGTGCTTTCGTGATCTATCAGGGCAGCCATGGTGATCGCGGTGCGCATCGTGCGGATGTGATCTTGCCGGGTGCTGCATATACTGAAGAAAGCGGCGTGTTTGTGAACACCGAAGGGCGTCCACAGCTTGCACAACGTGCGGGATTTGCGCCGGGTGATGCGAAAGAAAACTGGGCGATTTTGCGCGCGCTGTCTGCTGAACTTGAGGCCACACAGCCTTGGGACAGTCTTGGTGGTTTGCGCACCCAGATGATCGAAGCCGTGCCACATTTGGGCGCGATGGATGTGGTTCCTGAAAATGAATGGAAACGCGTTCCACTGCGTAAAATGGGCAAGGCGACATTTGTGAATGCGATCACAGATTTCTACCTGACCAACCCAATTGCACGGTCCAGCCAGTTGATGGCGGAACTGTCCGCGAACGCAAAAGCGCGTCGTGAAACTGCGATGGCAGCTGAATAATGAACCTCACCCACCATATCACCGGATCCTCACCGCGAGGTATCCTGCGGGCAGGGGCGCTTATGGCGTCTGTGGCTGTGGGTCTGTTCGGATGTGTGGCGGGTGCAGGAACGACTGACGTGACACATGATGGGCCTTTCAAGCCGGAATATCTTGGCATTGAAACCCACCTGCTGGATCGGGACTATGAAGGTGACGACTTGATCGCCTTTGACGTCAAAATGCGCGGTGCGCGTGGGCGAGCAGATGTTGCTGCCTATGCGGATTGTGCTGCGGCGCAATATGCTTTGATCCGTGGTTACGGATTTGCACGGCATTTACGCACGAATATTGAAATTGAGGCTGGCGTTTGGCAGGGGGATGCTGTTTACAGCATCTCAGCGGCGCTGCCACGTGGATCCCGCACAATCGACGCTGAAGTCGTTCGTGCGAACTGCGTGGAAACTGACATACCGACGGTATAAGAGGCAACAGATGGTCGAATTCTTCACCACTACAAACCTGGGCATAACATTGCTGATCATTGGTCAGTGTCTGTTGGTGCTTGTTCCTATTCTGGTGGCCTTGGCCTTCCTGATGTACGCGGACCGTAAGGTCTGGGCGGCTGTGCAAATGCGCAAAGGTCCCAACATGGTTGGGGTTTTTGGTCTGCTGCAAAGTTTTGCGGATTTCCTGAAATACATCGTGAAAGAGGTCGTTGTACCCGCAGGGGCTGACAAAGCTGTCTTCTTCCTAGCCCCGATGACCACATTCGTTCTGGCGGTGATCGCCTGGGCCGTGATCCCCTTCAATGAAGGTTGGGTTCTGGCAGATTTGAACGTCGCGGTTCTGTATATCTTCGCGGTTTCCTCACTTGAGGTTTACGGCGTGATCATGGGCGGTTGGGCTTCGAACTCGAAATACCCATTCTTGGGATCCCTTCGATCTGCCGCGCAGATGATTTCTTATGAAGTCTCGCTTGGCCTGATCATCATCGGTGTGATCATCTCATCCGGTTCCTTGAACTTCTCAGGTATCGTGGCGGCACAAGACGGCGCATATGGCATCTTCTCATGGTTCTGGCTGCCGCATTTCCCGATGGTCTTCCTGTTCTTCATCTCAGCCCTGGCTGAAACCAACCGTCCCCCATTTGACCTTCCCGAAGCGGAATCCGAATTGGTTGCGGGCTATCAGGTTGAATATTCATCCACGCCTTTCCTTCTGTTCATGATCGGTGAATTGATGGCGGTTGTGTTGATGTGTACCCTGACATCACTGCTGTTCTTTGGTGGCTGGTTGTCACCCATTCCGGGCCTGCCAGATGGCATCCTGTGGCTGATCCTGAAAATCATTTTCTTCTTCTTCATCTTCGCGATGGTGAAGGCAATCACACCGCGTTACCGTTACGACCAACTGATGCGCATCGGTTGGAAAGTCTTCCTGCCAATGTCACTGGCTTGGGTTGTTTTGGTCGCGTTCTTTGCACAATACGGAGCCTTTGGCGGTGCTTATGCACGCTGGGCAGTGGGGGGCTAATCGATGGCTATGGATTACACACGCGCGGCGAAATACTTTCTGCTGATGGATGTCATCAAGGGCTTTCAATTGGGTCTGAAATATTTCTTTGCCCCAAAAGCAACGCTGAACTACCCACAGGAAAAAGGGCCTCTTAGCCCACGTTTCCGCGGTGAACACGCGCTGCGCCGTTACCCAAATGGCGAAGAACGTTGCATTGCTTGTAAACTGTGTGAAGCGGTTTGCCCGGCACAAGCGATCACCATTGACGCGGAACCCCGCGATGATGGTTCGCGCCGCACAACACGCTATGACCTTGATATGACGAAATGTATCTACTGCGGTTTCTGCCAAGAAGCCTGCCCCGTGGACGCGATCGTTGAAGGGCCAAACTTCGAATTCTCAACCGAAACCCGCGAAGAGCTGTTCTATGATAAAGAAAAGCTTTTGGATAACGGTGCACGTTGGGAAGCGGAAATCGCACGCAATCTAGAAATGGATGCGCCTTACCGATGAGCAACCCAACAAACCCTTTTGCAGCGATGATGGAACAGGCCCAAGAACAGTTCGGGGAGATGGCGAAAGCCGTGAACCCGGCGCTTGAGACCTTCGCAGCGGACGGGTTTGAAAAGCTGATCCCAACCATGCCAGCAGATTGGATGGAAGGGATGTTCGGCAAGGGCCTGTCGGAAGATGGCCTGGACGCGAAGACAAAATTATTGCTGACCTTGGCGGGTTTGACTTGCCAGGGCGCACAGGCGGAAGCGCCGTTTAAACTGACGGTGCGTCACGCACATGTTGCCGGGGCCACGCCCCAAGAAATTTCAGAGACCATCGCAATGATGGGAATGTTTGCAGGTCTGCCCGCGTCTACACGCGCCGCAAAATTTGCACAGGATGCGCTGGCTGACAGCGAGAAAAAGGAGACAGGCGAATGACAGTCGCTGATTTCGCATTTTATCTTTTTGCCCTCACAACTGTGGTTGCTGGGTTCCTCACGGTGATCAGCCGCAACCCGGTGCACTCAGTCTTGTGGTTGATCCTATCGTTCCTATCGGCGGCGGGCCTGTTCGTGCTTTTGGGCGCGGAATTTGTCGCGATGCTGTTGATCATCGTCTATGTGGGCGCGGTCGCGGTTCTGTTCCTATTCGTTGTGATGATGTTGGACGTGGATTTTGCCGAACTCAAAAGCGGCATGGCGAAATATATGCCCGTTGCCCTGTTGATTGGCATCGTGATCCTGATGGAATTGGCCATGGTATTTGGCACGTGGCAAGTCGCAGAAGAAGCGCAAAGCCTGCGCCAAGCCGTGACACCAGCGATTGGCGACATTCACAACACCCAAGCTTTGGGTCTGCTGATTTATGATGACTATATCTACCTGTTCCAAGCCTCAGGCCTGATCCTGCTGACCGCAATGATCGGCGCGATTGTTCTGACACTGCGTCACCGCACCAACGTCAAACGTCAAAACGTGATGGAACAAATGCACCGCGATCCAGCCAAAGCAATGGAGCTGATCGACGTGAAACCGGGGCAGGGGCTGTAAGTGAACAGCTGGCTGATCATCGGGATTGCGATGATTGCTTTTGGAATAACTCTGCGCGTCATGCTGGCGCGTGGTGATAAGAATAAAAAGAACGAAGAGAAGAAGGACTAAGGGAAAAATGGTCGGACTTGAACATTACCTAGGCGTAGCGGCGGCTTTGTTCGTCATTGGCATCTTCGGGCTTTTTCTGAACCGTAAGAACGTCATCATTCTGTTGATGTCGATCGAATTGATGCTTCTGGCGGTGAATATCAATCTTGTGGCGTTCTCATCCTACAGCGGCGATCTCGTCGGGCAGGTGTTTACGCTTTTCGTGCTGACAGTGGCCGCAGCGGAGGCCGCGATTGGCCTTGCGATCCTTGTTTGCTTCTTCCGCAACCGTGGCACGATCGCGGTTGAAGACGTCAATGTAATGAAAGGGTAAGGGGACATGGAAAAAATCATCCTCTTTGCCCCGCTTGTGGGGGCGCTGATCGGCGGTTTCGGCTGGCGGATTATCGGTGAAAAAGGCGCACAGCTTGTCACCACAGGCCTGCTGTTTCTTGCAGCACTTCTATCTTGGGTCGTGTTCCTTGGTTTTGACGGCGAAACCCGCCTGATCGAACTGGGAACATGGATCCAGTCCGGCACATTGGACACAAATTGGGCCATTCGTTTGGACCGTTTGACCGCGATTATGTTGGTTGTTGTGACCACGGTATCATCCTTGGTTCACCTGTATTCATGGGGCTACATGGCCCATGACGTGAACTTTGATGAAGCCAAGGGTGAAAACTACCGCGCGCGGTTCTTTGCATATCTCAGCTTCTTTACCTTCACCATGTTGATGCTGGTGACCTCAAACAACCTGGTTCAAATGTTCTTTGGCTGGGAAGGTGTGGGCGTTGCGTCTTACCTGTTGATTGGCTTCTATTATAAGAAACCAACCGCAAACGCGGCGGCGATGAAAGCTTTCGTTGTGAACCGGGTCGGTGACTTTGGCTTCGCACTTGGGATCTTTGGCCTGTTTTACATGACGGGCAGCATCAAGCTTGATGACATCTTTGTGGCTGCACCGGATCTGGCGCATCAGAACATCAGCTTCCTTTGGACGCAATGGAACGCGGCGAACCTGCTGGCCTTCCTCTTGTTCATCGGGGCGATGGGTAAATCTGCGCAATTGTTCCTGCACACTTGGTTGCCTGACGCGATGGAAGGCCCGACACCCGTGTCAGCCCTGATCCACGCGGCGACCATGGTAACGGCAGGCGTTTACTTGATGTGTCGCATGTCGCCACTGATGGAATTCGCACCAGAAGCCACAACAATCATCGTCTACATCGGTGCCACGACTGCGTTTTTCGCGGCGACCGTTGGCCTTGTGCAAACCGACATCAAACGCGTCATCGCATATTCCACCTGTTCGCAGCTGGGCTATATGTTTGTGGCCGTGGGTGTTGGCGCTTATTCAGCGGCGATGTTCCACCTGTTCACGCACGCGTTCTTCAAAGCGATGTTGTTCCTTGGGGCAGGGTCCGTCATTCACGCAATGCACCATGAACAAGACATGAATAATTACGGTGATCTACGCAAAAAGATCCCAGTGACTTATTGGGCCATGATGATCGGTACCCTTGCGATCACGGGTGTTGGTATCCCACTGACAACCATCGGTTTTGCGGGCTTCTTGTCTAAAGACGCGATCATTGAAAGCGCTTGGGGTGCACATACTGCCGCGGGTGGTTTTGGTTTCTGGATGCTGGTGATTGCCGCCTTTATGACGTCTTTCTACTCATGGCGTCTGATGTTTATGACCTTCTTTGGCAAGGCGCGCGGTGACGCGCATACCCATGATCACGCACATGAAAGCCCAATGGTTATGTTGGTGCCGCTTGGTGTGCTGGCAATGGGTGCGGTGTTTGCCGGTATGCTTTGGTTGTCGCCGTTCTTTGGCGATCATGATGCAGTGAACAAATTCTACGGTGTGCCAACACATGAAGTCGCAGTGGCAGAAGATGGCCACGGCGATACACAAGCGGATGATCACGGCACCACAACTGTTGAAGCGGACGCTGGTCATGCTGAGGTTGTTGTCGCGGATGCCCATGCTGATGCAGCTGAAGAACATGCGGCCGGTTGGACCCCAGGTTCAGGTGCGGTTTACACCCACCCAGACAATCACGTGATGGATAACGCACACCACGCCCCGAAATGGGTTAAGGTTTCGCCATTCATTGCGATGCTGGCGGGTCTGCTGTTGGCGCTTTGGATGTATATCTGGAACCCAACTTTGCCAGGTCGTTTGGCCAAGGCACAGCCACATGCTTATCAGTTCCTGCTGAACAAATGGTACTTCGATGAGATCTTTGATTTCCTATTCGTCAAACCGTCGCAGGCGCTGGGTCGTTTCCTTTGGAAACGTGGCGATCAGCAAACGATTGATGGTGCGCTGAATGGTGTTGCCATGGGGATTATCCCATTCTTCACACGGCTCGCGGGTCGCGCGCAGTCCGGCTTTATCTTTACTTATGCCTTCTGGATGGTCATCGGCGTTCTGGTTCTGATGACATGGCTTACGATCAGCGGAGGGGCTGAATAACATGGAAAACCTTCTTTCCATCGTCACATTTATTCCACTGCTTGCAGCATTGATCCTTGCAGTATTCCTGCGCGGTGATGATGCGGCAGCACAGAAAAATGCTAAGATGCTTGCGTTGATTGCAACCAGTGCAACCTTCCTTCTGTCGATCTTCATTCTGACCGGCTTTGACCCTGCCAACACGGGCTTTCAGTTCGTTGAGGAAAAAGAATGGATCATGGGCCTGAAATATAAGATGGGCGTTGACGGGATTTCGATCCTGTTTGTGATGCTCACCACATTCCTGATGCCGATTGTGATCCTATCCTGTTGGACCGTTACGGACCGCGTCAAGGATTACATGATCGCATTCCTGCTGCTTGAAACCCTGATGTTGGGTGTGTTCATGGCGCTGGACCTTGTGTTGTTCTACGTCTTCTTTGAAGCGGGCTTGATCCCAATGTTCCTGATCATCGGGATTTGGGGCGGGGCAAACCGTATTTATGCGGCGTTCAAGTTCTTCCTATACACTTTCATCGGATCCGTTTTGATGTTGGTTGCGATGATCGCGATGTTCTTGGATGCGGGCACAACCGACATTCCAACATTGTTGACGCATACATTTGACACCGGCAGCTTCAGCCTTTTGGGCATGCAAGTCGTTGGCGGCATGCAGACCCTGATGTTCTTGGCCTTCTTCGCAAGTTTCGCGGTAAAAATGCCAATGTGGCCTGTGCACACATGGCTTCCTGACGCCCACGTTCAAGCGCCAACGGCCGGGTCTGTGATCCTGGCGGCGGTTCTTTTGAAAATGGGTGGCTATGGCTTCCTGCGTTTCTCACTGCCGATGTTCCCGGTTGCATCTGACCTTTTGGCACCGATGGTGTTCTGGTTGTCCGCGATTGCGATTGTCTACACGTCGCTTGTGGCGCTTGTGCAAGAAGACATGAAAAAACTGATCGCTTATTCATCCGTGGCCCACATGGGTTACGTGACCATGGGGATCTTTACGGCGAACCAGCAAGGTATTGATGGTGCGATTTTCCAGATGATCAGCCACGGGTTTATCTCGGGTGCGTTGTTCCTATGTGTGGGCGTGATCTATGATCGCATGCACACACGCGAAATCAGCGCTTATGGTGGTCTTGTGAACCGCATGCCGGCTTACGCTTTGATCTTCATGTTCTTCACCATGGCGAACGTTGGCCTGCCGGGCACCTCTGGTTTTGTCGGCGAATTCTTGGTCTTGATGGGCATCTTCCAGGTCAACACTTGGGTCGCAATGTTCGCGACATCCGGTGTGATCTTGTCGGCGGCTTATGCGCTCTATCTCTATCGCCGTGTGGTGATGGGCGAGCTGATCAAAGAAGCATTGGCAACAATTTCCGACATCACACCACGCGAGAAGATCATCTTCGCGCCGCTGGTTGTCATGACAATCTTACTGGGTGTTGCGCCTTGGTTGGTCACCGATATCATCGGGCCATCTGTGGAAGCACTTGTACATAACTATCACGAAGCCGTCCCTGCCGTCATGGCAGAGGTCGCGGCTCCGGCAGCATCGCATTAAGGGACCTGTACTATGATTTCTCAGGATATTTCAGTTGTATTGCCGGAAATCGTCTTGGCGGTTTACGCGATGGCGGCGCTTATGGTCGGGGTTTACACCAGCAAGGATAAACTTGCGGGCGTGATCCTTTGGGCAACGGCGGCAATGTTCACAATTGTCGGTCTTTGGATCGCTTTTGCGGGGCCGGGCACACAGACCGCGTTTAACGGCATGTTCAATGACGACGCTTTCGCACGTTTCGCCAAAGTGGTGATCTTGCTGTCCGCAGCAGCCGTGCTGGTCATGGGCCAGGATTACATGGAAAAGCGTGATTTGCTGCGCTTTGAGTACCCGATCCTGATCACGCTGGCGGTTGTTGGCATGATGATGATGGTGTCCGCAGGCGATTTGATGGCGCTGTATGTGGGCTTGGAACTGCAATCACTTGCGCTTTATGTGGTTGCCTCGCTGCACCGCGATTCAGTGCGTTCCACTGAGGCGGGCTTGAAATATTTCGTGCTTGGCGCCCTGTCTTCTGGTCTGCTGCTGTATGGCGCATCGCTGACATATGGTTTCGCTGGTACCACGCAATTCGCAGGCATCATGTCGACAATGCATGGTGGCCACGCAAGCCTTGGCTTGCTGTTTGGCATGGTGTTCATCGCATCCGGCCTTGCGTTCAAAGTCTCTGCTGCACCGTTCCACATGTGGACACCGGATGTTTATGAGGGCTCACCCACACCTGTGACGGCCTTCTTTGCAACCGCACCAAAAGTTGCGGCCATGGGTCTGTTTGCCCGCGTGCTGCATGACGCATTTGGCGGCGTAACTGCGGACTGGAGCCAGATCATCGCGCTTTTGTCCGTTGTATCCATGTTCCTTGGCGCAATCGCTGCGATTGGTCAGAAAAACATCAAACGCCTGATGGCCTATTCATCCATCGCGCATATGGGCTTTGCCTTGATGGGGCTTGCGTCTGGTACTGTCTTTGGCGTGCAAGCCATGCTGGTGTATATCGCGATCTATGTGACCATGAACATCGGCACATTTGCCTTCATCCTGTCGCTTGAGAAAGACGGCAAGGCTGTGACTGATATTTCCGCGCTGAACCAATACGCCAAGGCCGAGCCTTTGCGCGCATTGGCGATGCTGGTTCTGCTGTTCAGCCTCGCGGGTGTTCCGCCGATGCTTGGTTTCTTTGGCAAGTTCTATGTGCTGCAAGCGGCCGTGAACGCGGGCATGTCTTGGCTGGCGGTTGCTGGTGTGATTGCTTCGGTTATCGGTGCGTTCTATTACCTGCGCATCGTGTATTTCATGTACTTCGGTGAGGAAAATGACGACGCGCTGGATGGTGGCATTTCACCGGTTTTGACAGCGGGTCTGATGGCATCTGCCGTGATCATGTTGGTTGGTATCGTGAACCTGTTTGGCGTTGAACCCCTCGCAGCAGCAGCGGCACAAGCCCTTGTCAACTAAATGGCCTGAAGGGGTAGGGCGTATTGTCCTCCCCTCTGTCGACAGTACAAATGCTGAAGCAATTCGTCAGGCCCCGACACTTTCGGGGCCGACGTGGATTCTGGGGTTAGAGCAAACCAAAGGCCGCGCGCGCCGTGGTCGGGGCTGGGTTGACCCGAAAGGGAATTTTTCCGCCACTTTGGCGCTGCGCCCAGACGGCAAGCCCGGTGATGTGGCGCTTTACAGTTTTGTTGCTGCTTTGGCGCTTTATGACGCCTGTGTTGCCGCCACGGGGCGTGCGGATGCTTTCGCGTTGAAATGGCCCAATGATGTGCTTTTGAACGGTGGCAAGCTTGCGGGCATCCTGTTGGAAAGTGCTGGGATCGCGGGGCAATCTGGTTTGATGCATCTTGCGGTTGGGATCGGCGTGAACCTTGCGGATGTGCCACTTGTGGATGGGCTTGAGAAGCGCGCTGTGCGTCCAGTCAGCCTGCAGGAAGCTGGGGCGCATATGGCGCCAGAAACCTTCCTTGATCTGCTGGCCCCGGCTTTTGCACAATGGGAACACCGGTTGAAAACCTATGGGTTTGGCCCGCTGCGCGAAGGCTTTCTTGCCCGCGCTGCCCGGCTTGGCGATGTGATCACTGCCCGCACCGGCACCGCCGAGATCACCGGCACATTTGAGACAATTGACGAGGCGGGAAGCCTTGTTCTGAAAACCACGGCTGGGCGTCAAGTGATTGCCGCCGCCGATATTTTCTTCTGAGGGGGAGGGGGCACGATGCTTCTGGCCATTGACTGCGGCAATACAAACACCGTGTTTTCCATTTGGGACGGCGAAAAATTCCTGTGTACCCTGCGTACATCCACCCATCATTCGCGTACGGCGGATGCCTATTTCACCTGGTTCACCACATTGATCAGCCATTATGGCATCAGCGCGGATATTACGGATGTGGTGATCAGCTCGACTGTGCCGCGTGTGGTGTGGAACCTGCGTGTGTTCGCGGATCGTTTCTTTGATTGCCGACCATTGGTGGTTGGCAAGCCCGAATGCATGTTGCCCGTCACATCCCGTGTGGATGAGGGCACGCGCCCTGGTCCTGACCGATTGGCCAATGCCGCTGCCGCCTGGGATCGGCATGGGGGCAACATAGTTGTGGTTGATTTCGGGACAGCTACGAATTTTGATGTGGTTGCAGAAGATGGCGCGTATGTAGGCGGTGTGATCGCGCCGGGAATCAACCTGTCGCTTGAGGCCCTGCATCAGGGTGCAGCCGCGCTGCCACATGTGGATATTTCACGCCCGGACAAAGTGATTGGAACGGATACAGTTGGCTGTATTCAATCTGGTGTTTTCTGGGGCTACTCGGGCCTGATCTCAGGTCTGATCGACAAGATTAAAGCGGAGTATGGCCAGCCGATGAAAGTGGTCGCCACTGGGGGACTTGCGCCCCTGTTTGAACAAGCCGACGTTGGCTTTGACACAATTGAAGACGATCTGACCATGCATGGATTGGTCGTCATTCACAAATATAATAAGGATGCTGGCAACTTATGAGCAGCAAAAATCGTCTAATTTATCTTCCCCTTGGCGGCGCCGGGGAAATTGGCATGAACGCATATGTCTATGGCTATGGCCCGAAGGATAAAGAACGCTTTATTCTCGTGGATATTGGTGTGACCTTCCCGGATATGGATGGATCCCCTGGCGTTGATCTGATTTTCGCCGATATCGCTTGGCTGGAAGAACGCAAAGACCGCTTGGATGCGATCTTTATCACCCACGCCCATGAAGACCACGTTGGGGCCGTTGGGCACCTGTGGGATCGCCTGGAAGCGCCGGTTTATGCGCGCCCTTTCACGGCCTATCACGCGACACGTAAAATGGAGGAACAGGGTGCACCTGCGGATCAAGTGATCATCGCAAGCCCTTGGCCTGCGATGATTGATGCGGGACCGTTTAAGGTTTCCTTCATGCCTTTGGCGCACTCCATCCCGGAAAGTTCCGGCCTTGTGATCGACACGCCAGAAGGCCGTATCGTGCACACGGGCGACTTCAAAATGGACGAAACCCCATTGGTGGGCGAAGCCTTTGATCCAGTCATGTGGGCGGATATCGCGAAAGACGGCATCAAGGCGCTGGTCTGTGATTCCACCAATGTGTTTTCACAACACGCTGGCAAATCAGAAGCTTCCGTTGGTCCTGAGATCACCAAATTGGTGGGCGAGTCCAAAGGCATGGTTGTTGCGACAACTTTCGCATCCAACGTGGCGCGCGTGAAAACATTGGCGGACGCTGGTGTTGCTGCGGGCCGTTCCGTCTGTTTGCTGGGCCGTTCCATGCGTCGCATGGTCGAAGCGGGCCACGCCACTGGCGTTTTGAAGGACTTCCCCAAAACGATCTCCCCTGAAGACGCACGCGAATTGCCACGCGAAAACCTGATGTTGCTGGTGACTGGTTCCCAAGGCGAACGCCGTGCGGCATCAGCCCAACTGGCACGCGGGAAATATCTTGGTCTGACGATGAAAGAAGGGGATTTGTTCCTATTTTCATCCAAAACCATTCCAGGCAATGAACGCGGTGTGATCAAAATCATCAACAGCTTTTCTGAAAAAGGTGTGGATGTGGTCGATGATCGCGCGGGCATTTATCACGTGTCTGGTCACGCAAACCGCCCGGATCTTGAATTGGCGCATGAGATCATGAACCCTGATCTTGTCATTCCGATGCACGGTGAACACCGTCACCTGCGTGAACATGTGAAGGTCGCCATGAGCCATGGGCGTTCCGCCGTGTTGGCCGTGAATGGCACGATGATCGACATCACCCGTGGTGGCGCGATTGTTGATTCGATCCAAACCGGCCGAACATATCTCGATGGGTCCGTGCAAATCGGTGCCATGGATGGTGTCGTGCGCGATCGTATCCGTATGGCGCTGAACGGTCATGTTCTGGTGACGATGATCATCGATGAGAACAATGAACCACTGGGCGAACCTTGGGTCGAGCTGAAAGGCTTGGCTGAGACCGGTCGTTCAAACGCGCCTTTGCAAGATGTGCTTGAAGCGGATCTAGGCCAGTTGATCAATCGTACAGGCAAGAAAACCCTGCGTGATGATGACGCTTTGGAAGAAGCGCTGCGTCGTGAAACCCGTCGTTCCGCCAATAATGAAGTGGGTCATAAGCCCGAAGTTACGGTTGTGATCAGCCGTTTGGCATAACTGGTTAATTGCCGGTGCGGGGCCAGCCCCCGCACCAACCTCTGCCAACAGAATATTTACGATTAAAATCAAAAAAAGGCGCGCTGGTTTGAACCAGCGCGCCTTTTTAATTAGGTTATATGAAGGGCTTAGCCTGCTTCGCGGCGTTCATCAAAGCTCATGGCGATAAAGCCGGGCAGGTGGTCGCCCATGCCAACCACGCGGTTGTCGCGTGCTTTGGCATTGCCAGTTGTGTTGTTGCCATTTGCATGGTTGCCATGGGCGTTGTTGTTGTCGCCTTTGCCACGACCGCGTCCACCGCGACTGCGGTTTGGCTTGGCATCATCCTGGGATAGAGCTGTTGCTTCTGTGGTTGGAACCACGGTATCTTCTTGCACTGCTGGCGCCGCATCAACCGCTTCCGGTTTCGCATCCACAGGCTTTTCGTCGCGTGGTTTGCGCCGCGTCCGTGTACGCTTGGGCTTTTCAGTCGGTGCATCATCGGATTTGGTTTCAACCGCGGGGGCTGGGTCTTTCTTCAGCGGGTTTTCCAAGCGTGGAACCGGCTGCTGAACCAAAGCCTCGATCGCGTCGAAGTTTTTCTCATCCGATGGGCCGCAGATCATATAGGCGGTGCCAGTGCGGCCGGCGCGACCCGTGCGGCCAATGCGGTGCACATAGTCTTCCGCATGTCCTGGAACGTCGAAATTGAACACATGGCTGACGTTTGGCACGTCAAGTCCACGGGCGGCAACGTCGGACGCACAAAGGAAGCGAAGCTTGCCTGAGCGGAACGCATCCAATGTTTCCATACGCTTGCTTTGGTCCAAATCACCGTGGATTGGCGATGCGTCATAGCCGTTTTTGTTTAGGGATTTTGCAACAATATCAACGTCAGACTTGCGGTTGCAGAAAATGATCGCATTGGTGCATTTTTCACCTTCGCTATCAATCAACTTACGCAAAAGATTGCGTTTTTCACTGCTGGCGCGATCTTTGCGTGATGGTTTGAACATCACCACACCTTGGGTGATTTTGTCGTTTGTTGTGGCGGCACGTGCAACTTCGATACGCGCAGGCGCAGACAGGAAGGTGTTTGTGATGCGCTCGATCTCAGGGGCCATAGTGGCCGAGAAGAACAGGGTCTGGCGTGTGAAAGGTGTCAGGCCGAAAATGCGTTCGATATCAGGGATAAAGCCCATATCAAGCATACGGTCGGCCTCATCCACAACCATAATTTGCACACCGGTCAACAGCAGCTTGCCACGTTCAAAATGGTCCAACAGACGGCCAGGTGTCGCGATTAAAACATCAACACCACGGTCAATCAGCATGTCTTGTTCTTTGAAGGACACACCACCGATCAACAGGGCTTTGGTCAGTTTGACATGTTTGGCGTATGTGTCGAAGTTTTCAGCAACCTGGGCTGCCAATTCGCGCGTTGGACACAGAACCAAGGACCGTGGCATACGCGCACGAGCGCGCCCACGGGCCAGCATTGAAATCATTGGCAGGGTAAAAGACGCAGTCTTTCCTGTGCCAGTTTGGGCGATTCCCAACACGTCACGCCCCTCAAGGGCAGGGGGAATTGCGCCAGCCTGAATCGGTGTGGGGCTTTCGTAGCCCGCTTCATCAACGGCTTTCAGGACCTTGGGTCCAAGTTTTAGATCACTAAATTTTGTCATTATTATCCATGACTTGCAGGGCGTATTCCCTGGCCCTGCTGAACAGGGGATTTTCGGAGCGCGCGACCCGCGTGGCCGCCGGTACAATGGGGTGCTCCAGACACCGAACGTCGTAGCGCCTTTCTACGCGAAGGTCAATAAAGCGCGCATACCAATCACGCCTAAGTGGAAACTGCGACGGGGGTGCAACAATCAGACGCGATTGTCAGCTGTCGCTGTTTTGATTTCCGCGAACTTTGGCGAGCCGGTGGAAAATATTGTTGCTGTCTGTATTCAGTGCGTTCAATAAATCCATCACAAGCCAAGAAACCGGAGTGTCCTGGCAACTTTGACAAAGCTGAAACAAACGCATGACCAAATAGCGGTCTAGGTCGCCGTCTTCCAAGCTGAAAGGCTCCATCTTCAAAGGCATGGGGCCACGATTTTTGGCTCCGAAGCTAAAAATCTTCCAACTGGGCAAGCCGGATGTTTTGCGTTCGGCCTCAAATATCTTCAACATTCCGAAAAACTGTACAGCTTCGCACCCTAAAAGGCGTTCGGTTTCGGTTTCTCCGAGTTCAGCGAATGTCTGGATGGCTGAAATCTTCCAACGCGATGATAAACGGTCCAGTAAATGTTGCGCTTGCTCTGCCCAGACGCGATGCCACAACACGATGAATTCGTCTGCTGGATTGCGTCGCCGGAAAACGGGAATGAGTTGTGCTGTCATGAGACAGAGTGCGGATTGCGCAACATATTCCCGTGACATTTCCACATGTACGTCCTGCATCCGGGAAGGATAATGCAACCGCCCTTGATGCGTGAAATTTGCGGCCGGAGGCGGGCAGGGTGTACTGGCCAATATGGCGAGATCGGCATGAACATCAGGCAAAACAACGGTGTTTGAAGCGAATGGTTCCTCGCGGAGGTTCCATTCATTAAGAAGGCCAGCAAAGCCACTTTTCCAGGTGATGCTTTCGGCCTTTGCCATGCTAAACCATCATTTCCTTGGTCGCTGATAGGGTCACATCCGGGTAGTCACGCACAACGCGGTCGATGTCCCATTGCATCCGTGTCAGGAACACAGTGTCGCCGTCGTTATCATATCCAATATGTTGTTTATTGGCGTCCGCAAATTTTTCGACAGCTGATTTTTCGCCGTGTACCCAGCGCGCTGAGGTGAACTGGCTGGGGCTGAAGTTCACAGGCAACCCATATTCAAGTTCAATGCGAGACCCCAGAACTTCAAATTGAAGCTGCCCAACAACGCCAACAATAAAGCCAGATCCGATTGATGGCTTAAACACTTTTGCGGCACCTTCTTCGGCGAATTGCATAAGGGCTTTTTCCAAGTGCTTTGATTTCAGCGGATCACCAGCGCGGACACTTTGCAGCAATTCCGGCGCAAACGAGGGGATGCCGGTGACGCGCAGGGCTTCGCCCTCGGTCAATGTGTCGCCGATGCGCAATTGGCCGTGGTTGGGAATGCCGATGATGTCGCCCGCCCATGCTTCTTCGGCCAGTTCGCGGTCAGAGGCGAGAAACAACACGGGGTTAGAGATCGCCATGGGCTTTTTTGTGCGCACATGGGTCAATTTCATGCCGCGTTTGAAGTGGCCTGAGGCCATGCGAACAAAGGCCACGCGGTCACGGTGTTTGGGGTCCATGTTGGCTTGCACTTTGAAAACAAAGCCCGCGACCTTTTTCTCAGCCGGGTCGATATCGCGTGGCTGTGCAGTCTGTGGCTGTGGTTGCGGGCCATATTTTGCGATGCCGGCCATCAGTTCTTGCACGCCAAAACTGTTGATCGCTGAGCCAAACCAAATCGGCGTCAATGTGCCGTCCAGCATGGCTTGGTGGTCAAGCGGTGGGAGAAGTTCTTTGGCCATCTCGATTTCTTCGAGAAACTGTTCAAGCAGATCGGCTGGGACGTGTTCTGCCAAACGAGGATCATCAAGTCCGTTGATCTCAATGCTTTCCGCGATCTTATTGCGATCCGCGCGATCCATCAGTTCAAGACGATCGCGCAGGATATCATAACATCCAATGAATTCACGCCCTGTCCCAATCGGCCAGGATGCCGGTGTCACGTCGATTGCCAGGTTTTCCTGAATTTCGTCAATGATTTCAAATGTATCGCGGCTTTCACGGTCCATCTTGTTACAGAAGGTCAGAATGGGAAGATCGCGCATGCGGCAAACTTCGAACAGTTTTTGCGTTTGGCTTTCCACACCTTTTGCGCCGTCGATCACCATAACAGCGGCATCCACAGCGGTCAGCGTGCGATAGGTGTCTTCCGAGAAATCCGAGTGGCCAGGCGTATCAACGAGGTTGAAACGATGCCCATCATAGTCAAATGACATGGCCGATGCCGACACAGAGATGCCGCGGTCTTTTTCCATCTGCATAAAGTCAGAACGGGTGCGGCGTGCTTCGCCTTTGGCCCGGACCTGACCGGCCATCTGAATAGCGCCACCATAGAGAAGAAATTTCTCTGTCAGAGTGGTTTTCCCCGCATCCGGGTGCGAAATGATCGCGAATGTGCGACGGTTCGCAATCTCGGGCGGTAGGACGGGCTGGTTTGGTGCTAAATCTGACATGGCATTCCTATAGGGCCGCGATGTTCAAAGAGCAAGCTTAGCCCCCATCAATTAACAAGAATTGCCCAGAATTAACGGGGGGATGACGCGCGTTTGAGACGGTCTGCCATGTCGAGATGCAAGTCAGTCTTTTCGACCTCATAAACCCGGGGGGATCCCATAGCTTGGGTGGGGGCAACGTCGGAAAGCTGTACATTCATTTCATCTGGCAGGGCGGGGCTTGTGCTGGGATCCAGCAACATGCTTTCAGCCGCAATCCCTTCAGCATAAATGATTTGATGATCATCAAACAGGATTTGATAGTAATCGATGAAGCCCCCTTCGAAGGTCCGGATGGTATCATCATTCACCAAATGACGGGCCTGCACCATGACTTCCGAGCGGCCAAGTTCAAGTAAATCCACGCGTTGCCAGAAAAACAGACGCTGTGTGGGGCTGACGAACAAATCCCTCGCGTTGTTCAGCGCACCTTTTTTGATGAGAATCGGCGCGAATTTCCCAACAGCGCGACGTGTCGTGCCGCCAACCCAGCGCACTTCTTGTGATCCGTTATCGCGGGTTAAAACGTGATCGCCTGCGCGAAGGTCTTCGACCTTACGTTGTGTGCCATTTGCCAAAGTGATGGAGGTGCCGCCGCCAAATGATACACATGCGATCAGCGCGAAGAATTTCTGAGGGTTTTGGCGATTTATGCCAATCAAGCGGTAGGGGATAGAGGGCGCAATGTCGGTCATTGGCAGCAAATGTGTTTGGACGAAATGTCCAGTTTTTGGGCAGACCTCGACCATAATGAGCGCATCAATCGTCTTCCCGTTGTGTTTCATCAATGTGATGACGGAATCCAAGAAAATCGCGTTGCCCGGTTGACCGATATTTGTTTCCGACGCGATCAGATAATCGGGCTTTGCAATGGCATCAAAGGATGTGTCAGCCGGTACAGGGATGATTTCTAGGCTTTGCAACGCGCTGTCGCGACTGATTTGATAGTGATCATCAAGTAAAAGACCTGCTGCGTCTTGCAGGGTGTCACCTAAATTAACGCCGTCTGAAACAATAAAACAGGATCCTGGGATCACGGGTAAACTGAAACGTCCGGCATCTGCGGCGGCATATTCTTTGTTATATAAAACGTTCACATTTACCTACAATCTGTCTGCGGAACCGCAGGTTAATCTTGGGCTTGATCTTTAACACTATTTAAACAAGGCAAAAAAATAACTCAAGTCGTCTATTTGTATAGTATCAGCTGTTTGATATCAGCACAGTCCTAATTCTTCGAAAAAACTATCAAAAAATACGGTAAGATGCAGGAAGATTGTGCGAGGTGGGGTGACATTTGCGGGATCTGTGCCTTTATTGAATATGAACACCGAATTGTGCAACTGAGATGGCCCTTGGCGGGGCTGACCGATGGGGATGGAGATCAAATATGGATATGGGAATCAAAGGAAAGCGTGCATTAATATGCGCGTCATCGAAGGGGCTTGGCTTTGGATGTGCGCAGGCATTGGCGGCTGAAGGTGCTGATATCATTATGAATGCCCGGACGGAAGGCCCGCTTCTGGCGGCGGCTGAGGGCATCCGCAGCACCTATGGTGTTGAGGTCACGACTGTGGCTGCTGATATCTCGACCGACGCTGGGCAAGCAAAGGTTTTGGCGGCTGCTGGTGATGTGGATATTCTCGTGAATAACGCCGGTGGTCCGCCTCCGGGCATGTGGAGCGATTGGGAACGTGACGATTTTATTCAAGCTTTAGACGCAAATATGTTGGCGCCCATCGCGATGATCAAAGCGTTGGTGCCCGCGATGATGAACCGGGGTTGGGGACGGGTGGTGAACATCACATCCCAATCTGTGAAGGCGCCGATTGCTGTGCTTGGCCTGTCCAACGCGGCGCGCACGGGGTTGACGGGCTATGTGGCAGGCACATCGCGCCAGGTTGCGCCCAGTGGTGTGACGATCAACAATCTGCTGCCGGGCATTCATGCCACGGATCGCGCGGTGTCGCTGGATGGCGGTGTTGCGAACGCGCAGGGAATCAGCATGGATGACGCCAAGACCCAGCGAGAAGCGACGATCCCGGCCCGCCGTTATGGAACGGCTGAGGAATTCGGCGCAACCTGTGCGTTTCTCTGTTCCCAACACGCGGGCTTTATCGTTGGTCAGAATATTCTGCTTGATGGCGGTGCGGTGAACGCGACACTGTAAGTTTTAGAAAGAATGTAAGGGGCGGGCATGGCTGAGAAATACAGTTTGAAAGACGATCTGTTTAACCCAGAAACCATAGGTGATCTGGCGGGGTTCTTCCTGGTGGCCGACCCATCGTTTCAGGCGCAGGTGTTTACGGATGCCGTGCTTGCCCCTTTTGCACAGCTGGAACTTAAGCAACGCATCGCCCATATCGCGACCGTGCTTGAAGACCATCTTTCGCCGGATTTTCCCACAGCAGCGGAACAAATCATGGCGATGCTGCCGCCGCCTTTGGACCCGTCGCGTAGGGATGATGATTTTGGGCGGTTCATTTTCGCACCACTGGGGGATTACGTCGTGACCCACGGGCTTGCGGCACATTTAGATCTGTCACTGGATCTGCTTGAGGCTCTGACACAACGGTTTTCAATGGAATTTGCGATCCGTCCATTTCTGAACCACTGGCCAAGCCAAGTTTTGGCTCGGATGGAGAGCTGGATGCTGCATGACAATTATCATGTGCGCCGGTTGGTGTCTGAAGGGACGCGCCCAAAGCTGCCTTGGGGGATAAAGGTTGGGCTTGGGGTGACGGATCCTGTTCCATATTTGGATAAGTTACATGCGGATCCAACCCGATTTGTCACACGATCCGTGGCCAACCATTTGAATGATATATCTAAAATTGATGCGGATCTGGTGGTTGACATCCTTACGCGTTGGCAATCCGAGGGGCGCCAAGAGATCAAGGAAATGCAATGGATCACCCGTCACGCCTTGCGAGGCCTTGTGAAAAAGGGCCATGTGGGGGCGTTGAAATTGCTGGGGTATCGCACTGATCCCGACGTTAATGTGACCCATTTTGCGCCGGACCGTGATCAGTTGATGATTGGCGAAAGCTTTACATTCTCGGGGCAATTGACGGCGCAATGTGATGAGGCGCTGATGGTTGATTATGTCGTTGATTTTGTGAAATCCAACGGCAAAACCGCGCCAAAAGTGTTCAAGTTGAAACAGGTACAGATGAAGGCTGGTGAGACCTTGAACCTGTCGAAAAAACACTTGTTTAAGAAGGGCGCGACAACATTCACCCATTACCCCGGTGTTCAGCGCCTATCTTTGCAGGTGAA
The DNA here is from genome assembly GCF_000812685.1 of Halocynthiibacter namhaensis. Lineage (GTDB taxonomy): Bacteria > Pseudomonadota > Alphaproteobacteria > Rhodobacterales > Rhodobacteraceae > Halocynthiibacter > Halocynthiibacter namhaensis. The sequence goes on from NZ_JWIF01000011.1 coordinate 43,772, forward strand.
TGGCAAAATTTTGGCCGGGTTCGATTTCACTCTAGAGTGATCAATTTGGTGATGTCTGTTGTTGCTTCATGGGGGGCGAGAGGCTAGGTCTTTGCCCCAAACACAGCGCAATAGAGGTCCCGACATGCAACATGAAACCGTTCAAGAATATTACGGCGAAACCCTTCAAGGATCGGTTGATCTGCAGACCAATGCCTGTTGCACGCCTGACGATATGCCTGATTTTCTTAAGAAAATCCTTGCCAAAATTCATGATGATGTGTTGTCACGATACTATGGTTGCGGGCTTGTTGCACCCGAAGTTTTGACCGGGTTGAAAGTGCTTGATCTGGGATCAGGATCAGGGCGTGATGTTTATGCGTTATCGGCGCTTGTGGGTGAGAACGGTTTTGTCACGGGCGTTGATATGACCGACGCCCAGCTTGACGTCGCACGCGCGCATATTGATTTTCACGCGGATGCTTTTGGCTATGCCAAGCCGAACACGGATTTCGTCAAAGGCACGATTGAAGACCTCGGTGCGCTTGGGTTTGAAGACAATAGTTTTGACCTGATTATCTCGAATTGTGTGATCAATCTGGCCTTGGACAAAGAGGCGGTATTGACCGAAGCCCTGCGCATTCTGAAACCTGGCGGCGAGATGTATTTCTCGGATGTATATTGCGACCGCCGTGTGCCTGTGGATCTGCGCGATGACCCTGTTTTATATGGGGAATGCCTGTCCGGTGCCTTGTATAGAAACGACTTTATGTCCCTGGCCAAATATGTTGGTTTTGGCGATCCGCGCATGGTGGACACCCGTGTTCTGACGGTTGAGAACCCCCAGATCGAAGCGAAACTGGGCGGTATTGGCTTTACCTCTGAGACCTGGCGCTTGTTTAAGCTGGAAAACATTGATGCGGATCAGGAAGATTACGGCCAGGCGGTGATCTATAATGGTCAGGTGGAACATATGCCGCAGGTGTTCGTTTTGGACGAGGCCCACGCCTTTGAAGCGGGAAAATGCACAACGGTCAGTGGTAACACTTGGCAGATCTTGCATCAAAGTCGTTTTGCGCAATTCTTTGATTTTATTGGTGGTTTTGATCGCCACTATGGTGAATTCGCGTCAGGAGCACCTGTTTCGATCCCGAAAAATCAAGGCGTATCAAATCCCGTTGATGACAGTTGTTGCGCGCCAAGCCCATCTGCAGGTGGCTGTTGCGGATAAGCTTGTTGCGCGAAATATACGCAGCGCCCTTGCCGTGTGCCGGGGCCTCTGTTAGTCGATAAAACTGACAAATTTACTCAGCGAAGGCTCTGTCGTGACCGATACCGCGCAGCACAATCAACAACCAGACCAAAGCTCGGCTCCGCGACTTGAGCTGAAGAACATCTGTCAATTCTATGGCGGAAAACAGGTTGTGAAGGATGTGTCGCTGACGGTGATGCCGGGGCAGGTGACCTGTTTGCTGGGGCCCTCTGGCTGCGGGAAATCTTCGACTTTGCGTTTGATCGCTGGCGTCGAGATGCAACACAGCGGCGAGATCTGGCTGGATGGCGAATTGATCTGTGACACATTGCATCGTGTGCCCCCGGAAGGGCGGTCGATTGGGTTGATGTTTCAGGATTTTGCATTGTTCCCACATCTTTCCGTCGCCCAAAATGTTGGGTTCGGTCTGAAGGGCAATAAATCTGCAAAGGCGGCCCGTGTCTCAGAGCTTTTGGAACGTGTCAGCCTGGCCCATTACGCCGATCGTTATCCGCATGAATTGTCCGGTGGTGAACAGCAACGTGTGGCTTTGGCCCGCGCGCTTGCACCGCGTCCTGTGATGATGTTGATGGATGAACCTTTTTCTGGCCTTGATGATCGCCTGCGTGATGACGTGCGCGATGAAACTTTGGCGATGCTTAAGGAAGAAGGTACAGCGGTTTTGCTTGTGACGCACGAGCCGGAAGAAGCCATGCGCATGGCAGATGAGATCCTGTTGATGCGTGACGGTGAAATCGTCCAACGCGGCGCACCCTATAACATCTATAATGCCCCGTGTGATCTTGATGCCGCGCGTTTTTTCTCTGATCTCAATGTGATTGAATCCGAGGTGAATGGCGCTTTGGCTGACACACCTTTTGGGCAGTTTCTGGCGCCTGGCCATGCGGATGGAACCCGTGTGAATATCGCATTTCGCCCGCAACATATTCGCATCGATTTCGATCGTGGGGGACGAGGACCTGAACCGACGCCGACGCATGGGGTTGCCGCGCGGGCCACAGTAAAGCGCGCACGGTTCTTAGGGCGCGAAAGCATCGTGGAATTTGAACTTGATTGCGGTGTGCATCTGTCGGCAACTGTGCCTTCGGTTTTCTTACCGGTTGAGGGACGGGTGATGTGGGTGTCTGTACCGCGTGCGCGTTGTTACGTCTTTGTTGAGTAACCCGCGTTTTTCGGTGAGATCTCTGCATCCCACGGCGAAAAATGCGAAATTACGTTGTGATTTTTGATTCATTTCACCTTTGGGCTATGAATCCTGTTGTCTGTTACTTAAATATATACCGAACAAGAAGTCCGGACGGGAAGACCCCAAAAAAATCCGGAATGGGAGAGAGACTAAAATGCTGAATAATATTGGCCTTCCGGGCATTCTGCTGATCGCTGTTGTTGTGCTGGTTCTGTTTGGACGCGGCAAAATTTCGTCTTTGATGGGCGAAGTGGGTAAAGGCATTACAGCGTTTAAACGCGGCGTGGACGACAGCAAAAAAGAGCTGGAAGACGAAGTTGTAGATGCCGCTGTCGATGTGACACCGGACTCTGAACAAGACAAAGCCTGATCCGCGGGCTGACAGAACATGTTTGACCTGGGCTTCCTTGAGCTTCTCTTGATCGGGATCGTCGCGCTAATTGTCGTCGGTCCCAAAGATCTGCCTGGTATGTTCCGCCAACTTGGCCGGTTCACCGGAAAAATGCGTGGCATGGCCCGCGAATTTCAACGTGCAATGGAAGATGCTGCCGATGAATCTGGTGTCAAAGACATCAAGAACATGGGCGCTGACGTCAGCAAAACGTTAAAGGCCGCAACCAATCCAGTTGGTGCGTCTTTGGATGCGGTGAAAGATGCGACCAAAGGTTGGTCTTCATCTTTGACGGATGGCACAGCGGGCCCAGCGACGCAAAAGCTTGCTGCTGATCGCGCGGAAGCTGCCGAGAAGATCCGCAACAAAGCTGCTGAAAAGGCGACAGAACGCAAAGCGGCGGAGGCTGCCGCCGCGGAGGCCAATTCCGAAACTCCAGTGGCAACGCCTGCGCCTGCGAAGAAAACTGCGCCCAAGAAGGCACCTGCCAAAAAAGCAGCACCGAAGAAAGCAGCGACGAAGAAAGCGCCAGCCAAGAAGACAACGGCTGCAAAAACAGCTGCTAAAAAGGCGCCGGCGAAGAAAACCACGGCGAAAAAGCCCGCTGCAAAAGCGGCCAGTGATAAAGACACATAAGCATGACAGACCAGGCCACCTCTGCGCCGGATGAGGTTGAAGAAAGCTCAGCCCCCCTTATCGAACATCTGACGGAATTGCGTTCGCGCCTGATTCATTCCGTGGTGGCCTTTATCATCGGGATGGTGATTTGTTTCACCATTTGGAACCCAATTTTTAACTTTTTGACACATCCCCTATGTTCCGCAATGGCGGAACGTGGCCAGGATGATTGCGGGCTGATCCTGATCAAACTGCAAGAAGGTTTCTTTGTGGCGATTTCGATTTCGCTGATGGGGGGATTGTTGCTTTCCTTCCCTTATATCGCCTTCCAGATGTGGCGCTTTGTGGCGCCCGGCCTCTATAAGAACGAACAGGGGGCCTTCCTGCCATTCCTGATCGCATCGCCTTTCATGTTCTTCCTGGGCGCAAGTTTCGCCTTTTATGTGGTGACACCGCTGGCCTTTGATTTCTTCTTGGGCTTTCAGCAAGCGGGCACCGTCATGAGCGAAGACGTCGACAATGCAACTGCGGGCATCGCTTTCCAAGGCTCAGCGCAAGAATATCTTAGCCTGACAATCAAATTTATCGTGGCCTTTGGCCTGTGTTTCCAACTGCCAGTTTTGCTGACATTGTTGGGGAAAGCCGGGCTTGTGTCGGCCAAAGGTCTTGGCAGTGTGCGCAAATATGCAGTTGTTGCGATCTTGGTTTTGGCGGCTCTTGTGACCCCGCCAGATGTTATCACGCAGGTGATTTTGTTCACCGTGGTTTATGGTCTGTACGAGATCTCTATCTTCCTTGTGGGGCGTATCGAAGTGAAACGGGAAGCCAAATTGCGTGCAGAAGGCCTTTGGGTTGAGGACGAGGATGAGTTCGACGAAGAACTTGATCAGCATCCAGAAGAGATGGACGACAAATGAGCCGCAAAACGGATGTGCTGACACGCATCGCTGAGGCGTTTGAACGGATGAACCCGCCCGCCGCCACAGCGCCTGATTTTGACGCCGCAGATGCGTTCATGTGGCAGGCGGATCCTGATGCGCTGGTGCCCGTGACCAAAGTGTCGCGTGTGGCGCTGGATATGCTGGTGGGGATCAATCGGTCGCGTGATACATTGCTGGAAAACACCCTGCAATTTGCCCGAGGTTTCGCCGCCAATAACGCTCTGTTGTGGGGCGCGCGGGGCATGGGAAAGTCATCGCTTGTGAAGGCCATCCATGCAGAGATCTTGACCCAAGGTCACAACCTGAAGATCATTGAACTGCAACGCGAAGACTTGCCGTCCGTGGGACGTCTTTTGGGCCTGCTACGTGGTGTGCCACATCGATTTGTGCTTTTTTGCGATGACCTGTCGTTTTCTCATGATGATGAACATTACAAGTCTCTGAAGGCGATTTTGGATGGTGGCATTGAAGGGCGGCCAGACAATGTTGTGCTTTATGCCACGTCTAACCGGCGTCACTTGATGCCACGCGATATGATTGAAAACGAACGTCAAAGCGCGATCAACCCATCAGAAGCGGTGGAAGAAAAAGTGTCTTTGTCTGATCGCTTTGGTCTGTGGTTGGGGTTCCATCCCTGCGATCAGGATGACTATCTTGCGATGATCCGGGGGTATTGCGATGCTTATGGCGTTGATATTTCGCAAGATGATTTGCGTGCTGAGGCCATTGAATGGCAAGCGACACGTGGCAATCGTTCCGGGCGTGTGGCGTGGCAGTTCTTTTGCGATTTGGCAGGACGCCGTGGGGTCGCCTTATAGGCCTTTTGGCAAATAGGCCCACAGCCAAAATCTGGCGAAGTTTACCTTTTGATAACAGCTATTCCCATAAGCGTGGTTGGCGGTTTTGGGATTTTTTGTTTTATTTCGATGGCTTATCTGGTGTGGCGATAAAATCAGTATTCTAGAATACTGGAATTTTAGAGGTGCTAAGGATTGGGCGTAGATGCACAAAGCGCCGCCCACTACCTGTTTGATCAGTTCAAGAAGTCGACCGGATCCACGGGATCAAACCCACGACGCACTTCAAAACGTATGAATGATGGATTGCCATCACGTACCTTGGCGAATTGTTGTCCTTGTGTCACCCGGTCCCCTTTTGACACCGTGATGTCGCTGACATTGGCATAGATCGTCAATAGGTTGCCGGAGTGACGCAGCACCAACACGGGGACATCGTCTGTATCTTCGGTGATTGCGGCGACGGTACCTGCGTCTGCAGCCACGACTTTCGCACCTGCGCTGGCGGCGATGTCGATACCGCCGCTGCGACCTTCTTCAAAGGGCCTGATGATATTGCCAGCGACAGGCATGATAAGTCGGCCCCCAGCATTGCTGCGGCTTTCGCTGAGATCAGGTGAACTCGGTGTGTTTTCAGCCGCCTCCGTCGCGGTTGTCGTGTCATTGCGTGGCAATGGCGTGCTGGCACTTGGCGGAACTGGCGTCGGGCTGCCTTGGCCAGGAGGGGTGGTTTCCACCGGTGCTGGCGCTGCCACGGCAGGGGCAGGGGCGGGCGTGGGGGTCGTGTTGTTGCTCTCTGTGCTGGTCGGGATCAACAAATACTGTCCTTCACGTACGCTGAGATCCGAGGCTAGCCCGTTCCACTGCGCCAAAGAACGCACGGATACGTTATACAGGCGGGCGACCGTATATGCGGTTTCGCCACGGCCAACCCTGTGGCGGATCGGTTCGATACCGGTTTCGCTGTTGGTTTGTGCCGTAATCGTGCCAGATGCAGTGCCTGAGTTGCTGTTGGGCGCGCGGTCAATTGCACCAGAAGCCAGGGTTTGAACATCGATGACCCTTGGGGTTTGGGACGCGCCGGACGTGATCGCACCCGTGTCGGCGGAGGGTTCCGAGACACGGCCTGGCAGGGCGATGATTTCACCGTTGCGCAGCGGAGAACTGGTTTCCATGCCATTATAGGTCGCCAGCGCTTGTGCATCGACGCCAAGACGGTTCGCGACATCGGCAACCGTGTCGCCACGGCGGGCCTCAGCAACTTGGTAATTCGGGTATGAGATCAGGCCGCGATTGTCGGCACGCGGGCGTCGGTTGGACGACCCTCGGACCGCATCCGAAGTGTCAATTCCATTGCCGAAATTATTGCGCAGGTCCAGATCTACGTTTTCAAAACAGCCAGCGGTTAATCCAACCACAGCAGCCATGGATAAAAGCCGCAGGCGTCGTGTGACATTGGGGGCGAATACAGGTGTTATGCTCATTGCTCTTCCTCGTTCTGGGCCGCTTTGCCAATCAATTGGCTTTGTATTCGGCCCATCAGGGTGTGTGATTGACTAAATATACTCTTCTTTGCCCAAGCCTTCCAGCAAAGGCACAAATCGCACGGGCCGAAGCTCGTCATAGTCGAACCCAGTCTCGGTGCGTGTGACCTTAATCAGGCTTTGAACGGCGTCAGATTGACCTACAGGCACGACCATAATGCCCCCGACACGCAACTGTGCAAGCAAAGGGCCCGGCGGATCTTCGGCCGCAGCTGTCACGACAATACGATCAAATGGCGCTTGCTGTGGGAGGCCAAAACTGCCGTCACCAATGATCGCTGTGATGTTTCCCAAGTCTAGTTCTTCAAAGGCTTTGCGCGCTGTGCGGATGAGTTGGCGGTGCCGTTCAACGGTGTAAACACGTCGCGCCAATTGGCTGAGAATTGCAGCCTGATACCCCGATCCCGTGCCCACCTCGAGCACCTTATCACGGGGCTGCACATTCAGCGCCTGGGTCATTAGCGCCACCACAGACGGCTGGCTGATGGTTTGCCCACAGGCGATCGGCAATGGTGTGTCTTCATAGGCGCGATCAGCGAAAAACCCTTGAATAAAAGGGCCGCGATCAATTTTTTCCATCGCGGTTAACACACGATTATCCGTCACACCTTTCGAGCGCAGTTGAAACAGAAACTGCATTTTGCGCTCGGCGATATCTTGGTTGACCTGAGAAGACATGCCTAGAAGCTTTCCTTCAGGGCGGTAAGAGTTTTGTGATCCGTCAGATCTGCCCGCATGGGGGTGACCGAGGTGTATCCATTGAGGTTGTCGGTAACATCTGTTCCAGGCAAAGTTGGGGTTTGCTGGGGGCCGCCTTTTATCCAAAGAAAACGTTTCCCGGATGGCGAATGGTGGGGTTCAACGGTGAAATCTACGTCACGGCGAAAGCCCTGGGCAGACAGACGGACGCCCTTATGCGCGGTTGCGGATACGGGCGGAAAATTCACGTTCCAAAACAGGCGGTAATCCGCTGTATCATTGGTTTGTGGTGCCGCCAAGATCCGTTTAATCACCCCAACCGCATGGGCTGCGGCGCATTCAAAAGGGTCGTCGAGGTCACGATTATCAACGCCGAAATACTGGGACATGGCCACTGCGGGAATGCCCTGCAGTGCAGCTTCCATTGCGGCACCAATTGTCCCGGAATATAGCGTGTTCTCACCTGAATTATTGCCACGGTTGACACCAGAGAGCACCAGATCGGGACGTTCAGGCATGACGTCGTGCAAAGCGGTTAACACACAGTCAGCGGGGCTGCCTTCTGCAGCGAAGCTGCGCGGGCCGTGTTGGGCGACCAGGAAAGGATGTGTAAAGCTAATGCAATGGCCGACGCCGGACTGTTCAAATGCGGGCGCGACAATCCAGACTTCGCCATCGGGGCCAGCGAGGTCTTCTGCGATCTTGGTAAGTGTTTTTAGACCGGGAGCGTGAATGCCGTCGTCGTTGGTGATGAGAATGCGCATGTTGGCCCCGATACATGGTTGTGAGCTGTTTTCTGATCAATAACGATCGAAGAGTCGTGCGTAAAGTACACTGATCGAGAGTTTTTGAATGGATGCGTGATTGCGCTGTATTGGCCGCAGAAAACAGACAGGCGTGATGCGATGTTGACGGAGATACAGCGCCATGGCCCGTTTCACTAGAAAACTAGAAAACTAGAAAACTAGAAAACTAGAAAACTAGAAAACTAGAAAACTAGAAAACTAGAAAACTGGTTTTCCAATAGAGGGTTAACATCGCTTAACGCGCGACGGGGCAGATCACGCCAGATGAGATACTATTTTGGCGGCCTCGTCATGGATATCGGCCAGAACGCTTTTATCCTCGCCTGGATAAAACCTTGCGCGCAATCCCGTGCCCATGGGGGCGGGGTTGGCGATTATCACCTCAGGCCCGTTCTTCGCACCCTCTGCTTGCCAATTCTTTGCAAGAGCGATCTGCGCAGCTTTGGTTGCACCATAGCTGCCATAGAATTTCCCACCGATGCTTTTATCCTCGAAGAACATGGCGCGGCCTTTTTTCGCAAGCAGTAGGGGCTCGACCGCGCGGATAAGGAAACGCGTCATATTCACATTGCCCGCCAGGCTTTTGTCGAAATCTTTATTGTCGATATGCGATGTCGGGGTCAGTGGTGCGCCGTGAATGGCGCTATGGGCCCAAAGATCGACGCCGCCCCAACGTTGGGCAATTGATCCCCCGAGATACGCGCAAGCGCCTTCATCCGTCAGGTCCATTGGAACCAGGGTCGCGCTGCCGCCAGCTGCTTTGATATTGTCATCCAAATCTTCCAATCCACCCTGGGTGCGGGCAACTGCGATGATGTGATGGGTGGGGGCAAGCGCCAACGCAAGTGCGGCGCCAAGGCCACGGGATGCGCCGGTGATGAGGGCGGTTTTTTGTGCAATCTCGGTCATGAGGCTTCTCTATCCTTACACAGATACTCTGTCGAGAGGCCATGCCACTTTTTGACCAGCTGCGACGTCACGGTCCTTCGAAATCCTCGGGGGGGCTTGGTGCACGTTCGGTGTGAAGTTTTTGAACCGCAGTTTCGCACATACCATATTCCAGCCATTGGCATCCGGCACAGATAATCTGTAGGCCGCCTGGGCTGATCCGCTGTTTTATCAGATCCAAAGCGTCGCCCCAAGTGAGGCGTTCGTTGTAACTTAAACCAAGGGCACGCAGATGCGCTTTGTCTAGTTTTTCAATCCCGTCTTGGTTGCTGCACCGTAGACCGCGACGTTTGGGGCAGGGGGCGCAGATGTCATCTGTGTTGCGCACGACCACGATGTCGGTGGCTTCACCTTTGGGGGCACGTAAACCTTGGTCGACGATCCGCGTCATATTGGCAGTGAATTCGTCGGAATAGCCTTTGCCTTGGAAACCAAGAGAGCAGAGGAAGTGATGCGGACGAAATTTCAGTGCAGCTTCGCCCGGAGTTTTTGAAAAACTCCGGGGAAAATTCTTCGAAGAATTTTGGGCGCTCACTCAGCCGCTTTCATCTCGAAACCCTTTTCGAGCATATCTGCTGGTGTCACCGGATACTCACCAGAGAAGCATGCATCACAGTACTGCGGACATTTTTTGTTGCGGCCTTTCTTCTGACCAGCGGCACGATACAGACCATCAAGTGAGATGAACTTGAGGCTGTCCACGCCCAGGTGGTCGCGCATCTCGTCTTCGGACATAGTGGCCGCGAGAAGCTTGTCACGCTGAGGTGTGTCCACGCCATAGAAGCAAGGCCATGCGGTGGGCGGGGACGCGATGCGGAAGTGCACTTCTGCTGCGCCTGCATCTAAAATCATGTCTTTGATTTTGCGGGATGTGGTTCCACGAACAACGGAATCATCAACCAAAATCACCCGTTTGTCTTTGATCAGCGCCCGGTTGACGTTCAACTTCAAACGCACACCCATGTTGCGGATTTGCTCGGTCGGTTCAATGAAGGTCCGGCCCATATATTGGTTGCGGATAATGCCCATCGCGTAAGGAATGCCGCTTTCTTGAGAAAACCCAATCGCCGCAGGGGTGCCACTGTCCGGTACGGGGCAGACAAGATCTGCATCCACAGGGGTTTCACGGGCCAGTTCCACACCGATTTGCCGGCGGGTCTCATAGACGGATTGGTCGCCAATGATGCTGTCTGGACGTGAGAAATACACATGTTCAAAGATACAGAACTTTGACGCCTGCTTGCGGAAGGGGAAGTGGCTTTCGACACCATCTTCAGTGATCACAACCATCTCGCCTGGTTCAATGGAACGAACATATTCCGCACCAATGATATCAAGCGCGCAGGTTTCAGATGACAACGCCCAGCCATCGCCGATTTTACCAAGCACAAGCGGGCGCACACCATGTGGGTCACGTACACCCATCAATTTGGTACGGGTCATGGCAACCACGGAAAACGCACCTTCCACACGACGCAGGGCATCTTCCATACGTTCAGGAATGTTGCGTTGCAGGGAACGCGCCATCAAGTGAATGATGCATTCACTGTCGGATGAACTTTGGAAGATCGAGCCACGTTCAATCAACTCTTTGCGCAAAGAATTGGCGTTGGTCAAATTGCCATTGTGGGCAATGGCCGCGCCACCCATGGAAAACTCGCCAAAGAAGGGCTGCACATCACGGATGACAGCGCCTTTTGACCCAGCGGTGGAATAGCGTACGTGACCGATTGCAATCGGTCCCGGCAGGGTTTCCATCAGGCTGGCTTTGGTAAAGTTATCACGCACATAGCCAAAACGACGGGCTGAATTGAAGCCGTGTTCGGGGTCATGTGACACGATCCCACCGGCTTCTTGGCCGCGATGTTGTAGCGCGTGTAGGCCAAGGGCGACAAAGTTGGCAGCGTCTGTGACACCAACAACCCCGAAGACACCGCATTCTTCTTTCAGTTTGTTGTCGTCAAAAGGGTGCGCATAATACGGCTTGGCATCCGCAATATCAGGCACATCTTGGCTGTTAGAAGAAATGGGCGAACGTCGTGGCAGGTTGCGCATGTGGCAGCAGCTCCGTTTGTCCGAGGGTGCGAATCCCCTCAGCGTGGCGTTGCCTTCTCTTAGTCTGCTCAGGCCCATCTGTCATCAAAGAGTCACAGAAATCGCAATTTTCCTTTTCAAACAGAAAACGGGCCGTGACAAATAAATGCCAAGGCCCGTTTTGAAATCGATGTATTCCGCAGGTTTCCCGGATTATTGGGCGGGTGCATCACAGCTTGCGATGAAGCTATTATAGCGGCTTTGCAGCCAACCCGGAACGTCTGTTGGCACTTGATCTTCGACCTGTGTGGTGAGGTTTCCAAACACAGCGGCTGTGCGGCTGTCTGCAACCATGGCAGCGGGTGCGCCCGGATTGATGAATGAATAGGCCATAAGGGCGATGACAATCAGTAAAATGCCGCGTCCAACCCCAAAGAGAAACCCTAGCCCCTGATCGATACCACCAAGAACCGAGCGTTGAACCGCGCCAGCAAAGAGAGGGGTGAAGATTGAGAACAGCAAAAGTCCGATCACCATGACAACGGCGAAACTGATCAGCAAAGCAAGCTCGCATTGGCCTTCAATGAAATCGCTCAGCACAGGAACCTGTGCCAACAATGGCTGAACTGATGCGGCAAACATATAAGCGAGGATCGTTGCGCCAATCCAGCCGCCGATGGACAAGACTTCTCGCACCAAGCCGCGGGAATACGCGAGCAGGGCCGACAGGATGATGACAGCGGCTGCAACCCCGTCAATAATTGTGAAACCTTCCATGGGTATTCCTTTAGCGATCGTTTTGCCGATTACTCGGCGGAAAATGTTAGTTCTGTGAACTCTGCCAGATCGGCGAACTGTTTAATGTCCAGCGTCGAATCTGACCCCGTTTTACTTTTTGATGGGACAATCGCCCCGGAGAAACCAAGTTTTGCGGCTTCTTTCAATCTATTTTCTGTCTGCCCAACCGGGCGCAGGGAACCTGATAGGCTAATTTCCCCAAAAACGACAGTGTCTGCGGGCAAAGCTGTATCTTCGCGCGCAGACAGTAGCGCAGCGGCAACAGCTAAGTCAGCGGCGGGTTCCGTGATTTTGATCCCACCTGCCACATTTAGGTACACATCAAGCCCCGCAAAAGGAATGCCACATCGCGATTCAAGTACCGCCAAGATCATTGCCAACCGGCTGCCGTCCCAGCCGACAACCGTGCGTTTGGATTGGCTGTGGGGGGAAGGCGATACAAGCGCTTGAAATTCGGCAAGCACCGGGCGCGTGCCTTCGATCCCCGCGAAAACAACGGATCCGGGGGCGGCTTTGTCGCGTTCAGACAGGAACAAAGCCGATGGGTTTTTGATTTCGCGCAGACCTTTGCCGGTCATCTCAAACACACCGATTTCATCGGTCGCGCCAAAGCGGTTCTTAACCGCGCGTAAAATGCGGAATTGGTGGCTGCGTTCGCCCTCAAAATACAAAACGGTGTCGACCATATGTTCAACGATACGCGGCCCGGCCAACTGACCTTCTTTGGTGACATGGCCAACCAAAACCACCGCCATGCCCTTGCGTTTGGCAAATGTTGTCAGTTCATGCGCGGCGGCGCGCACTTGGCTAACAGACCCCGGCGCGGAGCTTACGTTATCGGCCCACATGGTTTGGATCGAATCAATCACCGCAAGATCAGGTTTTTCATTCTCAAGCGTCGTCAAAATATCGCGCAGGCTGGTTTCCGTGCCCAAAAGCACGGGGGATTTCTCGACCCCAAGACGTTGGGCGCGCATGCGGACCTGGGCGGAAGCTTCCTCGCCCGAGATATAGATCACTTTCAGCCCATTACGCGCAAATCTTGCGGCGGCTTGCAATAACAGCGTGGATTTCCCGATGCCAGGATCACCGCCCACAAGAATGGCGGATGAGGCCACAAGCCCGCCGCCCAAAACACGGTCCAATTCCTGCACGCCTGACAATGTGCGCGGCGGCAATTCAATGTCGCCGTCAAGATCCATCAGGGGTACTTTACGCCCGCGCGCCGCACCCAGTGAGCTGGATGAGGGGCCCGCAGACATGGGGGCTTCCTCGGCCAATGTGTTCCACTCGCCGCAGCCGTCACATTGTCCGGCCCATTTCTTATGCGCCTGGCCACAAGCCGAGCAGTTGTATGAAATAATTGCTTTTGCCATGCCGCTTTGTGCCCCGAAGTGAACGAAAGGGCAACAGGGATAGGGAATTGTTTCTGTGGGGTGTCTCGAGACCTGAAATGGAACAGTTTGCGCCGCTTTTTAAACACATTTGATTACTAATGAAATTGAGGCCTTCTGGGGAGCCGTTTAAAAATTGGGGAATAAAATGATTAATAGACGAACATTGCAAAATTTTTCTCTGAAGTTTGGGATGGTTGGTATTGTTGGTATGGCGATGACGACGTCGGTATTGGCAATACCGCAGCCAGATTTGATCATCTCTGGCGCGTTGACCAACACTTCGCCGACTTGGGGGATAAGCCCTGGGATCGGAATTGATCCTGGAACAAGCTACGAAGCTTACGAATTAACCATCACAGGCGCCTTCACGAGTACCCGAAGCGGAGGAACGCTGAGTTCTAGTTTTTCGGGGCAAATGCTCTTTCCAATGGGCCAATTTGATCCGAATGCCGCGGGTCTTGGGAGTGCAGGGTTTGCTGAGAGCATTTCCCAAGCAATTACACCCGGGCAGTATACTCTTGTAGTGTCTGAAATAGATCCAGGTTTTTTTGGCACCTTTGTATACCATATCTCGGGAGCCATTCTCGGTTGGGGACCAAGTTTGGGGCAGGTTGCTCAGGAACAAGGTGCGATTGCGGCGAATGAAATTGCTCAGGCACTTTCGGCATCGGTCTTTTCTGCGATCAAAGGTGGAATGCAATCTGATGCGCCCGTGGTCAGCCGCAATACCCCGTTTGGGGGCGTGAAAAACGGTTCCGGGCGCACTTGGTTTCAGGCGGATTACACAGCGATTGACGGAACCGATCTGGAAGGCCGTTTCCCAATTATGCAGGGTGGTCTTGATTTCCAACTTGAAAACGGAATGTTGCTTGGCGCAGCCCTTGGATACAGTGATTTCTCAGTGCGCAATTCAACGTCTGATCTGAAAGGGGAAAGCCTGACGATTCAGCCTTACCTTGGCTTCCAGTTGGGCAAAACCACCGGATCCATCTCGCTTAGTTTTGGTCAGCTTGATCTGGACACAGCCGATGGTACCGGATCCGCAGAAGGCGACACACGCGCGCTGAACCTATCGCTGGAACGTGGGTTTGCGCTTGGCGGACAGCAGTTGATCGGTGAATTTGATGCGGGCTTTGGCCGTCAGGATATCGACAGTGGTACGGGCACTTTGGCAGGCCTTGCGGATACGCATTCCACCTGGAGCTATGCCTCTCTTGGGGCGCGTTATGAGATGCAGAACGGCAATGTGAACAGCTCCATCGGGGGATCGATTGACTATAATGACGTAGGCAATTTCGATAGTCTTTCCGCCAGCCATTACGGCAGCGACGGGTTCACAGGCGCGATCAATGTCAGCTTTGATTACAACCTAAGCAATGGATCCAACGTATATTTCAAGGGCGAAGTTGGCGGCCTTGGGGGCGATGCCATTCGTAAATCTGTGCAAGCCGGAATTGATTTCCGCTTCTGATCACAGATGAAATGAATTTGAAAGGCGTCCTAAACGGGCGCCTTTTTCTTTTCCGTAAAGACGGAAACCGCAAGGGACGCCAAGATGCATCCCGTGAACAGATATAGGCCCCAAGCGGTTTCGACCTTGCCGATGCCAATGCCTTTGATGACAACGATGTAAAGCGCGATCAGGAAGACATCCGCCATCGCGAGTTTCCCCATGATATTAAGGACGGGCAGGGTCTTGCGTTTGAGAAGGCCGAAGTGGATCAGGGCCAGGCCGATGGTTTTCAGGTAGGGCGCGAAGATCGCCAGGAAGGTGACCAATAAGGCAAGGATCACATCGCTGTCCCAGAGGCTTTGCAAGCCCGAGATCACTGAGATTTCCGACAGTCCAAACAGCGGCAGCAATCCCGCACGCAGAAGCGGCGCGAACCACGCAAGCGGGAACAGGACCAGGAGGGACAGGTTGAGGAGTTTAAGGGGCAACATGGACGCTTTCTTGAAATGGGTATAATTCAAAACTCGGCAATGAAAAGAGAAATGACAGCAAGGCAAAATACAGAGATTCCGATGGTTGCAGGTGTATTCACTGCGCGGCTCTGGGTTGGCCAATAGGTGTGCGCTAGGTAAACACATAACGTAGCCCCTGCAGCACAGATGAACATCAATGTAATATATAAATGGTGACTAGTGTAAGAGCTTCTAGAGATTAGCAAAGCAAACAGTAAAACCAAAGACAGCAGCATGGTCGCCAGGCCTGACAATCGCTTTCGCCACCCATCTGTTTGCCGGACCGCTATAATCGAAGAAACCAGAAACCCAGCAGGAAGCGCAAGAAGGCCAAATGTTAATACTATCGCGAAAATTTGTGGGGTAGTAGACATAGAAAATCCTGTCATTGAATTTGGCTTGTGGGGCGTATTATCGCACAGCTTCAATCGGCCCTTCCGCACGACCTTGGATGAATTGTTCCACATAGGGATCACCGCATGTGTCCATGTCGGCGACTGCTCCGGTCCATTGAATGACGCCCTCATGCAGCATGGCGACCTTATCGGCGATGGCGCGCACGCTTGTCATGTCATGGGTGATCGTCATGGCGGTTGCGCCCATTTCAACGACGATCTCGCGGATCAACTCATTGATCACCCCGGACATGATCGGATCAAGGCCGGTGGTGGGTTCATCGAAAAAGATGATCTCGGGTTCTGCGGCAATCGCACGGGCGAGGCCTACGCGTTTTTGCATGCCGCCAGACAGTTCAGACGGAAATTGATCGGCGACCTCGGGTTTCAAACCTACACGGCGCAGCTTTTCAATTGCGATTTCTCGCGCTTCCGCCTTGGGGCGCTTTAGCGATCCACGCAGCAAACGAAAGGCAACATTTTCCCAGATCGAAAGACTATCAAACAACGCGCCACCCTGAAACAGCATGCCAAACCGGGCCAAGAAAGCGTCGCGTTCAGCCTTTGTGACATCCTCGCCATCCAGCGTGATCACACCGCTGTCCGGTGTCACAAGTCCCAGCACAGATTTCAACGTCACGGATTTCCCCGTGCCAGAACCACCGATCACAACCATGCTTTCGCCGCGTTGGATTTCAAGGTCAACACCACGCAATACGTGGTTGTTTCCAAAGGATTTATATACGTTATCAAGTTTTATCATGACGTGAAAAACAACCCTGTTAGCATGTAGTTCGCAGCGAGGATCATCACCGCTGCCGCAACCACAGAAAGTTTCGTTGCCTGGCCCACGCCCTGTGCGCCGCGCCCGGAATTCATGCCGTAATAACAGCCCATCACAGCGGCGATAAAGCCGAAGGCCGCGCCTTTGACCAAGGAAGATGTGATGTCCGTGAACTCAATGAAGTTGACGGTGTTTTGCAGGTAAGCGGCGGTGTTAAATCCAAGCCGGCCAGTGGCCACAGTATAGCCGCCAAAGATGCCGATGATGTCTGCGACGCCCACAAGGATTGGGCCAGCAATTGTGGCTGCCAAGACGCGGGGCAATGTCAGGTATTTCATTGGGTTTGTGGACAGGGTGACAAGCGCGTCGATCTGTTCCGTCACTTTCATCGTGGCGATTTCAGCGGCGATGGATGATGTCACGCGGGCGGCAATCATCAAGCCCGCCAAGACAGGCCCAAGTTCGCGGACCATGCCGATGGCGACGATCTGTGGCACCACGGCTTCGGCGTTGAAACGCGCCCCACCGGAATAGATTTGCAGGGCCAATGCACCACCGGTGAAGAAGGCCGTGAGGCCCACCACGGGAAGCGAGAAATACCCGATAGACACCAGCGCGTCGCGCAGTTCTTTCAAGTAAAACGGCGGGCGAAACAAATGGCTGATCGTGTCGAAGACAAACAGTGCCAAACGCCCGATTGCGGCCAAAAGCGCAAGGGCTGGCCGGCCAATGGCGGCGAGGGCTGCTGTGGGACTCATCATTGGGTCTCTTCCTTGAGGTGGCGGGTGTAACGTGCGCCAAGGTTGGTCAGGATTTCATATCCGATCGTTCCGGCTTTGTCAGCCAGATCATCAATGGTTTGATGATCGCACAGGATATCAAGGCTTTCTGGGATGTTTTCCAAATGCGTCACATCCACGGTCAACATGTCCATGGACACACGCCCGAGAATTTCGCAGGGGGTGGCAGCGGCGAAAACCTGTGTGGATTGCCCACCCATCGCACGGATCAGGCCGTCGGCATATCCTGCGGCGAGGGTGGCAACCTTGGTGGGTTTGTCAGCCTTCCAGCCATTGCCATATCCAACATATTCGCCCGGCTGAACGTCACGGGTTTGGATGATCGGCAAAGACAGCTGCACGACGGGGGACGCATCACGGAAGGGCAGGCCGCCATAAAGGCCAACGCCGGGCCGGACCAGATCAAAGTGATAATCCGCGCCCAGCAGAATGCCCCCGGTCGCCGCAAGCGAGCGTGGCACATCCACGCCATCGGTCATTGCGCGAAAACAGGCAAGTTGTTCGGCGTTCTGTGGGTTTTCGGGGGTGTCGGAACAGGCGAGGTGAGACATCAACAGAACGGGACCGCGGGCGAGGACTTCTGATTTGAGGGCGGTCCAGTCAGCGGGCTCTAGCCCCAATCGGTTCATACCGCTGTCCAATTGCACGCCAAAGGGTGCTGCGGGCAGGGATGCGAAATGGCGTGTTATTTGATCGAGAGAATTCAACATTGGCGTCAGGCGCGCATCGCGCAGCATATCCGTGTCGCCCAACATATGCCCGGACAGGATATAGATGTTTGGCGCGTCTCCGGTGTCCCTGCGCAGGGCGACACCTTCCTCGGTGGTGGCGACAAAGAACTTGGTCACGCCTTCGCGCATCAACCGACGCGCGACATTGCCCGCGCCCAGCCCATAGCCATCAGCCTTAACCACGGCGGTGGTTTCCACCGCCTGGCTGCTCATCCCGTTCAGCGCCTGCCAGTTTTTCGCCAGCGAATCCGGGTCAATCGTAAGAATTCCTGTGCCCATATCGCTGTTTTGCTGGTCTGGAAACTGAGGTCAAGAGGTACTATAGCTGTGATTTGGAAACCGGCGATTATTTGTGCTTTTGCGCGGGGTTTTCAACATATTTGGAATACAGGAGTTCAGAGTTTGAAGTTATTAGAGAATATCCGGCGTGAGTTGGAAAAACCGCGTGAAAAACGCCCCTTGGGCAGTGGCTGGTTGTCCGGCGGTGGGGCGCTTTTGGCCGGGATCGCGGGATTGTTTTTGGTGTTCATCCGTTCTTTCCCCGCGACATTAACGATGCCAGAACTAAGCGTCATTCATAACAGCGGCTATGTGACTGTTGCGTTGAATAGTATTTTACTGATCGGTTATGTTCTGTCGCTGCTGTCTATCTTATTGAGCCGCAATAAGGTTTTGGGTTGGACGGCCTTGGCGCTTGTGATCACGGCATCCCTGATCGGAACCGGGGCGACGCCCACTGAAGGCGGTGCCGGGCAAAGCCTGTATTTCGGGCTGGATTACTTTGTTATCAATGTGTTGTTCGTCGGTTTTGTCTTTGTGCCGCTTGAACGTTTTTTCCCGCATCTCTCGGAACAAACGGTGCTGCGTGGGGAATGGCGTGAGGATCTGTTCTATTATTTGGTCAGCTCGCTGCTGGTGCAGATCCTGACATTCCTGACCTTTCGTGAATGACGCGTTTGATCTGACGGATATTCGGTCCTATATTTTCACGCTGCCTTTTGTGTTACAGGTCTTTTTGATCATGATCGTGACTGATTTTGTGCAATATTGGGTGCACCGGATGTTCCATAAAATTCCTTGGTTGTGGAAATTTCACGCGGTGCATCATTCTGCCGAAAATATGGATTGGCTTGCGGGTGCGCGGATGCATTTCTTAGAAATCGGGGTGCTGCGTGGCTTGACCGCCGTGCCGATGTTCACCCTTGGGTTTAAACCAGAAGCAATCCAAGCCTATGTTTTGGTTGTGTATTTCTATTCTTCATTTGTGCATGCCAATATCGGGTGGAACCTGAAATCGGTTGAACGGTTTTTGGTCACGCCCAGATTTCATCACTGGCATCATGGCAAGGAACGTGCGGCGATTGACGTGAATTTCTCAATTCATTTCCCGCTGTATGACTGGCTTTTTGGAACGCATCACATGCCAGAAGATGGCACCTGGCCGAAGAAATACGGCGTCATGGGGAAGAAGATGCCAAAGGGGTTCTGGAAACAGTTTATGTATCCGTTCCGGCGTCAAACGGAAGATAAATAACAGGGTGCAGGCAGTCGATTTCGGCTGCCTGCGTTGCTTAGGTCAGGTGGTTTCCGCTTTATGGGCCTCATACCCGGCTTCCAACTCGCTGCGCAAGAAATCCCCGAAGGTTTGCGTTTCAAACTGGGCGTCGCCGGTGCCGGGCAAGGGCGCGATGTCATAGCTGACGTTTGGGTCAAAGAAGAAGGGCACGGAATACCGTTCGCGGCCCGACCGGTTGATCACGCGATGCGGCGTTGACAGCAGGCGTCCATTGGACATGCGGTGCAGCATGTCACCCACATTGACCACAAAGCTGCCGTCGATCTTTGGCGCATCCACCCAATTGCCCGCAGGTGTTTTGACCTGCAAACCACCGATCCCGTCCTGTGCCAGAAGCGTCAGACAGCCGAAATCATTATGGGGGGCGGAACCGAAAAGATCATCGGGCCCAAGGGGATCGGTGGGTGGATAATGGAGCAGGCGCAGCCAGGTGGTGGGGGTGTCAAACCCGTCACGCAAAACCGGTTCGGGATCCGCGCCCGCTGCCAGAA
This sequence comes from Halocynthiibacter namhaensis, assembly GCF_000812685.1. Lineage (GTDB taxonomy): Bacteria > Pseudomonadota > Alphaproteobacteria > Rhodobacterales > Rhodobacteraceae > Halocynthiibacter > Halocynthiibacter namhaensis. Next base: position 63,925 of record NZ_JWIF01000011.1, read on the forward strand.
CCGCCAGGCGCATCAGGCGACGTCCAAGGTCAGACATCTCCGCCTTATAGCGCAGCATCAAATCGCGGAAACCGTCCAGATCGGGCCATTGATTGGGGCCGGACAGGTAAACATAAGGATCCTGCACCGCGTCTTCGCGCAGCATCATCAGGCTTGCGGATTGGTTGGGTTTTGTGACCTTCGCGTGGGCGGAATTCACATCCGTTGAGGTGTTGATCGCAATATACCCACGGTGACCAGTGTTCAGGGCAAGCGCCTGTTTTTGTGCGGTGGGCAGGGCGTGGAATTGGGCCGAGGCCTCAAAAACCGCGTCAATCAGATCCTGATCGATGCCGTGGCCTGTGATATAGCCAAAGCCGGTTTCGCCGTAAGCTTTGCGGAATTGCGCCACCAGATCATCGGATGGCGTATCGGTCAGACCGGTGATGTCGATCACCGGAATTTCGGAAAATTCAGTCATTTCATATCTTTCGCTTTGAGTGTCGGAAGCTTCGGGGGCACGTCGGTTAAGACAATACCCCATGGCTATCCTTCAAAGCGTTTCCGGCGGTGGAAGTCGTGGCGTTCCAACACCACGAGATATGGAAATGTGTTCGCCAAATCAGAACCCTTGGTCGTCGCTGTCGTTCTGCCAAGGTTTGACAAGGTTACCAAAGCGCGTGAACTGGCCTTCGAACGACAGTTGCACATCGCCAATGGGGCCGTGACGTTGCTTGCCGATGATCACATCAGCCTTGCCGTAAAGTTCTTCCATTTCTTCTTGCCACTCAGCGATTTTATCAAGTTCGTGATCATTTGGTTTCTCACGTTCTTTATAATATTCGCCGCGATACACGAACATAACCACATCGGCATCTTGCTCAATTGAGCCCGATTCACGAAGGTCAGACAGTTGCGGGCGTTTGTCTTCGCGGTTTTCCACCTGACGTGAAAGCTGGGACAGGGCAATCACAGGAATGTTCAATTCCTTCGCGATCGCCTTCATGCCCATGGTGATTTCGGAAATCTCGTTCACCCGGTTTTCAGCCGTGCCACGACAAAGCTGCAAATAGTCGATGACCAGCAGGTCAAGCCCATGGGTGCGTTTCAAGCGACGGGCGCGCGCGGCCAGTTGCGAAATTGGCAGGGCAGGCGTGTCATCAATGAACAGCGGGCAGGCCTCAAGTTCTTTGGCGGCATCCACAAAACGACGGAATTCTTCTTCTGTCATGTCACCACGACGGATTTGCTGGCTGGGGACCTCAGATGCCTCGGACAGAATACGCGCGGCCAGCTGTTCGGCTGACATCTCAAGGCTGTAGAACCCGACCACGCCGCCTTCAACCGCACCAATCGACCCATCGGTCAGTTTGCCTTTTTTATAGGCTTTGGCCACGTTATAGGCGATGTTGGTCGCAAGCGATGTCTTCCCCATAGACGGGCGACCCGCAAGGATCAAAAGGTCAGAGGGGTGCAAGCCGCCCAGCTTTTTATCCAAATCAATCAAGCCCGTAGAGATCCCCGCAAGGCCACCACCACGTTGATAGGCGGCATTGGCGGAATTCACGGCTTCGGTCACGGCGGACAGGAAGGATTGAAAACCACTGTCGGTTTGGCCCTGTTCAGACAGGGAATAAAGCGTCTGTTCGGCTTCGACGATTTGCTCGGATGGCTCGCTGTCGACATCAACGGTGGATGCCTTATCGGCAATGTTGCGGCCAATTGCGATCAATTCGCGCCGGATCGCCAGATCATAGATCAATTGCGCATAATCACGCGCCGCAAAGGCGGAAATCGACGCACCCGCAAGGTTCACCAGATAGGCAGGGCCACCAAGTTCCGCGAGGCCGGGATCTTTTTCAAGAAACGCCTTCAGCGTGACCGGGGATGCAATGGCGTTTTTGCGAATGCGTGCCTCAGCGGTTTCATAAATGCGCCCATGCACGGGGTCAAAGAAATGGCTGGGCTGTAGGATAGAGGCCACGCGATCATAGACATCATTATTGGTCAGAAGCGCACCCAAAAGCTGCTGTTCCGCCTCGATGTTATGGGGCATAATTTCTTGTGTCTGCGCTTCCAATTCGGGAGCGCTCGCGCCGATGCGTGCAAATTCGTTCATAATGTCTCTCTGTCCCTCTGGCCTTTGTCCCTATCAGACCCATCCGCAGACCCCAAGTGGATAGAATTGGGAGTAAACCTGCGATAACCCTGTGGATAACCTGTGGATTAAGGATGAGCCTACCACATGTTGTGGGTCTTGTCTTGCGTGTCGCGAGATTTGCGGGCGGTGACACGATTCCCTGCGGATAAACTATCCACAGGAAATGTGAGTTTTTGCAATGATTTTTGTAGCGAGATCAGCCGCGTGCGGCTTGCCAGCCGCGGGGATCATTGAGAAAGCTTTCGACCTCAGACAGGGTTTCTTCGTCAAAGCGTTTTTCATCACGGGCGACTTTCAAAACATCATGCCAAGTGCAGAGATAGCTTAGGCCAACACCATGATCAGACAGGGTTTTCTCGGTCTCGGGGAAGATACCATAGTAGAAAATCACAGCGGTGCGGTCACAGGTTGCGCCTGTTTCACGGATCGCATCAACAAAGGACAGTTTTGATCCGCCATCGGTGGTCAAATCTTCGACCAACAGCACGCGTTCACCTTCGGACATCAACCCTTCAATGCGGGCGTTTCGACCGTAACCCTTTGGTTTCTTACGCACATATGTCATGGGCAGGGCCATGCGTTCCGCAACCAAAGCCGCAAAAGGAATGCCCGCCGTTTCGCCACCGGCGATGTTGTCGTAATTCTCAAGCCCCGCATCGCGCATCACGGTGCAGGTCAGAAAATCCATCAGGGTAGAGCGAATACGCGGAAAGGAAATCAGCTTGCGGCAGTCGATATAGGTCGGGCTGGGCAGGCCGGAGGCCAGCGTAAACGGCTCACGCGCATTGAAATGCACGGCCTCAATATCCAGCAACATTTTCGCGGTCATTTCGGCGATGGTGGTTTTATCGGGGTAAGAGGATGGGATCATGATGCGCTCGCGTGCCAATGTACAGGGAAGCCGGGGTCAAACACGGTGACCGGGCCGTCGGGTGTTTCGATATGGGTTGGGAAGCTGTTCACATCGCCCTTTGTCAGGGTCAATGTCGCCTCATTCGGGGCCATGCGGTAAAACGCTGGGCCGTTCAATGATGCGAATTTCTCCAACTGGTTCAAGGCGTTGTCTTCCTCAAACACATGCGCCAGCAGCGGCATGGTGTTGGTCGCGGTGAAACACCCTGCACAGCCACAGGCCGACAGTTTATTCGCATCCGTATGGGGCGCGCTGTCGGTGCCAAGGAAGTATTTCCCATTGCCCGAGGTCGCCGCCGCCCGCAAAGCCAGACGATGGCTTTCGCGTTTCGCAACAGGCAGACAATAGTAATGGGGTTTAATGCCGCCAACCAAGATGTGGTTGCGGTTGATGATCAGGTGATGCGTCGTGATCGTCGCGCCCATGTCGTCTTGGCTGCCGACATAATCCACACCGTCTTTGGTGGTGATATGTTCCATGACAACGCGCAGGCCGGGGGTGGCTTTGCGGATCGGGTCAAGGACGCGGTCGATGAACACAGCTTCGCGATCAAAAATATCGATCTCTGCATCGGTGACTTCGCCATGCACACATAGGGGCAGGCCGGTTTCAGCCATCATTTCAAGACAGGGGCGGACCTTGTCGAAATTCGCAACACCAGAGGCGGAATTGGTTGTCGCACCTGCCGGGTAAAGTTTCACCGCGGAAATCAGCCCACTTTCAAAAGCGGCGCGCATGTCGGCGGGATCGCTGTCTTCGGTCAGATACAGGGTCATAAGCGGTTTGAAATCTGCACCCTCGGGCAGGGCGGCCAGAATGCGGTCGCGGTATTGCACTGCCTGAGCGCCCGTCACAACAGGGGGCACAAGGTTGGGCATGATGATCGCACGACCAAAATCGCGGGTGGTTTCAGGCAAGACAGCGTTCAACATGCTGCCGTCACGCAGATGCAAATGCCAGTCGTCGGGGCGGCGGATTGTGAAAGACTCGGTCATATGCGCGACATACACAATCTTACCGCCCCGCGCCAGTGTTTGGTGGCGTTAACAACCTGTTGATGCGGCCCTGAACGGATCAAAGCCGTGGCATTTATGTGTTATTTTTCCGAAACAACGCCCATTCTTCAACAACGCTGCCATCGGGCAGATGGCAATTTCCAACTTGCCCGTCCGTTTCAGTCATGATTTCCACACGGCCACCGACGCTGACACAATATTCTGACGCCGGATTGGCGATGCCCACGGTGCCTACCGCGTTAGGTTTCGGTTCCTCGGGGGTGCATCCAGACAGGGCCGCAGTCAGTGCTATAATTGAGACATATTTCATGGGTAAGCTCCTGGTTGTCGGCCGTTTCATGTGGGGGCAAACGGTGCCTCACATTGGTGCCTCAATTGAAAGAATAAGCCGCTATCGACATTGGGTTAAGCGGCGCGAATTGCGGGTTGATTGTTTTTCAGGTGGCGGGCCACAAGCGTTTTCTGGAGCTTCCCATGCGGGATATGCCGCGCGGGCTTCTGTGTATAATCTTTGTTGGATATTTCTGGGAAAATGGCCAAAACTTCTTCACGCGCCTTCCTGTTCATCGATTTGATCGCTTCAGGTCCAGTGAAAAAGCTTTCCGTTGGTGCGCCTTCGGCAAAGATCACTTCATGTTGATCAAAGAGCAGGTGGAAATATTCCACGTCCATTTCCGTGGGTTCAATGAAAATTCCGGGCAGCTCTGTCAACCTGATCGCCGCAATCAACACGTCGGGCTTGCCAAACATACGTTCACATATTTTCGATGACACAAGCATCCGATGCTGACGCGACACCAAAAGATCACGTTTCGGCATGCCATCCCCCAATGCACCAGCGGTGATACGCACTGGTGCCAGTTTGGGATTGTCGCGCAGATCTTGTGCTGAAAGCTTCCGGTTCATTGGAATGCGCAGTGTTTTATAGACGCCGTCTGCGGTCAAAACCCTGCTACCTGCTTTTAAGTTCTCGACAGGAATGAGGCCGCGGTCTGTTTCTATCATAGTTCCGCGGACAAAACAGGCGATCGTGGCATAGGATGTCGGGGTGGATGTATGGCTTTGATAGGAACCCAAAAACGCACCAACAGTGAACGCCGATCCTGGCCCGGGAATAAAGTACCAATTGCCGCCGGTGTTGAAGAAATAGAAGGTCTCAACATGTGACGTGCCGCCAGTATCCACAAATGACACATTGATGTCATAAGGGGGGCCTGCAGTCGCACCAAATGCCCCGCCATTAATGCTAACGGTTTCGTTGGTGTCTGAAGCCCCATTCAGGTTGGGGTCGTCATCATCAATGACTGCGGTATAGGATGTATTATAGGTGGCGTTGTAGTGGGTTCCGCTCCACCGAAAGGCTGTGACTGTGTATTGTACCATATCAGGTCACCAACTCAGTCAAAGACATGCTGGCTTTGTTGAGATCCAGAGGAAAACCCACCGAAGTGAGTTGGCGTTCGCTGACGTCGTTAAGTGTTTTATTGCCTACGCTTTGGGCACAGTCCACCATGGGAATATGGTGGGATGTCAGCCCATTTCCGTGGCTAGTATATATGGTTGAATTCGCAAATAGCGCAGGCACAGTCTGGACCCACACGTCACCGCCAGTCTGCGGAAAACACACGCAGCTCGACCGGTCAATACCGCTCGTTTTGTATACCATTTTAACCTCGAAGATGCCCGCGCTTTGCGCACGTGACGATTGTTAATCAATTCTTAGCACAATGATTCGCTGACTTCCATATTGAAAATCTGATCGATTCGCTGATCAGAATTATGATTTTTCATATGGGGGCCTGTTCGTTCGGGGGCTGCGGGTTTTATGCCGAAAGCAGTTAGTGAAAATCTGCTGTGAAACTGCGTTCGGTTCAAAAAGCGTCTGGGGCGGGACACGGGGGTTCAAAGCCATTCATCATGCCATGCAGTGGGTGCACAGCGGGGTTGCACAATTGGGTGGTACACAAACGATGTTGCCACGTTCATATAGCTACCAACAGACAAACGAACATCAAACCGCACGCTGAACTGGATATTTGACATGGCACACGTAATCACATCTGCCCGCCCGACCACATCTTTCTTCGCCAACGCATTGCGCGCAACTGGCTCATTCTTGATGGCGATCACTGAGGGCGCATCCCGCATGCGCACCGTGCGCACTTTGGAAAACAAGTCAGACCAAGAATTGGCAGACATTGGCATCCGCCGCGAAGACATTGCACGCGCTGTTTTCGTAGGCCGTTACTACATCTAATTTTGCGCCGAACCATAGGCACAAGACGACAAACCACGACGAACCGGCCTCGCAGAAATGCGGGGCTTTTTTCGTTTTACGTGACTGTTGCCTTGACGGATGAAAGATCGCATGCAGCAATGCGGGGGAATGATTTAGGATTTTTCCATGCCCCATACCGTCGCCCTGCCTAAAAACGCCGATGCTTTGCAAGCCATGCTGGGGGATCAGGGTTATATCTGTGATCGCGCCTTGGGCGTGGTTGCGTTTTTGGCGTTGAAACTGGGGCGGCCCTTGTTCTTGGAAGGTGAGGCGGGGGTTGGTAAAACCGAAATCGCCAAAGCCATCGCATCGGGACTGGGCCGCAAATTGATCCGCCTGCAATGCTATGAGGGCCTGGATGCGGCCAGTGCTGTGTATGAATGGAACTTTGCCGCGCAAATGGTCGCCGTGCGTACAGCCGAAGCCGCCGGTGGAATGGATCGCGACGCGCTTGAGGGTGAATTATTCTCGGATAAATACCTGATGAAACGCGCTTTACTTGACGCCATGAGTCCGCAAGAGGGCGGCGCGCCCGTTTTGTTGATCGACGAACTTGATCGCACAGACGCCCCGTTTGAGGCCTTCTTGCTGGAAGCTCTGTCCGATTTCCAAGTGACCGTGCCGGAACTGGGCACCATCAAAGCACCTGAGCCCCCCATCGTGATCGTGACCTCAAACCGCACCCGTGAAGTGCATGACGCGTTAAAGCGCCGTTGCTTGTATCACTGGGTGGATTACCCAGATTTCGATCGCGAATTGGCCGTCCTAAATGCCCGCGTGCCCGCCGCCGCCGCCGATCTGTCACGCGAAATCGTGCGGTTCGTGCAAACCCTACGCACAGAGGATTTGTTCAAGAAACCCGGCGTGGCCGAAACCATTGACTGGGCAAAATGCCTGCTGGCCTTGGATGTGGTGTCCCTGTCGCCCGATGTGATCGCCGACACGCTGGGCGCGATCCTGAAATACCAAGACGACATCACCCGCCTGCAAGGGGCCGAGGCCACGCGCATTTTGGATGAGGCGCGCAATGAGATTGCAGAATGAATTTTCTTGGCAAGGATGCAATTTCTAGGGCCACACGTGTGTCGTCGCGGACTGTTCTGATCGTGTCTGTGACATTGCTTGCATTCTCAATGGAATGGGTGACCATTCCCGAAGGGAAGATCTTTGGTGTTCAATTCAGTGACGGATATCTGATTTGGGCTCTGCGATGTATTGTTGTGTATAATTTATTTAGCCACTTGGTACATTGGTATGGAGATTTTGTGAGCTACAAAGGGTGGAATATCACAGGTCGAAAACCCCAAGCGATGGCGCGATTGGGGCCAGCTAATACATATAACTTTATCCAAAGCTTTATGCTTGATGTTGCACGAGCGCAGGTCAACGCCCTTGAAAACGATGATAGGGCCGAGAAGCTGGATTTCACGGATGATCTGAAAGAGCAATTTCTGGCTTTGAATAACGCGCTCTATCGGTTTGCAAGTTTCGCAACCCTCTATGTGTGGGGATGGTTTTTACTTTTACCCGTTGGATGCGGAATCCTATCCTTGATCGCCAGTTTTTACACCATTGGCAGCTCATGAGCACCGCATCCCCCCTGACACTTCCTGAAAATCCGCGCCTCGTGGAGAATATCACATGGTTTGCGCGGGCGTTGCGGGCGGCGGGGATGTCTGTGGGGCCGGGGGCTGTGATGAAAGCCGTGCAGGCTGTGCAGGCCGTGGGGTTCACGTCGCGCGGGGATTTCTATTGGGCGTTGCATGCGTGTTTTGTGGCACGTCCCGAGGATCGTGTGTTGTTTGCCCAATGCTTTCGCATGTTCTGGCGTGATCCGCGGTATGTGGAACATATGATGGCGATGCTTTTGCCATCGGTGCGCGGGGTCCAGGAAGACAAACCCGCAAAACCTGCCGAGAAACGCGCAGCCGAAGGCTTGCTTGATGGTGTGGATCGCGATGTACCTGATATTGAGGACGGCGGCACAGAGATCGAATTTGACGCGACCCTTACGATATCGGATCGCGAACGTCTAAAGCAGCTTGATTTTGAACAGATGTCCACAGCGGAAATGGCAGATGCGAAACGTCTGATCGCAGCCATGCGCATGCCGTTGAAACCGCTTGTGACCCGGCGCAGGGCACCACATCCGCGTGGGGATATTGCGGATTGGCGCGCGACCATGCGTCAAAGCCTGCGCCAAGGGGGTGATGTCGGGCGTCTGGCCATGAAGAAACGCAAGACGCGCCTGCCGGATCTGGTGGTGCTTTGCGATATCTCGGGGTCTATGGCGCCGTATTCGCGGGCGGTGTTGCAATTTACCCATGCGATTTCAAATGCCTCCCATGGCGAAAAGATCAATGCCCATTGCCTGACCTTTGGCACGCGTTTGACCAATATCACCCGACATATGCGCAGCCGTGATGTGGATCAGGCGCTTGCGCTTGCGGGGGCAGAAGCACAGGATTGGGAAGGCGGCACGCGCATCGGGGATGCCTTACATGCATTCAACAAGGATTGGGCACGGCGTTTGTTGGCGCCTGGGGCTGTGGTTCTGTTGATTACGGATGGGTTGGATCGCGGGGATGCCTCGGAACTGGCGCGCGAAATGCAGCGCTTGTCCCTATCTGCCAAACGTTTGATCTGGCTGAACCCGCTTCTGCGTTGGGATGGGTTTGCCGCCAAGGCCCAAGGCATCCGCGCGATGCTGCCCCATGTTGGCAGCTTTCGCGCTGGGCATAATATCGCGTCTTTTGAAGGGCTTATCACGGCTCTTTCACGCGTTGAAGATGGCGGGGAAAAGGCGCGTCTAATGGCGGCGATGCAGGATAAGCCGTAATTGCGCATCTTCCGGGTCGCGGTGACGGGCCCAGATATGTTTGATCGCCCTATGACAACAGGAGACATGATATGTCGTTTAAAATACAAGCTTATGATCAGCATTGGGTCAAGAACCTGCGCGCAGGCGGAATGGATGACAATGGCCAAACTGCGGAACACGCGGTGTCTGATGGTGGGGGCAACCCATGCCGGTCTTGTTTGGACTATATCGCCAAAGACGCCGAGATGTTGATCGCGGGGGCACGCCCCTTTGGCCAGTTGAACCCCTATGCGGAATGCGGGCCTGTGTTCTTTTGTGCAGAGGACTGCACGCCTTGGTCGGGGGACGCCTTGCCACCGGTTCTACAAAACAGCCCGGATTACTTGGTCAAAGCCTATAGCGCGGATGATCGCATCATCTATGGCACGGGGCAGATCACATTGGTGGCGGAACTGGCGGGTTACATCACCACACTTTTGAACCGCGCTGGTGTGGCTTTTGTCGACATCAGGTCGTCCCGTAACAATTGTTTCGCCGCCCGGGCAGTTAGAACATAGAACTATAGGACCCGCGCAAGCCGTTTATCGGGCAGTTTATACCGGCCGCGCTGGGCGTGTTGCCCGCAATGCCCGCTTTGCACTATTTCGCGCTGGGGTGACTTTGTCACTGAACTGGATCGACCCGTTGCGTATTTGACCTTCGAAAGCCGGGCATAAGATGCGACTCGCCCGGATCAGACAATAAGAAGGAGGTCAGATATGACCCTGAACTGGAAAATAGGGGGCCTCGCGCTGGGCTTTGTGTTCTTCCTTGCGGTGCTCTTGGTAAAACCCATCGGCGTTTCCACGCAATTTGTGATCTTTGACGGGATCCTCTGGAATGCGGTGGACAGCAGTGTAGTGACACAGGCCGATGACGGCAGTTACACTTCGACCAATGCATATCTCGCGAAATCTGGCGGGAAATATGCCAAGAACATCGCCAACCCTTTAAACTATAGCTTTATTTTCGCTTTGGCGATGGTGATTGGCGGGGCGGCTTCGGCCTATCTGCGCGGCGGTATTGGCACGGATGAACGGAACATGCCTGCGATTTGGCGGGCAAATTTCGGCGACAGCGTGATCAAACGCTATGCCGTCGCTTTCGCCGCAGGGTTTGTTGTGCTTTACGGCGCGCGCTTGGCGGGGGGCTGTACCTCGGGCCATATGATGAGCGGCATGATGCAAACGGCTTTGTCAGGCTATATTTTTACCGCTGGCGCATTTGCGGCGGCCATCCCAACAGCCATTATTCTTTTCCGGAAGGAGGCCTAAGCCATGACATCTATTCTTCTTGCTTTGATCATCGGCGGCGCGTTTGGTGTCGTTCTTGATCGCACCGGTGCGGCCAACCCAACTTTGATTGGAAAAATGCTGAACCTCACCAATCTACATTTGGCCAAAACCATTCTTCTGGCCATTGGTACAGGGTCGGTGTTGATGTTTGGCGGGCAAATGTTGGGCCTTGTGGATGTGGCGCATATGTCCGTGAAATCCGCCTATATCGGCGTGTTTGTGGGCGGACTGTTGCTGGGTCTTGGCTGGGCGGCGTCGGGTTTCTGTCCGGGCACAAGCCTTGTGGGGGCGGCCGCTGGCCGTAAGGACGCATGGACCTTTATTGGCGGTGGGCTTTTGGGCGCTGCGGCATATATGGCGACCTATCCTGGGTCCAAAGACATGGGCCTGCTGGATAAAGTCGGCGGTGGCAAAGTGACGCTTGGGACCGTTCCTGGTGCGAAATATGAGGGGCTGACCATGATCCCGGGGGACATCCTGGGGATTGCGTTGGGCGCGGTCTTTATCATCGTGGCCTTTATGTTGCCGGAACGTTTGATGAAAAAAGCAGACGTGGTTCCCGCCGAATAGATACAGCCGGAATCTATAGGCGGAATTTATAGGCGGAATTGATCGTCAGAGACCCCACGGAGGCAACTTCGTGGGTTTTTCCGTTTCAGTGATCAAGGCGCTGGTCATTCGGGCTTGGGTTTTCCATAGTACCTTGAAGGAGCCCCCAATGAATACATCTCAAGACATCGATCAAATCCCGGAAGCCGCGCTGGCGTTTTTGAACGCGGGCGAAGGCGTTGCATTGGCGACAGTGGTGGACACCTGGGGATCGGCACCAAGGCCCGTGGGCAGCCAGCTTGCGATTTCATCATCGGGGGACATGGTGGGGTCTGTGTCCGGAGGATGCGTCGAGGGGGCGGTGATCCTTGAGGCCCAAGACGCGATTTTGGATGGAAAACACCGGGTTTTGACGTTTGGCGTGTCAGATGAAAACGCCTTTGAGGTCGGTTTGGCCTGTGGCGGGCAAATTCGGGTGATCGTTGAGCCGGTGATCAACGATGGCCCCGGTTTAACCCCGGACAAACTGCGCGCACTTGTGACCGCGCGGGCTGGGCGTCGCAGTGTCGGATCCGAGATCGACCTGACGCATGGCGCACATCAGATCGTCCACGAGGCGTCGCCCGCAACTGTTTCGCTGTGGAATGCGGGGAAATCTGGGGCCCTGGGGGATAGGTTCTTGGCGCTTCATCTGCCGCCTTTGCGGTTGATCGTGACGGGGGCAGTGCATATCGCGCAGCATTTGGTCCCCATGGCTGAGGCCGCCGGTTTTGACGTCACGCTTATTGACCCGCGCCCGGTGTTTGGATCAGAAGCACGCTTCGCGGGGCGTATGATTGTGGATGATTGGCCGGATGAGGCCATGGAGGTATTACAGCCAGATGCGCGCACGGGTTTGGTGACATTAACTCATGACGCAAAGCTTGATGACCCCGCAATTGAAGCCGCCTTGCGCAGGGATGTGTTTTATATCGGATGCTTAGGGTCTAAACGCACCCATGCCAAACGCGTGCAGCGGTTGCAAGAAAGTGGGTTCACGGCGGATGACATTGCGCGCATTCATGGGCCTGTGGGCTTGAATATTGGCGCGAAAAGCCCGGCTGAAATCGCGATCTCGGTTATGGCGGAAGTCATACAGGTTTTGCGGGTGTCAAATAATGATGCCAAAGGCGTGCTTCTTTGAAGGCTTGGAGTGAGTATTTTTGGCAAGATGAAATGCCATGCGCCGTGAATGCTTCAGGGCTGGAAGCACTAAGTTAACTAAAGCTTAAAATAGTCGAAGCTTGTTTTGACCCATCGCGCCCTGCTTGCTATGGTTGCAACAGTCCCGGTTGTGGGTGTCTGTATTTGTGTTCGCGCCGTAGGATCCAACAAAACCACGACAAGCTTGTGTTGCTATGTGCAGGGCAAGATTTAAGGCAATTGGGGAATAATCATGGCGGAAGAAACACCACAGGGTACAGGCGGCGGAATGTCCGGTGCCGCGGGTGCGGCTGGCGCTGCGGCGCTGGCGCTTGCGGGCTATTTTGGTTGGGGCGTGTATCAGAAGTCCATGACACCGACGGCCAACACCGAAGTTTCAGTAGATGATGCCCCGGTTTCTGCGGCCGCAGAGGCGCAAGTGACTGATGAAGCCGAGATCACAACCGATGCTGAAGTCGCGACAGCTGCCACGGCTGAACCGATCTCAGACACTGCGACCACCCTGGTTGATGAAGCGTCTGCTGCGGTGACCGATGCGGCAACTGCGGATCCCGTAGAGGAGGCGCCTGTGGTTATGAATGCACCGATCTTTGATGTGGTGCGGATTGACCCTGATGGCAACGCTCTTGTGGCGGGCGAAGCGGAACCCGGCCAGCTGGAGATCCTGCTTGAAGGTGAGGCCATCGCGCAAACCTTGGTTGATGACAGTGGGAAATTCGTGGCCCTATTCGATGTGACCCCGTCGGATCTGCCCCGCGTGATGTCCCTGCGCAGCACCACGGCGTCTGACGTCACAACCCTGTCGGAACAATCGGTGATCGTTGAACCCTTTACTGCTCCAATCGCAGTTGCAAGTGCAGATACACCTGTAGGGGGGGGGCAAGCGACGGACCTGGATGACACCGAGGTCGCACAGGACGAACCAGAAGATAAGGTTGAAGAGGCTGTAGAAGCAGCGACACTTGTTGCACAGTCAGATGCGCCAACAGACAGTGAAGATACCACATCCCGCATGGTTGTTGCTGACGGCGATAGCATCCGGGTGTTGGCTGCGACGGCCCCTGGTTCGGTGCGCATTGACACGGTCTCATACGGTTCTGAGGGCGAGGTTCTATTGGCTGGGCAGGGCACCAAAGCTGGCGCGACAGTACGTCTTTATGTCAACAATGATCCGCTGGTGACGGCGAAGATCGCGCCAGATTTCACTTGGAATACGGTTCTGCCAGATGTTGACAGCGGCTTATATGTGTTGCGGGTTGATCAGCTGTCCGATCAAGGGCAAGTGACGTCGCGGGCGCAAATTCCGTTCCAACGCGAAGACATCGCGGTGGTGATTGCATCCCAGACCGCCGCTGAGCAAGCCGTCACCGTGGCGACAAGTGATACGGTTGATGCCACGGTTGGTGCCACGGTTGGTGGCCGTGTGGATGTTCCGGTCGCCCCCGTTTCTGAGGCGGCGCAGGACGTAACAGTGGCGGCGGTTGATGCATCGACCACGGATGTGCCTTCCACGCAAACTGTGACCAATCTTGCCTCGGGCGGCGATGTGGTTGCGCTGAGCAGCGATGCCGCATCAGAGAATATCGCAGATGTGGTGTTGGTCGGTGATGATCCAGCGCCAGACGCCAGCAGCACCGACAGCGAGACCACATTGACCGTTGCTTCAGCCGCGTCTGAAACCGCACAAGCAAACACCCCAAGTCGCCCAAAGGTGGTTACCGTGCAGCCAGGCTTTACGCTTTGGGGCATTGCGACGGATAACCTTGGGGATGGCATGTTGTTTGTGCATCTTTACGAGGCGAATAAAGACCAAATTCGTGACCCAAATTTGATCTATCCAGGGCAGGTTTTGGCTGTTCCCGGGCAGTAGGCCCCGCAAGACCCATCTGACGCGGGGTTCAGTCTGCGTCAGATGCATCATTAAATTGTGATATGTGCATCCACGCGCAGACAGCGCTCTGGTCATTCGGGGCAGGCAGGCGTAACGTGGCAGCCCGGGCATTTGGCCTGGTTTGCAACTTATCGGCAGCGAAAGAACACGATCATGCGTCAATTGTCTCTGGGGGGGGAAGTCCCCGATTCTGAAAATCTGTCCAGTGGTTGGCTGACGATCCGTCGGGTTATTCCTTATCTTTGGCCGGATGGGCAAAATTGGGTCAAAAAGCGGGTTGTCGTTGCGATGATCATGCTGCTGCTGTCGAAGGTCATCGCAGTTGGCACGCCCTTTTTGTACAAAGCCGCGGTGGATTCACTGGCGGGTGAAAGCGGCAGCGCAACTTGGCTGCTGGCCATCGGTGCGGTGGGGCTGACGGTTGCATATGGTGTCGCGCGTTTGATGAACATCGGATTTCAACAGTTGCGCGATGTGGTCTTTGCCCGGGTTGGGCAACGTGCTTTGCGTATGTTGGCATTGCGCACGTTTGAACATATCCATGAACTTTCAATGCGTTACCACATAACGCGTAAGACTGGCGGCCTATCCCGGATCGTTGAACGCGGCGTCAAAGGCGTTGAATTCCTTCTGCGCTTCCTGTTGTTTTCCATCGGCCCTTTGGCGATTGAACTGTTCTTCATCGCGATCATTCTTTGGCTGGTTTTTGACATTTGGTACCTTGCAGCGGTTGTCGGAACCATCGGCATTTACATTTGGTTCACCTTCAAAGTGACAGAATGGCGGGTGAAGATCCGCAAAGAGATGAACGACCAAGATACAGACGCCAACCAAAAGGCCATCGACAGCCTTTTGAACTTTGAAACCGTGAAATATTTCGGCGCGGAAGCCCGCGAAGCCAAGCGTTATGACAACGCCATGGCCGGGTATGAGGTCGCGGCGTTGAAGACGGCCTATTCCTTGGCTTTTCTTAACTTTGGCCAAGCTTTCCTAATCACCGGCGGGTTGGTGATCGTCATGGTTATGGCGGCGATGGGTGTTGAAAGCGGCAAACTGACGGTTGGCGATTTTGTCATGGTGAACGCTTATATGATCCAGATCACGTTGCCCCTGAACTTCCTCGGCACGGTCTATCGCGAGATCCGCCAAGCCCTCGTTGATATGGGCGAAATGTTTGGCCTGTTGGAACAACCTGCTGAGGTGACGGATAAGCCTGATGCTGCGGCTTTGGATGTGACCGGCGGCGAGGTTCGGTTTGAAAATATCCACTTTGGGTACCACGATGAACGCCCCATCTTGAAAGGCCTTGATCTGACCGTTCCTGCGGGCGGCAGCCTTGCAATTGTTGGCCCATCCGGTGCGGGAAAATCGACAATCGGGCGTTTGATGTTCCGTTTTTATGACGTCAATGAAGGGGCGTTGAAGATCGATGGCCAAGACGTGCGTGATGTGACACAAAAAAGCCTGCATGACGCGATCGGTGTTGTGCCGCAGGACACTGTTTTGTTCAATGATACAGTGGGTTACAACATTGCTTATGGTCGTGATGATGCGACGCACGCGGATGTGATTGAGGCGGCGAAAGCTGCGAAAATTCACGATTTCATCAGCAGTCTTCCCGAAGGCTATGACACCCAGGTCGGCGAACGTGGCTTAAAGCTGTCCGGTGGTGAAAAACAACGTGTCGGCATTGCGCGCACACTTTTGAAGAACCCACCAATCCTGTTGCTGGACGAAGCCACATCCGCGCTTGATACGGAAACTGAAAGCAACATCCAGGCCAGTCTGTCCGAAATGGGGCAGGGGCGCACGGTGATCACCATTGCCCACCGTCTGTCAACGGTTTCGGAAGCGGATGAGATCATCGTTCTGGAAGGCGGTGTTGTTTCTGAACGCGGCACTCATGATGAACTGCTTGCGCTGTCTGGTCGCTATGCCAGCATGTGGGATCTGCAACGCGCCGAGGTTGAGGCGGGGTAAGCTGTTGCCTTGGGCTTGTCCCGAGAGCTTCTAGATTGATTGGGGCGATGCGCAGGCATCGCCCCTTTTCGTGACACCATACAGGCAAGTGCTTGCTATGGCCTAAGTTGCGTCGGGTTTAGCTGGAAACCCAATCGGTAATGGCATCGATATCCGGGCGTCTACGGTCTTGTGGTGTCGCGCCTTCACTTCCGATATGGATATAGCCTGCGACATAATCATCGCCTTCGATGCCCAGACCCTCAGCTAAAAAACCTTTGTGAAATGCTGTAAAACCGGTCAGCCAATTCGCACCCCACCCAGAGGCCTGCGCCGCATTCAGCATGGCCATACAGACGGCACCAGCGGATAAATCTTGTTCAATACGCGGGAAATCATCACAGTCTTTATAGGCGCAGACCACGGCGACAACCAAATTGGCATTGCCAAAGAAACCCGAAATATTTTCGACCTTCTGTGCATCCACACCTGCGGCCGTCCCATGTGTCTTAACCAAAGGGGCAAGCCGTTGAAGGGCCGGACGTTCCAAGACGATAAACCGCCAAGGGACCAACATTTTATGGTCTGGCGTGCGTGCTGCTGCGGTTAAGATTGGTGCCAGTTCATCGCGTGTTGGCACCGGTGCTTTTAGGCTGCGCACAGGGCGAGAGCGTCGGGTCAGCAGAAAATCCATCACAGCCGCATTCGGTGCCAGAGCTTTAATATCCATCATTCATCTTCCTTTTGATTAGACTGTCTGGCTGGTGGTCATGTGGCTTGACTGACACTGGCTTTCACATTTTAGATAGCGACCTTCCGGGCACAATGCCAGAGGAACCAGACGTCATTTTCCACCGATCGCGCGGCGTCAAAGAACAGGGGGTTTCCCTTCTGAAACGCGCGATATACACCTGCAAGATGGAAGTTTTTGATGGCATCATAAATGATCGCGGCAGCAAATATGCAGTTTCAGGCGGGGCAGTGACCTCTAAGCCCGAGGCCTTGGCATTTTTGAAACAGCTTAAGCGTCAGAAGAAATTCGCAAAAGCCACCCATAACACATGGGCGTGTTTGCTGGATGAAGGGCCGCTGAAAAACGATGACGGGGAAAGCGGTGCTGGCATGGTGATCGTGCGCATGTTGGAACGCGAAGAACTGCGCAACCATATTGTTGTTGTAACGCGTTGGTATGGCGGCACAAAACTGGGCGGAGACCGATTTCGTCGGGTGCAGGATGCTGTGAACTATTATCTTAAGGAAAAGACATGAAGGCCCAATTCAAAGCACAATGGGATCGGTTTAAATGGCGCTGTATCTGGTCTTGGGAAGGCTGGGTGAACTGCTGGCAAGAAGAACAAAGCCTAAAGCAGTGGTTGGTCGCCAATGCGATTTCAGCCCCCCTTGCGCTGTGGTTGCCTTTGTCCGGTGGGGAACGCGCCGCTATCTTGGCATTGGGTGTTCTGGTCCTCGCGGCGGAACTGTTTAACACTGCCATTGAACGTTG
Source organism: Halocynthiibacter namhaensis (assembly GCF_000812685.1). Classification (GTDB taxonomy): domain Bacteria; phylum Pseudomonadota; class Alphaproteobacteria; order Rhodobacterales; family Rhodobacteraceae; genus Halocynthiibacter; species Halocynthiibacter namhaensis. Next base: position 81,533 of record NZ_JWIF01000011.1, read on the forward strand.
TGTCGATCTGATCACCCAAGAGAAACATGATCTCGCCAAACAAGCCAAAGACCTTGGCAGCGCGGGGGTGGCCGTCACGGCACTTGCGGCAGGTGTGGCCTGGGCTGTGGTGCTGATACGTCTGTACGCATAATCAGGTCGCGATCTTGGTCGTGCGAGACAGGCGGACCGGGACAATCGGGGTAAGACAATCGGGCTGGGCTGCCCTTGTCTAAGGTCCTGTCCGTCCCCATATCTTGCATGATATGATATATTTCAAAGGCCTTCACATTGATTTTTTCTGACTTTACAAAAGCGCTTGCGCAGGCGGGGGACCCAAAGTTTCGCCGTGTGGTCATCCTTGGTATTTTGCTGGCCTTGGGTTTGCTGTTTGGGCTTTATGCGATCTTGGTTTTAATTCTCAGCCTTGTCACACCCGATCAAATTACACTGCCTTGGATCGGCGAAATTGGGGGCATCCACGAAGTTCTATCCTGGGTCTCATTGGTGGCGATGATGGGGTTGTCGGTCTTCCTGATGGTGCCGGTCGCGTCCCTGTTCACCGGCATATTTTTGGACGAAGTCGCCGACGCGGTGGAAGAAAAACACCATGCATATCTGCCCCAAGTCCGTCACCGCAGCTTTGCAGAAATGGCCGTGCAATCATCGCGCTTTCTGGCCGTCATGGTGATCGCAAACCTTATTGCGCTGATCTTTTACATTTTCCTTGCCCCATTCGCGCCGCTGATTTGGGTTGGGTTGAACGGTTATCTGTTGTCGCGCGAATATTTCACCATGGTGGCAGAACGACGCCTTAGCCCGATGGATGCAGATGCGTTGCGCAAACGTCACCGATTTGAGATTTGGTTCGCAGGTTGCCTCATGACAGCACCGCTTTTGTTCCCGTTCATAAGCCTGTTGATCCCGGTGTTTGGCGTTGCGACATTCACGCATTTATATCACCGCTTGCCACAAAGCTGATCTAGGCTGATACGTCTTTCCATCCGCGCCTATGGCTTAAGCCGTCACTTGCGTGAAGGCTGCGTCGGCGGCTTCCAATGCACCTTCGATGTAACCTCCGAATTGGGCGGCGACTTCGGTTCCCGCGAAACGGATTTTCCCGTCCCATAGGTGGGCCATCGCTTGTGGCAATCCATAATCAGGATGTGCATATAGCGGTTCCAGGTCGGCTTGGGTTGATGTGTTTTGGTCAAAGGCCCAGTCTTTGATGTACAGCTGCTTGGGCGCAGCTGCATCCGGCCCAAACAGACGTATGAGTTGCGCCTGAATATGCTGGCGCAAACGGGGTTCATCCCTGCGCGATTGGGGCGGAATACCGATAAAGCCGAACAGCGCAAAGGGGCCACCCTCAGCCGGTGAGGCATCGTGGATTTCAACCAATGGGCCAAATCGACTTGTGGCATCACCGGACAAACCTGCGTCTCGCCAAAAGGGGGTGTCATATACGGCAATGGCTTTGGCTTGACCTGCCATCCAGGTCGCGATCTGTTGCATGGACGTCCGTGCGGCCAATGGCAGGTCAGGCGTGAAAGTGATCTCTGCGGCGACGCGTGGGGGCAGGGCGAGAACCGCTTGATCTGCGGATATTCTGTCGCCATTGGCCAGATGTGCGACGATGCCCTGATCCGCATCCGTCAGTGAAATGACCTGTGCATTTAGAAGCTTACGATCACCAGGTAGGCGATCCGCCAGCGATTGGGTCAGTGCTTGCAGGCCGCCTTTCAGCCGCCAGCTGCCCTCCATTGATGAAAACCCACGCCCATGTTGAACTTGGCCATGCGGATCTTCAAAGGTTAAATCCCCGGCACTGAACTGATCGAATTTCTCAAGGCCCAGGCGTTCAATAAGGGCGGCAATGCGCGGCTGTCCTGGCCAAAACCAAGCGGGCCCCATATCAAAATAGCCGTCGTCTAGATATTGGGTTTGGATGCGCCCGCCAAAACGATCACGGGCCTCAACCAATAGATAGTCATGCCCTGCGGCCTCAAGCCTATCCGCAAGGGCAAGACCAGATAGGCCACCGCCAATGATCAGTGTTTTCATATCAACCCTTTGTCACTTTACAGGACATCTTGTGGCATCCATCTTTCCGGCTTAATCCGCTGACAGTGCTTCGGGGGTTGCGTTTAGGCGGTTGAACACATCAACATCAGCCACGGTCACGATCTCCCAGACGATGATCCAAAAGAGAAATGCCCAAACCACAGCCGCGATCCCCGTCGTGATCAGGGCACGCTTCTTAAGTTGCGGGTTTGCAGGCGCCCCGGCGTGGGTGCCACGCAGAACCTTGCCTTCGTCCCCTTGCGTCGTCAGGCGCACAGGCAGCACACATAGAAAGGTCAAAAACCATAGAACAGCGTATAAAACGATCGCAGACGTAACAGCCATTAGACTTGTTCCAATTCGACAAGGCATCCGTTGAAGTCTTTGGGATGCAAGAATAAAACGGGTTTTCCATGTGCCCCAATCTTGGGTTCGCCCGAACCAAGCACCCGTGCGCCTTCAGCCTTCATTTTGTCGCGTGCAACAAGAATATCATCGACTTCGTAACAAATATGGTGAATGCCACCCGCTGGATTTTTCTCAAGGAAACCATTGATTGGGGAATTTTCGCCCAAAGGATACAACAGCTCAATCTTGGTGTTTGGCAGCTCAATAAAGACCACCGTTACCCCATGATCAGGTTCGTCCTGGGGGGCGCCGACATTGGCACCCAAAGTGTTTTTATACTGCGCGCTGGCGGCTTCCAAATCTGGCACAGCAATAGCCACGTGGTTGAGACGACCGATCATGATGTATTCTCCCGTATGTTTGAAACCTTATGACCGGGGCGCTGCTTTGGCGCAAGCTCTCTGGGGCATCCGTGATGACACATTCTGTCGCGGTGTTTGCAATATGCGATGTGATTTTAATGGCTCTGTTAACGCGGTGTTCACCGACTCAACCCAGACTGAAGGGGTAGTTAATGTTTACTGGGTCGCGTCCGACGTTTGACCCAATAATTGTGAAAGGATAGGGGAATGGACGACCTAGAAAGCCTGATGGCCACGCAGGTGCCAACCGCAGAACGCCCACTTGCCGGATTAACCGTACTTGTCGTGGAAGACAGCCGCTTTGCCTGCGAGGCCATGCGTTTGCTGTGTTTGAGATCTGGTGCGCGCATTCGGCGCGCCGACTGTTTGGCTTCTGCCCGCCGCCATCTTCAGGTGTATTGTCCTTCCGTTGTTATCATTGACCTTGGCTTGCCTGATGGATCGGGGGAAGAATTGATCCAAGAACTGGATACGGCCATGCCACGCGTAAATCTGGTGCTTGGAACCTCGGGTGACCCGGGGGCAGAAGCGCTTGCGTATAACGCTGGTGCAGATGGTTTCTTGGACAAACCCATCAACAATCTTGCGGCATTTCAGAACAAGATTTTGTCTGGCCTGCCTATAGATCGCCGCCCCACCGGCCCAAGGCCGACGAACGACAGTAACATCACGCCCGATCCCATTGCCTATCGGGATGATCTGGCCCATATCGCCACGGTTCTGGACGGCAGCCCTGATGGAAAAACGTTGGATTATGTATCGCAATTCTTAGGTGGGCTTGCCCGAAGTGCGGCGGATACTCAGTTGGAAACAGCGGCGAAGATGTTGTCCGAACATCGCAACAACGCCCCGGACATACGCTCAGACCTATCGCATCTTAATGGATTGGTCCAAGAACGCATTGCGTCAAGTGGTGCGATCTAGGGCGTATCCAGCACGAATATCACACCCATTTCGCCATCGGTGGCAAGCTCATCAACACGGCATTGGCGTCATGGCCGGTTTCCAGGCCAAACTTGGTCCCGCGATCCCAAACCAGATTGTATTCCGCGTATAACCCGCGGTGCACAAGTTGGGTGTCTTTGTCCGCTTCCGTGAATTCTGTGCCGCGACGACGTTCAACCAATGGCACAAAAGCGGGTAGGAATGCCTGCCCAACTGATTTGAGAAACGAGAAATCCTGCCCCCAATCGCCGGTGTTGTGATCATCAAAGAAAATGCCGCCCACACCTCGGGCACGCCCGCGATGGGGCACGTAGAAATATTCGTCAGCCCAGGCCTTAAATCGTGTGTAATAGTCAGAATTATGCGCGTCGCAGGCGGCCTTTTGAACCGCGTGGAAGTCCGACGTGTCTTCGTCGAATTCAACGGCTGGGTTCAAATCTGAACCGCCCCCAAGCCACCACCCATGCGGCGTCCAAAACATACGTGTATTCATATGTACCGCTGGGCATAAGGGGTTTTGCATATGCGCAACCAATGAAATTCCAGCCGCCCAAAATCTTGGATCATCTTTCATGCCAGGCAGGTCTTTACGCGCCGCCATTGCCGATACGGCCCGCTCTCCCAATGTTCCATAAACGGTTGAGATATTCACGCCGACCTTCTCAAAAACGCGCCCTCCGCGCATCACTGACATCAGCCCACCGCCGGCATCCGACCCATCTTCCGCATTCCGCGTGGTTTCAGATATTTCAAACTTGCCTGCCGACTGATCCGAAAACGGACCGCTATCATGACTGTCTTCAAGCGCTTCGAAACGTCCAACAATTTCATCCCTCAAGGTGCGGAACCAAGCGGTTGCTTCCTGCTTCTGGGCGGTCATGTCGTTTAGGGCTGTCGTGGTCATCATCTTTTCCCGCTCAAAAGTCAGTTTTCCGCTTTGTAGATCGTTTGATAAGATTCCACCAGAACAACGGGAAAATGTCGCAGCCAAACGAACCGTAAAGAAGGAAGGGGCTGCGGGTAGCTCCCACCGCGTTTGGCAGGCTGATGGGTATGAAAGGTTCCGGAACCTGTGCCGTGACAAAGAGAGCAACAAGACCCATCTGTCAAATAACAGGATATGTCAGCGCAGGAAGGAAGCTAATGATTGAAAAGATGTAGGTTAATCTTTTGATTTTGAATGTAAAAACAAGATCTATAGGTCAGAATTCAAGAGATCCAACGCCAGGTTGCACAGACTTCTGCCTTTTTTGGCACAAATGGTGTTTTTGGTGACCCCGACTGGATTCGAACCAGTAACCTGCCCCTTAGGAGGGGGCTGCTCTATCCAGTTGAGCCACGGGGCCATTAGACTGCAATGCCATGAATATGCACAATAAAGGGGGGCGTCTAGGCAGAATGCACTGCTAGTTGAGAATTTGTTTCCCACTTTTACGTTTGTTTTTTGTTCTGTTCAAGTTTGGCTACGGCTTGCTTTTCCAGCACTTTTCGACTTGTACCTTTTGAATATTCCTTCACCATTTCGAGACTTTTGTGCCCAGTAATTGATGCGATCTGTGCATCCAGCTTCAGCAAGTCTACTGGCTGCACTATAACGCCCCGAAATGGCTCTGGACTTACAACAACGACCGGCCCAACATGGCCATCGGCAGGATCACTCCCGCTATGAAATTGAAAATGACCGCGTAGTTCTTATTCTGTTGAAAAACTCCTGTTGATTTGGAACGGCCTGACTGATTCAATCCCCTCATTGTGATGGGAGATTGTTGAGATGTTAGGACCAAGGCAAGAAGCGCAACGCGCTCTGTTTTATGACTTCTCTATCGAGGATCATGTTCCTGTAGATCATGTCTTGCGGACAATCGACGGTATCATTGATTTATCTGGCGTGCGTGCGCATCTGGCGCAGTTTTATAGCTCAACTGGGCGTCCGTCGATTGATCCTGAACTGATGATCGTTGCCCGGCAGGGCATTGCGTAGCAA
>NZ_JWIF01000012.1 GCF_000812685.1 Halocynthiibacter namhaensis
GCTCCAGCACATGCAGAAAGGAACTTCTATGACAGCCTGAACACTGTTACTCTCGCCGCAGAATAGGAACTCAACTGTCTCCGATAAACCCGGTCTGGTTCAGTCTGATGCTAATTTATCAGCAGATTCTTGTAGGTTCAGGACTCATAACCAAAACAGCACGGTAGCTGCGAGCGCAATTGCGGACATAAATACGTTGGGGCCGCGATCATATCGAGTGGAGATCCGCCTCCAATCTTTGAGTTTACCAAACATACGCTCAATACGGTTACGCCGTTTGTATCGACGCTTATCATATTTCACAGGTTTTTTGCGTGACTTTCGCCCTGGGATACAGGGCTTAATATCTTTATTCGACAATGCCTTACGGAACCAATCAGCATCATACCCTCGATCTGCCAGCAGAAATTCGGCTTTGGGCAATAGATCAATCAAAGCGGCTGCACCTTTGTAGTCACTGACTTGTCCTGCAGTCATGACAAATCGTATGGGCCGTCCTGCGGTGTCGGTAACTGCGTGCAGTTTTGTATTCATACCGCCATTGGTTTGGCCTCTCAGCCTTTGACGCCCCCCTTTAAAGTCGCAGACTGGAAGCCGCACGGTGTGCTTTGAGATAAGTAGCGTCCATAGAAATGGTCTTGTTGTCAGGTGCTTCGGCCGCCAGGCCATTCATGATGTTCACAAAGACCCCAAGATCACTCCAACGTTTCCAGCGATTGTACAACGTCTTTGGTGGGCCATATTCTGCAGGTGCATCGCACCATCGTAAACCATTGCGATTGATGAATATAATGCCGCTCAAAACGCGACGATCATCAACCCGAGCCTTCCTCGGCTCTTTGGGAAATACGGCCGTAACCGTGTCATTTGTTCCTCGCTTAGCCCCAAGTTTCTTACTGCTGTCCACCATATGCCTGCATGTGTGATTCCCCATGCGACATCTATAACAGTTGACGCATGCGCCATACTTCGGATATTTCCGAAGTATGGAAAATGAACCTCCCATGTCGCGTATTGGTGCGCTGATCGGATCCCCTGTCCGCGCTTTGATACTAACTGAACTCTTTGATGGGCGCGCGTTAACCGCGACAGAGCTGTCAAATGTGGCCGGCGTCTCAGCCGACCGCAAGCGAGCATCTGGCGTTGTTGTTATCGGGTGGATTGGTCACCCGCGAGAAAAGCGGCCGACACATGTATTATCGGCTGGCGTCCCCTGAAATTGCGCAGGCATTGGAACAGCTTGCCGTACACACCGCCCAGATCGCCCCCAAGGATGTCACGAGCTATCGCAAACAGACACCCATCCAAAACGCACGCCTCTGTTATGACCACATCGCCGGGCGTTTAGGGGTGGCGATCGCGGATGCATTGGTCGCGAAAGGGATATTAATCGTACTGGACAGCGATTACGCTTTGACGCAACTGGGTGTGGATCTGTTCGTATCTTTGGGCATGGATGTGACCGCCTTGCGCAAATCCAAGCGTGTGTTCGCCCGCCAATGCCTAGACTGGAGCGAACGTAGGCATCATGTGTCTGGGGCCATCGGGGCCGCGTTGGCCGATCTCGCCTTTGATCAAGGCTGGATCACCCGCGCCAAGGAACGGCGCGTGCTGCATGTGACACCAAAGGGCTTGCGTGAAATGAACCGCCACTTTGGGCTTAAGTTCGGCGGCGATACCTCACCCATCGGCCTGCATGGTCACGCTCAATAGCCCCCCACAAAGGGCCTTTCATGCGTGACACTCAAGCCGATACGGTGCAAATTGCCGCCACACATACCAGCGTTCCACAGCCAATCGATTTCCTAAATTAGACGAGGGAATACTGGCCATGAGCTAACCGTTTTAGGATCCGTGAAGGCGCAGAAGCAGAGTTCGAAAACATCCGAAAACCACAAAGGTCGCTTGACAGAAATGCAAGGGTTCCGTGAATTCCGCCTGCTCAGAGACCCTGAGGGCGAGGATCACATGCTGTATTCCAACCATGTCATTTGGGACAGCGAGGAAGACTTTGAAGCTTGGCAAAATTGCCCTGAATAGGATAATCGGGATTAACGTCGCGCCCGATGTGGGGCTGTGCAGTCCGGGCTGATGGGGCGCGACGTATGTATTTAGGGTTATGCGTTGAAGAGGAAGTGCAGCACGTCACCGTCTTTTACGATGTAAGTTTTGCCTTCCACGCGCAATTTACCCGCTTCTTTTGCACCGGATTCGCCATTGTGGGCGACGAAATCATCATAGGCCACGGTTTCTGCGCGGATGAAGCCACGTTCAAAATCGGTGTGGATGACACCTGCCGCTTGGGGGGCAGTCGCGCCGGATTTTGTTGTCCAGGCGCGGGCTTCTTTCGGGCCGACGGTGAAATAGGTTTGCAGGTGTAGCAATTCGTAACCCGCACGGATCAAACGGTCGAGACCGGCTTCTTCCAAGCCCATTTCTTCAAGGAACATTTGGGATTCTTCGGCTTCAAGCTGGGAGATTTCTTCCTCAATCTGAGCGGAAATCACAACATGTGCCGCACCTTGGGCCGCAGCCATTTCTGCGACACGTGCGGAATGTTCATTACCTTCTGCGGCCTCGGATTCGCCAACGTTACAAACGTATAGGATCGGCTTTGACGTCAGAAGTTGCAGAAGCCCCCAAGCCTTTTTGTCATCCTCGTCAATCTCAACGGTGCGGGCAGGTTTGCCCTCTTCCAACTGGGCCAGTGCAGCGCGCAACAGGCGTTCTTGTTGGGCGGCATCTTTGTCGCCACCCTTCAATTTACGCACAAGGTTTGCCATGCGCTTTTCGATGGATTCCATATCCGCCAGCATCAATTCTGTTTCGATGACTTCTGCATCCGCAACAGGATCAACACGGCCGTCAACATGGGTCACGTCGCCATCTTCAAAGCAACGCAGAACATGCGCAATGGAATCGGTCTCGCGAATGTTGGCAAGGAATTGGTTGCCCAGACCTTCACCTTGGGACGCGCCCTTAACCAGGCCCGCGATGTCAACGAAGGTCATGCGTGTGGGAATGGTCTGCTTGGAACCGGCGATTGCGGCAAGTTTATCAAGGCGCGCATCTGGCACCGCAACTTCGCCGACATTGGGTTCAATCGTACAGAACGGAAAGTTCGCAGCCTGGGCGGCGGCAGTTTTTGTCAGCGCGTTAAACAGCGTTGATTTGCCGACATTCGGAAGGCCGACGATCCCCATTTTAAAGCCCATGCGTATTCTCCTGGCTGCAGTTTCTGACTGGCTTCTAGGCCGGGATCGCCCGCCATGCAAGCATGCTGCTTCTGCGTCGTGTCTTCTGTGTGCAATTGGGTGCAATATCGACGCGACCGAAGTGGTTTCATTTGGCATGGTACAGCAATCCCGTGTTGGGATCATAAGGCACAATCGGGAGGGGGCGCGGATTTAGAGACGCGGATGGCACCTTGGGATTGATCTTCGTGCCAGTTTCAAGCACAAGTCATTCGCAAGAGATAAAGGACTGCTCATGACCCGTATTGATGCTAAATTCGCCGCGCTGAAAGCTGAAGGTAAAAAAGCTTTCGTTTCTTATGTGATGGCGGGGGACCCAGATTATGATGCTTCCCTTGAGATCGTGAAAGGTCTGCCAGCGGCCGGTGTCGATATCATCGAACTGGGCTTGCCCTTCACGGATCCCATGGCGGATGGCCCAACCATTCAATTGGCCGGTCAACGTGCGCTTGAAAGCGGCATGACATTGCAAAAGACATTGGATCTTGCCGCTGAGTTTCGCAAGGAAGATGACACCACCCCAATCGTCTTGATGGGGTATTATAATCCGATCTATTCGCGCGGCGTTGATACGTTTCTGGCGGATGCAAAGGCGGCGGGTATCGATGGTTTGATCGTTGTGGATCTGCCACCTGAAGAAGACAGTGAGTTGTGTATTCCGGCGCAGAATGCGGGTCTGAACTTTATTCGCCTTGCGACCCCAACCACTGACGACAAACGCTTGCCCACGGTTTTGCAGAACACGTCTGGTTTTGTGTATTACGTTTCCGTCACAGGTGTGACCGGCGCGGCCGAAGCCGAAGCAGGCGACGTTGGCCCAGAGGTCGCGCGCATCAAATCCAAGACAGATTTGCCGGTGATCGTGGGTTTTGGCATCAACACCCCAGAGAAATCAGAGACAATCGCAACGATCGCTGATGGGGCGGTTGTTGGTTCAGCGATTGTCAAAAAAATCGGCGATGGCGAAAGCACTGCGGATGTTCTGGCATTTGTCAAAACCTTGGCTGACGGAGCGCATCGCGCCTGATCGAGGGCAGCCCGATAGAATCCTGCGCCTTCCCCTTAGTTGGGCTCGTCAAGACCTCGCTTCGGCGAGGTTTTCTTTTGCCTAATGTTGCGTTGCCTGTTGTGGCTTGGTAATGAAACCTTACCAATTCACGCCAAGGAGGCCACCATGCCCGTGATCACCTGTATCGATGACCTGAAGCGCCTGCATAAGAAACGGGCGCCGCGTATGTTTTACGATTACGCGGAAAGCGGGTCCTGGACGGAACAAACCTTCCGCGAGAACAGCTCTGATTTTGAACAAATCCGTCTGCGTCAACGTGTGGCCGTGGATATGTCGAACCGCACAACCAAGACCCAATTGATCGGCCAAGATGTAGCGATGCCTTTGGCGCTTGCGCCCGTTGGCCTGACCGGAATGCAATATGCTGATGGTGAGATAAAAGCCGCGAAAGCTGCGGAAAAATTTGGTGTGCCTTATACATTATCGACCATGTCTATTTGCTCGATTGAAGATGTAGCTGCCAATACCCAGGCGCCGTTTTGGTTTCAGCTGTATACGATGAACGATGATGCGTTCACCAAAAGCCTATTGGCGCGGGCCAAAGCAGCGCAATGTTCGGCCTTGGTGATCACTCTTGACCTGCAAACCCTTGGGCAACGCCATAAAGATCTGAAAAATGGTCTGTCGGCCCCGCCCAAACTGACGCCGAAATCCATTGCAGACCTTGCGACGCGCTGGCGTTGGGGGCTTGGCATGTTGGGTACGAAGCGTCGGATGTTTGGTAATATTGTTGGTCATGTCGAGGGTATCAAAGACCCTGCTGATCTTGCCGCCTGGACGGGGGATCGTTTCGATTTAACCCTGAACTGGGAAAAAATCGCCAAGATCCGCGACTGGTGGGATGGCAAGGTGATCCTGAAGGGGATCCTGGATGTGGAAGACGCGAAGAAAGCGGCTGACCTTGGGGTTGATGCGATCATCGTCTCCAACCACGGCGGGCGACAGTTGGATGGGGCTCTTAGTTCCATCCGCATGTTGCGCCCGATTGTTGCCGCAGTGGGTGATAAGGTCGAAGTGCATTTGGACAGCGGCATTCGCACGGGGCAAGATATCTTAAAGGCCCTAGCGATGGGGGCCAAAGGCGTGATGATCGGCCGGGCCTATATCTATGGTCTTGGGGCGATGGGGGAAGAAGGTGTCACCAAGGCGCTTGAGGTGCTGCACAAGGAAATGGATGTCTCGATGGCGCTGTGCGGACATCGAGACGTTAATGATGTCGATGAAAATGTCGTGTTGGTGCCGGAGGACTTTGAGGGCCGTTGGGCATGACCTGGCGAGCTTCCGCGTCCCCACTTGTCGGGGCGCGGACAGCGTCGTAAGCTTATTCCCAAGATAATTAATAAAGGTGAGCGGTGTGACGATTTTGAAAACAGTAGTGGTGGGCGCAATGGCCCTGACGTTGGGTGGTTGTGCTGGGGTCGAGATCCCGGATTGGCGCGGCGGTTTCTCCAAACACGAGACGACGACATCACCGGAAACGACGGCGACACAACAGGCTGAAAGCGTTTCGACTGCTATCCCACAGACAGATGCAATTACCACGACCACCTTGGGCGACCCATTGGTTCAGAACAACGTTGATCGTGGCCCCTGCGTTATCGGTGGCGACAACTCTGCACGTCCGCACTGCCCTCAGTCATAATGTGACCAGCTTCGGTTGCTCCGAGGTGCTTGAAACTAGGAAGCCATGTTCACGAGAACTTGCCCCAACTGTCGCGTACATCAGGTCTCATTGCGTCGGCAGTGGCGAAGTTTGTGGGGCATCACACCCCCTGCCCAGATTGTGGCAAGCAGCTAGAGCTTCGCACGCGATCAATCTTCGTGACAGTGTTGATGTTTCTGTTGCTCGGAGTTTCTGCATTGGGAGCGCTTGCGCCTTGGGGGCCTTATGATCCGCTATGGTACGTAGAAGCGATTCCGATTTGGTTTCTGAGAGTGGCCATGTTTATCGCGACATACATGATCAAGCTGGCAGTCGTAATGCGTTGCTATACAGTGATTTATGTGATGTTCGGAAGGTTGGTTGCGCTGGACGGACGTGGCCAGGCGGATGAAACATGCGTGAGACTGCCCTAAAGGTGACTTGGGTTCCCAAAGTGAAAATACAGGCTGTTTTTGTGTTGACGTTTCCGCCATTCGCTCTTGGGTGGCCACCTACACGAAAAACCACTTTCAAACCCATGTGAATCCGTCTATACGCGCGACTTCACGTGGGGCTACAGCCTTGGAGGAGTCCCACATTATATATATGGAGAATACACATGGCTGGACAGATTCCTGATCTTATCGCAGCAGAACGCACGGGGACAGGCAAGGGCGCCGCTCGTCAAGCACGTCGCGATGGCGTTGTTCCTGGTATCGTTTACGGTGGTGGTTCTGACCCACTTGCGATCCAAATCCCATTCAACGTGCTGTTGAAGAAACTTAAAGAAGGCCGTTTCCTTTCGACCCTTTTCAACCTGAAGGTTGAAGGTCAGGAAGACGTACGCGTCATCTGCCGTGGCGTTCAGCGCGACGTTGTTAAAGATCTGCCAACACACATCGACCTGATGCGCCTGCGTCGGACTTCCAAAGTTAAACTGTTTATCCCAGTTGAATTTGTGAACGAAGAAGAAGCACCCGGCATCAAAAAAGGCGGCGTTCTGACGGTTGTTCGCAACGAAGTTGAACTGCTCGTAACTGCTGGCGATATCCCTGATGTTCTGACCGTTGATATGACTGGTCTTGACGTTGGTGACACCATCAATATCTCAGCAATCACACTGCCTGCTGGCGCAAAATCCGTCATCGACCGTGATTTCGTGATCGGCAACATCTCTGCACCTTCCGGCCTGCGTTCTTCTGAGAACGAAGAAGGCGAAGAAGTTGCTGAAGAAGCTGCTGCAGAAGAGTAATCTTCGCACATCAATGAATAAAGAAACGCGGTACCTTTGGGTGCCGCGTTTTTTGTTGTGGATGGGCGAGGCGCCTTTGCCTGCTTCATTGGGCGGTGACCTTTGCTCTGATCTGTGAACCATCGGTGACGAACTGCAGGCCAAAGTGTTTGTTCATTTCGCGCAGGCCCTTTGGGGTGACGGTCACCACGCGGCGCTCGCTATCGCGGATAATCCACCCTTGATCAAAGGCCAGATCCGCAAGGGCGGCACCAATGACGCCGGACACGTGATGACGGCGTTCGCTCCAATCCAAGCATTGGCGGGCGAAAATGCGTTTGGATTTGCGCAGGGCGGTGACATCAATCCCTAAGGTTTCAAACAGATCCTCACCCGTGACTGTTAAGGCGTAATCGCTGTCCAAAATGATTAATGCGCCTTTGGTGACCAACGCATCTGCGATCGCAACGCCCAAGCGCCCCGCGATGTGATCATAACATAAGCGCGCGTTCTGGATCGGCGTTCGCACGCGGCGGGACACGGATCGGCCGGGTATGATTTGGGTAGTGTGCACGGCCAGTTGTTCTAATGCGCTTGCGATTTCAGGAGAGGCCAGGCGGTAATACATGTGTCGCCCGCTTTTCTCACGCGTGACTAACCCACCGGACAACAACTGCGCCAGATGTTCGCTGGCGGTTGCTGGGGTCACCCCGGCGACGGCCGACAATTCTGTTGCGGTCAACGCGCGCCCGTCAAACAACTCGGTCAACATCAAAGCGCGAGCAGGCGAGCCGATCAACGCGCCAATGCGCGACATGGGAGGTTCTCTATCCATACTTCGGAAATATCCGAAGCATGGTACATGCGTCAACTGTTATAGATGTTGCATGGGGCATCACACATGCGGGCATATGATGGACAGCAGTAAGAAACTTGGGGTTATCTTTGTCGTAATTTCGGCCCTCACATTCAGCACGGCTGGGCTGTTTTCCAAAGGGGTTGCCGCGGCACCTTGGGACATTATCTTTTGGCGCGGCGTGTTTTCGGCGGGGTTTACCCTATGTTGGATTTGTCATCGGCAAAGGCTTCGTGAAAACTTCTTGCTCATGGGCATCAGCGGGCTTTCCGTTGCAGTCATTGGCGCGCTTGGGACATCAGCGTTCATTGCGGCATTCAAACTGACCTCGATTGCGAATGTATCGCTGATATACGCGGTTGTGCCCTTGTTAGCTGGCGTATTCGCCTGGGTCTGGATGGGCGAGCGCATGACACGTCATGTGGTATGCGGGGCGGTTCTGGCGCTTGGAGGTGTCGCCATTATTGTGTCGGGTTCATTGGGCCGGGCAAGCTTTCGGGGGGATATGTTAGCGTTTTGCATGGCGCTGGCCTTAGCCCTGATGATGGTGATCTATCGCAAATACCCATCAACACCTGGGGCCGGGCCTTCGGCCTTGTCATCTTTGTTGCTTGTGCCCTGCGCGATGCTGTGGGGTGACCCGTTTTCCATCCCATTACATGAGATCTTGATCCTAAGCGGGTTTGGCCTGGTTTTCGCGGTGGCATCGGTCACGCTTGTGGAAGGGGCCAAGCATATTCCATCCGGGCAGGCGGCATTGTTAAGCACTTTGGAAGTGCCCGTGGCCCCAATCCTTGCCTTTTTGGTACTGTCCGAAGTGCCGGGCAGCCGTACGGTGTTTGGCGGGGCATTGGTCCTAGTGGCGGTGTTGCTGTCATTGAGGGAAAATAAGTGACTCAGCCAGATGACCTACCTTGATTGTGATCGGTGTTTACAATTGACCGCGACGACGCTTTTCAGCAAAGACGTTTTCGCGCGCGATCCACGTATATCGGGTGTCTTCCAGTAAAGGTGCCCAAAACAAAGTGCCGCCATAGCGCCAAGGGTCAAGTATAATACCTTCGTTCATCGTCTCGCCAACGGCACTTAGAATGACCGTGCTGTGTTCAAGCCGCAGGGTTTGCGCATTCGCAATGGCGCGGTGCATGGCCAAGGTTTGGAACTCCTCACGGGCAAGCCGGGCTTGCAGCGCATCCGCCCATTGGTAACACAGGCCCATCTCGCGGCGACCAGAATTGACCTTAATATTATGGACAATAGCGGAATCCGTGACGTTCCAATCTTGGCGCAACTGCAAGGGGTATTCGACCGAAATACGCGCCGCGCGCGCGGCCTCAGTCGGGTCAATAGATGCGTCCAGCGCAATGATTTCCTGGGTCAAAGCCGCGATTTCTGCATTGAAATCAGCGGGATCCTTACTGCCGGGGGTGACGCCACAGGCCGTGACGAAGAACATTAGGACAAGGTGGGCGATGAGGATGAGTTTTTTCACGGCGAGATCCTTTGGACGAACTGGCGCCTCATCAAATTGGGCTGAGGCCTCCTTTGGGCGGGCTGATACAGCAACGGGCACGAAAGGTAAAATCAAACAAATGGGATAGCGGGGGATTGCAACGGATGCTTGTCGCGGGGCAACAGACCCCGTAAAACATCCTCAACACAGGAGAACGCAATGCAGCTGTTTGTTGGCCTCGGTAACCCCGGTACGAAATACGCCCGTAACCGCCATAACATTGGCTTTATGGCGTTGGATGAGATCGCCTCAGATCACGGGTTTGCGCCTTGGCGCCGTAAGTTCCAAGGTCAAGTGACCGAGGGGCGTTTGGGACGTGAAAAGGTGGTCATGTTGAAACCGGAAACCTTCATGAACCTGTCGGGGCAATCCGTGGGCGAGGCCATGAGGTTTTACAAATTGAGTGCCAAAGATGTGACAGTGTTCCATGATGAACTGGACCTCGCACCTGGCAGGATCAAGGTCAAAACTGGTGGGGGACATGCGGGGCACAATGGCTTACGATCCATGCATCAGCATATCACCGATGCCTATCGTCGCGTGCGCATGGGCATTGGGCATCCGGGCCATAAAGACCGCGTGTCCGGCTATGTTTTGCATGATTTCGCCAAAGCGGATGAGGTCTGGTTGGATGACCTTCTGCGTGGCTGTTCCGATGGTGCTGCGCATTTGGCCGAAGGCGACAGCGCAAAATTCATGAACGCGATTGGTCTGCGCATGAAGCCAGCAGCGAAGAAAGAGCTAAAAGAAAAGCCACCGCAGGGCGCAACCGCACAGCCAAAGCCTTTGGCAGAGGATACGCGCAGCCCCATGCAAAAATTGATGGATAAATTCAGTTAAATTTGTGTGCCATGATGTTCTGCTTCACTAGTCGCTATGCGGATAAAACGACCTTAAGGCCTGCACTCAAATGCAATTCCATTGGCAAACATTTGAGCGCAGTTTGTTAGGTCAATCCTCGTTTTCTTTGAAAAATGCCAGGGTTGCGCCAATCAGGGAGTCGAGGGTTTCAGTCTCTGCGAAAACATTGAATACGTGATCCATTTCAGCGGACCAAAGCTGTTCTGGGCCCTCATGTGCGGCAATAAATGCGGCAGCTATTTCTGGCAACACCGTGGTATCGGCCATTCCTTGAGACACAAATAGTGGCCCTGAATAAGCCGTAATTTCGGCCATTGGATCAAAGGCTTCGATTCCATCAAAAAATGCCCCATTCAGCATTACTTCTGCACCCCATGGCAACTTCGCAGTGATTGTCTGATCCGGCGCGGTGGCTTTGCCCGCGTCCAGCGTTTCAGTACTCAGTAGCCCGCCATAAGAGGCGTCCGCGTCGCCAACCGCCTGCCAGAGCGCGACGGCGTCAAGATTGCCGCTTCGACCTGCGACAGCCGAGGCAACAAGCCCCCCCTGGCTCCAACCGATCACATGGATATCGTCCCCATTCACCTTGTTAGACGCCTTGAGGTGCGCCACAGCGGCCATAGCATCGGCGACTTGGCCCTCAAAAGTAGTCGCTTCGTATGTGAAGTCTGATGTACTCTCGCCTGAGCCTCGAAAATCAATACGCAAGCTTGCGTATCCATTTGTCGCAAGGCTGTTGGCCGTGTGGACAAACACGCCTTGCTCTGTGCTTGGAATAGTTAATTCGTCCCTTGATCCGGTGAACCCGTGCAAAAGTAAAACAACCGGGGCCGGGTCGCCACTGGGGAGCATCAATGTGCCAACAAAATCTTGCCCCTCAGATTGCAATGTGATGATTTCTTGCGCGTGTTGTGCAGCAGCCAAGGCCGGCAGAGTGGCAGAAAACAAAGAGATTGAAATAATTTTCCGCATGTTGTGATGTTCCCGTTGGTTGAAACGCTGGGAGAATAGGTAGGAAAATTTACTACTGCAACAAAAAGAATTTCGGCTTAGGATAATTCACCTAACTACGCCACCCGACTTTCCCCTTGGTGATCTCGGGCCTATGGGCTCAATCCTGTCATTTGCACCTAGAGAGCAAAACGTCTTTGGGGTGGCTAAATTTCCATGACCGTTAGGCTCGGTGGGACTTTGCACAAAGTAACCCTGCGTTAGAATTGTCAGCGGCGGCCTGACGTGGTCTCTGTTTGGGCAGGGGGATATTTTATGAAGCGAATTCTGAAAATGATGTTGAAAGTTGTTTTGGGTCTGGCGGTGATTGCCGTCGTTTTGGGGATTTGGAAACGTGAAGAATTGGGGCGTTTGCAGGCAGTGCTGACCCTGTTCAATGAGGATCGGATCGTTCAAAATTTCAGCCATATGAATGCAGCGTTTCTAACCCGCGATGTGGCGATTGGTGATGGGCCTGTATCTGATCTTCCCCCCGGGGCTGACATGGTGTTGCCTACTGCGGTTGCCCCTTGGATTGAGGCGCGCAATGTCACGGCCTTGGTGGTTTTGAAAGACGGTGCGTTGCGTCACGAAAGCTATCACCTTGGCACGGGCGCGGATGACCTACGCATTTCATGGTCGGTTGCGAAAAGTTTTCTTTCTGCGTTGATTGGCATCTTACATCACGATGGCACGATCCCTGATTTGGACGCGCAGGTCACGCAATATGTGCCCGCCTTACAAGGTTCTGCCTATGATGGGGCGACGATCCGCAACGTGTTAAACATGGCGTCCGGCGTTGAATTTGACGAGGATTACCTCGCGTTTTTCTCTGATATCAATAAGATGGGTCGGGAAGTCGCACTGGGTGGGTCATTGGATGACTTCAGTGCCGGGCTTGAGACACGTCAATTTACGCCGGGCGAGACTTGGCAATATGTTTCTATTGATACGCATATTATTGGCATGGTTGTACGCGGCGCGACAGGGCGTGATGTTGCAGATCTTCTGTCTGAGAAAGTCATCGCCCGCATGGGATTTGAGGCCATGCCGCATTACGTCACCGACGGGGATGGCACGGCCTTTGTGCTGGGCGGGCTTAACATGACGACTCGTGATTATGCGCGTTTTGGCCTGATGTTTGCCAATGGTGGCACATGGAATGACCAGCAGATTGTCCCAGAGGAATGGATCACCGCATCAACCACCGCATCGGCACCAACCGAGGCGGGTGAAACCGGATATGGCTATCAATGGTGGATCCCTGTTGGGGCTGCACCTGGTGAATACATGGCGCGCGGGGTCTATGGGCAATACATCTATATTGACACCGCACGGGATGTTGTAATCGCGTCGAACGCGGCAGATCGCAAGTTTCGCGAAGACGGTGTTTCACAGCAGAACATTGCAATTTTCCGTGAAATAGCGGCGTCCTTGGACTGATGGTGAAACCGGTGAGCAAACGACAAGGGCCTCTGACCCATCTGAAAATTGTAGAATTTGCTGGCATCGGCCCTGCGCCCTACGGTGCGATGTTGCTGGCCGACTTAGGGGCGAAGATCATTCGCATTGATCGCCCCGGCGGCTATCCTGCGCTTGCGGATGGTTTGGATCTGTCTTCGATGGATGCGGCCGCGGTGTGCAATCGATCCCGTGATTTGATTCGCCTTGATTTGAAGTCAGAACAAGGTCGCGCCACGGTTTTACGTTTGGTTTCGCAAGCCGATGCGGTGATCGAAGCCTATCGCCCCGGCACCATGGAAAAGCTGGGTCTTGGGCCTGATATCTGTCTGAACGCTAACCCGAAACTTGCCTATGTGCGCATGACGGGGTGGGGACAAACCGGCCCTATGTCACAGATGGCGGGACATGATATGAACTACTTGGGCTTGTCGGGGGCTTTGTCTCTATTTGGCCGCGACGGTGCCGCCACACAGGGCATTCCGCCGCTTGTAGGGGATATGGGCGGTGGTGCAATGTTCATGGTTCTGGGCCTTCTGGCAGCTGTGATGCAAGCGCGTGCAGGTGGGGCAGGGCAGGTCGTGGATGCAGCGATTGTCGATGGATCGGCCAGCTTGTTTGCGCTGTTGTCCGGCCTTAATGCGATGGGCCAGCAAGATTATACGGCGGGTGAAAATCCCCTTGATGGTGGGCGGCATTTCTATCGAACTTATATTTGCGCTGATGGTGAATATGTCGTGGTTGGCGCGATTGAAGGGGCGTTTCGCAAGACCCTGTTGGAACGGCTTGATCTGTTGTTAGACCCAGATTTGACCCGCCCGACGGCTGATAACGAAGCCGTCTGTGTTGCGAAGCTTTCCGGTGTTTTTGCAAGCCACCCCCGGCAGCATTGGGTTGATCGGTTTCAGGATACCGATGGTTGCGTGACGCCTGTGTTGTCGGTGCCTGAGGCCGCAACTGCCCCGCATAACCAAGCGCGTGGCGTGTTTGAAACCCTAAATGATGTGTTGCAACCTGCCCCGGCGCCGCGTTTCAGTGCCACGCCGGGTGCGATTTCTGCATCGCCAATTGACGCAAACAAACACGCGCCCCACGCGCTGGGCGGCTGGGGATTTACGGATCAGGATATTCAGGCTTTGATCTCAGGGAAGGTGCTTGAAGCTGCCCCCACATCAGAGGTATGACTTTGAGGAAATAAGGTTAGATCCACGCTAAAACCACAGGGGTTCACATGTCCGAAGTCAATCAAGTCGCAGGCAAACCCTGCATTCTGTGCTGCGCGATTACGGGCTCTGTGCCGACACAAGCGGACAATCCCGCCGTGCCGATCACTGTGGCGGAACAGGTCGAAAGCAGCCATGCAGCGGTGGAAGCGGGGGCATCAATCATTCACGCCCATGTGCGCAATGAAGATGGCACGCCAAGTTCTGATCCTGATCGTTTTGCACGTCTCAAAGAAGGCCTGGAAAAACATTGCCCTGGTGTTGTGATCCAATTCTCAACTGGTGGTCGTTCTGGTGCGGGCAAAGACCGTGGTGGCATGTTACCCCTGCGCCCGGATATGGCGTCTTTGTCTGTAGGATCGAACAACTTCCCGACGCGTGTTTATGAAAATTCCCCCGAGTTGATCACTTGGCTGTCGTCTGAGATGCAGAAATACGAGATCGTGCCGGAAATCGAGGCTTTTGATCTGTCTCACATCCTGCAAGCCATTCGCCACCATGAAGCGGGCAATCTGTTTGGCACGCTTTATGTGCAGTTCGTGATGGGTGTGAAAAACGCCATGCCCGTGGATAAGGAAATCTTTGATTTCTACCGCCACACGATGGAAACCCGCGCACCTGGCGCGCCTTGGTGTGCCGCCGGCGTTGGGCCTGGACAGGTCTTGGTGAATGAATGGGCGATTGCGGCGGGTGGTCACACGCGCGCGGGTCTGGAAGATAACATCCGCCTTGATAAGAACACGCTTGCCCCAAGCAATGCGGCGCTGATCAAACGTGCCGCAGATTTCTGCGAGAAATACGAACGGCCCATCGCGACACCCGCACAAACTCGTGAAATCCTAGGTTTGCGCCCGGTGTAACTTAACTTTCTAGCCGCGCCCAATAAAGGGCATGTTGGTGGCCACGACGGTCATGTTTTGCACATTCGCACCTTCGGGAAGCGCAGCCATATATAGGAATGCCTTGGCGATATCAGGGACTTCCATGACGGGTTCGCCCTTGGTGCTTCCATCCGCTTGCAACACGCCTGCGCGTATTTGATCAACCATTTCGGTGGCGGCATTGCCGATGTCAATCTGTCCGCAGGCGATGTTAAAGGCGCGCCCATCAAGGGAAATCGTCTTGGTCAGCCCGGAAATTGCGTGTTTGGTGGCTGCATAGGGGGCGGTGCCTGGGCGGGGCACATGGGCGGACACCGACCCATTGTTGATGATGCGCCCGCCTTGGGGCGTTTGATGGCGCATCAGGCCAAATGCCTTACGCGCGCAGATAAATGCGCCGTTCAGATTGACGTCCACCATGGATCGCCAGTCATCAATGTTGATCTCATCCAGAGGCTTGCCCGGCGTCAGCTTGCCCGCGTTGTTGAACAGAAGGTCAAGGTGCCCCCAAGTGGTCTGGGCTTGATCAAAAGCGACATCCACCTCCGTTTCAGAGGTGACGTCACAAGGCAAAACCAATGCGTTGTCATAGCCCTGTGCGGTCTCATGCAATGTTGCTTCGCGCCGTCCAATCAGTCCCACATGCCAGCCTGTGTCTAATAGGATCTGTGCACAGGCACGGCCAATGCCACTGCCCGCACCTGTGATGATGGCGGTTTTTGCGGGCATTGGAGATCCTTTCAGAAGGTTAGCTGTCTTTGTTCAGATCCTCAAAAGAGCGGCCATTGGCGACAAGGTCAACTAACAATTGCGCAGGCTTCCAGAAATGCGCATCCTCGGCCTCGAATTCACGCAGATCGGCCAGCAGATTGTCCAGCCCATACATGTCAGCGTATTTCATCGGCCCACCACGGTAACGCGGAAAACCATAGCCATAAAGCGCCACAACGTCGATGTCGGATGGACGCAGGGCCACGCCTTCTTGCAGGACCTTCGCGCCTTCATTCACCATCGCCGCCATGTAACGGCGCATGATGTCATCAGCGGTGAAGTCGCGTGGGCTGATGCCAAGACGGGCCTGTTCTTCTGAAATCACTTGCAAGACATCGGGGTTTTCTTCGCCCATGCGCATACCCTCAGGGTAAACATACATGCCCCGCCCGGTTTTCTGGCCAAAATGCCCGGCCTCGCACAGTTTATCCTGCACGGCACTGTACCGCTCCGCCGGATTCCTGTTTGCAGCCAAACGTTTACGGTTCGCCCAGGAAATATCCATGCCCGCAAGGTCGTGCACCTGGAAGATGCCAATGGGATAGCCGAAATCATAAATCGCTTTGTCGATGGCATAGGGCGATGCGCCGTCTTCCATCATATAGGTCGCGCAAAGACCGTAGGCTTTATAGATGCGGTTGCCGATAAAGCCGTCGTGATTGGCGGCGCGAACTGGGGTTTTCTTCAGCTTTTTCGCCAAGGCAAAACCCGTCGCCACAGCATCATCCGCAGGATTGGAAGGGACGACAATTTCCAACAGTTTCATGATATTGGCGGGCGAGAAGAAATGCAGACCAATCACATCCTGGGGGCGTGAGGTGACGTTGGCGATGGCGTCTACATCCAGATATGAGGTGTTTGTCGCCAGCACTGCACCAGGCTTTGCGGTTTGATCCAATTGACGAAAGACATCTTGTTTGACCTCAATGTTTTCAAATACGGCCTCGATAATGAGATCAGAGTCAGACATTGCCGCATAATCGGTTGCGGGTGTGTACAGAGCCATACGTTTGGCTTTAGTGGCCGCATCCATACGGCCTTTCTTGACCATGGCGTCGTAAACTTTTTCAACATTGGCTTGGCCACGAGCGATGCTTTCAGTGTCACGTTCCACCATCACAACGGGCAGGCCGGCGTTTAAGGCCGCAACCGTGATGCCTGCACCCATGGTGCCGCCGCCGATCACTGCGATCTGGTTCAGGGGGCGGGGCGCCGCGCGGGAGGCTTCGGGGGTTTTCGTGCAGCTGCGCTCTGCAAAAAAGGCGTGGATCATGCCTTGGCGTTGCGGGGTTTCCATGCATTTCAAAAACTGTTCACGCTCAAAGGCAAGGCCATCTTCGATCGGCAGGGTCAGCGCGGCGTCGACACATTCAACAATGCGGAACGGCGCGAATTGGCCGCGCGCGCGCTTGGCTATAATGCCTGCGGTATCGTTAATGGCCTTGGTATTTTCTGCGGCATTCAAAAGGCCTTCGCTGCGGGCACCCGAAGGCCGCGGAGCGGCGTTGGACGCAATCAATTCATGTGCGTAAGCAATCGCGGCGTCTTTCAAGTCGTCGCCAGAAATGACGTCAATCAGGCCCAAGGCTTTTGCTTTGTCCGCGCCGATGGGTTTGCCGCCGGTGGCCAGATCAAGTGTGGCTTTTGCGCCTGCAATGCGTGTCGTGCGTTGGGTGCCGCCTGCACCGGGAAGAATGCCAAGATTCACTTCGGGCAATCCAATGCGTGCGGTTTTATCTGCGATGCGGTAATGGGCTGCCAAGGCGACTTCAAACCCTCCGCCAAGGGCCGTTCCGTGCAGGGCAGCGATGACAGGTTTTGAACAAGCTTCAATGCGACGAACGACGTCGGGCAAAGAAGGGTTAACCGGAGGTTTGCCAAATTCGCGGATATCAGCGCCAGCTGGGAATGTGCGACCTGATGCAATTATCAAGACGACTAAGGCGTGGTTGTCACTTTCGGCCCGTTCAATCCCCGCCTTCAATCCTTGACGCACCGCCAACCCAAGCGCATTCACCGGTGGGTTGTTGATGGATAAAATGGCAATTGGCCCGTGGTTTTCATAGGAAACGGCTTCACTCATGGTGCGGACTCCGGCTTAGTATCTGTTACGCTTTTTGTTGAGTTAGGCTGTTTTTGTTACATTCGCAATGATTTTCGCGGCAAACGCATGTTAGACGTGGGGTGAAAGATCGGCTCTTTCCGAGACAGATTTGTTGGTGTAATAACGTCAGACGGATATCGGAGGTCCAATGGCGCAAGAACCACAGTATACAGATGGGTACCAGCTTGATGATCAGATTGGCTATGTTTTACGCCTGATCACACAGCGCCATACCGCGATTTTTCAGGAATGCGCGCAGGGGATCTTGCCCGGTGGTTTAACGCCGACGCAGTTTTCGGCATTGTTGCGGATCCATTCGGTTGGGACCTGTTCACAGAACCGATTGGGCCGGATGGCTGCGATGGATGTTGCGACAATCAAAGGGGTCGTAGATCGTCTCAAGCGAAAGGGATTGATCGAGTTGGCCCCAGATCCCGAAGACCGCCGCCGTACAAAAATCACTTTGTCAGAGACGGGTGAAGCACTGATCCCGCTGCTGAAGCAGACCGGAACGCAGATTACTGCCGAAACGCTGAAGTCGCTAAGTGATGCAGAAGCAGAGCAGCTTATGATCTTGTTGAAAAAGATGCTGTAAGGCGCGGTAAATTTCTTTCAAAGAAATTTCTACGGCGTTTTTGAAAAACGCCGTCTCCATAGCATCTAAGTCGTATGTATTTTAGCCGACCACCTCGGGTAAACGTGTGGCGGGGGGCGTGTTGCGCGAACGGTGTGATGTTACTTTTCCGTCGATGATGGTCATTCCAACGCCGGGAAGGTTTCCGAGTTGCACGGATTCCAACATGTTTTTGCCTGGCGCATGCTGAGCCTGATCCATCAGCACAAAATCAGCACATTTTCCAACCTCCACGAGGCCCGTATCCAATTCTCGTTGGCGGGATGTATTTCCATTGGCAAAGCAAAATGCGATCTCAGCAGGAATATTTCCAAGGGCCGACAACATGGCAATCATTCGCATGATCCCCAACGGTTGCACGCCCGAACCTGCAGGGCCATCGGTGCCCAGAATAATTCGATCCATTTGCTTTAATTCACGTGCCGTGTTCAGGGTCAGCAGTGCAGCGCGTTCATTGCCATTATGCACGATCTCTAGGCCGGCTGTGCAGCTTTCGCAGAGACACATGATTTGATCATCGGGCAGAGCGGAATGGCCGCCGTTGATATGGCCGATCACATCTGTGCCTGTTTCCAGAACCATGTCTGCGTCGATTAAGCCCGACCCCGGGATGGAAGGCCCGCCGGTATGGATTGTTGATTGAATTCCGTATTTACGTGCCCAATCGACCATTTGCTTTGCCGTCTTACCGTCTTTCACAGTGCCGAGGCCGACCTCGCCCAACAGTTTCACGCCCGCATCCGCCATGTCTTTGAAATCTTGTTCGACCATGCCGTGTTCAATAACCGGCGCCCCCGCATGCACCTTCATACCTGAGGGGCGGAAATTATCGTACCAGCGTTGTGCCGCGATCGCCATCGCCTTAAGGCCGACGATGTCTTTGGGGCGGCCCGGCATATGAACTTCACCCGCTGAAATCAGGGTCGTGACACCGCCATGCAAGGTGGAATCGATCCAGTTCAATTGGTTTTGTCGGGGGGTGTAATCGCCGACAACCGGGTGGATGTGACTGTCGATCAAACCAGGGGCCAAGGTCACGCCATGGGCGTCAACCAATATGTCGGCACCTTCACAGTCGATGTCTTTCTCGTAGCCCCATTCATGGACCTTACCATCAACAGCAACCAGACAATCCCCATCATATATCGGGGCTTCCATTTTTCCAGACAGGATCATGCCAATGTTTTTAATGACAAGTTTTCCTATGGTGGTGTTTTCTTTCGTGGGGCCGGCCATGACTTATCTCCCTGAATATTTGTTAGCATGCTAACATGAATTTTGACTTGTACAAGCCCGCATCTTCCTTGCTATGGGGTGAAAGCGGTGCTTAAGTTTATGCAATGGGGAGAGAGATTCATGGATGTTCGACATCGCTTGGCATTGGTGGCGTTGCTGCTGATTGTGCCCGTGACCGCTTGGGCGCATGTGTCCGAAGGTGCGTTGGTATTGCTCATGCCTACCGGGTTTTACACGGTTGCTGGTGTGTCCGCTGTTTTGGTGTCGGTGGTGGTTGCTGCCTTTCTAACACCCACGGGCGCGGCAAGGTTATTTGCCTCGCGCAAGATATATTTGCCCCGGATAGGGGGGCTGCGGTTCATCATGCCCGCTGCTGGCCTGATGGTGTTCATCGCGGCATTCTTGGCAGGTGTTTTGGGCGAACAGCATCCGCTTGAAAACTTGATGCCCCTATATCTGTGGACGTTGCTTTGGCTGATTTTACCTGCAGTGCAGATGATCTTTGGGGATGTTTGGTCAAGGATGAACCCATGGGCCTTTGTCGCGCTGTTTCTAAAAGAAAGCACAGATCAAACCGGCAAGCCCTGTTGGTTCGCGTTGGTTTTCTTTCTCGTGATTTATTTATTCGCCATGGTGGATGTAGCACCGGATGCACCCGCGCGTTTGGCCGTATTTTCAGGTTTGTATTGGCTGTTTCATTTGGGGATGATGTTGTGGAAAGGGCCGGGGTGGTTGGCACGAGGGGAAGGGTTCACGGTTCTGTTCGCGTTGCTTGCTCGCTTGTCACCGATGGCCGGAGGGCGGATTGGATTGCCCGGACATAAGTTGCACCAAGACCTCCATCCCAGAGGACAATGCGGGAACAACCCTATGCTATCTGTGGCCGTTTTTGCAATCGCGATGTTGGCTGCGGGCAGCTATGATGGGATCAATGAGACATTCTGGTGGTTGTCGCAAATCGGGGTGAACCCCTTGGCTTTTCCGGGGCGATCACAAGTGGTCGCGCCGATGCTCATGGGCTTTGTCATGGCACAACTGACGCTTCTGATTGGTTTTTCAGCAATCTGTTTCTTGGGGTGGCGCTTGGCATCACGGCCAGGGCATTTCCAAGATTTCTTTACTGTAATGTCCTTGGCGCTGCTGCCTATTGCTGCTGGGTATCATGTCGCGCATTACCTGACGGCTTTCTTGGTGAATGGACAGTATTTGAAGATCGCGGTGACTGAGATGTTTCACTTTTCACATGCGGCCGATCATGCAGAAGTTTATATAACAACCGGGTTTTTCAATCGCCCTTCCTATGTGCGGGACATTTATGTTGTTCAATCTTGTGCGATTGTGATTGGGCATATGCTTGCAATTTTATTGTCACATAGCTTTGCGCTTGGGATAACAAATAACCGGATTACGGCGCTCAAAAGCCAAGCTCCGCTGATTGTCTTTATGATCGGTTACACGTTTCTGGGGCTGTGGTTATTGGCCAGCCCACGAGGGGTGTAATATAATTTTTGAATAAAATTCTGGACAGATCGTTTGCATACATACAAACTGACCTCAATGAACGGCCATAGAAGCCAGAGACATATTCCAGCTTACGGGGGGATTACACCATGAATTCCACAAAGAAAACAGCGATTTCACGCCGCAGCACATTAGGTTTGCTGGGTGGGGCAGCGCTTGCGCCAGCGGTTCTACCTGGCCTGTCCGGTTTTGCTCAGGCGCAGAGTTCCGCGCCAATTAAGATAGGTTTTCAACTGCACCGCACCGGTATTGGTGCAGCTTATGGCCGTTGGTACGAGCGTACGTCAAACGCCGCCGTCGCGCGCATCAACGACATGGGGGGCATCAATGGGCGCCCGGTGGAATTGGTGATTGAGGATGACGGCACCGATCCGAAACGTGGCGCTGAGGTGGTCGAGAAATTCGCTACCCAGCATGAATGTGATATCGGGTTTGGCACGCTATTTTCCCACGTGGTTTACGGTTCGGCCCCACGGGCGGGCGAATTGAAACTGCCTTATTTCGTGTGCTCGGAAGGGCATCACGTGGCTTCGGGTGCGCTTAATCGCTATGTCATGCAACCCGGTATTACAGATGTGAAAAGCCAAGTTCAGGCGATGGCGCCCTTTGTGGCGAATAACCTGGGTAAGAAGGTCACCATGATCTTCCCTGATTTCGCCTTTGGCCATGATCACCGTGATTTCTTCTCGGCAGCGATTGAGGCACAGGGCGGCGAAGTGGTCGCAAAAATCGCGATCCCACCGACAGAGACCAGCTTTACCAAATATTTTCCACAAATCCCCCGCGAAACCGAAGTCATCTATCACGTGATGGTCGGCCCAGCGGTTCTGACATTTGTGAAAGAAATGGGTGAGTTCTTTGGCCCATCCAGCCCGGAGATCTTCGGCTTTATCGATTCATTGGAAGCGGTTGATCTGTCATCGCCTGGCCTTGAATTCTTGGAAGGCACCTATTTCTGGGAAGGCAACCCGCGCTATGCGCAAGCGGATCAAACCGAGTTTGACAAAACCTACCGCGCCGCCATCGGGATTGATGAAAACGGGGCAAGCGTGTCAGACAGTGCAGATGTGTCGACCTATGCGCATATGTTCAGTTGCTGGGAAACGTTGAATGTCATCAAGCGTGGTATGGAAGCTGCTGGTTACCAAGGCCCGGCTGATCGCGTGAAACTGATCGAGGCGATTGAGGACATGACCGACATGGCCCATTCTGACGATCATCCCCAGGGGGCAAAGGTCTTTAATGGCAAAACCCACCAGGTCTTTGGCCATCAATATATTTCCCAAGTGGAAGAGGGCCGTTTGAACGTCAAACACACGACCGCGATTGAAGATGGCTTCTATGAAGATGAAGTCGATTACACCACGCAAAGCTTCTAATAGGCTTTAAAACGGACAGGTCCAAAGCATTGGGCCTGTCATATTTATCCCCACAAAAGCAGAGACACAGATGGAATTTGGTCCACATCTTATGCTGGCCACCCTTGAGGGGGCGATCACGGCAGCGATTTTGGCGCTCACGGCGGTTGGGCTTTCGCTCACCTTTGGTGTGATGCGCGTTGTCAACGTCGCCCACGGTGAATTTTTCATGCTTGGCGCCGTCGCGGCCTGGTTCATTTCCACGGCCATTGGCGGTCATCCAGCACTTGGTTTCATCGCCGCTGTGGTGTTTGCGCCTTTGATCATCGGGCTGCTTGCGGCCAGTGCGGATTGGCTGGTTCTTAAGCGCCTGGAATATGACCCTGAACGCACAATCGTTGCCACCATCGGCCTGCTTTACATCATCCAACAAGGGGCGTTGATTGGTTTTGGCCCGAATGCCCAACCGGTTGAGGCACCGTTTAGCCATCGTATTGCATTGCCTTGGTTCGAATGGGGCGAAAGTGGGTTTGAGATGTATTATCCTTGGGGGCTTTCCACGAATTCTTACAAGCTGTTCATCATCTTTGCGGCCTGTGCGATTTTGATGGGCCTGTGGGTGATCATGACGCGGACCAAGATTGGCTTGGTCATGCGCGCAACCCAGCAAGATCGCGATATGGCAACGGCTTTTGGCATCCCCGTCGAACGTGTTTATGCCCTGACGTTTGGCTTGGGTGCGGCGCTTGCGGCCCTTGGTGCGGTGCTGATTGTGCCTGTGCAACAAGCCTATTATTTGATGGGGCATGATCCACTTTTGCTGTCCTTTATCGTTGTGATCATCGGTGGGTTGGGCAGTCTGCGCGGGACAGTTTTGGCCGCGCTTTTGATTGGCATGAGTGACGGGATCATTTCGGTCTTCTTCTCGCCCACGCTTGCCAAAATCATCGCAACCCTATTGGTCGCCATGGTCTTGGTGTTCCGACCACAAGGCCTGTTTGGGAAGGGCACCCACTGATGTCAGAGATCTCACGCATTCATCTTTTACACGCCGCCATGGTCGCCGCTTTGGTGATCTGTTGGTTTGTCCTTCCGGTCTATCACGCGGGCAACTTGGCGCGGATCATGGTCTTTGCGATCTACGCCATGGGCTATAATTTACTGTTTGGCTACACGGGGCTTCTGTCCCTTGGACATGCGTTGTTCTTTGGGGCGGGTATGTATGGCCTGGGCCTTGCGATGCATTTGGGCGGGGTCTCTGCCGGGCCTGGAATTTTGGCGGGCCTTATTGCGGCCTTGGTTGTGTCTGGGATCGTGGGTTTTCTTGCCCTGCGCACAACCGGCGTCGCTTTCATGATCGTCACATTGATGTTCGCCCAGGCCGGTTATCTGGCGGTTTTACTGTTTGGCACCTATACGCGCGGCGACGAGGGGTTTGTTTTGCCTCAGGCCACACGCGCGTTGTTGGGCGTTGATCTGTCGGATGCACAGAACCGATATTTCGCAGCCCTTCTGTTGTTTTCCGCAGTGCTCTTTTTCATCGGTTGGCTGGTGCGCACGCCCTTTGGCCGCTGCCTTGTCGCCATCCGAGAGAACGAAGAACGCGCGCGGATGTTGGGCTATGACATCACGCGCCACAAGCTGATGGCCGTGATCATGTCGGGCACGATCTCGGGTCTGTCTGGCGCGGCTTATTGCTTGTTGTTTGGCTCAGCTCAGGCGGCATTTGTGGCGGTGCCTTATTCGATCTTTCCGCTGCTTTATGTGCTGTTGGGGGGCATGGGCACAACGCTTGGGCCCTTTGTTGGGACGTTGTTCATGTTCTATCTCATCGATTGGTCGGGCGGGAACATGATGGTCGCGGGGTTTGTTTTGGTCGCACTTGCCCTGTTCGCGCCCGCAGGCATTTTGGGCGAAGTCCGTCGGAGGTTGATCACATGGCTGCCGTGAATATCTTAGAGACTAAAGGCTTGACCAAAACCTATGGCGGCCTTGACGCAAACCGAGACATCGATTTCGCCCTGCCGCGTGGTGATGTTCATGCTCTGATCGGCCCAAATGGTGCCGGAAAATCAACCTTTGTTGGCATGTTGTCCGGGCGAATCCCTGCGACACGTGGCCAGGTGTGGTTCGATGGGGCCGAAGTCACGCGACTGCCCGCCCATAAGCGTATCAGCTTGGGGATTGCCTATACGTTTCAGATCACATCGGTGTTCGCGAAATTGCCGGTGCGCGAAAATGTAGCGCTGGCGGTACGCCGTATTTTAGGTCGTGATCGCGCGGCTGTACGTGCAAAAGTGGATGGCGTGTTGGAACGGGTTGGCATGGTGGATCAGGCGTATCAGCTTGCAGGGGATCTGTCCTATGGCCATCAACGCGTGCTTGAAATCGGCATGGGGCTTGCGCAAAACCCGGAACTTTTTATCCTGGATGAACCGACCCAAGGCCTGGCCTTGCCGGAAGTCGAAGCTTTCAAAAACCTCGTGAACGACCTGCGCGGCGAGACGACGATCTTGTTGATTGAACACAATATGAACGTGGTGATGGAGGTCTCAGACAGCTTGACGGTTCTGAACCACGGTGAAGTTCTGGCGCGGGGCACCCCGGATGAGATCCGGGAAAATGCGGATGTTCAAGCCGCATATTTGGGGGGTGTTTGATGCTTGATATCCAAGGTGTTTCTGCCTCTTACGGCAAAGTGCAAGTGCTGTATGACCTTAATATAACCGCTGCGGCAGGCGAGATCACATGCGTGCTTGGTCGCAATGGTGCGGGGAAATCGACCCTGATGCGGGTGATAATGGGCCTGCTGCCGACCACCTCGGGTGCCATCAATTTGAATGACACTTGCGTTAGTATCTTGCCCCCTCATGACACGCCGAAACATCGTATTGCGCTGGTGCCTCAGGGGCGTCGCTTGTTTCCAGAGTTGACGGTTGGCGAAAACATCGAAGTTGGCTTGATGGCGCGAAGTTTCAAAGGCAAGAAGCGTTTGGAAATGCGCGAAAAAGTGTTGGAGCTGTTTCCCCGATTGCGCGAACGTTTGAAACAGCAGGCGGGCACTTTATCGGGGGGCGAGCAACAGATGTTGGCCACGGCGCGTGCGCTGGCGATTGATCCCGCAGTTCTTCTGTTGGATGAGCCGGGCGAGGGGTTGCAACCATCGGTCGTTGAACAAATCCAAGATGTTATTCGGACTATGCGTGCTCAGGGGCTGGCGGTGGTTCTGGTTGAACAGCGGGTCGATGCAATTCTATCTTTGGCGGATAAGGCAGTTTTCATCGAAAATGGCCGCAACCTTGAGACCCTAACACAGGCCGAATTGGCGGCAGACCCGGGCGTGATCCGCCGCAATCTGGGGGTTTAATCAGACTCGAATGCTGTCCAGGCCATCTTCGGACGTGGCGGATGTGCAGATGCTCGAAAGGGTGCGCGGTTTTGTATAATCCCAAGGCTGACCCCGGTGCAGGGCAGCGCGTTCATCCCAAATAAGAATGTCACCTTCCTGCCATTGATGCGAATAGGTGAATTTTTTCTGGGTACAAAACGCCATCGCCTGATCCAATAGAATTTTGCTTTCCGCCTCTGACAGGCCATCCACGCGGAAACTATGGGATGCGAAATACAAAGCATCTTCGCCGGTGACAGGGTTGCGCCACAGTGCCTTCCAATGCTGATCATCCCATTTGTGAAACATTGGAAGTTCGGCCAACTCAGGTGAAATTTGTGCCCGAGAATGACTTAACTTGTGCCAGATGGTTGCGTCTTTCAGGCGATTTTTGATGTCATCGGGCATGGCGGCCCAAGCCGCCCGGGTTGAGGCCAGTTCCGTCTGGCCGCCGCTTTCTGTTACCACACGACCAATAAGGATATTCACAAGTGCAGGGACTGGCAAAAAGATCGAATCTGTATGCCACAAGAAATTGGCCTTTAGGTTCAATGTGTGCATATCCATCTCGCCCGTGACACCGCCATCGGCAGTTTCATTTGAGACCTGAGAGATCTTGAACGCATCACCTTCCTCAAGCGTGTCTGTTTCACGGTTTTCTATGGGGCCAAAGCGCCGTGCCAATGCCAGATGATCGGCATCGCCAAAATCTTGGGCACGAAACAACAGGGCCGTATGTCGATCAAACGCATCCCGTAAATGTGCAAATTCGCCATCATCATGGGCGGCTTTGCGCAGGTCGTAATCATGTATTTCAAGGCCGAAATGGGCGTTCAACGAGGTGGTTTTGCTATGCTGCATCTGCGCTCCTTCTGGGTTTAAAGCCAGTTTTGCAGCGTAACGTCTTAAGGTATAGTGTTTTTTGTAAAATACGTGTTCGGCGGCGTTAACTATTGTTCATTGGCCGCGGTGATGGCTGTGTCAAACGGATCGATTTCGTATTTCACCTTGCTGAGATACAAGCCTTGAGGGGCCGCAACCGGCCCACATTTGTGACGGTCACGCGAATCCAAAACATCTTTGAAACGTTCTGGGGCCCAATGGCCAGACCCGACGCGTTCAAGTGTGCCCACAATGGATCGAATTTGGTTGTGCAGGAAAGACCGCGCCCGAAAATGACATTGAAGTTCACGGCCCTCGAAGGTTTGAACCTCTTCAATGCGGGCCTCGTCCATGGTTTTGATGGGGGATTTTCCTTGGCACATGGCGGAGCGGAACGCCGTAAAATCATGGGTCCCCAACATGTATTGCGCCGCTTCGCGCATGGCGTCCACATCAAGATGATAGGGGACTTGCCACACTTGGCCACGATTGGCCGTCGCAGGGGCGCGGCGGTTCAAAATGCGAAAGATATATTGACGCTCAACGGCCCAAAAACGCGCGGAAAAATCATCCGGCACGGCAACCACATCTGTGATGGCAATGGGGTTGGGCTTCAGGTGGAAATTCAACGCGCCACATAGTTTAAATGGCGTCCAAGCTTTCTGTAGAACGCAATGCGCGACCTGTCCCAAAGCATGCACACCCGTGTCCGTGCGACCGGCTGTAACGATTGAGGGGACATTATCCTCAAGTTTCCCCAAAGCCTGCTCAATGGTTTGCTGAACAGAAGGGTGACCCGCCTGTCTTTGCCAACCATTAAAGGGTTTTCCGTCATATTCAATTTTAAGCGCATATTTGGTCATGCCCCCAATTAGCGTGCAAATTTGCCCTTTGCAATCACGGGAAGGCCTTTGGGGTTGCGCTTGGCTTTTGCATTCCCGTGCCTGCGTGCTTATCTTGGGATCAACAGGCAGGAGCACGGTTTGGTTATCACACGTATCGCTGAGGGCATTACCCGCGAAATTGAACGCACGGGCGACCGTGTGAATGGCATGTTTGAACCGGTTGTGCGTCTTGGTGTGACGGGGCTGTCGCGGGCGGGCAAGACGGTGTTCATCACGTCCCTTGTGGCCAATCTTTTGGATCGTGGCCGGATGAGTCAGCTGATCGGCGCCTCTGATGGGCGTATTCTGGCCGCCTGGTTGCAACCCCATCCCGATGACACTGTGCCCCGTTTTGATTATGAAAATCGTCTCGCGGCCCTGACTGGGGCGGATCCGCATTGGCCAGAGGGCACGGCTTCCGTGTCCAAATTGCGCCTGTCTTTTCGCATTCAACCCGGTGGCATTTTGGGGCGCATGTCTGGTCCCAAGACCCTGCATCTTGATATCATGGATTATCCCGGGGAATGGTTGACCGATTTGACCCTGCTTGAACAAAGCTATGGCGATTGGAGCGCCCAAACCCTTGCCATGATGGAACAACGCGACCAAGGTGATGAATTCTTGGCGCGTGCCACAGCACTTGGAGGGGCTGAAAAGTTTGAGGAACTCCAAGCGAAAGAACTTGCGACACTATATACCCAACATCTGTTTGATGCGCGTGCGGCGGGCTATTCCCTGTGTACGCCGGGTCGTTTCTTAATGCCCGGTGATTTGGCAGGGGCGCCCGCATTGTCCTTCGCACCTTTGCCCGCGGTTGATGGCCGGCGGCCCGCGCGTAAATCCTTGTGGCGCGAGATGGAGCGCCGCTTTGAAGCCTATAAATCCCAGGTCGCAAAGCCGTTCTTTCAAACGCATTTCTCAGGTGTGGACCGACAGATTGTCTTGGTCGACGCGCTGGGGGCCATCCATCAAGGCCCCGCCGCCGTTGATGATATGCGCGAGGCGATGGCGGGTATTTTGAAGGTGTTTAAGCCGGGCGGAAATGGCCTGCTGTCGTGGATTTGGGGCAGCAGACGGGTTGAGAAAATCCTATTTGCCGCAACTCGCGTCGATCTTTTGCATCACAGTCAGCATCCACGCCTGACCGCGATTATGGAAGCGCTTGTGCGTGATGCCCGCGACCGGGCGGATTTCGCAGGCGCCCAAACCGAAGCCTTGTCGATCGCCGCCCTGCGGACCACCGTGGAAGAAACGCATCGTCAAAATGGTGCGGATCTTGACTGTGTGCGCGGGCTGCGCGCACCGGGCCAAGAGGCGTTGTTTTACGCCGGTGACCTGCCTGCGGACCCGCAAATTTTATTGGCGCAATCGCGTGATCAAAACCGCAAATGGCTGGCGCATGAATTTGATGCGATGCAGTTTTTGCCCGCCCCGGATGCCATGCGTCCAGGGTCTGGCCCGCCGCATATCCGACTTGATAAGGCTGCGCAGTTTTTGCTTGGGGACCGCTTATGAATATGGCGGTTATGCAGGCGCAGATGCAGCCGGAAATTCAACGGGGATATGCGGATGATGCACGGGCTTGCGCGGATATTTTGCTCGATTGGGTGCGTGAGACGCCATGGGTGCCAGAACTTTGGACCCATCCCGAAACCGAGACCTTTGTCCGATCCTTGATCAAGCGCGGCAGTGTCAGCGTGCTGCGCCAAGGTGATGATGCGGTCGCGGGTTTTATTGACGCTAAAGACGGTTGGTTGAATTGTCTGTATGTGGCGAAACATGCGCGCGGGCTGGGGCAGGGAAAGATGCTGATCGACCATGCCGCGCGCTTGAACCCAACGGGCTTGCATCTCTGGTGTTTTGCACAAAATCAAGCGGCGGTTCGGTTTTACACCCGCGCGGGGTTTCGTGAGGTTGCGCGCACGGATGGCGACAATGACGAAGGTTTGCCGGATATTCAGATGTATCGTGCAGGGGATCAGAATAATGATTGACACAGAGAGAACGCACCGCGGCCCGGTTCGGTTTGACATTGCGCCAGATGAGACACGCGTTGCGCCATCGGATGCCCCCGCCGTGCCTGATCAATATGGCACGAGACAGGGCGCTGCTATGGAACAGATCGTGCGCTTGGCGGGGCGACGGCGATCTGTCTTGTCGCGTTTGTTTTGGTGGCTATTGGGCACGCTTATTTCGTTGGCGCTTGGGCTTTGGGGCTGGGATATCGTGACGGCATTGATTGCGCGCAACACAGTGCTTAGCCAGGTTGTCTTGGGAATTTCCGTGCTGTTGATAGGGGTTATCCTGCTGATTTGCCTGCGTGAGCTTTTGGGGTTTTTGCGTCTAAAGCGCCTTGATCGTATTCACGACGAGGCCCTCCAGCTGCGTGCACATGGCGATTTGACCCAAGCGCGTGCACTGACGAAACGTTTGGCGCGTTTGTATCAGGGGCGTGAAACCCTGTCTTGGGCTTTGCAGAATTTTCAGGAAAAACAATCCGATAGCTTTGATGTGGATGGACATTTAGCCTTGGCAGAACGTGAAATTTTGGCCCCGATTGATCAAGCGGCCCAACGCGAGGTTGAAGCCGCGACTCGGCATGTGGCGACGGTCACGGCTCTTGTGCCATTGGCCTTTGCCGATGTGTTAACCGCGTTTGTGTCAAACCTGCGCATGATCCGTCGGATCGCTGAATTATACGGCGGGCGCACTGGAAGCTTGGGGAATTGGCGTTTGATGCGATCTGTCTTGACCCATCTGGCGGCCACGGGCGCGGTGGCGGTTGGTGATGATTTGATCGGCTCGGTCGCTGGGGGATCGGTTTTGTCGAAGTTCTCGCGCCGCTTTGGCGAGGGCATCGTGAACGGCGCGTTAACTGCACGCGTGGGCATTGCCGCGATGGAGGTCTGCCGCCCCATGCCCTTCGTAACCCAAAAACCACCACGGGTGACCAACATCCTAAGCCGTGGCCTGGCCGGGTTGTTTGGACGATCAGAGAACGCCGGTTCTTAACTCTGTTAAAATGACAGTTGAGGTGGCGCATCTTTGGGTGCGCGATCCTCAGACATGCGCATGCGAAATCCGCGTGCGATCCGATGGGCCAATGCGCCCCAGGCCGCTGCTGTTTCCGGCGGCAGTTCCGCTGTCAAAACCTCCTCAAACAGGTCCAGCCACAGCGGGAAATGTTCGTCCAAGATTTGCGGCGTGGCCAGATGCACTTGCATAGGGTTTCCGGAATAGCTTTGCTCACGCAGAAGTGCGTTGCGCCAAAATCCTGCGATCTTATCTTCATGTTCGCCCCAGACCGCGCGATCATCGCCAAGGATCCCATTGAAAACGGGCCCCAACACGGGATGTAGCCGAATGCGGGCATAGAACCGGGTCATCACGCGTGTTATTTCATCGGGCGTGATCGGAAAGCGTTGCAGTGGATTGGACATGGTCGCCTCTGTGTTGGTCTTCGTGAAGATACCAAGTTTAGCCCCGGTGTCATTGAGGTGACTTGCCGCAGATGAACTGCGTTACCGCCGTGTAATAATTCCATCTCGCAGCGGCGCCACAAGCGCGCCTGATGCGACCTTTGATAATTGCCGTCTGATAAGGGGGATTGAGGCCGGAGGCGCAAGGATCCAATCACGGATCAAGGGTAAGATACGGCTGTCGGATTGATACATGGAAGTGAAAAACCGACTCATGGTTTGGTAAAGCATGACGTGGCGCATGCGCATTTTCTGCGTCGTGCGCAGGGCTGTTGGTAGGTCGTCGCAGTGTTCCAATGCCATGACCAGAGCCCATGCATCCAGCAGTGCCATATTGGCGCCTTGACCAAGTTGGGGGCTGGCGCAATGGGCGGCATCCCCGATGTGGATCAAGCCGGGCGCGTGCCATTTGCGCAGGCTGCCGTGGCTATAAAACGCCGGTGTCATTTGATCGTGATGGGTGATTTGGTTGAAAAACGGCGCGGCCTCGGGTCAGATGTGATTGACCATATTTAGCCAATCTTCAATCGGAGCGTCTTGCCAAACCTGAAAGTCATCGCGTTTCATCGACCAGAATACTGCGGCTTTCGGGGTGTCGCTGCCCGGTGGCGTTCCCAAGGGCAGAACGCCGGCCATATGTTTCGCCTGTAAATACCGCTGTGTCAGACGTGTCGCGGGAATTTCTGGGGCATCCACCCAGTCTACCGATCCCCAAAGTGCGCCGTATTTCAAAGGTTTCGCTGTGATCGGGCTGATGGGCGAGCGTGCACCAGCAGCATCAATAACCAGATCGAAACTTTGGCTTTCCTTCCCGTTCTCAAATGTCAGTCTGCGCTTTTCTGGGATGTTGATGTCGATGTTTAGGTTGGTGACCGTATGGCCGGGCTGTAACTGCGCACCGGCTGCTAATGCCGCATCCATGAGAACCTGAAACAAAGCGCTTCGTGGCATTGCGAGGCCGGTTTCGCCCGTTAATCCGTCAGGATCATATGCGACATTTAAAACGGGCCATGGATATTTTTCGACGGTGCCATGCATGTCATTGATGGTTGCACCCAAATCTTTTGCACGCCCCAGACACCCCATGATATCAAGTACTGATTGCCCGACAGGCTGGATCATGAGACCGGAACCAACGGGGGCAGGAGTGTCAAATTGATCAAAAACTTGAACGCGATGACCGATCCTTGCAAGGCCTGCAGCGGCACATAAACCAGCAACGCCCGCGCCAACAATTCCGATGTGTAGAATCTTCATAATATTGATGCCTTAAATGTGTCGTGAGTTATCGCTACGCGAGCTGCAAATTTCTTTCAAAGAAATTTGGCCGGAGTTTTTGAAAAACTCCGGAACCTGCGCTAAATTTACCCCTTCGCGCTGGACGCCCGAGCAGCACAGGCCTATAAGGCGCCTATGCGACATATGATGGCGATTATTATTCGAATTATATGCCCGGCGCTCCACTAATCCGAGCCGCCGGGACAAGGCGTATGCAACGCGCGCGCCGCCCTCATATCTTCCCCAATTCCTAGATCAAGGACCGCAGCCATGTGCGCCGATACGCCGACTGAAACTGTTGACTATAAAGACACTCTGAACCTGCCGAAAACCGATTTTCCGATGCGCGCAGGCCTGCCCAAACGTGAGCCCGAATGGCTGGCCCGTTGGGAAAAGCTGGGCGTCTATGATCAATTGCGTGCCAAAAAAGACCGCACACCATTTATCCTGCATGATGGCCCCCCCTATGCGAATGGTCATTTGCACATCGGGCACGCGCTGAACAAAACCATCAAAGACATGATCGTGCGCAGCCACCAGATGATGGGCCATGACGCGCGTTACGTGCCGGGTTGGGATTGTCACGGTCTGCCGATTGAATGGAAGATCGAAGAACAATATCGCAAAAAGGGCAAAAACAAAGACGAGGTCAATATCGTTGATTTCCGTCAGGAATGCCGCAAGTTTGCCGACGGTTGGGTCGACATCCAGCGCGAAGAATTCAAACGTCTGGGCATCACCGGCAATTGGGCCGATCCTTACCTGACCATGAATTACCACGCCGAAGCTGTTATCGCTGCGGAATTCCAGAAATTCCTGATGAACGGCACGCTGTATCAGGGTTCTAAACCTGTCATGTGGTCCCCGGTTGAGAAAACCGCCCTAGCCGAGGCCGAGGTTGAGTATCACGACAAAGAAAGCTTCACGATCTGGGTGAAGTTTAAGGTTGTTGAGGGTGCTAAAGCTGAGTTTCTGGACAGAGCTTCGGAAATGCCGATCATTTCCGGCAATGATGAAACTGGATTGTTCACACAGGCATTTGAAAAGTTTCGTAATGCCCATGTGGTGATCTGGACTACGACCCCTTGGACAATCCCATCCAACAAAGCGGTCGTTTATGGTCAAGATATTGCCTACGGGTTGTACGAAGTGACTGACACACCTGATGAAAGCTGGGTCAATGTTGGCGATAAGTACCTGCTGGCGGATAATCTAGCGGCCGATGTTTTTAAACGCGCGCGCTTGGAAGAAAACCAATATGAGCGTACTTGCGATGTGACTTCAGATGAACTGCAGTATTTGAAGTTGGCTCACCCGCTTGCGGGCGCTGAAGGTGGCAATGGCGAATGGGATGACATCCGTGATTTCCGCGCGGCTGACTTTGTGACCGACACCGAAGGCACGGGTTTTGTGCATTGTGCGCCAAGCCACGGGATGGAGGAATTTGAACTCTACCGTGATCTGGGTATGTTGGAACAGGTCATCACCTATAACATCATGGACGATGGTGGTTTCCGCGCGGATCTGCCGTTCTTTGGCGGCACATACATCCTTGATCGCAAGGGCAAGGAAGGCAACGCCAACAAGACCGTGATCGATAAGCTGGCAGAAGTCGGCGGTCTGCTGGCCCGTGGCAAGATCAAACACAGCTACCCACATTCCTGGCGTTCCAAAGCGCCGATCATCTATCGCAACACGCCACAATGGTTTGCGGCTGTGGATCGTGCGGTGGGTGATGATCAGAACGAGATGGGCGAGACCATCCGTGAACGTGCGCTGAATTCCATCGATAAACTGGTGAAATGGACCCCGCAAAAGGGCCGCAATCGCCTGCATGCGATGATCTCGGACCGCCCTGATTGGGTGCTGTCACGTCAACGCGCCTGGGGTGTGCCGCTGACCTGTTTCACCAAGAAAGGCAGCTTGCCGACGGATGCGGATTACCTGCTGCGTGATCCTGCGGTGAATGCACGTATCGTTGAGGCGTTCGATGCTGAGGGCGCTGATTGCTGGTACATGGACGGCGCAAAGGAACGTTTCATCGGTGATGCGGCGAACCCTGACGATTATAATCAAGTGTTTGACGTGTTGGACGTGTGGTTTGATTCAGGGTCCACACATGCGTTTGTTCTGCGTGATCGTGAAGATGGTGCGCATGACGGCATTGCGGATGTTTACATGGAAGGCACCGATCAACACCGTGGTTGGTTCCATTCTTCCTTGTTGCAAGCCTGTGGTACCAAAGGCCGTGCGCCTTATAAAAACGTTGTGACACATGGGTTTACCTTGGACGCCAAGGGCGTCAAGATGTCAAAATCCTTGGGCAACACCATCGTTCCAGAAACTGTGGTCAAGCAATATGGCGCGGATATTCTGCGTCTTTGGGTGGCCCAGACAGATTACACCGCCGACCAACGGATCGGCCCGGAAATCCTGAAAGGTGTGGCTGACAGCTATCGCCGTTTGCGCAACACCATGCGCTTTATGCTGGGGGCATTGGATGGGTTTGACGCGGCGAAAACCGTGGCACCCGCTGATATGCCAGAGCTGGAACGTTGGGTTCTGCATCGCATGGCCGAGCTAGACCAAACCGTGCGCCTGGGCTACCGTGCATTTGATTTCCAGGGCGTGTTCCAGGCGATCTTCAACTTTGCCACCCAGGATTTATCGGCCTTCTATTTCGACATTCGCAAGGACGCCTTGTACTGCGATGGCGACAGTGCCGAACGTCTGGCGGCTTTGACGGTGCTTGATATGTTGCATCAACGCCTGACCACCTGGCTTGCTCCGGTTCTGACCTTCACAATGGAAGAGGTTTGGTTGGAACGTTTTGGTGGCGACGACAGTTCTGTTCACCTGGTGGATTTCCTGGAGACACCTGCGGATTGGATTGATGAACCACTGGCCGAGAAATGGGCAGAGATCCGTAAGGTGCGCCGTGTTGTAACGGCGGCGTTGGAAGTGCAACGCACCGACAAAGTCATAGGGGCCAGCCTTGAAGCAGCACCCGTTGTGCATGTGGATGACGCCGATGTCTTGGCTTTGCTGCAATCCGTTGATTTCGCAGATGTTTGTATCACGTCGGCCGTGTCCCTGACAAATGACCCTAGCCCTGCCGAGGCCTTCCGCATGCCGGAAGCTGACGGTGTTGGCGTGGTGTTTGAAAAGGCCGATGGCGACAAATGCCAACGCTGCTGGAAGATCCTGCCTGATGTTGGCACCCACAGCCACGTTGCCACCTGTTCGCGCTGCAACGATGCGCTGGGATAAACGAGATAAGGGCCTGCAGAAATGCGGGCCTTTTTCTTTTGTCACTTAGGTTATTGATATGCGCATAGGACGATGCCCTTATTGCCTTCTCGAGAAACGCCTTGTTCGGCCTCATGCCTTGCCTGATGCCTTCACAAGAGCAATTAAGAGGGAAAACAGTGGAAAGGTGTTGTATCTAAGCGTTAATGGCGGCGCTTCGGAGAGGCAGGATGACGGCAGTGGATTCCTGCTGTGCAACGAATGTGAAAGTATATTGAACAGAAATTTTGACCATCCTGTACAGCGGATGTTGCGACGGATTTCTCAGGATCGTGCGAAATACCCTTCTAGGTGCTTTTTCAGATTCAGTGGCAGTTCTCTGGCCGGGTTTATTGTATCGGTAATCTGGCGTGCGGCACTGTTAGATACGTATTTGTATAGAGATTTCAAACTCGATGATGAAATTCTCGACGCTATGCACACTGAGTTGTGGAATTGGGGAAGTTTGAAAAGGGGAAAGTACCGTTACTCCATGAATGCTATTGTTGATGGCGTTGCGGAACTTGAGCGACAGCAAATATCTCAATTGTGCTTTCCACAGAAACAATACGCGCGGTGATGTTGAAGTCACATTTGTCGGTGGCGGTTTTGTATTTCACTGGCATTTGACTAGGCCGCGCCATTCCGTACAGAGGAAAATGGGGGTGTTTTCTGCGCTTAGCGATAAGTTTTGTATTAGCGAGAAAGAGTTGCTGGACATTTCTGGTATTCAGGAAAACCTTCGGGCAGAAGATAAACGAAATCGTGGACATGGATGAAGGGTGTAGACCGCATGACAGAATCACACGCCAGAGATCACGGAATTGAAATCGGACGGTTTGCGCAGGGGTACTGAATGCGATTACGGATGTGGCTGGTGTGCGGGTGGGGCATGTGAGTTGTCGTGACGGGGAACGCACACAGACCGGGGCAACTGTGATCATCCCTCATGACGGCGATATCTTTCAGGACAAATGCCGCGCAGGTCTTGCGCGCATTGGTTCGTCTTTGTCCAACGGATCGGGGGATTATGCCATTGCCTTTTCCACGGCGCGTGAGGGGGATGTGCCCAATGCGGAAACCTCACCTTATTTTGAGGCAGTGATTGAGGCAACGGAAGAGGCGATCTTGAATTCGTTGTTGATGGCAGAAGACACCCAGGGCTGGGATGCCGGGGAGGGCGCGCCGAACCATGTGAAGGCGTTCCGTCTGTAGCTTTGCGCAATTTCCGGGGCGGGTTTGGACTTGTGTTGGGGCGATGCAACGCGCATTCTGCGTTTATGAATATTGGCATTACAGATACGCCCATCGGTCGGCTTGGCTTGGTGGAAGAAGACGGACTGATCACACAGCTTTTGTGGAATGCAGATATGCAAGGCGACGACAGCAGCGTCTTGCGCGATGGATCAAAACAATTGTTGGCTTATTTCAATCACGAACTGACCGAATTTGATCTGCCGCTGTGGGTGAAGGGAAGTAATTTCCAGAGGGCTGTGTGTGACTTTATGTACGGCATTCCTTTTGGCGATACAGTCACCTATGGCGATATTGCGAAAGCCACGAAAACACCGGCACAGGCGGTGGGTAACGCTTGTGGGGCCAATCCTATCCCCTTGATTATTCCGTGCCATCGGGTGCTAGGCGCCAATGGGCTTGGTGGGTTCTCTGGCGCAGGTGGTGGGCTTAACGGGATTGAAATGAAAGTCACGCTATTAAAGCATGAAGGGGCCGCTGGCCTTTTGATTTGATTTTCGTTCCCTAGGGTGGAGGGTGACATGCTTGGGGTTTTGCGTGCCCGTTTTGCAATCTTTGTGATCTGTTTTGGGATGCCCGCATATGGCGCGGCTTGCCCCGATGTGTCTGATTTGGATCAAGGGATCAGGTTGCAGCGTGATCAAGATAATTTCAACACAGTTTTTCAACAAAATGATGGCATGTTGTCAGAGGCACGCAGCGCGCAGGGGCGGGTTATTCATGCGCGCTATGGTCATCCGCTGATGGTGTCTGAACGCTGGAGCGACGCAGGAAACGACCACATGTCATTACAATATGATGCGAGCGCTGCAGAATTAGATGCCTTGGTTCCGGGCCGACGTATTGAACGGAATGTTACGTTGACAATGTCGGATGGGGTCGAGGTTAACGGTCGGGTGACATGGGTGGTGGAACGCTTTGATCATGTAACCATTGGCCGCTGTAGGTACCCTGTGCGTCAGTTTCATGAACGTATGGAACTTGAGGGTTATGGCACAATTCGCATGGTGAAATTTTATGCCCCAGATGTTGGTTTGATTCTACGTAGCATTACGGTGGATGAGGGTTGGAAACCCTTGCGCGATGTGCAGTTTGACCAGATATTGCGGATCGGCGGATGAACTGGATCTATCCTTCAGGCAACTTTCTGTGGCGTCGTGATATTTACGCAGCGTTTGGGTGAGATCGGATCAATGCTGCAGATTTATGACAATTTCGATTGCACCGATTAGGCGAATAGGCTTCAGCTTGGGCAACTGCCACATATGCTTGAGGTGCCGGAAATGTCAGCCTTTATTTTTGTCTCAATTCTTATGGCGGCTCTGTTGCACGCCAGCTGGAACGCGCTCATCAAGACGGGGGATAACAAGCTCGCGGGTATGATGGTGATGGCGCTTGGCCATGGGGTGATTGGTTTGATCACGATTGC
Source organism: Halocynthiibacter namhaensis (assembly GCF_000812685.1). Classification (GTDB taxonomy): domain Bacteria; phylum Pseudomonadota; class Alphaproteobacteria; order Rhodobacterales; family Rhodobacteraceae; genus Halocynthiibacter; species Halocynthiibacter namhaensis. Next base: position 38,488 of record NZ_JWIF01000012.1, read on the forward strand.
CACTCAGCCCATGCCCGAGGGAACAGTTTGGCTTTGGTTGTTGGGGTCCGCGACCTTTCATACGGCCTATCAGTTCTTCCTTGGTTATGCTTACCAGCAGGGGGATTTGTCCCGTGTGTATCCCATCGCACGTGGTGGCGCACCCATGCTGGTTCTTCTGGTGAACGGCATTGCTTTGGGGGAATATCTGTCGTTGTCCAGCTATGTGGGTATCGGGCTGTTGGGGGTAGGTATTGTCCTTATGGCGCGGGGTGTTTTCACATCAGGAGAGTCGCGCAAAATGTTGCCGTTCGCCATCGGATCTGCCTTCGCCACAGCTGGATATTCAATTGTGGACGGCCTGGGGGCGCGAGAGATGGACAATGCTGTTGCCTATGTCGGATGGCTTTTTGTAATAGCTGCGGTGACATATCCTGCCTTGATGATCAGCGTGCATGGCACATCCATTTTACGCATTAATCGTAAAACTTGGCTATTGGGTATGTGCGGTGCGGCTGCATCCTACACATCCTACATCATTGCGGTTTGGGCCATGACACAGGCACCGATCGCGCTTGTTACAGCAATGCGAGAGACATCGATCCTATTCGCGGTTCTACTGGGATGGCTGGTTTTTGGCGAAAAAATGTCGCGTGGAAAAGCGATTTCGGCTTTGCTGATCGTAGCAGGTGTGGTTATCACGCGCCTGCCGTATTGATTATTTAAACGCTACGGGCGGGGATTAAGCTTTGTGCGATCCCGGCGAGGGCGAGGTAAATACTGGTGATGATCAATCCCCAGAGGGCCCAGCTTTCTGGGTGGAATTCAACCATCGCCGCCCAACCTGCAAATCCGGTCCAAGCAATTGCCATAGGGGCTGTTAGTGTGCGCCAGCGCTCGGTGCGCATGGGGTGGACGAATTTGATGGGCAAGAACATCGCGACTGAAAATGCCAAGACGATGAACAGAATAACCTGCCAACTTGGCGCGGTTGCAAAAAGAACCAAGATCACCATGTTCCAGCATCCAGGAAACCCAGAGAAAGAATTATCGTCTGTTTTCATGCGGCTATCTGAATAATACAGCGCCGATGTGAAGGTGATCACGATGATCGAAAGCCATCCAGACCAACCATCAAGGAGACCCGATTTAAACAAAGCATAGGTGGGAACAAAGACATAAGTGAGGTAGTCGATGATCAAGTCCAACAAAACACCATCATAGATTGGTGCGTTGGTTTTTACGTCAAAACGTCGGGCAAGGGGGCCATCGATGCCGTCGACAGCAAAGGCCACGACCAGCCAGACAAACATCAGGCTCCATTTTTCGTCAACGGCTGCAAGCATGGCGAGCATGGCAAAAACAGCCCCAGTCGCCGTGAGAAGATGTACGGAATATGCTTTGATTTTTTGGGTCATAGCCCCTCATGCCGCATCTTACGAGTGAAGGCAACGCAACAATTAACTTGGGCTAAACGAAATGCCAGGACCCTGTTATTTTTCGGGCGCGCTCCGCGGGTGAGCGTCTTCATAAACCTCAAGCAAACGCGCTGTATCAACGGCTGTATAGGCTTCTGTCGACGCGAGCGACGCATGCCCCAACAGTTCTTGGATAGACCGCAGATCCCCGCCGGCGCTTAACAAATGCGTGGCAAAAGAATGGCGCATGGCATGGGGGGTAACACTTGCCGGAAGGCCAAGCTGCATGCGTACATTTTCCAGTGTCTTTTGTACTTGGCGCGCCAACAGAGGGCCACCTCGTACGCCTCGAAATAACGCTTGATCAGCAGCGTCAGATCCTGGCCATACCGCAACATAACGCGCCACAGCTTGGCGCGCGGTGGGAATGACAGGCACAATGCGGTCTTTGTCACCTTTGCCGCGAATATGCAGTTTGTCGGTCAATGGCACGTCTGCAAAGGTCAGGCTGAGCGCCTCTGAAATCCGCAATCCACAGCCATAAAGCAGGGTCAAAACAGCAACATCACGGGCTTGAACCCAAGGTTCGTCCGATTGCATTGCCGCAGTTTCAAGCACGGCTTTCGCAGCATCTTTGCCCAAGGGGCGAGGCAACTTATTGTGAAATTTTGGTGCGCGGGTCATCATCACAGCCGTTGCGTCAAAGTCGTCACGTTCTGAAAACCAACGATAGAAGCTTTTGACAGCGGATAGCTCGCGCGCCAAGGAACGAGCTGAAATACCACGATTTTTCTCATGCGCCATGAAGGAACGCATATCCGTCACAGAGATATCTCGCAACATTTCGACACCACGCGCGCCTTCCATGTGGTTTGACAGAAATGCGAAAAACAGCAGCAAATCGTTTTGATAGGCCGTAACTGTGTTCGCCGAAATGCGCCCAAGGGCACTGTCCGTTGTCAACCAACGTGCCAGCAGATCCGACAGGGCAGGCGCAATTATATGGTGATCAAGCTCTGTCGGTTTGGCACTCATGCCAGCCAGCGTCGCATGGACCGTTCAAGCACGCCTGCAAAAAATGTCAGAAGGTCGGTGCCTTGGGACGGTTGAAATTGATCGGGGTCTTGTGCCCCCATCAATAGCATCCCTGGCAATTTCCCCGGCCCGAAATCAAGCAACATTGCGGCTTCAGATTGGATATGCCCATCGCCTTCAAGGTAAAGCCAATCGGCACCATCTGAAACGCTGCGCAGGGTCACTTTGCGCTGGGTTTCTTCATCCGTTGCGCCGAGATACCCGGCAATCACGCCTGGTGCGGCGGCGGCAAGAACCGTGCCGAGACGATCAAGAGATGCATCAGTTTCCTCCTGATGGGTTTCAAGCACCAACCGTACGGAATCCACACGCAAGATTTCAGAAACTTCGCCACCTAGGTTGAGTAGAAAATCCTCAAAATTGAGAGGGTCTAACATCTTCAAAACTGCGCGGTGCACCTGATTGGTCCCTGCGAGGTTCTCGTAGGCGGCAGAAATAACCGTTTGATGGGTGTCTTCCAGCTGGCCAAGACGGGTTTCTAGACGCCCCATTGCGACCGACCGTAGATCCACAACATTGTTGCCCATCCGGCCTTCGTCAGCGCTAATGAGGGCGCGCATCACATCGGGGTCTTCCAGAACCACTTCGGGTTCGGACATGATTTTTTCACGCAAAAGTTCTGCGCTTTCGGCTGTGTCGCTCATACCTGTTACTGCACTCGATTGTTTGATTTTTTCCAGCTATAGCAAGAATAACAAAAAATTTACAGATTTTTTTGTAAAACTGTCGATAGACACATCAAGAAACACCTGCAGGGGGCCGTATCGTTTTGACAGAACAAAGTTTTTTCCCCGAAGGTGGTCTGATCAGTGTTTTGACGGCGGAACCAATAGACCGCTTTTTGGACTATAAGGCACCTGAAGGAGGCTGTTTCGAAGGGGCATTTGTTGAAGTGCCTCTGGGTCCACGTAAGGTGTTGGGTGTGGTTTGGGGCGCGGGCGAAGGACGTTTTAACCCGGCAAAAATTCGCGCAGCAACACGTGTGATGGATGTCGCCCCTATGCGCACCGAGATGCGCGATTTTCTAACCCGCTCGGGCGCTTACACTTTAACGCCAATATCGCAGATGTTGCGCCTCGCGACTCGCGCGCCTGGATTGATGAGTCCGCCATCAATGCGAAAGATTTATCGGCTGGGTACGGGGACGCCTGACCGCGTGACTGATGCGCGCACTCGGGTGTTGCAAATTCTGAAAGATCATGGCGGTGCAGCCTTTACGCTGAAAGAATTGGCGACATTGGCTGACACAGGGCCGACAGTTGTGAAGGGGCTTGTAAAACAAGGTGTTGTACAAGAATTTGACGCACCCAGGGATGTTCCTTTCCCCACCTTAGACCCGAATTTTGGTGGCATTATTCTTTCGCCGGAACAAGCTGAGGCCTCGGCTGCGCTATGTGCCAGTGTGGAAACGGGTCGCTATAACACGACGCTTTTGAAGGGTGTCACGGGGTCCGGCAAGACCGAAACCTACATGGAGGCCATAGCGACCTGCCTGAGGAAAGGGCGTCAAGCCTTGGTCCTGTTGCCTGAGATTGCTTTGACTGCTGAATTTCTGACACGTGTACAGGCCCGGTTTGGTGCACGTCCGGCGGAATGGCATTCGGGTGTAACCATGACCGATCGCCGCCGTACCTGGCGTATGGTGGGCGAAGGTGGCGCAGAACTGGTTGTTGGCGCGCGTTCGGCGTTGTTTTTACCCTTCCGTGACCTTGGGCTGATCATTGTAGATGAGGAACATGATGGATCTTACAAGCAAGAAGAGGGCGTGCTGTACAATGCCCGCGACATGGCAGTTTTACGCGCGAGCCTGTGCTCCGCATCGGTGATTTTGGCTTCTGCAACGCCTTCGCTGGAAACTTGGAACAATGCTCAGACCGGGAAGTACAACCGTGTGAATTTGACTGCGCGCTATGGCGTCGCGGAAATGCCTGAGATGCGCGCCATTGATATGCGCCAGGAAAAACTTCCGGCCAGCCATTGGATCTCGCCAAGCCTTGCCAATGCGGTCGAAACACGGATGAAAGCGGGCGAGCAGGCGCTTTTGTTCATCAACCGTCGCGGCTATGCGCCCACAACCGTTTGCCGTGCCTGTGGGCAGCAGGTGGGGTGTGATTTTTGCGATGCGCGTATGGTCGAACATCGTTTCCAAAACCGTTTGATTTGCCATCAATGTGGTGAAAGCAAACCCGTGCCAGATACCTGCCCATCCTGCGAAGTTGAAGGGAAAATGGCCCCGGTTGGTCCAGGGGTAGAACGCCTCGCTGAAGAAGTGGCAGAACGCTTTCCCGATGCCCGCGTCACGACCTTGTCGTCCGATTTGTTCGGATCTGCGCGTGCCTTGAAAGAACGCATAGAAAGCATCGCAGCGGGCGAAGCGGACATTATTGTTGGAACTCAATTGGTCGCAAAAGGTCATAATTTCCCACATCTTACTTTGGTGGGGGTCATCGATGCTGATCTGGGCTTGCAAGGATCAGATTTGCGGGCGGCCGAACGCACATTTCAGCTGATGCGCCAGGTCGCAGGCCGTGCAGGGCGCAGTGAAAAACCTGGTGTTGCCATGTTGCAGACCTTTCAGCCCGAACATCCGGTAATCCGTGCAATTCTGTCGGGCGATGAAGAGGGGTTTTGGCGAACTGAATGCGGCGAGCGCCAGCAGGCCGCGGTGCCGCCATTTGGTCGACTGGCGGGGATTATCCTATCGGCCGAAGACGCACAGCAGGTCTTTGAATTCGCTGGTGAAATGGCCCGCCGTGACGGCCCGCTACAATCCATTGGAGCACAGGTTTTTGGACCGGCCCCCGCCCCAATTGCCCGGGTGCGTGGTCGTCACCGGGTGCGCATGCTGATCAAATCCGATAAGTCTGCCCCCTTGCAACATGCCATTAGCCAATGGGTCAATCAATTCCGCGTGCCCAACGCGATCCGGCTGGCCGTCGATATCGATCCCGTCAATTTTTTCTGATCTTGTTGTCTACCCAACTTGGGCAACAAAGCTTACGGCATATGGCTTGCAGGTGGTGCAATGTTTCTTGAGGGGGCTTCCCCTTTCCCTTCTCGCAAAACAGGCGTATGGCGAAAGGCATGAAAAACGTGACCCTCTCTGATGCGCAAAACCTACCGCTTTGGCGCAGGCCCATAACGCTGTTGTTCCTGATGGCTGCGGCCATGCCCATAGCCTTTTCGACTTGGTCGGCTTTGCTGAATAACTTCGTGATCGATTTCGCAAATTTCACCGGCAAAGAGATCGGGGTTCTGCACTCGGTCCGCGAAATTCCAGGTTTCCTGGCCATTGGCGTGATCGCAATCTTGATGTTCATGCGCGAGCAAGTACTTGGGATTGTGTCACTATTAATGCTAGGCGTTGCGACCGCCGTGACTGCGCAATTTCCAAGCTATGGCGGAATTTTGACCATCACGATGCTCAGCTCCATCGGGTTCCATTATTACGAAACAGTAAACCAATCGCTGCAATTGCAATGGATTGATAAATCGAAGGCTCCACAAACATTGGGCTGGCTTAGATCTGCCGGGTCCGCAGCCACGGCTGCGGCCTATATCCTGATCGTATTAACGTGGAAGGCTTTCGATCTATCATATAATTTTGTCTATTTGTTGTCGGGTGGAATTACGGCGGGCCTCGCGGTTTTTGCATTCTTTGCATATCCACAATTCGAAGCACCACATCCGCAAAAAAAGCAATTGATCCTGCGTAAGCGGTATTGGCTGTATTACGCATTGCAATTCTTTGCAGGTGCGCGCCGACAAATCTTTATTGTATTTGCAGGTTTCATGATGGTCGAATTGTTTGGCTTTAAAGTGCATGAAATTACAAAGCTTTACCTGATCAATCTCACAGCAACGATGATCTTTGCGCCTATTATGGGCCATGTTGTAGCATATTGGGGAGAACGCCGAGCGCTGCTGTTTGAATATGCGGGGCTAATTGTCGTGTTTTCGCTATATGGGGGGATCTATTTCTTCCATTGGGGCTGGGTCATTGCATCGGCGCTTTATGTGGTGGATCATATTTTCTTTGCGCTCGCGCTTGCTTTGAAGACCTATTTTCAAAAAATCGCGGACCCCGGAGACATCGCACCGACCGCGGCCGTGGCTTTCACCATCAACCATATCAGCGCGGTGTTTTTGCCCGTGCTCTTGGGTCTGCTTTGGGTGATTTCACCTGCGGCGGTCTTCGTTTTTGCGGCAGGCATTGCCTGTGGCAGCTTCCTTTTGGCGCTTTTGATCCCGCGTCATCCAGAACCGGGACATGAAACCATCTTTGCGGCGCGTGCTGCACAACCTACACATTGATCGGACGAACACATGCCTACTTTCACAGCCTTCACAACCTTGTCCGACAAGTCAAAAGCCGAGAATCTTGGCGAAGCGTTGGAACGTCTGAACCCCGAACCTTATGGCGTTGGCGTTTTTGAAGTCGAAGATGGCTCAGGTGTTTGGGAAGTTGGGGGGTATTTCCTAGAAGACCCTGATCAAGCCGGGCTTGCGTTGTTGGCGATGGCATTTGACGCGAAATCCTTCGTGGTGTCAGAACTGCCTGAAACCGATTGGGTTGCGCATGTACGCCGTGAATTGGCCCCGGTCGAGGCGGGCCGTTTCTTTGTCTATGGCAGCCATGATGCGGATAAAGTTCCTGCCGATTGCGAACCTTTGTTGATTGAGGCGGCGATGGCCTTCGGCACCGGGCATCATGGCACGACTTTGGGTTGTCTGAAGGCCTTGGATCGTCTGATTGGCGAAGGGTTTCATGCGAAAAACTGCATTGACGTGGGATGTGGTACAGCTGTTTTGGCTATGGCGGCCGCCCGCACTTGGCCAGAAAACGTACGTGCCAGCGATATTGACCAGCAGGCTGTTGACGTGGCGGCAGCAAATGTCGCGGCAAATGATCTTGTGGGGCGTGTGGAATGTATCGAAGCCGCAGGTTTTGCCCATGATGATATCGAAAATGCCGCCCCTTATGATTTGGTATTTGCCAATATCCTCAAAGCTCCGTTAATTGGCTTAGCGCCTGATATTGCTGAATTTATTGCCCCTGGTGGATATGCGATTCTTTCGGGAATTTTGAATGATCAAGCTGACGAGGTTATTTCTGTTTACGCTGAGAACGGCATCAATCTTGTTGAGCGTACTGAAATTGGTGAGTGGACAACGTTGATTTTGCAAAAGTCGCATTAAGTAACAGCCCGTTTTTCAGAGTAAGGCGGCTGGACACAATTATGACACAATTCAGGAGGATTATGTCTTCGTTTCGAGTGAATTGGTAACCCGTGAGCGTATTGGTGTCTGGAGCTATTCATGCGAGAATTTCAAGCTGAACCATTTGATGAAAGATTGGGCCGTATTACCAAGCGGCACAAAAAGATGGCAAACGGATATGTAACCAAAATGGGGAAAGATGGGCTCATTTCAGCACATCCACCCCGTAGAATTCGATTTCCTTGGAAATTTATGATCTTATTTTTGGTTCTTGGCCTTGTCTTTAAAGCCGCAATTTTCGCTGCCTTGGGAGAGGCCAAATATTCCGAACGAACGGCGATATTGGCGCAGGGCAATAAATCTGAACGTATCGGGGCATATTTGATGCAAGTTGACCCGCTTAGCCTTTGGATCTCTGATAAGATGAGGCCTCTGTTTTATGCAGATGACATTTCCTAGACCCATGTTGTTGGATCGGGTGGAACTGATACTGTGCTAGATCCATAGGGTTGGAATAGGTAAAGAAAAACGCCCATCTCTGATTTTCAGAGTGGGCGTTATGGTTTTGTGATCTGATGAACGCGGCATCGGATCGTATAGCCTTTGAAGCTTCGTATAGCCTTTGAAGCTTGGCTAAATTCTTAGCGCTTCATCTTGCGTGCAACAGCGTCGATGTCGCTGCGGTCAATGCCGATGTCTGCCAACTCGTGATCGCTGAGCGAAGACAGAGATTTCCGTGTGATGCGTGTGTCGTTCCAAGCTTGAAAGCCAGCAACGGTTGCACGTAGAGTTTCTGCGAACCCACCGAAGGGTTGGGTGACGACCGCTGAACGGGTGTGATCGATTACTGCCATCTGTCTATTCCTTCAGATTGGGGCGCTGATCTATGCGCGTTGTTTCTAACCCCCACTTAGTTGTGACGTTTAACTTCGACAAGCGCGTTTTTTGCATGCCTTTTATGCAATTTTTGCATAGGTGTTCTTTCAGTTTGGTCCTTGTAAATAAAGGGTAATGCCACAGCTGTTCATTCTGTCGGTGACAGAATTGCGGATGTCGTTTTTGGGTCGGTATTGGGCCTGTTATCGGTATCACATCGTGTGGTCGTGTTTTTGCAATTGGCAAATGTTCGCGTTTCGTGCTACTCCGAATTCAACAGAAAAAACTGAATAAATTTATACAGGGCGGCAAAAATGCGTGTTTTAGGCATCGATCCAGGGCTGCGAAACCTTGGTTGGGGGATGATTTCGGTGGATGGAAGCCGACTCACTCATATCGCCAATGGTATTTGTCACTCAACGGGCACCGATTTGGCCCCGCGTTTGCTGTCGTTGTTTGATCAATTGTCCGAAGTGATCGAGATGTGGCAGCCTGACACGGCAGCGGTCGAGAAAACTTTCGTTAATAAAGATGGCGCGGGCACGCTGAAGCTGGGGCAGGCACGGGGCATTGCAATGCTTGTGCCTGCGCGTGCAGGTTTGCAAGTGGGGGAATACGCCCCGAATTCGGTTAAAAAATCTGTGGTGGGTGTGGGGCATGCGGATAAGAACCAAGTCGAACATATGGTGAAGATGCAATTGCCAGGCGTGAAGATCGCGGGGCCGGATGCTGCTGATGCCCTCGCCATTGCCATGTGTCACAGCTATCATATGCAATCATCTGGTCGCATTCAGGCCGCATTACAAAAGGCCACCTCATGATTGGACGTATCGCAGGCATTCTGAATTACCGCGCGGCAGACCATGTATTGATCGACGTGCGCGGCGTGGGCTATCTTGTCTATGTATCAGATCGCACCATGGCGTCATTGCCCGCATTGGGTGAGGGGTGTGCACTATATACAGAACTGTTGGTGCGGGAAGATAATTTGCAGTTGTTTGGTTTTCTGTCGCTGCAAGAAAAGGAATGGCACCGTTTGTTGATCTCGGTGCAGGGGATTGGCGCGAAGGCATCTATGGCGATCCTTGGTACGCTTGGCCCCAATGGCATTGGTCGCGCGATCGCGCTTGGGGATTGGGCGTCGGTGAAGGCAGCCCCTGGTGTTGGCCCTAAAATCGCGCAACGCGTGGTGAACGAATTGAAAGACAAAGCCTATGCCGTCATGGCGCTTGGCACTGTCGATGACAACCTATCTGCGCCGGTCATTGATGACAGTGTGATTGAGGATGCGCCTGTCGCCTCCCAGCCCAAAGCAGCCAAGCCAAGCAAACGCAATACAAGTGCCGCAGCCCAAGCCGATGCATTGTCAGCGCTGGGGAACCTTGGGTATGCGCCTGCGGATGCGACGTCGGCTGTGGCGCAAGCTGCCAGTGACAATGCGGATGCCGATACCTCCACTTTGATCCGGGAAGCGTTAAAGCTTTTGGCGCCTAAAGGATAACCCATGGACCAGCCAGACCCACACCTGCGCCCAACCCCGATGGAGGGCGAAGCCAAGCCCGAATTTGACCGTGCCATGCGTCCGCAAATGCTCGATGATTTCATCGGTCAGGCTGAGGCGCGATCAAACCTGAAGATCTTTATCGAAAGTGCGCGCCGTCGTGGCGAGCCGATGGATCACGCGTTGTTTCATGGCCCTCCCGGTCTTGGGAAAACGACCCTGTCACAGATTATGGCGCGTGAACTTGGGGTGAACTTCAAGATGACGTCTGGGCCAGTGTTGGCCAAGGCCGGTGACCTGGCCGCGATCCTGACCAACTTAGAAGCGCGCGACGTGTTGTTCATTGATGAAATCCATCGCATGAACCCGGTGGTGGAAGAGATCCTGTATCCTGCGCTTGAGGATTTTGAACTTGATCTGGTGATCGGAGAAGGTCCTGCCGCACGCACCGTACGCATTGAACTTCAACCCTTCACGCTGGTCGGAGCCACGACGCGCCTTGGCCTGTTGACGACACCCCTGCGTGATCGTTTTGGCATTCCGATCCGTTTGCAATTCTACACCACGCAAGAATTGCATGAAATCGTCACCCGGGGTGCACGTAAAATGGGGGTCGAGGCGACCTCGGGCGGCGCGCTTGAAATCGCCAAACGTGCCCGTGGTACGCCGCGTATTGCGGGCCGATTGCTGCGCCGTGTTGTGGATTTCGCCGTGGTTGAGGCCGATGGCATTATCACTCAAGAAATTGCCGATGGCGCATTGCAACGGCTTGGTGTGGATCACCTAGGTCTTGATGGGGCGGACCGTCGATATCTGCGTGTGATTGCGGAAAACTATCAGGGCGGTCCGGTTGGTGTGGAAACCATGTGCGCCGCCTTGTCGGAAAGCCGCGATGCGCTGGAAGATGTGATTGAGCCTTATCTTTTGCAACAAGGCTTGATCCAACGCACCCCACGCGGCCGAATGTTGGCGCAAAAAGCATGGACTCACCTAGGCATGGCAGCCCCAGAGGTCACGCCACCGCGCAGTCAAATGCCGGATCTGTTTGAAGGTTGATCAGTTTGGATCGATGTTGATCGTGTTTCGGTCAAAAAGAAACCCGCCGGGGAGAGAGCGGCGGGTTTCTCATTTGGATGTCGCGCGTCGTTATTGACGGTTCATCCTATTCTCAATCAATTCATCCACGACAGCGGGTTCTGCCAGTGTTGAAGTGTCACCAAGTGCGCCAAAATCGTTTTCCGCGATCTTGCGCAGAATGCGACGCATGATCTTACCTGAACGGGTTTTTGGCAGGCCCGGTGCCCATTGGATCAGGTCCGGTTTCGCAATTGGACCGATCTCGGTGCGGACCCATTTTTCAAGCTCTTTGCGAAGCTCATCTGTTGGTTCAACGCCGTTCATTAAAGTGACATAGGCATAGATGCCTTGCCCTTTGATATCATGAGGATAACCAACAACCGCGGCCTCGGCCACTTTGGCGTGGGCGACCAAAGCTGATTCAACTTCGGCTGTGCCCATGCGGTGGCCTGAGACGTTGATCACATCATCGACGCGCCCGGTGATCCAGTAATAGCCGTCGCTGTCGCGACGCGCGCCATCCCCGGTAAAGTAATAGCCCTTATAGTCGCTGAAATAGGTTTTCTCGAACCGTTCATGATCGCCATAAACCGTGCGCATTTGACCCGGCCAGCTGTCACGCATGCACAGCACGCCTTCTGCCTCAGTTTCGGTGATTTCGACGCCTGATGTGGGATCAAGCATCACGGGTGTAATGCCAAAGAACGGCAAGGTGCAAGACCCCGGTTTGGTCGCAGTCGCGCCGGGCAGTGGTGTCATCAAGTGGCCGCCCGTTTCCGTCTGCCACCAGGTGTCTACGATGGGCTTTGTGCCCTTGCCAACCACGTCGTTATACCAATTCCAAGCTTCGGGATTGATGGGTTCCCCCACGGTGCCAAGAACCTTGATATCGGATAAATCGCATTTGGTTACAAAGTCTTCGCCATAAGCCATCAAAGCACGAATAGCTGTTGGGGCGGTGTAGAATTGGTTGACCTTGTGCTTTTCGCAGACCTGCCAAAAACGGGATGCATCCGGGTAAGTTGGCACGCCTTCAAACATCAAAGTGGTCGCGCCATTGGCCAATGGACCATAGACGATATAGCTGTGGCCCGTGACCCAACCCACGTCCGCCGTACACCAGAAGACGTCACCATCATGATAGTCAAAGGTGTATTGATGGGTCATCGCCGCATAGACAAGATAACCGCCGGATGAATGTACAACGCCCTTTGGTTTTCCGGTGGAACCTGATGTATACAAAACGAACAGCGGATCTTCGGCGTTCATTTCTTCCGCAGGGCAATCTGGGGACACGTCAGCCGCCATTGCGTTGTAATCATAATCACGATCTTGCGTCCAAGTCGTTTGGCCACCAGTGTGTTTCACCACCAACATTTTCACGCTGTCTTTACAGTGCAGCAATGCGGCATCGGTGTTGGATTTCAAAGCTGTTACGCGACCACCACGGGGGGCTTCGTCTGCGGTGATCACGACGCGTGCGTCACAATCATTGATGCGGTTTGCCAAGGCGTCTGGTGAAAAGCCCGCGAAAACAATGGAATGAACCGCGCCAAGACGCGCACAGGCCAACATGGCATAGGCTGCTTCTGGGATCATCGGCAGGTAAAGAATGACACGGTGGCCTTTCTTGACGCCAAGGTCCTTCAGCACATTTGCCATGCGGCAGGTGTTTTCATGTAGTTCTTTATAAGAGATATGGCGCGCGGGCGTATCGGGGCTGTCGGCTTCCCAGATGATGGCGGTTTGATCGCCACGTTCCGCCAAATGACGGTCAATACAGTTCGCGGCGACATTCATTGTGCCGTCTTCATACCAACGGATATCGATGTTGCCCGGCTCAAAGCTGGTGTTTTTAATCTTTGTGTAAGGTTTCATCCAGTCAATACGCTTGCCTTGCTCGCCCCAGAACGCATCTGGATCAGAGATCGATTCCGCATACATCTTTTCGTAGGTTGCTTTGTCAGCATGGGCGCTGGCTGCGAAATCCGCTGCCGGGGGGTACATTTTGTCAGTCATTTCTTCCGTTTCCCTGTTGTGGGCGCGGGGGGACTGGCCCCCCGTTGCCGGAATTTGTTCCGGTCAGATGGCGAGATATTCGGCGCGTAGCGCCTCGTTATCAAGCACTTCTTGCGCTGTTCCATCAAATACGACACTGCCGGTGTCCAAGATCACCGCGCGATCCGCGAGGTTCAAAGCGCGCACAGCGTTCTGTTCCACGATCACGGTGGTGATGCCCTGCGCCTTAATGATATTGAGGGTGTTCTCAATTTCATCAACGATAACAGGGGCTAGGCCTTCATATGGTTCATCCAGAAGCAGGACTTTCACGTCACGTGCAAGGGCGCGCGCGATGGCAAGCATCTGCTGTTCACCACCAGAAAGCGTGGTGCCTTCTTGTTTGCGGCGCTCACCAAGACGAGGAAATAAATCATACAGACGTTCAATCGACCAACCCACCGGTTCCATGATTTGGGCCAATTGCAGGTTTTCTTCCACGGTCAGGCCCTGAATGATGCGGCGATCTTCCGGCACCAATGCCATGCCAGCCTGGGCCGCTTGGTGACTTTTCATGGAATGCAGATGTTGGTGATCAAGCCAAATCTCGCCATGGGTGACCATTGGGTCATCCAGTCGGGCAATCGCACGTAGGGTCGATGTTTTGCCCGCGCCATTGCGCCCGAGAAGGGCCAAGATTTCGCCTTCGTGGACGTTAAAGGACACGCCCTGCACGATATAGCTTTCGCCGTAATATGCGTGCAGATCCCAGACAGAGAAATAGGCGGGTGCGGATGCGGTTTTTGCTTTTTGTGACATGTTCGCGTCCTTTACGTCTGCTGTGTTTCGCCAAGGTAGGCTTCACGCACCTTGGGGTGATCACGGATGTTGTCTGGCGTGTCTTCAACCAATGGCGTGCCTTGCGCCAAAACGGTGATCCGTTCCGCCAGCGAGAACACAACATGCATGTCATGTTCGATGATCGCCATGGTGATATCGCGCTTTTCCTTGATCTCTTTGAGCAGATCAATCGTGCTGTTGGTGTCCGCGCGTGCCATGCCTGCCGTTGGTTCATCCAGCAGCAAAAGCTTGGGATCTTGCACCAGTGACATCGCCATTTCCAGACGGCGTTTGTCCCCACGTGACAGGCTAGACGCCTGCATATGCAGCTTGTCTTGCATGTTCACGTCTTCCAGCATGGCCAAGGCTTTTTCGTTAAGATCTTTTTCGGCCTCAACGGTTTCAAAAGCATGCAGGCGGAAGGATCCGTCGCGTTTGGCAAAACAGGGGATCAACACGTTTTCCAGCACGGTGAGATCGCCGAAGATCTCAGGTGTTTGGAAGATGCGTGAAATGCCCAGTTGGTTGATTTCATGCGGTTTCTTACCCAGAACGGATTGCCCTTGGAAGGTAACAGACCCGGTATCCGGGATCAGTTTCCCAATGAGACAGTTCAGCAAAGTAGACTTGCCTGCCCCGTTGGGTCCGATGATCGCATGAACCGTGTTTTCCTGAACGGAAAGGTTAACATTTGACAGCGCCTGGAGACCTCCAAACCGCTTGCCGACGTCTTTGACTTCGAGAAGACCCATTAGATCAGCCCTCCTTATTCGGCCACATGTGGCGATTGTTGCGGTTTATGGTTGCTGTCGTCATTGGCGTCAGGTTTTTTGCGGAACATGTTGCGGATGCGTTGGCCAAGTTCGACCAGCCCACCGGGCAAGAAAACCACAACCAGCATGAACAACAGACCCAGGGTCAGGTGCCAGCCTTTGCCCACAAATGGGTGCAGCAACCAAACCAGCGCGTTTTCCAAACCATCGGGCAGGAAGGCGAACCAACCGTGCAGAACCTGGTCGTTGATCTTTGAAAAGATGTTCTCAAAATACTTGATGAAACCTGCGCCAAGAACGGGGCCCATCATGGTGCCCGCGCCGCCAAGAATGGTCATCAAGACGACTTCGCCTGAGGCGGTCCATTGCATACGTTCCGCACCAGCAAGGGGATCCATTGAGGCAAGTAAACCACCAGCCAGACCCGCATACATGCCAGAAATAACGAAAGCCGCAAGCGTATAGGGACGCGAGGAAACGCCGGTGTAGTTCATACGTTGCTGGTTGGATTTCACCGCACGCAACATCAATCCGAAAGGGGAACGGAAGATGCGCAGGCTAAGGTAGAAGGCCAAGATCGCGATAACGGCACAGAAGTAATACCCAAAGTTAAAGGTAAACTGCCAAGGGCCAAGATCCATGATCCAGCTGGAATTCATCTTGAAGCCGAAGAAATGCGTCGTGGTGATGCCGTTTTCGCCCATCAGGATTTGTGGGTCGTCATTGTAAACCTGCAGACCTGTTTCACCATTGGTGATCGGGGTTAACACGGAATATGCAAGGTTGAAGCTCATCTGGGCGAAGGCCAATGTCAGGATCGAAAAGTAGATCCCAGAACGGCGCAGCGACACAAAACCGATCAGCAGGGCAAACAGGCCAGAGACGATGATCGCCAAGACAAGACCGGGCAACACATTGTAATTCAGCAGTTTGAACATCCAGACGGTGGAATAAGAGCCCACACCCAAGAAGGCGGCGTGACCGAAGGATAGATAACCGGTCAGCCCGAATAGAATGTTAAAGCCAATGGCAAAAATCCCAAAGATTGCAAAGCGTTGCATCAAGTCAGGATAGCCCGCGTTGAATTGGGCAAGCCCGCTGTCGGTTGGGAATGGTTGCAGAAGGATCGGGGTGAACACTGTCAGCGCGATCACGATTATAAGGAACTTTGTGTCCCGTTGATTTAGACCTAGCATGGGTTATTCCTCCATCACGCCTTTGCGCCCCATCAACCCGCGAGGGCGTGTAAGCAAGATCAGAATGGCGACCAAGTAGATGATGATTTGGTCAATACCTGGGATGATGTTTTTGATCATATTCATGGATGCAAAGCTTTCCAGAATGCCCAACATGAAGCCGGCAAGGACCGCGCCGGGCAAGCTGCCCATGCCACCGACAACCACCACCACGAAGCTTAGAACAAGAAAATCCATGCCCATGTGGTAATTCGGGGAATTGATCGGGGCATACATGACGCCCGCAACACCCGCGACGGCGGCGGCAAGGCCGAACATGAAGGTGAACCGTTTGTCGATGTCGATGCCCAGAAGGCCAACAGTTTCGCGATCCGCCATGCCAGCGCGCACAACCATGCCAAAGGTTGTGAATTGCAGGAAGCTAAAGACGCCGCCGATCACAACCAACGAGAAGGCAAAGTAAACCATGCGCCAGTACGGATAGATGATGGTGTTTTCCGCAAAACCTAGCAGCAAGCCAAAGTCAAAGGATCCGGTAAAGGCCGCAGGGGCGGGGGTTGGGATTGGGTTCGCGCCGTAAAAGGCTTTGATCACTTCTTGCAGAACAATCGCAAGGCCAAAGGTCACAAGGATCTGATCCGCATGGGGGCGTTTGTAGAAATGTTTGATCAGGCCACGTTCCATGATGAAACCAACAGTGATCATAATGGGGATCGAAAATAGGATGGCCAGCGGTACGGACCAATCGATGATCGAGGCACCTGTGCTTTCGCCAAACCATTCCATCACATAAGGCGTCTTTACCGTGGCGGGGTTGCCCAGAAAATCGACCTTGGTTGGATCAATGGTTTCAAACGACAGCGATAGAATGCGCTGCACTGTTACGGAACAGAAGGCGCCGATCATGAACAATGCGCCATGGGCAAAGTTCACTACACCAAGCGTGCCGAAGATCAAGGTCAGGCCAAGGGCGATCAAGGCATAGGCCGATCCCTTATCTAGACCATTGAGAATTTGTAGAAGGATCACGTCCATCTCATGCCACCCAAAATTTAGAAAAAAGAGACGAAGCCGAGGCCGCCAAGACAGTGGATGCCTGGCTCCGTCATAAAGTGCCTGCCACGGAGGTTCTGCGGCAGGGTGGGAAAATTATCCGCCGTTGCAAGCGCCCAATTCGCCACCAGCGAACATTGGGTGATCTACAGCGTATTCAACCTGCGCACGTGGCGTGATTTCAACGATTTCGAGAAGATCGAATTCGTTTTCTGGGTTCTCTTTACCCTTCACAACCAACACGTCTTTAAAGCACTGGTGATCGCCAGCACGGTAATGTGTTGGACCGTTGCCGAGACCATCAAAGTCATAGCCTTCCAGCGCTTCTGCAACTGCACATGGGTTGAATGAACCCGCGCGCTGAACCGCATCTGCGTATAGAAGTGTTTGACAATAAACAGTGTGCGCCGCCTGGCTTGGTGGGAAGCCGTATTTCGTACCAAAGCTGCGTACAAAGGCTTGTGAACCTTCATCGGTCAGCGACCAGTGCCAGTTGGTTGAGCCAAAGATGCCCTTAACGTTTGCACCTGCACCGCGCGCCATCAGGCGGGAATACAGCGGTACAACGATTTCGAAGTTTTTGCCGTTCACAACTTTTTCACGTAGGCCGAACTGCACAGCGTTGGTCAAGGAATTCACCATGTTGCCGCCGTAGTGGTTCAGAACCAAAACATCCGCGCCTGAATTCAGAACCGGTGCGATATAGGATGAAAAATCGGTAGACGCCAGCGGCGTGCGTACTTTCTCAACTGTGTTCCAGCCCATGGCCTCGGTGGCAGCTGCGATGGATTCTTCTTGTGTCCAACCCCATGTATAGTCAGCGGTCAGGTGATAGGCTGTCCGGTCAGTGCCGTAACGCGCTGCCAAAACAGGTGCAAGCGCCGCAGCAGACATGTAACCGTTAAAGAAGTGACGGAAACCATTGGCTTTTTTGTCTTTGCCTGTGGTGTCGTTTGAGTGGGTTAGGCCGGCCATGAAGATCACGCCAGCTTCCTGACAGAGGCCTTGAACCGCAATCGCAACACCAGAGCTTGAGCCGCCAGTGATCATGACAGCGCCGTCTTTTTCGATCATGGACCGGGCAGAGGCGCGGGCGGCGTCAGATTTCGTCTGCGTATCACCCGTAACATATTCAACTTTTTTACCCATGATGCCTGTACCATCCAGCACCTTAGAGCTGAAGGTGTTCATCATGCCGCCGTCGCCGCCACCGTTCAGGTGCTCAACAGCAAGTTCATAGGCGCGAAGTTCGTCTGCGCCCTCATCAGCGTAGGGGCCGGACTGTGGCACGTTGAAGCCCAGCGTCACGGTTGAGCCGGTTGGATCATTGGTGAAGGCTGCGGCGGATGACGCGGTGAAGATCGTCGGCATTGCCAGGCCAGCACCCAAAGCGGCACCTCCTCGCAGGACACCACGACGGTTTGTTATAAGCTTAGACATGTATTCCTCCCTTTATGAAATGCACTGATTGCAGATCAGGTTCCTCCACCGTTTCTGCGAGTGCTGCCTTTTACAGGCGTGTGGTATTATCGCCTCGGGTATGAAAATTTCACAATAAATCACTTCAACAAAAGAAAATTCTTGTAAAGAAATACACAGCACAATGTGAAAACTTGTAAAAAAATTTCCAAACCTTGCGGGAGTTTGTGAAAAATCAAGGTGATAGACGATGACACGTGACAACGCCCGCATCCTGACAGGGACCCGAATTCGCCAACGCCGCACCGATATTGGTCTGCGCCAGGTTGACCTAGCGGAACGCGCGGGGATTTCGCCGTCTTACCTGAACTTGATTGAACACAATCGCCGCAGAATCGCGGGGAAGCTATTGTTTGACATCGCGGCCGGTCTCGGGATTGAGGCTAAGCATCTTTCTGAGGACGCGCAAACCTCGTTGTTGGGGGAATTGCGCAGTGGGTTTGCGGGGCATGAAGGCAAGGCGCAACCGGAACTGGATCGCATTGATGATTTCGCCAGTCGTTTCCCTGGTTGGGCCGATACATTGGTGCAAACCCAGCGTCGTGTGACAGAACTTGAGCGCACAATTGAAGTGCTGTCGGATCGCATGACCCATGACCCGCATTTGTCCGAAGCTTTGCACGAGGTTTTAACGACTGTGACTGCGATCCGATCGACCTCGGGTATTTTGACTGGTGGTGGGGGCCTAGACACCGTTTGGCAAGAACGGTTTCAAAAGAACCTAGATGAAGATGCACGGCGTTTGGCTGAAAGTGCCGCATCGCTTGTAAAATATTTGGATGATGCGGGAGATGTGGATCAAAACCTTAGCTCGCCTCAGGCCGAATTGGATAAGTGCTTCGGGCGAATGGGGTGGCACGTCGCAGGGTTTGAACAAAGCGATTTGACCGAGCGCCAAGCACAGACTGTGGCGCAAGACCTTGCGCACGCAGCCCCTGAACTGACATCGAGCGCGGTTCGGGAAATGGCTGTGAATCGATTTATGTCGTGGTGGATTTTGAGTCAAAAAATGCCAGTCGAAAGTTTTTCTAAAGCCTTAATTACATGCGGTTGGGATCCGATTTTATTGGCGGATCAGTTTGATGTTTCGGTTGAAGAGGTCTTCCAACGCTTTGCAACGCTACCGCCCACCGAACGGGTTTCCGATGTTGGATTGGTATCTTGTGATGCCGCCGGAAATCTGACCTGTCGCAAAGCGCTGAATGGGTTCAATGTGCCCAGTTTTGATGGCGCATGCGCACGTTGGCCGTTGTTCAGCGCGCTTGTGACGCCGGGTGAGTTGCTGGTTAATCAGATTGGTCAAAGTCAGGGGCGGGCCGGTGATGCCGATTTTCCGCGCTTTGTCGCTTTGTCTTGGGGGTGGCGCAAACAGCATGGTGGCTTTGGTGGAGCTGTGGTTCGAGGTGGGCACATGTTGTTGATCCCTCAGGATAGTTTGGAAAAGAAAGCGATGCAGGAAGCGGGAGGGGTGATGTTGGATATTGGCTCAAGCTGCCGAATTTGCATGATTTCGGATTGCCCTGCGCGACGAGAGCCAGCAATCTTGGGTGGGGCGGTGTGAAATGCCGCAACAGATGGCTTTTGACACGGCGCGGTTTTCCGACAATAGTTGGCCACCGATGATGTGATGATGCCATGTGCACATCCACAAAGGCACGCTGGTCTGGGGAGTAGACCGGCAAGGGGGGATGACTTGGGAAAAACCGTATTATTGATCGAAGATGAGCCCAATATAGTTGAGGCAATTCGTTTTCTGTTGGCGCGGGATGGCTGGCGTGTCGAAACTCATGGCCGAGGGGATACTGCCCTTGAAGCCGTGCAAAAACACCAACCTGACTTGATCGTGCTGGATGTGATGCTGCCCAAACGCTCGGGGTTTGATATCCTGCGTGATCTGCGGGCATCTCAAGCGACACGGGACCTGCCTGTCATGATGTTGACGGCGCGTGGCCAGACTAAAGACCGCGAGTTGGCCGAACAATATGGGGTGTCGCGTTTTATGACCAAACCGTTTTCAAATACCGATATGATCGCCGCTGTGCGCGAATTGGCTGAGGCATGAAGTTGGAGGCTTAATGTCAGAAGATCCGCGCAACACATTGCCAGATGACCCGTTGGTATCCAGCCCACCGTCGCGCCTGTTCTTGGAGTGGGAGAGCTATCGCCGTAAACGCGCGATGGACGCAGCTAACTTGTTGCCAATACTTGGTTTACTGATGTTTCTTGTACCGATTTTGGTATCATCGGGGCGTGACAGTATTTCTGCGTCAGGTGCGATGTTGTATCTGTTTCTGGCTTGGTGCTTGCTGATAGTTTTCTCGTTCTGGGTGTCACATTTACTGCGTGCACGTGAGGAAACGCTCGCCCAGCCCACGGCACAAGACGAGACACAAACTGTGTCGCCCAATCGCGCATCGCGTTCCGATGCGAGGCGGAATCATGGTCAGCTTTAATATTCTTATCGCGGTCTGTCTGGCTTATGTTGTCTTCTTGTTTGGCATCGCATTTTATGCGGATAGACGTGCGGCCCAAGGGCGCCTGAATTGGTTGCGATCCCCTTTGGTCTACACGCTTTCTCTATCGATTTATTGCACGGCTTGGACCTTTTATGGTGCCGTGGGAAACGCTGCACGATCTGGACTTGAATACGTGACGATCTATCTCGGCCCGACCTTGGTAATGGTCGGCTGGTGGTGGCTTTTGCGGCGGCTTGTTCGCATTGGGCGTGCGCAGCGCATTACGTCGATTGCGGATCTGATTTCGTCCCGATTTGGCAAGTCTAACCTGCTTGGAGTATTGGTGACTTTGCTGGCAGTTGTCGGGACAACACCCTATATTGCACTGCAACTTCAATCGGTTACCCTGTCGTTCTCGGTGTTTTCACGCGATATGTCAGCGGGGTTCGCCCAAGCAGATTTGGCGTCAACGGCACTGTGGGTTGCGATTGGGTTAACCCTGTTTACGGTTTTATTTGGCACCCGAAATTTGGACGCGAATGAACGTCACCATGGGGTCGTCACGGCCATCGCGTTTGAAGCAATTGTCAAGCTTGTCGCGTTGCTGTCTGTTGGTGCATTTGTGGTTTGGGGCATCGCGGAGGGGCCTGCTGATATTTTGGCGCGGATTGACGCGAGCCCGATTGCCGCATGGGAGATCCGGCCTGGGCGCTGGGCTGCTTTGATCTTTCTGTCGGCTGCCGCATTCCTTTGTCTGCCACGTATGTTTCAAGTGATGGTGGTCGAGAACGCCGACGAACGTAACCTTGCGATGGCAGGCTGGGCTTTTCCATTATACCTGATGTTGATGAGCCTTTTCGTCCTGCCCATCGCTGTGGTCGGGTTGGATTTGATGCCACGCGGTTCCAACCCCGATTTGTTTGTATTGACGTTGCCCCTGTCACAGGGAAAAGACGGATTGGCGTTGCTCAGTTTCCTGGGCGGGTTTTCCTCGGCGACTTCGATGGTTATTGTGGCCGCAATTGCTTTATCGACCATGGTTTCAAACCACATCGTGATGCCTGTATGGCTGTCTATGCGGCCCCCGGGTGCGACAGTTTCTGGTGACCTAAGACGAGTGGTTTTGACCGCGCGCCGAGTGTCGATCACCGTGGTGGTTGGGTTGGGATACGCCTATTACCGTTTCTCGGGCGGCGGCGCGGCTTTGGCGTCTATCGGGTTGATCTCCTTCGTTGGTGTCGCCCAAGTTTTGCCTGTGCTGCTCGGTGGGTTGTTCTGGCGACGGGCTACGCGCATTGCTGCGGCAGCTGGGCTGATCACCGGCTTTAGCGTCTGGCTTTACACGCTGTTCTTACCATCAATTGCGGGGGGCGGCGTTTTGTCAGTTGCCATCATGCAAAACGGGCTGTTTGGCTTTGAGGTACTACGCCCACAGGGCTTGTTTGGCACCAGCGGCCTTGATCCGGTTGTACATGCGATTGTCTGGTCTATGCTTTTGAACTTCCTTGTGTTTTTTGTCGTCTCTCTGTTCACTTTTCCTAACCCTGTGGAGCGCCTTCAGGGGGTCCAATTTGTCAATGTATTTGAACACAGTCAGGGGCCGCGTGGATGGACCTCAGGCGGGGCAGGTGCAGATGATCTTTTGGTTATGTCACAGCGTATTTTGGGGGCGCAGCAGGCACGACAGCTGTTCGAAAATGAAGCCAAGGCCCAAGGCAAGATTGACCATCTTCCCGACAGCTCGCCCGCGTTTTTAGAACGACTGGAACGTGAACTGGCAGGGTCAGTTGGATCTGCCACGGCGCATGCGATGATTGGGCAAATAGCCGAAGGCGCGTCTGTGTCGGTGCAGGACCTGATGGCAGTTGCGGATGAAGCGGCTGAAATTATGGAATATTCCAACCAGCTTGAGGCCAAATCTGCAGAACTAGGGCGTACGGCGCGCCAGTTGTCCGAAGCGAATGAAAAACTGACCCGCCTTTCGGTGCAAAAGGATGCGTTTTTATCGCAGATCAGCCATGAGTTACGCACGCCAATGACGTCCATTCGGGCGTTCTCTGAAATTCTGCGTGATATGGACATGTTGGAACCGCATGATCAACACAGATACGCGTCGATTATCCATGACGAAACGCTTCGACTGACGCGTCTGCTTGATGATCTTTTGGATCTGTCTGTGCTTGAAAATGGCCAGGTGGCGTTGAATTGCGAGACAGTCGTTCTGTCGGATGTGCTTGATCGTTCTGCTGCCGCCGCTTTGGTGTCGGTATTTGGCGACGGCAGCGAAACCACGTTCGAGATTATACGCAATAGAAATCAAGAAGATCTACAGTTGATAACCGATGGTGACCGTCTCAGTCAGGTGTTCATCAATTTGATCTCGAATGCGCGAAAATACTGTACTGCTGCGCAGCCGGTTCTGTCGATCTCGGTTGCTGTAATGGGCCAGAATGTGGCCATCGATTTCAGCGACAATGGTGAAGGGATACCATCCCATCAACAACCTTTGGTGTTTGAAAAATTCGCACGACTTACGGACCATGCACGGGCTGGCGGGGCAGGATTGGGGTTGGCGATTTGTCGGGAAATCATGAATAATCTTGGCGGAACGGTTGGCTATCTTCCGGGCGAGTCTGGCACTGCATTTCGTGTGACCGTGCCCCTAAAGCCACCAGCGACCTAGATTTTGCAGCCACTACCGCAGGGAATACTTTGATTTGGTAACCAATTGGTAACTCTGTTTGTCGATGCTGATGGGACATGCAGTAAGGGTTGGCAGATGTCTGAAACGGACAGCAAAGAACAAGATGGCGGCGAAGTTTCGGTGATGCGCAAAATGTCGTCACGCAGGCTTGTCGGGTCTGCAAAACGTATGAACCCGGTATTGGCGTTGAAGGCCGCTTTGCCCAAAGCCGCAGAGCTTGAATTGAATATGCGTTTGACAGTGAAAGAAACCAAAGAAGGGGTCTTGGAAACGCAAACAATGATGGAAGCCATTCCAGAAGATTCTCTTGTGACAATCTTGGCTGCCAAAGACGGGGCGCAGGGGCTTGCCGCTGTTGACCCGCAATTGCTGGCTGCTTTGATCGAGACCCAGACCACCGGCCAGATCAGTGCGATCCCTGCTGTGGTTCGGCCCTGGACCATCACGGATGGGCAAATGTGTGAACCCTTCATCGATCGCGTCTTCGATATGCTGGAATTGCTGCTTGATGCCGATGGGCGCGGCCCTTGGTTCTATGGGTATCGTTTCTTGCGCAAGGTGAATGACCGGCGCAAACTTGCGATGACACTTGAGGAAACGCGATATCTTTTCTACGCTTGCAAAGTCGAACTTGGGGACGGGGCCAAGACAGGGATGTTGTGGCTGGCCCTGCCTGATAGCGTTCGCAGCGCGACCACCGATGGTCACGTCGGCCCAGAACATGAAGATTGGCAGGGCGGATTGCGGGCGTCTGTGTTGGAAAGTACGGTGCAGTTGACGGCGATACTTCACCAAGCTCGGGTGCCGTTGTCATGGCTGATGTCGTTGAAAGTTGGACACAGAATTGATGTCCCCGGGCCGCAAATCGAAGCGCTTACAGTGGTCGACAGTGGCAACCGTGTTGTGGGGACGGCCCGGCTTGGCCAAGCGTCAGGTCAGCGTGCGATACGCATGACGTCATCCAGAGGTGAGAACGCGAGTATACGCAACACAGAAACAAATGGTTTCGGAGTGCCTGTCGGGGACGCACAGGGCGCTCTGTCAAATACAGCGCTAAACCCGCCGCCATCTGGTTTATCCCTCGGGTTACCACCTGGAGGCCCTGTAGCTGGAACGCAAGACGCTTCACCGATGGCGGCGCTTGGTGGCGTCCCGCCTGAATTGCCGGGCGGCTTACCTGATATTGGTTCAAATGCGGGGGGCTTGCCTGATTTACCAAGTCTTCCTGGCATTGCAGGCGACAGCGCTATGCCGCCAGCTGAAATGGATTTCGGGCTGCCCGATCTTCCGGGGGGCGGCGGTCTGCCAGACTTGCCCGCAATGGCTGGTGGTGGTGAAGCTGGAAGTGATTTGCCGGGATTACCTGATTTATCAGACTTGCCTGATCTTCCTGGGTTGCCGCCACTCCCGTCGTGATTTTCGTGTCGACTAGCTCAAGATCACGCCAACAACGACCATCATCAGGCCGATACCGGACAGTGCCAAGGCCGATAGGTTGACGGTGACGATGGTTTGCAGTCGCTTGCGCATGGCCTCGTCGTCTAGCCCGGATTTGCGAGCCTTCATCGCTTGCACAATGCACCAGATGATTCCGCAAAGGCCGAGAAAAGAAATGGCGGCACCAGGCCAGATTACAAATGACATGTGTTTCTCCGTCTAAAGATCGTATTCCTCTACTGTGCCTTCGCTGCGTGCGCAACCTCGCCGGTGTCTCTTGGGCCTCTTGCAGCGCAGGACGTGGCAGGGTAATCAGAAGGCCTTAAGCAAAGGACGCTGTAATGAATGATATGACCTCAGATTCGAGCTACCGGGTAACGGCGGATGAACTACGCCAGTTTATCGAGCGTATTGAGCGGCTTGAGGCCGAAAAAAAAGACATCGCAGAACAACAAAAAGAAGTGATGGCTGAAGCTAAAGGACGTGGGTACGACACGAAAGTGCTGCGTAAAGTCATCGCATTGCGCAAACGCGAACCTGATGACATCGCCGAAGAAGAAGCGGTTCTTGAGATGTACAAAGAAGCGCTTGGAATGAGCTAATCAATATGATCCTGCCGTTTATGGCAGGATCATATCTACATCTGGCATCTGCATGATAAGCGCGAGGTCTTCCTCGTAGGCGTTGGTTGCTTCTTCCACCAACGCATCAGTCCATCCCGGAATATCAATTTCTTGTTCAAGCGCGCCTGAGATTGAAAATTTGTCCAAGAAAGCAGCCGCAACCGCGCTTTGCTGTTGCTGTGACATGGGCGCGCGCGCCTTCATATATGCTTGGTATCGCTGTAATCCATCTGGTGACATGATTTCAGCCAATATGTCATCTCCGCCTTGCAACAAGGTTGCATTGGCAGCCAAACCAGCAACAGACAGCATTATTTCTGGCCAAATAAGTGGCGTATCTTCAGAACACCACACAACCAAATGGTTGTCAGGGCATTGTTCGCGCAATCTTCTAATCAACTCGGACCATTTTAGCTGACGGGGGTCAGAATGTAAGATGGCGTGGCTGGTTGTCTTTGCTGTACCTTGTTTGATCAGCATGGGGAGCAAAACCACGGGATTGCAGATGGACAGGTGCAATTCTTTTTCTTTTGCAGGCAAAATACCCATTAAGGTTTCCATGCGAGAATGGGCGTGTGGATAAAGTCGGTTGTTTTCCACGGCGAGTTTAGGAAAACCCAAGAAGTTTGGGGCAGACAGCACCAGCCGATCAGGCGTTGCCCCTTCCAGAATCGTGTCTAGAATTTCTTGAGCTTGATTCTCTGTCAGGTCGACATCTTCAGCGTAGGCCAAGGCTTCGCGGAGGTGACGACGGTATTTGCCAGGGCCAGGAACGAGAACACCGCTGTTGAGAAGGCGTTCTTTATCCTTCAACAGGCTTTTTAACAGGTGATCGCCATCGGTTGTGTGGGCACCAATGTGAATAGCAATTTTCATCTTAAACCCGCGACCTCTTTATTAATGTGCCACCTGTGCGACCAAACTGTGCTGGTGTGGTGGTTGTTGCGGCAGTATAAGCACAAAAAACCCGAGGGAAACAGGTGGTGAAGCCTTGAATTACGAAACTATGGGCAATTCTAAAACGGTTAGCACCGCAGTGCGGGGAAAAATACCTTTCAAAGGTGGTTTTTCTATCTGGTCTCTTGGTGCCTTTTGCATCGCGACCTTTGTGATTTTGCCTGTCTTGGCAGTCGTCTATCTTGCGTTTTTCCCTACGGAAAACATTTGGCCACATCTTCTTTCGACAACATTGCCGCGATATTTCACAAACACCTTGGTTTTGATGTTGTCAGTCGGGATACTGGCCGGGGCTACCGGGATTGGGGCTGCATGGTTGATTGTCATGTATAAATTTCCTGGCGCACGTATGCTTGAGTGGTTGCTGTTGCTGCCATTGGCCATTCCCGCTTACGTCGGTGCATATGCATTGGTCGATTTTTTGGAATATTCCGGGCCGGTGCAGACTTTGTTGCGCGACATCTTTGGTTGGGCGACCTCGCGCGATTATTGGTTTCCAGACATCCGATCTCGTGGTGCGGCCATCATCGTGTTGGCAGGCGCGCTGTATCCCTATGTATATCTGTTGACGAGGTCCGCTTTTCGGGAACAATCTGCCGCTGGATATGATGTCGCGCGTGCGCTTGGCGTTGGGCCATTCGCCCGGTTTTTTCGCGTTGGCTTGCCACTTGCTCGCCCCGCACTTGCGGCCAGTTGTGCGGTCGTGATGATGGAAACTGTTGCCGATTTTGGAACGGTCGAATTCTTCGCCGTGCAAACTTTGACGACCGGGATCTTTACCACATGGTTGGAAAGCAACAACGCAGGGGGCGCGGCCCAGATTGCTGTCGTTGTGCTGATGTTGGTGTTGTTGCTGTCAGGATCGGAACGCATTAGTCGCCGTAAACATCGATATCACAACTCTGCACGAAATTCCCGGCCTGTGATTCAAACACAGCTGTCCGGCACGCATGCGGCCTTGGCTTTGGCGTTTTGTCTGGTGCCATTCTGTGTTGGCTTCCTACTGCCTGTGGGGGTCATTTCATGGCACAGCGCTAAAAATTATGCGTTTTGGTTGGATCGTTCCCTGATTGAAGCCCTGTGGAATACCGTCTTCACTGGCATGTCCGCAGGATTGATCACGGTCACGGCCGCGTTGTTCATGGTGTATGGTGTCCGGCTGAGTGGGAAGCGCTTGCCACGGCTGCTGCTACCGTTAACCACCGTCGGATATGCCGCCCCTGGGGCCGTTTTAGCGGTGGGAATATTGATCCCTTTGGCGGCTTTTGATCACATCTTAGCCGATACCATTGTGGCCATTACAGGCTATGAGCCAGGGTTGCTGTTGACTGGAACTGCGGTGGCGTTGATCTTTGCATATAGTGTCCGGTTTTTTGCAATTGCACAGGGGGCGGCGGACTCCGCTTTGGGTAGGGTTTCGCCAAGTTTTCCGATGGCAGCGCGTTCGCTTGGGCGTTCAGATGTTGGGGTTTTACGGGATGTACACGCACCATTGATCCGGGGGTCCGTGACCACAGCGATCTTGTTGGTTTTTGTAGATTGTGCCAAGGAATTGCCCGCGACCTTGCTGCTTCGGCCGTTCAATTTCAACACATTAGCGACACGGGTTTATGAACAGGCGTCTCTTGAAAACCTTGAACAAGCCGCCCCAGCTGCGATGTTGGTTATTTTAACAGGGCTTTGTGCCGTAATGATCCTCGCCCGCGCAAGTCGATAGCGGACGAGGTGCAACCTTCAATCAGTTGCGTGGTGCGAGATGAATACCTGCGATGGTGCAACGCACAGATCCCCCAGCCATTTCAATTGTCGGAATGGCCAGCGGCAACATCTCAACATAGGCCGAGATCTGATTGCGCTGCTCCAATGTTAGGACATCATAGGCGGTTTGTGACAGAGCCAAGATAGGGCCATCCTTGCCCATCAATTCGATCGCATTTCCTGCAAACTTTCCGATCTGCACAGTGGTCAAATCGATCACCTGACGTCCAGAGGTTTCCAATCGTTTGATCACCTCTCGCCGACGTGCCGGATCTGAAATCATGCTTGTCCCAACTAAGGCAAAACGGGTTCCGATGCACATCAATACATTGGTGTGATAGATTGACCTGCCCGCATCGTCCTCGGCCGCAAATACCATAGGCTCAAAGTTGAAATGCGTGCAGAAACGTTCCAACGCGATGGGATTTGTGCGATCTGATTCCACAGCATACGCCACCCGATCAATATGATCGAGAACCATCGCCCCAGTGCCTTCCAAGAACAATCCATCAGGTTCCAAACCTGAATAATCGATGATATCTTGCACGCGGTAATCGGTTTTCAACATCTCAAGCACATCGTGCCGGCGTTCCAATCGGCGGTTCTGTGCCTTCATGGGAAAGACCGCGACGTGCCCCCCGGCATGGGTGGAAAACCAATTGTTAGGAAAGACGCAATCAGGTGTTTGTGGGTCATCTCCTTCAAACACGTGCACGCGTACCCCTTGGGCACGCAGCATGTCGCTCGCGGTCGTATGTTCTTTATAGGCGCGGACCGTGTGATCTGCGTCGGACATAACGTTAGATTGAAACGCATTGTCCGACGCAGTTTCTGTATTCACCGTAAAATGGTGTGGCCGCACCATAATCACGGCACTGGGGGCCTGCACCGACATGCGATTCATGTAGCGGTGCCTGTGGTGGGCGTGGCGCGCAATACCATGCCAAAAAGGTCGCGCGGATCATCTGGGTCCGCCAACAGATCTAGCTGCTGGAACAGTTCGGTGCCTTCCAGTTGGTCACGTATATAGCGCAGAGCAGAGAAATCCTCGGTTGCGAAGCCAACGCCGTCAAACAATGTGATCTGACGGTCGCTGGTCCGGCCCTTTTCTTGACCAGTGATCACCTTCCACATTTCGGTAACTGGGAAATCCTCAGGCATGTTTTGGATTTCGCCTTCAATTCGGGTCTGTGGTGGGTATTCCACGAAAACGTCAGCGCGCTTCAAGATGTCGCTTTGCAACTCTGTCTTGCCCGGGCAGTCACCACCGATGGCATTGATGTGAATTCCGGCACCAACCATGTTGTCGTTCAATACAGTGGCGTTTTGCTTGTCTGCCGTGCAGGTGGTGATGATATCCGCACCCTGAACAGCATCTTCGGCACTGTTGCAAGGTTCCAAAGTCATTCCGTGCCCGTCCAGATTGCGCAACAATTTTGCGGTCGCTGCGGGATCAACATCATATAGACGCAGGGTATCGATGCCGCAGATAACCTTCATTGCGAGGGCCTGAAATTCGGACTGCGCGCCATTGCCGATCATTGCCATTGTGCGCGCGTTCTTGGGCGCCAAATGTTTTGCCACCACGGCGGACGTCGCCGCCGTGCGCAACGCCGTTAAGACGGTCATTTCAGTCAATAAAACCGGATATCCCGTATACACGTCGGCCAATAGGCCAAAGGCGGTCACGGTTTGTAAGCCTTCTTTGGTGTTTTTGGGATGACCGTTCACATATTTGAAACCATATGTTGTGCCATCTGATGTGGGCATTAATTCGATCACACCTTCGGTGGAATGGGCCGCAACGCGTGGGGTTTTGTCGAACAATTCCCATCTTTTGAAGTCGTCTTCAATGTAGTCAGCGATTCCAGAAAGCATGTCTTCAATGCCAATATGGTGAATCAGTCGCATCATATTGTCGACGCTGACGAAAGGTACAAAAGCGCGGTCAGAAGGGGAGGGCACGGACATCAGGTTATCCTTTGATTTGTCGTTTCCTCAAGTATCTACGCAGCAGATTGCAGGGTATATATTAAAGTTGCGGATTTTGAGGGTGCTATACTAGCAAATTGCGTGCTGGCATTGTATATATTGCAAAAATGAGCGGAAACATGACAGAAAACCACCCTGCAAAGCATATATTTGATGACCACGACCGCATGTTGATCGGCCTGTTGCGTCAAGATGGGCGTGCACCTGTGTCAAAGCTTGCTCAGATCATGGGTGTGTCACGGGGCACAGTACAAACCCGCATGGATCGCTTGCTTGCAACCGGCGCGGTGCTGGGCTTTACCGCACGTGTACGTGAGGACTATGATCAAAGTGCGATACAAGCGGTGATGATGATTGAAGTAATGGGGAAAAATACGTCCCAAGTGATCCGCCGTTTGCGTGGCCTACCTGAATTGCAAGTCTTGCACACCACCAGTGGAAAATGGGACCTGATTGCAGATATTCGGGTCGAAACTTTACAAGATTTTGATCGTGTGTTGCGTGAAGTGCGCTTGATCGACGGGGTGCGCAACAGTGAGACCAGCATATTGCTGTCGAGTGTTTAATCGCCGCCTGTAACATTCAGGGAATGTTAATGCAGACCAGCCGCAGATTGCTTTCTGTGACTGGTCTGCATCAGTTTTTGTGACCGTCTGGCAGTTTATTCCGCAATGAGCAGACGCGGTGACTTGCCCGAGAGTTGCTTGGTTTCGGGCGTAAGGATTTGCAAATCCAATTCGCCGTCTTTCACGCCCACGCGAACAACTCCACCTTTTGCGAGAGAACCAAACAACAGCTCTTCGGCCAACGGCTTTTTGATGTGTTCTTGGATCACACGGCCGAGAGGACGTGCGCCCATTTTCTCGTCATAGCCCCGTTCGCCAAGCCATTGTGCGGCGGGGCGAGACAATTCGAAGGTCACGTTGCGATCCATCAACTGCGCCTCAAGTTGAAGCACGAATTTCTCGACAACTTTCAAGATCACGTCACGACCAAGGGGCGCAAAGCTGACCACGGCATCGAGGCGATTGCGGAACTCGGGACTAAAGGTGCGTTCAATCGCGGCGGTGTCTTCGCCTTCGCGACGGTCACGACCGAAACCAACGGCTTCTTTGGCTTGTTCAGATGCACCAGCGTTTGACGTCATGATCAAAATGACATTGCGGAAGTCGACGGTGCGCCCATTGTGATCGGTCAGCTGGCCATTATCCATGACCTGCAGCAGGATATTGAACACATCTGGGTGGGCTTTCTCGATCTCGTCAAGCAGCAAGACGCAATGGGGATGCTGGTCCACACCATCCGTCAGCAGGCCGCCCTGATCGAACCCAACATAGCCGGGAGGGGCGCCAATGAGACGTGAAATCGCGTGTTTTTCCATGTATTCGGACATGTCAAAGCGCAGCATTTCAACACCCAAAGTGCTGGAAAGCTGTTTGGCAACTTCCGTTTTACCGACACCTGTTGGACCCGCAAAGAGATAGTTCCCGATGGGTTTTTCGGGTTCTCGAAGGCCTGCACGCGCCAGCTTGATTGCACTGGACAGAGCTTCGATCGCCGTATCTTGCCCGAAGACCACCCGTTTCAGGGATTTTTCAAGGTCGCGCAGAACTTCGGCATCATCCTTCGAGACATTTTTCGCAGGGATGCGCGCAATCTTGGCGACCACGGCTTCGATTTCTTTGGTGCCGATGGTCTTGCGACGTTTGCTTTCGGGCACCAAATGTTGGGCGGCACCAGCTTCGTCAATCACGTCAATTGCCTTATCAGGCAGCTTGCGATCTGTGATGTAGCGCGCAGAAAGTTCCACCGCAGTTTTGATCGCGTCCAACGTATAGCGAATATCGTGATGTTCTTCAAAATAAGGCTTAATGCCCTTCAATATCTTGATCGTATCCGGCACGCTTGGCTCATTCACGTCGATTTTTTGGAACCGGCGCACGAGGGCGCGGTCTTTTTCAAAATGTTGACGGAATTCTTTATAGGTGGTTGAACCCATGCAACGCAGTTTACCGCCTTGCAAAGCCGGTTTCAGCAGATTGGAAGCATCCATTGCCCCACCAGAGGTCGCGCCCGCGCCAATGATCGTGTGGATTTCATCGATGAACAGCACGGCGTTGGGATGCTCTTCCAGTTCGGTCATCACGGCTTTTAGGCGCTCTTCAAAGTCGCCACGATACCGCGTGCCAGCCAGAAGCGCACCCATGTCGAGTGAATAGATCGTTGTTTCTGATAGAATTTCGGGTGTTTCCCCCTGCACAATTTTACGTGCGAGCCCTTCCGCAATTGCGGTTTTACCCACACCAGGATCACCAACCAACAGGGGGTTGTTTTTACGACGACGGCACAGAACTTGAACGCAACGCTCAACTTCATGTTCGCGGCCAATCAAAGGGTCGACTTCGCCATCAACGGCCTTTTGGTTGAGATCTACGCAATATTTGGACAACGCGGTTTCTTTTTCCTCTGGCTCGACGCCCGAGAAACCTTCGCCTTCGTCATTTGACATCGCTGCACCGGTCAGGGGGCGATCTTCGCTAAAGTCAGGGTCCTTCGCCAAGCCGTGTGCCATGAAATTCACCGCGTCATAGCGGCTCATGTCTTGGGCCTGCAGGAAAAACACAGCATTGCTTTCGCGTTCCGCGAAAATTGCAACCAGCACATTGGCGCCGGTGACTTCTGTGCGGCCTGAGGATTGCACATGGATTGCGGCACGTTGAATGACGCGCTGGAAGGCAGCTGTAGGAACGGCTTCTGATCCTTCTGTGTCGGTGATCAAGCTGGCCAATTCATCATCGATGAAATCTTGCAATTCACCGCGTAGAACATCCAAGTTCACTTCACAGGCTTGCATGACTTGCGCCGCATCTGGTTCATCGACCAGGGCCAAAAGTAAATGTTCTAACGTGGCAAATTCGTGTTTGCGCGTATTGGCAAGCGCCAAAGCTGCGTGGATCGACTGCTCAAGTGTCGCTGAAAATGAAGGCATGGCGATGGGCTCCTTATCCTTCTGGCCGCAGGCAGGCGCTACAATGATTTGATAGCGCTTCCCGTTAGCATGACCGCTCTAGTATTAAAGTTCGGTTGTGATCGCGGCCGATACAAGGGCTTTTTCATCAATTTTCTTCACAATGCCCCAATTTCTACAAATTTCTTGGGTGTGAATGATAATTATACCGCTTTTGGCGAACCGTTTTGCAGAAACTGGCGCCCGTCCTGCTTAGAAATTATCTTTTCGTTTACGGATTGCGGCAAAAACCTGCATTGGATCTGCATCCTCGGCCAAATCAGCTGACGTCTTAAGTGCGGATAAATGGCACCGTAAAAACGGGTTGCTGTCCAGTTCGAGCGCCAACGTGGACACGCCCGTGGCGTGACCCTGCGCACGTTTTTCAGTATTAACGATGATCCGTGCCTGAACTGCAGGATTGTCGCCATCGACGGCAGCGGCAAAGGCACCATTTCCCTGACTGTATTCATGACCCGAGTAAATCACAGTGTGATGTGGAAGAGCTGCCAGTTTTTGCAAGCTTTCATACATGACATCTGGGTCGCCCTCAAAAAGCCGCCCACAGCCAAAGGCCATCAAACTGTCCCCGGTGAAAGCCGCATTGAGATCAGGCATATAAAAGGCAATATGGCCAAGTGTGTGACCGGATACGTCAATAACAGAACAAGATATACCTGCAACGGTGAAGCTATCGCCTTCGGATACCGCGTGATCAAGTGGGGGCAAGCGGTGCACATCGGCCTTCGCACCGACAATCTCGGCACCAAATTGTTGTTGCAGCTCGATCGCGCCATCAATGTGGTCGGGGTGGTGATGGGTCAACAGAATTTGCGTTAACTTCCAGCCGCGTTCAGCCAAGGCAGCTGTTATAGGTTTTGCATCTGGGGCATCCACCAAGGTTGTCTCACCGGTTTGCGGGTTATGGATCAGAGAGAAATAGTTATCCGTGAGGGCGGGCAGGGTGACGATTTCCAGAGACATGGCGGATCCTTCGCGAAAGAGTATCCGCTCAGACTTGCCCAAATCCAAGCGAGGTGCAACAGATGGTCTACGCAAAAGGAATCCCCCATGAAGAAACCTCTCGTTCTGCCGGACAGCCCACATTTAAAAGACGTCGAAAATGATGGTCGTTTGAACGCACCATCTGCCGCCCGCAATATGCCACATATTAAAGCAGTGCTTTCTGACATTTTGCCTGAACAAGGCAATGTGCTTGAGCTCGCCAGTGGGACAGGTCAGCATATCGCTGATTTCGCCGCGCAATGGCCGGGCCTGACATGGCATCCCAGTGATGTTTCGGAGGAACGTCATGACAGTGTCCGGGCTTGGGCCGCGCAGGCCGGGCTTTCAAATCTGCGGGATGTTCAGGCATTTGACGCGATTTCTGGCTGGGGTGATCACCCGACGCGCTATGATTTCATATATGTGGTCAATCTGCTACATCTGATCTCGACTGCGGATGCAGCCAACGTCTTGGCAGGCATGGCCGGTGCTTTGAAACCCGGGGGACGTGTGATGGTCTATGGACCGTTTCGGGATCACGGCGCATTCCGCAGCGCGGGGGATGCGGATTTCCACGCAAGGCTGACATCACAAGACCCTGATATCGGCTATAAGGATGCGCATTGGGTGCAAGAACAGCTTAACCTGGCAGGGCTTGTCGATCCTTGTGAAATCAAGATGCCTGCGAACAATCTTATCTTGCACGCGCGAAGGGCTTAATACCCTCTGGCAATTCACGCGCTATATATTAAGCTGTTCTTTGCGCAGTTGCGAAAAGGTTTCCAATGCATCTTGATGTACTTGATCTGAGAGAGTTCTATTATCGCAGCCTGTTGGGGCGTGCGGCGCAAAAAGGTGTGCGCGATCGCGTGAAACAGCTTTGGTCGCCACAAGATGTTCAAGGGCAAACGGTGGTTGGCTTTGGCTTTGCCGTGCCTTTGTTGCGCCCATACCTGCCAACGGCACGGCGTGTGATTGGGCTTATGCCTGCGCAACAAGGCGTCATGTCCTGGCCCGCGGGTGAGGCGAATGTCGCGGTTCTATCTGAAGAAACCATGTGGCCGCTTGAAACCGGTTCTGTTGATCGCCTGATTGTCATGCATGGGCTTGAAACATCTGATCGCCCTAAGACATTGCTGGATGAATGCTGGCGCGTGCTTGGTCCCGGTGGGCGTGCGATCTTTGTCGTGCCAAACCGTGCGGGCCTTTGGGCGCGGCGCGACGGCACGCCTTTTGGTTATGGTCGCCCCTATAGCAACAGCCAACTTGAGGCCCAGCTTAAGGACCACGACTTTATACCGGGGCGTCATCTATCGGCCCTTTTTGCCCCGCCCAGCGAGAAACGGTTTTGGCTGCGCAGCACAGGGCTGTGGGAAGGCTTCGGCCGCGCGGCCCCTTGGCTGGCTGGTGGTGTGTTATTGGTTGAGGCTAAAAAACAAACGCTCGCCCCACGCCCCCCTGGCCTTGTCAGTCGCGCCCGCAAACCTTTGCGTGTGTTAGAGGGCCTGGTGGCACCTGAAGTGAAACCGATTGGGCGTTCAAAGCCCGAGGCGGCTACAAAAGAGAAGAACCTGGCGGGCGACGTTGTTGGGGCGGGCTTGAAGTAAGAAATGTGGTCCTTCAACATGGCAGGTCTCAACGCCTGCGTTTGGAAATTCATTGCATGCCCTGCCTGAGACGAGTCTGTCGTGGCTGGCTTCAATAGAAAACATGGGGATCGAGCTGTTTTGAAGTCTCGCAACTTCATTACATTGCAAGACCTGTTCTAACCGCTGGGCCAACACCGTTGGTGGTACTGCTTTTAAGACCTGTAAAAGTGATTGGCTCAGATCAGGGCTTCCCCATTTCCCGAATCCAAACCAATCAATAATATGGCGGATGCCCCAAAACGTAGGGGGCATCCAGGCCGTAATCTTGCCGAGGATCGAGGGTAGAGTGCGGGGCGAGCTTGGGAAGCTTACGATAAATATAACTGCCTTCAGATTGGCGGGCTTACTGGCTGTGATTTGTAAGGCGAGGGGGCCTGAGAAAGATTCGGCGACCAGAATATAGTTGCCTTCCACTTTTGATAGCTGTGATTGAACCATCGGCAACAGATCAGCATATGTGGTGACGTCTACAGGATAGCTAAGACATTTGGCGTCGATTTGGGGCGCAAGCGCGTCACAGAAATCCCGCCGCAATGTATCGGTTCCGTCAAGACCGGGAAGAATGATAATTTTCATCTTGCGATATGCCTTTGCAACAGGTGAACTCAGAACTTTAGAGCGCCGGGTTGGAATAGGCACATCTAACCAGATTGCGCAGTCAGTGGGGAATCGTTTGTTCGGCTCGATTGCGTATCGCGCTGCAAGAATGACGAAAAATGCTGACAATACGTCGCACCCTTGCAGAGAGTTCCTGTTTCCTTGCCAAAAAGTAAAGGCTTGACGCAAACAGATAGCGCAAACCATCTTGCGACAACGGGTCGCCTCTGTTACATCGATCTCGATTTCGTGCGCAGGGACCCCCGCGCGCTTCACGCCGCTTGTTTGCCGTTCACCCTGGATGGCGCAAGCTTATGACATCGGAAGGGTGGACGTGTCTGAATCTGCTTCTGTCTCAACTGGCATTGCAAACCGCTATGCCACGGCCATTTTTGAATTGGCCAATGAAAGCAAGAAACTCAAGCCGCTGGAAAGCGATCTTGATGCGCTGGGCGTACTTCTTGCAGAAAACGGCGAATTCGCCGATCTTATCTATTCGCCGGTTTACACCCGCGAAGAGCAAGGTGCCTCTGTGGGCGCCATCGCTAAAAAGATGAAACTTTCGCCTGCTGTTGCAAATGCGCTAAGCCTGATGGCTTCTAAGCGTCGTTTGTTCGTGCTTCCACATTTGATCAATGCGCTGCGCGCAATGATTGCGGATGCAAAAGGCGAAGTGACTGCGGACATAACCAGTGCTAAGGCGCTGACCAAAGCCCAGTCAGAAAAGCTTGCCAAAGTGCTTAAGGGCACTGTCGGTAAAGATGTAAAAATCAACGCGACCGTAGATGACGCTCTCATCGGTGGTCTTGTTATTAAAGTGGGTTCGCAGATGATCGATAGCTCGGTTGCCTCCAAACTCGCAGCACTCCAGAATTCAATGAAAGAGGTCGGATAATGGGAATCCAGGCAGCCGAAATCTCTGCGATCCTTAAGGAGCAGATCAAAAACTTTGGCCAGGACGCCGAAGTTGCCGAGGTGGGCCGTGTGCTCTCCGTTGGTGACGGTATCGCGCGTGTACACGGTTTGGATAACATCCAAGCTGGTGAAATGGTCGAATTCCCTGGTGGGATTCGCGGCATGGCGTTGAACCTTGAAACTGACAACGTTGGTGTTGTTATTTTCGGTTCTGACCGTGACATTAAAGAAGGCGACACAGTTAAGCGTACCAACGCGATTGTGGACGTTCCAACTGGTGACGCATTGCTTGGTCGCGTTGTTGACGGTCTGGGTAACCCGATCGATGGCAAAGGCCCAATCAAAACCACCACACGTGCGATTGCTGATCAAAAAGCACCGGGCATTATCCCACGTAAATCAGTTCACGAGCCAATGGCGACTGGTCTGAAATCCGTTGATGCGATGATCCCAGTTGGCCGTGGCCAGCGCGAATTGATCATTGGTGACCGTCAGACTGGTAAAACAGCGATCGCTCTTGATGCGATCCTGAACCAAAAGTCTTATAACGAGGCTGCTGGCGACGACGAAAGCAAGAAGCTTTACTGTATCTATGTTGCGATTGGCCAAAAGCGTTCAACCGTTGCACAGCTGGTGAAGAAACTGGAAGAATCCGGTGCGATCGAATACACAACTGTTGTTGCCGCGACCGCTTCTGACCCTGCGCCTATGCAGTTCCTGGCACCTTATGCTGCGACATCCATGGCGGAACACTTCCGCGATAATGGCCGTCACGCTTTGATCATCTATGATGACCTTTCCAAGCAAGCGGTTTCTTATCGTCAGATGTCACTTCTTCTGCGTCGCCCACCCGGACGCGAAGCATACCCAGGTGACGTGTTCTATCTTCACTCCAGACTTCTGGAACGTTCTTCAAAACTCAATGAGGATAACGGTTCCGGTTCTTTGACTGCTCTGCCAGTGATCGAAACTCAAGGTGGTGACGTTTCTGCGTTTATTCCAACCAACGTGATCTCCATCACCGACGGTCAGATCTTCCTTGAAACAGAACTGTTCTACCAGGGCATCCGTCCTGCTGTGAACACTGGTCTGTCGGTTTCTCGTGTGGGTTCATCCGCGCAAACCAAAGCGATGTCTTCTGTTGCTGGTCCGGTTAAACTGTCTCTGGCTCAATACCGTGAGATGGCTGCATTTGCGCAGTTCGGTTCCGACCTTGACGCCGCAACCCAGCAGCTGCTGGCACGTGGTGCGCGTCTGACTGAGCTGATGAAACAGCCACAGTATTCACCGCTGACCAACTCTGAAATCGTTTGCGTCATCTATGCTGGCACCAACGGCTACCTCGACAAAATCGAAGTATCCGATGTTGGTCGCTACGAAGCAGGCATGCTGAACCACTTGCGTTCTAAGCACGCTGACCTTCTGGCAGACATCACCGAAAATGACCGTAAGGTTAAAGGTGAGTTGGCTGACAAGATCAAAGCAGCGCTAGACGAATTCGCCGCTGATTTCGCTTAACCCGGGACTGGATATTTAAATGCCAAACCTGAAGGACCTTAAAAATCGGATCGGGAGTGTTAAGAACACTCGTAAGATCACGAAGGCTATGCAAATGGTCGCCGCAGCTAAGCTGCGGCGGGCACAGGAAGCAGCCGAAGCAGGTCGTCCCTACGCAGATCGCATGAATGCGGTTCTGGGTGGGTTGGCGGCCTCGGTTGGCGGATCAGATTCTGCACCTAAATTGCTTTCGGGCACGGGTGCGGATCAGGTTCATCTTCTGGTGGTTATGACGTCTGAACGCGGCCTGTGTGGCGGCTTCAACTCAACCATCGTGAAACTGGCGCGTGCGCATGCTCAAAAGCTGCAAGCCGCTGGCAAAACTGTGAAGATGCTGACTGTAGGCAAAAAAGGCCGTGAACAGCTGAAACGCGATTTTGAAAGCGTGATGATTGACCATGTTGACCTCTCTGAGGTCAAGAAATTGGGTTATGCCAATGCGCATGACATTGCCAAAGACGTTCTAAGCCGTTTCGACGGTGGTGAATTTGACGTGGCAACGATCTTCTACAACCGCTTCCAGTCCGTGATCAGCCAGATCCCGACCGCAAGCCAAATCATCCCTGCCTCCTTTGAGGATGCATCGGGTGAAGAAGCAACGCTCTATGATTACGAGCCAGAAGAAGAAGCAATCCTCGCGGATCTTCTGCCGCGCGGCGTTGCCACGCAAATCTTCGCGGCTCTGCTTGAGAACGGCGCCTCTGAACAGGGTGCGCGTATGTCCGCTATGGACAACGCGACACGCAACGCAGGCGACATGATCGACAAACTGACCATTCAGTACAACCGATCCCGTCAGGCAGTGATCACAAACGAGCTAATTGAAATCATTTCGGGCGCTGAAGCGCTCTAGAAATCGGAGACGACGACATGGCAAATGCAAAAGGCAAAATCACTCAGGTGATTGGCGCTGTTGTAGATGTTCAGTTTGAAGATGACCTTCCGGCCATCCTCAACGCGCTGAACACCACTAACAACGGTAAGAAACTGGTTCTGGAAGTTGCCCAGCACCTTGGCGAAAACACTGTTCGTACCATTGCGATGGACGGGACCGAAGGTCTTGTTCGCGGCGCAGCGGTTGAAGACACAGGTTCCCCAATTTCTGTTCCAGTTGGAACGGCAACTTTGGGTCGCATCCTGAACGTTACCGGTGATCCGGTTGACGAAAAAGGCCCTGTGAACACCAAAGAAACACGTGCGATTCACGGCGACGCACCTGCGTTTGACGAACAGTCCACCGAAACTGAAATCCTGACCACAGGTATTAAAGTTATCGACCTTCTCGCCCCTTACACCAAAGGTGGTAAAATTGGTCTCTTCGGTGGTGCGGGTGTGGGTAAAACCGTTCTCATCATGGAATTGATCAACAACATCGCGAAGGTGCACTCTGGTGTATCCGTATTCGCGGGTGTTGGTGAGCGTACACGTGAAGGGAATGACCTTTACCACGAGATGATTGAATCTGGTGTTATCGTTCCTGATGACCTTGAGAAATCAAAAATTGCGCTGGTTTACGGCCAAATGAACGAGCCTCCCGGTGCGCGTATGCGTGTTGCGCTGTCAGGTCTGACCTTGGCTGAGCAATCCGTGACGAATCCGGTTCAGACGTTCTGTTCTTCGTGGACAACATCTTCCGCTTTACACAGGCTGGTTCTGAGGTGTCCGCACTTCTGGGTCGTATTCCTTCCGCTGTGGGCTATCAGCCAACACTCGCAACTGACATGGGTGCGATGCAGGAACGGATTTCATCCACTAAATCAGGTTCTATTACGTCCGTTCAGGCCGTTTACGTTCCTGCGGATGACCTTACCGACCCTGCACCTGCGACGTCTTTTGCTCACTTGGATGCGACCACAGTTTTGGATCGTTCCATCTCTGAAAAAGGCATCTACCCAGCTGTGGACCCACTTGGTTCCACATCACGTCTTCTGGACCCACTGATCATTGGTGAAGAGCACTATAAAGTTGCCACCGACGTTCAGCAGATCCTTCAGCGTTACAAATCCCTGCAAGATATCATCGCGATTCTTGGCATGGACGAGCTGTCTGAAGAAGATAAACTGGCAGTGGCCCGTGCGCGTAAGATTGAACGTTTCTTGTCTCAACCATTTGACGTTGCGAAAGTATTTACTGGCGCAGACGGCAAACAGGTGAAACTGGAAGACACAATCGCGTCGTTCAAAGCTGTTGTAGCTGGTGAATACGATCACCTTCCAGAGGGCGCCTTCTACATGGTTGGCGGCATCGACGAAGTGATCGCTAAAGCCGAAAAAATGGCGGCTGACGCTGCTTAAGGAGGGTGCCTGATGGCCGATACAATGCAATTTGATCTGGTCTCGCCGGAAAAAAGCCTCGCGTCACTGCAAGTGACCGAGGTCCACATTCCGGGCACCGAGGGCGACCTCACAGCTATGGCCGATCACGCCCCGCTGATCACAACAATCCGTCCAGGCATCCTAAAGGTGCTTGGCGGTGGTGAGACGTTGGAATTCGCCGTAACAGGTGGCTTTGCCGAAGTGTCTGCTGGTGCAACTTCTGTGCTGGCGGAACAGGCTGTGCCTGCGTCTGAGATGACACAAGAACTGCTTGCAGCGCTTGTGACTGAAGCTGGTGAAGCGCGTGATTCTGCAACAGAATCATCACGTGACACTGCGGACAAACGTTTGAATGATTTGATCGCAATGGGTGCGCAACTAGGGCTATCTGCTTAAGTGGATCAGCTTTAGGTTGACATTTCGCCTGGATCGACGAAAATTATAAAAGCTCCGCCACATGGCGGAGCTTTTATCGTTTTCTAACCATTTCTTTTGTTCTAAGAAATTAACTGTAATTAGGTATCAGGATCCATTGATGTTAAAAATGGGACATAATTTGGTCGGCGTCGAAAATGGGGAACAGGTCATGTTCTCTGATTTCGAGCACGACGGTGAAATGTGGAAAGGCAAAGGACAACGCCAAAGCCGCCGAGCGGTTGCGTTTTCAGAACCTTTTTCAAGAATTCCCGTGGTGCAAGTCAGCATGTCCATGTGGGATATCGACAAGCACAGCAACATGCGTGGTGATCTTCAGGCCGAAAACGTGACGACCACTGGCTTCGAGTTGGTTTTCCGCACATGGAGCGACTCACGCGTTGCTCGTATTCGTGCCTCTTGGTTGGCCATTGGCCCACTCGAGCATCAAGACGATTGGGAACTGTACTAACGCGCCAAGCGCGTTACAGCCAACCTTGCTTAGCCATGGTGTCGGCAATTTTTTCGGTGAAGTTTTCATCCAAAGGCGAGACCATCTTCTGCTTCAAATACCAATATAGGTATTTTTTGATCCGCATTTCCTTGGTCTGTACTTTGGAAAAAACAGAGTCGGCCATCTCAATGTTGCGCACGGTGAAACTGACGTGGTGATAGTCAGATTTTGCAAAAGTCACCACGGGAACGCATTGCAGCAAAGCTTCAAATCCTGCGCCTGAATTCATGCACACAACCAAGCCTGCCTGTTCAACCAGATGATGGACATGCCCTCGGGTGATGTATACGTCCGACCTGTCGCAAGCATATTTTTTCAACATGGCGGTGACCTCGATTGACGAGCATTTTGGATGACGTTTGATGTAAACCGCACGGCCATTTCGATTTCTTAGGGTGGCCGCAATCATTTTTTCATTGGATGTATAGGCAAGTTTCATGGTCACATCATTGTGGACTTGTAAAAACACAACGATAGATCCAGCGGGTATTTTCGGCACTTGCGAAGCCTTGTATGCCAGACCCAAAGGGTCCCATTTGGTGCGA
The DNA here is from genome assembly GCF_000812685.1 of Halocynthiibacter namhaensis. Lineage (GTDB taxonomy): Bacteria > Pseudomonadota > Alphaproteobacteria > Rhodobacterales > Rhodobacteraceae > Halocynthiibacter > Halocynthiibacter namhaensis. Next base: position 81,438 of record NZ_JWIF01000012.1, read on the forward strand.
CCGGTTGCGATATATTTCTCTGACAGGTCGTCATAAAAACGTTCTGCCATCTTTCTGTCAACTTGGTCTGGCGAAAACCGCTGATCTACAATTGCGGAATACCCTGAGAAGCCGGAGGGATCGAAGTAATGGTAATCGTCCAAATAGCCGTCTTTCCAATTGATGTATTTGGGGTCTGATTTGTTTGTGTGAAATGTAATGTGGTTTTTCCCGGCTGCGTTGCGCAGTGAGAAATCATCACGATCAATAAATTGGTGCGGCACTTTGATCTCAACCAATGCCTGACGCAGACGGTCGGAAAAGGGGATCAGGCGGTAATCTAAACGCCCGCCAAGTGATCGGCGTGGGGAATGAAAGAAAATTTCATTGCGCATGTTATGTCTCATTTGGGAAATACCCCTTGGCCATTAAACAGGGATTTTATGAGGTAAAGTCAAGATAAGCTTGTAAAATCGACCACAAAAAAGGCCAACATATTTTCATATGCCGGCCTTGAAGTCGTGGTTTGCACAAGTTTATTCTTCGGAAGAATAAAGGCCTTCATAAATCGGGCCCAAGGCTTTGTGGTCAAACAGCGATGACACAGATGTACCGCTGGCAGTGTTGATGATTGCTTGGGCAAACATCGGTGCGGTTGGTACGATACGGATATTTGGTGCAGCTTTGACGGCATCGGTGGCTTCGATTGTGTCTGTGATCACGAGGTTCTTCATCACAGATTTGGAAATCCGGTCCACAGCCGGGCCAGAGAGCACACCGTGGGTGATGTAGGAATGAACTTCCTTTGCGCCATTTTCCATCAGTACCTGAGCCGCTTTACAAAGCGTGCCAGCCGTATCAACGATGTCGTCGATGATCAGGCAGACTTTGTCTTTCACGTCACCAATCACAGTCATTTCCGCAACTTCACCTGGCTTGCCACGGCGTTTGTCAACAATGGACAAAGGGGCGCCGATACGCTGCGCCAGATCACGTGCACGGGCCACACCACCAACGTCGGGGGACACAACCATGATCTCGTCCATCTGGTCTTTAAAGTGGTGCTTTACGTCCAGCGCATAGATGGGCGAGGCATAAAGGTTGTCCACGGGAATATCGAAGAAGCCTTGTATCTGTGTGGCGTGCAGATCGAGGGTTAGAATGCGTTCAACACCAGCTTCGACCAACATATTGGCCACTAGTTTCGCAGTGATTGGCGTGCGGGCCTTGGCACGGCGATCTTGGCGTGCGTACCCGAAATAGGGGATTACGGCCGTGATACGATCCGCAGAAGACCGGCGCAGGGCATCTGCAATGATCAACAGTTCCATCAGGTTGTCATTTGCAGGGTTTGACGTGGGCTGGATAATATACATATCCTCGCCGCGAACATTTTCGTAGACTTCGACGAAGATCTCGCCGTCGTTAAAGCGCTCAACACGGGCATCGAGCAGATCGATGTTCATGCCGCGGTGCATTGAGATGCGCCGAGAGACCGCTTTTGCGAGAGTCTGGTTGGCGTTACCTGAGATTAGTTTTGGCTCGGAAGGTGTCGGCATGATGAGGTCCTGGGGGTTGGCGCAGAGCGTAACAGAATCGTGACGTGACACCGCTTACCATCCAGGTAGGTTCAAATAAAGAAAAGACCGCGCAATCTGCGTGTTCAAACAGGAGAGAGTGCCGAAATGGCCCATATAGACTATTATCTTGCGACAATTTCCCCCTTCACCTATCTCGCCGGGCTTGAGCTTGAAAGAATCGCCCAAAGCCACGGCGCGACGATCACGTATAAGCCGCTGGACATTATGGCGTTGTTTGCGCGTACCGGTGGCGTTGCGCCAAAGGATCGTCACCCAAATCGCATGGGCTATCGCGCGCAGGAGTTGCAGCGCGCCGCGAAAAAGGCGGGTGTGGATATGAACCAACAACCCGCGCATTTCCCGACCAACATGGCCCCATCATCTTACGCGATTATCGCGGCGCAAAATGCCGGGGGCGGGGACTTGGGGAAATTGGTGCATTCCGTCTTGGCGGCCTGTTGGTCGGGTGAAAAGAACGTGGCGGATGAAGGCGTGATCAAAGCCTGCCTCGAGGGCGCCGGCTTTGGCGCTGCGCTTGCGGATACCGGTCTTCTTGCCGGCGCGGAAACCTATGCGCGCAATCTAGAGGAAGCCGTTGAGGCTGGCGTCTTTGGTGCACCGTTTTATGTGGTAGATGACGGGACGTTATTCTGGGGACATGACAAACTGACGGACCTCGACCTTCACCTCGCCGGGAAACTCTGACATCACGGGTCGGAAACCAACTTGGGGTCCGACCAATGACTTTACAGGCAGATGCATATTGGCGTGAATGGGGTGTCGGAAACAGCCGCGAAGCGCTGTTACTGCATTGCGGGAACGCCCATTCGGGAGCCTGGAAGGGCCTGGCCGGATTGTTGGTAGATGATCTACATATGGTTGCCACAGATCATCCCGGGCATGGCAGATCACCTGCTTGGGATGAGACACGTGCCTTACATGATCAGGCCACGCAATACGCTGCAGAGGCACTGCCAACAGGCGATGAACCCGTTGACTTGGTTGGCCATTCCTTCGGTGGTACTGTCGCGTTGCGTTTGGCGCTTGAGAAGCCGACACGCGTGCGCAGCTTAACCCTGATTGAGCCGGTTCTGTTTTGCACCTTGAAAGGCACTGCGGCGTACCAAGCGTCTTACGCTTTGGCACAACCGCTTAAAGCACTGATTGACGACGGGCGACGCGAAGAGGCAGCACGGCAATTTACCCAGATCTGGGGAAATGGCCTGATCTGGGAAGATCTACCAGAAAGCCAACGCGCATATATCACGCAATGCATCCGCTTGATTCCCGCGAGCTGGCCGACGATCTATTTCGACGAAGATGGGCATTTCACCCCGGATCGCCTTCGCAGTCTAAGCTGTCCAGTGCAGATTATCAGGGGCGAACATTCGCCTAATGATATCACCTTAATTCACCAACGCCTTGAATGCGCTTTTGGTATTCAAGAGCAAGTGGTCGCCGGGGCAGGGCATATGGCGCCCATTACCCATCCAGAAGAGATTGGCGGCTTGCTTCGCCAATTTCTGAATATCTGATCAGCCTTTCACAAGCGCCACAAAGCGATCAATATAATCGTCGCTGATAGACCAGTCACAGACCATGCGTGCGGTCAGCATCTCATCAGGGTCATCGCCTTCCAGCGTGCCTTCCCAGACATAATAGATGGCGCCTGCGTCGTGCAGGCGCTTGTGGGCGGAGCGGGGGAAACTTGCAAAAACAATGTTGGCATCAGGGTGGAAGTCAAACCGAACGTCGGGACATTGTCGCAACCCACTCGCCAAACGAGCGGCATTGGTGTTCGCTGATGTCGCCAATTCCACCCAAAGATCATTCGCCAAATAGGCCATCATTTGTGCTGAAAGATAGCGATGCTTGGAAAACAGATGCGCCCCACGTTTGCGGCGCAACTCGAACTCCCAGGCGTGCTTGGGGTCGAAGAAAATGACAGCTTCCACACCCATCAAACCGTTCTTTGTGCCGCCAAAACTGACTGCATCCACGCCGGCTTTCCAAGTCATTTCGGCTGGGCTGCAACCCAAAGACACCAGCGCGTTGGTAAAGCGCGCGCCATCCAAATGCACGGGCAAGTCATATTCTTTCGCCACCGCCGTCAGCGCCTTGATTTCGCCGACTGAATAGACTGTACCGCGTTCGGTGACTTGTGTGATCGAAATTGGGCCGCGCTGTGGCCCGTGTACGCCGCGCACTTCTTCGGCTGTAATAGACTTGCGCAAGGCGTCGGGTGTCATCTTCGCATCAATCGCTGGAACCAAGGTCAGCTTCCCGCCACCCATGTAAAATTCTGGCGCGTTACATTCGTCTTCCTGGATATGTGCCATCGGGCTGCAAAAGACGGTTTCCCAGGGGTTGGACAGGGTCGCCAATGCGATCGAATTCGCGGCCGTTCCCGTCGCCACCAAATAAACTGCGGCTTCGGGGGCATCAAACATCGCGCGGATGCGTTTCACGACCTCTTCGTTGATGCGGTCTGCGCCGTAGGGCATGGCGTAATTCTGGTTTGCAGCTTCAAGGGCGGCCATCACATTGGGGTGCACAGGGCCTGCATTATCAGAGGCGAAATACATCAGAGTTGCTCCTCAATTAGATAGTGTTCCCATTCTTCCTCAGGAACTTCAAATTCTGGCACCGTCTGGCCCTGCATCGAAATACCGGCCTTATGTACACTGTCGGCATCACCAGACACCAAGGGGTGCCAATCTGCAAGCCCGCGCCCTTCATGCATGCGCCGATAAGCACAGCTATGTGGCATGAAGTATGACACATCAGGCAAGGTTTTAGGCGTTAAAACAATACATTCTGGCACAAATTGACGGCGAATTTCATATTGCGAACATCTACAAGTTTCATCATCTAGCAAACGGCACGCCACGCGGGTGAAGACCACAACGCCGCTGTCTTCATCTTCGAGCTTGTTTAAACAACATTTCCCACAGCCATCACAAAGGGCTTCCCATTCTTGTGGGGTTAACTTGTCGAAGGCGTATTTTTCCCAAAATTTCGGACGTAAACTCATGGCTGGGCCTGCAAAATGTCGCGCGCCTTGGCACAATCCGCATCCATCTGTGTGATCAATGCGTCGAGACTGTCGAATTTTTCCTCTGGGCGTAGATATTCAACCAAAGCAACCGACAGGTTCGTTCCGTATAGATCGCCCTTGAAGTCGAAAATAAAGGTCTCAAGGTTCGGCAGGTTTTCCCCAAACATCGGGCGTACACCCATGCTGGCGGCGCCGATGTATTGCCCCGCGTGGGGACCGTCGATGACGTCCACTTCCACTGCATAGACACCAAATTTTGGCGGGTGCAGCCCATTGATCGACATATTCGCTGTGGGAAAACCAAGATCGCGACCGCGCTGATCGCCGCGAATGACCTCACCTTCCATACGGTGCCAATGGCCCAACATGCGGGCAGCGTCGCCGGGGCGACCATCGGTCAAAGCTTGGCGGATGTTGGTCGATGAAAATTCACTTTTCGCGTCTTTTACCAGTTCAACAACGGTTACGCCAAAGTCAAAATCCGTCCCAAACCGTTGTAAGTCGGCGACATTTCCACTGCGGCCTTTGCCGAAGCAGAAATCGGCCCCAACCACCACATGACGCAAGTTTAACGCGCCTTTGATGATGTCACGGGCGAACTCTTCTGCGGATAACTCGGCCAAAGCTGCACCGAAGTTCAGCTCATATAGGCGTTCGACGCCGACCTTTTCTAGCCGATTGGCCCGGGCCTGATCATTCATCAAACGAAAGGGGGGCGCATCTGGCGCAAAAAACTGACGGGGGTGGGGTTCGAAGGTCATGACGCCAAGCGGGCATCCAAGACGGGTCGCCTCAGAACGGGTCAGGTCAATCACGGCCTGGTGCCCCAAGTGCACGCCGTCAAAGTTGCCAATCGCAACGGCAGCGCCGCCGTCTTCACTGGCCATAAAGCTGGTATCGCGGATGATTTTCATGCCATGGGCCTAGCCCGTGAAACCGGTCTATGCAAGGGGCTTAGCAGAGGGGCGCCAAGGGTTTTTATGCGCGAGAGGGCGCAAGAACCACGGCTTCGCCCAGTAATACGGGTTTCCCGTTTACCACGCATTTGGTTTCCATGGTGACTTTGCGCTTTTCGCGGTTGATGTCGGTCACGATCACATCTGTGCGGACCTCATCCCCCGGACGCACGGGGCCCATGAATTTCAGGCTTTGGGACAGGTAGATTGTGCCATGCCCGGGCAACTGTTCCCCGATAACCGCAGAGATTAACCCAGCGGTCAGCATGCCATGTGCGATGCGGCCCTTGAACATGGTGCCCGCTGCGTATTCATCATCCAGATGCACTGGGTTACGATCGGTTGAGACCTCCGCAAACATCTGAATGTCCTCATTCGTCACCACTTTGGTCAAGTGACGATGCGTGCCAATTTCCAGATCCTCAATGAAGATCGTCCCGCGCTGTGGTGTGCTGTCCAACATCTTAGCCATCCTGATCTGATTCCTGACTTATACTGCAGTGCAGCATAGCTTTGCATGGAATTGAAATCAATCACTGAGGTAACTTTGTGTCGCTGGATTTATGAATTTTGTAATTTGGTTGCGTGATGGGTTCTAACGGAGGAAGCCGATGGTATAGGTCGGATGGTGATCTTGGTCCTTCAACCAAGCGTTCAATAGGGCTTCGTTCGGCTGATGTTTTGTCGCAGTTTCCAGCGCGGCCAGGCCACCAGAGATAAATAGAACGTCAATATTTTCACCAACGCCACCAGCCACATCGGTGATGATGCCATCGCCAATCGCTAGGATTTTATCATCAGGAATATCAACATCAAGCGCTGCCAGACGACGTCGGGCAAGATCATAGATCGGGGGGTGCGGTTTGCCGAAATAGAGACTTTCGCCCCCCATCTCCGTATACAATTGCGCTAGGGCGCCCGCGCACCATTCCCGTTTTTCGCCCCGATCCACAACGATATCTGGGTTGGCGCAGAGCAGCTTCAGACCCATTTGTTTCGCCATTAAGAAATCCGCGCGATAGACCGACGGGTCTGCAAATGGATCAAATGGCCCTGTGCAGACAATGCCTTCGGCGTCCGCCAGAGGCACTTGTTGAATATCCAACGGATTGTCGATGATAGACATGTGATCGAAGAACCCCATGTCAACCTCGCCATCGCCAATGAAATAGATCTTCTCGCCCACAGCACCCAGATGCATCGCCGCGCGCGCAGAGTCGCCGGATGTCGCCATCGTATCCCAAGCATCGCGTGGCACGCCGATTTGGTCCAACTGAATTTCCACAGAGGCATGGGGACGTGGCGAATTGGTCACCAAAACCACTTTGCCGCCATTCGCGCGATATTGCTGCAATGCGGCGATCGCGGCGGGGAAGGGGGTTATCCCGTTATGAACGCAGCCCCAAAGGTCGACGAACAGCGCATCATATTGGTGCGAAATTTCGGACAAGTGTTCGATGATCTGTGTCATGGCATGTGTTCCCAAAAGAAAAGGGCCCCACAATCAGGGCCCTTTGCAGAAATCAGATTAGCGCGGAGTGCGCAAGTCTCAGACAGCCAGATTAGGGATGATCTGTTTTTTGCGGCTCATAACGCCGGGCAATACAACCGCGTCGCCGTCAACTGTTGCGCCAAAGCTTTTCTCGGCCACTGTTTTGGTCAAGGCGTTGGGGATCAGCATGGTTGCTTCTTCGTTCAGAATGTCGACAACGAACAGCAGAACCTGGTCAACGCCATCCTCAGTCGCAACTGTGGTCATGGTTTCGATCAGGGATGCTTTGCGATCCAAGATCATTTTTGGCGCGGTTGTTTCCAACACGGACACGCGGAATTTGGTGCCGTCCACGGCGTATTCTTTACTGTCCATGCGCAACAGTTCAGCGTCTGAGAATTCGGAAACGTCTGATTTTGCTTCGAACATTTCGCTGGCGTATTGGCCGAGGTCGATGTTCAATTCGGACGCCAATTTCAAAGCCAAAGCTTTGTCGTGGTCCGTGGTGGTTGGGGAACGGAATTCAAGCGTGTCAGACAGGATACATGACAGCATCACACCTTTGATATTGTCGGGCATTTTCGCTGCATCATCACCCATAAGGTCATAAATCACAGTCGCGGCACAGGCCAGCGGACGGATGGTGATGTCGATCGGGCCTTTGGTGGTCAAGCCACCAACCAGCGCGTGGTGGTCAATGATCTGAAGGATATTCGCGTTGTTGATATTGGCTGGAAGTTCAGCCGGGTTGTTGGTGTCAACGATCACAACGGCTTCACCATCTTCGACGTCAGTCAACAAAGCAGGGGTATCAAAGCCCCATTTTTCCACAACAAATGCGGCTTCGGTGTTTGGTGTGCCCAGCAGGCGAGGTTCAGCAGCAACGCCCAGAACTTCGTTCATATACCAAGCCTGGATAATGGCGCAGCCGGTGGAATCAGTATCGGGGGCCTTATGGCCAAAAACTTTTACGGTCATCAGAATGTCCATGCTTAGAGGGATAGATTTTGCCGCCTTATACGCAGGGTCTGTACGCTTGTCACCTGCATCAAGTGCAAGGCCGCTATGTTTGCGCTGCAGGTGGACAATTGGCCACGGGGGGGGATTTTGTCATGCACCGCATTCTGTTATGTGGGTGAGGTGTCAGTTCGTGATGTGTGAGAATGATGTTTTATATTTGTGTGCTTCCAGCTGCCTTGGCTCTTTTTGCCTCAGCCGCCATCGCGGATCAGATCCCCACTGGGCGGATCAACTCAACGCATTTCGAGGTTTATGATAGGGATGAACATGCATTTCATCTGATCAGAACTGACGGTCAGTTGTTTCATGAGGAACGCCAGCCACTTTTTGCTGACTTTCTGCCCGAACTCCTGAGGACGGGAAGGCTGCAACTGTTCTGCGAAGGTTACGAACCGTTTCATCAGCTGTATCTAGGTGATAGAGGTGGGCGGATCGAGACATCGGCGCAAGTGTCTGTTGATCTGCCAGAGATCCGCTATCTTCCTATTAAGTCCTACCCTTCGCGGCTGATGTTCCGATCTGGTGACGCACTGGTTTCGGGGGTTATAGAAACCGGCAACTCCCGTTATGATCAGGCCAATATTTGTTCCTACATGCTGGAAGATGAAGCGGGATTCAGCAGCAATATTTCGGTTGTTTATTCCACGAAACGGGATGGATATGCTGGCTGTTGTTATCTGCAGTGATAGGCAAGCCTTGGTGCTTTGGATGACGTTGCAGTTAGAATCTCACCGTCAGCACGGTCGATCTTGCCTCGTGCCAAGCGATGGTTCCGATGGGGGCATGCATCGAAAACACTTCGGCTTCAGTGTGCGCGCCGTGCTTCACTAACCCAGTCTTCAAAACCAGCGTCTTTGGCTGAATCTCCGCCGACACTCGGCCTGATGGACGTCTTAACCACCGGGGCAGGGGACACGCTTCGCGCATTGATGGATTAGTCTTCTGCATATCCGAGGCCTTTGCCCCTGTTGTGAGCCCAAAGCTGTCAAAGGCAGAGCTTTATCATCAAGGAAAGCGGCTATCTGACGGTTCAGTTTGGCCTGTTCGCCCTCGCCCTAAGTGCGATTTATCAAAGATGGGGGTGATCAGGCATCAAACCCCAACTCGCGTTTTAGTTTCTTGGTTAACTTGTCACGGATCATCTCATAAGACGCACGAATATGGTTCTGCAATTCCGCGTCAGACAGGCCGGGCAGATCATAATGTTGCACCCATTTCATCCCGCGCGATGCTAGGTAAGGGGCGGGCCGAACGCCGGGCATATCGGGCAGGATCTCAAATCCCATGTCCGAGACCTTAAACGTAACACTATATTGCCCGGTGCCTTTATTATGGCCGCCAATCGCAAACAGCTTGCCGCCGACCTTCCAAACATCCGCATTCCCCCATTGCACCACATGGGTGGTGTGGCTGAGAGAGCCGCAAAAAGCGTTAAAGGCGTTTTGATCCATATTCATCTTCCGCAGAATAATCAGGTCAGTTTGGGTATGTTAAAAGGATGCCTCAGTCACTGATTTAAAGCAATGGATGGCGGCAACAGGCCCAACAGCACGAAATGCCAAGACAGTTAGGCAGCCGTAACTTGCCTTTCTTTCGCTAATCTTTAAAAACTACACATGACCAAAATGCGATTTATCACCCTCTTTGTTATGAACTTTATATCTTTTTGGGTGATTGCATTTTCTATAGGTGGTGATGCTGTTAGCGGCCATTCCGTAGATGGCGCTTACTTTCTATCGATGAACGGTTTTGATACCGAAGTCAGCAGGCTGGTCTATTCATATTCAATGGCACATACGTTGTTATTATGGCTCAACGCGCTTTGTTTTCCCGTGATCAGCCTCTTCAAAATTAACCTATCGTGATTAGATCTCCCATGGCCAAACCCCGCGAAACAGATTTATACGTTCCCGTCAAAACCCTGCTTGAAGCCCAAGGTTATGAAGTCAAGGGCGAGATTGGTGATGCTGACGTTATGGCCCTTCGCGGCGCGGAAGATCCCGTGATTGTTGAACTCAAAACTGGTTTTTCGCTGGCGTTGTTTCACCAAGGGGTGGAACGTTTGAAAGTCACTGATCTGGTTTACATCGCTGTACCGTGCCAGACAGGGAAGGCGTTTCAACGCAATCTCAAAGACAACACGTCGCTCTGTCGTCGCCTCGGTCTTGGTCTGATCCTGGTGCGTCTACGCGATGGTTTTGCCGAGGTCCTGCTTGATCCCGCCCCCTATAAACCCGTTAAGTCGAAGCAACGTAAACAACGTCTGTTACGTGAATTTCAACGCCGGGTTGGCGACCCAAATAAGGGCGGTTCAACGCGCAAGGGGTTGATGACCGCCTATCGCCAAGATGCCCTGCGCTGCGCGACCTATCTTACGGAAAACGGGCCAAGCAAGGGCGCGATCGTGGCCAAGGAAACTGGCGCGCCCACCGCGACCACCATCATGCGAAATGATCATTATGGTTGGTTTGAAAAGGTCGAAAAGGGCATATACGCGCTGACCCCCAAAGGCGTGGAAGGCCTTGCGCAGTGGGGCGGTGTCGCCCCTGTGCAATCTGATTGATCAAGCCGCGTCAGACTGTAATCATTCTGTTGCAATAGGTTCAGAACACCGGTCTCGCCCGAGAAATGCCCGGCCCCAACGGCCACCAAATAACGCCCATTTTCGACCGCAGGCAAAAGCACTTCCTTCAGGCAAGATTACGATCTGCCAGCAACTCAGTTTCAAGTTCGGCGATCATCTCTTCACGTTTGGCGGGGGCGTTGAGATGATCACGTGCGCCCATCAAGGCATATTCCCACAGCAGGCGATGTTCACCGCGAAAACAGGCGTGTTTCACCGTGGTGAATTGCGCATCGCTGCCGCGATCAACCTCATAGATTAATATGTCCAGTTTGAGGTCCTCAATCTGCTTAGCAATGGGATCGCCTGCTAGCAGGTTCTGCACGTCTTCGACCTTTTTTAAGGCATGTGTCTAGACGCCCACGTCCGGCGCATGTGTCATGACGCGGCGATCCAAACCGTTCCGTATTTCCTAGGGCAATCATGGCGTGAACGTTACGATCTCGCCAGTAAAAATGCACTAGGAGCAAGTGAGATTCGGTGTCCGCAATACAGGTCGATAGAAGCGCAGCGAGAGGGAGCTCACCCTTGATTTGGGCCGACGCACCTCCCTTTGCGAATTGTCGTCACGACGCTTATCTCCTTCAGGCTGGCGACATCATCACGAGGGTCTCTTGACAAAATTGCAAAGTCTGCAACTTTCCCTATTTCGATAGAACCACGTGTGTCTTCCTGAAAAACCTGCCACGCAGCTTCGATGGTTTGGGCGCGCAGTGCAGAGAGCACGGATATCTTTTGGTTTTCACCAAGCGTGCGTCCGGATGCAGTTACGCGATTGACCGCGCAATGGGCCAGATGAATGGGGCGAGTTGGCGTGACGGCCGCGTCATTGTGCAACGTGTAGCGTACGCCGAATCTCTCGGCCGATGCAGCGGGCGAGATATTTTCTGCGCGTTCAGGACCAAGGAAGTTTTCATAATGGCGGTCGCCCCAGAAATGGATGTGAGCTGAGAAAAAGCTGACCGTCATACCAAGGCGCGCCATGCGCTTGAGTTGATCATCGCGCAGCACCTGACCGTGGATCAATGTATGGCGGTGATCTTGTCGAGGAGTGTCCTGTAAGGCGGCTTCCACAGCGTCGATAAAGATTTCAGCGCCGGCATCACCGTTGCAATGACAATGGATCTGAAAGCCCATGTCATGGAGTTTTTTCACCTGTTTGTGGTGTTCTCCAATATCGGTATAAGGCATACCACGTGGGGCGTTTTCATCGATGGGTTGGTAGTAATCTTTAGACAGAAACGCGGTTTGCAATTGAAATGCGCCATCGGTGAACAGCTTGCGTGGACCCAAAGTGAAATGTGGGTTTCCGGGCCATTTCAGTGGGTTGTCACCTTGGGTCAGATCCGGTTCCATTTCACCAATCGGCAACAACATAAGATCGATGCCGGGGTCCTGATCTGCGGGCAGGCTTGCGAAATGTTCCAGCATCTCACGGGTGGCCCAGGCGTTCTGCGCATAGGTCACACCATGGTCCAGATATTCGTCACGCGTGGCGTCAAAACCCTGCCAGAATTTCTTGCGATCAATCAGAAAATCCGTGTCCCCCATCGGGCCCATCGCGGCGATGCCTTCAATCAGCCCGCTCAGAACACCGGTTTCCGGATCGCGCCCGTATCTGCCGCCAAGGGGATCGGGGGTATCATCGGTAATTCCCTGTAATTTCAGCGCCATAGAGTTCGCCGTGCCATTGTGACCAGAGGCATGGATGACCCAAACCGGATGATCATTTGAGACCTGATCCAGCTCAGCTCGGGTGGGCATACGCCCCTCAGCGATGGCGGTATTGTCAAAGGACACGCCCATCACCCATTCGCCAACAGGGGTGCGCGCGGCGCGTGCTTTCAGACGTTCAATCGCTTGTGGAATATCGGCACAATCACCGCGCGGGGCCGAGGACAGATCAACGCGAAACAGCTTGATAAACCCCGGATCCGGGAAGTGGCCATGCGGGTCAATAAAGGCGGGCAGCATTGTTTTGCCTTGTAAATCATGTTCGCGGGTGTCTTGATCCATTTTCTGACGCAATTCCGCTTCACTGCCGATCGCAAGAATGTGTTCGCCCTGTGTCAGCACGGCTTCGGGGGTGGAATTGGTGGCATCCATAGAAAGGATCACACCGTTAAAATAAAGGGTCATTGCAGAAGTCATGCTGTATTCCGATATTAACGAGGGGTCAGGCAACGCAGGCCGTGATCGTTGTTTACTTCCCATTTTGGGGTTTGAAGGCAAATGTCCGAGGCCACAGGGCAACGTTCGCGAAATTCGCAACCGCTTGGGCGCTTCAGAAGGCTGGGCGGTTCGCCTTTCAGGGCGATACGTTCCAGCTGGGCATCCGGGTCGGGCTCAGGATTGGCGGACAGCAAACAATGCGTATAGGGGTGGCGGGGTTCATCAAAGATCGCCTCTGTGCTGCCTTCTTCGACAAGCCGTCCAAGGTAAAGAATGCCCATGCGATCTGCGATGTGGCGCACAACATTCAGGTTGTGGGTGATAATCACCATGGACAGGCCTAGGCGATCACGCAAGTCGTTCAAAAGGTTTAATAATTCTCCCTGCACAGACACATCAAGCCCGGCGGTTGGCTCATCCGCGAGGATCAGTTTCGGCTCAAGCGCCAGGGCGCGCGCAACGCCCACGCGACGGGCTTGGCCGCCAGACAATTGATAAGGATAACGATCCGCAAAATGGGCAGGCAGATTGACCAAAGCCAGCAAGCGTTTGGCCTCGGAATCTATGTCCTTATCTTTCATCCCCTGGATACGATAGGGTTCAGTGATCAGATTGCGCACGGTGACACGCGGCGAGAGCGACCCAATTGGATCCTGAAACATCATCGCGATGTCTTTGCGCAAGGGCCGCATGGCACGTTCAGACAGGCCGCGAATTTCCTGGCCGTCAAATTTCACGGAACCCGCCTGTGCCGGCGCAAGGCCGGCAATCGCGCGGATAACCGTGGTTTTGCCAGATCCGCTTTCCCCGACCATGGCGTAGGTTTCCCCCGGCTGAACCGAAAAGCTGACGCCCGCCAGAACATTGACACTGCCGTAGTTGGTTCGCAGGTCTTTTACCTCCAAAATCGCGCTCATGCCGTGGCCTCCTCAGGGTGATTAAGCCAGCAGGCGGCAAAATGCCCGTCTTTCAGTTTTTCAAGGGCGGGCACCTGGTGGCATCGCTCGGTAGCCTGTTCGCAGCGGTCGCGGAAAATGCAGCCATCCGGCAGGTTTACCAGATCAGGCACTTCGCCCGGAATGGTCGGCAGGATGCGCGCGCGGGTTTTGATATGACCGGGATCACATTCGATCAGGCGACGTGTATAGGGGTGTTTGGGGTCATGAAAAATCTCACGGACATCGCCGCTTTCCACGACGGCCCCTGCATACATCACGACCACACGATCACAAAGTTCTGCGATCACACCAAGATGATTCGAAATGAACAGGATGGCGCAGTTCATCTCGCTTTGCAGCTCTTTCAAACGTTCAATGATCTGCACTTCCAGCGTGGCATCAAGCGCGGTAGTCGGTTCATCCGCAATCAACAAATCCGGTTCAGACATCAACGCCATCGCAATACGTTGTCGCATCCCGCCTGAGAACTCATGCGGATATTGCTTTAGGCGCGCTTGCGGGTCAGGAATGCCCACCGCGGCAAGCATCTTCGCCGCGATATCCAGCTTCTGCGCTTTTGTGGCGTTTGAGCGATGTTGAATGTCCACCAACTGCCGTCCGATGGACAAAACCGGGTTATGGGTCTGCATAGGGTCTTGAAATACAATCGAAATATCAGAACCCCGCAGGTCACGCATCTGACGTTCTGTTTTGGTCAGGATGTCGTCGCCCTTAAAGCGCACTTCGCCGTGGCGAAACCGGGTGTTGGGGGCGGTGAGGCGTAGGATGGATGAAATCAACGTCGATTTCCCGCATCCGCTTTCGCCAACGATGCCAACGATTTCGCCTTTTTGCACATCAAAACTGATGTCGCGCAAAGCCTTCAGATCACCCCGTTCGGTTTCGTAATCCACACTGAGATTGTCGATCTCTAACAATGTATCGCTCATCTGTTTTTCCTCAGCTTTGGATCAACCACATCGCGCAGGCTTTCCCCCAGAAAGGTGAACCCAAGGGTGGCAAGGATAATGGGCAAGCCGCCACCGACCACAAGCCAGGGGGTTTGACGGATCAGCGCATAGCCATCTTTCAGCAACGCGCCCCAGCTGGGTGTCGGCGGTTTCACACCAAGGCCCAGAAAGGACAGACCCGCTTCAAGGGCGATCACGGTGGGCACATCCATCGCGGCAAGCACCCCAAGAACGCCGATGATGTTGGGCAACATATGCACCCCAAGAATGCGCGCCATGCTGGCGCCCATCGCGCGTTCCGCCAGGATGAATTCACTGTTGCGCAGGGTCAGGGTTTGCGTGCGCGCCACCCGCCCATAGGTCGGAATGGACGTGGCCATCACCACCAAAACAACGGTTTGCAGGCTTGGCCCCACGAGGGCAACAACGGCCAATGCAAACATGACGGTCGGAAAGGATCGCAGGGTATCAAAGAATAACATCAAGAGGTTATCCAGCCATTTTGGCCCATAGCCTGCGATCATTCCCAATGTCAGACCAATCGCCATCGCGCCAAAAACCGCAGGCAAGGCAACTTTCAACGCGACCTGCCCCCCCATGATCACGCGCGAAAGCGTGTCACGCCCAAGGTTGTCCGTGCCCAGCCAATGGGACCAGGACGGGCCTTGCATGCGATCAGGGATATTCATTCCAATGGGGTCATAGGGCACGATCCAGGCGGCAAAAATCGCGCTGACGACAATCGTGCCCACAATGATCAAACCAATCAGACCCAGGGGATCTTTTGCGACGCCACGCAGGATAATACTAAGTTCGGAACGGGGTTTTGACATGGTTTTCGTTCCTTATTTCGCGCTGCGTGCGCGGGGATCAAGAAGGGCGTTCAATAGATCTGCAATGGCCGTTGAAAGCACAAACAACCCGGTTGAGACCAAAACAGTGCCCATCACAACGGGGTAATTTCGGGTGGTGATGCTATCAATCACAAGCTTGCCGATGCCAGGGCGGGCAAAGACGATTTCGGTGAAAACAGCGGAACTTAGCAAAAATCCCATGCCGACACCGATCACGGTGACAACCGGCAGGATCGCGATGCGCAGGGCATAACTCATGATGATGCGACGTTCCGAAAGACCAAAAGCACGTGCGGTTCGGATATGGCCTTCGCCCAGAACCTCAAGCATAGAGGCCCGCACAAGACGCGCAATATAGCCAACCCAGCTGAGGCCAATGGCAAAGGACGGCAACACCAGATGGTTCAGGCGCCCCCAAAAGCCCTCGCCCGCGCCGATGGCGGGAAACCATTGCAATTGCACCGCAAAAATCAGCAAAGCCAGCAAGGCGACCACAAATGCGGGCGCGGCGACGAAGCTTACGGAAACGGCGGCGGCGATACGGTCAATCATCGTATTAGGGTGTGCTGCGGCATAGGCCCCAAGGGCAATCCCAAGGGCTGCGGACCAGAGGACAGAAAGGGTGATCATCTCAAGCGTATAGGGAAGTTGCTGAAAGACGATCTCAACCACGGAACGCCCGGAAAAGACATCAATGCCCAGATCCCCGCGCAGCAATCCCCCGTAGTAGATCAGCAATTGTTTCCAGATCGGTTGATCCAGTGCCATTTGCGCAATCAGGGAGGCCTTAAGTTCCGGCGTGGCGCGCGGCCCAAGCATGATCGAGACAGGGTCTCCGGGGACGGCGCGGATCATCAAGAACATGGCGGTGACCGCCACAATCAGGATCAGCCCCGCCAAAGCGAACCGTTTCACAGTATAAATAAACATTCCCACATGGCTCCCTGGGCTGTGCGGCAGATATGGGCGCGACGATCAGGCCGCGCCCATATGTCAGATCAGGATTTGCCGAAATACCGCAGCAAGGTCAGACCATCCGGGCGCAGAGCAGGTATGATGCCCGAGGAATGCACAACCGGCGTCGCCTCATGGGTGATAAAGCGGTAAGCGCCGCTTTCTTCCATCAGATCCTGGGCGCGAATGTACATCTCTGCACGTTTCGCAAGATCGGTTTCGCGGGCCGCATCCGCGTGAAGCTGATCGAATTCCGCATTGCGGAAGTTCTCCCAGTTCCAGATGCCCGCCTGTTCCGTCGTGAACCAAGCCGTCGCATAAGTCGGATCTGGCGTCATTGAGAAGCGATTCAACACCAGTTGCAGGTTCTCATTGTTGCCGCTGTCCCAGAAAGCGCCGGATTCAAGCACGTTGATTTCAACGGTGATCCCAATGCCAGCCAGGGTCGCCTGAATGATCTGGGCGGTGGTGGTGAAGGTCGTTTTATTCAACACATCCAAGGTCAATGAGACATTGGTTTCACCGGATTCAGCCATAAGTTCAGCCGCGCGCGCAAAGTCAGCCGCGGGGGCAACTTTGCCAGCTTGACGGTGCCCAGCAAGGCCAGGGGCTATGATCCCGGTAGACGGTTCAACCGCACCGAAATAGGCAGCTTCCAGGATGGAAGGCACGTCAATCGCGTGCTGAATGGCCTGACGCAGCTTGGGATTTTGCAGCTTGGGATGGTCAAGATTCATGCCCAGCCACACGTAAAACAGCGATGGGTTTTCAACCAGGGTGCCGCCATTTGGCACGCCTGCGCGGTAATGTTCAACGGAGCCAAGCGACACGCGGGTGAAGTCCAGCTCGCCTGCTTCAAAGGCGATCTCAGCGGTGTTTTCGTCATCGATTGGCAGGATTTCGATGTTGTCCCAAGCCGGGGCGTCCCCCTTCCAATCCGGGTTGCGTGTCAGAACGGTTTTTTCCTTCGGGCTCCAGCTGGCGCGCAGATATGGACCGGATTCAGCAGCCGGATCTGTGCCGATACGTCCGCCTGCGGCTTCGGTCGCCGCTTTGGACACGATATTCCCGGTGATATAGGGCAAGGCGATGGACCAAAGTGGTGCGAAAGGTTCGTTCAACACGATTGTGCCTTCGCGTTCGCCCGTGACCTCAACATGGCTGAAAGACCCCATGTCAGGCTTGTTCGGGGATTCTGTTTCATCCGCGATAATGCGTTCAAACGAGAATTTCACATCCTCAGCCGTCATGGCGCCGTGGCCATTGGTGAAGCCAATATCGTCACGCAGCGCAAATTTAATATGTGTCGGATCCGCCTGTTCGATCATTGATGCAGCATCCAATTGCCAACCCCATTCAGACCCCGGCTTATACTGGATCAGCTTGTTGTAAACCGAGGCGTGAATTTCTTCGTCAAACACGCCGTTGCTGTGGGCCGGGTCCATTGTCGACATGTCGCCGT
The DNA here is from genome assembly GCF_000812685.1 of Halocynthiibacter namhaensis. GTDB lineage: Bacteria > Pseudomonadota > Alphaproteobacteria > Rhodobacterales > Rhodobacteraceae > Halocynthiibacter > Halocynthiibacter namhaensis. Next base: position 99,497 of record NZ_JWIF01000012.1, read on the forward strand.
AAGACCGCACGCGCAATGTGCTGCCCTCTGCTGCCATGGCCTGTCCGCCAAACCCCATCGGCATCGCGGCAGTGCGCCCAGGGCCGTCGCGGTCATCAGAAAGTTGCGCCGCCCCATGGGGGCTTTGGTCCATTCGAGTTTCATAGTCTTCTCCCTTTATGTGATTTACAGAAATCCGCGCGCCATGGTCTGGGACCATTCCTTCACAAGGACTTCGGATTTCAGCGCGCCTTCTGTTGCGCGTATTTTTCGATGTAGATAAAAGTTGTCGGCGTCGCAGGTCATTGAGGTTTCCGTGTCGATTTCGACCTGCCAGTCGCCGCGCCCATAGGTGAAGTTCCACTGTGATGCATAGCTTGCGCTCAGCGGATCATCAGGATGGATCGCATACCGCAGGGACACATGGCTGCCGCTTTCCAAACCATGGCCCGGATCGCGGGATTTCCCATAATCATCAAAGGTTTCCAGAACGATCGTGCCATCGTCTTCCTGACTTTGTTCAACGCGCGAGGCGGTGTCGCGCAGCACCTCGCTTTGCAGGGTTGGAAAGCTATCCGCAGCCCCAGGATGTGCTGTGTCACCCGTGTCTGTTGCCCGGCGCACGGGCAAAGACAGGCTGCTGTTTTCAGTCACAAGCGTGACGGTTGTGGCCTGCGCTGCGGGCCAAAGAATGGGCCAATATGAGGTCGATAACCCCAGGCGTAAACGATGCCCGGGCCGCAAGCGATGGGACAGTTCATTCAGCTCAATTTCGGCGTCATAGATTTCGCCGGGCAGCAAAAATTCGGGGGTTTCATGGCTTGCGTGATGCGTCAGATTTAGCGGGCGATAGCTGATCCGCTGCGAGACACCCTCGGGCGAGACATCACATAGGCGCGCCATAAGTTGGGCGGTGGGCTGGTCGACGCGAAAGCTGATTTTCAACACAGGCCGTCCAAGCAGTTCCAACGCATCGGGCAATGCATTCGTGTCAAAACAAATGCTTAGCGCGTCATCTGCGGATTGATCCCCCGGCAATTCATTGTCCACGCGCATGCCCGCGCAAAAATAGCCGCTGGTTTGGCCGACATGGGCGGGGGTTTGCACATGGGTTTCGCCGGGTTGGGCGCTGTTGGTCAGGCCGTTTGCGCCGAAAAACAGGGTCTGCATTTGAACGTTTTCAGAAGGCCAATTTTCCTCAGATATCCAGCGCCCTTCGCGGGGTTTATTCTGCGGCGTTGGGTTGAAATGTTCCTGCATGAAGCTGCGATAAGCGGGCAAATCTTCCGCGCCGTTTTGCTCATTTTTCATCCAACGATCAAACCAACCGATGACCTCTGAATGAAAATCAGCGGCACCCAATTTTGAGATATGGGCATAACGATGTTCCCAGGGGCCAACCAGCGCCTTTGCGTTTGGCAGTGACTTCGCAAGCAGGGACGGTGTGTTAACATAAGAATCCGCCCATCCCGTGATGGCAAGAACAGGCAGCTGAACCTTGCTGAAATCCTCACAGATTGAACCATGCTTCCAGAACGCATCCCGTGTGGGATGGCTTAGCCATTCCGCCGCAAGATCGGGCAGGTTTTCCATGCGGGCGATCCAATCTTCGCGCCAATCGGGGCGCAATTCAGGGTCAGCAGGGCGGGACAGATAGGCGAACATTTGGCTGGCCCAATTGGCATTGTCGCTCAGCAAACAGCCGCCCATATAGTGAATGTCATCGGCGTATCGATCCGCAGTGGAGGCAACAGAAACGACGGCTTTTAAGGCGTTTGGTTGACGATAGGCCAGCTGCAAGCCGTTAAAGCCACCCCAAGAAATTCCAATGATCCCGATGGAGCCATTGCACCAGGGCTGCGCGGAGATCCATGCGATGATCTCTTCGCCGTCGGACAATTCCTGTTCAGAATATTCGTCGTCAAAAGACCCTTCGGAATCGCCCGTGCCAGCGATATCCACCCGCACGCAAGCATAGCCTGCCTTGGCAAAAACGCTGTGGGTGGTTTCATCGCGCGCAGCGGTTCCGTCGCGCTTGCGGTAGGGCAAATATTCCAAGATAGCCGGAGCGCTCTTGACCCCCTCAGGCATCCAAAGCCGCGCCGACAACCGACGCCCATCCCCAAGCACAACCCATTGCGTTGATGTGTTTTGTCCAAAATCCTGCACGTTCGTCGCCTTCTCATCCCTTAATTTGGACGACTGTTAACGTTATTCTTGCATCGCGGAAGTGAGCGAGTGTAAGCTATGTGATGCTAGTTGCATCTAACTAGCATCACATAGCGTCAGGATTTGAGCCATGGGAAATGATTTTTCAGAAAATTTACGATCCCTTTGTGCTGAACGTGGCTCAATTGCGCAGGTCTGTCGGGACATTGGAATCAATCGACAACAGTTCAATCGATACCTAAGCGGCAATGGTATGCCCTCAGCCCATACCCTGCGCCGCATCGCGCGCCACTTCAGAATGACCGAAAGTGACCTGCTGCTTGACCATCAGCCCTTCGTGGAACGGTTCATCCAAAATGTGACGTCCAGAAAACGCCGGCCAATGGATGTGATGACCAATATTTTCAGTGGTCAGGCCCGGGACCTTCGCCGATATTTGGGGTTCTATCACGGGCATTTTTGTACCCCGTCCTGGGAAGGGACAGCCCTGCGCACATTAATATGGATCAGGGAACAAGATGGCTATGTTGTGTCGCACACATATGAAGTTGCGATTTCGCCGGATGGCAGCATTCGACAAAGAACGCGCTATAGCGGGCTGTTGTCGTGGCGTGGGAACCGGATTTATCTGATCGAAAATGCGTTTAGTGACGATGGCTTCATCTCGGAAACGATCCTATTCCCTGCCCATCGTCAGCAAGTCCAATATTTGCGTGGCATGACGGTCGGCGTGGCATCGCGCCCGCGTTTGTCGCCTTATTCATCCCCCACGATCTGGAAACGCGTCAGTGAAACCGTTTCAGCCCGCGAAGCCATTGGCGCTTGCGGTGCTATCGCGTTAACCAGTTCAAGGTTGGACCCAACCATCCAAAGGCTTCTTTCGGAAAGCCAGGAGCAAGGCAGCACCTTCTCCACAATTCAAGGATTATTTTGACGAAAGCTACGCATTTCTGGCGAGCCGTAACCAGTCGAAGGGAGTTGGCTGTTGGGGCGGTATTATAGAAGAAATACACCTGTTTCGGGTTCTGGTTTTCCATCAGACATCAGTCATTTCAAGTATCAGTGAAGGATTGATTGAAAATCCGGTTTGCGACAATGTTTGCGTTCATTATTCGGCCCTGAAACACGTCCACAAAGTGGGGTATCTCGCAAGCCCTTAACTGCCAAGGTTTCGATTGAAATTCGAGTGTTCACTGTGAAATTGTTTGGGGCGTAAGCTTCGGAACGTGAGCTGGCATGCCTGAGGTTTGATTTCCCTCTCGAACACGCAAGCTGTCCGACACAGCAGTCGTGGATCTTTGCACAAATGACTAATCCATTGGGCGAGAATTAGAAGTGCGCGCGTGGTAGGCCTTCGGCGCGAAATTCCCTAGGAAAGGCCGTCAGGTTTTTTGCATGATGATGACGGTCACATGAATATGCATCTTCAATAAAGGGGTGCTGAGAGGCTAGAACGAATGATCATGAAATTCTTATAGGTCTTTGCCTTGACTTGACTTCCTCACGGTCCTATCTCTTTTGTATTATCACTCACCATAGGTGAGTGCTAATACCGGAATACCGGAGAGATTGCCCTTTGCTGAAAAGGGCCCAAAACGTAACATAAGCCAGGAGTTATCCAACATGGCATTGAAACCACTGCACGATCGCGTGCTTGTCCGCCGTACTGAAAGCGACGAAAAAACCGCTGGTGGCTTGTACATTCCTGATAGCGCAAAAGAAAAACCAGCTGAAGGCACTGTTGTGGCTTGCGGCGAAGGTCTGCGCAAAGATTCAGGCGAGCTGATCGCAATGGCTGTTAAAGACGGCGACACAATTCTGTTCGGCAAATGGTCCGGCACAGAAGTAACTGTCGACGGCGAAGAGCTTCTGATGATGAAAGAAAGCGACATCATGGGGATCATTTCCTAATTTTAGGATCTGACCACGTGCCACGCACTTTCTATCTGACACACAAATTCTAAGGAATATATCATGGCGAAAGACGTCAAATTCGGTACCGACGCACGCAATCGCATGCTTAACGGTGTTAACATCCTTGCAGATGCAGTTAAAGTAACGCTCGGCCCTAAAGGCCGCAACGTTGTCATCGACAAATCTTTTGGTGCGCCACGCATCACTAAAGACGGTGTAACTGTTGCCAAAGAGATCGAACTTGAAGACAAGTTTGAGAACATGGGCGCACAGATGGTTAAAGAAGTTGCATCACGCACCAACGACGAAGCTGGCGACGGTACAACAACTGCGACTGTTTTGGCTCAAGCCATCGTGCGTGAAGGCCTCAAGCAAGTTGCTGCTGGTCTGAACCCAATGGATCTGAAGCGCGGCATCGATCTTGCGACTTCCAACGTTGTTGAGGCTCTTAAAGCTGCAGCACGTGAAGTTAAAGACACAGATGAAGTTGCTCAGGTTGGCACGATCTCTGCGAACGGCGAAGCTGAAATCGGTCGTCAGATCGCAGACGCTATGCAGCGCGTTGGCAACGAAGGTGTTATCACCGTTGAGGAAAACAAAGGTCTCGAAACTGAGACTGACGTTGTGGAAGGCATGCAGTTCGACCGCGGCTACCTCTCCCCATATTTCGCGACAAACATGGACAAGATGGTTGCAGACTTTGATGACTGCATGATCTTGCTGCACGAGAAGAAACTTTCTTCCCTGCAATCCATGGTGCCACTGTTGGAATCTGTGATCCAATCACAAAAACCACTGTTGATCATCGCGGAAGACGTTGAAGGCGAAGCGCTTGCAACTTTGGTTGTGAACAAATTGCGCGGCGGCCTGAAAATTGCGGCTGTTAAAGCTCCTGGCTTTGGCGATCGTCGTAAAGCCATGTTGCAAGACATCGCGATCCTGACTGGCGGCCAAGTGATTTCCGAAGATCTCGGCATGAAGCTTGAAAACGTCACTATGGACATGCTCGGCACTGCTAAGAAAATTCACATCACCAAAGACGAAACCACTATCGTTGACGGCAATGGCGAAAAAGCAGAAATCGAAGCACGCGTCACACAGATCCGTGGCCAAATCGAAGAAACTTCTTCTGATTACGACAAAGAAAAACTGCAAGAACGTGTAGCTAAATTGGCTGGCGGCGTTGCTGTTATTCGCGTTGGCGGCATGACTGAAATCGAAGTTAAAGAACGCAAAGACCGCGTTGACGATGCCCTGAATGCGACCCGTGCGGCCGTACAAGAAGGCGTTATCGTTGGTGGTGGTGTTGCTCTGGTTCAAGCTGCTAAAGGTCTGAATGGTCTTGAAGGCGCGAATGCGGATCAAAACGCTGGTGTTGCTATCGTACGTCGTGCTCTTGAAGCACCTCTGCGTCAGATCTCTGAAAACGCTGGTGTTGACGGTGCAGTTGTTGCCGGCAAAATCCGTGAATCAGACGATGTTGCTTTCGGCTTCAACGCACAGACTGAAGAATATGGCGACATGTTCTCTTTCGGTGTTATTGACCCAGTGAAAGTAACACGCACAGCTTTGGAAGACGCAGCCTCAATCGCAGGTCTGTTGATCACCACAGAAGCTATGATCGCTGACAAACCTGCACCAGCAGGCGCAGCAGCTGGCGGTATGCCAGACATGGGCGGCATGGGCGGCATGGGCGGCATGATGTAAGACGAATTTCCTTAAGGAAATTCTGTCTGAAAGCATCAGGCGCTTGGCCCTAGGGCCAACCGGCCAAAAGCTGTTAGCCAAAAGAAAATAAAAGGGGCTGCTCATAATTGGGCAGCCCCTTTTATTTGGCTAGGGTATTGTTCAAATATGGCTTTGCGCAAATCTTGCGTCATTCTGGACGATGGGTATTAAAGATGGCTTCGATCAGATCAAAAACGACGCATCTTGTCGAAATTTACCGTGCAGGCTTGATGGATCGCCTGTAAGCCCGTCGCGGCGATACAGGAGGACAGCATGACATTATCTCTCGGGGTGGACACGGGCGGAACCTATACGGACGCGGTGCTTGTACGTGATGAAACAACGGTTATTGCCTCGGCGAAATCGCTGACCACGCGCCATGACCTGGCAGAAGGCATTGGCCGTGCTGTCGAAGCCGTGTTGGATCAAGCTGATATTGACCCGAATGAGGTGAGCCTCGCATCTTTATCCACCACTTTGGCGACCAACGCGCTGATCGAAGGTCAGGGCGAACGGGTTGCGTTGGTGTTGATTGGTTTTGGCGAAAAAGATCTTGAACGCCATGGTCTGTCAGATGCAATGGCGGGCGATCCAGTGTTGTTCCTGGAAGGTGGGCATGATCATTCCGGTGGTCAGGCAAAACCCCTAGATGAAGACCGGTTGCGGGGGTGGTTGGCTGAGGTTGGTCAAGACGTGTCCGGTTTTGCCGTCGCCGGGCAATTTGCCACGCGCAATCCCGCACATGAACAAAAGGCATCAGATATTATCCGCGAGACGACAGGCAAAGCAATCAGCGCCTCGCATCATCTAAGTGCCAAACTGAATGGCCCAAAGCGTGCGATCACGGCGGTTTTGAACGCGCGTTTGGTGGGGATCATCAGCCGTTTGATCACACGCGCTCAGACGCGGCTTGGTGAATTGGGCGTGCACGCACCTTTGATGGTCGTGCGCGGTGATGGTGCCTTGATCTCGGCTGAAATGGCTCTGGAACGTCCGATTGAAACCATTCTGTCAGGCCCCGCAGCCAGCATTGTGGGCGCACGTTGGATGACCGGGCAAAGCGATGCTTTGGTCAGCGACATTGGCGGGACTACGACTGACATCGCTTTGTTGCGCGATGGGCGTCCTGCCATCGATCCAAACGGGGCCCGCGTTGGCCCATTCCGTACCATGGTCGAAGCGGTGGCTATGCGAACAACAGGCCTTGGCGGTGACAGTCAGGTGCATATGAAAGCACAAGGCTTGGGCAGTATGGTTGCCCTTGGCCCCAAACGTATCGTGCCAATTTCACTGATCGCGATGGATGCGCCAAAGATCGTGCATGACACTCTGACCAGGCAAATGCGCGCAGCTGCGGTGGATGAATTGCATGGGCAGTTTGTGCGCGCGGTGAAAGGCAGTGCGACGACGGGGCTTGATACCCGAGAAGCCACATTGCTGGAGCGTATTGGTGAGGGCGTGCAGCCCCTTGATATGATCCTGAGAAATCGGGTGGAGCATTCCGTTTTGCGTCGTCTTATTGGGCGTGGGCTTGTGCAATTGTCCGGCGTGACACCATCCGATGCCAGCCATGTTTTGGATCTCAACGACGCTTGGGATCGGGATGCTGCGAAAATGGCGTTGGACCTGTTTCGTCGTCAGATATCCGGGGCAGGGCAGGTTTTAGCGGCGTCGCCCACGGTGATGGCGCAGATGATCATCGATTGCTTGACACATGAAACTGGGGTCGCACTGCTTGAATCCGCATTTGCTGAAGAAACGGATGATTTCATCTTGCCACCCATTGATCTTGCCCGCCATGTTTTGACGCAGAAGGGCTTGCAAGGCCATGCGGGGCTTGTTCGGATCAACACGGGTTTGAACCTTCCTGTTATCGGGCTTGGCGCATCGGCGCCAACCTATTACCCGGCGGTTGGAACCTTGTTGAGTTGCCAAATGGAGGTCCCCGAATTTGCAGGTGTCGCCAATGCAATTGGGGCTGTGGTAGGGCGCGTGACCATCCGACACAGCGGCACCGTGACCAGCCCGTCTAATGGGCAATATCGTGTTCATCTGGAAACCGGCCCTGAGGCTTTCATCGATTCAGACAAAGCGCTGCAACGTCTCGAAGATGAACTGCGCATGAGGGCGACCAAGGATGCTGACAGTGCTGGGGCTGAGGGCGTGCAAGTCACTGTACAGCGCGATATCAGAACGGCCAATATCGAAGGCAACGATGTCTTCATTGAGGCGGATATCACCGTGGAAGCATCAGGTCGCCCGCGCATTGCCGCCTAAATCGCGACCCTTGCAGATCAGTGACATCTGGCCAGGAATTGCCCAATTAAGCATCGGGACTTGTTCCTGGCCGTCCCAAAGCATAGATTCACTTTAAATGAAGTGTTTAAGGGGCGGTTTGATGCGCTGGATTATCCGATTTTTCATGTTTTTGGTTGTGGTCGCCGGCGTGGCGATCGTTGGGTTGCTGATGATCCCAGGCGAGAAAATCGCGCAAATCGCTAAGGAACAATTTGAGGCCGCGACAGGTCGACCAATTGAGATCTCAGCAGATGTCAGCACCACAATTTGGCCTGTCCTTGGTGTGCGTACCGGCCGGGTTGAAATCGCCAATGCACCTTGGTCTGACAATGGTCCAATGTTGGCTGCGGATGAGCTTTTGGTTGGGGTGAATGCGCTGTCTTTGCTCAGCGGGAACATCGATATTCGACGCATTGAGGCGATCAGCCCCGAGGTGCTTTTGGAGGTGCGTTCCGATGGCACGCCCAACTGGGCTTTTGAAGGCGTTGCACCAAGTACGGGAAGCGGCGAAACCTCCACATCCACGGGTGCTTCGATCCCGGCGTTCACGGTGGGCAAGGGCATTGTCTCAAGCGGGGGCGTGCGGTGGTTGGATCACCAAACCGGCACCGATGTCACCCTGAGCAACGTGAACATGGAGTTACAATTGCCCAGCTTTGAGGGCGAGGGCTCAGTGCATCTAGAAATGTCAATGAATGGCGTGAGCCAAGTTCTTGACGCAAAGATCGCAGAATTTGGCCCGTTCTTGAACGGCGCGGTGTCTAACCTTTCTGCGGATGTATCTATTGGGGGTTCGACCGCAGGCTTTCAGGGGCGGGGCGGCTGGATGCCATTGGCCTTGGATGGTGCGGTGACTGCGGATCTTGATGATATGGCGTCTGTCTATAAAATTGCTGGCCAAACGCCGGTGTCTGTGCCGCGTGGGTTTGGACAAGCGATCGCAGTGAAAGGGAATTTCACCCTGACACCTGAAAAAACAGTGCATCTACGCGGGGCAACTCTGACGCTTGATCAAAACACGTTCAGCGGTGATGTCGACGTGAACATTGCGGGCAATCGCCCCAACATTCAAGCACAGCTTTCCGCGGGTGATCTCGATTTCTCAAGTCTTGCAGCCTCTGAGAAAGAAGGCGGAACACCGGCCACTGGGGCCGCCGGTGGCACGGGGTGGTCACGCGATGTGATTGATGCTTCCTTCCTATCTACCGCTAATGCACGGATCGGGTTTGCGGCGCAAAGCATTGATTTGGGCACGTTGAAATTGGGTCCGACACGGGCCTCAGCTACGTTGGATAATTCGCGTATCGAATTCGACATTGCTCAGATTGCGGCCTATCAAGGCAACGTCAGCGGAAACTTCGTTATGAACAACCGCAGCGGTCTGTCCATCGGCGGCAATCTGAATTTTGCGCAATTGGCGTTGCAACCCGCGCTAAGGGATCTTGCCGGGTACGAGCGTTTGATTGGGACCGCTGATTTTCAGATGCGTTTCCTGGGTGTGGGCAACACTATGCACGCCATCATGAACAGCCTGTCGGGCGGCGGCAGCTTTGCGATTGGGCAGGGCGAATTGCGTGGGCTGGATTTGGCCGGGATGCTACGTAATTTTGATTTGTCTTTTGAGGGCGAGGGCAAGAAGACGATCTTTGATTCCGCAGGGGCCAGCTTTACCATGGATGGGGGCGTGTTGCGCAATGATGACTTGGCCTTTGTGGCGGATCGTATCCGTGCCGATGGTGCTGGTGTGATTGGGATTGGTACGCAAACATTGGATTATCGCGTGACACCGGCGGTTGCGTTGGGCGATGGCGGGATTACGATTCCAGTGATCATTGAGGGCACCTGGGCAGACCCCAAATTCCGCCCCGACCTTCAGGCCATCATCGATCAAAATTTGGCGGAAGAAAAAGCAGCCCTTGAAGCCCGCCTTGCCGAGGAACGAGCCGCCGCCGAGGCACGTTTAGAACAGGAACGCGCTGAACTGGAAGCTCGGGCTGCGGAAAAACTCGAGCAAGAGTTGGGCGTGACGCGGGAAGAGGGCGAGGACCTTGAAGACACGCTTCGCCGTGGCTTGGAGAACGAAGCCAAAGACGCCCTGCGCGGGTTGCTTGGCGGGAACTAGGTGTAGTGCAAAACCTTCATTCGGATTTACTGGCGCTTTCTGAGGACGAGGCCCGATGCAGAGCAATCTTAGACGGAATTTCTAGTGATGCATTTGAGGCTTGGTGGTTCTGTTCTGGCGACGAAGGCGACCTTCACTTGGTTCAATGCAGGGGCATGTCTAACTTAAGCAAGTCAGAGCGCATCTTTTTGGTGTGGGCAAGGGGCCACCTTCTTTTGCATGAACTAGATGTGAATGTTGAAAAAGATGCAGAAAGTTATTTTATATGGGCCTGTGAGCAGTGCGATCTATTCAGGGAGTTTGAAAGTTTTGTAAAAAGAGACGTAAAGCTTCACGTTTGTGGATCTAGTGACGTGGAGGATCGTTTTCTCTCTTTTCTTCAGATGGTTAGATTTGTTGCTTTTTCGAGAATGCGGAGTGAGTGGAAGACGTTCCTAGTTCACTTGGATGGGCAGGTTTTACCGAAAGATGAACTCAGTAAAATCTCGATGAAATTACCTAACTCAGGTGGATTGCGCCTAATGGACGACTGGAATGATCAATGTTATTCTTTCGAAACGGATGAGGCATTTGGATACTTTCGCTGGCTAACATCGGCGTAACGACAATGCAAAAGCCCCGCAACCTGATCAGGCGCGGGGCTTTGTCATTCCAAAATATGATCCAGATCAGCGGCGGCGATCGCGGCGGCTGGTCATGGGTTGGAAGGCCACGCCGACGTGGGCTTCGCAGTAGGGCTTGCCGGTTTGTGTGCCGAGGCCGCAGAACCAGAACTCATCTGTTGCAGGGTCACCGATTGGCCATTTGCAGGTGCGTTCGGTCAGTTCCATCAAAGACAGCTTCTTCGCGCCTTTTTCTACTTCGCGTACGGAAGCAAGGGCTTCTGGGCTGATCTCATTGGCAGATGGCTGTGGCGGCAGGGGTTGGCCTGCTGGAATGATCGCTTTACGTCCGCCGGGTTGCACGACACGCGCGGGCACTGCACTTGTTGTGCCGGGCACTTCCTTGGCGGGTTCTGCTGCCTTTGGCTTCGCCGCAGCTTTGGGGGCCGCCGCAGTCCGGGGCTTAGCGGCTGGTTTCGCAGCGGTCTCTTTCTTAGGCGCGGCTTTTGTGGTGCTCGCACGGTTGGAAAGGCCCAGGCGATGCACCTTGCCGATCACTGCATTGCGGGTCACGCCGCCGAGTTCCTTTGCGATGACAGAGGCCGATTGCCCCTCGCCCCACATTTTCTTCAGTACTTCGACGCGCTCGTCAGTCCAGGACATGCAGTCTTCCTTTATCTTCGCGTGTTGCGGGGCCTATGCGTGCGCCAAGGAATCGGCACCAACGGACAGGGGCCGCAGGAATGAGTGATCGCCTATTTTAGCGCGCTGGCTGGCGGATACAAGCGATTGCGCAATTTTTTGGGATTTTGTGTGAAGTGATGGTATGCCAATGCTGTGTTTTGACATGGGATATAGAAATGCGTGCAAGCCTAAGAGAGAAAATAATCTCAATTTGCGACGAAAAGATTGCAAAGAAAGGGGATGGTGTCGGCCTTTCTTTTTATGCGTTTTTTGCCAATAAAAACGACGATCCGACCCTTCTGATGGAGGCCGCCCGCTGGTGGATTGAAACTCATGCTTTGGATCACTTTGAAAAGGCCATAAAAATTCGAGACATGATCAAAGCTGGTAAGTAACCGATTGCTTGCAAGGACAGTTAGGGTGTCTTTGCGCGCATCTCTCGGAAGAATAGCAAAAGCACGCCTGATAGGATGATCGCGGCGCCAAACAGGCTGACCCGATCTGGGACAGCATCAAACACCATGTAGTCCAGTAAGGTTGCAAAGGGCAGGGAAGACAGAGAGACCGAGATCACAAAGCTCGCTTCTGCGCGGCGCATGGACTGGATGAAACATGCCTGAGCACAGATCATCGTGATACCGAGTGCCGCCATGACGCCCCATTCGGCAGGTTCAGGTGCCGTCCAGACGAACAGGGCCGCAGCTGTTGCAATGCACAGACCGATCCCATTGTTGGTGAACAGAATTTGCAAAGGGTTTTGTCGCCCGCTGAGACGTTTGATCAAGATGACTTCAAAACCGGTGATCACGGCCGACGCTAGGGCAAATAGGGCTGCGGGCTGAAAACTTGCACCTGATGGGCGCAGCAAGATCAAAGCCCCGAGAAACGCGATGGCAGCCGCAAGCCAGCGCCAGGGCCCAACACGTTCCCCCAATAATGGAATTGCAAAGATCATCGCGAAAACTGGGTTGAGGAAATTGATCGCTTGGGCGTCGGGCAAGGGGATCCAGATCAGGGCGGTGAAGGCTAAGGTTATACCACTCCAGCCTGCGGTCGTGCGGGCGATGTGCAACGGGATCTCAAGAGGGCCGAATTTTGGCCGCAATACCGTGACCGTTATGGCAATCGCGAGAAATGCAAATGCGAACCGCCCAAAGCTGATCTGAAACACATGCAGCCCGTTGCCATCTGCTGCAACAATGCCTTGGCCAAGGGTTTTCGCCAGAATACTCGTCCCCGCCAGTAAGGCCGAGGCCAAAAGCATAAAAAGCACAGAGGCCAATTGCGGCGAGATACGGGGTGCGGTTTGAGGCATGATACATCCAGCGACATTTGTTCTTGTTTTGTATTTATGGCTGGCCGTCAGAAGGCAAGCGGAGATATGTCAAGACGTCATAATTCTGCGATGGGATGCGAAAGCGTCAACGCTGCAAAATCTTCGTGTTGGGACATTGGGTTATGCCATCGAAAGAATAAGGACTTCCGTCTCTATTTGATCATGATAAACTTCACTCTGGGTCGCCGTTGTTTTCGATCTAGGGCAATGATGATTATGGTTAATGGGGGGACTAGATGACGTTGTTTCGTGTGATTTCTCTTGTCTTTGCGTTTTGGGCGCAAGGCGTATGGGCGCATTCCCCATATTATACACAGACGGCCCCGTTTCAGACGGAAAGTGGGAGGCAGTTCTCGATCAAACTGTTGTATGGTGACGGGGTTCTCGGGCCTGATCCAGTGCGAGCAATTGTCGTGGATACAGAGGGTCAAGTTCATGCGGTGTCACCTGTCGCGACACAGTTCATTATCTTTTGTGACGGTACGGTTTCTGGTTGCGGCGTCTACAACGGTGTTTCGGGCGAAATTCATGAACTGGCGCCCGAAGCTTGGTTCGCTGCGATGGTCGTTGAAGATGCTGGGCAGCCATTTAATTATCCTGAAGATATGGACGCGAGCTATGGTTTCCTGACCCGAGACGCGATTTGGGGTGAAATTCTATATTACGAATTATACTCGATTATTTCCTACCCGCTGCCCGGTTTGATCGCTATCGCATGGTGGAGCGCGATTGCCGCTTTGCTTGTGCCGATGATTTGGACATTGGTTGGCACTAAGAGGCGCATCCGCCCGCTTTCAGTTCTTGCTGTATTGGCTGTTGGTGCCCGGATAATCACCGCGCTGGCGTTGCTGTTTCTGACATTCGTGTTTTATGCGTTTGGCCCGTTCTCCATATATGCGGCTTTTATCTATGCCACGGCGGCGGTCGCTTTGAACCTTGGTTGGCTTTTGATCAGAAAGAGAGAAACACAAGATTAACCCTCTTGCGTCTGTGATATTCGCGGGCTAAGTCTGGCGCATGAACACAGTGATCATCATATCCGTCCTGCGACGACGCTGACTTAACCGGGTGCCACTGGCACCGGGGTTTTCATTAAAACCTGTTTCATATGCGCCAGATGCGCGCAAAACTTACAAACATCACCAATACAATTTGACATGGCCTCTGTGGTTTGGCAGCAATTGTTTTTTGCCTTTCCATGTGACCTTCTGAAAGAGGAAACACCTATGATCCCTTCCGTTTTGCCGACATATGCACGTGCACCGCTCTCATTTGTGAAGGGCGAAGGCTCTTGGTTGATTGAGGCAGACGGCCGACGTTTCTTGGATCTGGGGGCAGGTATTGCCGTTAACGCGCTGGGCCATGCGAATGCAGATCTGGTCGCAGCACTTACGGCGCAGGCAGGTGAGCTGTGGCACACGTCGAACCTCTATGACATTCCGGCGCAGACCAAGCTCGCAGATCAATTGGTCGAGGCAACCTTCGCTGACACAGTGTTCTTTACCAATTCCGGCACCGAGGCTTGCGAATTGGCCGTGAAAATGGCGCGGAAATATTGGTTCGATAAGGGCCAAGCCGAACGGGTTGAGATCATCACATGGGAAGGGTCTTTCCATGGCAGATCAAGCGCTGGCATTGCTGCCGCTGGCTCTGACAAGATGGTCAAAGGATTTGGCCCGATCTTGGAAGGTTTTGTGCATTTGCCTTTCGGTGATGTAGAAGGCACAAAGACTGCAATCAACGACAAAACGGCTGCGATCCTTGTAGAACCCGTGCAGGGGGAAGGTGGCATCCGCCCGATTGAGAACGCGGATCTACAGGCTTTGCGCATGATGTGCGATGAGGCGGGGATCCTGTTGATCTTTGATGAAGTCCAATGCGGCGTGGGGCGAACTGCAAAGCTGTTTGCCCATGAATGGGCCGGTGTTGCGCCAGACATTATGATGGTCGCCAAAGGTATTGGGGGTGGCTTTCCCCTTGGTGCGGTGCTGGCCAATGAAGACGCGGCCAGCGGCATGGTGGCGGGGACGCATGGATCGACCTATGGCGGCAATCCTTTGGCCTGTGCTGTGGGCAGCAAAGTGATGGAAATCGTTGTCGACCCGGATTTCCTTGACGGTGTCAGTCGACGCGCTGGCTTGTTGCGCCAAAAGCTTGAAGGTCTCGTTGCTGCGCATCCAGATGTGTTTGAATTTGTGCGCGGATCGGGTCTTATGTTGGGGCTGCGCTGCAAGGCGGTCAATATGGATGTGGTGAATGCGGGATACGCCAATGGCGTGATTACCGTGCCAGCTGCGGATAATGTCATTCGCTTGCTGCCTCCCCTTAACATCTCTGATGAAGAAATCTCTGAGGCCGTGACGCGGCTTGATGCGGCGGCAACTGCCGTTGAAATGGCCTGAAGGAGGGCCTTATTATGAAACATTTTCTCGATATCAACAAAACGGCGCCAGATGATCTGCGCTATATGATCGATACCGCTGCGGCGATGAAATCTGCCCGTGCGGGCATGCCAAAGGGCACTCCGGATGCGGAACAGCCGCTTGCAAATCACATGGTTGCACTGATTTTTGAAAAACCATCGACCAGAACACGCGTTAGTTTTGATGTTGGGGTGCGTCAGATGGGCGGCCAGACAATGGTGTTGTCAGGTGCTGATATGCAGTTGGGGCATGGTGAAACCATCGCTGATACCGCACGCGTTTTATCACGCTATGTTGACATGATCATGATCCGCACCTTCGAAGAACAAACCCTGCTGGAATTGGCGGAACACGCCACAGTCCCTGTGATCAATGGGCTGACCGACCGGACGCATCCTTGTCAGATCATGGCGGATATCCTGACCTTTGAAGAGAAAAACGGACCGATAAAAGGGAAGAAGGTTGTTTGGTCTGGTGATGGCAATAATGTGTTCGCAAGTTTTGCCCATGCCGCTGGACAATTTGGCTTTGACTTGACGTTCACCGGGCCTGAACCTCTCGATCCTGAGATGGGGTTCATTGAGGAAGCCCGTGCCAAAGGCGTGAAAGTTGAGATTGAACGCGATCCACATAAAGCTGCCCAAGGCGCAGATTTGATTGTGACCGACACCTGGGTCTCTATGCATGATCCACAGTCAGCGCGCGAACGTCGCCACAACCAGTTGCGTGGTTATCAGGTGAATGACAGCTTGATGGCGCAGGCGAAAGACAGTGCCTTATTCATGCATTGCTTGCCCGCGCACCGGGACGAAGAAGCGACAAATGCTGTGATGGATGGTCCACAATCTGTCGTTTTTGACGAGGCGGAAAATCGTTTGCACGCCCAAAAAGCAGTGATGCGCTGGTGTTTGGATAAGTGATGTACAGATAAATGATGTCGGGGGTTATCAAATGCCCGACATCAAATATGTCTGACAAAATATACTTGGTGGCGGCATTCGTTAATCCTGCCGCAATAACTTCTGGATACAAGATATGTGAAGCTGCTCCAAAATGGGGCGGACGCAGATTGAGCCAGGGTACCTACGCATGAGTTTTGTCGAAAAACGTGATAATTTTCGCCCCGAAAGTGGTGAAGCACCTTTCAAACCGAATGAAATCTTCTTTTCGCATACGGATGACCGGGGTGTCATTCTGACGGGTAACCACTTGTTTCAGAAGATTTCACATTATTCGTGGGATGAATTGATCGGTGCCCCCCATAAAATCATTCGACATGACGACATGCCGAAGGGGATTTTCCATCTGTTGTGGGAAACTCTTCAATCGGGCAAGCCCATGGGGGCATATGTAAAGAACCGCACAAAAGATAACCTACATTATTGGGTTTTCGCGGTCGTTTTGCCCTATAATGATGGCTATCTGTCAGTGCGGATCAAGCCGACAACTGACAAGCTAGAGATGGCGCAAAACCTGTATGAGCAAGCGCTTGAGCAGGAAAAATCTGGCGATTTCACACCTGAGGAAAGTGCAGCCTTCATTGTCTCAGAAGTACAAAAACTTGGCTTCGTTGACTATTCGGCGTTCAGCAGTCGGGTTCTCGCGCAAGAATTGTCCAGCCGCGATGAAGTGATGAAACGCCCGATCAACACCAGCAAAGTGCGCTTCCAACAGATGTTGGACTTTGCATCGGATCTACAAAGTGAAACAGCGGGATTGTCTCAGGCTTTTGAAGCGATCGGAACTATTCCGACAAATTTGCGTGTTATTGCAACTCGGTTAGAAGCGGCCGGGGGGGCGATCAGTGTTTTGTCTCAAAACTACTGGGCGATGTCGCAAGAAATTTCCGGCTGGTTTAACGATTTTGTAGCTGACCCGCGCAGTGACTTTGCAAAAATCCGCGATACAATTGACGAATGCTGGTTTCTCAATTGTACTGCGCAAATTTTGCAAGAAGCTGCGGGGGAGTTCGAAAAAGAAAGGCGTCAACTGGGATCGACGGATGTCGCGGGTGAACAAAAAAATCTATATCACCTCGCTGTTGAACAAACACGCGCGGCCAATCGCGGTATGACCAAAATTGCAGAAGAAGCCGAACGGATTGCGACGGCAATTACGGTGATGCGACGTTACATTTCAGGGCTTAGTATGACGCGCGTGATGTGCAAGATCGAAAGTGCGCGCCTTCCCAGCGGTGGCGAAAGCCTGTCTGACATCATCGAACAGCTGGGGGCATTTCAGGGTACGATCAATGCCCAGTTGGGTAGTATTGAAAACTTGGGGCGCAGCATCCAATCTCTGGCTCAGACCCTGATCAATGAACGTGATGAGAAGCAAGTAAGTGTGACAGCTTAAAGCAGCGACAAGATATTTCGGTGAAATACGGTAACGCCACCGGATGCTCAGTTTATGCAACAAAGCCCTGAAAAGGCAAAATCAGGGATTGAGCCCCAGGCGCGCTGCATTTAGGTCTTTGGCCATAAAATGGGCAATGCCAACTTGGGGACCGCCATGACATCGGACGACATCGAAAAGCTATTCACGCGCGGCAATGGCGATTATGTGTTCGCGCGTTGGGGGCGCCCGATCGTGCCTGTGGTGTTTGGTGTCGATGATGCGACAGTTTCAGTTCTGAAGGGTGCGATCGAAGCAGTGACAACCATTGCAGGGCATCAAATGGCTGAGACTGACCCTGAACTTGGCACCAATCTGATGGTGTTTTTCATTCAGGATTGGGCTGAGCTGGTGGAAACCCCGAACATGGATCAACTGATCCCTGATTCGCCCAGTGTTGTTGCGCGCCTGCAAGCGGCCAATGCAAGTCAATACCGCGCGTTTCGTTTTGATGATGATAACGCGATTCAAGCCTGTTTTGCTTTTGTACGCATGGATGACACTTTGGCGGATTTGCCTGCGGAAACAATTGCGTTATCCATGATGGTGCAGGCGATTGTCCTTTGGTCCGATCAAGCGTTCAATGATACATCGCCATTGGCCAACCTTCCCGATGGCAATACTATCCTTAAACCGGAAATCGCGGGTGTCATCACGGCGGCTTATGACGTAAATATGCCCGCCAGTGCACGTGAAACCAGCCATGCCCTGCGTTTGGCAGCCCGTCTAGGTCTTGCAATCGGGAAAGCACATTGAGCCATCAATTTACCCTGCGCGTCTATTATGAAGATACGGATTTGGCTGGCATCGTTTACTATGCCAACTACCTAAAGTTCATTGAACGCGCGCGTAGTGAATATGTGCGCGCCCTTGGCATCGACCAAGTCGATATGAAAACACAGGGTTTGGTCTTTGCCGTGTCCCGGGTTGAAGCTGACTATATTCAGCCTGCAAAATATGATGATGAACTGCGTGTTGCGACTGAGATTACCAATGCAACCGCGGCCCGCTTGACCTTGGCTCAGCAGGTTTGGCGTGGCGAAGTTCTGTTGTTTGATGCTTGCGTCACGATTGTTTGTCTTGATGAAACAGGTCGGCCCCAACGGCTTCCGGCAGCTTTTCGCGCATAATTACACTCATATTTGGGCGTTTGGCTGCGTTTTGACAGATTTACGCCCCAAATCCGTCGCCTAATGCGAAGGTGAGTGACGTGCTGCGCCTTTCCCCTGTCTTTTTTTTTTGCGCTGCATTAGGGTTTTCCTCAACCAGAGCCGTCAAAAGATGGCCACAACAAAAGAGCAGGCATATGGAAACAGAACTTCTTTCTGCGGCGCAGGAGATTGATTTCTCGCTGTGGGCGCTGTTTGCACGGGCAACTTTGGCCGTCAAACTCGTGATGATCATGCTGATCGTGGCTTCCTTCTGGAGCTGGGCCATCATCGTGCAAAAAATCATCGCTTATCGTAACAGTCGGGCAGAGGCCGCCGTGTTTGATCGCGCATTTTGGTCCGGCGAACCTTTGGATGAACTTTTCGATAAAATCGGGGCGACTCCGGCGGGTTCATCGCAAAAAGTCTTTGCAGCCGGCATGACCGAATGGCGTCGCAATTTACGTCAGGACGGTGGTTTCATCGCGGGTGCGCAGTCCCGTATTGATCGTTCCATGGATGTGGCTATCGCCAAGGAAAGCGAAAAACTGACCTCTGGTTTGAACTTCCTTGCGACGGTGGGGTCAACCGCGCCGTTTGTTGGTTTGTTCGGCACCGTTATGGGCATTATGAATGCGTTTATCGAAATCGCGGCGCAGCAAAATACCAATCTGGCCGTCGTAGCTCCGGGTATTGCAGAAGCACTTTTGGCGACCGGCCTGGGTCTTCTGGCAGCGATCCCCGCCGTTATCTTTTACAACAAACTGTCCAGTGACAGTGATCGCATCATCGCAAGTTACGAGGCATTCGCCGATGAATTCGCAACCATTCTATCTCGTGAATTGGACAGTTAAATGGGTGCTGGAGTCGTAAAATCTAGCGGAGGGGGGGGCGGTCGTCGCCGTCGCCGTTCAGGTCGGGGCAGCAATCACATGATGAGCGAGATCAACGTCACGCCCTTCGTGGATGTCATGTTGGTGCTGTTGATTATCTTCATGGTCGCAGCCCCTTTGTTGACCGTGGGCGTGCCCGTGCAATTGCCCGAAACATCCGCATCCGCTTTGCCAACGGAACAAGAAGAACCGCTGACGATCACGCTTACTCTTGATGGGCTGCTGTTGTTACAAACGTCAGAAGTGCCGCGTGATGATCTGATGACACGCCTGCGCGCCATCGCGGAAGAACGTGAAAGTCAGCGTGTGTTTTTGCGTGCTGATAGTGCGGTGCCTTATGGTGATGTGGCGCAGATCATGGGGGCTTTACAAGCTGGTGGCTTTAACGAGATCAGTTTTGTGCATGACACAGGCGGCCCTGCCTTGAACGGATCGGGTGGTTAATTCGACATGCGAACCGGGTATTGGATATCAGGTCTGGGGCATGGTGCTCTGATTTTTTGGTTGCTTTTTGGTGGGTTTTTCTTGCCAGAGCCAGCGCCAGAATTTGAGATGACTGACGTGGGATTTATCTCAGAAGCGGATTTTCAAGCGCTGCAAGATCAGGCCAACGCCACGCCTGCAGCCCCTGTGGAAAGCCCTGCGCCAGTCCCGCGCCCGGAACCTGACCCAATTCCCGAACCAGTCCCTGAACCCACGCCCGCACCTGTGATTGAGCCGGAGGTCGAGCCAACACCTGAACCCCCAGCGCCCGAACCAAACCCTGTCTCGCCCGGGCCTGAACAGCCGGTTGAAACGCCACAGGTGGCAGAGCCAGCCGAAACTGTGATCCCGGAAGCAAATGAGATCATCGCGCCTACACCCGTGGTCGAACCTGAGCCCGAGGTGGAAATAGCACCCGAAGTGACAGAACAGTTGGTTGAGACACCAGAACCTGCTGAAATAATAGAAGAAGTAACGCCAACTGAGGCCACGACCGTGGAAAACGGGGGCGACGAAATTGTGCCTGAACAGGTCGAAGCCCCAAGCTATGCGCCCGTGACATCTCGGGTTCCGCAATTGCGTCCCGCACGCCCTGTGCCAACGCCAGAGCCCGCTCAGGAAACAGTGCAAACCACACAATCGACCGAAACGGCAGATCCTCTGGCGGATGTAATAAACAATGCGGTTACGGTTGCAAATGAAACGCCTGCTGGCCCATCTGGCCCGCCGCTGACCTCAGGTGAACGTGACGGGTTACGTCGTCAGGTTCATAACTGTTGGAACACTGGAGCGATTTCATCTGCTGCGGAACGGGTCATCATCAAGGTGCATTTCTCTCTGAATCGCGAAGGAAAAGTTGCAGGTGACGTTGTTTTAGCATCTTGGGAAAACGGTGATCGCGCGACTGCCAATATTGCCTTTTCTGCTGCACGTCGCGCAATTCTGCGCTGTGGGGCCCGTGGCTATGACATGCCCGCAGAGAAATTTGATCATTGGCGTGACATCGAAGCGAACTTTGATGCAAGTGGGATGCAACGATAATGCGTCTCAGCAAAAATATGACCGGCGTTGATTGGCCGGAAACCGCCGCCGTAGGGCCTTTGGGCCGGTGCGCCTTGAAATTATCACCAACCCGGCGAGAATTGGCCCGGAAAGAATGGGACTGAGATGACTTATATGAGTAGAATAATCACACGTTTGTTTGCATTTTTGATTTTGGCGGTCACTGTTTCTGCGGCCCACGCCGAACGTTTGGTGATTGATCTTAGCAATCCTCGGGTCGAACCTGTTCCGTTGGCGGTTCCGTCCTTTGTCGCTGAGAATAGCGCAGCGAATGAATACGCCCAACAGATCGCCCAAGTGGTTGCAGCCGATTTGGTTGGAACTGGTCTGTTTCGGCAGGTCAGCCAAGATGCATTCATCAGCAACATCACCAGTTTCGAAGCTCCGGTCCAATACGCCGATTGGCGCGCGATCAACGTTGAAGGTTTGATTTCCGGTGCCGTGACCGTCACCGATGATGGTGGCGTCAACGTGAAATTCCGTGTTTATGACATCGCAACGGGTGCCGAATTAGGTAGTGGTCTGCAATTGGGTGGCACCACGGGATCGTGGCGTCGCTTGGCGCATAAAGTTGCAGATACTGTTTATTCGCGCATCACGGGCGAGGGAGCATATTTCGACAGCCGCGTCGTTTATGTGTCTGAAGCCGGCCCCAAAGATAATCGCCGCAAACGTTTGGCCGTGATGGATTATGACGGTGCCAACCTGCAGTATCTGACCGACAGTTCCGACATCGTTCTTGCGCCGCGCTTTTCACCAACGGGCGACCGCGTGCTGTACACATCTTATGAAACGGGGACGCCACAAGTGTTTTTGTTGGATGTGGGATCCGTACAACGCCGCGCACTTGGTGGGCAAGACGGTGCGATGACTTTCGCACCGCGCTTTGGGCCCAATGGCAACACTGTTGTTTTCTCGTCGTCGACAGGTGGCAACACTGACATCTTTACCGTTGACCTGCGCACCGGTGCGAGAGCACGTTTGACGTCTTCGCCTTCGATCGAAACATCCCCCAGCTTCTCGCCTGATGGGTCTCAGATTGTGTTTGAAAGTGATCGGTCTGGATCGCCGCAACTCTATGTGATGTCCGCTTCTGGTGGCGAGGCGCGCCGGATCAGTTTTGGCAATGGTCGCTATGGCACGCCTGTTTGGTCTCCGCGTGGTGATCTGGTTGCGTTCACCAAGCAAAACGATGGGCGTTTCCACATTGGTGTTATGCGCACAGATGGGTCCGAGGAACGGTTGTTGACCGTGTCGTTCCTTGATGAAGGCCCAACCTGGTCCCCCAATGGTCGTGTGATCATGTTTATGCGTGAAACATCCGGTGCGGAGGGGCAGGCATCCCTTTATTCAGTTGATATTTCTGGGCGCAACCTGCGCCGGGTAAACACAGAAGGTTCCGGTTCCGATCCCGCTTGGTCGCCGCTGCTTCCGTAAGTTTCCAAGTGACCTAGCAAATGCTATAATGACGAAAAGTAGAATAAATATACCGCTGACACTGCAGTCAGCCACAGATACAGAGGCGAAGATCATGATGAATATGAAGAAGACTGCAGCACTGCTGCTCGTGGCTGGCGCATTATCCGCCTGTTCCAATGCAGACCGATTTGGCAACGGCGGCAATGGGGGCACGAATGGTGCAGGCAATGGCGGCATCGTTGCGGGCAGCGTAAATGATCCGCATTCTGTGGCCTATTTCCAGCAAACCGTTGGTGATCGCGTGTTGTTCTTGGTGAACCAATCGACTTTGACGGACCAAGGGCGCAGTGTACTTGCAGGCCAAGCGCAGTGGCTGTCGCAAAATCCCGAATATACGGCACGCGTTGAAGGCCACGCAGATGAGCAGGGCACACGTGAGTACAACCTTGCGCTTGGCGCGCGCCGGGCGAATGCGGTCAGCGAATACCTCGTGTCACAAGGCGTGTCTTCGGCGCGGGTGAATACAGTGTCCTTCGGCAAAGAACGCCCAATTGAGATTTGTTCTTCCGAAAGCTGCTATTCCCAAAACCGTCGTTCGGTGACGGTTGTTGGCGCTGGCATTCCTACAAGCTGATTGTAAAGATAAGGAAGACTGATATGTTTCGTTTCACCTTTGCTGCGGGCGTTTTAGCGCTGATGGTTTCTGTGTCGCCTTTGGCGGTGCAGGCTCAGGATCGCGACCAAACCCTTGCAGATATTCGCCAAGAAATGTCGGTGCTTTATGTCGAAGTACAACGTCTAAAGCGTGAACTTTCAACAACGGGTGCCCCCAGCAGCAACCTCGGCGGAAATTCCCCGCTTGAACGCATTGATGCGATGGAAGCCTCGTTGCAACGCCTCACAGCGCGCACCGAAGAAATGGAATATAAGATCAATCAGATCGCCAAAGTCGGAGGCAACCAAATTGGTGATCTTGAATTCCGCCTTTGTGAGCTGGAAGCGAATTGCGACCTAGGGTCTTTGTCGGATAGCACCACTTTGGGCAATGTCGACACAGCCGCTGCCCCTTCGGTGGTTCTAACCCCAACCCGTAACGATGGGCTGGAATTGGCAGTCGGCGAAAAAGCCGATTTTGAGGCGGCTCAAGATTCTGTTGAGGGCGGTGACTACACGGGGGCGACCCAACAATTGGGGGAATTCGTTCAGAATTATCCCGGTAGCCCATTGTCAGCACAGGCGTATTTCATGCAAGGCGACGCCTATGAAAAACTGGGTGATACACGCCCGGCCGCACGGGCTTATTTGGATGCGTTCAGTTCAGCCCCGGATGGGGATATTGCACCGCAGTCTTTGTATAAAGTAGGCACAACTTTGCGAGATCTCGGTCAACAAGCAGAGGCCTGTCAAATGTTTGAACAGGTCGGCGTACGGTTCCCAAATTCTGCTGTAACATCCGATGCGCAAAGCGCGGGTCAGAACATGGGTTGCCTGTAAAGCAATCCGCGCGGTAAACCCTGTCAAAAGACGATGGGGTTTGCCGTGAGCGCTGACAGTGATTTTCTAAAGTTTCAATTCAATTCCGCCCTGACGTCAGAAGCGCCGGGGCGTATTGGTGTGGCCTGTTCCGGGGGTGGAGATTCCCTTGCGCTTTTGCATTTGGCGGTTGGGTATGCACGTGAAAATGGCGCTGAGCTTCACTGCGTGAGCGTCGATCACGGTTTGCGTTCGGGTTCGGACGCTGAGGCCGACGGTGTTACGGCGATCTGCGGCAATCTTGGTGTGTCACATGAAATTGCGCGTTGGTCGAATTGGGACGGGCAGGGGAACTTGCAAGATGAAGCCCGGCGCGCGCGCTATGGTTTGATTGCGGATTGGGCGCATCGACTGGAACTGAACCTCGTGTGTCTTGGTCACACGGCGGATGATCAGGCTGAAACGGTTTTGATGCAGATCGCTCGATCGGCGGGCGTCGATGGTCTCGCCGCGATGGCCCCGAAACGGGATCATCTTGGCGTGACCTGGCTTCGCCCTCTTCTGCAGACCCGCCGTGCTGAGTTGCGGAGTTATTTGCAGGAACTGGGACAGGCGTGGATCGATGATCCATCGAATGAAGACGAACGTTTTGATCGTATTAAGGCGCGCAATATCCTTGATGCCCTCAAGCCACTTGGCGTGTCTGCGGAAAAATTGTGTACCCTTGCTGGGAATATGGCGGATGCGCGTCACGCGTTGAATCAGCAAGTTTGGCATTTCGCGGGTGATGTGGCCTTGGTGCAGGAAGGTGATGTGTTGCTGCATCGAGAAAACCTAATGCGCGGTCACTTTGAAACCCGTCGGCGCTTATTGCGCCATGCGCTGATGTGGGTGTCTGCAAATGATTACGGACCACGTCAACGCGAGATCATGAACCTGTTCAAGGCGATAAAGGAAGAACGCACCGCGACTTTATGTGGATGCCTGGTTGCCATCGAGAACGACCGCATTCGTATTTCCCGTGAATTCAGCGCAGTGGCTGGGTTGCAAACCGCAGCAGGTGAACTTTGGGACAATCGGTGGCGTTTAACCCCAGATGAGGGCGATACAACCGGTGTCACCATCCGCGCATTGGGCGAGGAGGCATTGGCGCTTTGCCCTGATTGGCGTGAAACAGGCCTTTCGCGCGCCTCAATGATCGCTTCACCGGCGGCATTTCGTGGCGACGCCTTGCTTGCGGCACCAATTGCCGGGTTAAATAACGGCTGGAACGCTGAAAATGCCTGCGGCGAAAAGGATTTCTTTAACTCTCTCGTATCTCATTGAAGATCAGGGCGAGGCCACCTATTTTAAATGTGGGCCGATCACGTTATGACTGGCCCTGAACGAATCTGAGGAGATGCCCGTGGGCAACGCGAGAAATATCGCTTTCTGGGTCGTGCTGATTGTGCTCGTCATGACCCTTTTCAATGTATTCAGCAGTGGCTCTGGGGCCGGCAATTCTACAGCCGTACCTTATTCCGAGTTCCTGAACCAAGTCGAAGCAGGCTCTGTCACCAGTGTTGAACTGGATGGCGAGAACGCAACCTTCCGAGGTTCTGACGGTGCTGAACAAGTGACCATTGTGCCAACAGGCGCGGAATATACCAGTGATCTCAGCAACATGCTGGTAGAGATGGGTGTGCAGGTTTCTGCCAAAACCCGCGAAGAAAGCGGATTTTTCTCGCTGCTGTCGCTGCTTCTACCCGTTTTGATTCTGATCGGTTTCTGGTTCTTTATGATGAATCGGATGCAAGGCGGCGGCAAAGGTGGGGCGATGGGCTTCGGCAAATCACGTGCCAAAATGCTCACCGAATCCTCCGGTCGTGTGACCTTTGACGACGTCGCTGGCATCGATGAGGCCAAGGAAGAACTCGAAGAAGTCGTCGAATTCTTGCGCAATCCGCAGAAATTCTCGCGACTCGGTGGTAAAATTCCGAAAGGTGCGCTGCTTGTCGGTTCACCTGGTACGGGTAAAACCTTGTTGGCGCGTGCAATCGCGGGCGAAGCTGGTGTGCCATTCTTTACGATCTCCGGGTCTGACTTTGTTGAAATGTTCGTTGGTGTGGGCGCATCCCGTGTGCGTGACATGTTTGAACAAGCCAAGAAAAACGCGCCTTGTATCGTCTTTATCGATGAAATCGACGCCGTTGGCCGTCACCGTGGTGCAGGCCATGGCGGTGGTAATGATGAACGCGAACAGACATTGAACCAATTGCTGGTTGAAATGGATGGCTTTGAATCCAATGAAGGCGTGATTATCGTTGCGGCGACCAACCGCAAAGATGTTCTTGATCCTGCTCTGTTGCGTCCTGGTCGTTTTGATCGTCAGGTGACTGTGCCACTGCCAGATATCAAAGGTCGCGAAAAGGTGCTTGATGTGCATGCGCGCAAAACACCACTTGGCCCAGATGTTGATCTGCGCATTATCGCACGTGGCTGCCCTGGCATGTCTGGTGCAGATCTTGCGAACCTAGTGAATGAGGCCGCTTTGACCGCTGCGCGCGTTGGCCGTCGTTTTGTCACCATGGTGGATTTTGAAAACGCCAAAGACAAAATCATGATGGGGTCTGAACGCCGCTCTATGGTTTTGACCGATGATCAAAAAGAAAAAACTGCTTACCACGAAGCAGGCCACGCCATTGTTGGCATGAATCTGCCGAAATGTGATCCGGTTTATAAAGCGACAATCATTCCGCGTGGTGGTGCTTTGGGCATGGTCATGAGTCTGCCTGAAATGGATCGTCTGCAATTCTTCAAAGATGAAGGCCACCAAAAAATTGCCATGACTATGGGCGGTAAAGCGGCTGAAATCTTTAAGTTTGGCGCAGACTTCGTTTCCAGCGGCCCGTCTGGTGATATCCAGCAAGCGTCGGCTATGGCGCGTGCGATGGTGATGCAATGGGGCATGTCGGACAAGGTCGGTAATATCGATTATCAAGAAGCTGCGGCCGGTTATGCCAACAATGGTGGGGCAGGCGGGTTCTCGATTTCGGCGAAAACCAAAGAGTTGATCGAAGCGGAAGTGAAGCGTTTCATCGACGAAGGTTACGAAGTCGCGTTCAAGATCATCAAAGAAAAAGAAGTCGAATTCGAGCGTCTTGCAAAGGGCCTTTTGGAATATGAAACGCTGACCGGCGAGGAAATCCAAAAAGTCATGAAAGGCGAAAACCCATTCGACAATGATGACGAAGAAGGCGGGGCATCTGAAAAAGAAGAAGCCTCTGTCACAGCCATCCCCAAAACCCGCGCAAAGCCAAAAGCGGATGATGGTGACAATGGTATGGAACCAGAACCCTCTGCGTAACAGCTGACTGATTGAACAAACAAAAGCCCGGATGGAAACATCCGGGCTTTTGTTTTAGGGAAGCCGCCGCCAAAGTACCGGTATTCCGCCCTCGCGAGCATTCAACAACGTAAGGAACTTTGCATCACAAGTATATTCTCCGCTTGGGTCCGACAAAAACCCTAGGCCTAAAAACTCACTGGGGATAAATGGAGAAAATTCGCCCCTCTCCGTAAAATCAGACAGTGCCTCAATTCCTAGCTCCTGATTACTGGACGACATCGTGCCATCAATTGTTTCTACAGAATTGCGTGAGACCCCAGACAATACAATCATATGTTCAGATTGATCAGCATTTCCGTAAGCAATCCGGAAGTCCTTAACATGAAAATCAAGGGCACCTACATCATCGATTTCCATAACGGCGTCACCAGCTGCCCCTCCGCCAATAGCTCCATTCACAATCACGAAGTGTGAAGTGATTGATCCATGATCGATCGACCAGCGTCCTACCATGCAATCGTCGACAGTCTGGGCGGCACTCGGAGTAGGCAAACTTAGAAATGATGCGATACAAATCAAACAACAAACGTTCTTTTTCAAGGAATTCTCTTTCTGGTAACTTTACAAAACACTCGTATATTAAACATAGATTTGCCATTGGCATCAATGTTGGTCTTTTGCCAGTGCTAAGGTTTTCATTTTTTCAACTTACGTATGGACCGGCACCGAAATGGAGGCCATCTTGCTTGCTATTACTGGTACTGTAACTGCTGTCTTTATAGGCCTGCTATTCACGGCTTCCGGTAACCTCTTTGGAGAAAGGGCGTAGCGTTGCGTAATTAGAGGTTCGGCACGCCCGTATCGGTTATATTTTTCTTTACCCGCGACGCGCGGCGTAGGCATAGAATATGCACGACTTGTGCATTGCAAAAATACGCGGCATCTTGGCGCTGGAGTTCTTTCGGGAGACGGGCATGCCAGAGCATATCGACAGTGGTTATAGCGGTGAGATTACCTGGCTTGGATTGATGCCGGATCGCGCGAAAACCCTGCAAGGCGTCGCTAAGGACAGCTTGTTTGCAGGCTTTGACGGGATCAATGGCGACAGCCACATGGGCGTCACCCGCGCCAGTTGTGGACGCACCCAAGGCCAACACCCACGCGGCACCACAATTCGAAATACCCGCCAGTTTACAGTGCTTTGTGCCCAAGAACTGGCGCGTGTGGCGGATGAAATGAACATCGAAACCTTGGATCCCGCGCTGATTGGTGCGAACCTTGTGGTCGATGGTGTTCCAGATTTTTCGCATATCCCGCCGTCATCTCGTCTGATTGCCGAAAACGGCACAACTCTGGTTGTCGACGTCATCAATTTACCCTGTGTCTTCCCTGGAAAGCCCATCGAATCTGTCCATATTAACAAGGGCAAAACCTTCAAACCCGCCGCAAAAGATCGTCGCGGAATTACAGCCTGGGTTCTGTGCGAAGGAATGTTGCGTGTGGGCGATGTTCTACGACTGCATGTTCCAGCGCAACGACAATGGACACCATGAATCTGTATTTCGACGATTCAGGGCAGGAATGTGTCGCAAAAACACCCTTGCTGTTTGGCGTTCAATTGTATGCAATCAGAGACGAAATCCTTTAGCGCACTTCCCAGGGGAAAATGACATGAGCTATAAAACCGATATTGAGATTGCACGCGAAGCCAACAAGCTCCCAATTCAAGAAATTGGTGCAAAACTTGGCATTGAAAGCAAAGATTTGCTGCCATACGGCCACGACAAAGCCAAAGTGAGCCAAGAGTTCATTAACTCTGTTCAAGGCAACAAAAACGGCAAACTGATCCTGGTGACTGCGATCAACCCAACCCCTGCGGGTGAAGGCAAAA
The DNA here is from genome assembly GCF_000812685.1 of Halocynthiibacter namhaensis. GTDB lineage: Bacteria > Pseudomonadota > Alphaproteobacteria > Rhodobacterales > Rhodobacteraceae > Halocynthiibacter > Halocynthiibacter namhaensis. Next base: position 128,843 of record NZ_JWIF01000012.1, read on the forward strand.
CCACGACCACTGTTGGTCTGGGTGACGGTCTGAACCGTATCGGCAAAAAAGCCGCTGTTTGTATCCGTGAGGCGTCTCTCGGGCCAAACTTCGGCATGAAGGGTGGTGCTGCTGGTGGCGGTTATGCACAGATCGTTCCAATGGAAGACATGAACCTGCACTTCACAGGTGACTTCCACGCGATCACCTCTGCGCATTCTTTGCTGTCTGCCATGATCGACAACCACATCTACTGGGGCAATGAGCTTGAGATCGACGTTCGTCGTGTTGCTTGGCGTCGCGTTGTTGACATGAATGATCGCGCCCTGCGTCAGATCACAGCGTCCTTGGGTGGCGTTGCAAACGGTTTCCCACGTGAAACTGGCTTTGACATTACTGTTGCATCCGAAGTTATGGCGATCCTGTGTCTTGCAAACAATTTGCAAGATCTTCAGAAACGTCTAGGCGACATCATTGTTGCCTACCGTCGTGACCGTTCCCCCGTCTTCTGCCGCGATATCGAAGCAGATGGTGCGATGACTGTTCTGCTGAAAGACGCAATGCAGCCAAACCTTGTGCAAACCCTGGAAAACAACCCAGCATTCGTACACGGTGGCCCATTCGCCAATATCGCACACGGCTGTAACTCTGTTATCGCAACAACAACTGCGCTGAAAATCGCGGATTACGTTGTGACAGAAGCTGGTTTCGGTGCTGATCTTGGTGCTGAAAAGTTCATGAACATCAAATGCCGTAAAGCTGGCCTTGCACCTGATTGTGTTGTGCTGGTTGCGACTGTGCGTGCGATGAAAATGAACGGTGGCGTTGCAAAAGCTGATCTTGGTGGCGAAAATGTTGCGGCTGTAAACGACGGTTGTGCAAACCTTGGTCGTCATATCGGCAACCTGAAATCCTTCGGTGTTCCAGTTGTTGTTGCGATAAACCACTTCGTCACTGACACAGATGCTGAAGTTCAGGCTGTTAAAGATTACGTTGAAAGCCAAGGGTCCGAAGCGATCTTGTCCCAGCACTGGGAGCATGGTTCAAAAGGGTCCGAGGCCCTCGCGACACGTGTTGCAGAAATCGCAGATTCTGGCATCAGCCAGTTCGCGCCTCTGTACCCAGATGAAATGTCACTGTTCGAAAAAGTCGAAACAGTTGCAAAACGCATCTACCACGCTGACGAAGTTATCGCTGATAAAAAGATCCGCGATCAACTGAAGATTTGGGAAGAGCAGGGCTACGGCAATCTGCCAGTTTGTATGGCAAAAACCCAGTACAGCTTCTCCACTGATCCGACACAGCGCGGCGCACCAACAGGTCACTCTGTGCCTGTACGTGAAGTGCGTCTGTCTGCCGGTGCTGGTTTCATAGTGGTTGTTTGCGGTGACATCATGACCATGCCTGGTCTGCCTCGTAACCCAGCGGCGAAATCGATCCATCTGAATGATGGTGGCCAAATCGAAGGTTTGTTCTAAACAGATCTGAAACGAATAATAAGGCGGCCCTAACAAGGGCCGCCTTTCGCTATGACAGAGAGAGATAAAAGATGAGCGCACAAATCATTGATGGCAAAGCTTTCGCGGGTACAGTTCGCGAAAAAGTCGCAGCACATGTGACCAAACTGAAAACCGATCACAATATCACGCCTGGTCTGGCTGTGGTCTTGGTTGGCGAAGATCCAGCAAGCCAAGTTTACGTGCGCTCTAAGGGCAAACAAACCACCGAAGTTGGCATGAAATCCGTTGAGCATAAGCTTGACGTTGAGACATCCGAAGCCGATCTTTTGGCAGTGATTGATCAGCTAAACAACGACGACAGCATTCATGGTATCCTTGTGCAACTGCCCCTGCCAAAGCACCTGAACGAAGATCTCGTGATCAATTCTATTGATCCGTCCAAGGACGTTGATGGTTTCCACATTTCCAATGTTGGGATGCTCAGCACCGGTCAAAAATCAATGGTGCCTTGTACGCCGCTTGGCTGCTTGATGATGCTGCGTGATCACCATGGTTCGCTGTCCGGCATGAATGCCGTTGTGATTGGCCGTTCCAACATCGTTGGCAAACCAATGGCGCAACTTCTTTTGGGTGATAGCTGTACTGTTACAATCGCGCATTCGCGCACCAAAGATCTGCCAGAAGTCGTGCGTCGCGCTGACATTGTTGTTGCCGCTGTTGGCCGTCCTGAAATGGTGCCTGGTGACTGGATCAAAGAAGGTGCTACCGTGATTGACGTTGGCATCAACCGTATTCCTGCACCGGAAAAAGGCGAAGGCAAACACCGCTTGGTGGGCGACGCTGATTTCGCGACATGTTCCGAACGCGCGGGCGCAATCACCCCGGTTCCTGGCGGCGTTGGCCCCATGACCATCGCGTGTCTACTGGCGAACACCTTAACCGCGTGTTGCCGTGCGAATGGTCTGGAAGAGCCTGAGGGCCTGACAGCATAAGCTAACGGTGGCTTAAACTAAGAAAACGCCCTTGATTTTCGGGGGCGTTTTTTATTGAAATATTCCTGAATTCGGAACATTCACTAGAAAACTAGAAAACTAGAAAACTAGAAAACTAGAAAACTAGAAAACTAGAAAACTAGAAAACTAGAAAACTAGAAAACTAGAAAACTAGAAAACTAGAAAACTAGAAAACTAGAAAACTAGAAAACTAGAAAACTAGAAAACCCGCTTGAACCAAAAAAGCCCCGAGGAGTGATCCCCGAGGCTTTTCAATTTCAAAATTGGGTCGACTTATTTGTCTGATGCGTCTTCAGATGCCAATTGGCTTGCGAACCAAGCTGCGGCAACTGGGTTCACGCCACCGTTAGAAGACGCAGTCACGCCTACAGCTGGGTTTGATTGTGTTTCGATGCCAGTGCCGGCCTCAGCTGCGAGGTTTTCAAAGATTTCAACGGCTTCCGAAGTGATTGGTGTGTGGCTTTCCAGAACAACGGCTTCGATGCCTGTGTTGTCTTGTGCGAAGTGTGCTTCGACGTCTTTGGCACCAGCAAAAGCAGGAGCAGCAACAGTCAGGGCCAGGATGGATGCGATTACAGTTTTCATTTTCATATTCCTAACGGGTC
>NZ_JWIF01000013.1 GCF_000812685.1 Halocynthiibacter namhaensis
TCTTTGCAGATCTCGCAGCAGAGGCAGGCACCGGCATCGAAACCCAATCAAACCCAGTTGTTGGCGTAACTGCATCTTCCAAAGGCGGCGTGAACCCGGTTGCCACAGCTTGGTTCGCAAGCCAATTGGCATCAGAAGACGCATCAGACAAATAAGTTGACCCAATTTTGAAATTGAAAAGCCTCGGAGATCACTATTCGGGGCTTTTTGGGTTCAAGCAGGTTTTCTAGTTTTCTAGTTTTCTAGTTTTCTAGTTTTCTAGTTTTCTAGTTTTCTAGTTTTCTAGTTTTCTAGTTTTCTAGTTTTCTAGTTTTCTAGTTTTCTAGTTTTCTAGTTTTCTAGTTTTCTAGTTTTCTAGTTTTCTAGTTTTCTAGTGAAATCTGCTCTTGAAGCGTGAAAAGCAAACTAAATTTATCATAGCTTGCCGAGTTTAACAGTCCAGCTCTTGACGCGTCGGGCTGCGGCTGCGACTTCTATCCAAAGAACTCAATGTAGGATGGCGAAACATGCGCAAGAAGCTTGCAGCAGGCAATTGGAAAATGAACGGCACAAGCAATGCCATGACTGAAGTCACAGATTTGGCCGCGAGGTTTCCTGAATCCAACGTGGACATTCTAATTTGCCCGCCCGCCACTGCGCTCTCACAGTTGTCTGGTATCCTAGAACAAAGCCCCATCGCCACGGGCGGCCAAGATTGCCACGTCGCGCTTTCTGGCGCTCATACCGGCGACATCTCTGCCGAGATGTTGAAAGACGTTGGCGCGGGCTATGTGATCCTAGGGCATTCTGAACGACGTGACAGCTATAATGAGGTAAGCGAAACCGTTCGCGCAAAAGCCCGCACGGCGATATCGGCGGGGCTTACCGCCATTGTATGTCTCGGGGAAAGCCACGTACAGCGCGAAGCCAACAACACCCTTGATATCATCGGTGGTCAGTTGGCTGGATCAGTTCCAGACGGGGCGACGGGCGCAAATTTAGTCGTTGCCTATGAACCGGTTTGGGCCATTGGCACGGGCCTTGTTCCAAGCTTGGAACAAATCGCCGAGGTCCACGCCTTTATCCGGACGCGCCTCATTCGCCGTTTTGGCGAAGTCACTGGGATTGACATTCGCATCCTATATGGCGGGTCCGTCAAAGCCGCAAATGCGACGGGCATCTTTGCTGTCGCTGACGTCGATGGTGCACTTGTCGGGGGGGCTTCTCTGAAGGCCGATGACTTCGCAGGGATCATCAACGCCCTTCAACAGGCATAAACCGTGAACGGAAACAACGCCCCTGCCCTTGGGGAAAATCTCATGGCGGCGCTGCGCTTGTGGCAAGCACGCGTTGACGCCGAATTAAATGCACAAGGGTTTGACTTCATGGCGGGTGCCCAGGGTCAGGTCCTACATTTGATTGATCCAGGAGGCACGCCAAAAGACGTCGTCGCGGCACGCAGTCGCTTTGGCGTTGATATCTCGCCGTGGATCGCAGCTCTGATCCGAAGCGGAGCATTGGTGCAAGAAGACGATACCCAAGAAACCTTGCGCATCACCGACCTTGGCCAACGCGGTATGCGGGCCAGTCAGGTGGCACTTCAACGTGCGGAACGTCACGTTGAGGGAAACCTTTCACCCGGGCACTCCGACAGCGTGCGCAGTTTGGTTAATCTTTTGTTGGATCTGCCTCAGACCTGAGAGCGTCCAGCTTCGGTGTAATCTACGGTTACAACCCCACGACACAAAAAGGCCGGGCAGATCCAATCTGCCCGGCCTTTATTTCATTGACCACAAATCAATTCACGATGACTTCAGGTCCCATCAAGGAGTTGGGTAAGAAGGTCGAAATCACGGGCACATAGGTGATCAAGATCAGGAAGACGAACAGCACGGCCAGGAATGGAAGTGCGGCGCGAACGACACTCATCATCGGCATGCCCGCAACCCCTGAGGTCACAAACAGGTTCAGCCCTACCGGTGGCGTGATCATTCCGATTTCCATGTTTACAACCATGATGATGCCCAAGTGAATCGGATCAATCCCCAGCTGGATCGCGATGGGGAACACCAATGGTGCAACGATCACCAAAAGACCCGAAGGTTCCATGAATTGCCCGCCAATCAGCAGGATCACATTGACCACCACAAGGAACATCACGGGGCCAAATCCCGCAGACAACATGGCTTCTGCCACATGCTGAGGCACCTGTTCTTCTGTTAAAACATGTTTCAGGATCAAAGCGTTGGCGATGACAAACAGCAGAGTGACGGTCAATTTGCCCGCTTCAAACAGGGTGCGTTGCGTATCTGCGTGGAAAAAAGCAGTGACAACAGCCTGAGGTTTTTTCAGCAGGCTAATTTTTTCACGCCCATCCCGCGCCGCCAATGGCCCCATGTCGCGATATACAAAACAGGCAACAAAGAAGGCATAGACAGATGCCACGGCCGCCGCTTCGGTTGGGGTGAACCAGGCTTTCACATAACCGGGAATGCCATAGATGCCGAACATGATGATGAAGATCAGGAACAGCCCCCAAAAGGCGTCTCTGAAACTGTCACCGATCTCGGACCAGCCTGCGAATTTTCCGGATGGCATATTCTTGATCCGTGCCATGACATAGATCGCGACCATCAACATAAGCCCGGCCAGAATGCCCGGAAACACGCCTGCTAGGAACATACGTCCAACAGACACATCCACCGCAGAGGCATATACCACCATCACAATTGATGGCGGGATCAGGATGCCAAGCGTACCCGCATTACAGATCACACCTGCGGCGAATTCTTTGGTGTAACCGGCCTGAACCATGGCGGTGATCACGATAGATCCGATCGCCACAACAGTTGCAGGGCTGGACCCGGAAAGTGCTGCAAACATCATGCAGGCAAAGACGCCCGCAATCGCCAATCCGCCACGCAGGTGCCCCACACAGGCGATGGAAAACCGGATAATTCGCTGGGCCACACCGCCCGTCGACATAAACGTACTGGCAAGGATGAAGAAAGGAATCGCAAGCAGGGTGAAATGCCCCTCAAAGGCCTGAAACATCGTCTGCGCAACCGAAGACAATGAGCTATCTGAGAAGACCAAAAGGAACAGGATCGACGACATGCCAAGCGATACGGCAATTGGCACACCGATCAACATAAAGCCAATGACCAAGACAAAAAGAATGAGAACTTCCATTAGCTGACGCCCTTCTCGATGCCATCCATCGCAGCACCCAAACGTTCGCGTACTTCTTCGATTTCATCTTCAACTTCGTGGCTTGCAACCACACGATCAATCCGCTCCTTAACCATGTCAACGGCGGCCTGAACAAAGCGAAACAACATCAACGCCATGGACAAAGGCAACACGGCATAGGGAATGAAACGAGGCAGCTTGTCATATGGATCGCCATAGTTCATCGCACCCTCTAGCCAACCTAAGAACCAGGGGTTCGGCACGTCATTCACGATATACCAAGACCGAAAACTGGTCGGTTTCATCTCCTCAAATCCCAAAGGAAACCAACGCCCGGTGGTTTGCGGCAGATTGGCAAAGTTCGCCCAGTAATCCCAGGACCCTTTCAACAGCAAAAAACTATACACGATACAAACAAAAACCGCGATGGTACCAAGGGTTTTGCGATTCTTGCCATGGGTCGCATTGACCACAACGTCGACACCCAAATGCGCGCCTTTTTTAACAGCATAAGACGCCCCCATCAGCACAAGCCAGGCAAATAAAAATACCGACATTTCCTTTGCCCAGAGGATATTCCCTCCGCTTTTGCGCACAATTACATTTACAAATGCCAGCACAACCATCAGCCCAAGGATCAGCGCGATTACGCTTTCCTCAAGTCGGTCTATGCGGCTTTGACCCGGTTTCGGATGCATCGCCCTACCCCTTGATATCGTAGAATAAAAAGAACGCAGCCCCCTATGAGGCTGCGTTCAAATCTTGCAACTTGCTTAGTTCGCTGCGTTGATCGCCTGTGCGGCGTCGATGTTTTCCTGGCCAACATCGCCAGCAAACTGCGCCCAAACCGGCATCATGACATCAACCCAAGCTTGGCGCTGATCCGCAGTCAGCTCGTTGATTTTGCCGCCTGCATCCACAATGGACTGACGCGCAGCTTCGTTCACAGCAAAGGCTTCTGCGTTACGCACATCAGAGACCTCACCAAGGATGGTCATGAATTGGTCACGCACCTCAGGCTCAAGCCCATCAAGGAACTCAGTTGAAGTCACAACAAGATAGTCGATGATGCCATGGTTGGTTTCGGTCACGCCGTCCTGGACTTCGAAGAATTTCTTACCAAAGATGTTCGACCAGGTGTTTTCCTGACCGTCCACAACGCCCTGCTGCAACGCGCCGTAAACTTCGGAAAACGCCATTTTCTGGGGTGAACCACCGATCGCTTCCATCTGCGCCACAAGCACGTCAGAAGACTGCACGCGGAATTTCAGACCATTTGCATCTGTCGGCGCGATAAGCGGCACATTTGCAGACATTTGTTTCATGCCATTGTGCCAGAATGACAGGCCTTGCAGGCCGCGTCGTTGCATCGAATCAAGCATGCTTTGGCCAGCATCAGATGCCTGGAACGCATCAACAGCTTCGATGTCTTCAAACATGAAAGGCAAATCGAAAATGCGGAACTGACGGGTGAAGGCTTCGAACTTTGACAAGCTTGGCGCGGCCAATTGCACATCGCCATTCAACATTGCTTCCAGCACTTTGTTGTCGTCATATAAGGTCGAGTTCGGGAAGACCTCCATGCACATTGTGCCGTTCATTTCATCGTTAACGCGCTGTTCCAACAGGCTGGCCGCGATACCCTTTGGGTGCCGGTCCGTGTTGGTAACATGGGCGAATTTCACAACGGTTTCGCCTTCTTCACAAGACGCAAACGCGGCTTGACCCGTGGCAGAAAGCGCAAGCGCCATAGCAGCTGTGGCTAAGAATTTCATAGATATCTCCCTGATTATTCTTCAAAATAGTGGTGCGGTGTATCCCGCGTTCCATCTTTTGGGGCACTCCCCCTGACGCATAGTATTACGGCGAACGCGCCCGCGCTCAACCCCTCAGTTTGACGCGGCCCTAAGGTTCTCGCTTGCATCTTTGACCAAAAGCTAAAATACCTTCCTTTCCGGAGGAAATCACCATGCAAAAGTTCACCCAATCCGCCACCGATCCTGACTTTGTTCAGAACCCCTATCCGCTTTATACACGCATGCGGGCCGCAGGAGATTTGGTGTTTTGGAGTGATTACGACCTCATTTGTGCGACCTCTCATAAAGCCGTTTCAACCTTGCTGCGGGATCGTCGGTTTGGCCGCGAAGTGCCTGCGGATAAACGCAAACCCATCCCGGATCATCTGGCGCCGTTTTATGCGGTGGAAGCCCATTCCATGCTGGAGTTGGAACGCCCCCGCCACCCCCGTTTGCGGGGGCTTGTGATGCGGGCTTTTACCTCGCGCCGGATCAAGGAACTTGCACCTGAAATCGAAGCCCTCACCCATCAGTTGATCGATGAATTCCCCCGTGGTGGCTTTGATCTGCTGACGGCTTTTGCCCAAAAAATCCCTGTTGTGATCATCTGCCGCCTGCTTGGTGTGCCTGAAACAATGTGGCGCGAGCTGCTGGAATGGTCCAACGCCATGGTCATGATGTATCAAGCCGGGCGCACCCGCGAGATGGAAGACAAAGCCGTGCGCGCGACCGAGGAATTCGTCGCCTTCATGAAGGGTTATGTGGATGAGCGCCGCACAACCCCGGCCGATGATCTGATCTCAGCCCTAATTTCAGCCGAGGAATCGGGTGAAAAACTGTCGACAGATGAGTTGATCACGACCTGCATCCTGCTGCTGAATGCCGGGCACGAAGCCACGGTTCATTCCATTGGCAACGCTGTAAAAACCATTCTGGAACGTGACACCAAGGTAAACTTCACCCCCGAAGGCATTGAAAAGCTAACAGAAGAAACCCTGCGCATTGATCCCCCTCTGCATATGTTCACCCGCTGGTGTTATGAAGAGGTCGAAATCTGCGGACATGTTTTCCAACCCGGGGATGAAGTCGCCCTGCTGCTGGCCAGCGCCAATCGCGACGACAACACCTGGGCTGATGGCGACAGGTTTGATCCCACCCGCGAGATCCTGACCAACACAAGTTTCGGCGCAGGCGCACATTTCTGTATTGGCGCACCACTTGCCCGGATGGAACTTCAAATCGCCCTACCAATCTTGTTTGAACGCTGCCCAAATCTCGCCCTAGCAACGCAACCGAACTACGCCGATATCTACCATTTCCATGGGTTGAAAGCCCTGCCTGTCACTGCTACATAGGCCAGCCCCAGAACTGGAAACAGAACCACCAAAGGCCCGCAGATCATGTCACAAACGCTTGGAATTGACTTCGGAACATCGAACTCTGCCGCAGGAATTTCCATCAATGGTCGCCCCTGCTTGATCGAGGTAGAGGCCGGCGAAAACACCTTGCCGACAGCCGTGTTTTTCGATTTTGAGAACCAGAAAACGCTGTTTGGTCGTCAGGCAGAACGCGCCCTGATCAATGGGGATGACGGGCGGTATATGCGGGCGCTCAAAAGTATTCTTGGCACGCCATTGATGCATGAGAGCCGGATAATGATGGGGGAACGCGTCACTTTTGTCGACATCATTGCGCGTTTCCTGAGACGTATAAAATCCCGCGCACAAGAGGTGTGTTACCAAGACTTTGACCACGCGCTTTCCGGGCGTCCGGTGTTGTTTCATTCCAATGATCCCGCGCGAAATGAACAGGCGCTGAAGGATCTGACCCTATGTTATCTGGCCGCTGGCTTCAAATCCGTAGAGTTCATGCCAGAACCCGAAGCCGCTGCCTTGGCTGCCCGGCATAAGGGCGATGGATTGAAACTGATCGTGGACATCGGCGGCGGGACATCTGATTTTACAGTGTTCCAGAACACAGCCACCGGGATCGATATTCTTGCCAGCCATGGTGTGCGCCTGGGTGGCACAAATTTTGATCGCAGTATCAGCTTTGACCACGTCATGCATCATTTTGGTAAAGACAGCGAAATCCGCAAGGATTTCGGCGCAGGCACCCATGCAGCGCCGCGCGCGATCTTTCATGACCTCGCCACCTGGCAGATGATCCCCTTCCTTTATACATCTGAGGTAAAACGCAAAGTTTCCGACCTACAGCGGAATGCGGTTGACCAGCAGGCTTACACACGCCTGATGTCTGTGCTGGAAGACCACTTGGGACATGATGTCGCTTTTGCAGTGGAACGGGGCAAGATCCAAGTCAACACCGATGGCGAAGGTATGGTCAATCTAACGACGGTGGAACGGGGCTTAAATCAAGCCCTCAGCGTAAATATGCTAACCACTTCCCTGACGCCACATATGGAAAATCTTGCTGCTGCTGTGGGTGAAGCCCTGACATTGGCCAACTGTTCAGCCGATCAAATCGAAAGCGTCATTTTTGTCGGAGGGTCCAGCCTGATCAAAGACGTCAGCCGCACGGTGCAACATATCCTCCCCAAAGCCACCCTGCACTATAATGACGCCTTCACTGCAATTATCGACGGGTTGGCGCTTGCCAGCGCCAGGCCACGCTAACCCTTTCATCTTGCTGAAAATACTCCGGGGGAGTCCGTCTGCGGACGGGGGCAGCGCCCCCTACCCCTCGCGCAATGGCAGAGGGCGGTTGTTGATGATCTCTTCCATCGAAAGCAGCGCTGTCACGTTGTAAATGTCCACATCATCAATCAGCGCTTGGTAAAACTTATCATAGGCCCGCGCATTGGTGACGCGCACTTTCAGGATGTAATCAATATCACCCGCCAAGCGATGCGCTTCCATCACCTCGGGGCGCGCGTTTAGGGCCTTCATGAACTGTTCTTTCCAGCTGGCCGCATGTTGCGATGTACGGATCAGAACAAAGAAACAGCTTTCAAAACCAAGGGCTTCAGCATCCAGAACCGCCGTCTGCCCTTTGATCATGCCGCTTTTCTTCATCTTCTGAATGCGATTCCACACAGGCGTCTTACTTGAGCCCGCTTTGCGCGCAATTTCATCCAATGACTGGCCCGCGTCTTCCTGCAGGGCCATTAGGATTTTCCGGTCGATCTCATCAATACGGACTGACATTCCGTTTCTCCTTAAACTCCGGAAACATTTATCCACCTCAGGTGATAACCGGAATGATTGTTCTTATCTACGCCCGATACTAGCGCAATATCGGGAAAATATCCTATATTGAACCCTGAAACAAGCAGGATTGCGGAACAATGGACCATTTCCCGATTTACATGAAGACCGAGGGCACACGTATTGCACTGTCTGGCGGCGGTGATGCAGCCATTGCGAAACTGCGCCTACTGATCAAAACTCTTGCAAAAATTGATGTTTTCGCAACCTCCCCATCAGAAGCGATCCGCACCCTGGCGCATGAGGGAAAAATTTCCCTGCACGCACGCGGTCTGCGTTTCACCGACCTACAAGGTGTGATGATGGTCTATGCGGCCGATGAAGACAAAACGCTTGATGCAAATGTTCGCGCCCTTGGCAAAGCCGCAGGCGTTCTAGTGAATATCGTGGACAATTTGCAAGACAGCGACTTTATCACCCCCGCCATCGTTGACCGTGCGCCTGTGACCGTGGCGATTGGCACCGAAGGGGCAGCGCCTGTCTTGGCCCGCGCGATCAAGGCCGCTTTGGAAGAAGACCTATCCCCGGTTCTTGGCACGCTTGCGGAAATCGGAAAATCTTTCCGCTCGCGGGCTTTTGCCTTGCCTGCGGGGCGTGCACGGCGTGATTTTTGGGCTGACTATTATAATCACGTCGGGCCACAGGCCCATGCCGCTGCTGGTGAAGCGGGCGTGCGTTCCGCGCTTGATACGCTTTTGATCCAACACCTGAATGAAGAGGATGCCGCCGGTCGCATTGATCTGATCGGCACTGGTGCGGGCGAAGCTGACATGCTGTCGATCCGTGCACGGCGCGCCATTGATCGTGCTGACATTATTATTGCAGACGCTGATGTTTCCGACGAGGTCCTTGAATTGGCCCGCCGCGAAGCCGATTTCCTGCCCGCGTCCACTCCTGCGGCTGACATTCTTCGGGCCGCTAATAATGGTGCCGCAATTGTGCGCCTTAAACCTGGCACAGGCACCCCAGATGATCTGATCACACAGGCCCTCGGCGCTGGCATCGAATGTGCCATTCTGCCCGGTCTGCCCTTTACAAAACCAACGACACCCCAGCTTCAGCAAGGACAATTGTCATGAGCCGACGTCCCTTCACACCAAAAGTCATCACCGCCAACCACCTGCTGTCAGGTGACGTGATTTACTGGTCCGCGGACAGCTGTTGGGTCAATGCCCATGCAGATGCCGCATTGTTCACGCAACAAGACGCGGCAGAGACCCAGCTTTCCCAAGCAAACGCCCAACAAAATATCGCTGTTGGTGTGATGTTGGCGGACGCCGTCATGGGCACCAATGGCCCGGAACCTGTGCATTTCCGCGAAGAATTTCGCGCCACAGGCCCCTCCAACTACTTCCACGGCAAGCAAGCTGACACAGCAAGCGCAGGAGCATAAGACATGTACCATTATAACGACTTTGACCGCGCCTTTCTGACTGAGCGTAACGCACAATTCCGCGCCCAAGTGGAACGCCGCGTCGAAGGCAACTTGACCGAGGATGAATTCAAACCCCTGCGTCTGATGAACGGCCTGTACCTGCAATTGCACGCCTATATGCTGCGCGTTGCGATCCCTTATGGCACTGTTTCGTCAGCACAAATGCGTCGTCTTGGCGATGTTGCTGCGAAATATGACAAAGGTTACGGCCACTTCACCACGCGTCAAAACATCCAATACAACTGGCCCACTTTGTCAGATGTGCCGGATATTTTGGACAGCCTGGGCGAAGTTGGCCTGCATGCGATCCAGACCTCTGGCAACACCATTCGCAACGTCACGGCCGATCATTTCGCCGGTGCCGCCAAGGACGAGATCGAAGATCCACGCCCGACAGCTGAATTACTGCGCCAATGGTCTACAGACCACCCGGAATTCCAATTCCTTCCGCGTAAATTCAAGATCGCGATCACCGGTTCCCCCAATGACCGCGCCGTGACCAAAGCCCATGATATCGGGCTGCGTATGGTGCGCAATGAGGCGGGCGAACCTGGTTTTGAAGTCATCGTGGGTGGCGGTCTTGGTCGCACGCCAATGGTGGGGAAAGTGCTGCGCGCCTTCCTGCCAAAAGCCGATCTTCTGCCCTATTGCGAAGCTGTGGTTTCTGTCTGGAACACCCTTGGTCGTCGCGACAATAAATACAAAGCCCGCATCAAGATCACCGTGCATGAAAACGGCATTGAGAAGATCAGCGAGCTGGTGGAAGAGCGTTTCAACACGCTGCGTCCACAGTTTTCTGGTGTGGATCAGGAATTACTGGCCGACATCGAAGCGCATTTCAAAGCCCCCGATTGGGAAGCCTCTGACACGGGTATTTTTGATGCCGCCTACGCGACAGATCCTGTATTCCGGTCTTGGGTCGACACCAATATTTCTGAACACAAACAAGATGATCATGCGATTGTGTCGATCTCGCTGAAAGCCCATGGAGCGACGCCTGGCGACGCGACCACCGAACAGATGCACCTGCTGGCGGACCTGGCGCGTGACTTTGCTTATGATGAACTTCGTATCAGCCATGAACAAAACGTCATCCTGCCGCATGTAAAGAAATCTGACCTGCCAAAGATCTTCAAAGCCCTCAAAGCTGCCGGTCTGGGCACGGCGAATATTGGGCTGGCCTCAGACATTATCGCATGCCCTGGTATGGATTACTGTGCGCTTGCGACAGCGCGTTCCATTCCCGTGGCGCAACAGATTGCCAACCGCGTGCAGGAACTGGGCGTGGAACATGACATTGGCGCGCTGAAGATCAAGATTTCCGGCTGCATCAATGCCTGTGGTCACCACCACGTGGGCCATATCGGCATCCTTGGTTTGGACCGCGCCGGTGTGGAAAACTACCAGATTACCCTTGGTGGCGACGGCACGGAAACCGCCGCCGTTGGCGAACGTGCGGGCCCTGGTTTTGCCTATGACGCGATTGTTCCGGCGATTGAACGTCTGGTTCTGGGTTATCTTGATCTGCGCCTTGATCCGGCGGAAACTTTCCTCGCGACCTATCGTCGGTTGGGCGCGGCACCGTTTAAATCTTTGCTTTATCCAGAGGATGCACGTCATGCCGCTTGAAGCCCCCCTTCCCGCAGCAAGCGAACGGGCCAAGGAGTTAAACGCGCGTTACCGTCACCATGGTGCACGTGACATCTTGGCCCATGCGCTGAATGATCAGCTGACCGGTCGCATTGCGATGGTGTCATCCTTTGGCGCGGAATCCGTTGTCCTGTTACATCTGCTGGCAACACTTGATCGCACCGTGCCCGTATTGTTTCTGAACACCGAAATGCTGTTTGAGGAAACGATCGACTATCAACGTCAGGTCGCTGAGAAATTGCGCCTGACCGATGTGCGTGTGATCACACCCAACCGCAATGAGATGTTCCTTGAGGACAACGAAGGTCTGCTTTGGCAGAAATCCACGGATGCCTGCTGTGACCTGCGCAAAACGCGGCCGCTTGAAAAAGCACTGTCCGGGTTTGATGCTTGGATCACCGGGCGCAAACGCTATCAATCTGGCACGCGTGCGCAGATGGATCTGTTTGAGGCCGACGGCGAAAGCCGTATCAAGGTTAACCCAATGGCCCATTTCACGCCGGAAACGATCCGTGAGTATATGGAAAACAACAACCTGCCACGTCACCCATTGGTGACAAAAGGTTTTGCATCACTCGGTTGTGCCCCATGTACATCACGTGTGCGCGATGGCGAAGACCCACGTGCAGGCCGCTGGCGCGGACAAGATAAATCAGAGTGTGGCATTCACTTTGAAAACGGAAAAATGGTGCGCACTCCGGTGGCCCAATCAGGGGAAGTATTCTGATGACTGTAATCATTAATGACACGGGTTTCGCGGGCGACGATTGGGAACACGGGTTTTTCACATTGGATGAATTGCCCGCAAACCACCCGCCGGCCCTTGCGGTGGATCTGCCATCAGACATGTCGGTGGATGACCTGCCAAAGCTTCTGCATGACGTGGATCTGGTGCGCATCGATTTTCCATCTTTTGCCGATGGACGTGGTTTCACCCTTGCACGTCGTTTGCGTGATCTTGGCTTTGTTGGCCGTTTGCGGGCGCGTGGGCATGTGATTTCTGATCAATATGCCATGGCGCGACGTTCCGGTTTTGACGAGGTCGAGATCGATGACGACCTTGCTGCCCGCCAGCCCGAAGGTGAATGGATTGCCCGCGCCAACTGGCAAGACAACAATTATCAGTCGCGTCTGCGCGGCTGATTAATCATTCGCACACAAACAAACTAGACCTCCAGGGCAATTTGCCCTATTGAGGGATGAGAGGACGTGGGGTATTCCCCGCGCGGACCCAATGAACGAGCATGTAAAAGTGACAGATACAACCGCCGCAGCCCCCGCCACAAAGCCAACCGTCAAGGCCGTTCCGATGCTGCCTGACGCACAGACAGTGACCGAAGTTCAGCATTATACGGATCGTCTGTTCCGTTTTCGCTGTACTCGGCCCGCCAGCCTGCGTTTCCGCTCTGGTGAATTCGTGATGATCGGCCTGATGGGCGAACCTCATCCAGAAACTGGCAAGCAAAAACCACTGCTGCGCGCCTATTCTATTGCTTCTCCGTCCTGGGATGAAGAAATGGAATTCTACTCGATCAAGGTGGAAGACGGCCCGCTGACCTCTCGCCTGCAGCACATCAAAGTTGGCGATGAAGTTATCCTGCGTCCGAAACCCGTGGGCACGCTAGTGCACGACGCGTTGATCCCAGGAAAACGCATCTGGTTCTTTGCCACAGGCACCGGCTTTGCGCCTTTCGCAAGCCTTCTGCGTGAACCGCAAACCTATGAAGATTATGACGAAATCATCATCACACACACCTGTCGTGAGGCGGACGAACTGATCTATGGTCGTGAGTTGATTGAAGGTTTGAAAGACGACGAGCTTTTGAACGAAGTCATCGGCGAAGGCTTCTGGAAGAAGATCAAATACTACCCAACCACCACCCGTGAGGAAAGTGCTAAGATGGGCCGTATCACCGATCTGATGCGTTCTGGCGAAGCCTTCAAAGAACTTGGTGTTGAGCCTCTTAATCCCGAACAGGACCGCGCGATGATCTGCGGCAACCTGGCCTTTAACCTAGAGCTGAAAGAGATGTTCGAAGAATACGGCCTAGAAGAAGGTGCGAATTCCAAACCAGCGCATTACGTCGTCGAAAAAGCCTTCCTCGACTAAATTTCAACATCGCGATTGCAACAGTTTCAAACATGCCCCGCCGGATTAAATCTGGTGGGGCATTGTTCTTTCAGTCTATCCAAGCTCAGGCCCATCAGCCCCAAGACGGGTCATTCAGATCAGCTTCCCACGTCTCAAGTGATGGCAACCCGACACGCGCGGCCCTTGAGAAAATAAAATCCCGCAACTCAACCTGTGTCTCATCAAAAATTTCAAACAAATCATCGCCTAATTCAGGCCACAGCATTTCAATTGCAATATGCGTCCAAGCTGCTGGCATCGGCCAGTCGCGTAGATATTCCAGTTTTTGCGCCTCAGTCCAACCAGAAGCCGTCGCAGACCACCACTTCCAAAAAACGACGGCATAATCTTCGCCCGCCCCCATACGCCAAGCAATGGACATGGGATGGGCCTCAGGCAGCTTCGCCCAAAGCGGTTTCATCACAATTTCAACCAATTCACGACCCTCACCAAATCCACGACACCGTTACAATATTCTGCATCTGTTGCCTAAGTTGGATAACTTGAAATCACACATAAAAAAGGCCACGCAAAATATGCGTGGCCTTTCAAATTTATGTGTCTGAACTTACAGACCAAGCGCTGCTTTTACTTGTGCAACAACGCCTTGGACCATGTCTGGGTTTTCTGCAGCTTGACCAACAGCCAATTTCAGGCCGGATTTCACTGTGTCGCCCAATGCAGAGCCGTCGATCATTTCGTTGATGCCGTCTGCATTGAAACCGTCAACGCTCAATGGGTTCAAACCACCCAAAAGACCAGTTGCTGCTTCTGTTGCAGTCTCAGTCGCGCCTTCAACAACATCAGTTGCGGTCTCGGTAACAGCTTCAGCTGCACCAGAAGCGGCGTCGGTTGTTGCTTCAACTGCATCTGTTGCAGTCTCAGTTGCGCCTTCAACAGCGTCAGTCGCAGTTTCAGTTACGGCTTCAGCTGCCCCGGATGCCGCATCAGTTGTTGCTTCAGCTGCGCCAGAAGCCGCGTCAGTCGCGCCTTCTACGACGTCAGTTGCTGTTTCAGTTACTGCTTCAGCTGCGCCAGAAGCCGCATCAGTCGCGCCTTCTACGACGTCAGTTGCTGTTTCTGCAACAGCTTCGACCGCATCGCCAGTGGTCTCAACAACAGTTTCGGTAACAGCGCTGGCTGCGTCGGTGGTTGTTTCAACGGCACCTTCAACAACGTCTTCAACAGTTTTACCAGAATACAGTGCGTATCCACCAATACCAGCAGCAGCAACAACAGCGGCAATAATTACATTCTTGTTCATGAGTTAAGTCCCCTCGGGTTAATAAATCGTTGCGATTTCTCGCTCTCCTGTCAGATGTGGGGGGGGAACGAAAGTAAATTAAGGGGAAATACTAGCCAATACGCTCATTTTCGCCGATTATTACATGCGTTTCCTGCTTGAAACACTTTAGAACAGCGTTTACCTTCCCGACTGAAGAAATATTCGCTATCAAAGGATCAAACCCATAGCCCGCAGACCTCATAATGCCCCGCCACAACGTGAAACCGGCCCTCGTGTAAACGAACGTATCCGTTGCCCGGAAATCCGCTTGATTGGCGCAGAAGGCGAAAATGTTGGCGTTGTAACGCCTTCTCGTGCAATGGAAATGGCCGCTGATGCTGGTCTTGATCTTGTCGAAATCTCCCCGAACGCCGCGCCACCTGTTTGTAAAATCATGGACTTTGGTAAGTTCAAATACGAACAACAAAAACGCGAATCGGAAGCCCGTAAAAAGCAGAAGATCATCGAAATCAAAGAGGTTAAATTCCGTCCAAACACGGATACCAATGATTACGACGTGAAAATGCGCAATGTTTTCAAATTTCTTGAGAATGGCGACAAGGTGAAAATATCCCTGCGTTTCCGTGGCCGTGAAATGGCCCACCAAGATCTGGGACGGAAGCTTCTGGAACGTGTTGCCGAAGACACCAAAGAAACGGGTAAGGTTGAAAACTTCCCCAAAATGGAAGGCCGTCAGATGATCATGCTGATCGGGCCTTTGCCATCTAACAAAAAGTAAACTCAACGCATCATGACGTTGACGTATCTGAAAGTGCCGGGGTATCCTCGGCACTTTTTGCATGTGTGGTTGCTCGCGTTAGGGATTTTTAAGGCATTTCGCCTGTAGGCTTCGCATAAGAGAGGCCCCATGAACGCAAAACCCCATCACGCAAGTTTGCTAGAATTCGAAAGTGTCGCCTTCATGGCCATTGGACCTGGGCGCATCGGTGCCCTGACCCTATATGCGCTGTTCAGCTCACATGATCCCGAAAGGGATGATCCCAAGGTCGCACGCCAACAATCTGACCTGTCTAGGGCCCGGCTGCGCGATGCCGAAGATATGTTGCAAAACCTGCCCACGCATCTTGCGGATTTGACATACAACCCAACCGAAGAATTCGAAGCCCTACGTGCCTCTGCCTTAAAAACCATCACAAATTTCAATCGATTGGTCCCAGAGGTGCCTAAAGATGGCAGTATCGCCAAACTCAACCTTGGCACTCAAACACACCTGCGTGAACTTTGTTTGACCGAGATCGAGACAGAAATCACTGGTTTTCTTAAAGTCATGTCCACTGAGTTGAAGGCGCAACATGCCCAAAGGCAGAAATCACGCCGAGACTCCGCAATCAAATCAGTTGATGCGGCCCATGCGGCAGGCCGCAACATCAACATGATTGCACTGAACGCAACCATCGAAGCCGCACGTGCTGGTGAATTTGGGACGGGGTTCAAATTGATCGCAGATGAAATTCGGACCCAAGCTGAACACACACGCACCTTCCTGTCGGAAATCGCCGATCAATTGAAAGCAATCTAATCGTCTTGCAAACCAAGGCGGGCGGAAAATGGAATGGCCCGGCACGCGAAGCGTGCCGGGCCCAACAGGTTTCATTCGTCAGAATGTAAACTTGGCGGGAGCCTCCCCCGCCGATATTCTACACCGCCGCTTGAATGGCCCGGCGTGTCATAACCTTCACCAGATGTGCGCGATAGGCGCGCGTGCCGTGCAGATCTTCAATCATATGCCCGTCTTCCATCTGAAGATCCTCAACGGCGGATGCACTAAAATCACCTGACAACGCTGTTTCGGCTTCCGACCAGCGAAACACCCCGTCCTCGGATGCGCCGGTCACGGCCACGCGCACGCCATCTGCGAACTTCGCCACAAAGACCCCCACCAAAGCAAAGCGCGAGGCGGGTTGCACGAATTTCTGATAGTTTGAGATCTCCGGCACCGGCAGGTGAACCTCCGTGATGATCTCGCCCTCCTCCAGTGCTGTTTCGAACAAGCCCTGAAAATAGTCACCCGATTGAATCTCACGCCGGTTGGTCACGACTGTACCACCAAGCCCCAGAACAACCGCCGGATAATCTGCCGAGGGGTCGTTATTGGCAAGACTGCCGCCAATCGTACCTCGGTTACGCACCGCAGGATCGCCAATATTTCCTGCAACTCGTGACAGCGTGGTGAAATTGCCGTCTTCGGTTTCCAACGCCACATGCGCATGCGTCATACCCGCACCAATCCGCCAAAAATCACCATCGGGGCCACTGTCCATCCCGATATGTTTCAAGCTGTCAATCCCAGAAAGGCTGACCAGCTTTTCTGGTGCTGCAAGACGTTGTTTTAGCGTCGGGATCAGGGTTTGCCCCCCGGCCAGGGCCATATTATCCCCATCAGCCAGCGCGGCGACGGCCGCCTCGACCGTAGAGGGCTTTTCTATGTCAAATTCATACATTCTTAGTCCTCCTCAGGAATTCATCGCCGACCAGACGCGCGACGGCGACAGTGGCATGTCTATATGTGTGATACTGTCATGGCCTGCGCGCTGCAACGCATCAACCACGGCATTGACCACTGCAGGCGGCGACCCGATTGCGCCGGCCTCGCCGCAGCCCTTCACACCCAATGGATTATGCGTACACGGCGTTTGGCAGCTGTGATCCACCGTGTAAAACGGCACATCATCGGCCCGTGGCATGGCGTAATCCATGTAACTGCCAGAAACCAACTGGCCGTCTGAATTATAGGACGCCTGTTCCAACAAGGCCTGGCCAATCCCCTGCCCGATCCCACCATGAACCTGACCATCCACGATCATTGGGTTCACGATATTGCCAAAGTCATCCGCCGCAGCGAAAGCCGCAATCGTCACTTTGCCCGTGTCTGGATCAACTTCAACCTCACAGGCATAGGCACCTGATGGATAGGTAAAGTTCGCCGGATCATAAAATGCGGTTTCCTCTAACCCTGGTTCAATATCCTCAAGCGGATAGTTATGTGGCACATAAGCCGCCAGTGTCACATCCCCCCAAGCGACCTTTTTGTCGGTCCCCGCAACAGAGAACTCGCCATTTGCCAACTCGATGTCCGCGTCGGATGCTTCCATCAAATGGGCTGCGATCTTCTTGGCTTTGCTGATGATTTTCTCGGTGGCTTTCACCATGGCCGAGCCACCAACAGCCAAAGACCTAGACCCGTAAGTCCCCATGCCCATTGGTACTTTCGCCGTGTCCCCATGCACGATTTCAACCATATTCGGGTTGATACCGATCATATCGGCAATCACCTGAGGAAAGGCCGTCTCATGGCCCTGCCCATGCGAATGACTGCCTGTCATCACCACAAGCCCGCCGGTCGCATTGACCCGCACGGTCGCGCTTTCGTACAAACCAGCGCGCGCGCCCAACTGCCCAACAAGGTTGCTTGGCGCGATGCCGCAGGCCTCAATATAGCAATTCACACCAAGCCCACGCAGCATCCCACGGTTGGCGCTGTCCTCTCGACGGGCTTCAAAGCCGGCTAAATCAGCGATATCTTCAAGCTTGGCCATCGTCGCTTCATAATCGCCGGTGTCATATTCCACGGCAACGGGTGTAGCATATGGGAATTCAGTGATGAAATTTTGACGCCGCAAGGCAATCGGATCCATCCCCATTTCGCGCGCGGCTTTGTCCACGACACGTTCCAATTGAAAGGTTGCCTCAGGCCGTCCAGCCCCGCGATAGGCATCCACGGGCACTGTATTGGTAAAGACAGCCTTAACATTCACATAGATCAGCGGCGTCTTGTAATTCCCCGCCATTAACGTGCCATGCAGCCAGGTTGGAACCGACGGTGCAAATGTCGACAGATACGCACCCATATTGGCATGGGTATCTGTGCGCAGCGCTAGGAAGTTTCCGTCTTTATCCAAAGCCAGTTCAATCTTGGTCACATGGTCACGCCCATGCGCGTCAGACACAAAGGCCTCACTGCGTGTAGACGTCCATTTCACAGGTCGATCACACGCTTTCGCCGCAAACGTACAAAAGGCTTCTTCCGCGTAATGAAAGATTTTCGTGCCAAATCCACCACCAACATCAGGCGACACAACGCGCAGTTTATGTTCCGGAATTCCAAGTACAAACGCCCCCATCAGAAGGCGGATCACATGGGGGTTTTGACTGGTTGTATAAAGCGTATGATCACCCGTACCAGAGTTGAAATCTCCCACGGCGACACGAGGTTCCATTGGGTTGGCAATCAGACGATTGTTGACCAATTCAAGGGTGGTCACATGATGTGCGCCTTTGATCGCCGCATCCACAGCATCACGATTTTCTTCAACGAACCCCCAATCATAACAAAGGTTTGACGTCAGATCGTCATGCACTTTGTTGCTGCTGTCCGCGAGGGCATCCTTCATATTAATAACGGCGGGCAGTTCTTCAATATCAACTTCGATGGCCTCAGCCGCATCGCGCGCTTGTTCCAACGTATCAGCCACAACCGCAGCAATAGGATCACCGACATGGCGCACTTTTCCTTGGGCCAAAACCGGGTGCGCTGGTTCTTGCATGACCTCGCCAAAACGGTCGGTGATTTGCCAACCGCAAGGAATGCCACCGACGCCTTCAAAATCGGCACCTGTGAAAATTCGCACCACGCCATCCATCGCGCTGGCTTCAGTTGTATCAACGGATTTCAACCGTCCATGAGCCACTTCTGAGCGTAGAAAATAGACATACGCCTGCCCACGCATGTTAATATCATCGGTATAATTGCCGGTTCCCTTCAGGAACCTTACGTCTTCACGACGCTTATTAGAGGCACCAAGCCCCCCTTCGATTGCACCATCTGCTGGCATCTTAAATCCTCCCTTTGGCTGCGTGGGCTCCTCGTCCCACGGAGGCCGGAAAATGTTAGCCGTAAGTCAAAATGCCCCCTCCTCGAGGCAGGATCACCTATTCAGCCGCGATATCACTGACGTCCTGTCCCGAAGCCGCCATGATCGCCTTGACGATATTATGGTATCCGGTGCAGCGGCAGATATTGCCTTCCAGATATTCGCGCACCTCGGTTTCCGTAGGCTTTGCGTTCTCAGACAACAGGGCCGCCGTCGACATCACCATGCCCGGCGTGCAAAATCCGCATTGCAACCCGTGGTGATCTTGAAACGCCTGCTGAATCACAGACAAAGACCCGTCCGATTCCGCCATGCCTTCAATTGTTCTGACATCCGCGCCAGCTGCTTCTTGGGCAAACATCGTGCAAGATTTCACGGCCTCACCGTTCACATGCACGACGCAAGCGCCACATTGGCTGGTGTCACAGCCCACATGCGTCCCCGTCAGCTTCAATTCTTCGCGTAAAAAATGCGAAAGCAACGTACGCCCTTCGGCGTCTGCGGCAACAGCTTTGCCGTTTACCGTCATTTCTACCTTGGTCATAAAATTCCTCCCTTGGTCGTGACCTGAGTTAAGCATGCAACCCATAGCTTGAGAACCCCCTTTGACCAAGTGATCAATTTACACGAATGATCTCGCCCCCTTGTGTAGGGTGACTATCAGTCACGGGGATCTTGGGGATTAAACCAACTCGCTGGCGTTCGGCTTTTTGCGCAACGTATCAAAGGAATAAAGCCCCAGCGCAACCCAGATTAACGTGAAGGCGAATATATGCCAATAGGTGAACGGTTCCGTAAAGACGAAAACCGCAATCACGCCTTGTAAGGTTGGGTTTAGATATTGCACCAGCCCGACCACAGATAAGGGCGCCCGGCGCGAGGCATAGGAAAACAAAATCAAAGGCACAGCAGTGACCACCCCCGATAGAACCAACAATAGGCTTTGAGCTTGGTTCATCCCGAAGGTTCCGACGTTGCGCCCCACCAAGCCCTGCCAGCCCAACATATGCACCCCATACAGCCAGATCAAAGCCAGCGGCAGCAATACTGCAACCTCTCCCGCGACAGAAATGACAGGACCCGCGTTCAACTTTTTCTTCAACACGCCATAAAGACCAAAGGTTATCGCCAGTGACAGTGAAATCACCGGTACGACTTTTAGACCCCACGTCAACCCAATGACCGCAATCGCCGCCAGAGATACGCAAAACCACTGTACCTTCGAGAGGCGCTCACGAAACACCACCGCCCCCAAAAGCACGGCCACCAGTGGGAACATGTAGTAGCCCAGCGAACTTTCGACAGCGCGCCCCACCTGGATCGACCAAATGAACAATCCCCAATTGGTCGAGATCAACACGGCAGCACATATGATCACAGCAAGTATCTTAGGGCGTCGAAACAGGTTTAAAAATTCACGCAACCGCCCCTGAACGATCATCAATGCTAAGAACAAAACAAAGGACCAAAGCGTGCGATGGGATAGAACCTCGAGCGGAGGGACATTGGCCAAGGCTTTGTAGAATAAAGGCGATAATCCCCAAATCACACAGGCCAGCACCATGGCCGCCACACCTTTGAACGTCTCACTCATCTTATCTGATCCTGCATGTAGATGGAAAATCTCCAAATCACGGTTTCACAGTCATAAAATGATGTAAATGACATTTCAGCAGGGTGTCGGCTTCTTTGAAAGAAGCCGGTGCTGTTTCTTACAAAGAAACAGACCTGCCAGCGTTATCGCTGGCAGGTCCAATATTTCTCATGGATCAATCGCAGATCACATGCGGGATGCAACATTTTCCCAGTTGACCAGGTTCTCAAGGAAGTTGGTCAGGTAAACAGGGCGTTTGTTGCGGAAATCGATGTAATAGGAATGCTCCCATACGTCACAGCCCAGCAGCGCAGTTTGGCCGAAGCACAGTGGGTTCACACCGTTTTCAGTCTTGGTGATCGCAAGACCACCGTCCGCATTTTTCACAAGCCAGCACCAGCCGGAACCGAATTGACCCGCGCCAGCAGCACAGAATTGTTTGTTGAATTCTTCAACGGAACCAAAGCTGTCTTTCAGCGCGGATTCCAATTCAGATGGCATGTTAGATTTACCAGGTGCCATCATTTCCCAGAATTGGTTGTGATTCCAAAGCTGTGAGATGTTGTTGAAGATGCCGTTTTGCGCGACAGAAGACTTGTCATAGGTGCCAACGATGATCTCTTCGAGGGATTTATTTTCCCACTCAGTGCCAGCAATCGCAGCGTTGCCATTGGTGACATATGCGTTGTGGTGCAGGTCGTGGTGGAATTCGAGCGTCTCTTTGGACATGCCAGCGTCAGCAAGTGCATCGTGAGCATAAGGAAGTGCGGGAAGTTCAAAAGCCATTTGGGCCCCCTGTTACGTGCGTTTCGTTACCCCTTAAATGGGGCTTTGGGGTGGTCAAGGTCAAGAGGGAAGTCAGTGCTGCCTCCCTCCTTATTCATGCACATTTATATTCATAGCACGGTAGCATTGAAATGATCAGCCCTTTGTGGCCAATACGCACCGACCGTTAGAACGTTCTTGTTGCCCATGACGGTTCACAATAACATTCAAACTACTGCTCAGATCGCTCCGCTTCATGCGGAAATTGTAACGCACATATATTTTTCGGCCTGTCGACGTGGTTTCATCTTCATTCTGAAACGTAGCTGTAATTCTCCGGCTGTTCGTTTGAAGTCGGCCTGCTACCTCCTCATAAGAAGTATCAAGGAAGCTTGATGCTTGGGCAGAAACACGTCCTGCATCTTCGTCAACAGTTACGAACAATTGTGCTGGGATCCATCCCCGGCTCCGTTCAGAATTGTTAAACGTGCAATCATAACGTACAGGCGCTGCAACGGCGGACTGACCAATAAAAACTGTTCCGGCCATAATAGCCGCACTTACGATCTTTGTGATTTTTTTCATTTTCTCTCCAATAGTCTTTCTTTGCGCAGGTAAACCATGCGTCTACCCAAGTCATTTATTCACCTTTTTATCGGCACTCACCATGCGCGCGTGGCCAGGGCAGATACCCGCGTGGCTGCACTAAAATTGTTGCTTCCATGGTTCTGCGATCAATGAAGGCCGTATACCGTTTTAGCGAGATTTGCCCAATACTGTCTTGTGTGTCCAAATCCCATGTCATTGTGAGACGCTTTGCGTTATTCGTTCGCACCCTCGTGACCATCGGCCCGCCGTTGAATTCCTGTACAGCACCGTCATCTACGATTGCCTGGCCATTCGCATCAATGTCAAAGACAACAATAACGGAGACCCATCCCCCAGCTCTGTCATTCTCGGGAAACTGACAGGTCAGTCGCTCTGCCTGTGCAATGCCTGTAAAAGCAAAAACGGCAAGTGCCGCTGGAACTATCTTGTGTTTAAAAAATGAAGTCATACTCACCCTACTTTATCTCTAATTAATATAATGTAATGATACTTTATCGATCTTCAAGTCAATTACGCGATATGTCGTACTTTGGCGACGTAAACTTATCCGTTTCTTGAAAAAGAAAAAGCCCGGAATTTGCATCCCGGACTTCTGCATTCATATCTCGGTTTACTTAGAAATACTCTGGTGCCGATCCAGTTGCGCCGGCTTGAGCCAAAAGATCACCCACGTATTGTGCCACAGAACGGAAGGCAACGACGCGGAAGCTGCCGTCTGCTTCCACCCAAAACGCGCCTGCGACTTGTGCCAAGCGCGTACGGCGTACGTCACCTGTGGTGAACGCGTCTGGTGCCAAATCAACCGGGGCCAGTTTGGCAAGCACTTCGCGTGGGCCATTGCCTTCGCCTGCCACTTCAAACATCACGCGCGCATCAGACACGTTTACCGCAAGGGCAAACTGGTCTTTCAAAGCGGATGTCAGGGCCTCAACGATCGCTGGGGCCTGGGCGTGATCGACAACCAGCAGCAATTCATCCGAACTCATCCAAGCGACTTTGCCGGATTTGCCCATGGTGATTTTACGCTGTTCTGGCATGGCGGCACCGGTGGCGGCTTTCACCGCTTTCGCCAGTGCTTTATCCGCCAGATCGCCGCGCAGGGTGATCATGCCCGTCAGGCCGCATTCACGTACGGAAGCGAAGCCGGTTGAGGCGAAACCTTCCAATGCTGAGGTTGCTTTAATTGCTTCAGACATTCTGCTTCTCCCCTTCTTTATCATAGAACACCGCATCAACGATACGCGCTTCGACCATGGTTTCGCCATCAACAAGGCCGAATTTCACGGTCTCGCCCATGCGGGCCGGTCCGTTGTGGATCAGACCCATGGCAATGCCTTTGTCCAGCGTCGGTGAATAGTAAGTCGATGTCACACGACCTTCCATATTGCGCTGACCATTGGCGTTTGTGCCATCGGCAATCGCATAAGCACCATCTGGCAGAACAGAGCCATCAAGGGTTTCAAGCCCCACCAACTGCCAGCGATCAGGATTATCCATAAAGCTGCGTTTTTGCGCGCGTTTGCCCAGGAAATCTTCCTTCTTCTTGGAAATCGCCCAGTTCAAACCCAGATCCTGTGGAATGATCGTGCCGTCGGTTTCATCACCAATCATGATAAAGCCCTTTTCAGCGCGCATCACGTGCAGCCCTTCGGTGCCGTAAGGCATGATCCC
This sequence comes from Halocynthiibacter namhaensis, assembly GCF_000812685.1. Taxonomy (GTDB): domain Bacteria; phylum Pseudomonadota; class Alphaproteobacteria; order Rhodobacterales; family Rhodobacteraceae; genus Halocynthiibacter; species Halocynthiibacter namhaensis. The sequence continues at coordinate 24,227 of NZ_JWIF01000013.1, forward strand.
GAATTCTGCGCCCGCGTCCAGCAAAGCATCCCAAAATGCACGACCCTGGCTGGCAGGAACGGCGATCTCATAGGACAGCTCACCCGAGAATGAAATCCGGTACACGCGGCAGTCAAACCCACCGATTGTGCCATCTTTCCATTCCATGAACGGTAGGGTTTCCTTGGACACATCCATGCCACCAATTTTCTCAAGAACCTTACGCGCATTCAGGCCAACAACAGCGACCTGGGCCAATTGTTCGGTGACATTTGCCACGTGAACTTTCCAGTCCCACCATTCGGTCTGCAGCCATTCTTCCATCCAGCCGTGGATACGATCCGCACCGCCCGATGTGGTATGGCAAAGCCAGGTGTCTTCATCAATGCGCGCAACCACACCATCGTCAGACAGAAAGCCATTTTCCGAGCACATCAAGCCATAACGACATTTGCCGATCTTCAGCGTGGACATCATGTTGGTGTACATCATGTCCATGAATTTGGCGGCGTCTGGGCCTTTAACGATCAGTTTCCCAAGCGTTGATGCATCCAGCAGACCCACGTTGGACCGTGTGTTCAGGATCTCGCGTTTCACCGCATCCTGATGCGTTTCAGCCCCACGCGGATAGGTATAAGGGCGGCGCCAATGACCAACAGGTTCCATATAGGCGCCCTGTTCCTCATGCCAGGCATGCATCGGTGTGCGACGCAAAGGCTGGAAGGTTTCGCCACGGGCTTCGCCACCAATCGCACCCATAGAAATCGGGTGATATGGGGGACGGAAGGTGGTTGTGCCGACCTGTGGGATCTCTTTACCCAAAGCATCAGCAAGGATCGCCAAGCCGTTGATATTGGACAATTTACCCTGATCCGTCGCCATACCCAAAGTGGTGTAACGTTTGGTGTGTTCGACGCTCTCATAGCCTTCGCGGGCTGCAAGCTGCACGTCAGACACTTTCACGTCGTTCTGGAAATCAAGCCAGGATTTCGCACGCTGCGCATGGGTCGCTTTCTTGGGCATGATCCAAACAGGCGCCATGGTTTCTTCGGCAGTCGCGACCGCCTTAGGGGCCGTTTTGCGCGTGGCTGTGAAACCTGCAGCCTTCGCTGCCGCTTTGCCCGCATCATGGGCATTTGTCAGAACGTCAGGCGTATCAAGTGCGCCGGATGCGATGCCGGAACAGATGACGAAACCTTCGCCGTTGTCCCCCAAAGGTGGGCGCGCGGGATCGGGTGCGAACCAAGCTTGATCAGCGTTCCAGTTCAGCTTTCCGCCACAATGGGACCAGAGATGCACCACAGGGGACCAGCCGCCGGACATGGCCACCGCGTCACATTTGATTTCCTCACGTGCGCCGCCTTCGCCTTCCATCAGGCAAATCTCAACGCCGGTCACGCGCTTGCCGCCTTTGACTTTCGCGATCGCTTTGCCGGTCTCGATACGGATGCCCATATCACGTGCTTTGGTTGGCAAGGCACCGTTGGCATCAGGACGTGCGTCAACCACCACAGGCACGTCGAGGCCTGCTTCCTTCAACGCAATCGCCGTGCGATAACCGTCGTCATTGTTGGTAACCAGCACGGTTTTCTGGCCAGGAACAACGCCCCAGTTCACCAGGTAATCACGCATAGAAGCTGCCAGCATAACGCCCGGAATATCATTGCCCGCAAAGGACAAAGGACGTTCCAGCGCACCGGTCGCGGTCACGATCTGTTTCGCACGAATGCGCCACAGGCGGTGACGTGGGCCATCCATCGTTGGGGCGTGATCTGTCACACGTTCATACCCAAGGGCATAGCCGTGATCATAAACACCCGCACCCATCATACGGGTGCGAATGGTGACGTTTTCCATGGCGCGCAGGGCGTCCAGGGTTTCCGTGACCCAAGTGTCCGCGTGTTTGCCGTCGATCTCCGCATCGTCAACAACCGCACGACCACCGAAATCAGCGGTTTGCTCGATCAACATGACTTTCGCGCCAGACTCAGCCGCCGCTTTCGCAGATTGCAGACCGGCGATGCCGCCGCCAACAACCAACACGTCAACGTAAGCATAGAAATGCTCATATGTATCTGCGTCGATTTCCTTCGGCGCCTGACCAAGACCGGCCGAGTGGCGCACGATGGGTTCAAACACATGTTTCCAGGCAAAACGCGGGAACATGAAGGTTTTATAGTAGAAACCAGCCGGCAGGAAACGCGCGACATAGTTGTTTACAACACCCACATCCATTTCAAGGCTGGGCCAGTGGTTCTGGGATTTCGCAGTCAGGCCATCAAACAATTCGGTGGTGGTGACACGTTGGTTGGGCTCAAATTTCGCACCCTCACCCATGTTCATCAAGGCATTGGGTTCTTCAGGCCCCGCCGCCACGATCCCACGGGGACGGTGATATTTGAACGACCGGCCAAGCAACATCTGGTCATTCGCCAGAAGGGCGGATGCCAGCGTGTCGCCTTTGAAACCCGTGAAGGTCTTGCCGTTGAAGGTAAATGTGCGGCTTTCAGAGCGGTCGATCAGACGGCCCTGAGATTGCAGACGGGTGCTCATGCGGGCATCTCCCACTCTGGTCGTTTCGCTTTGATCGCGGCAATAACATCTGCCGGGGGCTCATAGGTTTGGGCGCTGTAAGTTGCAAAAACTTCCAACGTCATGGTGCAGCGCGCCGCGTGGAACCACTTGCCGCAGCCATTGGCATGCCGCCAGCGTTCAAAGTTCACGCCTTTGGGGTTCTGGCGCGTAAAGAGGTATCCCTCAAACTCCGCATCCGAGGAGTCAGGTCCAAAGCGTTTCAGATGGGCTTCGCCACCGCCATGGAATTCAGTTTCTTCGCCACGTACACCGCAGCAGGGGCAGTCAAGGATCAGCATAAACCGGTCTCCTTCTCATTCAAAAACCGAACTGCGTGTTTGTATTTCGCAGTCAAGCGCACCTGTGTTTCCGGGTCGAGACCAGCCACACGGCGCGGTGAAGTATTATCCGCGATATCCGCGAGTTTTACAGCCTGAGCGATCGCATTAGAGTGCACACGGCAAAGGTAAATATCGTAGTCCTCAGCGGGACGTTTGGTCATCGCATCCACCGCATCAACAATCGTTTCATCAAAGATCGCGCGCAAAGCATCCAATGTGCAGTTGGAGTCTTCGACGATGTCGTGCAGCAAAGCAACTATTTGCTGGGCAGCCGTTTCAACACCACTAGCGACACGGACAAGATGCGCGACATAAGGCTCGCCCAACTTATCCATCTGCCCTGCGTGGTGTGAAAACGCCATGGCAAAGGCCTGACCAATTTGGTCAGACGCAACCATCAGTGCGCCACCCCAGCTGCCACGCTCTCATCAATGAAGCGGCCTTGGCGGAAGCGGTCCAGGCCGAATTCTGCGGCCAAGGGACCAGGTTCGCCTTTAGCAACCAGTTCAGCCATCGCCCAACCGGAACCAGGGATCGACTTAAAGCCGCCTGTGCCCCAACCGCCGTTGATGAACATATTGTCCACAGGGGTTTTGGAGATGATCGGCGAGCGATCACCCGTCACATCCACAATTCCGCCCCATTGGCGCAGCATTTTCAGGCGTGACACCATTGGGAAGGTTTCGATCAATGCACGCACGGTTTCTTCAATATGGTGGAAAGAGCCGCGTTGCGTGTAGTTGTTGAACGCGTCTGTGCCGCCGCCGATCACCATCTCGCCTTTGTCAGATTGTGACATATAGCCGTGCACAGTGTTCGCCATCACGACCACATCCATACAGGGTTTGATGGGTTCTGACACCAGCGCTTGCAGGGCGACGGATTCCATCGGCAGTTCAAAGCCCGCCATATTCGCCATGTGACCAGAGTTGCCCGCAACGATAGAGGCCAGTTTGTTACAACCGATATGACCTTTGGTGGTCTCAACGCCCGTGACTTTGCCACCTTCGCGGGTGACGCCGGTGACTTCGCATTGCTGGATGATATCCATGCCCATGTCGGAACAGGCGCGCGCATAGCCCCAGGCCACCGCATCGTGACGCGCCGTGCCGCCGCGTTCCTGCCAGAGCGCACCCAAAACAGGGTAACGGGGGCCATCAATGCGGATGATTGGGCAGAGTTCTTTGACTTTTTCAGGGCCGATAAATTCTGTGGTCACGCCTTGGTAAGCATTGGCTTGCGCCGTGCGCTTATAGCCGCGGATTTCGGCCTCGGTCTGGGCGAGCATCATCACGCCACGGGGGCTGAACATCACATTGTAGTTCAGATCCTGCGACATGGTTTCATAAAGGCCACGGGCCTTTTCATAGATCGCGGCAGACGGATCTTGCAGATAGTTCGACCGGATGATCGTTGTGTTCCGACCCGTGTTGCCACCGCCCAGCCAGCCTTTTTCAATGATCGCCACATTGGTAATGCCGAAGTTCTTACCAAGGTAGAACGCCGTCGCAAGACCATGGCCACCGGCGCCAACGATTACGACATCGTATTTCTTTTTCGGCGCGGGGCTGGCCCAGGCCTTTTCCCAACCCTGATGGTAGCGCGCAGCTTCCCGGGCAATGGCAAACATGGAATAACGCTTCATCGGCAGATCCTCGTCCGTGAATGTGAAAATTGGACGCAAATCGCCCTTTGTATCTCAGATGCAATTTTGCGCCATTTACGCCGCAACTGCCAGCGGCAGATTCACAACATATTGCGACATTCCGGCCAATTCCCTGTCGCAAATCATACGAAATCAGCAAGTTTCCGCCCCCAGGGTCACGACAAATCAAGGCACAACACAGGCCGCGTCACCTTCGCCCCTTTTGCCCGATTGGAATGCAGGATAGATGATGGGCAACGCCGCCTGATATATGAACAGGCAAAACCAAAGGAATCCGGATGTTCTGGTTAATCGCTGCCCTTCTGATCGCGCTGACTGCAGTGTTCATCGCCCTTCCCCTGTTCCACGCGTCAGAAGCGTCGTCTGATCAAGATGACGTCGATGTCGCCTTCTACCGCGCACAATTGAACGCCTTGGAAAAGGACGTGGCGCGTTCGGTGATCACCCCGGAAGAAGCCAAAAGCGCCAAGGTCGAAATTTCACGCCGCCTGCTTGAAGCCGATAAGCGCAGCCACAGCAGCATCAGCAAAGCATCTAGCAAAGCATCTAGCAAAGCATCTAGCACGGGCCGCCCCTTGGTTGCAGGTCTGTCTGTCCTGTTCATTGCGGCACTTGGCAGTGGCTTATACTTCCAACTTGGCGCACCCGGATATGATGACCAACCTCTTATGGCACGACATGACGCCGCTGAAGACCGCCGCGCCACCCGCCCAAGCCAAACAGAAGCTGAATCCGTTGCCCCAGAAACCCCATCCAACCGCAACCTCGAAGACATCGCCTTGGTGGATCAACTGCGCCAGGCGCTGACAACACGTCAGGATGATCTTCGCGGACACCAATTGCTTGTCGCCAATGAAGCCCGCCTTGGGCGTTTTGCACTGGCGGCACAGGCACAAGAACAGGTGATCCGCATCAAAGGGAACGCAGCAACCGCTGACGATTATGCCGATCTCGCGGATCTGATGATCTTGGCCGCAGGCAACTATGTATCCCCCGAAGCCGAAGCTGTCTTGCAAGAAACTCTGCAACGCGATCCATCCAATGGCACTGCACGGTTCTATTTGGGCTTGATGCAAGCGCAAATCGGGCGTGCGGACATGGCGTTTCAAACATGGCGTGCCTTGTTGGAAGAAAGCCAGCCGGATGAACCATGGGTCACCGCCATTCGTGGAAGAATCATGAGTGCAGCCCAAGCCGCAGGCGTGCGCTATGAATTGCCACCCGAAGGTGCCGCCCCCCTACGCGGCCCAGATCAAGCCGCCGTGGACGCCGCCGCCGAGATGACACCAGAACAACGCCGCGTGATGATCCAAGGTATGGTCACAGGCTTGGCGGAACGCCTGGCCCAAGGCAATGGAACAGCGCAAGAATGGGGGCAGTTGATCCTGGCGCGCACAGCTCTTGGTGACGCAGAGGGCGCAACAGCCGCCCTTGACCAAGCCCGGCGTGAACTGGCAGAGAACCCCGAGGCCCTAGCGATCCTAGATCAAGCCGAGGCCCGTATGAAATCAATGCCAACCCTATCTAATTCGGAACAAAGTGAATGATTTTTGAAGACCTCGCAGACTTCTTCGCTGCCCTTCCCATGGGCCGCCCTATCGCAGGGCTGGACCTTGGCACAAAAACCATTGGTGTTGCCGTTTCTGACCGGATGATGACGATCTCGACCCCGCTTGAGACGGTGAAGCGCAAGAAATTTGGCGTGGATGCCGCCCGGTTGCTTGAAATCGCAAGCGCCCGAGAGGTCTGTGGTTTTGTCCTTGGCCTCCCCCTGAATATGGATGGCTCTGAGGGCCCGCGCTGCCAAGCCACCCGCGCATTTGCCCGCAATTTGGTGGGGCTGACCGATCTGCCGATTGCCTATCAGGATGAACGCCTCTCCACGGTTGAGGCAGAACGCGTGCTGATTGCGGCGGATACATCACGCAAACGTCGCTCTGAGGTCATTGATTATGTCGCCGCCGGGGTTATCTTACAGCAAGCGCTGGATCGAAAGCGCCATCTGTAAAGGCGAAGCGATGAGCAAGAAAAAACATGGTGCAGACGTTTGGGAACGCAATGAGATCGAGTCTCCCTGCATTAATATTTGCGTCGTGCACCCACAGTCGCGTCTGTGTACGGGTTGTGGCCGCAGCATCGACGAGATCCGTGATTGGTCCGCAATGGATGCAGAAGAACGCAGCGATATCATCGCCTTACTGCCCGAACGTATGAATGCGATCCCAAAACGTCGCGGTGGTCGTGCTGCCCGTCTAAAACGCTAGCTTAAGCGCTGATCCACTCCGCAACGCCGCCCGCGCATTCGGGACGGAAATAGACAATCGCGCGCCCGTCGGGGCCGCTGTCAGTCCCTTCGCGCCAAGGCGCAACACCATGCAACATATGCCGATGCATGACGTAAGATTCACCCGGTTGCGCGGTGATCTCAACGCGTTCGCACGTTTCAAACACCTCACGCCGCGCCGCTTGATAGGCCTCGGTGACATCCACCTTATCCATGTCCTCTGGTGTGTGCGCCAGCAGCAACGGTGCAAGCGCGCGCTGCATAATGTGGTGGCTGCCCCGCCAAATGACCAAGGGGCTGGCCCCCACAGCTGCTACATTCATCGGAATGCCAAGCACCCAAGCATGGGGTTCTTCCACACGACGCGCACGGGTTTCTGGGTCGGGCCGCAACCCATCCAAATGCGCCGCGTCACGGTTGCGTCGATAACCCAAAGCCGCCTCAGTTTCGCCTTTGCGCGGGCGTGGATAGCCCGGCCAAACCACCGAAACCTGCCCCTTATGCAAGGGCCGCGTTTGCCCCAGATCGGCAATAAAGTCCATCGCGTCACAGGTCAGCGGACCAGAGGCATTCACATCACCTGATGCATCATTCTTCAACGCATCGACACCGATAAACCAAGTGCCTTCGCAGTCAAGCCAAGCCGCGCGTTCATCCGCATCCTTTGAGGACGCCAACCCCGCTGGTGCCGCATGCTCTAACCATCTCAACAGTCGCGCGTCACTCGGGAATGTCACAAGTCCGTCACGGGCGAATTGGGCCTGCAACGTCATAGGCCCAGAACCTTGCGCAACATATTCAACGCCACCAGAAGCAGGAAAACCCCAAAGGCCCGCTTGAGGGGCTTAGGGTTCATGCTATGCGCGAACTTCACGCCGTAAGGTGTTGTTATCAAAGTCATAGCGATGATCAGGAAAAACGATGGGATGTTCACGGCACCCAAGGTCCAAGGCGGTGTATGCACTGGGTGTGACAGCAAAAATCCGATCACAGAGGGCACGGCAATGATCACCCCAAAGCCCGCAGCCGTTGCCACAGCACGGTGGATCGGCGTGTTATAAAGGCTCATGACAGGCACACCAAATGACCCGCCGCCGATCCCCATCAACACCGACAAAAAACCAAGGCATGGCGATAGGATCAGGCGCAGTGGGCCTTCGGGCATGGCCTCGCCCAAGCGCCATTCCGACCGCCCAAACGCCATGTATAGCCCGACGATCATCGCTAGAATTCCGAAGATCCCCTGCAAGGTTGAAGACCGCAGCGACGTCGCCAAAGTGACGCCGATAATCGCGCCAATCACAATACCCGGTGCCCAAGTTTTCAAGATATCCCAATCCACGGCCCCCTTCTTGTGATGCGCTGCAACCGACCGCACTGAGGTCACGATGATCGTCGCTAAAGACGTCGCAAGGCAGACCTGAAACAGGCTATCGCTGCCGTAACCCAAAACCGAAAACGCATAGAAAAAGGCGGGCACCAAGACGATACCGCCGCCCACGCCCAACATGCCGGCCAGAACACCAGCGAACGCCCCAATGACGACTAAAAGTGCCACCATAGGTAAAAGAGATGCGATGTCCGGCATGTTTACGCCCCCTCGGTTGTCTGTGGAATTTGGTCCAATGCAGCCAGAATGATCTCTGTACCGGCACCAGGTTTATGGGCATTCTCTGATAGGTGCCGCCGCCATTGTCGCGCGCCAGGACGGCCCGCAAAGAGGCCCAACATATGGCGCGTGATCTGGTTCACACGCCCACCTTCCGCAAGATGCGCTTCTATATAGGGCAGCATTTCATGCACGATATCATGCGGCGTCTTCACAGGGGACACCGCATGATAGACCCGCTGATCCGCAGCCAACAGAATGTCAGACGGCGTGTGATAAGCAGATCGCCCAATCATCACGCCATCCAACCCACGTTCCAGCAATTCAACAGCGGTATCAAGATCTTGCACCCCGCCATTCAGCGAAATGTGCAGATCAGGGAAAGCCTGCTTCATCTCAAACACCAGGTCATAATCCAACGGCGGAATGTCACGGTTTTCCTTGGGCGATACACCCTGCAACCAGGCCATGCGCGCATGTATTGTCACACGTTCACACCCTGCCGCTTGGATCTTTTCAAGGAAATCAGGCAAAATATCACGGGGCACCTGGTCATCCACCCCAATGCGGCATTTGACCGTGACGGGCACATCAACCGCCTCGCGCATGGCAGATACGCAGTCGGCAACAAGCTCAGGTGACTTCATCAAAACAGCGCCAAAAGCCCCGCTTTGAACACGGTCTGATGGGCATCCGCAGTTCAAATTCACCTCAGCATAGCCCGCATCCGCACAGATCTTCGCCGCCTGCCCCAATTCAATTGGATCAGACCCGCCCAGCTGCACAGCAACTGGATGTTCCAACGGATCAAAGCGCAACAAATGCAGCGCACCACCACGGACCAACGCGGGCGAGGTCACCATCTCAGTATACAACAACGTCTCACGCGACATAAGCCGATGCATGTACCGACAATGGCGATCCGTCCATTCCATCATCGGTGCCACACTTAGGCGTGCGGATTTTTGTGCGTTATTTTTCAAAGCGTTAACTCCATTTCACCTTAAAGTCCGTGTAGCACGATTTTCCCGAATTTCACCGCATTTTGGGGGGTTTTCGGGGGTTTTCGATTCGAGTGTGCTACGGTGTAGCACATCTGAAGCGCACGAACAGCGGCCTGAATGCAGCCAGTTTCGTTCCCGGGCTCCCCCGTCCTGTCATCTCACATACTTCCGGAAATCGGCTATCAAACCCAAAATGCGTTTTCGCGTTTTCGAACCGATTTCCCCATCATCAAAATCAAGATGGGATGAATTTCATGACCAAGATCGACAACAGCACCCAGAGTGTTCTCGCCGCCATTACTGCAAAAAACTCCTGGCAGCCTGTAACCACACACAACCGCGCGGCTCTTCCCGACATCATTGCCACGGAAAGCTCTCTTCCTCCGAGGGAGACGAAAAGAACGAAAGCTTTGAAAAAGCAACTACATAAAACGAAAGAAGAAAAGCCCGCGAAAAAATTCGAAGAACCAAACATAACGCGGCTTCAAGGAAGGGAAGGCATTGTTTGGTCTTGTCGCGGTTTAGTTCCGGTCTCTTTCGAGCAATGTTTGCTATGAAGGAGAGAGAGAATGGCAAAGAGATACACAGACGAGTTTCGGCGTGATGCGGTGCGCATGGCGACGACGAGTGGCTTAACGCGGCCTCAACTTTCATCAGATTTAGGGGGTGGGCTTTCGACGCTGAACAAATGGGTTCAACAGCATCAACACGATGACCTGATGTCAGGACCGCATGAAGACGTTGAGAAGGAGAACACGCGGCTTCGCAAGGAAGTCCGTCTGCTGCGCGAGGAGAGGGAAGTGTTAAAAAAGGCGGCAATCTTCTTTGCAGGCCAAAGCCGGTGAGATTTGCGTTCATCGACGCCTGGAAAGAAGAATGGCCAGTTGAGTTCCTGTGCAAAGTTATGCGGGTCACATCACGTGGTTTTCGCGCGTGGCGGGTTCGCCCGATGAGCCAGCGTCAACGCGATGATATGGTGATCCTGGCTCACATCCGTGAACAGCATCGCTTAAGCCTGCAAAGCTATGGGCGGCCTCGGAT
>NZ_JWIF01000014.1 GCF_000812685.1 Halocynthiibacter namhaensis
CGCTCTGACAACGTCAGACCCTCCCGATCTCCTGTCTCAATCGATTGTTTATTAACCCAGTCCCGAAGCGTTTCGGGGCTGCATCCTATCTTCTTCGAAATCGATCTGAAGCACTCAGATCGCGTCCGATAATCCGCTTCATTCTCAAGCACCAAGCGCACTGCGCGCGCCCGGACTTCTGTTGAAAAACGGTTTCCTGAATTTCCTTTGATCATGACTTATCTTCCAAGCTTTATGATCTCCGGTAAACCCGGTCTGGTTCAGATCAAAGATCCAATCCATGTGCGCAAGAAACGCAGGGGCGATGTAGAAACGCTGGTCCTGATGGCAGGCGCGCATCGCCTAGAAGCCGCCAAGCGCCTCGGCTGGGACACCATCCCCGCGCGTGTTTGGGCTGATGTGAATGATAACTGGGCATCGCTCATGGAGATTGATGACAACCTAGCAGGCGCTGATCTAAGTGCGCTGGAATTGTCCGTGTTTCTTGCCGAGCGGAAGCGAGTTTACGAGAGGCTGCATCCAGAAACTAAGCGCGGTGGTGACCACAAAAGTGTCATATTCAAAAATCAAACGAACATTATGAGCGTTAGATCTTTTGCAGACAGCGTGGCCGAAAAACGCGAAATATCACCCCAACATATCCGCCGTTTTCTAGTCATCGGGAATGCACTCTCCCCCCACGATATCACCCAACTTTCTTCATCCGAACACCCAGTGAAGATGAAAGACCTGATGGCGCTGGCCAAGATCTCGGCCCCGATTGTGCGTGCCGATGTGGTTGGCAAACTGGCCTCTGGTGAAGTCAAATCTGTTGCCGATGCCCTGACCATTCTTGAACCCAAGAACGCCAAGCTTGCCGCTGATCCAATAGATGAGGCCTATCAGAAACTTCTGACCCTTTGGAAACGTGCGCCAATACCCGCAAAGCGCCGCTTTGTTGACGAATTGGAAACAGAGTTTGCATCGTTTGCAAGCACCAAACCACAGATTAAGGCGGTATAATCATGGCCGCAACGCATCCAGATAAAATTTGGTGGACTACCGCTGAAATCGCAGGTGCGTGCTTGCCAGATATGCCCCGGGTTCGCCAGGCGGTTGAGAAGATGGTTAAACGTCTTGGCTGGCGAGAGCATCCTGATTTCGCACGCAAACGTTCTGGAAAAGGCGGCGGTTGGGAATACTCATGGGAGCTATTTCCAGCACGTGCGCGGCGCAAACTGCTGAGTGACGCGATCACTGTTGAAACGCCAGCGGAACCGGCAACTGACCCTGCCGATCAGCACCGATATTTTGAAGAACTACCCGAGGCCAGCAAAGCCAAAGCCGCAACCCGCCTGCGCACCTTACAAGCCGTGAACGCGATGGAAATCTCAGGCCTCACCCGTTTTCTGGCGGTAGACCAAGTGGCACGGGCGCGGGGCGTCTCAGATCGCACGATCTGGAACTGGTTTAAAATGGTTGTGGGTGTGGATGAGGCAGAGTGGTTGTTCCATCTTGCTCCACGCCACCGCAAAGCAACGTCAACCCAGAAGAAACCCACCTGCAGCCCCGAGTTTTTCGAGCTGTTAAAGGGCGATTATCTACGCCTAGAACGCCCTTCATTCACTTCAAGTTTCCGTCGTTGCGTGAAGATTGCAAAGGCCAAGGGCTGGGCTGCATTGCCCGAGCGCACAGCGCGCCGCCGCCTTGATGAATTGGTGCCACGGGTGACGCAGGTATTCGCCCGCGAAGGCTATATGGGGCTTGCCAAATGCTTCCCACCACAGACGCGGGACCGCACAAGCATGGTCGCGCTTGAGGGTGTGAATGCCGATTGTCACAAGTTTGATGTTTTCGTGCAATGGCCCGGTGAAGCAATACCATCCCGCGCCCAGATTGTGGCTTTCCAAGACCTCTATTCTGGCAAAATCCTAAGCTGGCGCGTCGATCATAACCCCAACAAAGTCGCCGTCATGGCCGCATTTGGCGACCTGATTGAAGACTATGGCATCCCACGCCACTGCCTGTTTGATAACGGGCGCGAATTTGCCAATAAATGGCTGACTGGCGGGGCCAAAACACGCTTTCGCTTTAAGATCCGCGATGATGATCCGCTGGGTGTTCTGACCTTGCTGGGCATTAAGATCCATTGGGCCACGCCTGCCCATGGTCAGGCCAAACCGATTGAGCGCGCCTTTCGTGATTTCGCAGACGATATTGCCAAGGATCCGCGTTTTGCTGGGGCCTATGTTGGCAACCGCCCAGATGCCAAGCCAGAAAATTACGGCAGCAAAGCCATCCCAGTTGAGGATTTTGTGCGTGTGGTTGGCGAAGGTATTGTTGACCATAACGCCCGCCTTGGTCGTCGAACAGATACCACATTGGGGCGCAGCTTTGATGAGACCTTTGCCGCGAGTTACGCCACCGCACCAATCCGCAAAGCTTCAGATGAACAACGTCGCCTTTGGTTGATGGGACAAGAGGTTTTGACCCTGCACAAGACACATGGTCGCCTCAGCATGCTGGGCAATAAATACTGGTCTGACTGGATGAATGAGTTCGCAGGGCAAAAGGTTGTTGCGCGTTTCGATCCCGAGGATCTGCATGCGGGCACCTACCTTTACGGGTTGGATGGCGCGTTCATGGGCTTTGCCGCATGTGAAGAAAAAGTGGGCTTCTTTGATGCGGTTGGCGCGAAAGACCATTCCCGCAAGATCAGCCGGATCAAACGGATGGAACGCAAGCTGCGGGACGAATTGCGCCCAATGCAGGTGGATCAAGTTGCCGCCCATCTGGATGGGTTGGATCGCGGTGATGCGGCCACGGTTGAGGCCAAAGTGGTGCAGCCTGATTTTGGTGGCAAACGCCAAGACACGGCCACACCCATGCGCCCGGCGTTCATTGAGGCCAGCACGCCAGAAGCAGATGCGCAGGTGCTAAGTTTTCAAGCCAAGTTCCAAGCGGAACAGGCTGAACAAGAGGCAAGCCAAGCTGAGGAAACCACCCGCGAACGCTATCTGCGCGCGCTGGAAGTGGCCCGCAGATCTGAGGCTGGTGAGCGTGTGGGTGAGCAAGAAATGCGCTGGCTGCTTGGTTATCAGAAAACCCCTGAATATCGGGGTGAGAAACACATGCATGAGGATTTTGGGGACGAAGCGTTCTTAAAATGAAATGCCGCCGCTCTGGGTACGACCAGAACGACGGCGAATATGGCTTAGAGGGCCAAAAGTGAGGAAAAGATGACACAGGAAAAGCAACTATACAATACCGTTGCCCCACTCAGAAACGTCAGCGCTCTTGTGGTGTTGATTGAGCGGGTCAGAGAGCGCCCCATTGGGCTGCCCGGAATGGCAGCTTTCTATGGCCCCAGCGGCTATGGAAAAACCACGGCGGCGGTCTATGCGGCGAATAAATTCAACGCCTATCAGGTGCAGCTTAAAAGCTGCTGGACGGGTAAAAAACTATGCCAAGCATTGCTTCAAGAAATGGGCATTGAGCCGCGCAAAACGATTGCCGATATGGTGGATCAGATCGCGCAAGAAATGACCTTTTCCAATCGGCCATTGCTGATTGATGAGGCTGATTTTCTGGTGTCTCGCAAGATGATTGAGATTGTGCGCGACATCTATGAAAGCTCTGGCGCGCCAGTCATTCTAATCGGAGAAGAACTGCTGCCGCAAAAGCTGCAGAAATGGGAACGCGTGCATGGCCGCATGATGGATTGGGTTGGTGCATTGCCTGCCAGCCTCAGTGATATTGACCATTTGGCGGGCATTTACTGCCCTGATGTGGCACTTGATCCGGCGTTTAAAGAACATCTTCTGCGGGCGTCTCAGCATTCCATTCGCCGGGTCTGCGTGAACCTTGCGCGGGTTTGCGAGTATGCGGTGACCAATGGTTTGGATGCGATCAATCTTAAGGTCTGGGGCAAGCGTGATTTCTTCGCCTGCGCCGCCCCAGCACCCCGGAGGGAGTTGGCATGAGCCGCAAACCTGTTGATCAGAGAAATAAGGCCAATAAGCCACAAGGCCAAGATGGTGTTTGGCTGGTGATCCGTCGCCTAAAGCAATTCACAGTGACCAACATCACCGACGAAACCGGGATCAATCGCAAGACTGTAACGGATTATGTAAAGCGTCTTGAGGCGGGTAAATATCTTGCCAAACAAGATGACTTTGAAGTCACAAAGAGATTCACTCTCATCCGTGATGGCGGTGTGCATGCCCCACGTCTCAAACTTGATGGCAAGCCCGTTGTGCAAGGCACTGGTAACCTGAATATGTGGCGCACCATTCGCATGGTGAACCAGTTCAACCCGCGCGATCTGGCCCTGCAATCCAGCACGGATGAGGTGGGCGTGACGGAAGCAACAGCCCGTACCTATTGCACGATGCTGTTGAAAGCAGGCTATCTGCGCGTGCTTCAGAAGGCTGTGCCAAACAAGCGTCAAGCGATCTATAAATTGATCCGCAATACAGGCCCACTGCCGCCACAGATCCAGCGTGTAAAACAGGTCTATGATCCCAACATCAAAGAAGTGGTTTATTATCCCCCAGTGGTCGGGGGTGCATTATGAGCGGCCCGATTGTAACCGCCCGCGACGCTTGGGGCGATGATCTGCCCGAATGGGTTCTGCGCCTCGCTGAAGAATGCGCGGGCAGTTCTCAGGTGAAGGTGGCCAAGCGTTTATCGCGTTCAGCGTCGCTGGTTAATCAGGTGCTTAAAGCCAAATATAAGGGTGATTTAAAAGCCGTTGAAGATTGCGTGCGCGGCGTCTTTATGGCGGGCACTTTGACATGTCCTGAGCTTGGCGAAATCCCCACCAATGAATGTCAGGAATGGCGCAAGAAATCCCGCAACTTTGGCAATGCCAACATGCTGCGCGTGCGGATGTTTCGGGCCTGCAATGATTGTGCGCTCAATGAGAAAGGCGGTTGTTCATGACCACATATGAATACGTTGTGAACCTCGCCAAACAGGGCTGCTGCGTTGACGAAATCATCCATGAGTCTGGCGTCAAGCTGAACACTGTGAACCGCTACCTTTCTCGGGCGCGCCAGCAAGGTGTGGTGTTTCCTGATGGATTGAAAGTTTACCGCAAGTCACTGGATTATACGGTGCCAAAATCTGTGCGCGCCATGATCCTTCCCTATGCCAAACGGCGCAAGATGAGCGTGTCTGATCTGGCCGCCAAACTCATCACCACAATCGCGGAAGATGAACTTATCGACGCTGTGCTGGATGATGGGAAACAAACCTATGTCTGATCTTACTCTCTCCCCGATGTCCCAAAAACAGGAACTTAAAATGACCCCCGAAGGATATATGCAAGACGCGCAGGGCGCGCTGATCCCCCTGACGAAAGTAAAGCCGGAACATAAGCTTGAGGATGAGGTGGTGCGCCGCCTGAGTTGCGGGGCCATGTCCCTGCGTGATGCCTTGGCGGCGTTCCGGGAAACGGTCTTGGATGAGGCCTGGGCATTTCGCGATCTGGTGTTGGAAAAATATGAGGCGCGCAAAGGTGGTGCCAAGGGAAACATGACTTTGCGTAGCTATGATGGCACGCTTGAATTGCAGGTTTCTGTGTCTGACAGCCTGTCATTTGGCCCGGAATTAGACGCCGCAAAAGCCCTGATTGATGCCTGCGTTGAGCGCTGGTCTGTTGGCAGCAATGACAACATGCGCGTGTTGATCAATCATGCGTTTCAAGTGAACAAAGCGGGTCGGATTGATACTGGGCGGGTGCTGGGTTTGCGCAAGCTGGATATCACGGATGAAGACTGGAAACGCGCGATGGAGGCGATCTCTGACGCGGTGCGCGTTACCAGTTCTAAAACCTATGTGCGGTTCTATTCTGTCGATCCTGACAGTGGCGATAAAAAGCCCATCCCACTTGATCTGGCGGGGGTGTGATTATGAGCATTCGTTCCTTGCAAAAACTGGTGCATGTCGGTTGTCGTGAACTTGGTCTTGATGCGGATACACGGCGTGATCTGCAATTGGTGACCACGGGCAAATCGTCCATGTCTGATATGTCTGAGGCTGAGTTGAACAAGCTTGTGGGTGAGTTGAAAGTGCGCGGGTTTCGCCCGACTGATCGCAGTGCAAAGCGTCCCGCCTCTGATCGCCCAGATATCCGATTTTGTCATGTTATGTGGCGTCTGTTGCATGAAGCAGGCGTTGCCAAAGTGGCCGGTGCAAAAGGCTTGAATGCCTTTGTGCGGTCCCGGTTTGAGAAGACTTGGGGCCATGTGCCGCTTGATATTGATCACCTGCGCGAACCGGCCCAGATCCGGGCGGTGGTAGAAGCGCTGAAAGATTGGTGCGCCCGCGCTGGCGTGGAGCTTTCAAAATGAAAGATATTTATACAGCGCATGCCGAATGGTCAGAGAAAACTTTCGGTTCAGATCGGGGACCACTTGGCCCCTTAAAGCACTTGATTAAAGAGGCTGAAGAAGCAGCCGAATGTCCTGAAGATCCGCATGAATTTGCTGATTGTATCTTTTTGGTTTTTGATGCGGCCCGGCGCGCTGGTCATGATTATGACGCGCTTGCGCAAGCTATGTTGGAAAAATTGGAAATTCTCAAGCGTCGCCAATATCAGAAGGTTGCCGATGGAGAGCCCAGCTTTCATATCAAGAAAGCAGTCGATGTGCGAGCCGCGTTATCTGATAAAAAAGGTTCAGGTGCCTGAACATGCGTGAGGCGTTCAAACCATATCTGCCGGGTGTTCTGGCGTATATCGCTGAGGAAATCAGCGTGGATGTGGCGGTGCGCCTTGCGGAAACCCGTGGCGGGCGTGAGGTCTATATTCCACATTCGCCAAATGAGGACTGCAAATTGGCCGGGCTTGTTGGCATCACCGCTGCCCGTCAGCTGTCTAACCTGTTGGGCTGCGGCACTTTGCTTGTGCCCTGCGGCAATATCGGCGGCGCAAATGGGCGTCGTGCGCGTATTGAGGAACTTTGGCGGCTTGGCCTGAGCCAGCCCCGGATAGCTGCAGAGGTTGACGTTCATACCCGAACTGTGGAACGGGTGGTGCGCAGCCTTAAAGATGATCGCCAGTCTGATCTCTTTTCATAATCCCTTTTAAATAGCCTTTCAACCATGACCCCGACACCTGTCGGGGCGCTTATTGCATGCAGGTTTTGCGAAGCTCAATCCAAACGGACGGAGCCCCCGCAATGCAATTTAAAAACCAGATATTGGTTGATCATCCCTTTAATGCTGCACGCTGGACCGGGGGAGAAATCACCCCGGAAATCGTCGTTCTGCATGACACGGCCAGCCGCCTTGATACGGGCTCTGCCGCGCGCTTCCTGCGAGACAATGAGGCCAAGGTCTCTGTGCATTTTGTCGTGGAAATTGATGGCACCGTGACGCAACAAGTGCCGATTGATCGCCGCGCCAATCATGCGGGCAAATCCCATTATCACGGGCGCGATCATTGCAATGGGTTTTCCATCGGCATTGAGATCGTAAACCCGGGGCGCATGACGCGTGCAGGATCCAATGCACGCACATGGTTTGGCCAGCTTTTTGATATTGAGGAACATGGCATTCAGGACATCACCACGCCGGAACATGGCGCGGGTCTTTGGATGCCATATCCTGAGCCACAGATTGATGCAGTTCTGGAATTATTGCAGGCGCTGTTTGGCGCAAGTGCTGACCTCAAAGACATTGTGACCCATTGGTATATCTCGCCGGGGCGCAAGATGGACACCAACCCACTATTCCCACTGAGCCATATCAAAGCACGTGTTTTGGGGCGTGATGATCCGGCTGAGGATGCGGCAGATGGACAATCCACCGCCCTCACAGATACCAATCAACTCATTCAAGTGGATGCGCCCGGCGACACGTTGAACCTGCGCCGCTGGCCATCCTTCAATCCCAACACCATCGCCCAGATCCCGGATCAAGCCATCTTGCCAGTCCTGCGCAAAGGCACGTTCAACGGGCGCGATTGGGCGCAAGTTCTTTACGGCGGCCAGACTGGTTGGATTGTCGCCCGCTACGCCGCCGAAATTACATTTGAAACAGGACCAAAGACATGAAGAATTCTGTCATTAAAGACATCATTGCCACCGTCGCCCCGACATTGGCCACGGCCCTTGGTGGCCCTTTGGCGGGTGTTGCCACACGCGCCATTGCTGCAAAAATCCTCGGGAAGGATGACGCCAGCTTTGCCGAGGTTGAGGCGGCCATCACCGGCGCAAGTGGTGCTGATCTCGTGCGGTTGAAAGAACTTGAATATGAGTTCAAAGCCCAGATGGAAGAGGCTGACATTAAGCTTGAAAGCATTGCTGCAGATGATCGCAACAGTGCCCGCCAGCGCCAAGTGCAGATGAAAGATTGGACGCCCTCAGTGCTTGGCCTTGCCATCATCATCGGGTTCTTTGGTGTGCTGGCTTATATCTTTCGCTTTGGCCTGCCCGCTGAGGGCAGTGAGGTGCTTTTGATCATGATGGGCGCGCTTGGCACAATGACCAGCCAGGTGGGAAATTTCTTCTTTGGGTCATCCTCTGGGTCCAAATCTAAGGACGCGGTGATTGCGGATTTGAAAGGGGCGCAAGGGTGAACCTGGATCTCGACACGATTATCAAACTGGCCAGCCTCGGGTTATCACTCGGGGCTGTTGTCTTCACCTTCTTTGCCACGCGCAAGAAAGATGTGGAACACCGCTTTGAGCTGGGCCGCAAGACATTCGCGGATCATGAATTGCGGATCGCAGCGATGGAAACCGCGCAACTCAACATGCCCAAAAACACGGATTTGCACCGGCTGGAATTGACCCTGTCGGAAATCGGTGGCGACATGAAAGCCCTGCGCGCCACCATGCGCGGCATGTCTGAAAGCATGGCCCGCACTGAGGCCATTGTGAACCGCCACGAAACCCATTTACTTGACGGAGGCAAATCATGAGCGCCTATCAAAAGACCGTGGCCAAACATCGCCGCCTTGCCATTCTGCGCCACCTTGAGGGGTGTCAGGAATATACGTCCAACGCCTCAATCCTCGGCGATGTTCTTAAGGGCGTGGGCGTTGCATCTACACGCGACCAGATCGTGACAGAACTGGCATGGCTGCGGGAAAACGGCATGGCCACCTATGATGATGGCGCTGATTTTGTGGTCGTCACGGCCACCATGCGCGGCGTTGAGCTGGCCACAGGGGCCGCACGTCATCCCGACATTCAACGCCCATCCCCGCGAGGCTGATCATGCCACCGGTACGCAAAATTGACCTGCTCCCCCGCGAGCTGCGCCTTTGGCTTCAAGATGAGCTGAAGGAACGCGGCTTTGCGGGCTATGAGGATCTGGCGGAAAGCTTGAATTTCCGCTTGGCTGAGGAAGGGCTTGAGCTGACCATCGGCAAATCTGCCCTGCACAGCTATGGCCAAGAATTCCAGACCTTCGCGAAGATGCAGGAACAGGCCTCAGATGAAATCCGTGGCTTTCTGGAAAAGGCCAGCTTGAAAGATGAGGTCGATGTGACCTCGGCCCTGTTCCAGCAATTGACCACGATTCAATGGCGGCTTCAGATGATGATGGCGACCACGGATGAGTTGCCTGATCCGCGTGGCATGAAAGATCTGACCTCAGCCCTCAATAACCTGATCCGGTCCACGTCTTTGCGCGATGGTATTTTGAAAGCTGAGCGCGCCGCCCAAGTGGAAAAACTGGAAACAGCGGTTGAGGCTGGCGATATCGAGGCGGAAGCCGCGCGCAAAGCCAAAGAAATCATGGGGTTCGGTTGATGCTGAACATGGTGGCGACGTGACCGATCCCGTCATTAAATTCCTGCCATATCAAAAGGCTTGGTTGGAAGATGATACCCGCTTCAAAATCGGCATGTTCACCCGACGTGGCGGCAAAACCTTTGGGGCCAGCGGTGAGATTGTTGAGGATTGCATTGATGCTGAGATTGCCAACACCAAAGCCCGCTGGACGATCTTGTCACGTTCTGAAGCCACGGCGAAAGAGGCGATTGAAGACGCTTTAAAACCCATGGTGAAGGCCTATTACGCGGCCTATTCAACATTGGCGCGCAAGGGTCGCCCAGAGTTCTCGGAAGAGGATTTCCACGTGCCTGCCCATAAACGCGAGGTGACCCAAAATGGTGATACTCATTTTGTTGATGTGGCTGAGGCGACATATAAAGCGCAGGAAGTGCGCTTTCCCGGTGGGTCGCGTGTGACAGCTATTTCAGCCAGCCCGGATGCGGCGCGTGGCTTTGGCGGCAATATGTTGTTTGATGAATTTGCCTTCCACCAAGACAGCCGCAGGATCTGGGGATCTGCCTTTCCGGTGGCGGCGCGTGGTGGTCATAAAATCCGGGTGATCAGCACGCCAAACGGCAAGGGCAATAAGTTCTATGAGCTGATGACCACGGCAGCCAATGGCTGGTCGAAACATCACGTTGATATCTATGAGGCCGTGAAACAGGGCCTTGATGTTGATATTGATGAGCTGCGTTCTGGCATGGCCGATGAGGATGCCTGGTCTCAGGAATTTGAGCTTAAGTGGTTGGACGCGGCATCCTCATGGCTGGATTATGATCTGATCTCAGCTTGTGAGCATCCACTGGCCGGGCACCCTGCGCTCTATCGCAAAGGCCCTTGCTTTGTTGGCGTTGATATCGCGGCGCGCAATGACCTCTTTGTTATCTGGGTGATGGAACTTGTGGGCGATCAGCTTGTGACCCGGGAAGTCATTGCCCGGCGTCGCATTAAATTTGCCGAACAAGATCGCCTGCTGGCCGATGTGTTTCGGCGCTATCATGTTGTGCGTTGCGCGATGGATCAGACGGGCATGGGTGAGAAGCCCGTGGAAGATGCCAAAGCCGCCCATGGCGAAGATCGCGTTGATGGCGTGATCTTTGGATCTGGCAGCAAGTTGGATTTGGCGACGGGTCTCAAGCAAAGCATGCAGGACCGCAAAAGTATGATCCCGGCAGGTGATCCAAATCTGCGCGCCGATCTTCATGCGATCAAATCTATGACTGGCCCCACGGGCATTCGTCGCCTTGTGGCGGATAGTGACACCGATGGCCACGCCGATAGGTTCTGGGCCATGGCGCTGGCCGTTGCCGCATCACAAACCACCTATCAACCCTATGTTTACCGCCCGGTCACGCCTGCGACGCTGCACCGCGTCCAGGAAGATCAGATCCGCCTGTTGAAACTGACTGCAGGATTTAAAACACGCAAAGGAATATGGTGATGGCCGTTCTCAATCAATATGGCCGCGCGTTTAAAAACCCGCTGCGCAAAAACCTTCTGACCCAAAAGGTCGCGGAACCCGGCATCACATCCATTCGTGATGCATGGGCCCCATCGGTGGCCTCGGGCCTGACACCGGCGCGGCTGGCGTCGATCTTGCAGGCAGCGGCTGAAGGTCAATTGCATGACTATCTGGTGCTGGCCGAGGAAATGGAAGAACGCGATCCGCATTATGCCTCTGTGCTTGGGGTGCGCAAACGTAAGGTGTCCAGCGTAGTGCCAACGGTCACGCCTGCTTCAGATGATGCGCGTGATGTAAAGATTGCCGATGATGTGCGCGAACATTTGGCCCAGCACGACGGCTTTGCGGATCTGGTGGAAGATATGCTGGATGCGCTTGGCAAAGGCTTTTCCCAGGTGGAACTTTTATGGGGGCGTAGCAAAGACAAATGGTGGATTGATGAGTTCATCTATCGTGACCCGCGTTTCTTTATGTTTGATCGCGACACTGGGCGCGAGGTTCGGTTGATTGATCAGGAAGACATGGTGGATGGCGTGCCGCTTGCGCCGTTCAAATGGATCAGCCACCAAGCCCGCCTGAAATCAGGCCTTGCTGGTCGCGGTGGTTTAGCGCGTCTCGTGGCCTTTGGCTGGATGTGCAAAAGCTACACCACAAAGGATTGGATCGCCTTTATTGAAACCTACGGTTTGCCACTGCGCCTTGGCCGTTATGGCCCCAGCGCCACGCCTGAAGATGTCGAGATCCTGTTTCGTGCTGTGGCCAATATCGGCACCGATGCGGCGGCGGTGCTGCCGGATAATATGCGCATTGATTTTGAACAGATTGCCAATGGCCCCGGCAATGACATTTTTGAAAAGCTGGCGCGTTGGGCCGATGAGCAAACCTCAAAGGCGGTGCTTGGTCAAACCATGACCTCAGACAGTGGCTCATCGCAGGCGCAGGCCAATGTGCATAATGAGGTGCGCCATGATGTGGCGGCCTCAGATGCGCGGTCTGTTTCGGGCACGTTGAACCGCGATCTTGTGCGTCCCTATGTTGATCTCAATCACGGGGTGCAGGCGCGTTATCCCAAGCTGCGGATCGTGATTGAGGAAGCTGAAGACGTCGACATGATCCTGAAGAATGCGGATCGGTTGATTGGCAAAGGCCTGCGGGTGAAGCAATCAGAACTACGCGCCAAACTTAGGTTCTCGGAGCCGGATGCCGATGATGAGGTGATGGGTGGCGCGCCTGTCAAGAAACCAACACCGGAAACTGAGGTGCAACATCGCAACCAAGCTGATGCGCCCAGCGTGGATATCAATGCTGCCATGGCTGAGCTGGAAGGCGATCTATCTTCGACTTGGGAAGATGTGCTGTCAGGTGTCTTAGATCCTGTGGTGGCGCTTTTGCAGAGTGCCACGGATTATGAGGAAGCGCAGAAAATGCTGACTGAGTCTTCCCGCAAATGGACAACCGCGCCTTGATTGAAAGCCTTGTGAAAGGTGCTGTAAAGGCCCGTGCATTGGGTGATCATCGGGATGACTGAGTTCACAGATAAGCCCGGATATAGTTTTAATCCCGGCCCGCCGCCTGAGGTATCAAAGTTCTTCCGCAACAAAGAATTGCTGCCCGCCTTTAGTTTCCATGATGTGGAACCGGAAGAACATGCGGTGGGCTTTACCGTCGCCAAGGCGATGAATGTGGATGTGTTGGAAAGCATCCAGGGTGCGCTGCAAAAGGCGATTGATGAGGGCATTCCTTATGATCAGTTTGCCCGTGAACTAAAGCCGCGCTTGCGTCGTCTGGGTTGGTGGGGCGTGAAGGATCAGATTGATCCGCTGACCGGCAAGGTTCAAAGCGTGCGGCTTGGATCGCCCCGCCGCCTGAAAACCATTTACCGCGCCAACATGAGATCCGCACGTGCTGCCGGGCAATGGGATCGCATCCAGCGCAGCAAACGTGCTTTGCCGTATCTGGTGTATTTACTGGGGCCAAGTGAGCGGCATCGCCCAACACACCAGGCCAAATCTGGCCTTGTGCTGCAGGTCGATGATCCATTCTGGCAGACGTGGTATCCGCCCAATGGTTGGAATTGCGCCTGTCACGTGCGCCAGATCACGCGCCGTGAGGCGGAAACCCGTGGGATCGGGCAAAGCCCCCGCATTCCAATGCGCGACACATTCAATCCGCGCACGGGTGAGATTAAGCCTGTGCCATCGGGTATTGATCCGGGTTGGG
The DNA here is from genome assembly GCF_000812685.1 of Halocynthiibacter namhaensis. Taxonomy (GTDB): domain Bacteria; phylum Pseudomonadota; class Alphaproteobacteria; order Rhodobacterales; family Rhodobacteraceae; genus Halocynthiibacter; species Halocynthiibacter namhaensis. The sequence goes on from NZ_JWIF01000014.1 coordinate 13,449, forward strand.
AAAGCAACCCCGGGCTGGTGCGTCAGCGTCATATGGAGCGGTTGCTGGCTGAGAAACTAGATGCGGCCACGCCCGACATTGCCCGTGTTGCCGCCCGTGACATGGCCACAAGCTGGCGCATGCAGCGGTTGCTTGATGGCAGTGCAAAGGGCTCTGTGTCGGTCGCGATGTTGCCCGAGGATCTGGCCCGTGCGATTGGCAGCCGGTCGCGTGTCGTCCAGGTCAGTGATGAGACGCTGGCGGGGATGAAAGAGGCTGGCGATGTGGTGGAGGTTGGTGATCTGGCTGGGATTGCAGATCTTGTGGAAACCGGGCGGGCCGTGGTTGCGGATGACGGCAAGGCGCTGGTTATTGAGGGGAGCGATGTGGGGCTGCGTGGGGTTAAGATTGAGAACGTGGGGGATGATGGGTTGAGGTTGGTGGGATTTGGAGCCTCAAATTGACTACGCTTTGCCTATTTCTGCGAGACATTTACCTTCAAAGGATCTTAGCATTGGTCGTGCGAGAGGAAGGGGGAATGCATTCTGAACGGCCAATTCTGGAAAGAGGAGCAGAATCTCTCTTTGCGTTTCGTAGTCTTGTCCCTGCAAGCTTTGAGAACTGGGAAAGAAGCTCTCACTCGGAGAGTTTTCAGCGTAGATTATCTCATGTTGATCGAACAACAGATGTATGTAGCAAACGCTGTCTTTTGGCTCTTTGAATATGGTGTCACCGTTGACCAGATCCTTTGCAGCTACAAATACCTGCTCTTCGGCAAATAAAAGTTCAGCCCGCCAATCAGAGATTAACATACGATGGTTTGGTGACACATACATTGTTCGCGTGTTACCCAGCGCGCCTTTGCTAATTCGTATAGGCGCAAAATTACCAGTGCCTGCCACCGTACGCGACCCAATCCAGCGTATAGTCTGGAGATTATGATCCATCGTCACGACTTTATCCCCAACGGTCAGAGACTGAATGGGTACATTCCCGAATTCGGTCATGATTAAGGTATCGCGTGTGAAGCAAGTGATTATGTCATCGTAATTCAGACGTGGAAGGACTGTAAGCCGGACAACTGCATATGTTTCGCCCGGGATTAGTACGAAATCAGTTACATAGCCTTGCAATGACGAAAAGGACCCAGAGTTTGCATTATGGAGATCATAGATCGAGCCGACGACATTACCGTTAGAGTCAGTGACACGGAACTGGTTCTCCGGATTGCTTGGAGTATTTGTAAATACAGTTCCATCTACGGTACCCGTCAATAATTGAGATGTAGGTGCTGCAAAGAAATTCCCTGGTGCGCCATCATTAAAGATATTGTTTTGAGAATCCGTATCCTCAAGAGTTACAGAGGTTGCCGCTGCAGTTGCTGAAGCTGTGAAAAAGCCTGTGTTGCTCAGAAATCCAAAGCTGTAATTGCTTTGCGTTATTCCCAGATCAGAAAGGGAGTACATTGAGAAAACACGCGTAGCCACTTTAATCTCCACATTGGTTAAGTGAGCGTAAGTGCCTAATCTTTACCGCACAAACCGTAACTTGCGTTATCCCACTACGTGGAATTATTACAAATTGGCCGCCGATACTGTAATTTTGGTATTTCTATCATAACTGATCTACCTCTCTCTAAGAGGCCTATTGATAATACCTTATTATGGCGACACACGTTTCAAGTTATGTGCAGCCGCATCCAGCCCCCACCTTCGCCGTTAAAAGGTGTTTAAAAGGGTCTGTGGCGCGCTTGCGGAATTTTCCGGGGCGTCGTAGCCTTTTGGCAGGGATCGCGCTCTGTGGCTTATTTCTGAGACCTTAGGTTTCGGCGCGCGATTATTCCTTTTCCCTTACTTTCAGATTATTTCTGACCCCGACACTTGTCGGGGCGCTTTTCCTTGCGCGGGTTTGGCATTGTCGCCACATGGATACTGATCAGACCCCTTTAGAAATCTTAGAGCTGAACTTTGCAGAAGGCGATCTGCCGGAGTGGGTTCAGCTTATTCCGGCAGGCCCGGGCATTCGCGGCATTGATGGCCGTGTTTGGACGATGAATGACGCGGGTGCGGTGGTTGATACCTTCCGCAACCGTGGCATTGATCTGCCAATTGACCTTGAACATGCGACCCAGATTAAGGGCGCGCGTGCGGAAGCGGCACCGGCCATGGGCTGGATCCATGAGATGGAAGCGCGCGCAACCGGTCTCTGGGGCCGCGTCAAATGGAATGAAGATGGCGAAGCGCTGCTGCGTGCGCGTTCTTATCGCTATCTGAGTCCCGTGTTTTCCGCTGCCAAACGCACAGGTTCCGTGTCGCGCATGGTTTCTGCGGGTCTGACCAATAATCCCAACTTAGATCTTGTTGCCCTCAATCGTGACGGCGCTGAAAAGGAGAACACCCTGATGGACAAAGATGTCCTTGAGGCGCTCGGCCTCAATTCCGATGCAACGCCTGCGCAAGCTGTGACTGCGATCACTGCGTTGAAAGCGGCAGAAACCACAGCCATGAACCGGGCGCAGACGCCTGATCCGACATTGTTTGTGCCGCGCGCTGACTTTGAACTGGCTTTAAATCGCGCTTCACAGTTTGAAGCGGCTGAGACTGAGCGCGAAGAACTGGCGATCAATACCGCCCTTGATGATGCGGTGACTGCGGGCAAGATCGCACCGGCCAGCCGTGATTATCATCTGGCGTCTTGTCAGGCTGAAGGCGGGCTTGCGCGTTTCCAAAGCATGATCGCGGCGTCCCCTGTGATCGCGGGTGGCAGCGGCCTTGATGGCAAAAACCCCGACGAAAACAAAACCACAAAATTGACCGGCGATGAGCTGGCCGTCTGCACTGCCTTGGGCATGTCAGAGGCTGATTTCATCGCAGGCAAATCCTAGGAGTAATCTGCCATGATGGTCACCCCCGCCATTCTTACCGCCCTTCAGGTCGGTTATAAAAAGAACTTTCAAGACGCGTTCACAGCGACGCGCCCGGATAGCGACTACAATCGCGTTGCCACCACGATCACCTCAACCTCAGCCTCTGAGACCTATGGTTGGCTCGGCAAGTTCCCCAAAATGCGGGAATGGGTTGGCGCGCGTGCGGTCAAAGATATGAAAAGCCATAGCTATTCCATCGCCAATAAAGACTTTGAGGCCACGGTCAGTGTTGGTCGCAATGATATTGAGGATGACAACCTTGGGATCTACGCGCCATTGTTTCAGGAAATGGGTGTCAGTGCCGCGCAACAGCCGGATGATCTGACCTTTGGCCTGATGGCACAGGGCCGCAGTGAACTTTGCTATGACGGGCAGTATTTCTTCGACACGGATCACCCGTCTTTCGATGAAGCTGGTGCCGCAACTGCCGTGTCCAATGTGGATGCTTCAGGCCTTGGCACCAATCCCTGGTGGTATCTTGTGGATACAACCCGGCCTCTCAAACCCATGGTGCATCAAGAGCGCAAGAAACCTGAATTTGTCTCCCACACCGATCCGAACCACTCAGATCATGTCTTCCACAACAAAGAATTCCTTTACGGTGTCGATGCGCGCAGCAATGTGGGCTTTGGTCTGTGGCAGATGGCCTATGCCTCCAATGCCGCCCTTGATGGCGACAGCCTGGACGCGGCGATTGAAGCGATGCGCCTGCTTAAAGACAGCAATGGTCGCCCATTGGGCATCAAGCCAAGCCTGCTGGTAGTTGGTCCAAAACTACGGTCGCAAGCCAATAAAACCGTGAAGGTGATGTTGGGCGATGGTGGTGCATCCAATGCCAATTACAACGCGGTTGATGTTCTCGACACCTCCTGGCTGACCTAATCCAGCGCAAGAATTGACATAGGGCGGGCCATCACGGCCCGTCAATCTCTCCCCATTTTCTGAAAGCAGATCCCATGATCCCCACAGGACCCGTTCTCATTGCCGCGCGCGCTGCCACTGGCTTTTGGCGTTGCGGTAAACAATTCAGCAAAGCCGGTGTGATTGCTCAGGTGAAAGACTTCACGGATGAGCAATGGCTGCGCCTCACAGGTGAGCGCATGCTGATCATCAAACCCGCCTCTGATGCCGATGCGGCAGAATTGCAAGATCGTGCCACGCAGATCTCTGAAGCGATCCAAACGCTGAGCCCGGAAGATTTCCAGAAAGACGGCAAGCCCCGCGTTGATGCGCTGAATGCGCTGTTGTCGGATGATCTCGGCAAGATCTCAGCTGCTGAGCGTGATGCGGTGTGGGCAACAATCTTGCCCGCTGACGACAGCACCGAAGACTAATTTCCACACCCCAGAGAACGGACCTTATCCATGGCCTATGCCAGTCAGGCAGATATCACACTGATCTATTCCGAGGATGCGCTTTATGTAGCGGATCGGGATGGCGATGGTGTGGCCGATGCCCCGGCGATTGCGCGGGCCATGGATCTCGCCTCTGGGGAAATCGACAGCTATATTGGTGCGCGCTACAGCCTTCCGCTGGCAAACGCACCTGCGATCCTGATGCAGTTCTGCGTCGATATCGCGGTCTATCGTCTGGCCTTGTCGCGCGACGTGCTGACCGAAGAACACCGCCGCCGTTATGAAGATACAATCAAGCACCTCAAAGATATTGCGCGCGGCACGGCGGCATTGATTATGCCCGGCGCAACGTCTGGAAACCCAACACCCGGCACCACGGCACCAGCTCGCCCGCAACCGATTGTATCCGGTGGCCCGGAGCGCATCTTCACCCGTGCCAAAATGCGGGGGCTTTGAGATGTCAGGCATTGCTCTTTCTCTGACAGCACCCGGTCTTGATGACGCGATCCGCAGGCTTGCGCGATTGCAGGGTTTTGAAATGGCGCAGCTGGCTGATGATGCCGGGACACTTTTGGAAAGCTCTGCCAAGAACCGATTTGAAACCAAGGAAGCGCCCGATGGCACGCCCTGGGCGGAATGGTCTGAGGCTTATGATGAGACCCGCAATCATGACAAACATTCGCTTTTGGTTGGGGAAAACAACCTGCTCGAAAGCGTGCAAAGCTATACCCAGGGCAGCGATGTCACCGTGGGTTCAAACCTGATTTACGCCGCTCATCACCAGCTTGGCGGTGAAGAGATTGGCAGCGGTATGCCTGAGCGTCCCTATCTTGGCATGTCATCTGATGATGTTGAAGATCTGCGCGATCTCGTGACCGCCCATATGGACGGGACCCTGCAATGAGCGCCGCCCCCGATACACTTTCAAACCTGCCACAGATCATTTGTGATGAGGTCAGCATCCGCTTGCCGGATCTCAAAGCCTGCAAACCACATGCCGGAAAATTCTCGCTGGAAGAGCTGAAGAAAAGCGGCCTCACGTCACCTGCCGTTGTGATCTCAACACTTGGGGCCAAACAGGGTGAAGGTTACGCCGGACATTCCACTGAGTTCCTGCTTTCAATGGCGGCTTATGTCGTGTGCAAAGATGCGCTTGGCCTGCAACGTGATCTGGCGGCCGCCAATATCTGCCAGGTGTTGCTGGAATTGGTGCCCGGAAAAAACTGGGGTAATCCAGCCTGTGGTCAGGCGCAAGGCGTGGCGATGCACACGCTGATCTCAGCCAAAAGCAAAGACAGCGGCGTCTCGCTTTGGGCGGTGACCTGGAACCAACCGATCACGTTTTTCCAATCCAGCCCGGCACCGCTTGGCGCGCAAATCTATGTCGGTGGCACGCCGATCAGCGGGGCAAGCTGATGTCATATGCCGATTCAGAAGCAGATCGCCGGATTGCCAATATTATTTCCGTGGGCCGCGTCACGGCTGTGGACCCTGCCAAATCTGCGGCGCGTGTGCAGATCGGGGATCTTCTCACGCCGTTTATTCAGGTGGGGCAACTCAGCGCCGGTGCGATTCAATTCTGGTGGATGCCAAGTGAGGGCGAACAAGTCGTGGTCGCCGCACCTTCAGGTGACATGGCGCAGGCGATGATCATTTGCTCAATCTATGCAGGCAATGCCCCCAGTTCAGATGCCGGCACGCCAATGATCAATCTCAATGGCGGCGAGATCCACGTGAACGGCACGATGATTGTTTCTGGTGACGTGATCGCCAGCGGTGTCAGCCTTGTTCACCACACGCATTCCGGCATCAAACCCGGTCCCGCAAATACAGGAGAACCCAACTGATGGAAAAACCACAGGACTATATCGCAAATGCTGACGGCTGGATTGCTGGCAAATGGTGCGCCAAGGGCACGTCCCTGCGGATGACCGCACATGCGGCCAAATATGAACAGGTGACACTGGCCTCAGACGCAAGCCCCAAAGTTGAGCTGACCGGCGCGCTGGATGATCCTTTGGTCAAATCCACAGGCCTTGCCGCAAAAGCTGCAACCGAAACCAAGAAACGTGCGCGCAAATGAACATTGCTGTCAGCACAGGCATGGATCGCCAGACGGGGCGTAGGATCACGGGGGATGCGCATTTGGCGCAATCCATCGCTGACATCCTCACCACGCCCAAAGGCACGCTGGTTATGCTGCGTGATTATGGTTCTGACCTGCCTGACATTATTGACCAGCCCATCAATGGCGAAACTCTGATTGATGTCTATCAGGCAACTGCTGAGGCGCTGGATCGATGGGAGCCGCGCCTGAAGCTTGAGCGCGTGCAGATCACCCAAGCCCGCGCTGGCTTTGCCGAACTTGAACTGAGCGCTGAGGTCACCGGCGACAGCCGTGTGCTGCCGGTCGCGGTGGATCTCGTCAATAATCCCTTCAATACTGGGGGCGCGTCATGAGCCGCTTTTCTCAGGTCGATCTCTCAAAACTGCCCGCGCCGGATATCATCAAACCCGCCGCATATGAGGTCTTACTGGCCGATATGAAGCTTGAGGCCATTCAAGCCATGCCTGAACTTGCACCGTTTCTGGCACTGGAAAGTGAACCTGTCAGCAAACTGTTGCGGGTCTGTGCATGGTTTCGGTTTTTGGATCGCTTAGAGTTCAATGACGATGCACGCGGTTGCATGTTGGCGCTGGCGACTGGTCCCAATCTTGATGGCTTGGCGGCCTTTTGGGGCGTGGAACGTCTGATCATTCAGGCCGGGGATGATCAGGTGGACCCGCCGATCCCTGAGATCCTGGAAGATGATGCCGCCCTGCGTGCGCGCACCCAGCTTTCGCTTGAAGGTCACACATCTGCGGGCACAATCGGGGCTTATATTTTCCATGCGATCTCTGCCGATGGTGCGGTGAAAGATGCCGCTGTCAGCCGCCCCGCGCCGGGTGAAGTTGAGGTTGCTGTGCTGGCCCATGGTGGTGATGGCACCCCCTCTGCAGCACTATTGGCATTGGTTGTGGATGTGCTGGATGAGACCCGCCCGCTGTGTGATCTCGTGACTGTAAAAGCCGCTTCAATCACTCTTTACAGCATTGAAGCCGTGCTGACTTTGATGCCCGGCGCTGACAGTGCGCAGATCCTCGCGGCAGCCCAGGCTGAGGTTGCTGAGTTCATCGCGGTCCATCACAATCTTGGCCATGACATCACCCGGGCGGGTTTAACGGCGGCGCTGTTTCGGCCCGGTGTGCAGAATATTGATCTGATTGTGCCTGCCGTTGATCTGGTGATTGCACCGGATGAGGCTGCGTTTTGCGGTGCGGCCCCGATCCTGACGGTTGGGGGCTTTAATGTCTGATAGCATTTTGCCCCCCAATGCCACCCGTGTTGAATTGGCTTGCGAACGTGGCATTGCCGTGAGCCGTCCAGATCTCACGCCTGTTGCGGCTTTGATGAACCCAGACACATGCCCGGTGCATTTGCTGCCTTGGCTTGCTTGGGCGCTGTCTGTGGATTTTTGGGATAGCGGTTGGAGCGAGGAAACCAAACGCGCATCCATTCGTGAATCTGTGAGCATTCACCGCGTCAAAGGCACGCTGCAATCTGTCAGGCGCGCCCTGAAGGCTGCGGGTTATGGCGACGCCACAGTGGTTGAGCGTTACGGCTATGAAACCTACGACGGCGCATACAAATATGACGGATCAATCACGTATTCCGAGCCTGATCATTGGGCAGAATATCGCGTTTATCTGACTCGCCCGATTACGATTGAGCAGGCTGCGCAGGTGCGCGCCATTCTGCGCCTAGTGGCCCCAGCACGGTGCCACCTAAAGGGCTTATTCTTCACCGAAGCCCTGAATTCTTACAATGGCCGCATCACCTATGACGGCTCATATACTTATGGAGTTGCCTGATGGCTGATCTTGTTGAAATTGCTGAATTTACACCTGGAATTTTCCAAGTCGAAACAAGCACTGCCGTCATGGGAGGGCCACCTAATCTTGCGACAAAGACAGGTGGCCCGAATATTGCAGCCCAACAGCTTGCGAACCGGACGCTCTATAACAAGCAAGAAATTGAGGCTCTGAAATTGGCACTTGGGAATATTGACGTCTCTGCCCAGATCAATGCGGCTATTGCTGCTTTGGTCAATGGTGCGCCTGGTGCGTTGGACACGTTGAATGAACTGGCCGCTGCGATTGGCGACAATGAAAGTGAACTGGCTGCGTTGTTGGCGCAGATCGCCGCGTTGTCTACCAAAGTCGATGGCGCAGGGGTGCCAATCGGTCAAGTTTCGGGCTTCCATTCAAGCGTTGCGCCTGCGGGTTGGGTGGTCTGTGACGGTTCCGCAGTCACGGCACTTTACCCTGATTTGCGCACGCATCTTTTGGCGCAACCCGGTGTGGTGACCGATGTCATTGGTAATCCGCTTTTGCCGGATTATCGCGGTGAATTCATGCGCGGCTTGGATGCTGGGCGTGGTGTGGATACGGGGCGCGTGTTGGGATCGGCACAGAGTTGGGCAATCGAAAACATTGTTGGTACTTTTGACGGAAATGTTAATGATAACAATTCCATCAAAACGGGCACGTTTTACGTACAGTCTACGTCAGTCACTGGCAGTGGCAGCGACGGTGTTGCGGGTGGCGGTAGCGTTGGCTTTGATGCGTCACGTACTGTTCAAACATCAAATGAAACTCGCCCGCGTAATATCGCGGCCTTATTCTGTATGAAAGCTGCTGATCAGGCTTTAACCGGGGGCATGGCTGATCTCGCACAACTTTTGACCAGCGTGGCAACACAGGCAGAGGCTGAAGCTGGCGTTGATGACACAAAAGTCATGACCGCCTTAAAAGTAGCGCAAGCTCTGACCAATGCAGGCTTTGCATTATCTGAACATGTGTTTGGCGTCGGTCAGACCCGAACGGATGTCACGGGACTGCGGCCAGCCAATCTTTCCATCCATAACAACACACCAAAGATGCGGCACATCCTTTTTGAGGCGAATTCAAACACCACACTATCCACATCTGTTGATGGGGTGGTTTGGGTGTCTCATCCTCTGGTCAACGCATATGATCAAGGGTCATTTTTTGTGATGCCATGGGAACATTACAAAGTTAACAAAACCACATCCACATTCTGGGAGATCAGCTGATGCTGTATTATTTTTTCCATTCCTCCAAAGGCATGTGGGCAGTAGTATCGGAACCAACCCCTGATCTTTTGGCCTCATATCCTGAGGGAACGATCGCGCTTCCTGGGAGACCATCTGATGATCATCAATGGAATGATGTTGCTGGTGAATGGCAACATGTAGCGCCGCTTGTATCGGGTGCTGATATTGACGCGGAACGCAACCGGCGCATCACGGCAGGCTTCAACTTTGAGGGCCATATCTTCCAGGCCGACCCTGAAAGCCTTGCCAATATCACGGGTGCCACCACATCGGCCATTGGTGCGTTGATGGCAGGCAAGGCAGGCGATGATGTCAATTGGGCAGACCCCGCCACGCCTTTTGTGTGGCTGGCTGCTGACAACACGCTGGTGCCCATGGGACCTGCGCAAGTCGTGGCTTTTGGCAATGCCGCCATGGCCCATAAATCGCAACACATCCATGCGGCGCGGGTTTTGAAAAACACGAACCCAATCCCCGCTAACTTTGCGGATGACAACTTTTGGGGTGCGGTCTGATGCAGAGTATGAGCCGCCCATCATTCCATGATTTAACCACGCAACAACAACGCCAGTTCGGCAATGGTGTTGGGCCGTACTGGTTGCCTAATAACATGCGCAATCTGATCACCAAAACCGCGAGCTGGTTCTTTAAAGATGCAAGCTGGCGTCACCATGATTTTGGCTATGCCGTTGGCGGTGATCGTTGGGATCGGGCGCGCTGTGATTGGAAGTTCTTCACGGCCATGCTGCGCGATGCGGTCTCACAACCCGTGGTCTGGTCACTAATTGCCGTGCCTGCAGCGCTTTTGATCAGCGTTGTTTTATTCCTTGCCGTGCGCATTGGCGGGCAGTTCGGATCGTTTGAATATCGCGACAGCTACGCCAGCCTTGAGGATGTGATTGGGGGATACCGCACATGAGCCTCATATCTCGCATCTTCAAGAAACTGGCGCGCCGCAAACGCAAAACAGGGACGTTGCGCAAATCCGTGTTTCGACCTGGGCGCAACAGAATGAACGACACTGCGGCAACGCTGTGGCAGCGCAAATATCGCTTTCGGGAAACGCCCGCTGTGCGCGCCGGAACAAAGAGACGCTACGTCCGCGAGCGCAAAACCCGGCGTCATATCTCACGCAAAAAAGGGGCGCTATTTTTCATGAGCTGCACTGATCCAAACCAAGAAACCCACTTTTACAAAACCATAGGAGGCATCCATGCCTGAACAATTTCTTCACGGGGTTGAGGTCATCCAAGTTGATGACGGCATTCGCCCCATTCGTATTGCAAAAAGCTCAGCAATTGGCTTCGCAGGAACCGCGCCAGATGCCCCTGAAGGCTTCCCTCGCAACGAACCCGTGCTGATTAAGGGGCCGCGTGATGCGGCTCAACTCGGCTCGGGAGGAACACTCAAAGATGCCTATATGGCAGCATATCAGAATGGTGCTAGTGAAGTTGTGGTCAGCCTCGTACCTGAAGGTTCAAGCGCTGCAGAAACAATGGCTAACGTTGTTGGCGATCCTACGGCGGGGACCGGCGTATGGGCCTTGCAAAACGCAGGCAATAAATTGGACATCGTCCCACGTATTAATGCTGCGCCAGGGTTCACAACTGGATTACCTGCCGATGGGGTAAATCCAGTGGTTTCAAACTTGATTACTATTGGTGACAATACGCGTGCCATCGTTGTTAAAGATGGCCCAAATACTACAGAAGAAGACGCGAAGTTGGATCGGCAAAACTACGGTTCTGACCGTTTGCTGATCGTTGATCCTGCTGTGCGTGTGTTTGATACGGATTCTGCCGCCTATACCACGCGGCCAAACTCAGGTTATATTGCTGGGTTAATCGCCAAACGTGACGTCGAAAAAGGTTTCTGGTGGTCACCTTCCAACCAAGTGATCCGTGGGATCTCTGGTACTGCAAGGCCTGTCAGTTTTCATCTGTCTTCATCTGCAACTGAAGCCAATCGCATGAATGAGGCCGAGGTTGCCACCATCGTGCGCCGAAATGGCTTCCGCCTGTGGGGTAATCGAAGCACCAGTGCTGATGCACAATGGGCCTTCCTCTCTGTGCGGCGCACAGCTGACATTATCTATGAGAGCATTGAGCAAGCGCATCTTTGGGCAATGGATCGTCCAATGTCTGCCCAACTGATCATGGATATTCGTGACGGCGTGCAAGCGATGGGGCAACAATTGATCAATTCCGGCGCATTGCTTGGGTTCAATTGCTGGCTTGATCCTGAACTCAACACAGAGACCACGTTGAAATCAGGCAAGCTCTATATCGATTTTGATTTTGAGCCACCGGCACCGCTGGAACACCTGATTTTCCGCGCCCATCGCAATGGCACTTACTATGATGAGCTGATCTCAGATGTGAGTGCTGCCGCCTAACAATGGGGGCGCATGCAGCGCCCTTTCAATTCCCGTAATTTATAAGGATATGCGAGATGCAATACCCGCGTAAAATTCGCAACTTCAGCGCCTTTATTGATGGCGTCAGCTATGCTGGCCGCGCGCTTGAGGGCAAACTGCCAGAGCTTAAACTGCAACTGGCCAGCCACCGGGGTGGTGGCATGGATGGCCCCATGGCCCAGGACATGGGCATGGAAGCTATGAAGGCCGAAGTGACCCTGGCCGATTGGCCGCCTGAGCTGATCAAAATGTTTGGCACACGCCAACGCATGACCCTGCGCCCCGGCGCCATGGGCGAACATGATTTTTCCGCAGACAGCTTTGTTGCCACCATTGGCGGGCGTTGGTCGATGGTCAACTTCAGTGATCTCAAACCGGGCTCTGATGTGCCCCTGAAACTCACGCTGGAAGTCGATTGTTTTCGCATGCTGCATAATGGCGATGAGCTTTTTGAAATCGACATCGAGGCGGGCAAACGCGTGATCGGTGGCGTCGATCAGCTTGCTCAAATCCGTGCGGCCATGGGTCTCTGATCACGCGCCCAATCTGACTTTCCCAACATCTTCAGGCGGCATGTGATCGCCTGATTAAACCCTCTTTCAAACTGGATTAAATCCCATGTCAAACGTCACCAAAATGAACACTGTCGCCCTTGCCACCGCTGTCGAGATCGACGGCAAACAGGTCTCAGAAATCTCCCTGCGCAAACCTTCCAGCGGTGAGCTGCGTGGGCTTTCCCTCGTGGATATCATGCGCATGGAAACCAACACCATGATCAAGCTGCTGCCGCGTATCACGCAGCCGCCATTGTCGCCCGCCCAGATCGGCGCATTGGATCCTGCAGACCTCACGGATCTCGCGGGGAAGACTGTGCTTTTTTTCGTGAAGAAGAGCCAGTTGGAGGGACAGGTTCTGGAACTGGAAGCGAATTAAAACTCCCCGATGATGTTGAAGAGGCGATGGCTGACATCGCCTCTGCCTTCCATTGGTCGCCTGCTGACATGGACACAATGGCCGTGGAAGAGCTCGCCCGCTGGCGTGAAAAAGCCCGCGCCCGCCATGAAGCCCAGAACGCCACAACACAGGACTAACTCCCATGGCCACCGGCAATCTCAATGTTGCGATGATCTTAAAACTGGTCGATCAGGTCTCGGGGCCAGCGGCGGGGGCTGTAAGTGCTTTGCGCGGCATTGGTGCGGCGACGGAACAGGCCGGGCGCGCTGGTGTGGCTTGGTCAAATGAACAGCTCGCCGCCAACCAAGCCCGCATGCAAGGATTGCAATCGCAAGCCCTTGGCATCGCCGCCACGGGGTATGCGTTTTATCAGGCTTTAAAGCCCGCGATTGAGTTTGAAAGCGCCATGGCCGGTGTCTCGAAAGTCGTGGATTTTGACAGCCCGGACGGCCTTGCCCAGATGCAGGAAGACATTCTCGCCATGACCACATCCGGCGCGCTCCCCATAGCCGCCGAGGGCATTGCGGCAATCATTGAGGCGGCAGGTCAGGCCGGTGTGGTTGATTCAGCGCTGCCCGATGATGAGGAACGCGCCCAGCTTATTGCATTTGCGCGCGATGCGGCCCAGATGGGCGTGGCCTTTGATATCTCAGCCGAGCAATCCGGCGCATCCATGGCGCAGTGGCGCAAGGCAATGGGGCTGAGCCAATCGCAAGCGCTTGGCCTTGGGG
>NZ_JWIF01000015.1 GCF_000812685.1 Halocynthiibacter namhaensis
ACGTGTTTCCTGATGGATTGAAAGTTTACCGCAAGTCACTGGATTATACGGTGCCAAAATCTGTGCGCGCCATGATCCTTCCCTATGCCAAACGGCGCAAGATGAGCGTGTCTGATCTGGCCGCCAAACTCATCACCACAATCGCGGAAGATGAACTTATCGACGCTGTGCTGGATGATGGGAAACAAACCTATGTCTGATCTTACTCTCTCCCCGATGTCCCAAAAACAGGAACTTAAAATGACCCCCGAAGGATATATGCAAGACGCGCAGGGCGCGCTGATCCCCCTGACGAAAGTAAAGCCGGAACATAAGCTTGAGGATGAGGTGGTGCGCCGCCTGAGTTGCGGGGCCATGTCCCTGCGTGATGCCTTGGCGGCGTTCCGGGAAACGGTCTTGGATGAGGCCTGGGCATTTCGCGATCTGGTGTTGGAAAAATATGAGGCGCGCAAAGGTGGTGCCAAGGGAAACATGACTTTGCGTAGCTATGATGGCACGCTTGAATTGCAGGTTTCTGTGTCTGACAGCCTGTCATTTGGCCCGGAATTAGACGCCGCAAAAGCCCTGATTGATGCCTGCGTTGAGCGCTGGTCTGTTGGCAGCAATGACAACATGCGCGTGTTGATCAATCATGCGTTTCAAGTGAACAAAGCGGGTCGGATTGATACTGGGCGGGTGCTGGGTTTGCGCAAGCTGGATATCACGGATGAAGACTGGAAACGCGCGATGGAGGCGATCTCTGACGCGGTGCGCGTTACCAGTTCTAAAACCTATGTGCGGTTCTATTCTGTCGATCCTGACAGTGGCGATAAAAAGCCCATCCCACTTGATCTGGCGGGGGTGTGATTATGAGCATTCGTTCCTTGCAAAAACTGGTGCATGTCGGTTGTCGTGAACTTGGTCTTGATGCGGATACACGGCGTGATCTGCAATTGGTGACCACGGGCAAATCGTCCATGTCTGATATGTCTGAGGCTGAGTTGAACAAGCTTGTGGGTGAGTTGAAAGTGCGCGGGTTTCGCCCGACTGATCGCAGTGCAAAGCGTCCCGCCTCTGATCGCCCAGATATCCGATTTTGTCATGTTATGTGGCGTCTGTTGCATGAAGCAGGCGTTGCCAAAGTGGCCGGTGCAAAAGGCTTGAATGCCTTTGTGCGGTCCCGGTTTGAGAAGACTTGGGGCCATGTGCCGCTTGATATTGATCACCTGCGCGAACCGGCCCAGATCCGGGCGGTGGTAGAAGCGCTGAAAGATTGGTGCGCCCGCGCTGGCGTGGAGCTTTCAAAATGAAAGATATTTATACAGCGCATGCCGAATGGTCAGAGAAAACTTTCGGTTCAGATCGGGGACCACTTGGCCCCTTAAAGCACTTGATTAAAGAGGCTGAAGAAGCAGCCGAATGTCCTGAAGATCCGCATGAATTTGCTGATTGTATCTTTTTGGTTTTTGATGCGGCCCGGCGCGCTGGTCATGATTATGACGCGCTTGCGCAAGCTATGTTGGAAAAATTGGAAATTCTCAAGCGTCGCCAATATCAGAAGGTTGCCGATGGAGAGCCCAGCTTTCATATCAAGAAAGCAGTCGATGTGCGAGCCGCGTTATCTGATAAAAAAGGTTCAGGTGCCTGAACATGCGTGAGGCGTTCAAACCATATCTGCCGGGTGTTCTGGCGTATATCGCTGAGGAAATCAGCGTGGATGTGGCGGTGCGCCTTGCGGAAACCCGTGGCGGGCGTGAGGTCTATATTCCACATTCGCCAAATGAGGACTGCAAATTGGCCGGGCTTGTTGGCATCACCGCTGCCCGTCAGCTGTCTAACCTGTTGGGCTGCGGCACTTTGCTTGTGCCCTGCGGCAATATCGGCGGCGCAAATGGGCGTCGTGCGCGTATTGAGGAACTTTGGCGGCTTGGCCTGAGCCAGCCCCGGATAGCTGCAGAGGTTGACGTTCATACCCGAACTGTGGAACGGGTGGTGCGCAGCCTTAAAGATGATCGCCAGTCTGATCTCTTTTCATAATCCCTTTTAAATAGCCTTTCAACCATGACCCCGACACCTGTCGGGGCGCTTATTGCATGCAGGTTTTGCGAAGCTCAATCCAAACGGACGGAGCCCCCGCAATGCAATTTAAAAACCAGATATTGGTTGATCATCCCTTTAATGCTGCACGCTGGACCGGGGGAGAAATCACCCCGGAAATCGTCGTTCTGCATGACACGGCCAGCCGCCTTGATACGGGCTCTGCCGCGCGCTTCCTGCGAGACAATGAGGCCAAGGTCTCTGTGCATTTTGTCGTGGAAATTGATGGCACCGTGACGCAACAAGTGCCGATTGATCGCCGCGCCAATCATGCGGGCAAATCCCATTATCACGGGCGCGATCATTGCAATGGGTTTTCCATCGGCATTGAGATCGTAAACCCGGGGCGCATGACGCGTGCAGGATCCAATGCACGCACATGGTTTGGCCAGCTTTTTGATATTGAGGAACATGGCATTCAGGACATCACCACGCCGGAACATGGCGCGGGTCTTTGGATGCCATATCCTGAGCCACAGATTGATGCAGTTCTGGAATTATTGCAGGCGCTGTTTGGCGCAAGTGCTGACCTCAAAGACATTGTGACCCATTGGTATATCTCGCCGGGGCGCAAGATGGACACCAACCCACTATTCCCACTGAGCCATATCAAAGCACGTGTTTTGGGGCGTGATGATCCGGCTGAGGATGCGGCAGATGGACAATCCACCGCCCTCACAGATACCAATCAACTCATTCAAGTGGATGCGCCCGGCGACACGTTGAACCTGCGCCGCTGGCCATCCTTCAATCCCAACACCATCGCCCAGATCCCGGATCAAGCCATCTTGCCAGTCCTGCGCAAAGGCACGTTCAACGGGCGCGATTGGGCGCAAGTTCTTTACGGCGGCCAGACTGGTTGGATTGTCGCCCGCTACGCCGCCGAAATTACATTTGAAACAGGACCAAAGACATGAAGAATTCTGTCATTAAAGACATCATTGCCACCGTCGCCCCGACATTGGCCACGGCCCTTGGTGGCCCTTTGGCGGGTGTTGCCACACGCGCCATTGCTGCAAAAATCCTCGGGAAGGATGACGCCAGCTTTGCCGAGGTTGAGGCGGCCATCACCGGCGCAAGTGGTGCTGATCTCGTGCGGTTGAAAGAACTTGAATATGAGTTCAAAGCCCAGATGGAAGAGGCTGACATTAAGCTTGAAAGCATTGCTGCAGATGATCGCAACAGTGCCCGCCAGCGCCAAGTGCAGATGAAAGATTGGACGCCCTCAGTGCTTGGCCTTGCCATCATCATCGGGTTCTTTGGTGTGCTGGCTTATATCTTTCGCTTTGGCCTGCCCGCTGAGGGCAGTGAGGTGCTTTTGATCATGATGGGCGCGCTTGGCACAATGACCAGCCAGGTGGGAAATTTCTTCTTTGGGTCATCCTCTGGGTCCAAATCTAAGGACGCGGTGATTGCGGATTTGAAAGGGGCGCAAGGGTGAACCTGGATCTCGACACGATTATCAAACTGGCCAGCCTCGGGTTATCACTCGGGGCTGTTGTCTTCACCTTCTTTGCCACGCGCAAGAAAGATGTGGAACACCGCTTTGAGCTGGGCCGCAAGACATTCGCGGATCATGAATTGCGGATCGCAGCGATGGAAACCGCGCAACTCAACATGCCCAAAAACACGGATTTGCACCGGCTGGAATTGACCCTGTCGGAAATCGGTGGCGACATGAAAGCCCTGCGCGCCACCATGCGCGGCATGTCTGAAAGCATGGCCCGCACTGAGGCCATTGTGAACCGCCACGAAACCCATTTACTTGACGGAGGCAAATCATGAGCGCCTATCAAAAGACCGTGGCCAAACATCGCCGCCTTGCCATTCTGCGCCACCTTGAGGGGTGTCAGGAATATACGTCCAACGCCTCAATCCTCGGCGATGTTCTTAAGGGCGTGGGCGTTGCATCTACACGCGACCAGATCGTGACAGAACTGGCATGGCTGCGGGAAAACGGCATGGCCACCTATGATGATGGCGCTGATTTTGTGGTCGTCACGGCCACCATGCGCGGCGTTGAGCTGGCCACAGGGGCCGCACGTCATCCCGACATTCAACGCCCATCCCCGCGAGGCTGATCATGCCACCGGTACGCAAAATTGACCTGCTCCCCCGCGAGCTGCGCCTTTGGCTTCAAGATGAGCTGAAGGAACGCGGCTTTGCGGGCTATGAGGATCTGGCGGAAAGCTTGAATTTCCGCTTGGCTGAGGAAGGGCTTGAGCTGACCATCGGCAAATCTGCCCTGCACAGCTATGGCCAAGAATTCCAGACCTTCGCGAAGATGCAGGAACAGGCCTCAGATGAAATCCGTGGCTTTCTGGAAAAGGCCAGCTTGAAAGATGAGGTCGATGTGACCTCGGCCCTGTTCCAGCAATTGACCACGATTCAATGGCGGCTTCAGATGATGATGGCGACCACGGATGAGTTGCCTGATCCGCGTGGCATGAAAGATCTGACCTCAGCCCTCAATAACCTGATCCGGTCCACGTCTTTGCGCGATGGTATTTTGAAAGCTGAGCGCGCCGCCCAAGTGGAAAAACTGGAAACAGCGGTTGAGGCTGGCGATATCGAGGCGGAAGCCGCGCGCAAAGCCAAAGAAATCATGGGGTTCGGTTGATGCTGAACATGGTGGCGACGTGACCGATCCCGTCATTAAATTCCTGCCATATCAAAAGGCTTGGTTGGAAGATGATACCCGCTTCAAAATCGGCATGTTCACCCGACGTGGCGGCAAAACCTTTGGGGCCAGCGGTGAGATTGTTGAGGATTGCATTGATGCTGAGATTGCCAACACCAAAGCCCGCTGGACGATCTTGTCACGTTCTGAAGCCACGGCGAAAGAGGCGATTGAAGACGCTTTAAAACCCATGGTGAAGGCCTATTACGCGGCCTATTCAACATTGGCGCGCAAGGGTCGCCCAGAGTTCTCGGAAGAGGATTTCCACGTGCCTGCCCATAAACGCGAGGTGACCCAAAATGGTGATACTCATTTTGTTGATGTGGCTGAGGCGACATATAAAGCGCAGGAAGTGCGCTTTCCCGGTGGGTCGCGTGTGACAGCTATTTCAGCCAGCCCGGATGCGGCGCGTGGCTTTGGCGGCAATATGTTGTTTGATGAATTTGCCTTCCACCAAGACAGCCGCAGGATCTGGGGATCTGCCTTTCCGGTGGCGGCGCGTGGTGGTCATAAAATCCGGGTGATCAGCACGCCAAACGGCAAGGGCAATAAGTTCTATGAGCTGATGACCACGGCAGCCAATGGCTGGTCGAAACATCACGTTGATATCTATGAGGCCGTGAAACAGGGCCTTGATGTTGATATTGATGAGCTGCGTTCTGGCATGGCCGATGAGGATGCCTGGTCTCAGGAATTTGAGCTTAAGTGGTTGGACGCGGCATCCTCATGGCTGGATTATGATCTGATCTCAGCTTGTGAGCATCCACTGGCCGGGCACCCTGCGCTCTATCGCAAAGGCCCTTGCTTTGTTGGCGTTGATATCGCGGCGCGCAATGACCTCTTTGTTATCTGGGTGATGGAACTTGTGGGCGATCAGCTTGTGACCCGGGAAGTCATTGCCCGGCGTCGCATTAAATTTGCCGAACAAGATCGCCTGCTGGCCGATGTGTTTCGGCGCTATCATGTTGTGCGTTGCGCGATGGATCAGACGGGCATGGGTGAGAAGCCCGTGGAAGATGCCAAAGCCGCCCATGGCGAAGATCGCGTTGATGGCGTGATCTTTGGATCTGGCAGCAAGTTGGATTTGGCGACGGGTCTCAAGCAAAGCATGCAGGACCGCAAAAGTATGATCCCGGCAGGTGATCCAAATCTGCGCGCCGATCTTCATGCGATCAAATCTATGACTGGCCCCACGGGCATTCGTCGCCTTGTGGCGGATAGTGACACCGATGGCCACGCCGATAGGTTCTGGGCCATGGCGCTGGCCGTTGCCGCATCACAAACCACCTATCAACCCTATGTTTACCGCCCGGTCACGCCTGCGACGCTGCACCGCGTCCAGGAAGATCAGATCCGCCTGTTGAAACTGACTGCAGGATTTAAAACACGCAAAGGAATATGGTGATGGCCGTTCTCAATCAATATGGCCGCGCGTTTAAAAACCCGCTGCGCAAAAACCTTCTGACCCAAAAGGTCGCGGAACCCGGCATCACATCCATTCGTGATGCATGGGCCCCATCGGTGGCCTCGGGCCTGACACCGGCGCGGCTGGCGTCGATCTTGCAGGCAGCGGCTGAAGGTCAATTGCATGACTATCTGGTGCTGGCCGAGGAAATGGAAGAACGCGATCCGCATTATGCCTCTGTGCTTGGGGTGCGCAAACGTAAGGTGTCCAGCGTAGTGCCAACGGTCACGCCTGCTTCAGATGATGCGCGTGATGTAAAGATTGCCGATGATGTGCGCGAACATTTGGCCCAGCACGACGGCTTTGCGGATCTGGTGGAAGATATGCTGGATGCGCTTGGCAAAGGCTTTTCCCAGGTGGAACTTTTATGGGGGCGTAGCAAAGACAAATGGTGGATTGATGAGTTCATCTATCGTGACCCGCGTTTCTTTATGTTTGATCGCGACACTGGGCGCGAGGTTCGGTTGATTGATCAGGAAGACATGGTGGATGGCGTGCCGCTTGCGCCGTTCAAATGGATCAGCCACCAAGCCCGCCTGAAATCAGGCCTTGCTGGTCGCGGTGGTTTAGCGCGTCTCGTGGCCTTTGGCTGGATGTGCAAAAGCTACACCACAAAGGATTGGATCGCCTTTATTGAAACCTACGGTTTGCCACTGCGCCTTGGCCGTTATGGCCCCAGCGCCACGCCTGAAGATGTCGAGATCCTGTTTCGTGCTGTGGCCAATATCGGCACCGATGCGGCGGCGGTGCTGCCGGATAATATGCGCATTGATTTTGAACAGATTGCCAATGGCCCCGGCAATGACATTTTTGAAAAGCTGGCGCGTTGGGCCGATGAGCAAACCTCAAAGGCGGTGCTTGGTCAAACCATGACCTCAGACAGTGGCTCATCGCAGGCGCAGGCCAATGTGCATAATGAGGTGCGCCATGATGTGGCGGCCTCAGATGCGCGGTCTGTTTCGGGCACGTTGAACCGCGATCTTGTGCGTCCCTATGTTGATCTCAATCACGGGGTGCAGGCGCGTTATCCCAAGCTGCGGATCGTGATTGAGGAAGCTGAAGACGTCGACATGATCCTGAAGAATGCGGATCGGTTGATTGGCAAAGGCCTGCGGGTGAAGCAATCAGAACTACGCGCCAAACTTAGGTTCTCGGAGCCGGATGCCGATGATGAGGTGATGGGTGGCGCGCCTGTCAAGAAACCAACACCGGAAACTGAGGTGCAACATCGCAACCAAGCTGATGCGCCCAGCGTGGATATCAATGCTGCCATGGCTGAGCTGGAAGGCGATCTATCTTCGACTTGGGAAGATGTGCTGTCAGGTGTCTTAGATCCTGTGGTGGCGCTTTTGCAGAGTGCCACGGATTATGAGGAAGCGCAGAAAATGCTGACTGAGTCTTCCCGCAAATGGACAACCGCGCCTTGATTGAAAGCCTTGTGAAAGGTGCTGTAAAGGCCCGTGCATTGGGTGATCATCGGGATGACTGAGTTCACAGATAAGCCCGGATATAGTTTTAATCCCGGCCCGCCGCCTGAGGTATCAAAGTTCTTCCGCAACAAAGAATTGCTGCCCGCCTTTAGTTTCCATGATGTGGAACCGGAAGAACATGCGGTGGGCTTTACCGTCGCCAAGGCGATGAATGTGGATGTGTTGGAAAGCATCCAGGGTGCGCTGCAAAAGGCGATTGATGAGGGCATTCCTTATGATCAGTTTGCCCGTGAACTAAAGCCGCGCTTGCGTCGTCTGGGTTGGTGGGGCGTGAAGGATCAGATTGATCCGCTGACCGGCAAGGTTCAAAGCGTGCGGCTTGGATCGCCCCGCCGCCTGAAAACCATTTACCGCGCCAACATGAGATCCGCACGTGCTGCCGGGCAATGGGATCGCATCCAGCGCAGCAAACGTGCTTTGCCGTATCTGGTGTATTTACTGGGGCCAAGTGAGCGGCATCGCCCAACACACCAGGCCAAATCTGGCCTTGTGCTGCAGGTCGATGATCCATTCTGGCAGACGTGGTATCCGCCCAATGGTTGGAATTGCGCCTGTCACGTGCGCCAGATCACGCGCCGTGAGGCGGAAACCCGTGGGATCGGGCAAAGCCCCCGCATTCCAATGCGCGACACATTCAATCCGCGCACGGGTGAGATTAAGCCTGTGCCATCGGGTATTGATCCGGGTTGGGAAAGCAACCCCGGGCTGGTGCGTCAGCGTCATATGGAGCGGTTGCTGGCTGAGAAACTAGATGCGGCCACGCCCGACATTGCCCGTGTTGCCGCCCGTGACATGGCCACAAGCTGGCGCATGCAGCGGTTGCTTGATGGCAGTGCAAAGGGCTCTGTGTCGGTCGCGATGTTGCCCGAGGATCTGGCCCGTGCGATTGGCAGCCGGTCGCGTGTCGTCCAGGTCAGTGATGAGACGCTGGCGGGGATGAAAGAGGCTGGCGATGTGGTGGAGGTTGGTGATCTGGCTGGGATTGCAGATCTTGTGGAAACCGGGCGGGCCGTGGTTGCGGATGACGGCAAGGCGCTGGTTATTGAGGGGAGCGATGTGGGGCTGCGTGGGGTTAAGATTGAGAACGTGGGGGATGATGGGTTGAGGTTGGTGGGATTTGGAGCCTCAAATTGACTACGCTTTGCCTATTTCTGCGAGACATTTACCTTCAAAGGATCTTAGCATTGGTCGTGCGAGAGGAAGGGGGAATGCATTCTGAACGGCCAATTCTGGAAAGAGGAGCAGAATCTCTCTTTGCGTTTCGTAGTCTTGTCCCTGCAAGCTTTGAGAACTGGGAAAGAAGCTCTCACTCGGAGAGTTTTCAGCGTAGATTATCTCATGTTGATCGAACAACAGATGTATGTAGCAAACGCTGTCTTTTGGCTCTTTGAATATGGTGTCACCGTTGACCAGATCCTTTGCAGCTACAAATACCTGCTCTTCGGCAAATAAAAGTTCAGCCCGCCAATCAGAGATTAACATACGATGGTTTGGTGACACATACATTGTTCGCGTGTTACCCAGCGCGCCTTTGCTAATTCGTATAGGCGCAAAATTACCAGTGCCTGCCACCGTACGCGACCCAATCCAGCGTATAGTCTGGAGATTATGATCCATCGTCACGACTTTATCCCCAACGGTCAGAGACTGAATGGGTACATTCCCGAATTCGGTCATGATTAAGGTATCGCGTGTGAAGCAAGTGATTATGTCATCGTAATTCAGACGTGGAAGGACTGTAAGCCGGACAACTGCATATGTTTCGCCCGGGATTAGTACGAAATCAGTTACATAGCCTTGCAATGACGAAAAGGACCCAGAGTTTGCATTATGGAGATCATAGATCGAGCCGACGACATTACCGTTAGAGTCAGTGACACGGAACTGGTTCTCCGGATTGCTTGGAGTATTTGTAAATACAGTTCCATCTACGGTACCCGTCAATAATTGAGATGTAGGTGCTGCAAAGAAATTCCCTGGTGCGCCATCATTAAAGATATTGTTTTGAGAATCCGTATCCTCAAGAGTTACAGAGGTTGCCGCTGCAGTTGCTGAAGCTGTGAAAAAGCCTGTGTTGCTCAGAAATCCAAAGCTGTAATTGCTTTGCGTTATTCCCAGATCAGAAAGGGAGTACATTGAGAAAACACGCGTAGCCACTTTAATCTCCACATTGGTTAAGTGAGCGTAAGTGCCTAATCTTTACCGCACAAACCGTAACTTGCGTTATCCCACTACGTGGAATTATTACAAATTGGCCGCCGATACTGTAATTTTGGTATTTCTATCATAACTGATCTACCTCTCTCTAAGAGGCCTATTGATAATACCTTATTATGGCGACACACGTTTCAAGTTATGTGCAGCCGCATCCAGCCCCCACCTTCGCCGTTAAAAGGTGTTTAAAAGGGTCTGTGGCGCGCTTGCGGAATTTTCCGGGGCGTCGTAGCCTTTTGGCAGGGATCGCGCTCTGTGGCTTATTTCTGAGACCTTAGGTTTCGGCGCGCGATTATTCCTTTTCCCTTACTTTCAGATTATTTCTGACCCCGACACTTGTCGGGGCGCTTTTCCTTGCGCGGGTTTGGCATTGTCGCCACATGGATACTGATCAGACCCCTTTAGAAATCTTAGAGCTGAACTTTGCAGAAGGCGATCTGCCGGAGTGGGTTCAGCTTATTCCGGCAGGCCCGGGCATTCGCGGCATTGATGGCCGTGTTTGGACGATGAATGACGCGGGTGCGGTGGTTGATACCTTCCGCAACCGTGGCATTGATCTGCCAATTGACCTTGAACATGCGACCCAGATTAAGGGCGCGCGTGCGGAAGCGGCACCGGCCATGGGCTGGATCCATGAGATGGAAGCGCGCGCAACCGGTCTCTGGGGCCGCGTCAAATGGAATGAAGATGGCGAAGCGCTGCTGCGTGCGCGTTCTTATCGCTATCTGAGTCCCGTGTTTTCCGCTGCCAAACGCACAGGTTCCGTGTCGCGCATGGTTTCTGCGGGTCTGACCAATAATCCCAACTTAGATCTTGTTGCCCTCAATCGTGACGGCGCTGAAAAGGAGAACACCCTGATGGACAAAGATGTCCTTGAGGCGCTCGGCCTCAATTCCGATGCAACGCCTGCGCAAGCTGTGACTGCGATCACTGCGTTGAAAGCGGCAGAAACCACAGCCATGAACCGGGCGCAGACGCCTGATCCGACATTGTTTGTGCCGCGCGCTGACTTTGAACTGGCTTTAAATCGCGCTTCACAGTTTGAAGCGGCTGAGACTGAGCGCGAAGAACTGGCGATCAATACCGCCCTTGATGATGCGGTGACTGCGGGCAAGATCGCACCGGCCAGCCGTGATTATCATCTGGCGTCTTGTCAGGCTGAAGGCGGGCTTGCGCGTTTCCAAAGCATGATCGCGGCGTCCCCTGTGATCGCGGGTGGCAGCGGCCTTGATGGCAAAAACCCCGACGAAAACAAAACCACAAAATTGACCGGCGATGAGCTGGCCGTCTGCACTGCCTTGGGCATGTCAGAGGCTGATTTCATCGCAGGCAAATCCTAGGAGTAATCTGCCATGATGGTCACCCCCGCCATTCTTACCGCCCTTCAGGTCGGTTATAAAAAGAACTTTCAAGACGCGTTCACAGCGACGCGCCCGGATAGCGACTACAATCGCGTTGCCACCACGATCACCTCAACCTCAGCCTCTGAGACCTATGGTTGGCTCGGCAAGTTCCCCAAAATGCGGGAATGGGTTGGCGCGCGTGCGGTCAAAGATATGAAAAGCCATAGCTATTCCATCGCCAATAAAGACTTTGAGGCCACGGTCAGTGTTGGTCGCAATGATATTGAGGATGACAACCTTGGGATCTACGCGCCATTGTTTCAGGAAATGGGTGTCAGTGCCGCGCAACAGCCGGATGATCTGACCTTTGGCCTGATGGCACAGGGCCGCAGTGAACTTTGCTATGACGGGCAGTATTTCTTCGACACGGATCACCCGTCTTTCGATGAAGCTGGTGCCGCAACTGCCGTGTCCAATGTGGATGCTTCAGGCCTTGGCACCAATCCCTGGTGGTATCTTGTGGATACAACCCGGCCTCTCAAACCCATGGTGCATCAAGAGCGCAAGAAACCTGAATTTGTCTCCCACACCGATCCGAACCACTCAGATCATGTCTTCCACAACAAAGAATTCCTTTACGGTGTCGATGCGCGCAGCAATGTGGGCTTTGGTCTGTGGCAGATGGCCTATGCCTCCAATGCCGCCCTTGATGGCGACAGCCTGGACGCGGCGATTGAAGCGATGCGCCTGCTTAAAGACAGCAATGGTCGCCCATTGGGCATCAAGCCAAGCCTGCTGGTAGTTGGTCCAAAACTACGGTCGCAAGCCAATAAAACCGTGAAGGTGATGTTGGGCGATGGTGGTGCATCCAATGCCAATTACAACGCGGTTGATGTTCTCGACACCTCCTGGCTGACCTAATCCAGCGCAAGAATTGACATAGGGCGGGCCATCACGGCCCGTCAATCTCTCCCCATTTTCTGAAAGCAGATCCCATGATCCCCACAGGACCCGTTCTCATTGCCGCGCGCGCTGCCACTGGCTTTTGGCGTTGCGGTAAACAATTCAGCAAAGCCGGTGTGATTGCTCAGGTGAAAGACTTCACGGATGAGCAATGGCTGCGCCTCACAGGTGAGCGCATGCTGATCATCAAACCCGCCTCTGATGCCGATGCGGCAGAATTGCAAGATCGTGCCACGCAGATCTCTGAAGCGATCCAAACGCTGAGCCCGGAAGATTTCCAGAAAGACGGCAAGCCCCGCGTTGATGCGCTGAATGCGCTGTTGTCGGATGATCTCGGCAAGATCTCAGCTGCTGAGCGTGATGCGGTGTGGGCAACAATCTTGCCCGCTGACGACAGCACCGAAGACTAATTTCCACACCCCAGAGAACGGACCTTATCCATGGCCTATGCCAGTCAGGCAGATATCACACTGATCTATTCCGAGGATGCGCTTTATGTAGCGGATCGGGATGGCGATGGTGTGGCCGATGCCCCGGCGATTGCGCGGGCCATGGATCTCGCCTCTGGGGAAATCGACAGCTATATTGGTGCGCGCTACAGCCTTCCGCTGGCAAACGCACCTGCGATCCTGATGCAGTTCTGCGTCGATATCGCGGTCTATCGTCTGGCCTTGTCGCGCGACGTGCTGACCGAAGAACACCGCCGCCGTTATGAAGATACAATCAAGCACCTCAAAGATATTGCGCGCGGCACGGCGGCATTGATTATGCCCGGCGCAACGTCTGGAAACCCAACACCCGGCACCACGGCACCAGCTCGCCCGCAACCGATTGTATCCGGTGGCCCGGAGCGCATCTTCACCCGTGCCAAAATGCGGGGGCTTTGAGATGTCAGGCATTGCTCTTTCTCTGACAGCACCCGGTCTTGATGACGCGATCCGCAGGCTTGCGCGATTGCAGGGTTTTGAAATGGCGCAGCTGGCTGATGATGCCGGGACACTTTTGGAAAGCTCTGCCAAGAACCGATTTGAAACCAAGGAAGCGCCCGATGGCACGCCCTGGGCGGAATGGTCTGAGGCTTATGATGAGACCCGCAATCATGACAAACATTCGCTTTTGGTTGGGGAAAACAACCTGCTCGAAAGCGTGCAAAGCTATACCCAGGGCAGCGATGTCACCGTGGGTTCAAACCTGATTTACGCCGCTCATCACCAGCTTGGCGGTGAAGAGATTGGCAGCGGTATGCCTGAGCGTCCCTATCTTGGCATGTCATCTGATGATGTTGAAGATCTGCGCGATCTCGTGACCGCCCATATGGACGGGACCCTGCAATGAGCGCCGCCCCCGATACACTTTCAAACCTGCCACAGATCATTTGTGATGAGGTCAGCATCCGCTTGCCGGATCTCAAAGCCTGCAAACCACATGCCGGAAAATTCTCGCTGGAAGAGCTGAAGAAAAGCGGCCTCACGTCACCTGCCGTTGTGATCTCAACACTTGGGGCCAAACAGGGTGAAGGTTACGCCGGACATTCCACTGAGTTCCTGCTTTCAATGGCGGCTTATGTCGTGTGCAAAGATGCGCTTGGCCTGCAACGTGATCTGGCGGCCGCCAATATCTGCCAGGTGTTGCTGGAATTGGTGCCCGGAAAAAACTGGGGTAATCCAGCCTGTGGTCAGGCGCAAGGCGTGGCGATGCACACGCTGATCTCAGCCAAAAGCAAAGACAGCGGCGTCTCGCTTTGGGCGGTGACCTGGAACCAACCGATCACGTTTTTCCAATCCAGCCCGGCACCGCTTGGCGCGCAAATCTATGTCGGTGGCACGCCGATCAGCGGGGCAAGCTGATGTCATATGCCGATTCAGAAGCAGATCGCCGGATTGCCAATATTATTTCCGTGGGCCGCGTCACGGCTGTGGACCCTGCCAAATCTGCGGCGCGTGTGCAGATCGGGGATCTTCTCACGCCGTTTATTCAGGTGGGGCAACTCAGCGCCGGTGCGATTCAATTCTGGTGGATGCCAAGTGAGGGCGAACAAGTCGTGGTCGCCGCACCTTCAGGTGACATGGCGCAGGCGATGATCATTTGCTCAATCTATGCAGGCAATGCCCCCAGTTCAGATGCCGGCACGCCAATGATCAATCTCAATGGCGGCGAGATCCACGTGAACGGCACGATGATTGTTTCTGGTGACGTGATCGCCAGCGGTGTCAGCCTTGTTCACCACACGCATTCCGGCATCAAACCCGGTCCCGCAAATACAGGAGAACCCAACTGATGGAAAAACCACAGGACTATATCGCAAATGCTGACGGCTGGATTGCTGGCAAATGGTGCGCCAAGGGCACGTCCCTGCGGATGACCGCACATGCGGCCAAATATGAACAGGTGACACTGGCCTCAGACGCAAGCCCCAAAGTTGAGCTGACCGGCGCGCTGGATGATCCTTTGGTCAAATCCACAGGCCTTGCCGCAAAAGCTGCAACCGAAACCAAGAAACGTGCGCGCAAATGAACATTGCTGTCAGCACAGGCATGGATCGCCAGACGGGGCGTAGGATCACGGGGGATGCGCATTTGGCGCAATCCATCGCTGACATCCTCACCACGCCCAAAGGCACGCTGGTTATGCTGCGTGATTATGGTTCTGACCTGCCTGACATTATTGACCAGCCCATCAATGGCGAAACTCTGATTGATGTCTATCAGGCAACTGCTGAGGCGCTGGATCGATGGGAGCCGCGCCTGAAGCTTGAGCGCGTGCAGATCACCCAAGCCCGCGCTGGCTTTGCCGAACTTGAACTGAGCGCTGAGGTCACCGGCGACAGCCGTGTGCTGCCGGTCGCGGTGGATCTCGTCAATAATCCCTTCAATACTGGGGGCGCGTCATGAGCCGCTTTTCTCAGGTCGATCTCTCAAAACTGCCCGCGCCGGATATCATCAAACCCGCCGCATATGAGGTCTTACTGGCCGATATGAAGCTTGAGGCCATTCAAGCCATGCCTGAACTTGCACCGTTTCTGGCACTGGAAAGTGAACCTGTCAGCAAACTGTTGCGGGTCTGTGCATGGTTTCGGTTTTTGGATCGCTTAGAGTTCAATGACGATGCACGCGGTTGCATGTTGGCGCTGGCGACTGGTCCCAATCTTGATGGCTTGGCGGCCTTTTGGGGCGTGGAACGTCTGATCATTCAGGCCGGGGATGATCAGGTGGACCCGCCGATCCCTGAGATCCTGGAAGATGATGCCGCCCTGCGTGCGCGCACCCAGCTTTCGCTTGAAGGTCACACATCTGCGGGCACAATCGGGGCTTATATTTTCCATGCGATCTCTGCCGATGGTGCGGTGAAAGATGCCGCTGTCAGCCGCCCCGCGCCGGGTGAAGTTGAGGTTGCTGTGCTGGCCCATGGTGGTGATGGCACCCCCTCTGCAGCACTATTGGCATTGGTTGTGGATGTGCTGGATGAGACCCGCCCGCTGTGTGATCTCGTGACTGTAAAAGCCGCTTCAATCACTCTTTACAGCATTGAAGCCGTGCTGACTTTGATGCCCGGCGCTGACAGTGCGCAGATCCTCGCGGCAGCCCAGGCTGAGGTTGCTGAGTTCATCGCGGTCCATCACAATCTTGGCCATGACATCACCCGGGCGGGTTTAACGGCGGCGCTGTTTCGGCCCGGTGTGCAGAATATTGATCTGATTGTGCCTGCCGTTGATCTGGTGATTGCACCGGATGAGGCTGCGTTTTGCGGTGCGGCCCCGATCCTGACGGTTGGGGGCTTTAATGTCTGATAGCATTTTGCCCCCCAATGCCACCCGTGTTGAATTGGCTTGCGAACGTGGCATTGCCGTGAGCCGTCCAGATCTCACGCCTGTTGCGGCTTTGATGAACCCAGACACATGCCCGGTGCATTTGCTGCCTTGGCTTGCTTGGGCGCTGTCTGTGGATTTTTGGGATAGCGGTTGGAGCGAGGAAACCAAACGCGCATCCATTCGTGAATCTGTGAGCATTCACCGCGTCAAAGGCACGCTGCAATCTGTCAGGCGCGCCCTGAAGGCTGCGGGTTATGGCGACGCCACAGTGGTTGAGCGTTACGGCTATGAAACCTACGACGGCGCATACAAATATGACGGATCAATCACGTATTCCGAGCCTGATCATTGGGCAGAATATCGCGTTTATCTGACTCGCCCGATTACGATTGAGCAGGCTGCGCAGGTGCGCGCCATTCTGCGCCTAGTGGCCCCAGCACGGTGCCACCTAAAGGGCTTATTCTTCACCGAAGCCCTGAATTCTTACAATGGCCGCATCACCTATGACGGCTCATATACTTATGGAGTTGCCTGATGGCTGATCTTGTTGAAATTGCTGAATTTACACCTGGAATTTTCCAAGTCGAAACAAGCACTGCCGTCATGGGAGGGCCACCTAATCTTGCGACAAAGACAGGTGGCCCGAATATTGCAGCCCAACAGCTTGCGAACCGGACGCTCTATAACAAGCAAGAAATTGAGGCTCTGAAATTGGCACTTGGGAATATTGACGTCTCTGCCCAGATCAATGCGGCTATTGCTGCTTTGGTCAATGGTGCGCCTGGTGCGTTGGACACGTTGAATGAACTGGCCGCTGCGATTGGCGACAATGAAAGTGAACTGGCTGCGTTGTTGGCGCAGATCGCCGCGTTGTCTACCAAAGTCGATGGCGCAGGGGTGCCAATCGGTCAAGTTTCGGGCTTCCATTCAAGCGTTGCGCCTGCGGGTTGGGTGGTCTGTGACGGTTCCGCAGTCACGGCACTTTACCCTGATTTGCGCACGCATCTTTTGGCGCAACCCGGTGTGGTGACCGATGTCATTGGTAATCCGCTTTTGCCGGATTATCGCGGTGAATTCATGCGCGGCTTGGATGCTGGGCGTGGTGTGGATACGGGGCGCGTGTTGGGATCGGCACAGAGTTGGGCAATCGAAAACATTGTTGGTACTTTTGACGGAAATGTTAATGATAACAATTCCATCAAAACGGGCACGTTTTACGTACAGTCTACGTCAGTCACTGGCAGTGGCAGCGACGGTGTTGCGGGTGGCGGTAGCGTTGGCTTTGATGCGTCACGTACTGTTCAAACATCAAATGAAACTCGCCCGCGTAATATCGCGGCCTTATTCTGTATGAAAGCTGCTGATCAGGCTTTAACCGGGGGCATGGCTGATCTCGCACAACTTTTGACCAGCGTGGCAACACAGGCAGAGGCTGAAGCTGGCGTTGATGACACAAAAGTCATGACCGCCTTAAAAGTAGCGCAAGCTCTGACCAATGCAGGCTTTGCATTATCTGAACATGTGTTTGGCGTCGGTCAGACCCGAACGGATGTCACGGGACTGCGGCCAGCCAATCTTTCCATCCATAACAACACACCAAAGATGCGGCACATCCTTTTTGAGGCGAATTCAAACACCACACTATCCACATCTGTTGATGGGGTGGTTTGGGTGTCTCATCCTCTGGTCAACGCATATGATCAAGGGTCATTTTTTGTGATGCCATGGGAACATTACAAAGTTAACAAAACCACATCCACATTCTGGGAGATCAGCTGATGCTGTATTATTTTTTCCATTCCTCCAAAGGCATGTGGGCAGTAGTATCGGAACCAACCCCTGATCTTTTGGCCTCATATCCTGAGGGAACGATCGCGCTTCCTGGGAGACCATCTGATGATCATCAATGGAATGATGTTGCTGGTGAATGGCAACATGTAGCGCCGCTTGTATCGGGTGCTGATATTGACGCGGAACGCAACCGGCGCATCACGGCAGGCTTCAACTTTGAGGGCCATATCTTCCAGGCCGACCCTGAAAGCCTTGCCAATATCACGGGTGCCACCACATCGGCCATTGGTGCGTTGATGGCAGGCAAGGCAGGCGATGATGTCAATTGGGCAGACCCCGCCACGCCTTTTGTGTGGCTGGCTGCTGACAACACGCTGGTGCCCATGGGACCTGCGCAAGTCGTGGCTTTTGGCAATGCCGCCATGGCCCATAAATCGCAACACATCCATGCGGCGCGGGTTTTGAAAAACACGAACCCAATCCCCGCTAACTTTGCGGATGACAACTTTTGGGGTGCGGTCTGATGCAGAGTATGAGCCGCCCATCATTCCATGATTTAACCACGCAACAACAACGCCAGTTCGGCAATGGTGTTGGGCCGTACTGGTTGCCTAATAACATGCGCAATCTGATCACCAAAACCGCGAGCTGGTTCTTTAAAGATGCAAGCTGGCGTCACCATGATTTTGGCTATGCCGTTGGCGGTGATCGTTGGGATCGGGCGCGCTGTGATTGGAAGTTCTTCACGGCCATGCTGCGCGATGCGGTCTCACAACCCGTGGTCTGGTCACTAATTGCCGTGCCTGCAGCGCTTTTGATCAGCGTTGTTTTATTCCTTGCCGTGCGCATTGGCGGGCAGTTCGGATCGTTTGAATATCGCGACAGCTACGCCAGCCTTGAGGATGTGATTGGGGGATACCGCACATGAGCCTCATATCTCGCATCTTCAAGAAACTGGCGCGCCGCAAACGCAAAACAGGGACGTTGCGCAAATCCGTGTTTCGACCTGGGCGCAACAGAATGAACGACACTGCGGCAACGCTGTGGCAGCGCAAATATCGCTTTCGGGAAACGCCCGCTGTGCGCGCCGGAACAAAGAGACGCTACGTCCGCGAGCGCAAAACCCGGCGTCATATCTCACGCAAAAAAGGGGCGCTATTTTTCATGAGCTGCACTGATCCAAACCAAGAAACCCACTTTTACAAAACCATAGGAGGCATCCATGCCTGAACAATTTCTTCACGGGGTTGAGGTCATCCAAGTTGATGACGGCATTCGCCCCATTCGTATTGCAAAAAGCTCAGCAATTGGCTTCGCAGGAACCGCGCCAGATGCCCCTGAAGGCTTCCCTCGCAACGAACCCGTGCTGATTAAGGGGCCGCGTGATGCGGCTCAACTCGGCTCGGGAGGAACACTCAAAGATGCCTATATGGCAGCATATCAGAATGGTGCTAGTGAAGTTGTGGTCAGCCTCGTACCTGAAGGTTCAAGCGCTGCAGAAACAATGGCTAACGTTGTTGGCGATCCTACGGCGGGGACCGGCGTATGGGCCTTGCAAAACGCAGGCAATAAATTGGACATCGTCCCACGTATTAATGCTGCGCCAGGGTTCACAACTGGATTACCTGCCGATGGGGTAAATCCAGTGGTTTCAAACTTGATTACTATTGGTGACAATACGCGTGCCATCGTTGTTAAAGATGGCCCAAATACTACAGAAGAAGACGCGAAGTTGGATCGGCAAAACTACGGTTCTGACCGTTTGCTGATCGTTGATCCTGCTGTGCGTGTGTTTGATACGGATTCTGCCGCCTATACCACGCGGCCAAACTCAGGTTATATTGCTGGGTTAATCGCCAAACGTGACGTCGAAAAAGGTTTCTGGTGGTCACCTTCCAACCAAGTGATCCGTGGGATCTCTGGTACTGCAAGGCCTGTCAGTTTTCATCTGTCTTCATCTGCAACTGAAGCCAATCGCATGAATGAGGCCGAGGTTGCCACCATCGTGCGCCGAAATGGCTTCCGCCTGTGGGGTAATCGAAGCACCAGTGCTGATGCACAATGGGCCTTCCTCTCTGTGCGGCGCACAGCTGACATTATCTATGAGAGCATTGAGCAAGCGCATCTTTGGGCAATGGATCGTCCAATGTCTGCCCAACTGATCATGGATATTCGTGACGGCGTGCAAGCGATGGGGCAACAATTGATCAATTCCGGCGCATTGCTTGGGTTCAATTGCTGGCTTGATCCTGAACTCAACACAGAGACCACGTTGAAATCAGGCAAGCTCTATATCGATTTTGATTTTGAGCCACCGGCACCGCTGGAACACCTGATTTTCCGCGCCCATCGCAATGGCACTTACTATGATGAGCTGATCTCAGATGTGAGTGCTGCCGCCTAACAATGGGGGCGCATGCAGCGCCCTTTCAATTCCCGTAATTTATAAGGATATGCGAGATGCAATACCCGCGTAAAATTCGCAACTTCAGCGCCTTTATTGATGGCGTCAGCTATGCTGGCCGCGCGCTTGAGGGCAAACTGCCAGAGCTTAAACTGCAACTGGCCAGCCACCGGGGTGGTGGCATGGATGGCCCCATGGCCCAGGACATGGGCATGGAAGCTATGAAGGCCGAAGTGACCCTGGCCGATTGGCCGCCTGAGCTGATCAAAATGTTTGGCACACGCCAACGCATGACCCTGCGCCCCGGCGCCATGGGCGAACATGATTTTTCCGCAGACAGCTTTGTTGCCACCATTGGCGGGCGTTGGTCGATGGTCAACTTCAGTGATCTCAAACCGGGCTCTGATGTGCCCCTGAAACTCACGCTGGAAGTCGATTGTTTTCGCATGCTGCATAATGGCGATGAGCTTTTTGAAATCGACATCGAGGCGGGCAAACGCGTGATCGGTGGCGTCGATCAGCTTGCTCAAATCCGTGCGGCCATGGGTCTCTGATCACGCGCCCAATCTGACTTTCCCAACATCTTCAGGCGGCATGTGATCGCCTGATTAAACCCTCTTTCAAACTGGATTAAATCCCATGTCAAACGTCACCAAAATGAACACTGTCGCCCTTGCCACCGCTGTCGAGATCGACGGCAAACAGGTCTCAGAAATCTCCCTGCGCAAACCTTCCAGCGGTGAGCTGCGTGGGCTTTCCCTCGTGGATATCATGCGCATGGAAACCAACACCATGATCAAGCTGCTGCCGCGTATCACGCAGCCGCCATTGTCGCCCGCCCAGATCGGCGCATTGGATCCTGCAGACCTCACGGATCTCGCGGGGAAGACTGTGCTTTTTTTCGTGAAGAAGAGCCAGTTGGAGGGACAGGTTCTGGAACTGGAAGCGAATTAAAACTCCCCGATGATGTTGAAGAGGCGATGGCTGACATCGCCTCTGCCTTCCATTGGTCGCCTGCTGACATGGACACAATGGCCGTGGAAGAGCTCGCCCGCTGGCGTGAAAAAGCCCGCGCCCGCCATGAAGCCCAGAACGCCACAACACAGGACTAACTCCCATGGCCACCGGCAATCTCAATGTTGCGATGATCTTAAAACTGGTCGATCAGGTCTCGGGGCCAGCGGCGGGGGCTGTAAGTGCTTTGCGCGGCATTGGTGCGGCGACGGAACAGGCCGGGCGCGCTGGTGTGGCTTGGTCAAATGAACAGCTCGCCGCCAACCAAGCCCGCATGCAAGGATTGCAATCGCAAGCCCTTGGCATCGCCGCCACGGGGTATGCGTTTTATCAGGCTTTAAAGCCCGCGATTGAGTTTGAAAGCGCCATGGCCGGTGTCTCGAAAGTCGTGGATTTTGACAGCCCGGACGGCCTTGCCCAGATGCAGGAAGACATTCTCGCCATGACCACATCCGGCGCGCTCCCCATAGCCGCCGAGGGCATTGCGGCAATCATTGAGGCGGCAGGTCAGGCCGGTGTGGTTGATTCAGCGCTGCCCGATGATGAGGAACGCGCCCAGCTTATTGCATTTGCGCGCGATGCGGCCCAGATGGGCGTGGCCTTTGATATCTCAGCCGAGCAATCCGGCGCATCCATGGCGCAGTGGCGCAAGGCAATGGGGCTGAGCCAATCGCAAGCGCTTGGCCTTGGGGATGCAATCAACCACCTCTCAAACAACATGAATGCAAGCGCGCCGGATCTTGTTGAGATTATCAGGCGTCAGGGGGCTGTGGCGCAATCCGCAGGTCTGGCTGAGGTTGAGATCGCTGCACTTTCGGCGGCCTTTCTATCCGGTGGGGCCAGCCCTGAGGTTGCTGCGACAGGTATGAAAAACTTCCTTGGCGCGCTGACTGCAGGTGAGGCTATGACAGCCCGTCAAAGCGCGGTGATGCAGACCTTGGGTTTTGACGCGGTAGAACTGTCACAACGCATGCAGGTGGATGCCAAAGGCGCAATCATTGAGGTGATGGAAGCCCTTTCTGAGTTGCCTGCACATGCACAGGGCGCGTCTCTGAGCCAATTGTTTGGTGAAGAAAGCAAAGGCGCGATTGCACCGCTTTTAAATAATATCACACTTGTCAGCGAAGCCCTCGGGCTGGTTGGGGATGAGAGCTTGTTCGCGGGGTCGATGCTGGAAGAATACGCTAAGCAATCAGAGACCACGGCCAATGCGCTGAACCTGACCAAAAACTATGTGACGGGCCTGTCAATTGCGGCGGGCAGTATTTTGCTGCCGGAGCTAAACCAACTGTTGGCGACCGTGCAGCCGGTGATCTCTATGATCACGCAATGGGCTGAGGCACACCCTGAACTGATCTCGCTGATCGCCAAACTGGCGGCGGGTATTTTGGTGATGAAGGTTGCCTCACTGGCCCTACGCTGGACCTTATTTTCTGCCCTAACACCCATTTTGCATTTGATCCGGGCCGGGTCTTGGCTTCTGATGATCCTGCCGATGCTTGGCCGTGGTATCCTCGCTTTGCTCAATCCAATGAAGCTCGTGCGCGGTGCCATGATCGCCCTGCGTTACGCCTTCATTGCCAGTGGCATTGGCGCGATCTTGGTTGGTGTCGCCATGGCGGGCGTCTGGATTTACAACAACTGGTCTGGCCTCAAATCCTTCTTCACTGGCTTTTGGGTGGCGTTTCGCGAGGCCCTTGGCCCGGCAGCGCCGATGCTGGACGGCATCATTGAAAGCGCCAAATCGCTTTGGACATGGTTCACCAATCTTTTGGGGCCACTTGATGCCAATGCGCAGACTTGGACAGGTTGGGGCACGGCGGCGGGCACGGCCATTGGTGGCGTCGTGACGGCGGTTATGAATTGGACCGGCGTATCCAGTGAGCTGATCACCACCATCGCGGGGGTTTACGGCGGGTTTCTGGCTTTGCGTTTGATTTGGAAACTGCCCCTTAGCCCTCTGCGTTTGGCCGGTCGCGCCATTGGTTGGATTGCCAAGGGGCCGTTGATTTGGGCGATGCGTGCGGTTGGTTTACTGTCGCGTGCTTTCCTGCGCTTGGGGATCATGGTCATGGCCAATCCCATCGGCCTTGTGATCGCATCCGTCGCGGCTCTTGCTTTTGTTGTTTATCAGAATTGGGACAAGATTGTTGCCTACTTCACAGATAAGGTGGAGGTCATCCGCGCGGCCTTTGATGAGGGGCTTCTACAGGGTGTGTTGACCAGCATGGCCGAGCTAAACCCCTTCACACTTATGACCGACGTCATGAAAGGCTTGGTCGTCTATGTGATGGATTTGCTTGGCGTACCGGATGAAATCACTACCGCCTTTTCTGAGTTCAGTCTCTGGGATACCGGTGTCAATCTTTTGCAGTCGCTCTGGGATGGGATGGCTTCTATCGTGGAAAATATGACGGCCTCGATCTCGGCAAAGATTGCCTCCCTCAAGCCACAATGGCTGACCGATCTGCAGAACTGGGTTGGGGGCGATGACAGCACCAGCGCCGAGCCAGGGCGCGATCGTGGTGGCCCTGTGCGCGCGGGCGTTCCTTATATGGTGGGTGAACGTGAACCCGAGCTTTTTGTGCCCGGTGTTTCCGGTTCCATCCTTCCAGCCCGCGCGATGAAAGCCGCCATGGCGGCCAGCATGATGGCGGCACCTGCAGCCGCCGCCCCAAATCAAGCCGAGATCTTGCAATCTGTGGATCAACGCCCGGCGATCTCAGCACCTGCATCGGGTCAGCAGATCATTCGCCAGGGCGACCAAATCTGCATCACCGTGCAGGCCGCACCCGGCATGGATGCGGCAGAGGTGGCGCGTGAAGTTGAACGCCAGCTTGCCCGTCGCGCAGATGCCCGCCGTGGTGATTTACATGACGGGGGGATGTTTGAATGAACCTTGGTTTTGTCATGATGGCGCTTGGGGCGTTTCGCTTTGGCATGGCGGGCGGGGCCTATCAGACGTTTTCGCGCAGCGCATCTTATCGCTGGAGCAAAGTGAACCGCATTGGCCGCACGCCAGCCCTGCAATACGCGGGGCCGGATGCGCAGGAAGTGACAATTGAAGGCGTCATCTATCCGCATTTTAAGGGCGGGTTGCATCAAGTTGAACTGATGCGCCTGCAGGCTGGCTTGGGCAAGCCAATGATGATGGTGGACGGGCTCGGCTGGGTTTGGAACCGCTGGGTGATCACCCGTGTGGAAGAACGCAAAAGCGTGTTTCTGCGCGATGGGGCCCCACGCAAGATTGAGTTCACCGTGACTCTGCAGGCCTATGGCCAAGACGGGGCGATATCGCTGATTGAGAGGCTCTTATGACCCCGTATCGCACCAAAGACGGTGACATGATTGATGCCATTTGCAAGGCGCATTATGGATCTGAAACCATGGCGGAAGCGGTCTATGAGGCCAATCCCGGGCTGGCGGCCATGGGATCACTTTTGCCCATGGGCGTGGTGGTCTTGCTGCCAGAACGCACGCCAGAACCCGTGCGCCAACCCATTCGGCTGTGGGGCTGATCATGCAGATTGATTATCAGATCATAGCCGATGGCGACGACATCACAGCGCTATTTAAAGACCGTTTAACAGGGCTTTCAATTACAGATGAAGCGGGCTTCAAATCCGATACCGCTGAAATCACAATTGATAACCGCGATCAGCGCGTGGCCTTGCCTGTGGTGGGGGCCAAGCTTGAGATCGCCCTTGGGTTTAAGGAAACCGGCCTGACCGCCATGGGCCACTATATCGTTGATGATCTCGCAGGTGAAATCATGCCCGAGACCATGACAATCAGCGCCAAGGCGGCTGACATGCTCGGCACCATCCGCGCCCCCAAAACCCGCGCTTGGGAAGCCGTCACCTTGGGTGATATCGTGGGCACCATCGCCGGTGATCATAATCTGAAACCCGCGATCAGTGAGGATCTCAAGCCCGCGTTTTATACCTATCTGGCGCAGACATCCGAGAGTGACCTCAATCTGCTGACCCGGCTTGCGCGGGATCTTAACGCGACCGTTAAACCTGCTGCCGGTCACCTGATATTTGTGCCCCGTGGCAGCGGTAAAACCGCCAGTGGCGAGGATATTCCATCGCTGGTGATCCACCGCACAGATATCTCGCGCGGATCTTGGAAACTCACAGGGCGCGGTAAATACGGCAAGGTCACGGCGGAATGGGCCGAGTTGGGAACAGCTGTGGTTCACCGTGTTAGTGCCGGAGACAAAGCACCCGAGCTGAAGTTGCGCCATCGGTATGCCTCAGCGGCTGAAGCCACCCGTGCAGCACAAAGCGCGTTGGCCGCAGGTGTGCGCGCCAGTGGCAAGATCAGCCTGCAGCTTGGTGGGTTTTACGGCGATTTAGGCGCTGAGGCTCCGATTGATCTGCGCGGTGTGCTGCCGGAATTGGTGGGCGTCTGGAACGTGACCCGGGTGGAGCATCGGTTGGGGGAAACGCTGGTGACATCTGTGGATGCAGAACGGGGGGAGAAGGAAAAAACTTGAGCGAGCATCGGCTTAGATGTTGCGGCCCATCCCAGTCAACGGACTGGAGCAGATTGCGAGTCCACCTCATCGCGCCTCTCTGCTTAATCTGCTGTATTCCACGCGCATTCGCGTGATTTTTATAGAGATAGTGAATTACGATGGGTGTATTTGAGCCATGGGTCGCGGAGTGCCACCTACAGAATATTGAAACCACAGACGAATATCTCTGCAAAGCCGCGATCTGGGCAGATGGTCATCCGTTGTTTCGGGCGCGACTGAAAGCCCACTTTCAAGGCAGTGGTTATAAGCTGCTTTGGTTGGAAGAATGCCTTACCGCGTCGCAATATATCGCGCGCCACGGCCAGCAAAAAGAAATCGGATCACTGGCTCGTGCCGTGCATGACGGGCGCGTGATCCAGTTATCTGAGATATTAGCATCAAACGGTGGCGTAGTCGCTCAACCAGAAGCCTATCTGAAGATTGAGGAAATCACTGGTATTGAGCCGCTTGATCAGCAGTTTGGCGTGCATCCTAGGAAAACTGTTCCAGATGCGTTGCTTGAGCCCTTGTTTGGTGAGGTGCCCCCAACGGACGTCGAAATTGAGAAATACGGCGGCATTGATGCAGTGCCGTTGATGAAAACCTACGCCATTCTCGATGCCGCCAAAATGCCCTACATGCTGACCACGCAGCTCGATAGTTCTGGCTTGCAACATCAATCTCTGTTTCAGGGCGAAACTGCCGAAGAGTTGAAAGAACACGCGCCATATCTCGTGCAGCTTGAGGACGGCAATAGGTTCACAGAAAAGCTATTCACCGGCCCAAAGGGAGTTAATGGCCTTTGGGAGAAAGAGCTGGGCATCTACATCCGTTCCCGCGCAAGTTTTTCCGACGTCCGTAAGCACTTCAGAAAGTTCACAAGACTGCAGGACAACAAGGGAGCTTGGTATTATTTGAGGTTTTGGGAGGAAAATACAGTTCTTTCCATCTTCTCACTAAAGGAGAATCGTGAGACGATTTGTCGATTTGTCGATTTGTCGATTTTTCTGTATTGATGGTTCTGGCGAAACAATACAAATTTTCACACCAAAATGCACCTTGAAATCTTGTTGCAGTGAAGGTTTTTCTCCAGAAGATATCGAGAAAATATCAATTACTAACTTCGTGGGGCTTATATTGCCTCAATTGAAGGCGCTAAAGCTTAGCGATGACGCAAAAAAAATTGTGCGTGAAGCTCTACAAGATACAAGCGATCCTGAAATAATTGAAAAGCTGAATGCATCTGCAAAGTATCTAGTTGATTCCGGGTTTAAGAAAAAAACTCAATTAACTGAGCTGTTAAAGCTGGAGAAATGCTCGAACTTCACATTCTTACGCGACGAAGAAGTTTGTTATCTTATTGGCTCTAAAACGCCCGATTTTGCCATGTTTGTGAAGCTAACAAACATGGCGCTTAGAAAAGGAATGAAGAATGACTAACACCGAAATAGGAAGCATTATTAAATCATGCGACCAATCCTTAACTGTTTTTCTTGGCGGTGCTGGTATGGCTGGTGGTTATAATGAAGAGTTTATGACTGTTTTTCGTGAGGCCGGTATATGCAATCCCGTCTACGGAAATTACTCAGGCTTTGGGTGGACAGACACAGGCGGTAATGTTGATATGGGTGGTGATGCCGCCGCAGTTATACTTTTTAACGATATGAACATATTACGTGAAATATATCATTGGGACGGAGAGCGATGGTTATATAAAATGGGGCCAAATGAAGAACACTGGGCCCCCCTTGAAGAACACCCACAATTAATGCGCATTGCTCAGAATGGAAACTATTCACTTCCAGAAATTGGCGTTTCAGACCCCATACCGAGGAAGCAAGATACGTTTAACTTTGTTGGCTACTCTTGGGGGGGCGTCATAGCCTGCCTGTCAGCGCGCTTGCATGCACTGGCCGGACATGAGGTGGATACACTGGCTTTAATTGGCGCCCCTGTGAACCCAAGCTTGTTAAATTGGGTCCGTGAAATGCCAAACATTAAAAATGTTATCGTCAAGAACCTCACAGAGTTCGGAGATCCGATCTATGCGGGCATGTCTGACGCATCATTAATGGGATGTGTCCCAGAGCTAGCAACTTCCATGGCTACAAAGCCACCGGGGGGACATTTTTATTATTCCGGCTCAAACACTGCTGAGTCTATACAAAGAAAACGCAATCTCGTCCAAATACTTGTAAGCCAAGGATTGTCGTAGAGCTTTAAAATGGAAACCGTATGAGAAAATATGCCCTATCGTACATAATAATCACTATATTTTTCTGGGTAGCGTACCAGTTTTTCTGGTACTATGTGGCTCAGCCAAAATATGTAAATGCCTCCGGCGTTCCCTCGGCGCAAATATACCTTGGGCAGCTATGGAGTGTTCTAGTGTACTTTTTGCCAATCAGGTTTATCATATTTGCTACCATTCCGATCTTTTGGAGACGTGATACCTGTGCTCTACGAGGATATGCATGGACGTATGTTATACTTTTGGTGCTAACCATAACAATAGATGTCCCAATTTGGCTGCTCATTGAATTCTTTATCACGCGCCTATCGGTTCTAACTTAAGCCGCACAGGGTGGTGATGAATGATGGCCAGTTTTTGGAGCGCTCGGCAAAATGCATACTTTGTAGCTATCACAAAGCCCGTTCCAAACCTAAGTAGTTGTTGAAAACTTTCGCTCTGCCGTGATTGCAGATATTAGCTGCATTGGGGCTGATAGCCGTCATTGCCAGCGGTTTTTGATGAAAACAACCCTGCTGCAACTTTCTCTGTCAAACACTGCAAGAATCCGTGGCGAGCTACATCCAGATTACAAAATTTTCAGATACGAGATTACTTATGGAAGACGACACACCTCAAAAGCTCGGCTTCAGTATAATCCGAAATCATGAGGCGTTGGCATTACTCTTACTCTCAATGGCTTCGTATATTTTCACCTACTCTAGC
Organism: Halocynthiibacter namhaensis; assembly: GCF_000812685.1. Lineage (GTDB taxonomy): Bacteria > Pseudomonadota > Alphaproteobacteria > Rhodobacterales > Rhodobacteraceae > Halocynthiibacter > Halocynthiibacter namhaensis. Next base: position 28,727 of record NZ_JWIF01000015.1, read on the forward strand.
CAGAAAGCATATTTGCGCAGTTTTGGCATTGATGAGATGTTTGTCATGATTGAGCTAACAGCGGTTCTGAGATCGGGAGTCTGGCTGATAGGCTCTTTGACCGTTCTGATTTATATTTGGAATGCCCCCATCAAGCCTCTGATCTGGCTCCTGAAGCTTGCGTTCGTTTTACGAACGGTCCTACTTTTCGGAGGTCTATCGTGGTTAGTTTACTCAGCTTCGGGAGTAGTATGGGTAACCGTAATCCTAATCGTATTAACAGCTTTACTCTTGCTCACCGAATGCACCCTAGTTTGCATACACCTAAAAAAACACGGTGGCTTCAGTGGGTATTTAGATAAGCAGATAATTGATGAAAGTGAGGTACAATCAATTTTCGTTAGTGGCCGTATTCTGGATAGCCCAAGCGCATCAATATTCCTCGTTTTAGCCTTTTCCTGCATACTTCCTTACGCCATTGGCGGACTTATTGGAGCATGGGAGGGGGCTAATAAATCTGGTCTTGTCGCGGTTTAGTTCCGGTCTCTTTCGAGCAATGTTTGCTATGAAGGAGATAGAGAATGGCAAAGAGATACACAGACGAGTTTCGGCGTGATGCGGTGCGCATGGCGACGACGAGTGGCTTAATGCTAGCCCAAAAATTGCTGTCTTGGGGCATCTTATAGATCGTTCCAAAAAAATCGAGTCTCACAAATGTTATGATCAACCACGTGATTTCAAACGCGCACTGCAAGAAGAGGGCTGGACGGTTTCTAAGAGCAGGTTTTCAGTAAAAGGCAGCAATGAATACATAATGTTGAACCAACAAGCCGCCCTTAGCCTTAAAGGCCTCGCAGATGATGCCGCAAAATCCGCAATTCGCACGTGAATTGAAACTGCTTCAATAAATGTCCAAGAGGGCAAAATTTAAATGGTAATCTAGCCGCCCAAACGCCCAAAAAATCTGCATTTATATTTTTTCTTTTTTGTTTTCTAACCACCTTTGAAATTTAAAAATGAAGAAAGTGAAAAGTAAGAAAAAGTGGGCTTTTGGGCGGCAAATCCATCACATGCAATTTGCTCTATTACCTCGTATGCATTTGTGGAAAACCCCTCCCGACGTTGGCAGCTATCAATATTCCCGTGTTAGTAAAGGCGAACGATTGCATTTAGGGGGAAATACCTTCCTCATTTGTTGGAATGTACTTCGGGGTTTCGTGGGGTTTCCATTTTCAGCGTTAAAGGATGTCCAGAAAAATAAATGTATTCCGTGAGTTATGGTGCTGCTGGGGAGAATTGAACTCCCGACCTCGTCATTACCAATGACGCGCTCTACCACTGAGCTACAGCAGCCTGATTTCTGTAGTAACATACAGAAAAGAAACCCTATTTGAAACCCCAATTCATAAAGTGAGTTGAAATATTCATATTTAACAACACGCTGCCAGTTTAGACCTCACCCTTACCAATGACGCGCTCTACCACTGAGCTACCACGGCATCTGAACTATTGTTCGATGTGCGGCTGAGTAACTTTAATTTTTGACAGACGCAAGCATAATCTAGACGGTTTTTTCACCTTAGGGTACACAGTCGTCTATGACACATGATACCGATACCGCACAAAGCGGAAAGAAAATCAAAAAAACAGCTGCCCAAGAGCGCGAGCTCCGTCTAAAAGCGGCGTTGAAATCAAATATGGGGCGCCGCAAAGCACAGGCGCGCGCACGTGTATCAACAGATGATGATGCGCAAGATATTACGAATGAAAAGAAAGACTGATGTTTTTCAATACAGGTGGGCAGTGAAATGGATTCGATAATTGTAACTGGTGGTAAAGCACTTTCGGGGGAAATCCCGATTGCGGGGGCAAAGAACGCCTGCCTAACCCTAATGCCTGCGACGCTTCTCAGCGAAGAACCGCTGACACTGACCAATGCGCCACGACTGTCTGACATTAAAACGATGAACGAACTTCTGTCGTCATTGGGTGCGGAGGTGACTTCGTTGCAAGATGGGCAAGTTCAGGCACTTTCATCCCACGGGCCAATCAACCACGTTGCCGAATATGACATCGTGCGCAAAATGCGTGCGTCAAACCTGGTGCTAGGCCCGTTGCTTGCACGAGAAGGCCAAGCGGTTGTGTCTTTGCCTGGTGGCTGCGCGATCGGCGCACGCCCAATGGACATCCACACAGATGGCCTAGAAGCCATGGGTGCAAAAATTGACTTGAAGGATGGCTATCTTCACGCCAAAGCCCCTTTGGGGGGGCTTAAAGGTGCTGTAATCAACTTCCCCTTTGCCTCTGTTGGGGCAACGGAAAATATCATGATGGCAGCGACCTTGGCCAAAGGCACGACTGTCATCAACAATGCTGCCCGCGAACCTGAGATCGTGGATCTGGCGGATTGCTTGCGCAAAATGGGTGCGCAAATTGATGGCGACGGCACATCAAGCATCACCATTCAGGGCGTCGATCGCCTGCACGGTGCAACCCATCCTGTTGTAACTGACCGGATCGAACTTGGCACATATATGCTGGCGCCTGCGATCTGCGGTGGCGAAGTTGAATTGCTGGGTGGCCGCATTAATCTTATCGAAGCCTTCTGCGAGAAATTGGATGCTGCGGGTATTTCCGTAACAGAAACACAACGTGGGCTGAAAGTCGCGCGCAAGAATGGCCGACTGTCTGCTGTTGATGTGACAACTGAACCTTTCCCAGGTTTCCCAACGGATCTTCAAGCGCAGATGATGGCGCTGCTGTGTACTGCGGAAGGCACGTCAGTGCTGGAGGAAAAGATCTTTGAGAACCGCTTTATGCACGCCCCTGAATTGATCCGCATGGGCGCTCAAATTGACGTTCAGGGTGGCACAGCCACTGTGACGGGTGTTGATCGTTTGAAAGGTGCCCCAGTCATGGCAACCGATCTACGCGCATCTGTTTCGTTGATTTTGGCAGGCCTCGCCGCAGAAGGGGAAACCACAGTCAGCCGTGTGTACCATCTTGATCGTGGGTATGAACAAGTCGTACGCAAGTTCTCGGGTGTTGGTGCGCAGATCGAAAGGATCAAAGAATAATGACGGACGCAAAATTCGAAGATGGTGCCGAGCAACCGTTGCGCCTGATGGCCGCGGATGTGGATGATCTGAAAATCGTCTCAGCGCTGACGCAAGATGCAGTATTTCCTGGAAATGAGATGTCATTTCAGAAATCAGAACGCCGCTTTGCTTTGTTGTTGAACCGGTTCCGCTGGGAAGACAAAACGGCGGCAGAACGGCGTGGTCGTGACTTTGAACGTGTGCAAGCTGTGCTGTTCATCGATGACGTTGTCAACGTGCAAACCCAGGGCGTAACCCGTGATGCAGATACAGTTTATTCCCTCATGGCTATGGAATTCGAAGCCGGTGAAGATGGCACAGGTTGTCTAAATCTGACCTTATCTGGCGATGGCGCAATCGCCTTAAACGTCGAAGCCTTGAATGTATCGCTAAAAGACGTGACGCGGCCTTATGTTGCGCCATCCAAGTCGGCCCCGGACCATGCCGACTGACTTAAACGTCCGCAGGTTACGACCTGCGGACTATGCGATCTGGCGCTATATCCGTCGCACAGCCCTAAAGGTAGATCCTGCACAATTTGACGAAACCTTACGGGGTTTCGACAAGACCTCAGATCATGAATTTCAGGTCGCGCTTGAACACAATACGATTTTTGCCGCGTATGACGAAGCCATCCCCGTCGCCATTGCAGGCAGCTACCCCGTAAGCGCCCCTCGTGATGGGAACGTCGTGCATATTTTTGGTGTTTGGGTAAAGCCGCCTTACCGCGGGCGAAATTTGGCGCAAAGACTGATCGAGCACTGTATTCCCGATCACGCCCAGGCAGAGCTTTTGGTGCGGATTGACAATATGCCAGCGATCGACGCGTATCGGCGCATGGGGTTTCTGCAAGCCAACGCGCCTGCAGATGCCATATGTTATTGCGCAACAGACAATGCCCCGGGGATTTACATGTTGCGACGCGCTGCCCCTTGAGGGCCACGGCCCCACGCGGTATGGACGTAGCAACCAACACCACCGAGGCCTTGCGCAATGCCGATTTTTTTGAACTCCTCCGATGACGACTTTGAAACCCGTTTCGCAGCGTTTCTCACCACAAAACGCGAAGATTCGCCGGAAGTGGATGATATTGTGCGTGACATCATTTCAGATGTGCGTGCGCGGGGTGACGAAGCGGTTCTTGAATTAACCGCCAAGTTTGATCGGCTACAATTGCGCGCGGATCAGTTGATGTTCACCCCCGACGAGATCGCAGCGGAATGTGCGAAAGTCTCGGATGAAGAACGTGCGGCACTTGAATTGGCCGCGGAACGTATTCGTGCATATCATGTAAAACAATTGCCGCAGGACGAAAGCTGGACGGATGAAACTGGCGCCACACTCGGCTGGCGCTGGGGCGCTGTCGACACGGCTGGTCTGTATGTGCCCGGCGGTTTAGCAAGCTACCCCTCCTCCGTCCTGATGAACGCCATTCCAGCAAAGGTCGCCGGTGTCGAAAACCTTGTGGTCACCGTCCCTACCCCAGACGGAATTATCAACCCGTTGGTCATATTGGCCGCAAAATTGTCCGGCGTCGATGTGATCGCGCGCGTCGGGGGGGCACAAGCCATTGCCGCGCTGGCCTATGGCACGGCGACGATCCCCGCGGTGGACAAGATCACTGGGCCCGGAAATGCCTTCGTGGCGGCAGCCAAACGACGTGTATTTGGCAAAGTCGGAATCGATATGATCGCAGGTCCCAGCGAGATTCTGGTTATTGCCGATAAGAACAATGACCCAGATTGGATTGCGGTAGATCTACTAAGTCAGGCAGAACACGACAAAAGCGCCCAATCAATCCTGATAACAGACGATCCCGACTTTGGGCGCGCAGTGACAGCGGCAGTGGAAAACCGCTTAGAAACACTTGAACGGCGTGCTATCGCGGGGCCAAGCTGGCGCGATTTTGGCGCTGTCATTACAGTCGACGACCTTGACAAGGCCACGCAACTGTCAGATCGCATCGCACCTGAACACCTAGAGTTATGCGTTGATGACCCTGATACATTGGCCGGAAAAATCAAGCATGCAGGCGCGATATTCCTTGGGCGCTTCACCCCCGAAGCCATCGGTGACTATATTGGTGGGCCAAACCATGTCTTGCCGACAGCGCGCTCTGCGCGATTTAGCTCAGGCTTGTCTGTGTTGGACTTCATGAAGCGCACCACACTTTCAAAGATGACACCGGGCGCGTTGTCCGCAATTGGCCCCGCCGCCGTGACCCTCGCCAACAGCGAAAGCCTAGAGGCCCATGGGCTTTCTATTGCATTACGCTTGAAACAACTGAACAGTGATTAAGTTATGACAAATCGAATCTGCCACATTGAGATTGACGACAGCGGCCTTGCCGCTCCGACGCCGGAAATCGAACAAGAACGTAAAGTTGCTATTTTCGACCTGCTCGAAGAGAACAGCTTCACCCTGCCCATCCGCGAGGACCGCGAAATTCCGGCCGGGCCCTATCGTATTTTGCTGGCGATCCGTGAACGCCGCTTGGTTTTTGAAGTTGCGACCGAAAATGAAACCAACATTGGTGAATTCCATCTGTCACTTGGGCCATTTCGCCAAGTGGTGAAGGATTACTTCCAAGTGTGCGAGAACTATTTCGACGCCGTTAAAACCCTACCACCAAGTAAGATCGAGGCCATCGACATGGCGCGACGCGGCATCCACAACGAAGGTGCAAACGTGCTTCAGGAACGTTTGGAAGGCAAGGCAGCTGTTGACAAAAACACTGCCCGCCGTCTTTTCACCCTGATCTGCGTCTTGCACTTCGGAGGCTGATGCGTGGCAGAAGACCTTCCCGGATCAATTCTGTTTTGTTGTGACTACAACGCCGTGCGGTCACCTATGGCCGAAGGGTTGATGAAAAAATACTATGGTTTTGAAACCTACGTTCAATCCGCAGGTGTGAAGAATGACCTCGAAATTGACGGGTTTTCTATTGCTGTTTGCGAAGAAATGGGCGTGGAAATTTCACGGCACAAATCGCGCAGCTTCGACGAGATGGAACAATGGGGCGACGATTTGTCTGGGTTTGACTTGGTTATAGCTTTGTCACCCGCCAGCCAGCGCCGGGCACTGGAGCTGACACGTTTCTATCATCTAGATGTCGAATATTGGCCGATCCTAGATCCAACGGGGTTGGGTGAAACGCGTGATGCCAAACTTGCATCCTATCGCCAAGCGCGTGACCAGATTAGTGAACGTTTGATCGCACGCTTTGGGGCGCCAAGCCCCAAGTAACATCATACTACACAAGGCACGACCGAACGCCCATTTGGATCAAATCAGCGCCGCTGATCCTGTAAAACCCATCTAATCTCTGACGCCCTTCGCGCATGTACCACGATTTGATTGGTTCAGGGTAGTGATCTGCAATTACCTGCGACCAATATTCAAAGTCAGTGTTGCTTAGCTGGCGACCGTGGAAGCTGGGGCCATGGAAGCCGAATGCCGTTTCTGGAGAAACGCAAGTGGCATCAAGAACAAGATACATTGTACAAGAGGACAAACAATGCTGTCCGCCAATTTGAACTTGCTGTCCACGTTCGCGGATCCCGGCGATTTCTCGCAATCTGTGGCGCACGTTGCCGCCGCTGTCATTCAGCACAAGCACAGGATCATCTTGTTGTTTATCAAACGCATTTGCGCCTGATGCCACAATCAACATCAACGTGAAGAGAACCGCTAATAAAACGGCACCTCTATTTTGAAATGTGTTGAACTTTCGCGGTTCAGCACGTGTTTCACTACCATATTTTTCGTTCATATTTCACCCAAACCGACGCCCCCCGGCGACAGACCCCTCTCGTTTTCGACGTCTGATCATTCAGCCATCTTGGCACGATGAAACATAATCATCCTTAAGCTCTGGTTTATATTTTGAATTGAATCGCCCTGATTTACGTCGATTTTTTCCAAAAATTGAAACATGGCACCAAGAATCTGTGTCTGTTTTGATAGTTTTCTGCGTTTTTACATGATCTGGCCTTGAAATAACTCGCAAAGGCCGTCATCTAACAAGCGCCCGCGAAGTGTCGGGTTTTTTAGGACGGAGTCATCATGGCCAAGGAAGAAATGCTCGAATTTCCAGGTGTTGTAACGGAACTCTTGCCGAATGCGACATTCCGGGTCGAGCTTGAAAACGGCCACGAGATCATCGCACATACGGCAGGTAAAATGCGCAAGAACCGTATTCGTGTTCTGGCAGGCGATAAGGTACAGGTCGAAATGACCCCTTATGACCTGACCAAGGGTCGCATCAACTACCGCTTTAAGTAAGCACATGAAGCTGATCCTCGGGTCCGCCAGTCCGCGCCGCAGGGAACTGTTGGCGCAAATTGGCGTTGTTGCAGACGAAATTCGCCCGGCGGATATCGATGAAACACCTCGCAAGGCGGAATTGCCCCGCCCTTATGCCACCCGCTTGGCCCGTGAAAAGGCCGAAGCGATTAACATTGCCGCTGATGAAGTCGTGCTGTCCGCCGATACGATTGTTGCGCTTGGCCGTCGTATTCTGGGCAAGCCTACGGATGAGGTCGAAGCACGTGAATATTTGCAGCTGCTATCGGGTCGTCGCCACCAAGTGACCACGGCAGTTGCTTTGCGCAAACATGACCGCATTTGGGAAGTCTCGACGACCACGGCTCTGCGCATGAAACGCCTGTCAAAAGCCGATATCGACGCCTATATCGCCACGGGTGAATGGGAAGGCAAAGCCGGTGCTTATGGCATTCAAGGTTATGCCGGGCGTTTTGTCCCTTGGATCAATGGATCATATACCGGCGTCGTCGGATTGCCCTTAACGGAAACAGCTGGCTTGCTTACTGCGGCCGGACTGATGGAAGGAACATCACAATGAACGGTCGTATCGCTGTCCTTGGACACCTGAAGGATCAAGCCGCTGCCGCCTTGATCGAAGACGGTAAACTTGTTGATTTTCTAATTGATATGCCAGGTGAAGGACTGCGCCCTGGCGCCATTTGCCGTGCGATTTGTGAGCGCCCCATCAAAGGCCAGGGCGGTATTTTTCTGAGATTGCCGAACAATGGAAAAGCCTATCTAAAACAAGCCAAAGGATATGCACCGGGCCAAATCCTGTTGGTGCAGGTCACCGGTTTTGGTGAAGACGGTAAAGCGACCCCCGTTACCCCAAAAGTTCTATTCAAAAGCAAATATGCAATTGTAACGCCCGGCGCCCCCGGCTTAAACATATCCCGTTCCATTAAGGACGACGACTTGCGTGATGAGCTGATGGTCATCGCCCATGAAGAAATGGAAGGCTCTGACGCAGGCCTTATTTTGCGTTCGGCCTGTGTCGGCGCTGACAGCGAAGAAATCGCGGAAGATGTTGCAGCCATGCGCGCCATGGCCGACCAAGTGATGGCTGACGCGGACGGCACTGAGGCCGAGTTACTGATTGACGGCCCTGATGCACACCATCTCGCATGGCGCGAATGGGATGCCGCCAGTGTCGCGACGGATGATGAGGCTTTTGAAAACAACCAAGTTTATGACCTGTTGGAAGCCTTCACCTACGCCCGGGCCCCCCTATCTGGTGGCGGCCACATCTATGTCGAACCCACGCGTGCGCTTGTTGCGGTCGATGTGAACACTGGCGGGGATATGTCACTTGCGGCTGGCTTGAAGGCAAATCTCGCAATGATCAAAGAACTGCCGCGCCAACTGCGCATTCGCGGCCTTGGCGGCCAGATCACGCTTGACCTTGCTCCTATGCCGAAAAAAGATCGCAAGATGTTTGAACACAGTCTGCGGGCGACATTGCGCAAGGATACGATCGATACTGTGTTGGCGGGATGGACACCTCTTGGCTGTTTTGAACTACAGCGCAAACGTGAACGTCTTGCCCTACGCGACTTATTGCCAAACGGTATCTTCTGATGGCTGCCCCCTGCCCCATTTGTCAAATTGCTTCCGACGAAAAATATCGGCCGTTTTGCTCAAAGCGCTGTGCAGACATTGATCTTGGGCGTTGGTTCGATGGGACCTACACGCTTGCGGATCAGGAAACCAGCCAAGACGATGTGGTGCCTGAAACGGAAACAGAACAAGCGCAACACTAAAGCAAACCGGGTGGGCCCGAAGGTGGCGTAGGTCGTCATTGTGGCTTGAGTTAGGTCTTCCAACTCAAGCCAGTTTCCCTTCTATATTTGACCTTCAGACAGAGCCAACTTCAAAACTGCCTGCGCCGCTGCAATGTCCTCAACGCCCAAACCAATGGATCGGAAAAATACCGGTGACCCGGGCTTGGGCAAGGGGGCCGCGTTGACAGCGAGCTCAGCCAAATCGCCTTGGATCTCAGTGCTGTTCCAGTCATGGCTTTCGGCAGCAATCACCATTTCCCCGGCAGTGCTTGGCGTTGTCGCCCGATAGTCGCAATACACCTGTGCCTTTGTGATCCAACTTGGGGCAACTTCATGCGCTCGGGCCACATTTGTGCTGATCGACGTGACAAGCGTATCTGTTCCAATAACACGTTCATCAATCACCGGCGTACCAGATGATGTGCAAAGCATCACCACATCTGCGCCGGTGGCAGCCTGTTCTGCACTGTTGGAGAATTGAACGTCGGGGGTCAAACCGCGCCATTCATCTTGGCGGTTGGCATCCGCGCCCAGTCCCGGCGAATAGACACAAACATTGGCCCAAGGACGCAATGCTTTGACATGTCGGTAATGCGCCTGAGCAACAGGCCCGGACCCAATAATCGCCAGTTCAGTCGCTTGCGCAGGTGCCAAAAGATCAACAGCCAACGCGGTGGTCCCTGCGGTGCGCTCTGTTGTCAGCTGGCCTGAATCACACAGCAATAAGGGCATCCCGGTTTCCATGGACATCAGCAACGTCCATGCCGTGATGATCGGCTTGCCTTCCGTGACGATGTAGGGCGAAAGCTTGGCACCAAAGACGCCGGATTGTCCCTGCGCACCCATGTAGGTGATAAAGTCGCCGCGATCTTGTGGGAATAGCGTGACGGTTTGATCTGGTTGAACAGCTTGCTTTGCGCCCAGCTCTGCGAACATTCCGCGCAATTCCGCAGCAAGATCAATCTTCGATATGCAGGCAGATATTTGATCCGCGCCCAGAACGATTGGTGTTTTGACAGTCATAAGTATGCCTTCAATGTTTGATTTTAGTCATCCGGCGCTTGCCTTCAGATCATTATATATGGTCGCCCGGCTCACCCCCAGTAAACGCCCCACATAGGATGCGGCATTGCGTTCTGACAAAGCACCAGACGCTTCAAGGGCCATTAACAATTCGCGCCGGCTTGTGCGATTCAGTGCATCGGCGCGCACGCCCTGTTGGGCACACCAATCACTGACAAAGATATTCAACCGTTCATGCCAATCGTTCTGAAACAGCGCCTCTGGCTGGTCTTCAGAGGGTCGGCTGGGCATCAAGGCCCGCACCATTTGTTGTAGGTTTTGCAGGTCGGCTTGGTCGTGATTGATGCATAAAACGAATTCCGCGCCACCTTGATTATTACGCATAACAACACTGATCGACCGAATAACACTGCCGTCCCAATTCACCTTTTCATATGGCCCAATTACAGTGTCACTGGGGCGGAAATCGATCTCTTGCATATTGGATGGATCGCCCAACTTGCGTTGAGAATAAGCATTGGCAATATGGGCGATGGTTTCGGTGGACAGATCATGCACGACCACTTCAACTCGATCCCCCATCAGGTGAGGGATCGCATCTGCAAGGCTTATCGCATTGGACAAGGTTGCGGTCGACGTGTTCATATCAACGTCCCTGTAGAATGTCTGCAGTCAGCGCATTGAGATGCACAAGCCCTTCCCGCAAATGGTCTTCCGGCAAAGCTGAGCTAAACCGAAAATGCCCCTCAACCCCGAAACGCGACCCAGGGATCAACAACAAGTTCTTCTCTCGAAGAAGGCGCATACACAAATCTTCCGATGAAATAGGCAGATCAAACCCCACAAACGACATGGCAGACGCTTCGGGTGGGACAACTGAAAACACACCCGGGTGCTGTGCAAGCCCTTCGGTTAAAACATCAAATCCCGTTCTGATCAATGCCTTCGCACGGATCTTCAACTTTGACCTGGCAGGTTCCGCAAGCGCTTTGTCCGCAAGTTCCATTGATAGCATCGAACTGGCAATCGACGCATATTCATGCCGCCGCCAACACTGTGTTATGATCTCTTCCGGACCAACCAACCATCCAAGGCGCAAGCCAGGAAGCCCGTAAGCCTTTGACATAGAATTGACAATCAACACGCGATCATAGGTTCCCCAAAAAGATGGCGTTTCAACATCGCCTTCGCGTTCCGTGCCGGCATAGACTTCATCCGCGACGATCCATGCGCCAACCGACGCAGCCGCCGCAATAATCTGGGCGCGATCACCTGCGGTTAACACCCGGCCCGTCGGATTGTTCGGGTTCACCACATGTATAATTCGGGTTTTCTCATCAACGGCTTTTGCCAACGCATCCGTATCAACACCCCAATCATTGGTTTCAATCAGATCAACCCAACGAACTTCATTCCCACGATTGGCCGCGTTGCCGGAAATTTGTTCATAGGTTGGACGGAAGCAAACGATGTTGTCACCTGGTTCAAGCAGGGTGCTGGCCACCAATGTATTCGCTTCTGTCGCCCCGACTGTGATCATCACCCCTTCTGATGACGCCCCCGGATAGAATCCAGATATTGTATCTCGCAAAGACTGCTTTCCGTTCACCTGCGGATAATCAATCATGGTTTCCATCAGGGTCGGCATATCAATTTCGGCTAGATCAACCAGCCCCTGAAATGACATCGGATGCACGCCACTTTCTGAGAAATTGAACTTCACGCCATGTTCCAACTCAGACAGAAACTGTTCGACCTTAAAAGGATGGAAATCAGGGCTGAACATGGGGTGTCCTTTCGCAGGAATTCAAGAAATTGACAGATTTGTATAATTTAGATATTTTAGTCCAATCAAATCGTCAAGACGGAATAAATTCACTTTATGACAAAGACACCCATGCAACTTTCCCGAAATGAAATTTTGGACCTGTTTGACCTATCAGCTGGGGCAGACGCCATACGCAACGCCTATATCGCACAGTCTCAGGACACTGTTGAATCGCCTGATGTGACATATTTGGGGTTTCCAAGCGCACGTGGCGATTGCCACGTGAAATCTGGTTTTATCCATGGGACGGAGGGCTTCGCGGTCAAAGTCGCGACCGGCTTTTACGACAACCCCGCACACGGCTTGCCAAGCTCAAACGGCTTGGTTCTATTGTTAAGCTCAGAGACGGGCCAATCCCTTGCAATACTTCAAGATGACGGCTGGTTGACCGACATCCGCACAGGACTGGGCGGTGCGGTTGCGACCATGGCCTTAGCGCAACCCAATTTTTCGAAAGTGCTTGTGGTCGGCGGCGGCACGCAGGCACGACACCAAGCGCAATGTCTGCATTTTCTGGCGAAACCCCAGAACATAGAATTCACGTTCTGGGCCCGCAACTTCGACCAAGCCAAACAACTGTCGTCCGAGATCGCTTTGACTGGCTTAGATACCCGACCAACGGACGACCTAAAAGAAGCCTGTTCTCAAAGCGATGTGATCATCACCACGACCCCATCCACAAGCCACTTGATCCATGCAGATTGGATCCGCCCAGGCACACATATCACAGCAATCGGTGCTGACAGCCCCGGCAAACAAGAACTAGACGTTGATTTGATCAAGCGGGCCGACCTGCATGTGTGTGATGCTTTATCACAGTCGCTAGATCACGGTGAATTCCAGTCGGCACATCGCGCCGGATTTCTGTCTGAAAAGAACACCACTGAACTGGGACACATTCTTGGGCGTACACATCCTGGGCGCATCAATGACGCCGACATTACAATTGCGGATTTAACCGGGCTTGCCGTTCAAGATGCCGCCGCCGCATTAACCGTCTATCGCGCTGCCTTGGCGGCTCAAGATACGAAAGCCTCATCATGACTCTCCCCTCAAACTCCCCCTCCAAGCAAGTGCTACAGTCCGCATCCCTGTCTGCCATCACACGGCGACGCATCGCGCATCTCATTCGCAAAACCGACCTACTGCCAACCCGCATGACACTGCCGGCAGGTACCGAGATTCACTATAAGACCGAGAACTTTCAATTCACCGGATCCTTTAAGCTGCGCGGGGCCTCTGCAAAGCTAAGCGGACTGCCGATTGATCGCCCGGTGATCACGGCCTCTTCGGGCAATCATGGAATCGCGTGTTCCCTTGCAGCGCAACGCACAGGGCATAATCTAACAGTGGTCCTGCCAGAAAACGTGATAGCCCAGAAACGTGAAAAGATTGAATCCTTCGGCACCCGTGTCATTATCGCAGGCGCAGATTCATCCTTGGCCGAGGTACACGCGCGATCGCTGGCACAAGCCGAAGGCCACACATATGTGTCGCCATACAACGACGCAGACGTCATCGCAGGACAAGGGACCATCGGTCTAGAACTGCTGGAACAAATGCCACAGATCGACAATATTTTAATTTCCATGGGGGGTGGCGGTTTGATCTCTGGCATTGGGTCCGTGATGAAATCGATGTCGCCGGTCACGAAAATCATCGGCGTCAGCGCAACAAATACTGCCGCTTTGGCCGCCTCTATCAAGGCTGGGCAAATCGTCGAAACTGAACATTTTGATACATTGGCCGATGGCGTCGCAGGCGGGGTGGATGCGAATTCACTGACACTTCCCCTCGCAACCGAAGTCATTGACGAAATCATCCATATTGATGAACAAGCGATCGCAGAAGCATTGAAGATCATGGCATGGACCGAGAACATGATCGTGGAAGGTGCAGCTGCCATGGCACTGGCGCCCCTGCTGGCGTCACCCGAACGATATGCAGGGAAAACCAATGTCGTTCTGTTATGTGGCGCAAACTACGATAAACCTAGCATTGCGAAACTCTTGGTCTGATCTACGACCTTTCGGCGACAGTCCGGCAATAATATGCGCTCAACGGTCGCCTAAATCGCAACCGGTGAATGCCTGATCTGCTTTGCTTGAATTGGGCCGTATATGCAGTGGCCATCCGATTGGTAACGGGCCGGAAATTCTCCTTGCCGCGTGGTGAATTCATGACGGTAAATTTGTGATTGGATTTTGGATCCAATTATTGTATTCAACTTATGCCGAGTCTCTTTTGCCAGTCAAAAACAGAGGCAAAGCACATATTTACTTGGCAACCGCCAACCCGAACCGCAATCAATCGCGAAACAAAAAGGGACACCCCTATGTCTGAGAACATCTTCACCGGCACCATGCCCGCCCTCATGACCCCATGCAAAGCCGATCGTACACCTGACTTTGACGCGCTTGTGAAAAAAGGCCGCGAAATGATCGCAGCGGGCATGTCTGCGGTTGTTTATTGCGGCTCTATGGGTGATTGGCCTTTGCTCAGCGATCAAGAACGTATGACTGGTGTTGAACGTTTGGTCGAAGCTGGCATTCCCGTTGTTGTTGGCACCGGTGCGATCAACTCAAAATCCGCCGTGGCCCATGCCGCACATGCGCAAAAAGTTGGCGCAGTTGGGCTTATGGTAATTCCACGCGTTCTCTCACGTGGATCTTCCCCTGCGGCACAGAAAAGCCACTTCAAGGCAATCCTAGAAGCGGCGCCTGACGTGCCCGCGATCATCTACAACAGCCCGGTATATGGTTTTGCCACCAAGGCTGACCTGTTCTTCGCTCTGCGTGCGGAACACAAGAACCTGATTGGTTTCAAAGAATTCGGCGGCAAAGACGATTTGCGCTATGCAGCGGAACATATCACCAGCCACGACAGCGAAGTCACCCTGATGGTTGGCGTTGACACCGAAGTCTATCATGGTTTCGTCAACTGTGGCGCAACAGGGTCTATCACGGGCATCGGCACCGCCCTGCCAAAAGAAGCACTGCTTCTTGCGTCTCTCGCAAAGAAAGCTGCTGCCGGCAACGCCGAAGCTCGGACGCGCGCATTGGAACTGGAAGAGGCCTTTGGCGTGCTGGCCAGCTTTGATGAAGGCACCGATCTTGTTCTCTATTACAAATACCTTCTCGTGCTGAACGGCGAAGAAGAATACCGCCTGCATTTCTACGAAACTGACGAACTTTCCGACGCCCAGCGCAACTATTGTGAACAACAATATGCCCTGTTCAACGCATGGTTCGCCGATTGGTCAAAGCAAGGCGGGATCATCGCTGAATGCATGTAATTGATAGCCACACCGGTGGGATGCCCACACGGGTGATCCTTGATGGCGGTCCCAACCTTGGGTTGGGGTCGTTGGATATCCGTGCGCAGACGCTGGCCGACCACCATCAAGACTTTTATAAATCAGTCATGCTGGAGCCCCGCGGACAGGCGGGCATGGTTGGCGCGCTGCTGGTGGAACCTACCAATGCAGATTGCGTCACTGGCGTTATATATTTTGACGCCGAAGCCGTGCTTGGCATGTGTGGGCATGGCACCATTGGGCTGGCGGTAACGCTGTTACACATGGGCCGCATCTCCACCGGGACACACAAAATAGAGACCCCGGCAGGCATCGTCACTGTCGATGTGCATGACGCCAATACGGTCTCGGTGACCAATATCGAAAGCCACCAGATACACGCCAATGTGACGGTTGACGTGCCAGACCATGGCACAGTCAGTGGCGACGTCGCCTATGGCGGCAATTGGTTCTACATCATCGATCCAAGCCCGCTGGCCGTCACCACTGCCAACATCCCCGCTTTAGCCGACCTCGCCATTGCCACACGCGACGCCTGTAATGCGCGCAGCATCGGCGGCCCAAATGGGGAAGCCATCGACCATGTCATTCTGCGCGGGCCTGACCCCGAAACCGGTGCCCACAGCCGTAACTTCGTATTATGCCCCGACGATGAATATGATCGATCCCCCTGCGGTACGGGCAGCTCGGCGTATC
This sequence comes from Halocynthiibacter namhaensis, assembly GCF_000812685.1. Taxonomy (GTDB): domain Bacteria; phylum Pseudomonadota; class Alphaproteobacteria; order Rhodobacterales; family Rhodobacteraceae; genus Halocynthiibacter; species Halocynthiibacter namhaensis. Next base: position 44,774 of record NZ_JWIF01000015.1, read on the forward strand.
TGGCGTGTCTGGCGGCATCAAACCGCTTAAATCCTGGGCACGAAATTATTTTGGAAAGCGTCATCGGCAGCGCGTACCAAGCGTCATACCAACCCGGTCAAAACGGCGGCGTCATTCCCACCTTAAAGGGCCAAGCTTGGATCATGGCCGAAAGCACGTTGATCTTCGACGCAACCGACCCCTTTCGCAAGGGCATTTATTTGTGAGCGCGCCCAGCGATATCATCGTGATTGGCGCCGGTATCATCGGTATCAGCACAGCCCTTGAATTGACCCGCGCAGGTCACCGTGTTCGCGTGTTTGATCGTGACGGCATTGCCATGGGCGCGTCTCTTGGCAACGCGGGCGCCTTCGCTTTTACCGATATTGTTCCGCTGGCCACACCTGGCATCATGCGCAAAGCCCCGAAATGGCTGCTAGATCCGCTTGGCCCGCTATCAATCCCCCCGCGATATGCATTGAAGATAGCACCTTGGATGTTGCGGTTTTGGCGCGCCAGCTGGCAGGATCGTTACGCGCATTCCGTTAAGGCACAAAGCACGTTGATGGATCTGGCCCGCAGCGCTTTGGAACGCCAGATCAAAGCCACGGACGGCGAAGACCTAATCAAGCGCCAAGGGCAGCTGCAATTATTTGAAGGCGAAACAGAATTCCGTGCAAGCCTGCCCGGTTGGGACCTGCGCCGCGATCATGGCATCCGCTTTGACCTACTTCAAAGCCCCGAGGCCATTGCAGAAATTCAGCCCGGAATTGATGCGCGCTTTACTCATGCTGGCTTCACCCCCGATTGGATCAACACTGTGGATCCCAAGACCTGGACGGAACATCTTGCCCAGGCCTTTCTTGCGCTTGGCGGCACGATTGAACGTAGCGATGTCCAAGCCATCACCCCACACGAAAACCACATCTGCGTAAGCCATTCCAACGGCACAGAGACCGCCGAAAAAGTGATCGTCGCTGCTGGCGCTTGGTCTCATCACCTGGCCAAAACCTTGGGTGATCACATCCCGCTTGAAACAGAACGCGGCTACAACACCACCCTGCCCGCCGGTGCCTTTGACATTCGCACGCATCTCACATTTGGCGGTCATGGCTTTGTTGTGTCCGGGATAAATGATGGCGTACGGGTCGGCGGGGCTGCGGAAATGGGTGGATTGAACCTGCCGCCAAATTATAAGCGTTCTGACATTCTTCTACAAAAGGCAGCTAGCTTTCTGCCCGGCCTAAACGCCAAAGGAGGCACGCAGTGGATGGGGTTTCGCCCCTCAACGCCTGACAGCTTGCCCGTGATTGGCGCGTCACCGCATGCCGCCAATGTGATCTATGCCTTTGGGCACGGTCACCTTGGCCTCACCCAATCCGCCGCCACCGCCGAGATCGTCACCGCACTTGTGCAAAACACCCCATCCCCCATCGCAACCGACGCCTATAGGCCTGAACGTTTCTAACCGGAGAACACCATGCGCAGCAGCAAAACCATCCATGTCATCTCTGCTCATGCGGAAGGCGAAGTCGGCGATGTGATCGTCGGCGGTGTCTTACCGCCCCCAGGCGAAACCCTTTGGGATCAGCGCAGCTTCATCGCGCAAGACCAGACCCTTAGAAATTTTGTGCTGAATGAACCGCGCGGCGGCGTCTTTCGCCATGTGAACTTGCTTGTGCCACCCAAACACCCAGAGGCCGACGCGGCCTGGATCATTATGGAGCCGGAAGACACCCCCCCGATGTCAGGGTCAAATTCGATTTGCGTGTCCACTGTGTTGCTGGATGGCGGCCTGATCCCGATGCAGGAACCGATAACCGAGATGGTGCTTGAAGCCCCGGGGGGCCTGGTGCGTGTGCGGGCGGAATGCCGCAATGGCAAAGCCGAACGCATTTTCGTGCAAAACCTGCCATCCTTTGTGGATAAACTTGATGCCACACTTGAGGTCGAGGGCCTTGGCAGCATCAAGGTTGATACAGCTTACGGCGGTGACAGTTTTGTTGTCGTCGATGCACAATCGCTTGGCTTTGACATCAACGAAGACGAGGCCAAAGACATTGCCCGTCTGGGCGTGAAAATCACCAATGCGGCAAACGCCCAACTTGGCTTTCACCATCCTGAGAACCCAGATTGGAAACATATTTCGTTCTGTGCCTTCTGCGGGCCGCTCAGTGAAACGGAAACCGGCCTCACCGGGAAATCAGCCGTCGCCATTCAGCCAGGCAAAGTCGATCGTTCCCCAACAGGCACAGCTGTTTCCGCCCGCATGGCACTGATGGCAGCGCGCGGGCAGATGAAAACGGGCCAAACCTTTGATGCCGTGTCCATCATCGGGTCACGTTTTTCGGGGCGCATTCTTGGCGAAACCCTCGTCGGCACGACCCCCGCCATTTTGCCCGAAATCTCAGGGCGCGGCTGGGTAACTGGTATTCACCAACACATGCTGGACCCTGATGATCCTTGGCCAGGTGGGTATCGCCTCAGCGACACCTGGGGCGCGTAATCCCCAAACAACAGGGGGCAAAATTTCGATTTTATCCCCTGCCTTTCCAACAGTCTTTCGGGTAAGTATCAAAGACGCGTAGATGCAAAGGGCAATTGAATGGTGGGCAAACGGACAGTTAACAAGCAGAGCCTCCCCGAGATCATCGCAAATGATTTGCGCGAGCGCATCTTAAGCGGCGAGTTGGGCGAAGGCGAAGCCATCCGACAAGAAGCCTTGGCCACAGAATATGATGTGTCGCGCATGCCCATACGCGAGGCCTTGAAACGTCTCAGCGCTGAAGGTCTGGTCGATTGGGCCAACAACCGTGGTGGCACTGTCATACGCCATTCCATTGACCAAATCGGCGAGATTTTTGACCTGCGAGAACTATTAGAAGTCGATCTATTTCGCCGCGCGATCCCCAATATGACGCCCGCCGATTTTTCCCGTTGCGAAGAGTTGATGCAAAAGATGGAAGCGTCCTATGACGGGGATGACGTCGGACAATGGGGCGAGCTAAATTATGACTATCACGCCGCCCTTTACGCCGCCTCTAACCGCGATTTGACCCGCGAACTTCTGAACCGGATCGGCCTACAGTCTGACCGATACATTCGCATGCATCTTAGCATCATGAAACAGCGCGAGCCTGCCAAAGACGAACACCGCCAATTGCTGGCCTATGCCAAAGCCGGTGACATTGAAAACGCCTGTAGCCTACTGGAACGCCACATCAGGCGCACCCGTGATGAGTTGCTAGAAATGGTGACGGCACGGCGTTCGCAAGAAGGCAAATAAACGCGCGAGCGCATGCTCTGCGACTTGCAAAATCCTAAAAATTGGATACAATATCCACAAATTCAAATCTGCGTAGAATTCGCGCAAAAAACACATCCAGAATACGGAGCAAACTTATGACTTTTACCCCACACGGAAAGCACCTCATCGCGGGTGAATGGCTTACGGGCAGCGAAGATTTCACCTCTGCGCCAGCACATGGGCCTGCGCATAGCTATTCCGTTGGCCGCGTGTCAGATGTTGACGCCGCAGCCCAAGCTGCTGAAGACGCCTTCTGGAGCTTCGGATACACCACTCGCGAAGTTCGCGCCAATTTCCTAAATGCCATCGCGGATGAAATCGAAGCCCGCGCTGACGCGATCACCGAAATCGGCACCCAAGAAACTGGCCTGCCAGAAGGCCGTTTGCAAGGTGAACGCGGCCGCACAACAGGTCAGCTGCGTCTGTTCGCATCCCACATTTTGCAAGGTGATTATCTTGATCAGCGTCATGATGTGGCACTGCCAGATCGCGCGCCCCTCGCCCGCCCTGATCTTAAAATGATCCAACGTCCTATCGGGCCTATTGCGGTATTTGGCGCGTCCAACTTCCCGCTCGCGTTTTCCACCGCAGGCGGCGACACAGCAGCGGCCTTCGCGGCAGGGTGCCCTGTTGTCGTCAAAGGCCACAGCGCTCACCCTGGAACCAGTGAAATTATTGCCGAAGCAGTGCTTGCCGCCATCAAATCATGTGACCTGCACCCCGGTGTCTTCAGCTTGATCCAAGGCGGAAACCGCGAAGTTGGCGGCGCTTTGGTGCAACATCCCTTGATCAAAGCGGTTGGTTTCACGGGCTCTCTGGCAGGCGGCCGTGCATTGTTTGATCTTTGTGCCGCGCGCCCAGAACCCATTCCGTTCTTCGGCGAGCTTGGGTCAGTCAACCCGATGTTCATCTTGAACAACGCACAGAACGCACGCGGTGAAGACATCGCAAAAGGCTGGGCTGGATCATTGACCATGGGGGCTGGCCAATTCTGCACCAACCCTGGCATCGCGATCGTCCACGCCGGAGATTCAGGCGAAGCCTTCGTCAAATCAGTGCATGACGCCCTGTCAGAGACTGGCGCACAAACCATGCTGACCGATGGAATTGCCTCAGCTTACCGCGATGGCCAACGCCGTATTGCGCAAACCTCTGGCGTTCAAGATGTGCTGACCTCAACCTGTGATCAGCGCGATGCCACACCTTACCTTTATCGCACCACTGCACAAAACTGGCTGCAAAATGAGGCCCTCGCAGAAGAGGTCTTCGGCCCACTCGGTGTGGTCGTTTTGGCGGAAAATGTCGATGAAATGCGCGAGATTGCCCTAAGCCTGCAGGGCCAATTGACCTGTACCTTGCACATGGATGATGACGACACGGTTGCCGCGCAATCTTTGATGCCTGTCCTTGAACGCAAAGCGGGGCGCATCTTGGCGAATGGCTTCCCAACCGGTGTAGAAGTGGCCGACGCAATGATCCACGGTGGGCCCTATCCTGCATCGACGAACTTCGGCGCAACCTCCGTTGGTACATTGTCGATACGTCGCTTCTTGCGCCCAGTTTGCTACCAAAACCTGCCCGCTGCGTTGCTGCCTGCATAAGGGCACACTAGTCGTAGCGAGACAGACATACATCCGGTGGAGGCTTCAATCGAATTGTGGCCTCCACCCATTGGGGCCTAGCGCCGCTTTTTTCGTCATAACTTCAATTCCCGCCATGTCTCGACAGAGCAACCTATTCCGGGCTCCCTAAGTTTCCTGAAATCGCCCTGACGCATTCCAAAAGTGGCTTTGCATAGCTGTCTGGATCGTCGCGCAGCCGGTATAGCGGAACAGAGACACTAACTGCGGCCGCAGGCAGGCCCCGGTCGTCAAAGATCGCAGCGCCGAAACAGGCGATGCCAACTTCGTTCTCTTGATCATCAAATATATACCCGTCTGACCGACATGCTTCGATTTGTGCCTTGAGCGTCTCGGGATTGGTCGTGGTGAATGGGGTGATCGCATCAAGCGTAACGCCCTCAAGCATCGCTTCGCATTTCTCGTTGGGCAGCGCCGCCAAATATGCCTTGCCCACGCCGCTGGAATATAGAGGCACAAAAGTCCCGATTGTTGATCCCATCCGCACCGTTTCGTGGCTTTCGATCTTGTCAATATAGACAAGGCCTGCGCCGCTTGGGACTGCCAGATGTACTGTTTCGCCGGTTCGATCTCGAAGTGTTTCCAACAGGCTACGCGCGATGTCGCGGATGTCAGATTGGGCAAGCGCTCGGCGCGCCAGCATGACCAAACGTGGCCCTAGTTTATAGCGCCGATCCGTCGTCTGAATAATCATATCTTCAGCCTCTAGCCCCGCCAGAAGGCGGTAAAGCGTCGGACGGGTCAGGTTACATTCTTCCATCAATTCGCGAAGGACCGGCGGCCGTGGGCGGTCCGCGATATGTTGCAGCAGGTCGATATTGCGAGAGAAGCTCTGTGTTCCCTGAACGGTTTTAGTCATAGTTCCTCTTCCATAATTGACTCTTTGCCCAAGCCGGACATTCTGTCCATATTATTGATTATCATCCACAATATGGACATTTCGTGCGGAATACAACGAAAAACACGACCGCATCGTTTCGCGTTCTCAATGCCCCCACCAAGCCTGTAACGGCCCGCTCACAAAAGGAAGCACACATGCCACTGGTCAATGAAGACGCAAACCCCCGCGTACCCTACAAACACCCAATGCCACAGGATGCACTGCCGGATATCGTCATTCCCGATGCATTGTCCGAAAACGATCCGCGCATGTGGGTGCAGCAGACGGAAACTGTGTTTTTCCGCCCCCTATGCCTGAACGTGTCTCAGGGATATTGGATGAACCTTCTGAAGGTGACCAAAGCAGGCGTTCTGTCCCGTCATCGCCACCCAAACCCGGTGCATGGCTTTGTTCTGAAGGGGCGCTGGCATTACCTAGAGCACGACTGGGAAGCGGTTGAGGGCAGCTATGTTTATGAACCTCCCGGTGAGACACACACCCTACGCACCGCGCCAAATGGCGGGTAATTTATATACTTCAGCACAAGCTGCTGTATATATGCGCTATTTTAACCTAGATCTTGATCTACCAATTCGCAAAATGGGTCATCAAACTTCTCCCTAGGAAAAATATGCCCTGTTTTCGACCGAAATACCAGAAAATTCGGGGTTACACAATTACGTGTTTCGATAGATGGCAATGCAATTATTATGATGAATTGTGGAATGCTGATTTGTTGACTAAAGGCGCCGGAGACTGAACCATTTCAAACTGAAGCCGGAGGCTGTTAACTAATTTATGGAAAGCCAAATACCCCAAAGGTGAGACCCATGACGAAGAAAAAAACACCCCCTAGTCGCACATGAGGGTCGGCGCCCCAACCGTTATCTTACCTCCATGAGCGGTGCTGTCCCCTATACGCATCACGCCTTTGCCGTTGATTTTTACTAGGCTAGAACCTTTAGTCATCTTGTCTGTTCCTGGCATACCAGTGCAGGTGCATTTGCCGCCTTCGATAGCTAGAGGGACACCGTTGAACTTTACAAGGCTTTGCCCTGCATCCATCACCGGGCCACCAATGTGAGGTTTGGGGCCGGGGTCAACTTTGGGGCAGACGTGCATGTGACCAAGAAGGGCGATCGGTTTAGGCATGATGTGTCAATCTATCTTAACGGGGCATCAAGTTGATCAAAATTGTTAAAGTCTAAACGATCAAAAATATACTCACTGTCCACCAATTTGATATAGGCGTGCTGCTTCCAAACGCTTGGCCATGTAGATATGATGCCCAACTCTCCCCAAAAACCACTTTCTCTGTGTCCATATAAGTCCTTGTCCAAATTAGACAGCTCATCGATTACAGATCGCCTTTGCTTCGAAAATAGATTGATTCCACAGAAGGTTATAGGTTGCTTCGCGTCTTGAATATGGATCGCAACCACTTTTCCCAAGTGAAACTCGACATCAAGAACATCGTGATAAGGCCCATAATCTCTGTATTGTTTTGCTACACAATTTTCTATGAATGGTAACTCATCATCGCTATATTTGAATTCTTCCCAAAGGTTTCTGCTGGCTATCGGTTCGCCTAGAAGCTTATTTACTTCATCAGGCGACATTCCAAAGTAAAGATCGCGATAGTGCGACTGCGGTACAAAAATCTCGTCTGTCATCTACGTCTCCTCCCGGGCGTACCCTGTCCTGCTGGGAGCCCATATTTTTGTTTATTCTGATTTATACATTCCATGTAAGCGGCGGCGTCGGCAATAGCTTCATTATACCGGCCATCTGGAAATTTTGATTGTATGTCAACAACATCCATTAGGAAAGCTTCGCGAAGCTTTCCTTGGCGAATTAATGACCTTTGACGGTTTCTGTAGTTGCTAGCAGCGCTACTACTACCCCAACTGGCCGTTTGACTGTGATCGTCTGGAGACATTTGAATTGACGGCATTACACCGGTTCGAGCATTCACGGGATAAGCACCACTCGCGGGCATATGGTGACCCTCAAATCCGTCACCTCGCGTTCTTGCATATGATCCACCTTTATACCCAGAGCTGTTGGTCGGTAGTCCGCCTGCCAGCAACTGACAGGGGCTAACGAGTTCATCCATCTTGCGGCAAGTCCGACAGTTTCTCCGGCGTTGAATCTCACGCTGCAAAATACGCCGCCCTGACCGAATGCCGTTATTTGCAGCCGCTGCCGCTGCCGCTGCGGCGGCGCGTCGCGCAGCGGCAGAAGCAGCAATTCTTACCCCGGTCTTTATCGCGTACCCCACTGCGGCTCTTACAACAATGGCTGCTATGAATGGTAATACCATTAGAGCGCCTCCAATTCTTCGGGGGAGGCATTAGCAATATCCTCGACAATTCCTTCGACAATATCATCGGACAATTGATGAGTATCCCGGATATGTGTAAGCACTTGGTTATTTGTCAGGACTTCCTGCCCGGTAATCAGCGCCAACAACGCCCACAGCCCGAATCCATATTCGGTTTGTAAACCAATTTTATCGCCAACCTGTTCTGATTTTAAAACAAGCCCCTCAAGTTCTTTTTGCGATAGCTTCTGAGTGTATTCTGGTGCGGATTCATGTAAATAATCTGAAACCCGCTTGCGAGATATGGTCAACTGGCGCTTTTCAACACCAATTAGTGTTTTCTCCGATAGCCGCAAGACGCCTTTTTGAGCTTCTGGTAATCTTTCTGGTATCTCAGCCTGAAGCCAGTTCTTTTCATCTGTCCATTCAGGATCTGGCTCAAACAAAAGGCGGTTAGCCGGGCCGAAAAAACGGCCAATTTCTGGGCCCGTCATGCCGAAGATCACTTGTGCGATCACATTTGCGTCAGCATGACGGAATAGAACCATTGTGTGGGTGTCTGTTACTGGCGGCGTAGACCCGTCGTGGGATTCAGTCTCCACCTCGTCCCACTCCTCAAGCATCTCTTTGGGGTATAGCACCATATTAATGCTTCTAAGATGTTTATAAAGCTTGTCCACACCCTCCGGGCATTGCCAGAACACGGCGGCGGGCTTGTCGCCAATGAGATCGAGGATGGCCTCTACGGTATCGTCATAGCTGCGACCCGTGACCTTCTCGCTCTGCTCATTCAGGATCACCATATGAGGCGCGGTGATGATCTGCTCCGGGTCGTTTTCGCCTCGATCCAGATAGAGTGATCGAGAGATAAAGTCTCCGTCAAATAGCGCCTTGGGAAGATTGTCAAAATGCGCTCCATCCAGAACCGCAAAGACCGGTTCCTTTTTGTAATCAAGAGCAAGTAAGGCTTCTTTGAAACTGATTTCTTCCTCAACAGCCGCATCAAGCGCCCCGGCTTGCATCAGTGGCCCTAGCTCAACCAAGTGGCCGGGGTGAACCTTGCGGGCCATACCGCCAATTACAGCCTGATGACCGTGCTTACGGACGTACTCCAGAGCCGTGTGGCTTTCTTCTGCCCAAAGAAGTTTATACGGGCTGCTTTCCAAATAGTGCGCGATCTTGTTGCGGAACTCTGCCGCAGATCGACACCAGACAGCCACATTGCAGCGATACTCTTCCCCGGTCTCCCGGAGGGTTAAATGGCAGTCAGATACCCATGCTTCAGGATTGGACATTATGTATTACCTCACAAAGGGTGTGGCTGATGCGGCCATGGCACGAAGGCATTTAGAGCCTTCGCCCGGGCCACCGGATTTGAAGTCAATGGCATTGCCTTCAATCTCAACTTTATTGCCTCGAATTTTCACACCAGATTTATTAATTTCGATGTAGCCACCGGGCGCTGACAGGATGATCGTATCATTGGCTTTGATCTCCCAAACATTGGCGGCACCTTCAAACTTTTCTTCCGAAGATATCTGAAACAGTTTTCCAGAGGAATGCGCTGCACGTTTACCCGTGTGGGTCGTGTATTCTTCTCCGACCTCAACGGTCTTAGTTTTGCCAACATTCAAGCGCTGTTCTATCCCAACCTTGGTGAACTGCTTGGCCCCAACCATCGTGTTCTGGACTGCTCCAACCATGGTGTTTTTAAATCCGCCAATTTGTTCGGTGCGGGCAATACCGATGGTATCAGATTGGAACTTCTCCACGACTGTATTCATCACGCCGGACATAGGCATGACGGAAGTGAGAAGCGATCCAAGCGCCGCGCCAGCCCCAACTTGAGCTGCTCCGGCAATGGCCCGGTTACCTGCGGCCCCATTAAACCCGCCGATCTTGCTGGCTGAACTAACTTCCCCCAAGGCTGTTGCCGCTGCCATGCCTCCAAGGAATGTGGGGATCATCGGATTGCCAGCTTCCTCGGCTACGCTCATAGCATCTCCGGTTGCCTGCCTGGTCTTGTCCCGGTTTAGTTCCGGTCTCTTTTGAGCAATGTTTGCTATGAAGGAGATTGAGAATGGCAACGAGATACACTGACGAGTTTCGCCGTGATGCAGTGCGTATCGCAACGACCAGTGGACTGACACGACCACAAGCGGCTTCTGATTTGGGGGTTGGGCTTTCGACGCTGAACAAGTGGGTCCAAAAGCATCAGTATGATGACCTGATGTCGGGTCCTCACGAAGACGTTGAGAAAGAGAACGAACGCCTTCGCAAGGAAGTCCGGCTGCTGCGAGAGGAGAGGGAAGTATTAAAAAAGGCGGCGATCTTCTTTGCAGGCCAAAGCCGGTGAGGTTCGCCTTCATTGACGCCTGGAAAGAAGTTTGGTCCGTGGAATTTCTCTGCCGTAT
>NZ_JWIF01000016.1 GCF_000812685.1 Halocynthiibacter namhaensis
GCGCACTATCGCAAACACAGCAATATGCCATCTCATGCCGACTGCGCAAAAAGGTCGAAATGTCGTTCGCCCATCTGAAACGCATTCACGGCTTAGGGCGGCTCCGATTGCGCGGCCCCTGTGGCGCACATGATGAATTTATCCTAGCTGCAACCGCCCAGAACCTCAAAAAATTAGCTAAACTAGCTCCGAACCCAAGTCAGGCCAAAACCGTCCTGTGAAATCAGGACAAGAGCTATTCATCCTTTGATGCAGTGCCGTGAAAACTGCGAGTTTTTCAACAGAATAGGCTGGTTAGCGACATTTGCAAAGTCACACGGTAGGCCTCATAGCGGACATTTAGCAATTCACCTTGCGCTTCGCCGCAGATTGGTCTTGTCCCGCTTACGTTCCGGTCTCTGAACTCATTTATGCGGCCTTTCGCTCAAAAGCCAAGGGACTTTTCCCGCCAAGCGATGAGTGGCGACGGCGCGGGTTATAGAACCCGTTGATATACTGGAAGATCGCGCCTTCAGCCTGACGGCGTGTGTCCCAACGGTTGCGCCAAATCAGCTCAGCCTTAATGGATTTGAAGAACGTCTCGACCATAGAATTATCATAACAATTTCCCTTGCCGCTCATCGAGACCTTGAAACCGTGCTTGGACAAGCGCTTCTGATACTCATTTGAGCAATATTGCGAACCACGATCCGTATGGTGAATGCAATCCTCCGGTGGTTGGCGCAAAGCAACGGCCATATCTAACGCCCGGATTGCCAGATCCTTCTTCATGCGGTTACTGATAGGTTAAGTTCTGGATCACCCAGAACGTAGTTTCGATTTTGATCGAATAGTTTTGTCAATTTTCAGCCTCACTCGGTTATTGTGAGGTGAATATCGAAGGTTTTTCAGACTCCGAATAGATCAGAACAGGCCCACTGCGCCCGCCCTTACCGCGCCCATAAATAACCTATCAATTACGGGCATAAATGGCGTCCAGTTCTTGCTTCAATTTTCGTTGAACCGATGTACGACCCGGAGACTGATCAAGCGTTTTTTCAGCAAAACAGATCAGTTCAAATATGCAATTTTCTTTGCAATCAGGCTGCAACCCTGCTGAGTATAATTCAGCCAGGTGCTCTTTAATGCGTATCCAATCATATAGCTTCGGTCGCCCGCGCCTCGCTCCTTTTTGCGATTTAAGACTCTGACCAGAAGTAAAAAACATACCAAACTTCTCAACATTCTGAGACTTTCCTACATGGAACAATCGCTCACGATATTTCAGAAGGTCACTCGTACGAACCCTCATCGCGACATATCGCCTACCATCATTGGTAATTTCATTTGCCCGCCAGTCGAGTGATATTGAGGTCGCGCTTGCAGGAATAAGATCAAACCTTCCAGCACCCCTATAGTCATCAGTTTCAGAAAGCCGATCCCAACGCTCGAAGTCCAGACCCTCACACTGAATTTTGCCTTCTGCGATCAAAGGAAAGAGTTTTGACCATGCGATTTCATACACACGCTGAAAATTGGCTTCAGTCCTCTCCACAATATCAAAAAGAGGCTTCAGACGCTCTAAATTCTCTTCGGCATCATGGACAAGCTTTGCCCAGACATCAAAAACCTCACCTTCAGGTGTTTCAATGGTTTTAGCGGCCTTTGTCTTATATTCAGAAATTCGGTCCTGCAGTTGCCCAATGTTCTGAAACGCACATTCATCGGCAGCTTCAAAATACCTTTCATCTACCGGAATTTCTAAACTTTCAAACTCAGACCTATCAAACCAAGGGTATTCACATGGAGGTTCAAAATTATCAGGCATGTCGCCCCAGTAAAATCGAGCATCAAAACTAGCATCAGCGTCACTCTCGGTATGATAGTTCAGCTCTGGAACTCTCCCCAGCGCAATCCAATCAATCGCCTCTGAAAGAAAACAATATGGGGGCAACTACACTTCCTTCAGAAAGGTTATTGGCTCATTTTCCAATACTCTGCCCCCTTTGCGTCATCAGCATTTGCAAATTCAACCCACTGCGCCATCAATTCCCGCCGTTTTTCTAACCGATCAGATCGCGCATAAGCCCGCTCGACATCTGACCCGACCTTATGCGCTAGGCATAACTCTGCAACCTCTCGCGGGGCTTCTGCGACTTCAGAGGCCCAATCCCGGAATGTAGAGCGAAAACCGTGAACCGTAACGTCATGATGACCCATACGACGCAACAACATTGACATAGCCATGTTTGACAACGGTTTATGGCGCTTCTGGCCTTCAAACACATATTCAGACTGCATCGACATCAAAGGTTCAAGGATGGCCAATATTTCATCACACAAGGGCACCCGATGTTGATCAGCGGTTTTCATGCGTTCTGCTGGGCAAGTCCAAACGCGGGCTTGCAGGTCTAACTCTTCCCAACGCAGGCCCAGCGCTTCACCCGTTCTGGCCCCCGTCAAAATGGTAAACATCAGCGCTTTTGCCGCCATTTCATTACGTTGTGATAGTTCAACATAAAACGCTGGTAAATCCCGCCACGGCATAGCGCTATGATGTTTTGCCTTTTTCACGACTTTGGGTAAAACGCCCGCATCTTTGATTGCCGTAACAGGGTTTTCACCATCCCGGAAACCTTGAGAACGCGCGACATCTAACACGATCTTCAAGCGCTGGGCCAACCGACGGGCCGTTTCGTGCTTTTCGGTCCAAATTGGTGAAAGGCACATCAAAATTTCTGGCTGGCCTATGCTATCAATTGGCATCCGCCCGATTTTAGGAAACGCATAATCGCGCAGGGTGTTGATCCATTGCTGACCGTGTTTCTGGTTTTTCCAAGTTGGCATACGGTCAATATGAACTTGCTGGGCAATTTCTTCAAAAGTCGGGATTTCGCGCTGGGCATTAAAACGTGGGTTTAAACCCTGCTTTGCCATACGGCGATATTCCAAGGCACGATCACGGGCTTGATTAATCGTCACGATATCCGCACCACCAAGACCAAAATCAGTGCGCAACGGTCCGCCCTTGCGATTCTTTTGTCCCTTCACCGTCACGCGTACGATCCAACGCCTCGCGCCACTCAGATCGACGACAAGATAAAGGCCGTTGCCATCCCCATGCCGCCCCGGCCCGTGGTTCTCGACGAGCCTCTTTGTCAGTTTACCGGATAGTGCAGCCATTATTCATACCACATTTTGCACCACTCAAGGAGGGTATATCAGGGTAATTCAAACAAATCCAAAGAAAAGAAAACTATCGAGCAAAGCCATATAAACAAAAGAAAAAGGCCGCTCAAAGCGACCCAATCAATGCCAACAAAAATAGTAGGTGGCGGAGGAACAGTCCGCCATAACAAATTCCACAGAATGCTCATAACGTATATAATATAGGGATATTATTGCATTCAAGGTCTTGTATATTCCAGAGCCGTCCCCCATATTCCTAACATTAATGGGGGACGAAATGGCGGATGAAGTTGGGGCAATAAATGCCATAATTCCTAGGAAGCGCGCAGAAAAATCTCTTTCCGCCGCATTTGTGCGAACAGTAAAAACCCCCGGAAAATATACGGACGGACACGGGCTTTTTCTAAAGGTAGATACGTCAGGCGCGCGGCGATGGGTACAACGCATTGTGATACGAGGAAAACGTACTGAGATTGGCATGGGGAGTGCGTCTCTCGTTAGTTTAGCAGAGGCACGCGAACAAGCTCTAGAAAATCGCAAGCTGGCGCGTGCAGGCGGCGACCCACTTCAAGCGAAGCGTGAATCCAAAGCATTGCTGACATTTGAAGAAGCCGCACGCAAGGTTCACAAGATCCACGAACCAACATGGCGTAACGCAAAACACGCAGCACAATTTCTGAGCACCTTAGAAACATATACATTCCCCCGCATGGGCAACCTAAAAGTGTCCGAGGTCAGCACAGCAGACGTGTTAGCGGTGTTGCAACCTATATGGTTGGAAAAGCCCGAAACTGCACGTCGAGTGCGCCAGCGTATTGGTACAGTCATGAAATGGGCTATCGCGAACGGCTGGAGGGAAAACAACCCAGCGGATGCGATTGCGCAAGCGTTACCCAAGCAAGGCAACACTCAACAGCATCGAAAATCATTATCTTATGACAAGGTGCCAGAATTTTTGAATGTACTTAAAACATCGAACGCGGGCATGGCCACTAAATTGGCTCTGGAGTTGGTCATTTTGACCGCATCGCGCTCTGGCGAGGTTCGCCTAGCTGAATGGTCAGAAATTGACCTAGTCAAAGCCGTCTGGACACGCCCAGCGCGACGCATGAAATCAAAGAAAGAACACCGCATCCCCCTTTCCCCCCGCGCAATAGAGTTGCTTTCGCAAGCTGCAAGCCTTGGTTCTGGCGAAGGTCTCGTATTCCCCGGTACTGTTAATGGTAAACCCTTATCTGATATGACCCTATCTAAACTCACAAAATCGCTGGGCTATGATGTGGACGTGCATGGATTTAGGACTTCTTTCAAGACTTGGACACAGGAACGCACCAACACGGCACGCGATGTCTCAGAGGCTGCTTTAGCGCATTCGGTCAAAGATAAGGCGGAGGCAGCCTACGCACGTTCTGATTTTTTTGATAAACGGCGTAAGTTAATGAATAGTTGGGAGGGGCATATCATAAACCAACCTAACAGCGTGATTTCGATTGCTTTAAAGTAGCTACATTTAGCATCGCATCGTAAAACAGCACCACAATGTTGTAACTAGGCACATTTTCCAGTATGTTCCAAAAACGAAACCAAATATAAAGCATTGCATGATCTGCCCAGAAGACTTTTTCACGCCTAAGTCTTTGGAAACAGCGTTTTCCAAGTCTCTTAGTGTGTCCTTCGTGCGCGAAACAGTCTTTGCATCTGCACAACAGACTGCGAGTTCTATTCAACCAAATGAATTGGATGCTGTCCTGAAATCAAGTGCCAAGGTTTTTCTTCATTTTTTCATCAAGGAACATTCGCACGAAGCGCGAGTATTCTGCCAGCGGTCAAGTACAGTGCAACGCATTGATGATTGGGCACTCACAGTGTTGAGAGACGAACTGCCCACAACCCTTCCCCTGTCAGAAAAGCTAGCAACCACTAAAGACGCCAGCTTGGATTCACGATATGCCTTTTTTGACCAAGAGCTTTGGGTTCTGGATTGTGAACGTTTAAGCGCACTACCCAAGCTTGACGCGACAATTGAACGTGTTGCCAAGTTGATCAACGGACTAGATGGGTGTTCACTCTGCTTCCCTGTAAGTATCTACCCGGAAGACTTAGGCGCAGCAATGAACACCTTCGCCAAAAGTATGATTGACCAGAAGGTTGAAAATCCACCTATAAAATTAAGGCTTGGGCGTCCTAGAAAGATCGACAGAGCTTCTGAGGCATTACGCCGCGCATTTCCCGATGGCTTTCAAAACATCCCCCAAAAGAATCTTCGACGGAGTGTCGAGACCGAACTTAACGAAACAATCGGCATGACAACCCTGCGCAAAGCGATGGCCCAAGTAGCGTAAATCCTCAACAGAACATTAGCACTCCAATATTTTTATTATAATACACTAACTTAAAAAACTAAAATGTCAAAAATGGGTTTTTGGAGTTTGTGATTATGTCAGAAGAACCTCATTTCCTCTATTTTCCTCGCAGTACCGAATTGGTTCAAAAAGGAATAGATATGACCGAACATCACTTACGTCGCCCAGCGGTTGAAGCCGCAACGGGCCTTAGCCGATCCAGCCTTTACGCTATGATGGATGCAGGAGAATTTCCACGTCCAATCCGCATTGGAAAACGCGCTGTCGCATGGCCTGAAAGCACTGTGAACGCTTGGCTTTCTCAGCGCCCCATCGCCATTCCTGTTGTCGGATAGGACAACACCCGCGAGTAACTAAACTGGCGCGGGTGCTGGAATGTCTAAGCAACACCCTCATACCGCGCTGACCTTCAAAAATAAAGGACCCAGTGATGAAAATTCACGTAACGCTCTTTTTGAGCGAACAACCCCGCACGCTTGAACTCAAAGGCCGTCTGGGTTGGGCGATGACCCGATTAGCTAAGGCTGGCGTGCATGGTATTAGCACCATCGAACACCCAGCGCCGCGTCTGTCTGCCTATGTCCATTCATTGCGTAAACTTGGTGTGCCAATCGAAACTGAGATTGAAGCCCATGCAGGTATCTACTCAGGGCATCACGCCCGCTACAAGCTGTCTTGTAATGCGCAGGTGACATGTGTTGAACCGTAAATATACATCACCAGCACCTTTCGCCGTTAGGGGCATCATGTGCAAACATGCCCTAAGCGAGACTAGTGCCAATCCTCTGGCATTGCCCGCTTTGGGGGGGGCCTAGAATGGCAAAAGGATACAAAAGCAAGAAAAGGGGAGCTGGGCGTCACGTCCAGCTTCCTGAATGGTTGATGCAAACTGAAGCATGGAGCACGTTACCCCTAGGCCCCCGCTGCCTCTATGTCGAAATGAAACGGCGCTATACAGGCAGCAACAACGGCAACCTGATGCTAAGCCACCGCGAAGCCGCTGTTCTGCTATGCGTTAGCAAAAACACGATTGGCCCTTACTTTAGGGAACTCGAAACTCGTGGTTTTATCTCAACAAAAGTTAGTCACTGTCTTGGTCCGTCCGGCATAGGTAAAACAACCAGATGGGTTTTGACTGAATATCCAACCGCAGATTTAAAACCCGCAAAAAAGACCTTTGCGGCATGGCGCGTAAAAACAAAAGCCCCACCCAAAAAAGGGGACACTACGTACCTATGATTGGGACAGTTGGGTGTCACCGAATGAAAACAGGCATAAAAACCAACCAAACCGCCCCAATACTAGGGACACAAACATGCAACCCGCCCCCCAAGAATTGGGACATATATAGATATACCACTAGGAAGGGCTTTGATTGAGCAACTTATATAACTTCCCCGCCGCGTTCGTTCACATGGATACGAAACCGGATAAATCAGTTCGATGTGCTTAGCCACCCTAAGGAAAAACACAACTTCCCTAATGATTTCGGAAAATACTAGGAGATATAAAATGGGCGGATATGGCTCAGGAAGATCAAGCTACAAGCAAAAAGCGGAACATTGCCGCTCTTTGGACGTGAACCGCCTACATCGTGCAGGCAGTTTGCAACATGGCAGCCAAGGGAGTTGGGTCTGGTCTAGCGAGGACGCAGAGGTAGCAAGAGTCGGATACAAGACCGACCACTCCCGCTTTGTCTTGAATTACAAAGTGCGCCAAAACCGGGGCGACTGGGAGCCGATAACGCAGCCGATCCCCCTGACCTACTCAAGCTGTCACTATGGTAATCAACGACCCTATTTCCTCTGCCCCGGCATAGTGGCTGGGCAGCATTGCGGGCGGCGCGTCGGCAAGCTGTACTCTGGCGGGCGCTACTTCCTGTGTCGGCATTGTTATAATATCTCCTACGCCAGTCAGTCAGAGGACCGCCACAACCGCATGTTACGCCGGGCAAATAAATTACGCACGGCGCTGGGCGGTGAACCGGGAGCGGCCCATTGGATTGCACCCAAGCCGAAGGGTATGTGGGAGCGGACCTACCAACGCAAACGGTTAAAAATTGACTGGTGTGAAGACCAAGCAAACTCTTGGTTCATAGAAAAATATGCGCATCTTCTTGGCACAGAAGAAAGGGCGATGTTTTTCGATCCAGAATAAAATGGACAATCTAGCCGTGCGTCGCTTGACCTTATTTTCTACCCCGCGTCTATTGGAACCAAATGGTATTTCTAGGAAGCATTATGACACCAAAAGATTTCATCGCTAAGTGGCGCAATGTTGAATTGAAAGAACGCACAGCTTCACAGTCACATTTCAACGATTTGTGCAGGCTGTTGGACATTGAAGAACCCATCACTGCCGACCCAAAGGGCGAATGGTTCACATTCGAAAAGGGCGCATCTAAAACAAGTGGTGGCGAAGGCTGGGCAGATGTCTGGCGCAAAAACTCCTTTGCATGGGAGTACAAAGGCAAACGTGCCAATCTGGACAAGGCATTTGACCAACTTCTAAATTATGCAATCGCATTAGAAAACCCACCGCTTTTGATTGTGTCAGATATGGATGTGATACGTGTCCATACCAACTGGACCAACACGGTCCAAAACGTCCATACAATTCATCTGGACGATCTGACAGACGCCGCAAACCGCGAAATTTTACGTCATGCCTTCTTAGACCCCGAAAAATTAAAGCCCACAAAGACACGGCAATTGGTGACTGAGCAAGCAGCCCAAAGCTTTGCGAGCATGGCCCAGCGCCTTAGAGAGCGTGGCCACGACCCCCAAGAGGTCGCGCATTTCATCAACCGTCTTGTGTTTTGCATGTTCGCAGAAGACGTAGATCTATTGCCCAACAAAATGTTTGAGCGGATGATTAAAGCCGCTCGGCCTAAGCCCGAAGACTTCGCAATCCATGCAAAGGCGCTGTTCGGCGCTATGAGGAAAGGTGGGCTTGTAGGGTTTGAAAAAGTTGAATGGTTCAACGGTGGCTTGTTTGACAGTGACGCTGTGTTGCCGTTGGAGTGGGAAGACCTAGACGATTTGATCCGCGCAGCCACGTTGGATTGGGCCGATATTGACCCTTCAATCCTTGGGACGTTGTTTGAACGCGGGTTAGACCCAGCCAAACGTAGCCAGCTTGGCGCACATTACACCGACCGCGACAAAATCATGCAAATTGTTAATCCGGTAATAGTCGAACCACTTCTTGCTGAATGGGCGAAAATCAAAACACAAATTGAAGACACCATCGAGAAAGCCCCAAAGGAAACCAAGGAAAAACTGCTTCGAGACAAAGAATTAGCAGCACGAACTCGCGCTTTGAAAAATGCAGAAAAGCTGCACCTGAAGTTCATTAAACGTCTCAAAGCGTTTCGCGCACTTGACCCGGCCTGTGGATCTGGAAACTTCCTCTATATCGCATTGCTAGAACTCAAGAACATCGAACACCGTGTGAATTTAGAAGCCGAGGCGCTGGGCCTACCCCGTGGCTTCCCCCAACTTGGGCCAGAATGCGTTTTGGGAATTGAGCTTTCCAGCTATGCCGCAGAATTAGCACGGGTATCAGTTTGGATCGGTGAAATTCAATGGATGCGCCGCAATGGGTTTGAAGCAGCAAAAAACCCAATCTTGCGTACACTCACCACAATTGAGAACCGCGACGCGGTGTTGAACGCAGACGGGACGCAGGCCGAATGGCCTAAAGCGGACGTAGTAATTGGGAACCCACCGTTTTTGGGCAATAAAAAGATGATAAAGGAATTGGGCGAAGATTATGCCGTGGCCCTACGAAGAGCATACAAAGGCACCTCAGGCAGTCTGGATTTAGTTGCTTATTGGTTTGTAAAATGTTGGGAACTAATGCGGAATGGAAAGCTGGTCAGAGCTGGATTGGTCTCAACTAATTCGATACGAGGCGGAGCAAACCGCGAGTGTCTGAAATCAATTGCAGACAAAGGGTGTATCTATAACGCTTGGGGAGATGTCCCATGGACAATACCTCCTAGCTTAGGTGGCCGAGCACACACGATGTTGGACGCCTCAGTGCGAGTATCTATGACGTGCTTCCAAGAAAATAAACCCGAAATAATAGCACTAGATGGTGTGCCTGTGTCTGAAATATTTTCAGACCTATCCGCTACGGCAACTGGTATAGACCTTTCAAAGGCAGTTACACTAGAAAGTAATCGTAAAGCATCATTTATTGGAACGCAAAGAAATGGCCCCTTTACATTAGACCGCAATGAAGCGGAGAAGTTACTTTCCCGTCCAGTCAACCCAAATGGGAAAAGTAATTCTCTAGTGGTAAGAAAATGGTCCAATGGCATGGACCTTACTCGAAGAAGCTCTGACACATGGATTATTGACTTTAATGTGATGCAAGAACATGACGCTGCACTTTTTGAAGAACCATTTCAGATAGTTGAAGAGCGCGTAAAGCCTACTAGAGCTAACTTGAGACGGAAAAACCATCGTGAAAAGTGGTGGATTTATGGCGAAAATCGCCCAGGACTTAGGAATGCGCTTCAACCTCTGTCACGTTTTATGGCCACATCAATGGTAGCAAAACATCGCAATTTTTCTTGGCTCCCAGCACTTCAGATTCCTGAAAACCTGTGCGTTGTAATCGCACGAGATGACGACACTACATTTGGAGTATTACACTCGGCCTTCCACCAACTTTGGTCCTTGGGATTGTGTACGTTTCTGGGTGTAGGAAACGACCCTCGCTATACCCCCTCCACCACATTCGAAACTTTCCCCTTCCCCGACGATCTAGGCCCCAACATCCCCGCCGCCGATTACGCCACAGATCCACGCGCCATCAAAATAGCTACCGCTGCAGCGCACCTAAACGAGTTGCGCGAAAATTGGCTTAATCCCGCCGACCTGGTGGACCGAGTACCAGAGGTTGTCTCCGGCTATCCCGACCGCATCCTGCCCAAAAATGAGGCCGCCGCCAAAGAGCTTAAGAAGCGCACCCTCACCAATCTCTACAACACCCGCCCTACTTGGCTGGATAACGCCCACAAGGCCTTGGATGAGGCCGTAGCAGAGGCTTACGGTTGGGGCGACGACTGGCGCGCTGGTCTTTTGACCGAAGATGAAATTCTATCACGTTTATTCAAACTGAACCAAGCCCGTGCGAAAGTAGAGGCAAAAGCTGCCGCCAAGAAAGCGCGAAAGCCCAAACCAAAAGCGAAATCAAAAAAATGACCCCTTTTACGCGCCCAAAACGAATTTCATTAAAAAATCACCCGCTCTATTCTGAAAACTGGGTACAGGACATCATTGCTAATGATCCGTCCATTCTGGGAATTGGAGATCTGGTTCTTCGTGACCGCGAACGCATCCAATCTCGCGCGGGTCGGTTGGACCTATTGCTGCAAGATCCAGAAACATACAAACGGTATGAAGTGGAATTGCAGCTTGGTGCGACGGATGAAACGCATATCATCCGAACAATTGAATATTGGGACATCGAACGTAAACGCTACCCGCAATACGAACACTGTGCAGTTTTGGTCGCCGAAGACATCACTAGCCGCTTTTTGAATGTTGTTTCTTTGTTCAACGGTTCTTTCCCCATAATCGCGTTACAAATGCAGGCATTTGAAGTTGGCGAGCATGTGACGTTGGTGTTTACCAAGGTACTGGACGAAATGCAGCGTGGCCTTGTTGACGAGGATGAAGACGCCATTAGCGCGCCAACTGACCGTGACTATTGGGAAAATGACAAGGGAAGTCCTAAAACCGTTGCCCTCATGGATCGTATTTTTGCCTTGGTAAAAGAGGGCGATCCTGCGAGTGAGCTGAAGTACAATAAATTCTATGTTGGGTTAATCAAAGGAGGTCGTGCCAACAATTACGTCACCTTCCGGCCTCAGAAAAACTCAGTTGTGTTTGAACCCAAAATCACAAGATCCGATGAAGTTGATACTTTGCTAGAAAGTGCAGGAGTTGAAACGCTAGAATACAGCACGCGCTGGTCGAACTACCGTATTCGAGTGACTGACAAAGACTTCAAAAACCATGCAGACTTGCTTCGTGATTTAACTGAACGCGCACGGCAACAAAGGGACGGATAGCAAGCTATTAATTCTCCCGCAATTACGTCAGCTAGAAATTCCATAAAAACCATAATGGCGGGCTTTTTGGGGGACGCAATATTGAAGAAAACACTTAATTGCTTGATTTAACATCACAAAAGCCAAGTAAATGGCGGAGGAACAGGGATTCGAACCCTGGGAGGGCGTTAACCCTCGTCGGTTTTCAAGACCGGTGCATTCGACCACTCTGCCACTCCTCCGACGCCTGCTATCTAGCGTGAGTCTTTCCGAGCTTCAAGGGGGAAAAACGCCTGGTTTTCAGATCTGTCAAATGCAAGGGTTTCCAACATGCGATCTCGCGGCTAGTATCCATGTAAATTGGGTAATATGCCCCGTGTATCAAGCAAATGTATCCATATAAAAAGCGAGATCCAGTTTAGAAGATCTTATACGCGATACATTTGATGCGCCGCTGGGGTTAATGAGGGCAGAAAATGACAGGCAGAAAATCGAGCTATTATTCGAACACGTTACTTGCAGCTGTTGGGAGTTTATTCATCCTTGCGGGTTGTGAAGACGGCCAAGGGTTCAACCCTTTCAAACCGCGTGTCGACTCGGCTGTGGAAGAGGTCGCAGAACAAAGCCGGACGCGCACCGTGGAGCGCGATGTAGAGGCCCCTGATATTTTCCAAAAAACTGATCGCGGTTTGTGGGACGGACGCCCATCAATTGGAGGCGTTTGGGTCGCACATGCTGATGTCGCTGAATCAGGCCGTGTGATCATCCGCAATGAAGCTGACGGAAAATTCGTTGTCGGTGCCCTATTTCGTCGAGAACGCATCACACCTGGCCCTGCGTTCCAAATTTCGTCAGAAGCGGCCGCAGCCTTAGGCATGTTGGCCGGGCAGCCTGCACAGCTCAGCGTCACGGCGCTAAACCGAGAAGAAATTCTTGAAGAGGTCAACGACGATACAACACAGTCGGCCATTGAGAACCCTGATGACATAAGCTCCACGCCGCTTGATCCGATCGCAGCAGCGGCGGCAGCCATCGACGGCACAGACGCCCCAAGCGCCCCGCCAGCTTCTGCGCCGACAGCATCAAATGCATTGAGCAAACCTTACATCCAAATCGGAATCTTCAGTGTTGAAACCAACGCCAACAATACGGCAACTGCGATGCATACGGCCGGGTTGACGGCAGATGTACGTTCACTGATGTCCAATGGACGTGAGTTCTGGCGTGTTGTTGTTGGTCCATCGGCGACATCAGCGGATCGCGCAGCGCTGTTGGGCAAGGTCAAAGATCTTGGCTTTACAGACGCCTATTTCGTCAGAAGATAACAAGGAGACCTGCAATGACACACAAAGTATTCGGTCTTTATCGTAAATTGATGCCCCCCATATTTGCGTTAACGCTTGCCGTTGTGGCCTTGTTGAACCTGGTCTCGACTGCTCAGGCACAAACCACATCCACGTTGGATACACGTGCCACCGCCGCATGGATCTACGACGTAAAAACAGGCACTGTTTTATTCGAGAAGCAAGCTGACGTTGCCCTGCCTCCGGCGTCGATGTCAAAGTTGATGACCTTGAATATGTTGTTTGAAGCCCTGCGTGATGGCCGCGTCAACTTGGATACGCGTTTCAGTGTTTCGGCGCGTTCTGCGGCCATGGGTGGATCGACCATGTTCTTGAATGAGCGGGATCGCCCCACCGTTGAGGAGCTGATCCAAGGCGTGATTGTAATGTCCGGCAATGACGCGTGTGTCGCGATTGCAGAGGGGCTTGGCGGCACCGAAGATGGGTTCGCGCGCATGATGAACGAACGGTCCACCACGATTGGCATGACCAATTCGATGTTCGCAAATGCGTCTGGCTGGCCGAACCCTGGCCAACGTATGAGCATGCGTGATCTCGGGATATTGGCAAAACGTCTGATCACTGAATTCCCCGAATATTATGGATATTTTGGCCAGCGTGAGTTTCCTTTTGATGGGCGCGCACCCGACAATCGTTTCAACCGGAACCCGCTGTTAAAACTTAATATCGGCGCAGATGGCCTAAAAACCGGCCACACCAGCGAAGCGGGTTACGGGCTTGTTGGGTCAGCGGTTCAAGGCACGCGCCGCATCATCTTCGTCATAACAGGCATGCAATCGGAACGCGCACGCGCTGAGGAAGCTGAATCCGTCGTAAATTGGGCTTTTCGCCAATTCCGTGAACAAGCACTTCTGCAAACCGGCCAAGAGGTCGCCCGCGCGCCCGTTTGGCTGGGCGCTGAACGCAGTGTTGGGTTAATCGCCGCAGCTGACACCACAGTCTTAATCCCAGCCATACAGTCAGCGGATTCTCTTGAGACGCAAGTCGTATACAAAGGCCCCTTACGCGCCCCGATTTCACAAGGAGACGAAGTTGCAAGCCTCGTGGTGAAGCGCAGCGGTCTTCCAGATGCCGTCATTCCGCTGATCGCGGAACGTGACATCGCCCTAGGTGGTGTGTTGGTCCGTTTGCAAGCGGCAGCCTCTGTTCTCATGAAGCGGTGGTTGGCCCCGGATGCTTCTGCGGGTTAACTGGCAATATGTTGGCCCTTTCGCTGGTCAGCCGCAAAATTCCTCTGTATTGATCCTGTATGACCAACGGCATTTTTATCAGCTTTGAAGGCATCGACGGCTCTGGGAAATCCACCCAAGCCAAACGTCTTGTTGCCACCCTACGCGACCTCGGACATGAGGTGGTGCACACACGTGAACCCGGTGGATCCACCGGCGCCGAAGAGATCCGGTCGTTGGTCTTGGAGGGCGACCCTGATCGTTGGTCCGCTGAAAGTGAAATCCTGCTGTTCACCGCCGCCCGTCGTGACCACATGGAAAAAACAATCAACCCCGCGATTGACGCAGGCAAGATTGTCGTATGCGATCGTTTCGCTGACAGCACCCGGATGTATCAGGGCATTTCCCGCGGTGATCTACGTGACGTGGTGGATCAACTACATCGACTTATGATTGGCCGCGAACCCGACTTAACGGTCATTGTCGACATGGACCCCGCCACAGGTCTGGCGCGTGCATTATCGCGACAAACCTCGGAAGAACGCTTTGAAGGATTCGGTGAGGAACTCCAGGCGAAGATGCGCGCGGGTTTTCTGAAACTCGCTGAAGAATTTTCGGACCGATGCGTTGTGATTGATGGCGCACGTGACATGGACCATGTCGCGAAGGAAATCCTCGAGACCGTACAAGAGCATTTGTCATGAGGGATGAGACCGTCCCTGAAGCAGACCGCGTAGAAGGCGCACCACATCCCCGTGAAACGCCACATCTGTTTGGCCAAACCGTCGCAGAACAAGAATTCCTGACGGCATATAACGCGGGACATTTACATCATGCTTGGCTCATCACCGGCCCACAAGGGATCGGCAAAGCAACCTTAGCATGGCGTATGGCACGATTTCTTTTGACCCAACCCATGCGGACCGACGCAGGGGGCGGATTATTCGGTGAAGACCTCACACCCGCCACGCCTGAGACGCTGGACGTGGATGAACACCACCCTATATCAGCCCGTGTCACTGCCTTATCTGAGCCGCGCTTGAAACTTTTGCGTCGCGCTTGGGACGATAAGAAAGGCAAGCATAAAACTGTCATCACCATCGATGAGGTACGTGAATTAAAGAACTTCCTGATGATGTCGGCCGCAGATGGTGGACGTCGCGTGGTTATCGTCGACAGCGCAGATGAAATGAACACCTCTGCGTCGAACGCATTGCTTAAGTTGCTCGAAGAACCGCCCGCAGATGTCACGCTTCTGCTTATCTCGCATCAGCCGTCCGCGCTGTTGCCCACGATCAGATCACGTTGTCAGACACTGCGCCTTCACCCACTTTCCCCTGACGACATGGCACAATGCTTGGTGGCATCCGGCACCGATAGTCCCGCCAGCACCGAAGCCTTGGCCACCCTGGCTTCCGGGTCTGCCGGCACCGCGCTTCGGCTTCTAAATCTCGGCGGGATGGAGGCCTATCACAACATCGTCACCTTGTTTGGCACCTGTCCCAACATCGACCGCCCTGCCCTATTGCGCATTGCTGAAAGTGCCGCGGGGGCAAAAAACATCGACCACTTTGACTTGCTGTTGAAGCTGCTTGATTTCTTTGTCGCGCGCCTTGCCCGTGCAGGTGTCTCTGGTCCGCCCCAACATGAGGCTTGCCAAAACGAGACCGCCGTTCTGACCCGCCTGTCACCAAATCCCTATGCTGGGCGCGCTTGGGCTCAGGCACAACAAGAACTTGGGGCACGCGCACGCCACGGCAAAGCCGTGAACCTTGATCCCGCCGCGCTTCTTCTGGACATGGGGCTGAAGATCAATGCCCTCGCCGCCACACATGCTACGAGATAAAATATGACCGATACGCCTACCATCACTGACAGCCACTGCCATCTCGATTTTCCTGATTTTGAAAACGAACTGCCCGACGTCATCCTGCGCGCGGGCGAAGCGGGTGTTAAGCGCTTGGTCACAATCTGCACCAAGATGAAAAACGTACCACAGGTGCAAGCCATTTCCGACCAATTCCCGCAAGTGTTCTGGGCTGCTGGCACCCACCCGATGAGCGCGGCTTCCGAACCTTTGGTATCAGTCGAAGACTTGGTCGCCCTCGCCGCGCACCCTAAATTCGTTGGCATTGGTGAAACAGGTCTGGATTATCATTACACTGCGGACAGCAAAACCATCCAACAAGAAAGCCTTCTGATCCACATTGAGGCCGCACGTCAGACAAAATTGCCGCTCATCATTCACGCCCGAGCGGCAGATGATGACATGGCGAAAATCCTATCTGATGAACATGCAAAAGGCGCCTATGACTGTGTTATGCACTGCTACTGTTCTGGCCCGGAACTGGCGCGCACATCTATCGATCTTGGGTTTTATCTGTCCATGTCTGGTATCGCGACGTTTAAAAACAGCCAAGAAGTGCGCGATATTTTCGCGGCTGCCCCGGTGGATCGTGTGCTGTTAGAAACCGATGCGCCTTATCTTGCGCCAATCCCCTTCCGTGGCAAACGAAACGAGCCCGCCTATACCGCCCATACCGGTCGTATTGGTGCAGATGTATTCGGCATGGATTATGCTGATTTCGCGGCGCAAACCGAAGAAAACTTCGACCGTGTCTTCACCCGTGCCAGGCTTTGCGAGAAAGTTGCATAATGGCCGAGCTGCGCTATACCCTTCTTGGCACCGGGTCCTCTGGCGGCGTGCCACGCCTGTCCGACCAGTCTGGTGGTGAATGGGGGCAGTGTGATCCGACCAACCCAAAGAATAACCGACGCCGTTGTTCCATGCTGGTGGAGCGCATCACCCAACAAGGCACGACCCGTGTTCTGATTGATGCCTCGCCGGATTTGCGCGAACAACTTCTATCCGCCGGCGTGGGCACCTTAGATGCGGTGTTGTTCACCCATGCCCATGCGGACCATATCCATGGTATCGATGATCTGCGCGTCATTGTTTACAACCTGAAACAGCGTCTGCCTGTCTGGGCTGATCAAACCACAACCGATCAGTTGATCGAAAAATTTGCCTATGTCTTTGTTCAACCCGAAGGGTCGTCCTATCCGCCGATCCTGGATCTAAACCTGATCAACGGGCCGATCACCGTTGATGGTGCTGGTGGAAAAATCACATTTTCACCTTTCTTGGTCCCCCATGGGCGTATTGATGCACTTGGTTTCCGCATTGGTGGCTTGGCCTATCTACCCGATGTGTCCGACATGTACCCCGAGGCTTGGGATCACGTGAAAGACCTAGATATTTGGGTGTTGGATTGCCTACGCCGTGATCCCCACCCCACCCATATCCACCTTACCAAATCGCTGGAATGGATTGCCAAGATGCAGCCTAAGAAAGCGATCCTGACCAACATGCATATTGATCTGGATTACGCGACGGTTGAGGCAGAAACACCCGATCACATATCTGCGGCTTATGACGGAATGGTCCTGACCCTGCCCGACCCGGACCAAGCATAATGCAAGCCCTGCTCGACGTTATCTTACCAGTTTTCCTGGTCGTCGGGTTTGGATATGTCGCTGTCTGGCGCGGTTTCTTCTCGCCTGAGGGCGTGCAGGGGTTGATGAAATTCACCCAACAATTTGCAATCCCCTGCCTGCTGTTTCGTGCTATCGCCACTTTAGACCTTGATCAGCAGTTCGAACCAGGATTGTTACTGTCCTATTATTTTGCCTCAGGCGCGGGCTTTGCCGTCGGCCTTTTGGGTGCACGTTACCTGTTTGGGCGCGATTGGGAAGATGCTGTGGTCATCGGATTTGGCTGCATGTTCGCCAATACGGTCCTGCTGGGACTGCCAATCACGGAACGTGCCTTCGGGCAGGCTGCCCTTGGTCCGAACTATATGATCATCGCTTTCAACGCGCCGTTTTGTTATGGCGTCGGCGTCACCGCGATGGAAATCGTACGCAATCGTGGTGGTAGCCCACTGGCCACGATTAGGGCGATCTTGAACGCGATGTTCCATAATGCATTGGTGATCGCAATCGCACTGGGCTTCATCGTGAACTTCACAGGGCTTATCTTACCGACCGCGTTAATGGACGCCATTGATATGATGATCCGCGCGGCATTGCCTGCCGCCCTATTTGGGCTTGGTGGCGTCCTGATCCAATATAAACCAGAGGGCGACATGCGCGTGATCTTGTTTGTCTGTGCGATCTCTCTGTTCATGCATCCTGCTCTGGCTTGGGTGCTTGGCCGCGCCAATGATCTTCCACCAGAAATGTTCCGCTCGCTCATCCTGACAAGCGCGATGGCACCAGGCATCAACGCCTATGTTTTTGCATCCATCTACGGGCGCGCACAGCGTGTTGCGGCGTCTTCGGTGTTGATCTCGACTGCGGCTTGCGTGCTGACGGCTTGGCTTTGGTTGTCACTTCTTTAGAAGTGTCAGACATCACTTCCAAGTGCGTTCAAGCACCGACATCCAATTCTCAAAGCACAGCTTATCAATGCGAGTGGTGCTATACCCATGATCGCGCATGGCCTGCACAAGTCGGGGTAATCCTGCAACATCGGTGATGCCAACTGGGACCGTCGCCCCATCAAAATCTGACCCCAGACCAACGTGATCTTCGCCACACATTGCAATCATGTGGTCCAGATGGGCAAGCATGTCGGACAAAGGCGTCTCCCGCAGCATCTTCCCATCCGGGCGCAAGAAAGCCGTCGCAAAATTCAACCCCACCATACCCTTACTGTCGCCAATCGCCTTTAGTTGAGCATCTGTAAGGTTGCGCGCTTGCAAAGAAATTGAACACGCGTTGGAGTGCGTCGCGACCAAGGGCGCGTCGGAAATTTCTGCAACATCCCAAAACCCCTTTTCATTCAGATGACTCAGGTCAACCAAGACACCTAGTTCATTACACTTTCGAACCAACGCCCCGCCCACATCCGTCAGCCCCTCGCCAATGTCACCATCAGACGGAAATCGAAACGGCACGCCTTCGCCAAATATTGTGGGGCGGGACCACACTGGCCCCAACGAACGCAAGCCCGCTGCATAGAATACATCCAAGGCTTCTAGATCTGCAGCAATGGCTTCGGCACCTTCCATGTGCATGATGGCAGCCATAACACCCGCCTTATGTGCATTGCGAATGTCTGAAACTTGGTGACAGATCTTCACTGCACCCTGGCGCTCCATTTCCAATAATATCGCGGCCTGAGACAATGCGATCGGCAATGCATCCTGGTATTCAACAGGGCTCGGCAACGGCAATTCATAGGCCGCCTTAATCATGTCGACATCCATATCTATGCCAAGATCTGGCGAAGGCACGTAGATCGCGAAAAACCCACCTGCAAATCCACCCTTCTGACTGCGCGGCACATCGATATGGCCTGCGCAACCTGCGATAAATTGCGAAACCGCATCTTCGTGGTCTGCATATTTCCACAGCTTTAAAAGCACATCATTATGGCCATCAAATACGGGTTGCTTGGGCATGTTTGACATTGGGCATCTGACCTTTGTGAGCGCGGTGGTTCCAGCGCGTGATCGAACACTATTTCATCCATGAGGTCAAACTGACCGAGGGCAAAGCTGAGGCAGTGTTTGCATCCTCAATCACCCATGTTAAAGCCAGCACACGCGTTTGAAGACAATGAATATGGAAGTTTGGTACCTATGTTTTTCCTGCTGTTGCGTCTGCTTCTGAACCGCTGGGTCATTCTTGGTTTGCTTGGGTGCAGTTTTTATTACTTACCAGCCGAAACCACCGCGACCCTTGGGCATGTGTTTCGTTGGGGGTTTGGCATGATATCCGGTACGGGCAGCGACTGAATACCCTCAAACAAAAGCAAAATGCCCCTCGCATATACGAAGGGCATTTTGAGTTTTATGTATCCATGATGTGGTCACACCACTGGTATCATCACGCTTTCCATCTGAAGAACAGATAATAGGCGCTAGGCACAAAGAACAACGATACCGGCGTTGCGAAGGCAAGTCCGCCGATCATCAAGGTGGCCATCGGTTCAAACAGCGCCCCCCCTGATATGGCCATTGGCACCAGCCCAAGGATCGTTGTCATGGACGTCAACAGGATCGGATTGAAGCGCTGCTCGGCGGCTTTGATCACCGCATCGCGCAATGGCAGGGAACGCCTTTCAATATCGATCTGATCGATCAAGACGATGGCATTGTTGATGATAATCCCCATCAACGACAACAGGCCAAGGATAGCAAAGAATGACATGGGCTGCCCCATGATAAGCAGCCCAACCGGGGCCCCGATCAAAATAAGCGGGATCGTCATCAACGTCAGTCCCACACGGCGGATTGAGTTAAACTGGAACATCAATGCCGTTAACATCACAAGCAACGCAGGGGGCAAACCAGCCAACAGGACCGCATTGCTTTCAGCCGCATCCGAGATTTCGCCACCAACTTCGACCGTGTAAGCAGACCCAAGGCCAAGCGCGTCGATTGTGGGTTGAAGCAACGCAAGCGTCGTATAGGCCGACCCCGTATTGCTTTTGCCAGAGATGTTAATTTGTCGGACTTGGTTTTCACGACGCAGCTGCGAAAATTCAAGCTTCGGTTCAAAGGTTGCAACTTCGTCCAGCGAAATCAGTCCGTTCTCAGCCCCAAGCGCGAAGTTCCCCAAATCTTCAAGGCTGTCGCGAAAACTTTCGCCAGCACGGATCACGATGGGGATAGACTTATCCCCTTCACGGTAGGTCGACAATGTTGAACCCGTGAAGAACGACTCCAGCGCATTGGAAACACTTTTCGATGTCACACCCAGTTCGCGCGCGTTGTCTTGGGCAACATCCGCGACCAACTTCAACACCTTATTGCCCCAATCGTTTTCATAGAAAGCGATCCCGGGCACATCAGCAAAGCTGGCCTCTACTTTTCGCGCGGCTTGCAACAATACATCCGCGTCGGGGCCGCTAATTTTCACTTCAACGATGCCAGATTCGGATCCCCCCATCGACAAACGGGTCACCCGTGTTTGGGCTTCGGGGTGCTGTTCAATCAAATAACGCCGTGCACGTTCAGATGCAGCAACCGCCCCCTCAAAGGTTGCTGTGTTCACCAGAATAAAGGCCGTCGCGGGGTTTGAATCGGCTGGATTAAGCGCAAGATAGAACCGCGGGCCACCAGTACCAATAAAGGCCGTCGAATTGGCGACTTCTGGGTTAACATCGGCATCATGCAGCCATGCCACCACATCCAGCGCATTTCGTTCCGTTTCCGAAATCGACGTGCCTTTCGCCATGTTGAAATAGATCAAGTATTCCGCACGTTCGCTTAATGGAAATTGTTCATTTTTCAATGACCCGAACAGTGTGACAGACAACATAACCAAGCCATAAGCAGCCGGGACAATGATGAAACCGTAGCCAATAGTTTTGCTTGTTAACGCCAAATACCCGCGCAAAAACACGTTCTTCTTTTCCGGTGTCACTTTCTTTTTCGGGCGCAAAAAGAGCGTACAAAGATAGGGCAAAATATAATGCGCTGTGATCCATGATCCTAGCAACATTACCCCAACAACCGCGCCCAATGAAAACGCGAATTCGCCTGATGTCCCTTTAAGAATAAACATTGGAATGAATGCAGACACCGTCGTGACAGAGGCAACCGCAAGCGGAATAAAAAACTGTTTACCCGCACTGATTGCCGCGTCTTTCGGGGCCTCACCGTTGGACAACTTGCCTTGGATATCTTCGACAACGACCACGCCATTATCGACAAGTAACCCAAGAGAAATTATGACCCCAGCGATAGAGATCTGTTCAATGCTAACGCCAAGATAGCTCATGCCGAGCAAGGCAAACATCACGGTGAAGGGTACGATACCAGACACGACAAGGGACGCACGAACCCCCATAAATAACATCATGACCAATAATACGACTGCAAATGTCTGCATCACATTCGTCAGGGCACCATTGATAGATTCAGTGACGTTGGCTTCTTGGAACGTTGAAAAATTGTACGATATTCCAATGGGTTGCGTACTTTCAAACCATGGCATATCTTCACTTAGAATACGTCCAAGCACCTGAATATCTTGCGTGCTGTTCATTTCGACCGAAACGATCAACGCGGGTTCTCCATTGAAGAATGCGGGCGTTTCCTTGGGGGCAACATACCCCCGACGCACTGACATCAGGTCTTTGATGCGCACATATCCCGCTTGGCCCTGTACGGACGTCAGCACGTTTCCGATTGCCTCAACCGATGTCAGTTCCCCGTTGGCCTCAAGGATAATCGACGTGCCATCAGCGTCCAACTCGCCCGCTGGCAAGATAACGTTCTGGGACTGAAGATCTTCGATAACTTGGTTAATCTGAACACCAATAGAGGTCAGCTTGCGTGCGTCTATTTCAAGCCAAATGCGTTCATCCTGCTGGCCCATAATTGACACTTTGCTGATGCCGGGCAAACGATACAGTTGCGTGCGCAGATCATCTGCGGCGTCCCAGATTTCAGCGTAACTAAAGCCCGAACCTGTCACGGCCACCGTGGCAATTGCGACGTCACCATAGTTGGTGTTGACCTGTGGCCCAACCGTTCCGTCCGGCAACTGAGGGGCAATATCGCGCATCTTGGTGCGGATGTCCTGAAATACGGCTTCCATGTCGACCTTGGCGACTTCGTCATGGATCGAGACGGCCGTTTCCAGACTGCCCGTTGATATCAATGTATTGATATCTTTGATTTCACCAATTTCGCGCAAAGATTGTTCAATCGGCGTCGCGATCAGGTTTTCAATACGTTCGGGTGACATTCCTGGGAATTGAGCCGTTATGACCGCCGAGCGAATGGTAATGGCCGGGTTTTCACGCTTTGCAAGATCAAAATATGTCATCATGCCCATCAGCAACAAGCCGACGATAACCAACAATGTAAGTCGGCTTTTTTCTATTCCGAAACGGGTTAAGAATTCCATGTCGCGCCCCTTAATCTTGTGTCAACAGTTTCACGCGCATGCCATCGCGCAAAAACGGAATGCCAGCGGATGCAACATGGTCACCAGGCGCTAGCCCTTCTGCAACAAGCAGTTGGTTTTGACGGACACCAAAGATCTTAATTGTGTGACGCTTTACAGTCGATGTGGCTTCGTCAAATAGATAGACTTGGGCATCAACCGGATCGAGCGGGTTTTCTGGGCTCGCCAGTTCACCATCACCAATGATGGACGACAGCGGAATGGAATAGCCCGGCGTCGTGATCAATGAAAAATCAAGCTCTGCCTCAACAGCCATCCCGGCCCGTACGTCGGAAGGCGCATCCGTCACGGTGATGACCACCGGAAACGAAGAGACTTGGTCTGCGCGGGCACCAATTTCGGTCACCGTGCCAGTTAAGACCGTGTTTGGGCGTGCCGCAAGGCGGATCTTGGCCTCTTTCCCCAAAACCAACATGTTCACGATGTCAAAATTAACGGTGAATTTCACTTCAAAGCTATCTTGTTGA
Organism: Halocynthiibacter namhaensis; assembly: GCF_000812685.1. Classification (GTDB taxonomy): domain Bacteria; phylum Pseudomonadota; class Alphaproteobacteria; order Rhodobacterales; family Rhodobacteraceae; genus Halocynthiibacter; species Halocynthiibacter namhaensis. Next base: position 23,587 of record NZ_JWIF01000016.1, read on the forward strand.
TACAGCGTCGCGACCGATGTTCCCACGGCGACGTTGCTGAAAGATTCCACATCAACAGTGTTAATTGTGCCATCGAACGGCGCAAGCAATTGTGTTTTCGTCAGATTATCTTCCGCGACCGTTGCCGCAGTTTGGGCCTGTTCCAGCGTAGCTGTCGCGGAAACAGATGTCGTGCGCGCATTGTCCACAGCAACTCGTGTCACAGATCCGCGCTTCAACAGTTCCTCATTTCGGATCAAGGCTTCGCTCGCGTTTGTGGCCTGGGCCTGGGCTTGTTCAACAGCCGCAATCGCACGCTGCAATTCGCGCTGCATCGCGGTTTCGTCTAGGACTGCCAGAACATCACCCGCTGCAACGACTTGCCCAACGCTTAGGTTCACCGCTTCCAGTTTTCCGCCGATCTCAAACGACAAGGTGCTAACGTCTGCGGGGACCAACACTGACGGATAGCGTCGATACACAGTGCTGTCGGTTTCTTCGATCAACACCGTCTTTAGCCCGCGCACGACGTCACGCGCAACGTCCTGAGCAGAGACCGCATGCGCCATAATACAAGTCCCAACCAGAACCGATGCAAACAACCTATCAAACATGTTTCTCTCCACTTCATTAGACGTTGGTCACGTTCAGAATAATCCGTATCAACCTGATACTCGCTTTTGGGTCAAGCATTGCTTGTAAATCCTGACGATACTTCAGTTAGGCAAGAACAACCTATCAGGACTGCGTCTTAGCACCGGCATTAGATATCAACACGGGTGTGTCTGGGCCAAACGAAACATTAATACACTGAAACAAAACAACTTTAACGCAGATTCGTTTGTATTGTTAAGCCTGCGCGGACGCCCAGCCTATGGCCTGTGTGATCGCGCGTTCGGCTCCGCGCATCGTGATGTTCAGAATTGCGCAGCATTCTCAAACCGCATAATCCGGGTCGCTTCAGACAGAGGCCTGCATTAACGTTGCGATAAAGGAGCGCCAGATGACCATTCAAGATACATATCATTTCTCTCTCATTCGCCGCGCGTTGGACGAAATCGATGCTGCAGACAGCCCTCTGTCGCTGGAAGACTTAGCGGGAAAAATGCAGATGTCCTCGGCACATTTCCAGCGGATATTTTCGCGTTGGGTTGGCGTTTCCCCCAAGCGCTATCAACAGTATCTGCAACTTGGGCATGCCAAGACGCTGCTGCGCGATCGGTTTTCCGTTCTTGATACCGCGCATGCAACCGGCTTGTCTGGTAGCGGCCGCTTACACGACATGTTCATCCAATGGGAAGCCATGAGTCCGGGCGTTTATGCGGCAAAGGGTGAAGGCCTAACAATCTATCAAGGGTGGTTTGACGGCCCGTTTGGCGAGATGTTAGCCATGGGCACAGACCGAGGGTTATGTGGCCTCGCCTTCACATCAGAATGTGGCCGTGAGGCCGCCTTGAATGACATGCAATCCCGCTGGCCAAAGGCCCATTTCATTCAGGAAGAGAACCGTATCAAAGCCTGGATTGACGGGGCCATCGGCGGCACCGAAACCAGCGTTGTTTTGATCGGCGCACCGATACAAATCAAAGTATGGGAAGCCCTTCTTCAAATCCCGTCAGGTCACGTCACATCCTATTCAGAGATCGCCTCCGCCATCGGCGCACCACGTGCGCAGCGGGCCGTTGGCACAGCTGTCGGCCGCAACCCCGTGTCTTGGCTGATCCCTTGCCACCGCGCGTTGCGAAAATCCGGCGATGTTGGTGGGTATCATTGGGGGGTTCCTGTGAAGCGTGCGTTGCTGGCTTGGGAAGGCGCACGGGCGGATGAACGCGACGATGTGGCGTAAAACAAGCTAAATCTTGCTGTTCAACGGGATATCACGACAGTGATATTTAATAACATCGGCCTCATGCCTATATATTTTCACAACGAAACAAATAATGAAATGAGGCACATCATGATCCGTGTAAAATCTTCCGTTGCAGTCCTATGCGCAAGCACCATCGCATTGACCGCTTGTATGACCCCAGGTCCCGAGCCCCGCAATGGCAACTCGCGCGCGCAAAATGGCGCGCTGATTGGGGCCGGGATTGGCGCCGTTCTGGGTGGCACCAAAGACAGTGGCAGCGATCGCCTGAAGAACGCTGCAATTGGGGGTGTTCTGGGTGGTCTCGTGGGTGCAGGTGTTGGCGGCCTTCTTGATCGACAGGCTGACGAATTGCGCCGCGATTTGGGCAATGATGTAAATGTTGTGAACAACGGCGATTCACTGACCGTATCTATGCCGCAGGATATTCTCTTTGCAACAAACAGTGCAAACCTGCGTGGCGATCTTCAGGGCGACCTACGGACATTGGCAAACAGCCTTAACCAATACCCAGACAGCACCGTCGATATCATCGGCCATACGGACAACACGGGCGAAGCAAGCTATAACCAAGATCTGTCTTCACGTCGTGCCACCTCAGTTGCCTCAGTGCTGCGCAACTCAGGTGTCTCAGGAAATCGAATCCGCGCGTTTGGGCGTGGCGAGAACGAACCTGTAGCAACGAATTTGACCACAGAGGGCCGCGCACAAAATCGCCGCGTTGACATCATCATTAGCCCAACCAACTGATCTTAGCATCACGTCATAAAGGGGTCGGGTCTTTCCCGGCCCCTTTTAATTTGTCAGCTCGCTCAACTGGTCATATAATTGGACCAAAACGGGAGCGCCGATGCCATTCCAAAAAATCCAGCCGCAAAAGCTCGCTGAGGCCGTCGATCATCAAATCGAAGAATTGATACTACAGGGCATACTGCGTCCTGGGGCCCGCCTTCCAGCAGAACGTGACTTGGCTGAACGCCTTGGTGTGTCGCGCCCTTCCCTGCGCGAAGCGATCGCGTCACTGCAACGCAAGGGATTGCTGGAAAGCAAGGCCGGGTCAGGGATCTTTGTCACCGAAGTACTTGGGTCTGCATTTTCTGCCGCGCTGGTCACCCTATTTGCAGGTCATGACCGCGCCGTGTTGGATTACGTCAGCTTTCGACGCGACATGGAAGGGCTTGCAGCAGAACGCGCGGCGCTCGATGGGTCTGACACAGACCTACAGGTCATTGATGCGATCTTCAAAAAAATGGAAATCGCGCACACCAATGATCAAGACGCCCGCGCCGCAGAATTGGACGCAGAGTTCCATTTGTCGATCATGGAGGCCAGCCACAATGTCGTGATGCTGCACATGATGCGGTCGATGTTCGATCTTCTCCAGCAAGGCGTTTTTTACAATCGTCGAACGATGTTCCAACATGGAACCATGTCTGACACGATGTTGGAACAACACAGAAGTATCAACCACGCATTGCAGTCGCGAGATGCCCAAGCAGCACGCGCAGCCTGTGAAGCGCATATGGAATATGTTTCAAGTTGTCTGCTCTCACAAAAGCGCCGGGACGAGAACGAGTCAATCGCCCAGCTGAGGTTATCCAATGAAGTCAGTGACCTACCTGGCTGAATACGGGCAGAAGCAACGCTTATTCAAAAATGGCACGGTCTACAAAGAAATGCCAAGATCATCGAAACGGAAATTGTTTTTTTAGATTTCCTACAGTAATGCTAGAATGAACTTATAAAGTACCTAGGAGTTATCAATGAAGTCTATGCTATTAATCGGCAGCCTGGTCGCAGCTAGCGCATTATCAGGATGTATTGACCAACAATCTTACGCAACGACCCCAGTTCAAGTTCAAACTGAAAAGGGCACTGTGATTTGCCAACTTTACACTTTGGATCAAGTTCTTTGGGACGAAGCGATTGCTGTACCAGCTGGCATGAGCATCCAAGAAGGCAACCGTGTCTGTATCTCAGAAGGTAATCGTCTCCTGACTGCGCGCTAAGCGATCGAATAAGACCTAGGGTAGCGCCCCAACGGGCGTTATCATCGTGCAATTCGTTTGTATTGCGTGATCGTTTCAAAACAAAAAGGCCGATCAAACAAATGTTTGACCGGCCTTTTTTGTAAGTAAAGAAGTATCAGTTCAAGCGTTGTTCAGCTTCAACAATTGCAGCGTCGATCAAAGAATTACCTTCGGCCGCAGTCATCTTCTTCGCGATCAGATCGCTTGCTGCACCAACGGCAACTGTCACAGCACGATCACGTACTTCTTTAACAGCTGCATTTTTTGCAGAGGAAATTTGATCTTCAGCAGCTTGCAGACGACGTGCGATGGAAGACTTCAGATCTTCTTTCGCAAGTTCAGCAGCTTCTTCAGCTTCCATCTTGGCATGCGCAACAATACGTGTAGCCTGCTCTTTGACTTCTTCTTGCTTGCGCTCATATGAGGCCAGCAAAGTCTGCGCTTCTTCACGCAGAGCACGGGCTTCGTCCAATTCAGAACGAATGCCTTCGGCACGCGCGTCCAATTGCCCACCCAGCATCCCAGGAACTTTAGCAACCACCAAAACGGCGATGAATGCGATAAAGGCCAGAAGCACAACAAAGTTGGTGTTGAACAGCGAGAAGAACGGAATGTCGCCAGCGGCGAAAGCCGGGGTTGCAGCAAGTGCAAAAAGAACGGTGAGTTTTTTCATGTTCTTACCCTTTCATCCGTGCGGTCACAGCGGAGGTCACGGAACGCGCATCGGCTTTCCCACCCATCGCAGCGATGATTTCTTTAGCAGTATCCTTGGCAACGTCTTTGACGGCTGCTTCGGCACCAGCACGGATCTCAGCAATGGCTGCTTCGCTTTCCGCGGCTTTTGCAGTGATGTCTGCGTCCGCTTTCGCGATTGCCACATCAAGGTCTGCTTGAATATCTGCTTTTGCATCTGCAACGATCTTGGCCGCTTCCACACGCGCATCTGCGAGAGCCTGATTATAGGCCTCTTCAGCTTCTTGTGCTTTCACTTTCAAGTCTTCTGCAGCAGCAATATCATTTGTGATAGTCCCACGGCGTTCTGCAAGAACGGACGCGATCCGTGGCAAGGCCACTTTGGACAGCACAAAGAAGATTGCGATCAGCGCAAGGGCGAGCCAGAAAATCTGGTTCCCAAACGTTGAAAAATCAAGTTGTGGTAGGCCACCGCTTGCAGCTTCATGAGCCGCATCAACCGCACCATGTGCAGTTTCAGTAGCGCCATGGGAGGCGTCAGTTGCCGTTTCTGTAGTGTTTGACATGTCGTCCCCTCAGAGCCTTCGGTTACATCGGGAGAACTGGGTAACAGTTCCCCCGTGCGTAAGGAATGTTCTGTTAGGTCTTAAACAGCAAACATCAGCAACAAAGCTACGAGGAACGAGAAGATCCCCAGAGCTTCAGCGAACGCGATGCCGATGAAGAGAGTAGCTGTCTGAGCTGCTGCTGCAGATGGGTTACGCAGTGCGCCTGCGAGGAAGTTGCCGGCTACGTGGCCAACACCGATTGCTGCTGCGCCTGAGCCGATGGCTGCAAGGCCTGCGCCGATGAATTTGCCGAGTGCTGCTGCTGCTACGAGTTCCATGATGTTTCTCCTTACGATGGAATGAGTATTAGTTGTTTAGGTTCAGTTCCTGTTGCGCATGTCTTAGTGGGACGGATGCAGTGCATCTTTCAGATACACACAGGTCAGAATGGTGAAAACGTAAGCCTGGATAAAGGCCACGAGAACTTCGAGGGCGTACACCGCAACGATCGCAGAGATCGGCAGGATTGCACCGATGCCCATGACGCCAGCGAAACCAGCGAACACTTTGATCACAGCGTGACCGGCCATCACGTTACCCGCAAGACGGATAGAGTGGCTCAGCGGGCGTACAAAATATGAGATAACTTCGATCAACGCCAGAACCGGGCGCAAGGCCAATGGTGCTGAAGATACCCAGAACAGGCCAAGGAACGCCGTGCCGTTCTTGACGAAACCCACGATGGTTACGGTCAAGAATACCAGCATCGCCAGAACCGCAGTTACCGCAATGTGGGATGTCGTGGTGAAACTCATTGGGATCAGACCCAAGAAGTTTGAAAACACGATGAACATGAACAATGTCATGATATATGGGAAGAAACCAACAGCGTCTTTGCCAGCTACATCTTCAACCATTTTATAAACGAAACCATAAGCCATTTCCGCGATGGACTGGCTGCGATTTGGAACGATTGCGCGGCGGCTGGTGCCCATGACCATCATCACAACGACGCAAACAACGGCCAAAACCATCCAGAGAGTGGCGTTTGTTGGTGTCCACCACGTAACGTCACCATTTCCGAACAACGGTGAAATTTTGAACTGGTCCATTGGGTGGATTTGCAAACCACTTGGTGCTGCTGCTGCGCTCACGGTCATTTCCTCGTCGTCTCTGTGGCGGTGATATCCGCCTGTGTCTCAGGGACAGATTTCTCTGCCATAATTCTTTGCTCTTGGATTTCTTGTGCCGTGCGGATCATGACCCGAACACCAGCAACAAAACCCAGAAGCACAAATAGCACCATCAGGAAGGGCGTCGTGCCCAAGGCTGTATCCAGCCCCCATCCGACGCCAAAACCAATCGCTAGACCGGCTACAAGCTCTGTTACCATCCGCCAAGCCGCTGAGGCCATGGAATGGTGGCTTTCCATCGGTGGCGTTTCTTCTTGCGTCTTTTTCAGCGCGTCGATCCGATTTTCTAGCGCCGCTAGGCGTTGTGGATCGGGCTGTTCAGACATCAAAAAGGCCCCTTTGGAAACTTGCCGCGAACCTAGGCATCAACGCGTCCAGAGTCAACATTAGCTAAAACAAAGATACCACCTCACAACACGTTGATAAAAAACGATAAAGATATGTATTTAAAAATCACCCACCCCACAGAGTTCTCCGATCACGTGTGACTAACCTCACATCTCTTTATTCAACTTATTGGTTGAGTGTCAGTACGAGACAGATTTTGCCTCTCGCAAATGCCCGTCACAAGCGCACCCAACCGAGTACCTAAAGAAACTGGTCGCAACGCAATTCCCGTCGCCTGACCGTCGCGTCCGCATGCTCAACGCCACCTCGGAATTGGGGACCATGATGTATTGATGCATATTTTCCCCTGTAGATCAGGAAGTCGCGCCCCAATATCAGTACAAACCATAAGGAACCCGATGATGAACCACTTCCGTTTCTGCGCCCTTACTCTTCTACTCGCGCCCCTCTCTCGGCTTGTGAAACCACAACACCGGTGATGCCTTCTGATATCGACGGCGTAGACAACGTCTACTCTGGAAATCACCCAGAACCAGAAGCGCCCGTTTTGATGCAGGTCGCAGTCGCCCCGCAGCGGGTTGATTGCCATGGTATGATGCCAATGAAATGTCTGGTTGTTGACGGCGAGCTTTTCTACGATGGCATTGAGGATTTCACCCATATCGCGGGAACAACCTATCAGCTTGAAGTCGAGAAATCCCCGCGTGCAGCACCGGGCGAGATCCTGCATGACGTTGGATACTATCGTTACCGTTTGGTACGTGTGATCAGCGCCATTCCCGTCGTGGCTACGACGGATCCGTAATGAGGAACGCACGGAAATCATTCACATTGGTCAACGTCGGCCCCGTAATAACCTGTGCTTCTAGCGCTTTGAAAAAACTGTGACTGTCGTTGCGCATTAGCATATCATTCGGGTTAAGCCCCAGTGATTGGGCACGGGCCAGCGTCTTAGGATCAACAACAGCTCCGGCAATTTCATCAGCGCCGTCTACACCATCTGTATCGCAGGCCAGCATGTGAATTCCGCTTTGTCCTTGTAATGCGATCGCCGCAGCAAGAGCGAATTCTGCGTTAGGGCCACCAATTCCCCCACCCCAACCTGAAACGGTGCACTCGCCCCCTGACAACACCAACAAAGGTGCCTCGGCGTCTGTCCGTTTCCCTTGCAGGTCACGCAAAAGGCCGACTTGGCGATGGGCCTCATCGCGGGCTTCCCCCTCAATGGCATCACCCAATATGCATACGTCAACACCTTGATCGCGAGCGAACTTGGCAACTGCGTCCAAGGATTGAATCGGGGCAGAGATAACCTGATTTACAACTTTGGCCAGCCGGGGATCATCAGGACGGCAAACAGTGCTAGGTTGGGTCAAGACCCGTTGCACCGATGGGAGCAAGGGTATTTCACGCTTGGTTACAATATTTTGCGCGGTTGACACTGTCGTCATCTCGCCGACTGTGGGGCCAGATGCGATATCCGCAGGGTCATCCCCAGGCACATCTGATATCATTAAGCATAGCATTTCCGCCGGAAAGGCCGCCGCCGCCAACTGCCCGCCCTTAATGCGTGACAAGTGCTTACGAATGACGTTCATTTCACCAATCGGCGCACCACTTTCCAACAAAGCCTGATGCACCGACTGCATGTCAGATAAATCAAGCCCATTCGCAGGCGCGCATAACAAAGAAGACCCACCACCAGAGATCAACGCTAGCACCATGTCATCGGGCCCCAATCCGGCAACCAGATCCAACATCTTTTCGGTCGCCTCATGCCCCGATTTGTCTGGCACAGGGTGCGACGCCTCAACAATCTCGATGCCATCAACAGGCCGGCCATAGCCATACCGGGTAATCACCAGACCCTCACATTGACCCCAGCAACTTTCCACAGCCTCGGCCATGCGTGCAGAGGCTTTGCCCGCCCCAATCACGACAACGCGCCCTTTGGGGCGCGCAGGCAACGCAACAGGAATGGTTTTCATCGGATCCGCAGCAGCGACCGCAATTGAAAAACACTTGCGCAAAAAGCTTTCAGGACCCGACAGCATTATGCCGCTTCGGACCGTGTGAAGACCCATTTTTTAGCGTCAGATAAATCTGCACGGAAGCCGTAGCCATCGGTGTTGAAGTCTTTCAAACCCTCAGGCCGATCCACACGATTTTGCACCATGTAACGCGCCATCGAGCCACGCGCACGCTTGGCGTAAAAGCCAATCATCTTCAATTCATTGCCGCGTTCCTCACGAAACTCGGGCGTGATGACCGATGTCTTCAGGGCCTTCGTACCAGCCGCTTTAAAATACTCATTCGACGCAAGGTTCACCACGGCAGGGCCTTCTGAGATCTGATCGACCGCCTTCGCCAAGCGATCGCCCCAATAGGCATATAGGTTTTTGCCTGCCTTGTTTTCCAGGCGGCTTCCCATTTCCAAACGGTAGGGCTGCATCAAATCCAACGGGCGCAACAAACCATAAAGCCCAGACAAGATGCGCAGATGATCTTGTGCATATGTAAAATCACTTGCGTCGAAATCCCAGGCCTGCAGCCCTTGATAAGTGTCCCCCGTAAACGCAAGGGACGCTTGTTTGGCGTTCTCTGCTGTTGAAGACTTACCAAACGCATTGAAGCGGTTCACATTCAATTGAGCAAGACCTTCAGAGATCTTCATCAATTTGCGCAGATCCTCAACGGATAGCTTCTTCGCAATCAACGCCAAGCGGTTTGCATCTTCTTGGAAATCCGGCATCGTATGCGCAACCCCTTCTGGGGCGGCTGAGAAATCTAAGCTTTTGGCCGGAGACAACAGGGCAAGCATGAAGCAATTCCTTTCACGGGTTCTGATTTATGGTGTTTGTGTATAGCTTGCCCAAAGGAAAGCAAATCACATGATCGGGAAATCCTGGTTTTGGCTAAGATAAAAGGCGGCCCACGGCATCTTGCCAACGCGCATAGTCCACATCACTGTCTGCGCGTGATTGTTGTGCCTCAAACCTGGCGTCAAGCGCCCAAGATTGGGCAAATTCATCCGGGCTAGGACATATCCCCGCTTGCATCCCGGCCAGAAATGCAACGCCCAGCGCAGTGGTTTCCGTTACGACCGGCCGATCAATCGGCGCTTGAAGTTGGTCCGCCAACGCCTGCATCGTCCAATCGCTATTGGCCATACCACCATCCACACGCAACACAGTATCCCCCTGCCCCTCAGACCAATCAGCCTTCATCGCTTGCGCCAAATCACGGGTTTGAAACGCAACACTTTGCAAAGCCGCCTGCGCAATTTCCGCTGGCCCGGATCCTCGTGTGAGGCCAAAAATTGCACCCCGACAGTTCGGATTCCAATAAGGCGCACCAAGCCCCGTAAAGGCAGGCACGAACGTCAGAACCGCTTCTGGATCGGCAGATTGCGCCAATGCTTGGGTTTCACGGGCATGACCAATCATCTGCAGCCCATCGCGCAACCACTGCACAACGGCACCGGCCACAAAGATCGCGCCTTCAAGCGCATAAGTCGTTTTTCCATCCAGTTGATAGGCCACGGTTGTAAGCAATCGATTTGTAGAAGCCACTGGCTTGTCACCGGTGTTCATCAATGCAAAACACCCTGTGCCATAGGTTGATTTCATCATGCCAGGTTTAAAGCACGCTTGCCCAATGGCGGCCGCTTGCTGATCACCTGCAACACCTAATATAGGCACTTCATCCCCATCGAACACATGCGGCCCAGTCACCCCGAATTCAGCGGCACAATCCGTAACTTGGGGCAACATTGCAGCGGGAACATCAAACAGCTGCAACAGATCTGCATCCCAACACCCATCATGTATATTGTACAGCATCGTGCGCGCAGCATTTGTTGCGTCAGTGACATGGGACGCCCCCCCTGTAAGACGCCAAATAAGGAATGTATCAACAGTCCCGAACAATAGCGCACCAGATTGTGCGCGGACACGCCCGTCTTTGGTGTTCTCAAGGATCCACCGCAACTTGGTTGCACTGAAATAAGGATCTAACAGCAAGCCCGTTTTTGATGTGATTTCTGCTTCACAACCACGCTCACGCAATGCGTCACAATATTCGGACGTTCTGCGGTCTTGCCAGACGATAGCGTTGTGAACCGGCAGGCCTGTTGCTTTGTCCCACACAATTGTCGTTTCGCGTTGGTTGGTTATGCCGATGCCCGCGAGGTCCGTCGCAGCAATACCCGCCGAAACAAGCGCCTCACGACAGGTACGCAGCGTCGTTTCCCAAAGGTCTTCCGGGTTGTGTTCCACCCAGCCAGATGACGGGAAATGTTGCGGGAATTCTTCTTGCGCTGTGGCCAGGGGCGTAGGTACGCCCATCTCATTGGTTTGAAAGATGATCGCACGCGTTGATGTCGTACCTTGATCAATCGCCAGAATAAAACCCGTCATTGTCCTGCCCAATCCTTCTCCGCCAATAGATAAAGGCGGATTCACTTTTGGAAACCTTAGATGCAACACAGCGGGCTGTCAGGCGCAAAATCCTGAGCTGCCAAACATTTTGAACGCAAATAAGTTCAATTCTGACGGAAGGTCCCGCCAATTCCGTTCAAAATGGGACATTCTGGCCGCGCATCCCCCCGGCAGGCATCAACCAAATCTGACAAAGTACCGCGCATCGCCTCAAGGTCTCTGATTTTGCCTTCAACTTCGGCAAGATGTTTATTGGCAATCTGCTTGACCTCTGCGCTCGCGCGGCCGTCATCCTCGTAGAGACCCAACAAAGCGCGACAGTCTTCAATCGAAAATCCTAGCGCACGGGCACGGGCCAGGAACGTCAGATTATGTATATCACGCCCCTCAAAGGAACGATATCCGTTCGCCGCACGTCCGGGACGCACCAAGTCAATTTCTTCATAGTAGCGGATGGTCTTCGCCGGAAGCCCGGTGCGTAAAGATACCTCTTTGATATTCATCACACACCCACCTTAGCCTCTGTCGCCAAATCACGCGCCGAAACATATCGCGATGCTGATTTCCCCGAAGCGGAATAGCCTGTACCAACCCGACGCAAACGCAAGGCGTTGCTTACGACAAGAACACTGGACAAAGCCATGGCCCCAGCTGCCAAGGCCGGCGATAGCACCTGCCCGGTGAAGGGATATAGCGCACCCATCGCAACTGGAATAAGCAAAATGTTATAGCCAAAGGCCCAGGCTAGGTTTTGGCGAATATTGCGCATCGTCGCGTATGAAAGTTTCCGCGCCGTCACAACCGACATTGGATCACCATTGGCCAAAATGACGTCGCCAGCCTCGGTCGCCACATCGTTTCCACCCGCCATCGCAATGCCCACATCTGCCTGTGCCAATGCGGGGGCATCGTTGATGCCGTCTCCAATAAAGGCAACAGGTCCATCTTGCCGAAGTGTTTTTACGACAGCGGACTTATCACCTGGCAGCGTTTCCGCGTAAACTTCTTCGATGCCTAGCAATCTCGCCATCGCCATCGCGGCCGGTTTTGCGTCGCCGGTGATCATCACCACGCGCATGCCATCTGATTTCAACGATTTAACCGCTTCATAACTGTCTGGACGCAGTTGATCGGCAATCGCCCCGACAGCCGCCGCTTTTTTGTCCACAGCAACATATACCACCGATTGTGCCTCGCCGGTGAAATCCCGCGCGGGCGCATATAGGTCAGATAGATCGATACCCTCAGATTTCATCAGGGCCTCGGTTCCAATCAGGACACGCCGACCGTCGACCAAGGCGCGCAACCCGGCCCCAGGCAAAGATTCCATATCCAAGTTCAGCCCAGGCTCAATGCCGCGATCTTGCGCAGCTCGCATGATCGCCCCTGCCAGAAGATGTTCCGAATTCAACTCGGCGCCCGCCATCAAGCGCAATACAGTATCACGTTCGAAACCCGTGGCCGTCGAGAGACCGACCAATTCAGGCCGGCCCGCCGTCAACGTCCCCGTTTTATCAAAGCAGAAGGTGCGTATATGTTCCAAGCGCTGCAATGCATCGCCTTTGCGCAGCAAAATACCCAGCTCTGCTCCGCGCCCGCTTGCAACCATAATAGTAACAGGCACGGCAAGCCCCATGGCGCAGGGACAGGCGATGATCAATACGGAGACTGTAGCAACCAAAGCATGGGACAACACAGGATCTGGTCCAAAGAACAACCAAGCCAGCCCAGCAGACAGCGCCAAAGCAAGGACCGCTGGCACGAACACACGGATGATCCGGTCCACCAAGTTTTCGATCGGCAATCTCGTGGCTTGAGCTTCCTCAACCAACTTCACAATGCGCGCAATCGCCGTGTCACGACCAACCCGCGTCGCCCGCATCACCAAGGCCGAGGTCCCGTTCAAAGTCCCCGCACTCACTGTATCGCCCGGGCCTTTCTCAACCGGCATAGGTTCCCCAGTCAGCATGCTTTCATCAGCATAGCCAGTGCCACGGGTAAGAGCGCCATCTACAGGAAATCGTTCACCTGGACGAATATGAAGCATGTCGTCGGGCAAAATTGCACGTGTCGCGATCTCTGAAATTACGCCATCCACCTCGATCCGCGCCACCGCAGGCTGAAGATTAACCAACCGCATAATCGCTGCCCCCGCCTGCCCCTTGGCGCGTGCCTCCAACCAACGACCCAGCAATATCAATACGACAATCACTGCTGCCGATTCAAAATATACATTATCGCTCCCAGCGGGCAGCCACTGTGGGGCAAAGGTTGCGACTGTTGAATATGCAAAAGCGGCCGATGTTCCCAAGCACACCAGTGAATTCATTTCAGGCGCGCCCTTGAACAACGCAGGTATGCCACTGCGAAAGAAACCGCGCCCGGGGCCAGCCAAAACAAGGAATGTCAAAACAAACTGGATGACCCGGCTGTTGTCATGCCCCAAGCTGCGGCCAATGATGTGATGGAAACTTGGAAACAAATGCCCCCCCATCTCCAAAATAAAAACAGGCGCCGCCAAAAGGGCCGCCCACAGAAACGCACTTCGATACGCTCCCCCCTGATCGGGCGAGGGCGAAGTCATCTCGCCCTCAACACGAAGTGACGCAGCATATCCCGCACCCACGATCAGTTCTTCAATCATCGAGCTATGATTCGCATCGGACACATCGACAACGGCAGTTTGGGTTGCAAGATTTACACGCGCGCCCAAAATCAGATCAGAGCCATCCAACGCGCGCTGAACCCGCCCAACACAGCTGGCGCAAGACAATCCAGAAACATCAAAAACCAATGTCTTGTTTGAGGGCACATTTGTCGGATTGGAATCGGTCATAGCGAACCTTTGATTATCGTCGAGCTTGCACAGATAGACCTTCCAGTCGCAGGAAGGTCAAGTCCAAACTTTCCACAATTGATAATGGTACACATATCTAGCAGCCTGACCACATGACCCGCGCCAAGCACTGTGCTTTCGCGCTTGAGTCTGCCCCATCTGCTCAAAGCCGAAATGCCGACCTCAAAATTGAGCTCGCGAAAGGCAGCCAGAAAATCCATACCGATGCTCTGGTTCTTTTCAGGCTTTCAGATCACCACCAACAGTCTTAAACTAAAGACCCAAATCATGCTTCAAAAACTGATGAAACCACGCGTGACCCTGAGCCCTCAAGTATTTTGTCGATAACGAAGCGATAGGTTTCTTTATTTCTGCCAGTTGCCCTCTCGCAGTTCCTATGCCTGAAGATAAATGGCCCCTCATTCCAGACATCAAGAACTTAACGATAGCGGTCGCGAAATTATCGAAGACATACTAAGTTTTTGCGTAGCTTTCTGGCGGTTTCAAAAGGAGGTGAAGTTCTAGGACTTACAGAGAAAGATTTGAACAAAATTGAGAAGAGCATCTGCGATGAAATCGTAACGAAATTGGATGCAATTCACCCAAATGACGAGACCCCTTACCACAGTCTTTGTAAGTGGATTGGCTCTATCAACGGCAAGATTGCAATAGAAGCTTTACAACCAATTTCGATCTATTGCTTAAGCAAGCCTTGGAGGGCCAGGAAGTACCTTACTCTGATCGATTTGTAGGGTCGCGCAAGTCTTTCTTCGACCTCCGCGCAGTTGAAGACTGCATGATCCCAGAGCATTGGTCTAGGCTGTTCGCGATGCTGCCATGATCATTGAGCGGGGGGCAAAGGCATTTAGTTGAGGAAACGCACTTGGTAGATTGATAAATCGCCTTCCAAGCATGACGTCAACACATCTATGAGTGGTAAGGGCAATTATTATGCCCCTACCCTCTCGGCAGAATTCCAGGCCATCACCATCAACAACGATTGGCATTTAGACGACAGGTCGCATAAGTAAGTTGAAAGCCGGAACGCAGGTCGGACAAAGCCATCTCAGCTTCCGCGATATGTTGAGCACCCGTATGGGGACAGCAAAAGCGGCACGTGGTAATGGGTTTCATCGTTCATCCCAAAACGGATCGGGACTTGATCAAGGAACAAGATTTCCTCATCCACTTGCCCCGTGGCCCGCAGATAATCACCTGCAAAGAAAATCAATTCATAGGTGCCGGTCTTGAACTTTTCTTCGGGCAAGATCGGCGTGTCGGTGCGCCCATCTGCATTGGTCACAGCTTCCACAATCTTCGTGTGAGAGTTTCCAGTCACCCGATACAGCAGAATTTTGATCCCCTCCGCAGGGCATCCCTTCGCTGTATCCAGAACATGTGTGCTTAGCCAACCTGCCATTTGATCTTCTCCCTTTTCCCCATATATCTGCCCCGCTTCCGCGCCTCAGGAAAGCCGCATCCCGTGTAAACAGTTTAAGGCAATTTTTGAAGACCTACGACGTTATTTTACGTTAAGATCACAGTAATAAAACAAAAAGACGAGGGCACAACGTGCAGATCTATCCGCGGAACATGCTTGGCTATGGCGCCAATGCCCCCGATCCCAAGTGGCCGGGCGGTGCAAAAATCGCCGTCCAATTCGTTGTAAACTACGAAGAAGGCGGCGAAAATTGCATTCTACACGGGGACGAGGCCTCTGAGGCGTTTCTATCCGAAATCGTTGGTGCGGCCCAATGGTACGGCCAACGCCACTGGAATATGGAATCGATTTACGAATACGGCGCACGTGCTGGCTTCTGGCGTTTGCACCGTCTGTTCAATGAAATGGAAATCCGACCAACCGTCTATGGGGTGGCCACAGCACTTGCCCGATCCCCTGCACAACTTGCTGCGATGCAAGCGTCTGATTGGGAAATCGCCAGTCATGGGTTGAAGTGGGTCGAGTATAAAGACGCGACTGAAGATGTTGAGCGCGCCGACATGGAAGCCGCGATTAAGTTGCATACAGAAGTCACCGGCACCCGACCGACGGGATGGTACACGGGGCGCTGCTCGGTCAATACCGTGGATATTGTAACCGAAGAGGGTGGATTTGATTACATCTCGGATACCTATGACGACGACCTGCCTCATTGGCGCCATCACAAGGGCCGAGATCAGCTGATCATCCCCTACACGCTGGATGCCAATGACATGCGTTTCGCAACGCCACAGGGGTTTAATTCAGGTGATCAATTCTTCGGATATCTACGCGATAGTTTTGATGCACTGTATCGCGAGGGTGAGGCCGGACAAGCGAAGATGATGTCCATCGGTATTCACTGCCGTCTGTTGGGGCGTCCCGGACGTATCGAAGCCCTGCGCGATTTCATAGAATACGCTCAAGCCCACGAAGATGTTTGGTTCCCGCGCCGCATAGATATCGCGCGTCACTGGCAAGAACATCACCCTGCCCCTGCGCAATGGGCCCGTCCGTCCGAAATGCCGCGCGAGGCGTTTGTCACTGCCTATGGAGGCATTTTTGAACACTCAAGTTGGGTCGCCGAAAATGCATTTGAACTAGAAAAAGGCCCAGCGCATGACTGCCTTGAAGGTGTGCACAACCTGCTTTGTCGTGCTTTTCGTGCCGCCGATCATGATGCACGTCTTGGCGTCTTGAACGCGCACCCTGATCTCGCGGGCAAGCTCGCGGCGGCGGGCCGGTTAACCGAAGAAAGCACATCCGAACAGGCCAGCGCAGGCCTGGACATGCTAACCGACCCCGAGCGTGAGGCCTTTACTCAGCAAAACACGCAATATGTTGCCAAACATGGGTTCCCCTTCATCATCGCCGTGCGTGACAACGATAAGGCATCAATCATGGCCGCCTTTGAACGTCGCATCAACAACGACAGCGCCACAGAGTTTACCGAAGCCTGCAAACAAGTCGAACGCATCGCGTGGTATCGCCTGTCCGACACACTGGAAAGCGCCCTATGAGCCGCATGATCCATACCGCTTTGATGACGCGCGATGCTTTTGCGCCTTTCGGTGATCTTATGCAGATCGAAGGCGCGCCAGATGTCCTGATCAACCAAGGCATGTGCGGGCGCTATCACGACAAGGCCCATCTGGATTTTGATGGCGGGCGTATGGGGGTCAGCCTGTTTAACGCCACGCCCCGCGCATTGCCTTACACTTTGGATATGATGGAACGTCATCCACTTGGATGCCAAGCCTTTGTGCCCATGACTGAACACGGGTTTCTGGTGATTGTCGCCCCGGACGAAGACGGGACACCCGGCGAACCACAGGCCTTCCTTACGGAACCGGGCCAAGCCATCAATTTTCATCGCAATACTTGGCACGGGGTGTTGACCCCCCTGCATGCGCCCGGGCTATTTGCGGTAATTGATAGAATTGCGACGGATGGAGACGCCGCAGAAAACCTAGAAGAATACTGGTTTGAAACGGCTTGGACAGTCGTCAAACCAGAATAAGAGCCGTTTCAACGGCCTTAGAAGAAGGTCTGTAAAGACCTACGAGGGATAGTCAAACGGGAGGAGAAACCAATGGCTGACAATACAATAGGGACCGCAGAACAGATGCGCGATCCCAACTACACGCCCCCACTGAGGCAAGCAATTCCGCTAGGCATACAACATGTTCTGGCAATGTTTGCTTCAAATATCACACCAGCGATCATCATCGCGGGCGTTGCGGGCTTTGGGTTTGGCGCACCTGGCGCTGATATTCCAGCATTGATCTATATGATCCAAATGTCGATGTTCTTTGCTGGCGTTGCGACCTTGATCCAGACCATCGGTCTTGGCCCTGCCGGTGCGCGTCTGCCGATCGTTCAAGGCACAAGCTTTGCCTTTTTGCCGATCATGATCCCGGCTGTGCTGGGTGCGGGTACTGCCGGAATGGCAGGCTTGATGACCGGCGTCATGGTTGGTGGTATCTTCCACTTCTTCCTTGGCTTTTTCATCGGCAAGTTCCGTTTTGCTTTGCCACCACTGGTCACCGGCCTCATCGTTCTGATGATTGGTCTCGCACTTGTGAAAGTTGGCATTGAATATGCTGCGGGTGGTGCGGGTGACTTTAACCGGTCCAAACCCACTTGGGGCAGCGCTGGCAATTGGTTCCAAGCAATGGTCGTGGTCGTGGTCACCCTCGGTGTGAAATTCTTCACCCGTGGTTTCATGTCGGTCGCTGCCGTTCTGATCGGCTTGATCGCGGGCTACATTGTGGCGCTTCTCATGGGCGGTGTGAATTTTGGAAACGTCGGAAACGCGGGTTGGTTTGCCCTTCCACAGCCTTTCAAATTCGGGTTCGAACTGAACTGGGCGATCATCATCGGCATGTGCCTGATGGCCTTCGTTTCAGCAATTGAAACCGTAGGCGATACATCCGGCATCACCAAAGGTGGCGCTGGTCGTGAAGCAACTGACGAAGAAATCGCGGGTGCAACCTTCGCCGACGGTCTTGGCACCGCAATCGCCGGTGCCTTCGGTGGTCTGCCCAACACATCCTTCAGTCAAAATGTTGGCCTTGTTGCCATGACTGGATTGATGAGCCGCCACGTCGTAACCATCGGAGCGATCTTCTTGATCCTCTGCGGGCTTATCCCGAAAGTCGGCGCAATCATCAACACGATCCCCTACCCTGTTTTGGGCGGCGGCGTGATGGTGATGTTTGGCATGGTTGCTGCTGCTGGCGTGAACATGCTGTCAGAAGTGAACTGGAACAAGCGTAACATGGCGATCTTCGCGATCTCCCTGTCTATCGGTCTTGGCTTCCAACAGGTTCCTGAAGCTCTCGCTGGCCTTGGTGGTACTGTGAAGATCCTGATGACATCCGGCCTACTTCCCGCCGCTGTGATCTCGATTGTCCTGAACTTGCTTCTGCCTGACGATCTCGACTGATCCTCTGTTAAGACTGGCCCCCATGTATTCGGGGCCAGTTTACTTATTCCTCAAATGCAGCGTGAAAACGCACATCCCCTTGGGGCGCATTGGGACCGAAGGCCAAAGCTTGCAAATAGGGGCTGCCTTCACCGTTTAGCTTTAGATCCGAGCTCACCTCAAATCCGAAACGACTGTAATACGCAGGGTTTCCCATTAGAATGCAACCGGCCTCCCACAGAGATTTCACCTGCTCAAGGCCTTCCCGGATCAACTTTGATCCAATCCCCGCGCCATGTCGATCCGGACGCACGGACACCGGCCCAAGGCAGACCCAACCCTCAGTACAGGTGCCCACCCCAACCGGGGAAAACGCCACATGCCCCAAGATCTCTCCAGCATCCTCGGCGACCAAAGACAAACGCAACGCGCCGGCCTCGCGCAATAAATCCGTAATCTTGCCATCATGCTCACTGCCATACGGCACCGTCGCAAATGCTGCGATGGTCACCGCATTGATCGCATCGCGATCCGCCGGTTGCTCAGGTCTAATGATCATTTCGCCCCTCCAATGGATCGAATGTACCGCGTTTGAAGCACGTTACAGCTTCAGCTTTGGATGGCGGTTCACGTCTTTATACAGCAGATACCGGAAACGCCCAGGCCCCGCCGCAACACAGGCTTGTGGGCAAAAGGCGCGCAGCCACATGTAATCGCCTGCTTCGACCTCTACCCAGTCTTCATTCAGGCGATAAACCGCTTTGCCTTCCAACACATACAGCCCGTGTTCCATCACATGGGTTTCCGCAAACGGAATACTGCCACCGGCCTCAAAGTCCACAATTGTTACATGCATGTCGTGACGCACATCAGAAGGATCAACGAACCGCGTTGTGGACCAAGCGCCATTGGTGTCCGGCATCACGGAAGGATCCATGTCGACCTCACGCGTGACAAAGCTTTCAGGGGCACCAACCCCTTGCGCGGCCTCATACGCCTTACGGATCCAATGGAACGTCGCATTTGCGTCACTGTTGTTTTTCAGCTGCCAATCCGCACCCGGTGCAATGAAGGCATACCCGCCTTCAGACATGACATGCGTTTTACCATCAAGCGTCAGCTCAGCGGTGCCAGAAACCACGAACAACACGGCTTCTGCCCCTGCATCAGGTTCAGGCGTATCACTGCCGCCACCTGGCGCGACTTCCATGATATAATGGGAAAACGTCTCAGCGAAACCTGACAAAGGACGCGCGATGATCCAAGCCCTTGTGTCATTCCAATGTGGGAAGATTGAGGTCACAATATCACGCATCACACCGCGCGGAATGACAGCGTATGCCGTCTTAAACATCGCACGATCTGTCATCACATCCGTTTGTGGGGGGTGGCCACCGGTCGGGGCGAAATAGTTGCTATTTGACATTGTCTTGGCCTTTCAGTCATTCGCGATCAATATACGCATTAAGCCGGGCAATTGCGCGCCCGGCTTATCAGAAGCTATTCATTGTTTTCTTTGATAATCGATCTGACCTGAAAACGCCGAACGACGTATTCGCCTAGTCAGAAAAGCACAGTTTATTGCCATCCAAGTCTCTTACATAGGCGGAAAAACGCGGGCCGCGCTGGTTCGGCTTCCCCTCACAAGTGCCCCCAAGCGCAATCGCCAATTCATGCATTCTGCGAACCTCATTATATGTGCCAACGCAAAACCCGACCATAGAGCCATTCCCGACGCTGGCGGATTTTTCATCAAATGGGATCGCAACGGCGAAGGCAAAATCATCCGTAACCCAATAGGTCATTCTGTCCGACGGCGACATGCTCTGAAGGTTCGATTTCGCAAAAAGGGCATCATAAAATGCCTTTGATGTCTCCATGTTGTTTGTACCAACAACAAAATAGTTCATTTTCATAACGGGTCCTTTGGTTTGCTTTGGCCACGCCCGCCCCAAGCTCCAACCTGACAGGATTTGGAGCAAGCGGCGACGTTCCCTATTTCGACCCTTCACTGCATATTGATAAATATGTCATTTTATGTCCTATTTCTTTTATGACACGTACAAATGCAACTGGCCGATTAAGACGCATGGAACTGCTTGCCGTTCAGTTAAAACAAGACGCCCACTGCACGGTCAAAGACCTTGCCCTTCAACATGGCGTCAGCGCTCGGACAATTGCCCGTGATATATCGTTGATGCGCGATCAAGGCATGCAGATTGACGCCGACCGAGGGCGCGGCGGCGGCCTACGCCTTGATCAGAACTGGGGCGTCGGTCGGGTCAACCTGACCTATTCTGAGGCAGTCGACCTTCTGATCAGCATCGCCGTTGCAGAACAAATGGATTCACCGATGTTTCTGGCCAGCCTTGGGTCTGTACGTCGGCAACTGGAAGCTTCGTTTTCGAAGAAAAAGCGCCACAAAGTAAATCAGTTGAAATCCCGCATTCTGATCGGAATCACAGCATCAACTTACGTGCAAGCCAGCGCAAGCGCCCCACCCAAACGTGTCGTTCAAGCGTTGCACCAGGCTTTCATCGATCAAGAGATGTTGGATATTCAATACACACGCGAGGATGGTCTATCATCGAAGCGACGGATCGCTCCGCATTACCTGCTGTTAAAATACCCTGTGTGGTATGTGGTTGCCTATGACCAGCTTAGACATGCGCCGCGCATGTTTCGTTGTGACCGGATGTCTTCGGCGACCAAAACAGGAATGCACTTCCATCTGCTGCCAAAGGAAGATTTCCACCCGTCCTTGACGAATGACGACCTATCAGTGTGATCTGAGACAGGTCCTCATCACAGATGGCCCATAAAGCTGGACCAAGCATCAATCTGGCGGGACAAAACGCCCCGCCAGACCGCAATGTTAAATCATATCAGCGATGATAGCTTCCAGTTTTTCACTGTCACGCGCAAAACCACGAATGCCTTCAGCCAGTTTTTCAGTCGCCATAGCGTCCTCATTCATGTCCCAGCGGAACGCAGCTTCTGTCAAAACGGCCGGACGATCAGTGGTCGCGCCTGTGTCTTCCAGCATACGTGGCAACTCGCCATTATCGGTTGCGAGTTCATCCAACAGGCCAGGGCTGATGGTCAAACGATCACATCCGGCCAAGGCTTTGATTTCGCCAATGTTACGGAAGCTCGCGCCCATAACAACCGTTGGGTAACCATGGGTTTTGAACCAATTGTAAATCGCAGTTACTGACAGAACGCCGGGATCAGCTTCGGATGTGTATTCGGTGCCAGGATTGGCCTTTTTGTGCCAATCCAAGATACGCCCCACAAAAGGCGAAATCAGGAAAGCACCGGCTTCGGCACAGGCACGCGCTTGGGCAAAACCAAAGATCAACGTCAGGTTACAGTTGATACCGTCTTTTTCCAGAACTTCAGCCGCGCGAATACCTTCCCAGGTCGCTGCGATCTTGATCAACAGACGGGATTTATCCACACCAGCTGCGTCAAACAACGCGACAATACGGCGGGCCTTGGCGATAGTTGCGTCAAAGTCGTAAGACAGGCGCGCGTCAACCTCAATTGAAACGCGACCCGGCACAAGAGCTGTGATCTGCTGGCCAAAACCAACCGCGATCTGGTCAATCGCATCTTCAACAACCTGCGCATCAGACTTTCCTGCACGGTCCACACGGCCAATCGCCGCCTTCACCAGATCCGCATATTCCGGCATGGTTGCCGCTTTCAGGATCAGGGATGGATTGGTCGTTGCATCAATCGGATTAAGGCGTTCAATCGCGGCAATATCGCCAGTATCGGCAACAACGGTGGTCATAGAGCGAAGCTGTTCAAGCGCAGAAGACATAGGGCAGGTCCTGTGAGGTTACAAAATTTAAGGGCAGTATAAGGGAAACCCGGGAAGGCGGACAGAGCAAAAGAAAACCGAGCAAAGAAACCTCTGCACCGGCATAACCTCTTTCTTCATCTTGTCCGAAATACTCCGGGGTGGCCTGCGCAATAGCGCAGGCAGGGGCTGGCCTCTTATGCCTTGCAAGCGGCCTTGATCGCGCGAATATTCTCGCCATATGGCGCGGAATCAACGACGGACCCGCCCTTAAACACAGCAGACCCCGCAACCAAAACATCGGCACCAGCCGCATGCACAAGCGGTGCTGTTTCTGGCGTCACGCCCCCGTCGATCTCAATGTGCACAGGACGGTCACCGATCATAAGACGCAGATCAGAAACCTTCTCGACACAGCTGTGGATGAATTTTTGACCGCCAAAACCCGGGTTCACTGTCATCACACAGACCAGATCCACAAGATCCATGAAAGGTGCAACTGCGGACGCGGGCGTGCCGGGGTTCAACGCAATGCCAGCTTTCGCGCCGGCGCTGCGGATCGCTTGCAACGTGCGGTGCATATGCGCGCCGGCTTCGACGTGCACGGTGATGAAATCCGCACCCGCTTGGGCAAACGCGTCGATGTAAGCATCCACAGGCGAGATCATCAAATGCACGTCCATCACCGTTTTAATATGCGGGCGGATCGCTTTGCAGGTGTCAGGGCCAAAGGTGATATTCGGTACAAAATGCCCGTCCATCACATCCACATGGATCCAGTCGGCACCCTGGGCTTCGACAGCTTGAATCTCCGCCCCAAAATTCGCGAAATCCGCAGACAAAATTGAAGGCGCAATTTTTAGGGAACGGTCAAAAGCCATGTGAGTATCCTGTCATGAAGTATCGGGAATCATCCCGAAGGTCAGCGTTACCGCCGTATACAAGGTTCAATCCGCAACGTCACGATCGCTTACACATGAAAAAGCCCGACGCAATCTGCATCGGGCTTTAACTCTAAAAATCATCTCACAGCGCTTATGTCGGAACCGCAACTGTGGAAACCGAAATTGAACTCGCAATCCCGCCCGCGCCGGTGATGCTTGCCACGACGACATCAGGTGCCGCGCCGACCCCCTTGATCACAACATCGGCATTCGCAGGGTTCGCGGTATTTGCAACAACCTCAACAGTGGGTGCGATGCTGCCATCATACATCAGTTCAATGCTATCCCCGTCGGTATCACTAAAGTCCGTGATACGAGCGGCATTTCCATCATTCAGCCATGTGCCCAGAACGAACTTATCCGCACCAGCACCACCCGCGGCAACATCATCGTTGCCGACATATAATGTGTCATCACCTGCGTTGCCGTTCAACTCATCCGCAGCAGCGTTCGTCTCGCCACCCTGATAGCCAGCCAAGCCAAGTTTATTGCCGTCAAGCAGCGTGTCAAAAGCGCCTTCAAGGCCAAACAACACATCATTGTTGTCGTCTCCAGACATGGTATCAACACCATCGCCGCCAATCAAAACATCGTCACCGTTGCCACCAAAAATAGTGTCAACCCCGATACCGCCATCAAGTGCATCTTGACCGCCATTGCCCTCAATACGGTCGTCACCACCTTCACCGAAAATGATATCGGCTGAGTCAGGGATACCATTATCAGGGTTGGGATTGGGATTAGGGATCTGTGTTCCAGGATTGCTCGGGTCCTCAATGGTCGGTGAAGAGGCGCGCGCGCCGCCATCAATCGTGTCATTACCATCACCACCATAAATGGTGTCTTTGCCACTGCCGCCCCAAATTGTATCAACGCCATCGCCACCACGGATTGTGTCGACGCCTTGTTGGCCATCAATGACGTCATCACCGTCGCCGCCCTCAACAGTATCGTCACCTTCGTTAGCAAAGATTTTGTCGATACCGGCGCCACCATCGATCACATCTTTACCAGCACCACCAAGAATGACATCATCACCTTCGCCACCGTTCAAAGTATCATCGCCGCCCAATCCGAAAAGACGGTCATCCCCATCGTTTCCGTCTAGAAGGTCAGCGCCGCTGGTTCCCGTAAATTTATCGTCCGTCGGTGCGCCATCACGTGTAATACCTGAGTCGTCAGAATCATCAGACGAACCGCCCATCAATGCAGCGATTCCTACGCCACCCATCAACAGCATCAATATTCCAATACTTCCCGTCATCTTATGCGGCCTTCCAATTACAATGTACTCACCGCGAAGCTGATAGACTCACTAAGCGCAAATTTTTCGATAGTTAATTCAGGCTTATCCAAATAAACAAGGTAATTCAACGAAATTGTTGTGACATGATTAACCGCAAATGCGACTGTTGGATTTTGTCCACACCTATAGCGGGATCGCAATTCTTCTCAGTGCTCGTTTCATGCTCAGCGCAACTGGCTCTCGCTTAGTGTGTGTTGCCATTGAATGACGCGTGTAACCCTCGCACATATGTCAGACGGGATACCCCGCAGTCCCGTCAATACTGCACTTACACAAGCTGGGTCAGTTTTATGCTGGAAACCTGCAATGTCGATCCAGCGCCGATCACACGCGCGACGGCTTCGCCATTGACGAGGATCTCGGCATCAGATCCGTTCACATTCACAGCAATCATGGGCGTCGCCTTTGCAGGATCGTAGAGCACTTCAATCCCATCCCCCTCCGACGCATCATAATCCGCAATCTCCGCGAGATTTGAGCTGCGCAACCAATTCCCGAGCTTGAATATATCAGCATCGGCACCTCCTGTGGCGACATCTCCGTTACCCAGATAGATCACGTCAGATCCCGCGCCTCCGATCAAGCTGTCCTGCGCCGCCCCGTTTTCTACGTCTTTGTGTCCTGCCAACGTTACAATATGACGATCAACAACGTAGTCGATCACCCCTTCACATCCGATGAGAACGTCATTGCCCACGCCACCGTTCATAGTGTCTTCCCCTGCGCCTCCGATCAAAACATCATCACCAGAAAATCCAATGAGCTCATCGTCACCTGCATTGCCAAATATGATATCACCGCCCTGTTCGCCATTAAGCTTATCGTCCCCCACCCCGCCGTATAGGCTGTCTTGACCATCGCCACCGTGGATTTGATCATCGCCAGATTCACCATTAATGATGTCATAATGATCGCCACCGAACATGCGGTCCGCCCCCGCCCCACCTGCCATCACATCCCTGCCGGCACCGCCCAACATCAGATCACTGGCATCCCCCCCAGACATAGTATCAATGCCTCGACCACCAAAGGCCCGGTCACTTCCACCACCACCATTCAGTAGATCACTTCCACCGCCGCCCATGAGCAAGTCATCACCGGCGTCACCAGCCACGACGTCATTGCCTGCGCCCGCGAACATTCGATCGTCTCCATCCGCCCCAATCAGCGTGTCGCGCCCATTCCTGCCATGAAGGGTATCCCCCCCCAAATCGGCGGTTAACACATCGTTTCCGTCCGTCCCTTGCTGCGTACCTGCGCCATGCGCCCCCCCCCCGCATTGCCCCCCCCTTCATCAGGGTCGGTCTGGGAATCTGTTTCAAGATCCCAAAACATGCTCAAAGCAACGCCACTGTACAGCAAGCCAGCAATACCGATCAGGCCAATCATGATAAATCAATCCCTCGCACCTACTCAAAATTCGATCCTCAAACCAATGGAACATTCGTTAAAAACACTTCTGTCTCAAAATCACCGACCTTATTAGCCGTAAATTCACTACAAATCATTTCTCCGTAAATATTCGTTTTTAAAATGTAATTTAAATTTGGAATTGAATTAAATAAAATGCAGTCATTCCGCACGGCCCGTCAGGCATCAACGGCCATTCACATATTGCACGCACCCGGAAAAACTGGGACACCTGCGACATGGATCGTTCTCTTTTCCCAGCAATCGCCCTTATATGTGCTGCCATGGTGCTCATCCCTGGTGGGGATGCAGCGGGTAAAATCCTGACCGCAACGCTGAGTGTCTCGCCATTCTTTGTCGCCTGGAGTCGGTTCCTCATCGGGATGTTAGTATTTATGCCCATCGTCGGGCGCTTCGATTTGCACCTGTATCTTGATTGGCGGGTCTGGCTCCGGGGCGCCTTCATCACTGGCGGTATTTCATCCATTCTGACAGCCCTGCGCACGGAAGACATTGCCGTGGTTTTTGCAATCTTCTTCCTAGGCCCAATCTTAAGTTACTTTGCATCAGGCTTCCTGCTTGGAGAACGCTTGGAACGCAAACGAACCGCGCTTCTTTTACTGGGGTTTTGCGGTGTTGTATTGGTCGTTCGGCCCGGTCCAGACATGGGTGTTGGGGCAGTCTACGCAGCAATTGCTGGGGTATTTTACGGCAGCTACCTAACCGCCAGTCGTTGGCTGGCCGACCGCGCACGCCCGCTAGAAATGCTGTTATCGCAACTGGTGATCGGCTCGCTGTTGCTGACACCTATGGGGTTGATCAGCATACCAAGTTTTGATCACGCCCTCACCATCCCCCTTCTCATCAGCGCGCTTGGCTCTGCCATTGGGAACTATTGTCTGGTCATGGCCTATCGACGGGCCGAGGCTTCGCGCCTTGCCCCTTTCATCTACCTTCAATTAATTTCTGCGACGGTTTTCGGGGCCCTTATCTTCAACACATGGCCAGATATCCTAGGATTTGCAGGCATTGCACTGCTGCTCGCATCGGGTTTTGCCACGCTATTGCTACGCAGAACCGGTTGACACATCACAACATCGCGATTTGCACCTTTGATACGATACGGTCACTCTGCGGCCAGAAACGTACAAAGGACAAAACATGAAACCGCAAACTGGTAAAACTTTCCCCGCAATCACGCTGCCAACCCTATCTGGCAAAAACGTCACCCTTGGCAAAGCATCCGGCGACAATTGGGCCCTTGTTCTGGTGTATCGCGGCGCGCATTGCCCGCTGTGTCGCTTGCAACTGAAGGCCATGCAGAAACATGTTGCAGCCTTCACCGAAACCGGTGTTGAGATCACAGTCGTGTCCGGCGACCCCGAAGAAAAAGCCCGCAATTTCCATTCTGACATCAAACTGGACGCGAGAGTGGCCTATGGCCTGTCGATTGAGCAGATGAAAGAACTGGGTCTTTATATTTCAGAACCTCGCAGCGCGGCGGAAACCGACCGCCCCTATGCGGAACCGGGCCTTTTTGTTGTGAATGACCAAGGTGTTCTGCACCTTGCAGATATTTCCAACGCACCATTTTCCCGCCCGGATATGGGTGCGATTGCCGGCGGCGTGAAATACATCCGCGAAAACAACTACCCAATCCGTGGCGATTACGCCGGTTAATTCGACCTTAGACCGGCAGCGCGGTTGTCTTGAAAACGGTGCGCAGGGCAAAGGAGCTTTGCATCTGCGTCACCCCGGGCAGGCGCGACAAATGTTGGCGGTGGATACGGGCGAAATCTTCGGTATCCAGCGCGACAACCTTCAACACATAATCCGACTTCCCGGCCATCAAGTGGCATTCCAACACATCTGGAATTTTTGCGACCGCACGTTCAAAAGCGTCCAAGACCTCATCCGCCTGCGCGGCCAATGTGATTTCCACAAAGACCGTTGTCGGACGGCCCAGCTTGCGCGGGTTCAAAAGCGCCACGTAATCCTTGATGTACCCTTCCGTTTCCAAACGCTGCACGCGACGATGGCAGGCCGAGGCCGACAGATTTATCCGTTCGGCCAGTTCCGCATTGGACATTCTGCCACTCTTTTGAAGTTGAATCAGTATTCGTCGATCTACGCTGTCGATGCTCATATCTTCGTGGATTCTTCTAATAATTTCACTCAGCATCGAAGATACTTCAAAAATACCCGAATTACACCCCATAATTACCCAAGCAATTGCGTGCGGCCCTTGCGACAGTCTGCCTTAAGAGAAATGAGTGAGGATCACACAATGAAAATCGGTTGCCCAAAAGAGATCAAACCCCAAGAATTTCGCATCGGTATGACACCGGCCGCGGCCTTGGAAACTGTAAACAACGGCCATGAAGTGTTCATCGAAGCAGGCGGCGGTGTCGGCGCTGGCTTTACGGATGAAGATTATATCGCGGCTGGCGCGACCATGATGGCGACCCCTGCTGAGATCTTCGCAGTTGCAGACATGATCGTTAAGGTCAAAGAACCACAACCAGGCGAGCGCAAGATGCTGCGCAAGGGTCAGCTGTTGTTCACATATCTGCACCTGGCACCCGATCCCGCACAGACCAACGATCTGATCGAAAGCGGCTGTACTGCGATTGCGTATGAAACTGTGACTGATCGCAATGGCGGCCTACCTTTGCTTGCCCCAATGTCCGAAGTTGCCGGTCGTTTGGCCCCACAGGTTGGCGCATATACATTGCAAAAAGCCAATGGCGGTCGCGGTGTTCTGATGGGCGGCGTTCCTGGTGTGGCCCCTGCGAAAGTTCTGGTCATCGGTGGCGGTGTTGTTGGTACGCATGCAGCGAAAATCGCAGCTGGTATGGGCGCGGACGTCACTGTTCTTGATCGGTCCCTGACACGTCTGAAATATCTCGACGACGTCTTTGGCGGCACATTCAAGAACCAATACTCTACCGCTGGTGCGACCGCTGAATTGGCGGCAGACGCTGACATGATCATCGGCGCAGTTCTGATCCCGGGCGCCGCTGCACCTAAGTTGATCTCACGCGAGCAGTTGAAAACTCTGAAACCAGGTGCTGTTCTTGTGGACGTTGCGATTGACCAAGGCGGTTGCTTTGAAACATCCAAAGCCACCACCCACGAAGACCCCATCTATGAGGTCGACGGCGTGATGCATTACTGTGTGGCCAACATGCCCGGCGCGGTTGCACGTACATCCACCATTGCCCTTGGCAACGCGACCCTTCCCTTCATGCTGGCCCTTGCCAACAAAGGCTGGAAACAAGCTTGTAAAGATGACGGCCACCTGTTGAACGGCTTGAACGTACACGCTGGCAAACTGACCTACGCAGCCGTCGGCGAAGCGCTGAACATGGACAGCATCACACCAGAAGCAGCACTAGAAATCTGATCTCTCTCCTGATGATCAAACACCTAGGCCGGGGGGAAACCTCCGGCCCTTTTTTTTGTTGGTACACTCGTTTTTTATGCCTTGCATAGATGGCAGGAAGCATTGCTTCTGTTGATAGCGTATACTCACATAGGGATATGAGATTAGATGAACCGTATTTCCGGCACTTGCTTCTTGGTCATAACACTGGGGGGCGTATATATGTGGGAACCTGAAACCTGGCATCACGAGCGTTTTCCAATCGCAGTAATTGGAATGATCATTTTTATATATTTCGGAGATACATTGGGTTTACTCTTCTCACGAATCTCGATCCGCGTCAGAAAAATGATCGGCAACTTCTTTCAATAACGGCGCTTCCAGCGGGGAAATGCCAATCATCTCCCCAAAAACAGAACGGGCCCGTCATTGCTGACGAGCCCAAACCTGTATGCGGAGGGTTACCGGAGTAATTTACCTGCGCCCCCCGTCTGCACGATATACTTTACTTCTTAACAAGAGAATCGCGGATCTCAAGCAAAACATCGATCTCACTTGGTCCAGCGGGGGTTTCCGCCGCAATTTCTTCTTCTTTTTTCGCTGCGGCCTCTTTTACCTTGTTCAGGTAGCGCACCATCATGAAGACAACCCAAGCAATAATCAGGAAATTGACGACCGCCATCATGAAGGCACCCCAAGCAAAGGCCGCGGCCCCTGCTTCGCGCGCAGCTTCCAATGATGCATAAACCGTGCCGTCACCGCCTAGGATGATGAACTTATTGGTAAAATCAACACCGCCCGTAAACAGACCAACGATTGGATTGATCAAATCAGAAACCAGAGATTTCACAATCGCTGTGAAAGCTGCACCAATGATCAGACCAACAGCCATATCCATGACGTTGCCTTTTGCGATGAAGTCCTTGAATTCTTTTAACATTTCTTGTTTCCTTATGTACAAGCCCCAGTGGCTGTTCGCCTGCGCAGATGTATACTGCACCCGGCGCACATATCCAAACCTGTTCTCGGGGGAAATCGTGCCTACATTTCCCCAATCGGTATAAATGACAGAATTCACACGCCCGACTTAAAAAGGAAACACCATGTCTGATCTTTCTCAATTTTCCATTACCTCCCGTTGGCCTGCTGCAAATGCGGATGTGATCCAACTGTATTCCTTCCCCACACCGAACGGCGTGAAGATCTCCATCGCTTTGGAAGAACTTGGATTGGCTTATGAACCCCATCTTGTGACACTGTCTGATGCCGATGTGCAAAGCCCCGAATTTCTATCCCTCAACCCCAACAACAAAATCCCTGCGATCATTGATCCAAATGGCCCCGATGGTGCCCCGGTTGGTCTATTTGAAAGTGGCGCGATCTTGATTTATCTCGCTGAAAAAACCGGCAAGTTGATGCCCCAAGGTGCTGGCAAATACGAAGTTCTAAAGTGGCTGATGTTCCAAATGGGCGGCCTTGGCCCGATGTTGGGTCAGCTTGGGTATTTCTACAAATTCGCGGGTTCGGAAATCGAAGACCCGCGCCCACGTGACCGGTATATCGGCGAAGCCAAACGCCTGCTTGCGGTTCTGGATAAGCAAATGGAAGGTCGCGATTGGATTGCGGGTGAATACTCCATCGCAGACATCGCGATTGTGCCTTGGTTGCGTGCTTTGGATTTCTATGGCGCGAAAGAGCTACTGGAATTCGACAAACATACGAATGTCGTCGCATGGCTAGAACGTTTTATGGACCGCCCCGCTGTGCAAAAAGGTCTCAAGATTCCTCAGGTCGGTTAACCATACAGCGATAGGACGACGAGATAACACATGAACACACGCGATTACATTGAATGCAATCGCGTGTGTTCAGGCCCGGTCAAACAGGCAACTCACCACTTAGAACATAACGCAAGATCTCAGCGACCTGACGTGGGTCTTCGCATACGGCCAGTGCCGCCGCGTCAACTTCCTTCAGCGCATGTTGGTGATCCGCGCCATGCAGCACAATCACGCTTTTGCCCAAAGCCGCAGCATAGCCTGCGTCAAAAGCCGCGTTCCATTGTTTGTATTTCTCACCAAAACGCACGACCACCACATCCGCATCGGCAATGCCTTTACGCGTGCGAATTGCGTTGACTTTCGCGCCCAAATTATCGTGCCAGAATTTCTTTTCTTCCGCACCTAAGATCGCCACACCGCAATCATCGGACGATGCGTGATCCGTCACCGGAGCAGAAAAACTCACGTCCAGGTCTGCCGCACCTTGCATGATTTCTTCGCGCCAATTTGTGTGGATCTCTCCCGAGAGGTAAACATTCAATGTCATCGCTGTGTCCCATCTGTGTCAAAGCCAATGTGGCGTATCTTAAACCATCCCCTATTCAGTGCCAGCCAAAACAGATCAAAGCACCAATTCTGCCGGAATCAAGCCACGCAAACTGTTGCCACAAAAGATCTTGGATTCGGTGAGGTCACGCAGGGATAATCGCGCAACCTTCGCCTGATCCGTCGCAAGCAAATCCGCACGTAAAACCCCCGGCAAAGCCCCAGCGGATACAGGGGGTGTCAACAGCATGCCCTTGTCATCCTTCACAAAAATATTGGTGATTGCGCCTTCAGCAACAGCCCCGCGCGTGTTCAAGAAAAGCACTTCATCAATGCCGGATGGCATATCTGCGCGGGCTTGGTCATAGATCGCACGCTGAGATGTTTTCATCCCCCGCCAGATGTCTTTTTCATCAATGGCACCTTTGGACATCATGACCTTCCACGAGGCGGCGGCGACGGTCACTGGGGACGTCGTTAATGACAGGCCCTGTCGGGTCAGCGCGAACCGACATCGCAGGGCAACATTGGACGATATTTGCGCCGCCATTTCGCGCGCTTCAGGCGCAGAATAGGCAAAGCCCAAACGCCCGGCAGCCAAGCACATGCGGCCCACGTGACGTTCCAAGCGCGGCATCACACCATCGGCGGTGCGCAAAAATGTTTCAATTATTTCAATCTCCTCTGGGATCAAATCTCGGCGTATCGGGCTTTCCACAATGCTTCCTCATATTCACTGGGGGCAGTGCTGTCCCAGACAACGCCGCCGCCTACATTCAAACGCACACGCCCCTCATCAAACAGACTAAGGGTACGGATGGCCACGTTGAAGCTGCGCTGCCCGCCTGGGCCAGACCATCCAATCGCGCCACAATATATACCACGCGGGGAATCTTCGAGGTCATCAATGATTTCCATCGCACGGATCTTTGGAGCACCCGTGATGGACCCGCAGGGAAACAGGGCGCGGAAGATCTCAGCCAGACCTTGATCCGGCGCCAATTGCGCACGCACACGGCTGACCATTTGGTGCACAGTGGCGAATGTTTGCACGTCGAACAGTTCCGGCACTGTCACCGTGCCCGGCATCGAAACCCGACTGATATCATTGCGCAAAAGATCAACAATCATCAAGTTTTCTGCGCGGTTTTTCTCATCGTTTTGCAGCCATTTTATGCGCGCTGCATCTTCCTCAGACGACAAGCCACGCGCAACCGTTCCCTTCATGGGCAGGGTCTCAATCATGCGCCCATCGGTGCGAAAAAACAGTTCTGGTGAGCGAGACAAAAACTGTGCGCCGCCCAAATCAACATAGGCCCCGTGCTGCACTTTCTGGCGATCAACCAATTGCGCATAAAGCGCCTTAGCATCCCCAGACATCTGGCTGTCCATGGGGAAGGTCAGGTTGATCTGATAACAATCGCCGGACCCAATATAGTGCTTCACCTCGTCAAACGCCCTGCGATACCGTGCAAGGTCCCAACGCGGCGCGGGACCCGACAGCTCAGCCGCACCGGACATCTCCGCGCCGCCCGGCAGAGGTTCATCAAAGACGCCAAAGCACAAAAGGGGGGTATCACGGGTTGTGGGCATACGACCACGCAGCTTATCAATCAGCGCATAACCCAACTCATATGACGCAAAACCCGCCAACCATTCGCCAGATTTCTCGGCATCATTCAACGCAAGCAATGCCGCGGGAACATCTTCGGCCGTATCGGCAGAAATCACACGTTTAGGCGCACGAAACCATGTTCCACCCGCATCCTGCCCCAATAGGCCATCATCAAAGAAAATCTCGCCTTGCACGCAATCGCCTTTCAGTTCCGGCCCAGTCATAGCCCGGAATAGGTTTCCCGCAAGATGATAATCCGACGTTTAGCCAGTCACAAGCGCCCGCTGATCATCGCGCCCCATAGAAAGCAAACGTGGCGTCTGGGCTTGTTCGTCTTGGAAGCCCGCCTTATTCGACATGCCCCGCCAATTTGCCGTCAGTAAGCTTTGCGCCACCGCCCCACCAAGCGTTCCCCCCGGTCCCAACACGATAAACACATCCGGCATAAATTCACGCGCCGCCACCCGCAGAGCCGCCGTAAAATCGTAAGGTTCATAAACCTGATGCCCCAGGGTGTAATCCCAAAGCGCATGCCTATTCACAGCACCAGGAGCCCAAATCGCCCCACGCCCATCAATCAAAGGCACCTCAGGTTGACCAAACATACTAGCACCCAGACGCGCACGCCCTTGTTCCGCCACGGGTTTCTGCAAATGCGTATGGAACCCGGCGTGATTGGGCAAGCGCATGGGAAACCTATCTTCCAATCTTGGCATTTCACGTTCGAACGCAACTAGCCCTGCTTCATTCCCGGCCAAAACCAACATCCCACCAAGGTCAATCGACAGCCCCAACACATGATCCGCCCGCGTCGAAACCTCAGCGCATTTCGCAAAAACCTCGCCTCGACGACCTGGGACTTCCACCCAATTATCATCCACAAACGGGTAAATAATTTGCCCACCAATCAGGTTCTCCTGCATCAGCGTGCCCATGGTGTTCACCACCTCAAACCCGCCCATCGGCGACAGTGCACCCCCACAGGCCAACGCGATATACCAACCCATGGAATTGCCTGTCACAGCCAAAATATCGAACTTATCGCGGTCAATCGCCTGAAAATCTGCCAAAGCCGCCGCATAAATCAAAGGCGAGGCATGATCACCGCGCGTATGTTTCGCACCAGAAAACCGTTCAGCCCCATCAAGCGCCGTCACAGCTTCCTGCCCCGTCTGCGCCCGAAACGCGTCAAACTGCGCAAACATTTCAGCTTTATCCGCATGGTTGCGCGTTAAATATCCAAGCTCGGCTTTATTGTAAGTGCCCCGTCCCGGGGCCACGACAACTGCGGTCAATTTTGACATTTACTTGCCCTCCCAAAGCTTGATCGCGGCCTGTGCAATACTGTCAGCTGACGGCATCGTCGCGGCATAGGCGGGGCCTGTGGCGATAAAACTGTCTTCCGCTGCCAGGCGCGCCGATGGTAAATCGCAACGTTCATGCAGCATCGAAAGCAAGGCTTCTGATTGGCTGCCTGTCGTACGGCATTCATCAACCACCAGCACTTTTTCAGCTCCTTCAATCGCCGCCAATATTCCATCTACAGGCATGGGCGCAAGCCAACGTATATCAATCACACGCGTCTGAATTCCCTTGTCGGCCAAAGTTTTAGCCGCTTGTTGCGACAGGTAATTCCCATTGCCATAGGTCACAATCGCCAATGACCCATCGCCTGTAACACCAACTTCGCCCAGCGAAATTTTCTCATCGGGCGCGGGGTACATATCCATCCAGGCCCCGTCTTTAGAACCGTCTTTCGCATCATGCAAATCCCGCATCGGATACAGCGCAATCGGCTCCACAAACACAACAACGCGCTGCTCCTCACGTGCCAAGCGCACACATTCGCGCAGCATTTTCGCCGCATCCGCACCGTGGCTTGGGCAAGCAATAATCACACCTAGAATATCACGCAAAACGGCCAAGGAATTGTCATTGTGGAAATGCCCACCAAAACCCTTTTGATAGCCAAGCCCAGCAATCCGCAGCACCATTGGGTTGGTATATTGACCGTTTGAGAAAAACGAAAGCGTCGCAGCCTCGCCCCGAATTTGGTCTTCCGCATTATGCAGATAAGCCAAAAATTGGATCTCAGGCATCGGCACAAACCCGTTATGCGCCATGCCAATAGCCAGCCCCAAAATCGACTGTTCATCCAGCAATGTGTCAATCACCCGGTCCGGCCCAAAGCGATCACACAGCTTCTGGGTCACCCCGTAAACCCCACCTTTTTGGCCAACATCTTCGCCCATCACGGCGATTTCACGATGTTCTAACATCAGATCCGTCAGCGCCCAGTTGATCAGACGTGACATGGGCTGCGGCTCATTCATCGCGCGTAAATCGCTTTTTCCAAACGCCTTTTCACGATCCGCAACCGCAACCCCATTGCTTGGCGCACAGTCACGTTTCGGCGGAATGATACTGGCCATCACATCTTCTGCGGTTTTCAACCTTGGCCGCGTCACAACCTGTTCCGCAACCCGCGTACATTGCGCCTCGGCCTCGAGATAAATCGCTTTGATCTCATCCGCAGACAACACGCCCGCATCCCGCAAAAGCCGCGCCGAATGCATCAAAGGATCCTCCGCCTCCCAGGCTTCAAAGATATCCTTCGACAGATAAGTCTGCTGCATGTCCGACCCGGCATGCCCGTACAGACGTACCAAAGTCAGATGCAAAAATGCCGGTTTCTTTTGGGTCCGTACGTAATCCGCAGCCTCACGCGCCGCACGCCAGGTGTCATAAATATCCAACCCATTGGCGTGGAAATACTTCAACCCCGGACGGTTCTCATAATTCGCCGCAACCCATCCGCGCGGCGTGCGTGTAGAAATGCCAATCCCATTGTCCTCACAGACAAACAGCAAAGGCATCGGAACCGACTGAAAAGACGTCCAACACGCCGTGTTAATCGCCCCCTGCGCTGTAGAATGGTTCGATGAGGCATCGCCAAAAGAACACATCACAATGCTGTCGTCCTGCAACACCTGGTGTTCCGGCTTCACACGTTTCGCAAGCCCCACAGAATAGGCCGCACCAACCGCTTTCGGCAAATGCGAAGCAATCGTCGATGTCTGCGGCGGAATATTTAAAGCCTTTGATCCCAACACCTTATGGCGCCCCCCCGAGATCGGATCCTCCACAGATGTCGCAAAGCTTAGCAACATATCCCAAGCTGGCGTCGTGCCCGGAACTTGGGCTGATCGACGCGTCTGAAACGCCCCATCGCGGTAATGCAAAAACGCCATATCATCGGGGCGCAACGCGGATGCGACCGCCGCCATACCCTCGTGACCGGAAGACCCAATCGTGTAATACCCCTGCCCCGCAGCCTGCATTTTGCGAGAGCGGCGATCAAGATTGCGCGACAGACATTGCGCCCGGAAAATCGCGACGGCTTCATCCGCAGCCAAAGGCCCATCAGCCGCCGCCCCACCGGGCAATGCCCCCGATGTCAACCGCTCAAGAAACGCCTCATGCACAATATCCGCGCGATCCATGATTTATCCTTCCGGGGCCACTTGCCCCTTTCTTTTCAGTATAAATATCCCGGGGGTGTGGGGGCAGCGCCCCCACCTACCTATTCTTTAGAAGAACGCCTGCAAACCAGTTTGCGCACGTCCAATGATCAGCGCATGCACATCATGCGTGCCCTCATAGGTGTTCACAGTTTCCAGGTTCACCATGTGGCGGATCACGTGGAAATCAAGGCTGATACCGTTGCCGCCATGCATATCGCGCGACATACGCGCCACATCCAAGGCCTTGCCACAGTTGTTACGCTTCATGATCGAAATCATTTCGGGCGCAGCATTGCCTTCATCCATCAAACGACCAACCCGCAGGCTGCCCTGCAAGCCAAGGGTAATCTCGGTCTGCATGTCTGCCAATTTCTTTTGGAACAGCTGCGTTTGCGCCAAAGGTTTGTTGAACTGCTTGCGGTCCAAACCATATTGCAAAGCCGCATGCCAGCAAGCTTCAGCAGCCCCCATAGCACCCCAAGAAATGCCATAACGCGCGCGGTTCAAACAGCCAAACGGGCCTTTCAGACCTTCAACATTTGGCAGCAGCGCATCTTCGCCAACTTCCACATCCGCCATCACGATTTCACCGGTGATAGAGGCGCGCAGCGACATTTTATTTTCAATCTTCGGCGCGGACAGACCTTTGGTGCCCTTATCCAAGATAAAGCCACGGATCTTGCCGCCATGGGCTTCAGACTTCGCCCAAACCACAAACACATCCGCGATCGGCGCGTTCGAAATCCACATTTTGGACCCGTTCAGAACGTAGCCACCATCGGTCTTTTTCGCGACGGTCTTCATACCCGCAGGGTCAGAACCCGCGTCAGGCTCCGTCAGGCCGAAACAGCCGATGGACGTGCCCGCAGCCAGACCCGGAAGGTATTTTTTACGTTGTTCTTCAGATCCATACGCATAGATCGGATACATCACCAAACTCGATTGCACGGACATCATGGACCGATATCCACTGTCCACACGCTCCACTTCGCGCGCGACCAAACCATAGGCCACATAGCTGGATCCAAGCCCGCCATATTCCTCAGGCACCGTAATTCCCAGCAAGCCCATCTCGCCCATTTCCGCGAAAATCGCGGGGTCGGTTTCTTCATTCGCGAAGGCATTGGTCACGCGTGGCGCAAGTTTTTCCTGCGCATATGCCGCCGCCGCGTCACGCATCATGCGTTCGTCTTCGGACAGTTGCTCGTCCATACGGAAGGCATCTTCCCAGGTGAACTTTGCAAGATCTGGTTTGCTTTGTGGGGACAGATTTCCAGCCATGGTTCAGGCTCCTTTAAGTTCGTTCACGGCGCGCGCGATCCGCGCACAGCCTTCAGTTAAATCAGCATCTGAATAGGCGTAAGACAGTCGAAAATGCCCACCAAGCCCAAAGGCCCGGCCCGGCACAAGCGCAACATTGCCCTCATTCAGGATAAATTCGCAGACATCCGCGTCATTTTCGAGCAGTTTCCCGCCAGATGTCGTGCGGCCAAACAGCCCTTCGCAGTTCGGGTAAACGTAAAACGCCCCGCCCGGCACTTCGCAGGTTATACCATCCACCGCGTTTAACGCATCCACCACCATATCGCGGCGCGCGCGGAAGGCATCACAGCGTTCTGCCAACAGATTTTGTGGGCCGGTCAGTGCTTCCAACGCCGCCGCTTGGGAAATTGAAGACGCCCCAGATGTGCATTGTCCTTGGATCGCGGTCATGGTTTTGATCAGGTCAACAGGGCCAATGCCCCAACCCAAACGCCAACCCGTCATCGCGTAAGACTTTGAAACCCCATTCACAATCAACGTCCGATCCGCCAAATCAGGGGCGGCTTTGCGGAAAGATGTGAAGGGCTCATAGGTCACATGCATATAGATTTCATCCGCAATCACCCAAACATGTGGATGCTTACGCAAAACTTCCGCCAATGCTTCCAGATCCTCCCCAGAATACATCGCACCGGATGGATTGCCGGGCGTGTTGAGCATCAACCACTTTGTTTTATTCGTAATCGCGGCTTCCAACGCATCTGGTGTCAGGCGAAATCCCTGATCCGCACCACAAGGCACAGTGACCATTTCACCTTGGCAAAAATCCACGATATCCGCATATGACGTCCAATAAGGCGCGGGCATAATGACCTCATCACCCGGGTTCACGGTCGCCGCAAAAGCGTTGTGAATGACCTGTTTCGCACCGGTTGAAACCATGACTTCCGCGATCTCAGGCCGGAACCCACAGAAGCGTTCCGCATCCATCGCAATCGCTTCGCGCAACGCAGGTTTTCCCGCGGTTGGCGGATATCCCGTGTCCCCCGCCAAAGCCGCAGCATTAGCTGCCGCAATCACGTTTTCCGGTGTTTTGAAATCCGGCTCGCCCGTTCCGAAAGTCAACACAGGGTGGCCTTCGGCTTGGCGGGCACGTGCGGCCTCGGAAATCTTAACAATTTCTGAAAGCTGCAGTGATGCCGCGCGATCTGATCGGATAAATTCAGCCATTCTTAACCCTTCGCGGCGTAGAGGCCGCCTGTCTTTGTCGCAAGAAATGCTTCCAGCGGGATGTCTTCCTGTTTCAGGAACCCCTTGTCCGGCAGCACGCCATCGCGCACCATTTCAATCACGCCCACCACGCTTCCCGCAGTGGTCCAAGCAATGGCGGTGCGCATCTCACCTGCGACCTCAATTGGGCGATAACCGCGCACAAATTCTTTGCGCTGCAACCGACCATTTACCATGCCTTCTGCGGCAACATGAACGTAAACCACATCATCCTCAACAGGCGGTTTCGCATTGACCAAGATTTCACCAGCTTCTTCCCGGCGATCACGCATCAAAAGCTCATGGAAGAAGAAATTCATTTGATCCATATGGCCTGGATAACGCATTGTTTTATAATCAATGTTGTCCACCTTACCAAGGTAGGTGTCACACATCGTTCCCAAGCCGCCAGAAGTTGTGAAAGCTTCCAATTTCACACCGTCAATATATACAGCTTCCAGCCATTCCATCGGCGACACCCATTTGCGCTCACCACCCTCGATGACTTCGCAATCATTCAAGTATTCGTTCACCACACCTTCAGGCGACCAGTTGAACGCATATCCCATCAAGCCAGTCGGGTTTTGCGGCAACGCGCCCACGCGCATTTTACAACTGCGGCAGTCGTCAAATTGTTCGATCAGATCTGCACCCACGATGCCAATAAAGCCCGGCGCGAGTCCACATTGTGGCGCCATTAGACCTTTTGAAGTCTTTGACAATTCAATAATGGCCTGGGTGGTTGGCACGTCTTCAGTAAGGTCAAAGTAATGAATTCCGGCGGCATGCGCTTCTTTCGCAATCGCGGTGTTCAAGTGATATGGGAGGCATGACAGGATCGCGTCGACCTCGCCAAATAGCGCCCGTAAGTTGCTGGCGTCCGACAGGTCAAGTGATTGTGTTGCAAAGGGAAGTTCACGTCCAGCCAAGTTCATGTCAACGCCCGTGACCTCAAAGCCAGCTTCCTTCAAAAGCGTCGCCGCCAACGTGCCAACTTTACCCAATCCAAGTGTTGCGATCTTTTTCATGCCATTCACCTTTGCACATAATTCCGGTTTTGACGTGACGATAGCAATTGCCCCTTCATGCTAAAATAGCTAAATTCGCAGTAATTCATGAGATTTAGGAATGTGAAAACCCGATGATTCCCTCGCGCTCTCTGCCCTCACTTGCCGCCCTACGTGCCTTTGAATGCGCCGCCCGACATGGGTCATTCACCCTAGCCGCCGAAGAATTGCACCTCACCCAAAGTGCGGTGTCACGCCAGGTCAAAGACCTTGAGGCGCAGCTTGGATTTTCGCTATTTCGCCGCAATGGCCGCCGCGTTGCCCTGACCGATGCAGGTGGGGAATTTGCCCGCGCCTTGGCACTTGATTTGGACCGCCTAAAGCAAACCGTTAGCCGCGCAGTCACCGCTGGCAACGCCCGCACCGCGCTTCGTATTGCCACGCTTTCGACCTTTGCAAGCCGTTGGCTGATCCCGCGCCTGCCCGAATTTGAGGCCAAATTTCCCGAGGTCGAAATCAGCCTTTCCACCCGGCTTCGACCGTTTTCTTTTGATGCGGAACGCTTTGATTTGGCGATCCACCATGGGTCCGCCGATTGGCCTGACACGCAAATGTCACGCCTGTGCGGCGAAGAAATTCTGGCCGTCGCTGCTCCGGAATTCATCCATGAACAAAATCTTACCGACGCCGAGCCCCAAGACATCGCTGACGCCCCGCTTTTGCATCTTGAAACCCGACCTGGCCATTGGGCCGAGTGGTTGCGCTTGCAGGGCGTCGTTTCCCCCAGCTTCCCGCGCGGCAAGCAGTTCGACCAGTTTTCCATGATCATATCCGCTGCAACCCACGGCCTTGGCGCGGCGCTGCTGCCACGGTATCTCATTGAAAGAGAACTAGAAAGTGGCACTTTAATCTCGTTACCTGGCGACCCGGTCATCACAGATAACGCCTATTGGTTGGTGACCCCGGCGGGCGCAACATCGCCTATGGCACAGGCCTTTGCGCGTTGGGTAAAAACGAAGGTTTCGAAGGGAATCAGCATTAATTCTACATGAGTTTTTTGCACTCATATGCAAATTTTACGAGATTTTTCTCCTACAAGGGATGCGCTATACTGGGTCCAAATTCCATACAAAAGGGCCCTTCCCATGGACGTTACCCGCGAAATTTCCGACATCCTTTCCCGCCTTGGCGTGGATAAATCTGCCTATACAGGCGGCACCCGCAAAGTGATCAGCCCCGTGACCGGCACTGAGATCGCCGCCGTCAACGACATGTCTGCAGACATGGCAAAGGCCGCGATCAGCAAATCCAAAGCTGCGTTCAAATCTTGGCGCATGATCCCCGCCCCGCGTCGCGGTGAATTGGTTCGTCTACTGGGCGAAGAGCTGCGCGTTGCCAAAGAAGACCTTGGTCGCATCATCTCCATTGAAGTCGGAAAAATCCCATCCGAAGGCCTTGGCGAAGTCCAGGAAATGATCGACATTTGCGATTTCGCAGTCGGTCTGTCGCGTCAATTGTATGGCTTGACCATCGCGACTGAACGTCCCGGTCACCGCATGATGGAACAATGGCATCCGCTTGGCCCGGTCGGCGTGATTTCTGCGTTCAACTTCCCGGCGGCTGTTTGGTCCTGGAACGCGGCCCTTGCCATCGTGTGTGGCGATCCGGTGATCTGGAAACCATCCGAAAAAACACCGCTGATTTCGCTGGCTTGCACATCCGTCTTTGAACGCGCAATCGCACGTTTTGGCGATGATGCACCAGAAGGTCTGCACACGCTTCTGCTTGGCGATCGTGACTTGGGCGAAACCCTTGTCGACAGCACAGATGTGCCGGTAATTTCCGCCACAGGTTCCACACGCATGGGTCGCGAAGTTGGGCCACGGGTTGCGGCGCGTTTCGGCAAATCCATCTTGGAACTTGGCGGCAACAACGCCGGCATCGTTTGCCCATCTGCCGACCAAGACATGGCTTTGGCCGCAATCGCGTTCGGCGCGATGGGCACAGCAGGCCAGCGTTGCACATCGCAGCGTCGTGTTTTCGTTCACGACAGCATCTGGGAAGAATTCGTTCCACGTCTCGCCGCTGCCTATAAATCTGTGACTGTGGGTTCCCCCCTGACGACAGATTCACTTGTGGGTCCATTGATCGACAAAAACGCATCCGACGCGATGGAAGCAGCGATTGAAGCGGCGAAAGCCATGGGTGGCAAAGTCACTGGTGGTGAATTGGTCGACGCGGGTCATCCCGATGCTTTCTACCGCCGCCCCGCCATGGTCGAGCTGAAAGAACAGAAGGGCATCGTTTGTGAAGAAACCTTCGCGCCTGTGCTTTATGTCATGCCTTACAGTGATCTAGACCACGCGATCGACATGCAAAACGATGTGACGGCTGGCCTGTCCTCGACCATCTACACGTTGGATG
The DNA here is from genome assembly GCF_000812685.1 of Halocynthiibacter namhaensis. Taxonomy (GTDB): domain Bacteria; phylum Pseudomonadota; class Alphaproteobacteria; order Rhodobacterales; family Rhodobacteraceae; genus Halocynthiibacter; species Halocynthiibacter namhaensis. The sequence continues at coordinate 66,709 of NZ_JWIF01000016.1, forward strand.
TGCGCGAAGCGGAAACCTTCCTATCCGCCATCGGTTCTGACTGTGGTATCGCCAACGTCAACATCGGAACATCCGGTGCAGAAATCGGTGGCGCGTTTGGCGGCGAAAAGGAAACTGGCGGCGGTCGCGAAAGCGGATCTGACGCGTGGAAAGCATACATGCGTCGTCAGACCAACACCGTGAACTATTCGCGTGAACTGCCACTGGCTCAGGGCGTGAGCTTCGACATTGGTTAAACTCCCTTAACCTTTCTCGCAGAACCCCGCAGAAGAAATTCTGCGGGGCTTTCTGTTAAAATGGCCGCACGACAGCGCCGGAATAGAAATACACCCCCATTCCGAAGGCGAATAAAACCACGCCTGCAACCGAGTGCAAGATAATCGCCAATGGCAGACTTTCGCGGGTCTTATAGGCCCAGGCGAAGATCAGGCCGCCGATGAATGTCATCACCGCGACGATCCAACTCCAATACATTAGATGCGCAAGCGAGAACAAAGCAGCGTTCAACCAAATCGCCGCTGCACCAGATGGAATCACCGGTTTGTAACGGCGGAAAAACAACACGCGAAAAATCAATTCCTGCGGCAAGGCCGACACCAGCGGGTAAAACACAGCGATCATCAACATTACATCTGGCCTGTAGATCAACATCGCGAACAAGCGATCCGGAGCGTTGCGCGACAGGATCACATAGCTTGCGACCGCCACCGCCAAAGCAATGCCAGCCACGGATCCGATCAATGGCCAAAACCCCATGCGCGACCACCCTTGGAACATGATCCGCCAGGAAAAACCCGGGGTGCGCAACAACAACATCAAGCCCAACACCATAAACAACGCGAGTGCCGTAAACATGCGTGTTGGTGGCAGCCAGATCGCAACCGCCAGTGGAACAACCACAAACAACATCGAAAATTCAACGAATAGCCACCGCCTTTGCCGGGGGCAGTTGTGGTCTTCAATGCCAAATTCTTGAGAATGGATAACGGACATGTATTCGCAATTCCTAGTGAGCCCATAGGCCGGGCTTCGGGTTTTCAGATTAGATATGCCCCAAGCGACAAAAAACAACATGCTAAATCACAGATGTTGCGCAGATTCCCACCTCAACAAACGAATCCCCCTTGAACCTTCCCTCATGATATCTATACACCACGACAATTTGTTTCTCCGGGGGTCTACCATGCCAAAACGCGACGATATCTCATCCATCATGATCATCGGGGCCGGCCCTATTGTTATTGGTCAGGCCTGCGAGTTTGACTATTCCGGTGCGCAGGCCTGCAAAGCCCTTCGCGAAGAAGGTTACCGCGTTATCCTCGTGAACTCGAACCCGGCCACCATCATGACCGACCCTGAGTTGGCCGACGCAACCTATATCGAACCGATCACGCCAGAAATCGTCGCCAAGATCATCGAAAAAGAGCGCCCCGATGCGCTGCTTCCCACCATGGGCGGCCAGACTGGTTTGAACACATCTTTGGCGCTTGAAGAAATGGGTGTACTGGAAAAATTCGGCGTTCAAATGATCGGCGCAAACCGCGAAGCCATTGAAATGGCTGAAGACCGCAAACTTTTCCGCGAAGCCATGGATCGCCTCGGCATTGAAAACCCGCGCGCGGCCATTGTCACCGCTCCGAAATCTGATGATGGCATCACCGACCTTGATGCAGGTGTTCGCATGGCGCTTGAGGAACTCGAAGGCATCGGCCTGCCCGCCATCATCCGCCCCGCTTTCACCATGGGTGGTACCGGCGGTGGCGTTGCCTATAACCGCGAAGATTACATCCATTTCTGCCGCACCGGCATGGACGCCTCCCCCGTAAATCAGATCCTGATTGATGAATCCCTGCTCGGCTGGAAAGAATTCGAGATGGAAGTTGTGCGCGACAAAGCCGACAACGCCATCATCGTTTGTGCGATTGAAAACATCGATCCAATGGGCGTGCACACAGGTGATTCCATCACCGTCGCCCCCGCGCTGACCCTGACCGACAAAGAATACCAAGCCATGCGCACCGCATCCATCAATGTTCTGCGCGAAATCGGCGTCGAAACCGGTGGGTCAAACGTGCAATGGGCCGTGAACCCCGTCGATGGCCGCATGATCGTGATCGAGATGAACCCACGCGTGTCGCGCTCTTCCGCACTGGCGTCCAAAGCCACAGGTTTCCCGATTGCCAAGATCGCTGCGAAACTGGCGGTTGGCTACACGTTGGACGAACTCGACAACGACATCACCCGCGTGACACCTGCCTCGTTTGAACCCACCATCGACTATGTTGTCACCAAGATCCCGAAATTCGCATTTGAGAAATTCGCGGGCTCTGAACCCTACCTGACAACCGCGATGAAATCCGTTGGCGAAACAATGGCGATTGGCCGCACCATCCATGAAAGCCTGCAAAAAGCGCTCGCGTCTATGGAATCCGGTCTCACTGGTTTTGACGAAATTGAGATCGAAGGCGCACCAGAAAAATCCGCCGTCATCAAAGCGATCAGCAAGCAAACCCCGGATCGCATGCGCACCATCGCACAAGCCATGCGTCACGGTTTGAGCGATGACGAAATCCACGCAACCACACGGTTTGACCCTTGGTTCCTCGCCCGCATCCGCGAAATCGTTGAGGCCGAAGAAACAGTGAGACAGGAGGGGCTCCCGACTGACGAACGTGGCCTGCGTGATCTCAAAATGTTGGGCTTCACCGATGCCCGTCTTGCAAAACTGGCTGGTTCTACAGAAACCGAAGTTCGCAAAACCCGCGTATTGAAAAACGTCACCGCAAGCTTCAAACGCATCGATACATGTGCTGCCGAATTCGAAGCCCAAACCCCCTATATGTATTCCACCTACGAGGCCCCGGCCTTTGGGGACGTTGAATGCGAAGCCCGCCCAAGTGACGCGAAAAAAGTCGTCATTCTTGGCGGTGGCCCAAACCGTATTGGCCAAGGCATTGAATTTGATTACTGCTGCTGTCACGCCTGTTATTCCCTGACAAAACAGGGCTATGAGACCATTATGATCAACTGTAACCCGGAAACGGTTTCCACTGATTATGACACATCAGACCGCCTGTATTTCGAACCGCTCACTTTTGAACACGTCATGGAAATCCTGCGCGTTGAACAGCAAAATGGCACCCTTCACGGCGTCATCGTTCAATTCGGCGGCCAAACCCCGTTGAAACTCGCCAATGACCTGGAAGCCGCCGGCATTCCAATCCTCGGCACCACGCCCGACGCGATTGACCTTGCCGAAGATCGCGAACGCTTCCAAGCGCTTGTGAATGAACTTGGCCTGAAGCAACCCCACAACGGCATTGCCTCCACAGATGAAGAAGCCCTTGAGATCGCCAAAGATGTTGGCTTCCCGCTGGTGATCCGCCCCTCCTACGTTCTGGGTGGTCGCGCCATGGAAATCGTGCGCGACATGCCACAGCTGGAACGCTACATCAAAGAGGCCGTGGTTGTGTCTGGCGACAGCCCGGTTCTGCTTGACAGCTATCTTGCCGGCGCCGTTGAACTTGACGTTGACGCGCTGTGTGACGGCAAAGACGTTCACGTCGCAGGCATCATGCAACACATTGAAGAAGCTGGCGTTCACTCTGGTGACTCCGCCTGTTCCTTGCCGCCATACAACCTTGCCGCCCATATCATCACAGAGGTCAAACGCCAAACCGTCGCCCTCGCCCTTGCGCTGAACGTCAAGGGTCTGATGAACATCCAATTCGCGGTCAAAGACGACACGGTTTACCTGATCGAGGTCAACCCACGTGCATCGCGCACCGTGCCTTTCGTCGCCAAATCCACCGACAGCGCCATCGCCGCCATCGCCGCGCGCATCATGGCGGGTGAACCCCTGTCGAACTTCCCCAAACGCCCGCCTTACCCCAAAGACGCAGCCAAGGGCGACCCGGAACCCATGGGCGACCAAATGCGCCTGGCCGACCCCGAAGACATGCCCTGGTATTCCGTAAAAGAAGCGGTCCTGCCGTTCGCACGCTTCCCAGGCGTCGACACATTGCTTGGCCCAGAAATGCGTTCCACCGGCGAAGTCATGGGCTGGGATCGCTCCTTCCCGCGGGCCTTCCTCAAGGCGCAAATGGGCGCAGGCATGGAACTTCCACCTGAGGGCCGCGCGTTTATTTCGATCAAAGATGCCGACAAAACCGCGCTGATGATCGACTGCGCACGCATCCTGTCTGACCTTGGATTTACCTTGGTTGGCACCAGTGGCACCGCCACTTGGCTGTCTGAACAAGGCGTCAAATGCGCCACTGTGAACAAAGTCTATGAAGGCCGCCCAAACATCGTCGACATGTTGAAAAACGGTGAAATTCAATTGGTAATGAACACCACAGAGGGCAGCCAAGCGGTGTCCGACAGCCGCGAAATCCGCGCCGTGGCGCTTTATGACAAGATCCCATACTTCACCACAGCAGCAGGTTCCCACGCCGCAGCGCAGGCGATCAAAGCCATGCGCGAAGACGCCCTAACAGTCCGCGCCCTGCAAGGCTAACACGCCAAAGGTTAAACCTGCCCAAGACCAAAAAACCCGCGCACCATCATGGCGTCGCGGGTTTTATTTTGCTTCCTCTTTCGTCCGGCGCCACGCCCAAACCCCAAGGGCAGCGCCTGGCCCTCCCCACGGGAGGGCTCTTCGCACCCACCCAGAGGGCCATGCGCTGTCCTACGAATGTCGTTCCTTCACTTTCCCAGTAGATTCATCCATCATCATTTCAAGGTGCTTATAACGCCTGCCAAATGCGCCATTTCCATACGATTTTACCATTTCAGGGTTGAGCGTAACATCGTCCGGATGAATATGCTTCAGCAATTGATAGCTAATCACCCAGCCACGAAAATCTTCTCCCAGATGGGTGGTGCAATTGAACATGAGCAATTTGATTTCGGCTGAACCCAAATATGCCCTAACGATCTTTGAATACTTCTGTTGAAGTTCAGTGTTCCTCACCGGATCAAGCGCACCATCCCGGCTGAAAGCCAACCTAGCTTTATCGATGTGCCGCATAATGTTATAGAGGAGACGAAAATACGGACCAAGATCACCCTCAAATTCTCTATCGTATTTTTCTAAGTAGCTTTCTTTTTGCTTATCAAAATCACATCTCGTTCGATAACATGTCGGAAAGCCGGAGAAGCTATCAGCTTCCGGGGGTAAAGCATCCAAGTCCAAATCTTTAAAAAGCTGATTGGCAAGCATTGCACTATGGTATTGCAATACGCCTCGTCCGTTACTCTGTATCTCTCCGTGTTCATCCTCTGAACATATTTCCAACGATTGCACATGTCCATTAAACAACTCAAGCAACCCAAACAGCGTATTCTCAAACCGCTGCAACTTGAACTCTCCACGCGATAGTTCCAGTTCCTTTCTTTGAAACCCCAACTCTCGCCGTTGTAACGTCAATTCTTGCCGCTGCATAAACAACGCCGCAATCAAGCCCGCAAAAGCCAAGCCAGAGAACAACGCGGTCACGCTGCCAAACATGTCTCCAAAGCCACCTACCTCATCGGGTAGGTCCCACCAGAACAGCATTCCTAACGGCAACAACCACAAAACAAAAACACCGCCCAGCAACACTGCCAGCCCACGCCCAGTCGCAAGAAAATGTACCTTATCTTCAGATTTCTCGTCTCGCATCACACCCTCAACCCCCGCGATCCCTGCGACTGAGATCATCACCCCAAAAAGGGTCATCACGGGCAGAGCTATAATTGCTTGTTCAAAATATACCATCCCCACAACCAATACATGAAACGAGGGTTCGATCCAGATCAATCCGCCCCCATTCTCCCATCCCAATCCCTCTGCACATCCCCCCATTCAGGCCGCTTATAAGGACGGTATTCCGGCGGCGCATCAAAGCGTTCCAGAAACCCGCCCAGGCGCGTGAACATAAACGCCTCTCTGATGTGACACTGTTGATTTGCGTTGAGAAGTGACCCGGTAGCCCCCTAAATTTTCACTGAGAATTGACCCATGTAAATACACTACCCTGACGGTTTTTGTCAGGGAGATATGGAGTGATAGACATGGGATTTTTAAGTGTAATACGACGTTGGGCATTGCGTGAAGGGATGCCAATTCGTGAGATAGCCCGGCGGACAGGCTTGTCTCGTAACACCATCAAGAAGTACCTGCGAGAAGGTGCTGTCGAGCCGAAGTTCAAGACCCCCAAGCGGCCAAGCAAACTAGACCCGTATGCGGATCGTTTGTCGGCTTGGCTTCTGGCTCAGACACGTAAGTCGCGCAAAGAACGGCGCACCATGAAGCAGATGCATGCGGATTTGGTGAAGCTTGGTTATGATGGATCTTATGCGCGTGTGGCTGCCTTTGCGCGTGTTTGGCGTGAGGATCGGCATCGCGTAGAGCAAACAACTGGGCGGGGTGCGTTCGTGCCTTTGGTGTTTCAACCAAGCGAAGCATTCCAGTTTGACTGGAGCGAAGACTGGGCCACCATCGGTGGCGAACGCGTCAAGCTGCAGGTTGCCCATACGAAGCTGTCGCACAGCCGCGCATTTTTGGTGCGCGCGTACCCGTTGCAAACACACGAGATGCTGTTCGATGCCCATTGGCATGCGTTCCGCGTGTTCGGCGGTGTGCCGGGGCGTGGCATTTACGACAATATGAAGACCGCTGTTGATCGTGTTGGCAAAGGCAAGCAACGCGATATCAACGCTCGCTTCAAGGCGATGGCCAGCCACTACGTCTTTGAGCCAGAGTTCTGCAATCCAGCGGCTGGTTGGGAGAAGGGGCAGGTGGAGAAAAATGTTCAAGATGCGCGCAATCGCATGTGGCAGGTTATGCCAATCTTCAAGGATCTGGATGAGTTGAACCAGTGGCTGGAAGATCGTTGTATCGCCCTTTGGTCTGAGACATCGCACCGGGATCTCCCGGGAACCATTGCCGACGCTTGGGAAGCAGAGAAGCCCATGTTGATGGCATTGCCACCAGCCTTCGACGGCTTTGTGGAGCACAGCAAACGTGTGTCACCGACTTGTTTGATCACCTTCGAGCGCAATCGCTACAGCGTACCCGCCAGCTTTGCCAACCGGCGCATCAGCTTGCATGTTTATCCAGAGCGCCTAGTCATAGTGGCTGAAGGCCACACGGTTTGCACGCATGAGCGCATCATAGATAGATCACACCGCAAGCCAGGTCGTGTTATCTACGACTGGCGTCACTATCTCGCTGTTATCCAACGCAAACCTGGTGCTTTACGCAACGGCGCCCCGTTCACAGAGATGCCAGAAGCCTTCCGCATCCTGCAAAAGCATATGCTGCGCAGAGAAGGTGGCGACAGGGAGATGGTCGATATCTTGTCATTGGTTTTACACCATGATGAGAGTGCCGTTCTGTGCGCCGTAGAATTGGCGCTGGAGGCTGGCGTACCGACCAAGACGCATATCCTGAACTTGTTACACCGGCTGTTCGACGGGAAACATACGGATCATCCAGAGGTCGACCCGCCTGATGCTCTGGCATTGGAAACAGCGCCAAAGGCAAATGTAGACCGCTATGATGATCTGAGACAGCCTGGGGAGAAGCGCCATGCGTCATGACCCTGCAGGAGCTTCAATTGTGATCATGCTGCGCAGCCTCAAACTTTATGGCATGGCAAACGCGGTGGAAGATCTGATTGCCCAAGGTGGGCCAGCTTTTGACGCCGCGACACCGATGTTGTCCCAACTCCTCAAGGCAGAGATTGCTGAACGGGAAGTGCGTTCAATCGCATATCAAACAAAGGTGGCCCGCTTCCCATCATACAAAGACCTCGCTGGCTTTGACTTCAAATCCAGTGACATCAATGAGGCCACTGTCGGGCAGCTGCATCGGGGCGAGTTTATGGAGAGAGCCGAGAACGTTGTGCTTATTGGCGGGCCTGGAACAGGCAAAAGCCATGTCGCGACGGCCATCGGTGTTCAGGCTATCGAACACCACCGGCGTAAGGTTCGCTTCTACTCAACCGTGGAATTGGTCAACGCATTGGAACAGGAAAAGGCGCTTGGCAAAACCGGAAAGAAGGCTGAGATGATGACCAAGATCGACTTGGTCATACTTGATGAACTTGGGTACCTACCGTTCAGTTCATCTGGCGGCGCGCTGCTGTTCCATCTGTTGAGCAAACTCTACGAGCGCACCAGCGTCATCATAACCACCAACCTTAGCTTCTCAGAATGGGCGCAGGTCTTCGGAGATGCAAAGATGACCACAGCGCTTCTGGATCGCCTCACGCACCGCTGCCACATCCTCGAAACTGGCAACGATAGTTACCGCTTCAAGGCTAGCTCAGAGGCTGCAAAGAAAACACGAAAGGAGAAAGCAACATTGACCAACACATAAACGCTGATACATAAACAAGGGTGGGTCAAATCTCGGTGAAAATACCGGGTCACTTCTCAACGCAAAT
>NZ_JWIF01000017.1 GCF_000812685.1 Halocynthiibacter namhaensis
CTCTATGATCCTCAATGAAGGAAATCATTTGCGGAACGGGCGGTCGAGCTCCGCCTGGGCAAAATATGCCGACGCCTTCTTCAGGATCTCATTGGCCTGGCGAAGTTCCTTGTTCTCTCGTTCCAATTCTTTGATGCGGTCCCTTTCTTCGGTTGTCAGGCCTGCGCGCTGACCCTCATCACGTTCCGCTTGTTGGCACCAGATACGCAGGCTGTCAGGGGAACAGCCAAGCTTGGGCGCGATCGCTTTGTGTGCGGCTGAATCGCTGGAATAATTGACACGGTTTTCTCGAAAAAGCCGAACGCCACGTTCACGCAGCTCAGTCGGATAGGCGGGGGTATGTTTCTTCTTTGTCATAGGGCTCACCTTTGGAGTGTTTTACTCTCCGGTAAAACCGGGGCGGTTCAATATTGGCAATCGAACCTGATACACGCGTGATTGTGATCACGGCTAACGGGTCGATCAACCTCGCAGTTGAAGCCATGCGGGCTGGCGCACATGAATTTTTGCTGAAGCCCTTTAATGAGCAACATTTTATCTCTGCCATTCGCAATGCTGAACCAAAAACGACACCAACCCGCAAGCAGCCAAAAGTCACTGCGCCCCCCTCACAAACCATGGGTTTCATTGGTTCTTCGGGGGTCATGCAGAACATTTATAAAAGCATCGGCACCGTAGCGGCCTCTCAGGCTTCGGTGTTTATCACCGGCGAAAGCGGGACCGGTAAGGAAATTTGCGCTCAAGCCATTCATGATTTTTCTGATCGTGCAAAAGGCCCGTTTGTTCCGATCAACTGCGGAGCTATCCCGTCAGATCTGCTTGAAAGCGAAATATTTGGCCACTTGCGTGGGGCGTTCACTGGGGCGATCTCAGATAAGCTTGGCGCAGCGGCAGTCGCGGCCGGTGGCACCCTGTTCTTCGATGAAATCTGCGAGATGGACATCGCACTTCAAACCAAGCTTCTTCGGTTTTTGCAAACCTCGTCTATTCAGCCTGTTGGCGCGTTAAAGCCAAGCAAAGTTGATGTGCGAATTGTATGTGCAACCAATCGAGACCCATACGAGCAAATGCGATTGGGCAAGTTCCGCGAAGACCTTTACTATCGTCTGCACGTTGTCCCCTTACATCTCCCCCCCTTGCATGAACGTGATCACGACGTCCTAGAAATCGCTAAAGATACGTTGATCAAGTTTTCCACCGAAGAGAACCGGGCTTTCAAAGCCTTCTCTCCCGAGGTTCAGCATTATTTCCGCTCCCACCCATGGCCAGGTAACGTTCGTCAGTTATTAAATGTCATTCGCAACATCGTTGTTCTTCATGACGCCGAAACCGTGACCATGGATATGTTGCCGCATGATTTCCGCGCGTCGGCTCGCCACGCGACATCACGCGTTGATACAGCAGCAGCAACAGTGCCTGCGCCTGAGGAACAATTGCACATCCCCCGAACTGAAGCCCCGACAACAAACAGAAATCTCGACGGGCTGATTGGCAAGACCCTTGACGAAATCGAACGCATCGTCGTCGAGGAAACCATTGCAAGTAATTCAGGATCCATCCCAATGGCCGCGCGGGTATTGGATGTGTCGCCTTCCACCTTGTACCGTAAAATTTCTGGTTGGAAGAACCAAGCGAAGGCGATGCGCGCCGATGACCAGCTCCCCACATCATAAGACGTTGGTCAGCTGACCCTAGATGAACTGTTCTTGCAAAAGACGTTCTTCCAAACCATGGCCGGGGTCGAACATCAAACGGTGGCCCACCGCCGTCTGACTTTCGATCTCGACGTAAGCCACGTTTGACACGGATCGGCTATCTGCATCGACCATCACCGGGCGTTTTGCAGCCTCTAACACGTCAAAACGAACCTTGGCACTTTTGGGCAATAAGGCCCCACGCCACCGACGCGGGCGAAACGCTGCAACCGCAGTCAAAGCAAGCACTTCGGCCCCAATCGGTAAAATTGGCCCATGCGCTGAGTTGTTATAGGCAGTTGAGCCTGCCGGTGTTGACAGCAACGCACCATCGCAGACAAGTTCTTCCATCCGCACGCGCCCATCCACAGAAATCCGTAATTTTGCCGCCTGAGGGCCTGCGCGCAACAGCGAAACTTCGTTGATCGCCAGCTCCTTGTGCATGGTGCCATCAACGCATTGCGCAGTCATCTCAAGCGGGTTGATCACAGCTTGTTCTGCTTCCATCAAGCGTCCAACAAGGCCACTTTCGCTGTATTCGTTCATCAAAAAACCAACAGTACCGCGGTTCATACCATAGACAGGCACGCCCAAATCACGGGTTTGATGCAGGGTTTGAAGCATAAAACCGTCCCCTCCAAGCGCCACGATCACATCCGCATCCTTAGGGTCACAATCGCTGTACCGCGCGACCAATCGTGCGCGCCCCGCGCGGGCTTTTTCACTTTCACTCGAGGTGAATGCAATTTTCATCACTTTACTCATGATCTGGCCTTATATTGCCCAAACTCGGACTTATTCGCTACACTTGCCTGCGTGCCCCCAGAAGGCAAGACCAAGCAGAGATTATCGCGCGCATAGCAGCGTCAATCTGGCTTCAACGCAGATGTGTGCAATTGTGTACCAAAATCATCGTGTTTTTCGTTCCAAAAACACGCGAATTAACACCACAGTGCCGCAGATTCACGGTGCTGCGTCGCATTATCCGCTTCTGCTTCGCCACAGTTGACGTTAGAAAGTTGCGAAATGCCCTCGCGTCCAGACAGGAAAATGCGCCATGACCAGTGATAGCACCACAAACGCCTTCTTCACCGAATCTCTCGCAACCCGCGACCCCGAGCTTCACGCCTCAATCACCAACGAGCTTGGCCGTCAGCGCGACGAGATCGAATTGATCGCGTCTGAGAACATCGTTTCTGCCGCCGTGATGGAAGCCCAGGGTTCCGTTCTAACCAATAAATACGCTGAAGGTTACCCCGGCCGCCGTTACTATGGCGGTTGCCAATATGTTGACGTGGCTGAAACTCTCGCGATTGATCGTGCAAAGCAACTGTTTGGTTGTGACTTTGCTAACGTGCAGCCGAACTCTGGCTCACAGGCCAACCAAGGTGTGTTTCAGGCGCTGATCCAGCCTGGCGACACCATCCTTGGCATGGACCTGTCCTCAGGTGGTCACCTGACCCACGGCGCGCGTCCAAACCAATCCGGCAAATGGTTTAACGCTGTGCATTACGGCGTACGTGAAAGCGACAACCTGATTGATTACGATCAGATCCAGGCGCTTGCGACCGAACATCAGCCAAAGCTGATCATCGCCGGTGGTTCTGCTATCCCACGTCAAATCGACTTTGCGAAATTCCGTGAAATCGCTGACTCAGTTGGCGCATATTTCTTGGTCGACATGGCGCATATCGCGGGTCTGGTTGCGGCGGGTGAACACCCTTCCCCGTTCCCACACGCCCATGTTGCGACCACCACAACCCACAAAACCCTGCGCGGTCCACGTGGCGGCATGATCGTCACCAATGACGAAGCGCTGGCGAAAAAGTTCAACTCTGCGATCTTCCCTGGCATCCAGGGTGGCCCATTGATGCATGTGATCGCTGGTAAAGCTGCTGCTTTTGGCGAAGCTCTGCGTCCTGAATTCAAGGTCTACCAAAAGCAAGTTCGCGCAAACGCGGTTGCCCTTGCCGATCAGTTGATCAAAGGCGGCCTTGATATCGTCACTGGCGGCACCGACACCCACGTCATGCTGGTTGATCTGCGCCCCAAAGGCGTGACCGGCAACATCACTGACAAAGCCCTTGGTCGTGCGCATATCACGACCAACAAAAACGGCATCCCGTTTGACCCAGAAAAGCCAACCGTGACCTCTGGCATTCGCCTAGGCACCCCTGCGGGCACAACACGTGGCTTTGGCGAAGCAGAATTCCGCGAAATCGCTGATCTGATCGTGGAAGTCGTGGATGGTCTCGCCGCAAACGGCGAAGACGGCAACGCAGCTGTGGAAGAAGCAGTCCGCGGCAAAGTCGCAGCCCTCTGCGCACGCTTCCCACTGTACCCGAACCTCTGATCCCGGTTTTCGACAAAGACACCTAAACAAATGAAAACGCCCGGGGGAAGGAACCCGGGCGTTTCATTTTTGGGTGAGGGCAATCGCTAGCTTTTTCAAAGCCCCCACCCCACCATCGTTAGGTCATCCTATGGAGATCAGATGTCCTTGGACGGATCTAGGAGCGCTTCTTCAAGCAGCTTTTCATTGCGGGCGTCTTCGATACGACGAATGCGATCTTCGCTGGAACGTGTGTCAAAACGGTATTTCACAACATTCACAAGGCTTAGCGTCAGCAACACAATCCCCATGCCCCAGTAACCCTTTGTCGCCAGTGGAACGTCCACGGATTTGTAAAGCGACAGGGCCAGCAGCGCATAGGCTGCAACTACACCAGCAATATTCAGCAGCATGATCAGATGTGTATCGTTACGTTCGTTGTTCATTGTATTTCTCCATGTTTATTGGTTCAGCCCGTAAGCTGGTTAAGTTCGTTCTAAGATACGTTTTGTGGTTATTTTGCTTGCAGGCGCTTCAGGACATCATCTGCAGTGGCGCGTGTTTTATGGCCAAAGCCCGCGTCGCCAAGGCGATCTGCCACATCATGATGGCCAAGCCCTGTGTCGATCTCGCGCAGGATTTCGCTTTGTTCAAACGGGTCATCTTTGTTGACCACATTTGCGATCAGCTCTTCCGCTTCGTCAATCGCGTTCCCGCCTCCAAGTGTTTTGTTCAGGCGTTTCTGAATGCCCTGTTCACGCTTGATCGCTCGGGCTGAAATTGCACCCTGTTTAAGGTCCAAGATGCGGCGGTTCGCGGCCTCAACGGATTGGCGCAACTGCATCACACGGGCTTCAAGCCGGTTGGCTGTTTCACGGCGCACCGTTAACTCGTTTTCCATTTCCGCAATGGCGCGGGCCGCTTCTTGGGCCAGATCTTCGCGGTCATCAGACAGCGCCTCACGGGCTCGCAATGTCAGATCGGAAACACGATCCTCTAGCGCCCCAATTTGGCGTGTCTCGCCCCGCTCTCTCTGTATCAAACTCGCAAGCGTTAGCTTTGCGGCTTTCAGGCTCGCCTGTGCCTCACGGATCTTTTGATCAATCAATTCAATCGAGTACTGGTCCCGAAGGTTTTCTTCTGCCCGGGCATTCGCTCCGATAATCAGTGTCTTGAAAGTACCAAACATTGTTTTCTCCATTTTCTGAACATCGTTCATGAAAATGTTTTACTCAATACATGAACGATGTTCAAGTATTTTATTGAACGTCGTTCATAAAATTATCCAATTTGACGTAACAGCATTGAAATCATTGTTTTTATTTTTTCGGGTGGCACTCCGGAAATGCGTTTTTCCAAGCCCAAAAGCACAATACCGTGTACTGACGAGAACAAAGATCGCGTCATTAGATCCAAATCTTCCGAATCCATTTCAGGGTAGATCTCAGACAATGGACGCGAGATATTGGCAAAAAGCCCGCCAAGCGCTGCCAAATACCAATCCGGCACCTGATCTTCCACCGACATTTCCAAGTCAAACATCGCCCGCCACAAGTTGGTGTTATCCGCTGCAAAATCCAAATATGCCTCTGACATGATGATCAAACGCTCATTTGGCTGGCACAGGACATCCGCAACAGACCCAGCAACCGCGTCCCCCAAGCGCCGGAAGGTACGCCCGTTCACCTCCATATGTAACGCCTGTAAATCATCAAAGGCGTTGTAGATCGCCCCCAGTGCGCAACCAGCGTCCTTAGCCAGGCTTCGCGCTTTCACCGATCGCAGCCCAGATTTCGCGATCTGCGTCTCTGCCAAATCAACAAGCTTCTTACGTAGAGCTTCTTTACGTTCTACAACTTTGCCAGCCATGCTTGCCCTGCCATGAAAAGTGAACCTCGTTCATGACTAATCTTTATGGACCACATACACAAGTTCGACGACCACAAAACATAGACTTTCACAGCCCATTGCCTATACAGACAAAAATTTCTGATGACGTGAGTATTAATATGCGCAACACCCGCCAAACCGAACGTCGCCTTGGGGACATAATCCGTGCGAACCTGCCCCCGATGCTTGCGGAATGTGTCATGTTCGTGCTCAAGCAGGGGTGGTCAGCCCTGTTTGGTATCCTATTGCTATGCGCAATCATTGGCAGCCGTCTCATCTGGAACGACCATTGGCCAATCGCCCGGTATGACGCATTGGTCATCTTCGCTATCTCGACCCAAATTGCTTTTCTATACTTCAAATTGGAAACCTGGGAGGAAGCCCGAGTAATCCTGCTATTTCATCTCACAGGCACCGCCATGGAGATTTTCAAGATCTACGCAGGTTCCTGGGTCTATCCAGGTGACGGAGTGTTGAAAGTAATGCAAGTACCGTTGTTTTCAGGCTTTATGTATGCAGCCGTTGGATCTTACATGGCGCGGGTCATTCGGGTGTTTGAAATGCGCTTCACCCCTTTTCCACCCTTTCACTGGCATCTCATCTTAGCCGCGTTGATCTATGTGAATTTCTTCGCGCACCACTATTTGCCCGACATTCGCATGGCTCTTTTTGCAGCGACGATCCTTCTTTATGCGCGCACGCGCATCTGGTTTCGCATGGGCACGCAATCGCGATTTTGGTGGATGCCCCTGCCCCTCGCGGCCTTCTTTTCAAGCTTTTTCTTATGGCTCGCAGAAAACATCGGCACATTGACCAGAACTTGGGTCTACGCGGGGCAAACCGACGGCCAAGCCGTGAGTTTTGCCAAAATGGGATCATGGTACTTGCTGTTATACGTCAGCTTCGCAACGGTCACCTTCGTCACGCGCGATGCCATTTACCGACAAAAGTGTGCACCTTAGGATTTTCAAACAGCGAAGGGCGCGAATGCCATGTCGCGCCCTTCTCATGTTAATGATAGCTGCCGTGAACTTAGTTCAGTGCAGCATCGGTGATCGCATGCGTCCAAGCCCCCTCGGGCGCGGCAGAGATCACCGGATCAGACCCACCTGCCAATAAAGTGGCCACCGTGCGTTCATAGGCTTCAACATCGAGCGATCCATTTGTGCTTGCTGTCAATTTCGCAATTTCACCCATCATCCGACGTTGGTGGTTTTCGGTCTGCGCACCTGTTTCGTCATATTCCAGAACGATGTCGGCGGCTGCATCTGGGTTCTCTTCTGCCCATTTCCAACCGCGCATAGATGCACGTACAAAGCGTACCAGCTGATCTTCAAAGGCTGCGTCGCCTAGGCGATCTTCCATGACATACAAGCCGTCTTCTAACGTCGCAACACCTTGATCTTCGTACTTAAAGGTGACCAGGTCATCCGCAGTAAGCCCCGCATCGATGATCTGCCAATATTCATTATAGGTCATAGTGGACACGCAATCTGCCTGCCCCTGTAGAATGGGATCAACGTTGAACCCTTGCTTAAGAACCGTCACGCCATCGCCGCCCTCAGTGCCAAGACCAAGCGAACTCATCCAGCTCAGGAATGGATATTCATTGCCGTAAAACCAAACACCCAAAGTGCGTCCGGCGAAATCCGCAGGCGAAGTCACACCCGTGTCCTTGCGGCAAGTCAACATCATACCGGAACTTGCAAAAGGCTGCGCAATATTCACCAATGGCAGGCCACGTTCACGTGCGGCCAACGCAGAAGGCATCCAGTCGATCACCACATCCGCGCCGCCACCTGCAACCACCTGAGTTGGGGCAATGTCAGGCCCACCGGGTTTGATCGTAACGTTCAGATCTTCTTCCTCGTAGAACCCGTTGTCCAGCGCCACATAATAGCCTGCGAACTGGGCCTGTGTGACCCACTTCAGCTGTAGCGTCAGATCATCGGCGGCCTCAGCGGCAACTGCGCCCAAGGCCATAGCCCCGCTCAATGCGCCCGTCAGTAGCTTTTTCATCTCGTCTTCTCCCTTATTGGTTCTGTTGAATATCCGGGCCGTTTTTTTCGGCCTCTGTCTGCGTTGATTATCCTCGTTGCGAGGGGTGCCAGAAGGTCACCCGCTTTTCAATAAATGCGACGATACCATAGAATGCTGATCCTGCTATGGCCGCGACGACGATCTCGGCCCAGACCATATCTAGGCCCAAACGCCCCACCTCGGTTGAGATGCGAAAACCCATGCCGCGTGTGGGCGAGCCAAAGAATTCGGCCACAATCGCGCCGATCAACGCCAGGGTCGTCGCAATCTTTAAGCCATTGAACATAAATGGCATTGCCGCAGGCAGGCGCAGTTTCAGAAGGCTTTTCCAATACCCCGCCGCGTAAGTGCGCATCAGATCCCGTTGCATGCTGTCCGTTGCTTTCAATCCTTCAACCGTATTCACGAGCATCGGAAAGAAAACCATCACAACCACCACGGCGGCCTTGGAATGCCAATCAAATCCAAACCACATCACCAGAATCGGTGCCATGCCAACAATAGGAAGCCCAGCGATGAAATTGCCCACAGGCAACAGCCCGCGTTGCAGAAAAGGTGATCTGTCAATCACAATCGCCACAGCGATCGCAGCGCTGCACCCGATCAAATAGCCCGACAACGCCCCCTTCACGAAGGTTTGGATGAGATCGATCCAAAGCAGATGACCAGCAGAGGAAAACCGCTCTGCGATCATCGACGGCGGCGGCAGGATAATTGGCGACACATTGAGGCCACGCACGAGACATTCCCACATCAAAATCACGGTCACGCCAAAGATGACAGGCATCGCAACTTGCACCATGCGGGTCGTGTGATGCTTGGATCTGGCCAAGCGAATATTGATCAACAGGCCAACCGCCCAGATCACAAATGCGAGAAAAACCATCATTGCGCCATCCCCATGCGTTTAAGCGTGATTGTCTGGATTGTGCCGACGATAAAGATTAAAACCGCCGCTAATAAAGCAGCAGCGGCCAGCGCAGACCAAATTAAAAGTGGTTCCCCGTATTGGCTACCAACCAGCATTCTTGCGCCAAGCCCCCCTGACCCGCTCATGGGAAGTTCACCCACGATTGCCCCAACAAGACTCGCGGCGATAGCGATTTTAACAGCTGCGAAAAAGAACGGCATGGACCCCGGAAGGCGGAGCTTCCAAAAGGTCTGTGACTTGCCAGCCCCCCATGTGCGCAGCAGATCCAACTGCATCCGATCTGGGCTTCGCAGCCCCTTAATCATGCTCACCAATACAGGAAAGAAACTAAGGTATGCGGAGATTATCGTTTTGGGAACAAGATGGCCCTCGATCCCAACAGAATTGGACAAGACCACAATCATCGGTGCAATCGCCACAATGGGCACGGTCTGACTGATGATCGCCCAGGGCAGGATACTCATATCCATGACGCGGGAATAAACGATCCCGACAGCCAGTAACGTGCCAATAATAGTCCCTAAGATGAACCCCGTCAAAGTGGCTTTCAACGTGATCCAGCCGTGAAACACAAGCGAGCGGCGCGAAGTAATCTTCTTTTCAACCGTGGTTTCCCAGAAGTTAACAGCCACTTGATGTGGCGCAGGCAAAACCGGGCGGGGTTGGGCCATTGTATCGGCGAAAACCTCGCTAAGGGTTAATTCCACGCCAGCACGATTTGCCTGGTCGTAGGTCCATTTCTTGTTCATCATGAACGCGCCCGCATACCAGGCGATGATCATGGCAAAAACGACAGCCAAAATGGGCAAGATGTTACGCATAATGCCCTCCGGTTTTGGGGCGTGGATCAGTCATAGGCATGCCCCGCACGCAATCCTTCACGCACCCGGTGCGCGATTTCCAGGAATTCAGGCGTATCACGAATATCCAACGGACGTTCCCGTGGCAGGGTGCTTTCAATCACATCTGCGATGCGGCCTGGACGGGGGCTCATCACAACAATTTTCGTGGACAGGTAAACCGCTTCGGGGATGGAATGCGTCACAAACCCAATCGTTTTATTCGTGCGCGCCCACAGTTTCAAAAGCTGTTCATTCAGGTGATCGCGCACAATTTCATCAAGTGCACCAAAGGGTTCATCCATCAGAAGAATGTCCGCGTCAAAGGCCAAAGCGCGGGCGATTGATGCACGCTGCTGCATCCCCCCAGAAAGCTGCCAAGGAAATTTGTTGCCGAACCCTGTCAACTCAACCAGTTCCAAAACCCGTTCAACCCTTTGTTGTTGTTCAGCTTTGTCAAATCCCATGATCTCAAGCGGCAGTTTGATATTGCCAGAGATCGTACGCCATGGGTACAAGCCCGCCGCCTGAAATACGTAACCATAAGCACGTGATTTCCGGGCCTCCTCTGCGGTCATGCCATTCACGGTGATGCTGCCCGCCGTGGGGTTTTCCAGCGCGGCAATGGTGCGTAGGAATGTGGTTTTACCACAGCCTGATGGGCCAATAAAACTGACGAAATCACCCTTATTGATATCAAGGTTTATATCCTTCAGCGCATGCACAGGGCCGTCATTGGTCTGAAAGGTCAGATCCAAATTCTGTGCTTTAATAACAACGTCTTGTGTCAAGACTATCCCCCTTGGCTGCCCGCTTATGCGGGTCTTGCTATGGTGTCTGACCTCCTCATCCGAGGCCAGACGTTTTGATTATATCCCTGCCGGAATATTCATGGGATCCCGCTGAATTTGCTTCGGCGCGGTCAGTTCTTTCCATTTGCTCAAGGCGACATTTGCGCTTGGGAATGCAGGACGCGGCACAAAGCGGCCACGCCCTGGTTGCGGTTGGCTGTTTTGCCCCCAGGCCCAGATAACATCGCCACGTGACAGGGTAAAACGCGCCTGGGCTTTGACGTTGAAGCCTTCAAACACATTGTAATCCAACACGGAATGGTGGTTCGCTTGCGAAATGGTCTTAGAGATTTTCGGATCCCAAACCACAATATCCGCGTCTGCTCCTTCAACAATCGCACCCTTTTTCGGGTAGATATTCAGGATTTTCGCAACATTGGTAGAGGTCGCCGCGACAAATTCATTTGGCGTAAGACGGCCAGTTTCGACCCCTTCCGTCCAAAGCACCGCAAGGCGTTCTTCCAACCCGTTTGACCCGTTGGGGATCAGGCAGAAGTTATCTTTGCCCATCAGTTTTTGTTCACTGGTGAAAGCCGCATGGTCCGTTGCGACCACCTGCAAAGACCCGCTTTGCAGACCTGCCCAGAGGCTGTTCTGATGTTCCTTATTGCGGAAAGGCGGCGACATAACCCGACGCGCTGAGTGCATCCAATCGCCTTTGAAATATTCGCTTTCGTCCAATGTCAGGAACTGAATCAGAGGCTCACCATAGACACGCATCCCTTTTTGGCGCGCACGGCGAATGGCTTCATGCGATTGCTCACACGACACATGCACAATGTACAAAGGCACACCAGCAGCGTCAGCAATGGTGATCGCGCGATTGGCGGCTTCGCCCTCAAATTCTGGCGGACGAGAATAGGCATGACCTTCCGGACCAGTGATGCCTTCTGCCAAATATTTCTGCTGCATTTCCGCAACCAGATCACCGTTTTCAGCATGCACCATCGGCAGAGCACCCAATTCGGCGCAACGCTTGAAAGAGGCGAACATTTCATCGTCTTCAATCATCAAAGCGCCCTTATAGGCCATGAAATGTTTGAAGGAATTGACGCCCATATCAACGGCGTCTTTCATCTCATCAAAGACATTTTCATTCCAGCCGGTGATCGCCATATGGTAACCAACGTCGGAACAAATTTGCGGCGCGGATTTACGGTGCCATTCATTGATCGCGTTTTTAATCGAGCCATCTTCGCCCGGCAGACAGAAATCCACCACCATCGTCGTGCCGCCACAAGCCGCAGCCCAGGTGCCGGATTCAAACGTTTCGGCAGCGGTTGTGCCCATAAACGGCATTTCCAGATGCGTATGCGGATCAATCCCGCCGGGGATCACATAGGCCCCTTCCGCATCAATATATTCATCCCCCTTCAGATCCTCCCCGATCTGTTTGATCGTCTCGCCTTCAATCAGAACGTCTGCTTTATAAGTGCGATCCGCCGTGCAGACAGTGCCGCCTTTGATTACTTTTGTGGTCATTAATTTTCCTCCCGTCAGCGCAAACGCACCTTTTTCATCTTGCTGGAAATACTCCGGGGGTCCGGGGGCTGGCCCCCGGACCGGTCTCAGCCTGAAACGATTTCTGCAGTCTCCACCACCGCATGTAGCAATACATCTGCGCCCGCGGTTGCCCATTCTTTGCTGATTTCCTCGGCCTCATTATGAGACAACCCATCAACACAGGGGCACATGATCATCGCGGTTGGGGCGACGTCGTTGATCCAGCAGGCGTCATGGCCCGCGCCAGAGATGATATCCATATGCGAATAACCAAGACGTTGCGCTGCATCGCGCACGGCACCGACGCATTTCTCATCAAAGGCGGGTGGGTTGAATTGGCCAACGATTTCGCAGGAAAATTCCACGCCGATATCTTGGCAAAGCCCCGGCGCCCGCGCATTGAATTCCTCCACCATGCCTTCCAGCTTATCCAGCAGATGGGTGCGCATATCGACGGTGAACACGACCTTACCCGGGATCACATTGCGGGAATTCGGGTAGACATCAATATGCCCGATCGCTCCCACCGCATTGGGTTGGTTCTTCATCGCGATTTCATGCACAAGTTCCGTCACAAGCGCCAATCCGCGTCCTGCGTTTTTGCGCATATGCATGGGGGTAGACCCCGTGTGGCTGTCCTTGCCCGTGACCGTACATTCGATCCAGCGCAAGCCTTGACCATGGGTGACTACGCCGATGTCTTTCTTCTCGGCTTCAAGAATTGGGCCCTGTTCAATATGCAATTCAAAGAACGCATGCATCTTGCGTTCGCCGACAGGTTCATCACCGCGCCAGCCAATGCGTTTCAGCTCATCCCCGAATTTTTTACCGTCAGCATCTTCAATATCATACGCCCAGTCTTCGGTATGTTTGCCGATAAAAACGCCTGATGCCAGCATTGCGGGCGCAAAGCGCGTGCCTTCCTCATTGGTCCAATTGGTCGCGACAATCGGGTGTTTGGTTTTGATGCCAAGGTCATTCAAAGTACGGATCAATTCAAGTCCGCCAAGCACCCCCAGCACCCCATCGTATTTCCCACCGGTCGGCTGGGTATCAAGGTGGCTGCCGACATAAACAGGCAACGCATCGGGGTCGGTGCCTTCGCGGCGCGCGAACATGTTGCCCATAGTATCAACGCCCATGGTGCAGCCCGCGTCTTCACACCACTTTTGAAACAACACGCGGCCTTCGGCATCTTCATCAGTCAGGGTCTGGCGGTTATTACCACCCGCCACGCCTGGCCCGATCTTCGCCATTTCCATGAGAGTATCCCACAGGCGTTCCCCGTTGATCTTCAAGTTCACACCGGGTGCGATTGCGTCTGCTGGCATGGTATCTCCTCCCCCGCTTGCAGTATTTTCCATCGCTCAAAATGGCACGCCTCCCAACGCAAGATCCATTTTGACCATTTGGTCAGGATCAGGCTATCACGGGCTGGTGATCAGTCAAGAAAAAGCGCAGGAATGCTGTATTTTTTCACCGGCTTGCGTTATCTGCCCGCTCTAGGCATAGTTTTTAAGCACTAGTGATGGATGGCCCGTGACAAATTCAGCAGGAAAAACTGGAAAAACCAGGATCCAGAGAGAGAAAAATCAACAGATTCTTGAAGCTGCCCTGAATGTGTTTTCACAATTTGGTTTTCGCGGTTCAACCATTGACCAGATCGCGAAGGAAGCCGGGCTGTCAAAGCCTAATCTTCTGTATTATTTCCCATCCAAAGAAGCGATCCATTCTGAACTTCTGTCAGGGTTAATGGACAGCTGGCTTGATCCTATGCGCGAACTTAACGCTGACGGTGATCCAAAAGAAGAAATTCTGTCTTATGTGCGCCGCAAACTTCAGATGAGCCGGGACTTCCCCCGCGAAAGCCGCCTATTTGCCAATGAAATCATCCAAGGTGCGCCACGCATTCTACCTGCCATCGAAGGTGAATTGCGCGAACTGGTTGCTGAAAAATCTGCGATTATCCAAGGTTGGATTAACGATGGTCGAATTGCACGGCTTGACCCGCAACACTTATTGTTTTCGATTTGGTCCCTTACCCAACATTATGCGGATTTCGAAGTTCAGGTACGTGCGATCATGCCGGCTGATGAGCGTGTTTACCCTCGGGCAGAAACACATCTAGAGACCTTATTTACCCGGATGATCTCGATTTAGCGCCCATTTTCTTTGAAAGAAAATGCCCCGGAGTTTTTCAAAAACTCCGGGGCATTAGATTATTCCGCTGCCGTTGCAGAGGGGTTGTTCGGATGCTGCGTCCAGTTGCCGTAATCCGGACTTACAGGTGTATTTGTGCGTTCATCCATCGCCCCAGGCTCCAAGGTTTCCATAGTGATGCAACCTTCAACCGGACAGACATTCACGCATAGATTACAGGCCACGCATTCGCTATCATCCACATCAAACACCCGATCTTCTGACATGGTGATCGCTTGATGGCTGGTATCCTCGCAGGCCGCGTAACAACGCCCGCAAGAAATGCAGGCATCCTGATCAATGCGCGCTTTGGTGACGTGATTCAGGTTCAGATATTGCCAATCCGTCACGTTTGGAACAGCCTTCCCAGAAAAATCATCCGTGCTGCTATAGCCTTTCTCATCCATCCAAGCAGACAGGCCGGCGGTCATTTCCTCGATAATCCGAAAACCATAGGTCATCACAGCAGTGCAGACCTGCACGTTCCCGGCTCCAAGTGCCATAAATTCGGCAGCATCGCGCCAAGTAGTAACCCCGCCAATCGCCGAGATCGGCAGGTTCGCTGTTTCGCCATGGCGCGCTATTTCAGCAACCATATTCATCGCAATCGGCTTCACCGCCGGGCCGCAATATCCGCCATGCGTGCCCTTTCCGTCGATCATTGGCTCGGGGCACATGGCATCCAAGTTAACAGATGTGATCGAGTTAATTGTATTGATCAGGCTTACTGCATCCGCACCGCCCCGCAGCGCTGCCTCTGCTGGATGCACAATATTGGTGATATTTGGCGTCAGCTTCACAATTACCGGCATACGCGTATTTTGCTTGCACCAACGTGTCACCATTTCAATGTATTCCGGCACCTGACCAACCGCCGCGCCCATGCCGCGCTCGGCCATGCCGTGCGGACACCCGAAGTTCAGCTCGATCCCGTCCGCACCGGTTTCTTCGACCACGGGCAGGATGGCCTTCCAAGCCTCTTCCTCGCAAGGCACCATCAAAGACACCACAACGGCACGATCAGGATAATCCTTCTTTACTGCTTTGATTTCACGTAGGTTTTGTTGCAAAGGGCGGTCGGTGATCAGCTCAATATTATTGAGCCCCAACAATCGACGATCCGCCCCAAAAATTGCGCCATATCGGGGGCCGTTGACGTTGACCACAGGTGGCCCTTCTGAACCGAGCGTCTTCCAAACGACGCCGCCCCATCCCGCTTCGAACGCCCGACGCACGTTATATTCCTTATCCGTCGGCGGTGCCGAGGCCAGCCAAAACGGGTTGGTGGATTTAATGCCGGCAAAGTTTGATCTCAGATCAGCCATATCGCTTTCCTCCCTCAGCCCATCAGGCTTTTGTTAATGTCTTCAGCCGCATCACGGCCTTCAGCAACCGCAGTCACCGTCAGATCGTCACCGCCCGTGGCACAATCGCCACCAGCCCAAACACCGTTGACGCTTGTCGCTCCATTGTCATTCACCGCAATCTTGCGGCCTTCCAGTTTCAGCCCTTCCGGGGTATCCCCAAGTGTCTGACCAATAGCTTTAAAGATCTGATCTGCGGGCAACGTTACGACTTCACCTGTGCCTTTGAGCCCAGACCCATCATCACTTGTGTATTCCAGTTCAATGCCTTCACATTTGCCATTTCCCAGCACGCGTTTGGGCTGGGTGTTTTCCAGGATGCGCACCCCATGTACTGCGGCAAGATCCTGTTCAAATCCCGAAGCGCCCATCTTGTCGCGGGTACGTCGGTAAGAAATCGTAACGCTGTCTGCGCCCAAAAGCTTGGATTGCACAGCAGCATCCACAGCGGTCATCCCACCACCAATAACGACCACATTGCGGCCCACAGGCAAATCACGAAATTCATCGGCCTGACGCAGATCAGCAATGAAATCAACTGCATCGCGCACGCCATTTTTATCTTCACCATCTGCGCGCAAGGCATTCACACCCGACAGACCGATAGACAGGAACACAGCGTCATAGTCGCCTTGCAACGTCGCAAGATCCAGATTTTCGCCCAAGCGTTTGCTATAACTCAGCGAAATGCCACCGATAGACATCAGCCATTCGACCTCGCGTGCGGCGAAATCATTGGTGGATTTATAAGCGGCAATACCAAATTCATTCAGCCCGCCAGCCTTGTCGCGCCCATCAAACATATCGACATCATGCCCATGGGTTGCCAGCCGGTGTGCACAGGAAAGGCCCGCAGGCCCGGCACCGACCACAGCAATTTTCTTGCCGGTAGACGCGGCACGCACAAAGGGTTGATCCGCATGCGACATCAGATTGTCAGTTGCAAAACGTTGGAGACGCCCGATTTCCACAGGTTTTCCTTCAGCCGTTTCGCGGACGCAGACTTCCTCGCAAAGCGTTTCCGTCGGACACACTCGCGCGCACATTCCTCCCAAAATATTCTGACTTAGGATGGTCTTTGCAGCTTCATCCGGCATCCCCGCTTGGATCTGGCGAATGAACATCGGAATATCAATATCCGTCGGGCAGGCCGTTGTGCAGGGCGCGTCATGGCAGAAGTAACATCTGTCTGCCGCAACCAGCGCTTCATGCGAGGCATAGCCCGGATGCAAGTCACTAAAGTTGTCTTCATATGCGCCTTTTTCAAGTCGCGCCGGGACAATGCCCGGAGTCATCTGGCTGTTTGGCATCTTGGCCTCCCCGCTGGATTTACAGTTCTCCTCTTGTCGAAAATGGTGACACAAGTTAATTTTTTTATCAATTGGTAAAATTTAAAGATTCCGCCGCAGCGCAGCAATTACGCCAAACAACAGAAAAATCGACTAATTGGCGTAAACCAGGCGAAATTCCCCCGCTTCCCCCTGGTAAAGCGGGGTTTGCAGCCCGCCCAGAGTGGCGTATAAGCGGCAGTGATTGAGGGCTTCGCGACAGTCGGGCCAAAGAAGAACAACCGGGGACACCGATGACACAAGATAAACACAAGACAGACGTTGAATTCATCCGCGCATTGGCAGAATTGCTTGAAGAGAACGACTTGAACGAACTTCAAGTGAAGCGCGAATATGGCGATCATGACAGTCTGAACGTGCGCGTAAGCCGTGGTGCACAACAAGTTGTTGCACAATACGCAGCACCAGCTGCACCTTTGGCAGCGGCCCCAGTTGCCGCGCCGGCCCCAGCCGCCGCAACTCCAGCAGCCGAAGCCGATCCAGCAAGCTTGCCTGGTGCAGTTACCTCTCCGATGGTTGGCACCTCATATCTGGCAGCTGAGCCAGGTGCTGCCCCATTCGTGACCGTTGGCCAACAGGTTTCTGAAGGCGATACTTTGATGATCGTTGAAGCCATGAAAACAATGAACCACATCCCTGCGCCCCACTCCGGCACCGTTAAACGTATTCTTGTCTCTGATGGTGATGCGGTTGAATTTGGCGCGCCGTTGATGGTCGTCGAATAAGGCGGGCCCGGCATGTTTAAGAAAATCCTGATCGCAAACCGGGGCGAAATCGCTCTGCGCGTGATCCGAGCAGCCCGCGAAATGGGCGTCGCCACTGTTGCTGTCCATTCCACGGCCGATGCAGATGCAATGCATGTGCGTATGGCGGATGAAGCAATCTGTATTGGCCCCCCCCCCGGCACGGACAGCTATCTTTCTGTTTCGTCCCTCATTGCTGCCTGCGAAGTTACCGGGGCCGAAGCCATTCATCCGGGTTACGGTTTCTTGTCGGAAAACGCTGACTTTGTTCAAGCGCTTGAAGATCACGACATCGCGTTCATTGGCCCAACTGCGGCACATATTCGCATGATGGGTGACAAGATCACCGCGAAAGACACCATGAAAAAGCTTGGCGTGCCCTGTGTGCCTGGTTCTGATGGTGGTGTTCCCGACTATGAGACCGCCAAAAAGATCGCAGATGACATGGGCTATCCCGTCATCATCAAAGCGACCGCTGGTGGTGGTGGTCGTGGCATGAAGCTTGCGAAAACCGCCGATGATCTTGAGGTTGCTTTCCGCACCGCACGTTCAGAAGGCAAATCCGTTTTCGGCAACGACGAAGTTTACATTGAGAAATATCTGACCACCCCAAGTCACATTGAGGTTCAGGTCTTTGGCGATGGCAAAGGCTATGCAGTTCATTTGGGCGAACGTGATTGTTCCCTACAACGCCGTCACCAAAAGGTTTTCGAAGAAGCCCCCGGCCCGAACATCACCCCAGAACTACGCAATCAGATCGGTGAGACCTGTGCCAAGGCTGTGGCGGGTATCAACTATACCGGTGCTGGTACAATCGAATTCCTGTACGAAAATGGCGAGTTCTATTTCATCGAAATGAACACGCGTTTGCAGGTGGAACATCCGGTCACAGAAAGCATTTACCGCCAAGATTTGGTGCGTGAACAGCTGCTGGTTGCTGCGGGTGAACCGATGTCCTTCACACAAGAAGATCTGGTGTTGGACGGGCATTCAATCGAAGTGCGCATCAATGCTGAAAAGCTGCCAAACTTCTCGCCTTGTCCAGGTAAAGTCACCGCGTATCACGCGCCTGGTGGTTTGGGTGTTCGGATGGATTCGGCCCTTTATACCGGCTATACAATCCCGCCTTATTACGACAGTTTGATTGGCAAACTGATTGTACATGGGCGTGATCGTCCAGAAGCCTTAGCACGCCTTAAACGCGCCTTGGGCGAACTGATCATCGACGGCGTTGACACCACGATCCCTCTGTTCCACGCCCTGCTGGAAGAGCCCGACGTATTGTCTGGCAATTACAACATCCACTGGCTGGAAAAATGGCTTGAAGAAAACTTGGGCTAAGGCCTTACCGGCCCGCCCCGCACAGGAGCGGGCCTAAATGTCAGAAGAGATCACCGCGCAAATCCTGCTG
Organism: Halocynthiibacter namhaensis; assembly: GCF_000812685.1. Classification (GTDB taxonomy): domain Bacteria; phylum Pseudomonadota; class Alphaproteobacteria; order Rhodobacterales; family Rhodobacteraceae; genus Halocynthiibacter; species Halocynthiibacter namhaensis. The sequence goes on from NZ_JWIF01000017.1 coordinate 19,147, forward strand.
AACGCATATGCGAATGGCGTATTTCCAATGTCCGAAAGCAAGGATGATCCGGAACTTTTCTGGGTCGATCCACGCCTTCGCGGGGTAATTCCCCTCGATGATTTCCATATTTCCAAAAGTTTGAAAAAACACATCCGCAAAGCGGGGCTTTCTGTGCGCTTGAACAGCGATTTTGCAGCAGTCTTAGATCATTGCGCGGATCGCGACGAGACTTGGATCAACGACACCATCAGGGCGCTCTATATTGAGCTTCACGACTTCGGCTATGCCCACTCTATTGAAGTTTATCAGGATCGCGACCTGATTGGGGGCGCATATGGCGTGACCCTTGGGGGGGCATTCTTCGGCGAAAGCATGTTCTCGCGCCATGTGAACGGATCTAAGGTTGCGCTGGCCTATCTCGTTGCACATTTAAAACGCTGCGGATTTACCCTGCTTGATACACAATTCATCACCGAACATCTCGCCAGCATGGGTGGGAAAGAAATTCCACGCGCACAATACCATCAACAGCTAAATGCTGCCTTGGACATCGATGCAGATTTTTTAGCTTATTCAGATGCGCCGGCGACGGCTTCTGTTCTGCAACGCAGCACCCAAACGTCATAACGCGGGTGGTCTAAAGCGTTCAATGCCGGGGATGAGGCAACCATCCACCCTGCAAACAGTTCTTCATCATCACGCGAATCAAGGATGTTAAGATACGCCCAAGCGTCCCCCGATGGGTTTCCTGTCGGGAAACGGCATTCTTCCAATGTGACCTTAAGACGACCGAATTCAGCGCTTGCGCCATTGTTCAGCTCAATGTCCGTAAGGTTCCCGTTGACCTTATCAAGTCCGCGCAGCACGCCGCCCTGACCCAATGTCGCATCCTGGGCGACAGCCCCCGTCGCAAGGCCCAAACAAAGAACCCCAAGAAGCAAACGCTTTTTCATGCGCCACTGTCTCCGGCAACGAATTTAACCAACAAAGAAATCAAGCTGACGGAACCCTGCGTGTCTTCGATCTCGCCCCCAGCTTCGAGGTTGATTGGCGATCCACCGGGCACAAGCTCCACAAAGTTCCCCCCCAGCAGGCCTTCGGAGGAAATCAGGATTGAAGTGTCTTCAGACAACTCAACATGATTTAATACAGAAATATCAATATCCGCACGGTAGGTTTCGGCATTCAAAGACATGCCCGTTACGGTGCCGATTTTCACACCGGCCAAGCGCACGTCTGTCCCGACGCTGATTCCTTCAGCGGACCGGAAGCTGGCGGTCAAATCATAGTTCCCACCGGATCCAGCAGACACACCGGCCACCTGCCCCATATAGAACAAGAAACCCGCAGCAGCGGCCAATACAATACCACCCGCCAAAATTTCGGACTTATTTTCAGACATGACTGAAGACCTTACTTAAGCAACGTTTATTCGGGTGACCAAGCTTCGTAATCACGACGGTCCGCGGGGCGCACCTGACGAATCGAACCAGATGGCGCATAGGCCATCGCAGTGCCGGTCAAATTTTCCTGATGATCTTTTTCCCAAGGTTTATGCGCCAGAGGCTTGTCCTCAGGGGTCTCATTCCACGTAAAGTGAAGCCAACCGTGCCAATCCGGATTTACTTTAGATGCCTCAGGTTCGCCGGCATACATCACCCAGCGACGTTTATCGTCTTGAGTGCGATAGTAAACGTTGCCCTGCTCATCTTCTCCAACACGCACGCCTTTGCGCCATGTGAAAAGTTGAAAGCCGATGGTCTGACCACGCCACCAAGTGAGAAGCGAAAGAATAAAGCGCATTGTGCCCTCCGGAAAATGTTCTTCTTCATATGGACCAAGCGCGGGCTGAGGTCCAGTGTCTTTGCATTTTTCGCGCATATTGGCGGCATTACGGCATCCGCGCTGTAACTTCGATTTCAATCTTCATTCTGGGATCAATCAAACCGGCGACATACATCGTTGCAGCAGGTTTCGCGATTGCAAAAGCTGCGCGTAAAATCGGCCAACATGGTTCGAAATCAGTAGCATTCGGTAGAATATAGCGCACGCGAACCACATGATCCAAGCTGGTCCCTGCTTGTGTCAACGCATTGGCGATGTTGTCGATTGTGTTCTGACATTGCGCTTCTACGCTGTCTGGAAGGGTCATGGTTGCGTAATCCATCCCCGTGGTCCCTGAGACAAAAGCCCAACCGTCAGCGATCACAGCCCGCGAATAACTTACAGATTCTTCAAATGTTGATCCTGAGCTGATGTGAATGATTTGCGATTTTTCCGTCATGAGGCCCCTCTAAAATAAAATGCCCCGCAACACTTCCGTGCGCGGGGCATATGTTTGTGATTATGATCTAAGATCATCCAGCGCTAACCGGCTCTTCCTGGGATTCTTTTGGTTCACCGTGAACCAAAAGCGGCGCCGCATCAGATGTAACGGCCTCCTCGTTCACGACCACCTCATCCACGCTATCAAGACCCGGAAGGTCAAACATGGTGTCCAGCAGGATATCTTCCATGATAGACCGCAGGCCACGCGCACCAGTTTTACGTTCAATCGCACGCTTTGCGATGGCCGTTAATGCGTCATCGGTGAACTTGAGTTCCGCTTCTTCGATTTCGAACAAACGCTGATATTGTTTGATCAACGCGTTCTTCGGCTTCGTCAAAATCGTAACCAGCGCATCTTCGTCCAAATCTTCGAGTGTGGCGATCACAGGCAAGCGACCGACAAACTCGGGAATCAGACCGAACTTCAACAGATCTTCTGGTTCCAGCTCTTTGAAATAATCGCCAACAGATTTTTCATTCTCTTCACGAACATCCGCACCAAAGCCCATTGCAGACCCTTTGCCACGCTGCGCGATAATCTTATCAAGCCCTGCAAATGCGCCACCACAGATGAACAGGATGTTTGTCGTGTCGACTTGAAGGAATTCCTGTTGCGGATGTTTGCGCCCACCTTGAGGTGGAACAGACGCAACCGTGCCTTCCATAATTTTCAACAACGCTTGCTGCACGCCTTCGCCAGATACATCACGTGTGATCGACGGATTGTCGGACTTGCGGGTGATTTTATCAACTTCATCGATATAAACGATGCCGCGTTGCGCGCGTTCTACATTGTACTCTGACGCCTGTAACAGCTTCAGAATGATGTTTTCCACATCTTCGCCAACATAACCGGCTTCCGTCAATGAGGTCGCGTCGGCCATCGTGAACGGCACGTCCAGAATACGTGCAAGCGTTTGTGCCAAAAGCGTCTTACCACAACCGGTAGGCCCAATTAGCATGATGTTTGATTTGGCCAATTCAATATCAGAGCCATTTTCGCTGACATGGTTCAAACGCTTATAATGGTTGTGAACCGCCACAGAAAGCACGCGTTTCGCATGCGCTTGACCGATCACATAATCGTCCAAAACTCCGCAAATTTCTTGGGGTGTCGGAACCCCTTCCGAAGATTTCAATCCCGCAGATTTAGTTTCTTCGCGGATGATATCCATGCAAAGTTCGACGCATTCGTCACAAATGAAAACCGTTGGTCCGGCGATCAGCTTGCGCACCTCATGCTGGCTTTTGCCGCAAAACGAACAATAGAGAGTATTTTTGCTGTCGTTACCTGAAGTATTCGCCATTTTAATCCTCTGGAGCCTTTGCCCCGCTGCGGCCCTTTTGAGCCCCGGATGAACATTTGCGCAGTACCGGAGCGCCCTTCCCCTGAGTTTAGGGCACCCCTCTAGCTTCTACAATCGCAAAATCACCACAAAATGGTGATCCTGAGATCAGGGTTAATCTTCCGATTTGTCGCGGTTTTCCACGATTTCATCAATCAAACCCCAGTCTTTGGCATCTTCAGCAGACATAAAGTTGTCACGCTCAAGTGCATCCACGACAGATTTCATCTTTTGACCAGTGTGTTTCACATAGATCGCGTTCAAACGATCTTTAAGCTTTTGTGTCTCCTGGGCGTGGATCATTATATCCGTCGCCTGCCCCTGATAGCCACCGGATGGTTGGTGCACCATGACACGTGAATTAGGCAGGGAATAACGCATCCCCGGCGCACCGGCGGCCAGAAGAAGGGACCCCATAGATGCCGCTTGACCAACGCAAAGCGTTGATACTTTTGGTTTAATGTACTGCATCGTATCGTAGATCGACAAGCCCGATGTCACAACACCACCAGGGCTGTTGATATACATTGAAATCTCTTTTGTGGGATTTTCTGCTTCTAGGTGCAAAAGCTGCGCCACAATCAGGCTGGACATGCCGTCATGTACCGGACCTGAAAGGAAAATAATGCGTTCTTTCAGTAGACGCGAGAAAATATCATATGCGCGTTCACCGCGGGCTGTCTGTTCAACAACCATTGGGACGAGTGTATTCATGTAGAATTCGTGTGGATCGTTCATCTGTACCTGCCTGCTTCTGTCATTTGATCGATAAAGCCAATGTCTTAACAGAGTCTTAGTATCGACCACGCCTGGCTGCAAGGGGCCGTATTTTCTTGATCGGCCAATTCACTCCCTTAATCACCCACGATACAAGAAACCTTGTTCAATGCCGGGTGTCCCGAGATGGCGGAGCGTTCGCCATTTCATTTTGGGTGGCAGCCGCTAAATGTTCAGACCAAACCGTCGCCTGTGCCCGCCCCTTATGTTTAGATGCATATAGCGCGACATCTGCATCCGCGAGCATCCGTTCAGCGTTCGGGGATTTATAAAAATCAGAAACAGTTGTCCCAACAGAACCCGAAATGCGGCATACATCCCCTTCAAATTCAATTGGGATCTCCAATTTCGAGATAATTCGATGCGCAATGTCATTCAAGCGTTCCGTGTTCGTCAATTTCGGGAAAATCAGCACGAATTCGTCTCCGCCTGCCCGTGCGACAGTGTCCCCTTCGCGGGTTTCATCGCGCAAAATTTCTGCCACCCGAGTTAAGACAAAGTCCCCAGCGGCATGGCCAAGCGTGTCATTCACATCCTTGAAATAATCGAGGTCAATATGCATGAGGCCGAAACGTTCTTTGCGATCCATCATGTCAGACAAACAAAGATCCATCGCACGGCGGTTCCCAAGCCCGGTCAACATATCAGTCGTCGCCTGTTCTTCAGCCATCACCCGCGCACCATCAAGACGTACATTCAATTGGCGCAATTCATCCAACACTGCCGTTTTAGCCTCGACCAAATACAACATTTCAACGGCCAAGTTTGTTGCTTCGAAATCCGCACTGGTCAAATTATAATGATGGACTGCATCGATCACTGAAATTCCAAAGGACATGTTGAACGCCAGGTGGTTGTTGCCCCCGCAAGGCACCACCACCGCCTTGAAACGGCCAACAGAATCATTGCGAAAATTTAGGTGCAGAACAGATCCCGCGCATTGACGCAAAGTTTCGATACTTGTTATCGAACCAGGGCGCCGAATCTCAAAAACCTCTAGGAAGCGACGGCCCAGCAGCGGCTTGCCGCCAAAGACTTTTTGCAACGTTGGCCCGACATGCGAAAAATGGCCAGTTTCGTCAATCAGTGCATTCATTGGCATCAGAATATCCAGCGCTTCGCCACCTATGATACCAGGCATCCGTGCGATATCCGTGTTTTCAACTTCAGCCATGTAGGGCCTCCTCCTCATTGCCAAGCATGAAGGAACGTCCTTCAGCAAAATCCGCTTCGACCACCTCGATTGAAATCAACTCATCCGCACCCTGCGTGCCTTGGTGATCCATAAAAACAAGAGCCCCATAGTCATCTGCCATGCCGCGTAACAGGCCCATAACCACATATCCAAAATCCGGGTGATCCCAATGACAGCGCAAGCTGAATTGACCAGAAGCATGTTCACGCAAACTGAGCTGGGGAATATGCAAATCGGGAACCGCCATGCGCACTCGATCATGTAGCTCATCAAGAGAATGTAAAAAATCGGCGAAAGTGACGCCGCTAAACCGCAAGAGCCGACGCACGGCACCCACTTTTTCATGACTCACCAAATATGTGCCAATATCTTCCATTACTTCTTGGCGCGAACGGTTCAAAACAGCGGCCAGAGCATCCAGAAATTGATACGTAATATCATCGTCATATGTTAGCATCGCTTCAAATCCGGCGTGACCGGTTTGAGCGCGTTCAACCGCCTGTTCCCACACTTGATCACCGTAGGTGTCACGCGTGAAACATTGAATAGATCTATTAATCAGACCATGCATGGAAAACCCCTTTTCTCTGACAGGCAGGTTGGCAGGTAACCGTTAACAATCGCCTTAATTATCAGGGGTCTATAAAGGTTGAACTATCTTCTTTCTGGGAACTGTAACGCGCAAAATACATGAAAGAAGGGCCACAAAATGCGGCCCTTCCATTGAAATTCGCTTACGGAAATTATCCTAGAAATCAGTGGGAGCGCCACCTTCAGACTTACGACGCTCTACAAATTCGTTCAGCTCTTCCGCATAGGATTGATCCATTGTCGGAGCCTCGAATTCTTCTAAGATGCGTTTATAGGTGTGATGCGCGCGCTCTGCGGTCCAAACGCCACCTGTCGCCTCCCAAGCTTCAAAGTTGCGCCAATCCGAAACAAACGGCTGATAAAACGCGGTTTCATAACGTTCTTGTGTGTGTTCAATGCCAAAGAAATGCCCGCCAGAGCCGACTTCTTTGATCGCATCAAACGCCAAATCGCCATCAGCAACCCCAGTAATCGCGGGCTCCATGTAACGTTGAATCATCTGGATGACTTCGCAATCCATGATGAATTTCTCAGGGCTTGCAATCAAGCCACCCTCCAGCCAACCCGCCGCGTGATATACGACGTTCGTCCCGGACTGCACCGCAGACCAAAGCGCGTTTGAGGTTTCCCACATCGCCTGACCATCGGGCACGTTTGCTGCACAAGACCCAGATGCCCGCATCGGCAGTTTATAGAACCGCGCCATCTGGCCGGTCATCTGCGTCGCACGCATGTATTCAGGTGTGCCAAAGGCAGGTGCGCCGGATTTCATGTCCACGTTTGATGTGAATGTCCCAATCACGCAGGACGTGCCCGGGCGCACATATTGGAACAACACGATCGCAGCCAGGGCTTCGGCGATGGATTGCGCCACTGCGCCCGCCATGGTCACAGGGGCCATCGCGCCAGCAAGCGTAAACGGTGTCACAAAGATCGCTTGACCACGACGTGCAAGACGCAAACACCCATCAATCATCGGTTCGTCATGCTTCAAGGGCGAAGTCGAGTTGATGTTGGTGTACATATGCGGCTTGGATTCGAATTCCTCATCCGTCATGCCACCGGCGATACGCACCATTTCCATCACATCTTCGACGCGTTCCTTGCCAAGGCAATAGGCATGCACAACCTTATCGGTCAGCATGAGCTTGTCCTGCACCACATCAAGGTGGCGCACAGAGGCGTGCACATCGACCGGTTCCACAGGATAGCCGCCAGCGAAGTGAATACAGTTGAAATACTGGGTCAGTTTCAACAAGTTAGCGCATTGCTCACGCGTGCCTGGCGTCTTGCGGCCTTGTTCAATGTCGTAATAATTGGGCGGGGAAGACACGTTGCCAAACAACAGCGTCTTACCACCAATATGAATTTGGCGGTCCGGGTTACGCGGCGTGATGTGGAAATCCGCTGGCGCATGTGCCAGCATTTCCATAACCCATTCACGGTCCATTTTAACGTTTTCACCGTCAACCTTGCAGCCCGCTTCTTTAAAGATCTCAATGGCTTCTTTGTTCAGAAACTCAATCCCGATCTCTTCCAAGATACGCATGGCTGTGTTGTGGATTGCCTGCACGCCATCTTGATCAAGGGGTTCTGTTGGACGGTCAGTGTTTTGATTGAGACGCCAGGACATCTGATCAACGGCTGCACCATCGCGCCGTGTGTTGCCTGAGCGGCCACCGGACCGTTTTCTACGTTTGGGATCTGCCATTTTGCGCTCCGTATGTAACTGTTGACCACAGGAAACCCGGTGGGCGGGGCCAAAGCCCCGCCAGTAGCGACGCAGAATGTCGTTTTTTGCAATCAGATGGTCAGTCTTGTGCCAACCAAGCCGGAATGTGACTGATATCGGGCAAAACCACATCCGCAAATGGGGCAAGCTCAGGTGTTTCCGCAACACCGGTTAAAACCGCGATTGTGACCATCCCAGCGGCACGCCCTGATTGCAGATCATGCAGGCTGTCACCCACCATGGCGCAGCGGGTGGGATCAACTCCGACATGTTTAGCGAATGCCAACAAGCCATCTGGCGCAGGTTTCGGGGTATAGCCGCTATCTGACCCAAGGATCATATCGAAATCCTCTCGCACACCCGCATGATTTAGATTCGCATATGCAGGTTCCAGCGTGTCATTGGTGCAGACCCCCAATTTCATCCCCATATCACGGAAAGTCTTCAGCAAGGGGGGCAAAGGGGTGACTTCAACTGGGACAACCTCTGTCGCGATTCTATTGATGGTGTTGTACAGATCACCCGCATCAAAATCGGGCCGAGCCAACCGGACCTCTGCCACAATTTCATGTGGCGTGCCTGCAATCACAACGGAATCCGCTCGAAACTTCCCGGAGACCGAATCCACACCAAGGTGGTCGCCCAGCACTTTCGCTGCCTCAGGCGTTTCGGTGATTTCAGCCAGCGCGCGCACGGCCCACTGCCCCCATGTGCCTTCGAAATCGAAAAGCGTTCCATCTTTATCGAATAGCAATGCCCCAATATCGCGTGCCATGTTGCCTCCTTCGTCGCTTTTAGGTGTGTTGTTTCAAAATTCTTAGGCTCTGCCCAGCGTAGACGCCAGAAAATTCTTGACGCGGCTCAAACAAATTGACATTGTCAACTACATGATTGACACATACGACCTACATGCCTCGTTGGGCTACCAAATGTCCGTAACCGCGCGCCTGCTGGAACGCGGCTTTGAAACACGTCTGAAGGAAATCGGACTGACGCGTATCACATGGTGTATTCTTCTGGCGGTCGGGCCGCAGAAGCTATCGCAACCCTCAGAAATCGCCGACTTTGTGGGTATCGATCGCACCGCCACCTCGCGTGCCTTGCGCCAAATGGAGGCCGCAGGCCTTATTGATCGCGCTACTGGCGACAAAGATAAACGTACCACTCTGGTAAAACTGACGCCGGCCGCGCATGAGAAGTTGACCCAGTCCAGCGACCATGCGGCCGACAACGCCGCCCATTTCAACAATAAGCTAACACCGGAAGAAAGTGCCAATTTGCGCGTACTTCTAACCAAGTTGCGTGCGGATGAAGACGACCCGCTTCTACGCCTCTGATCCCTTTCACATTCGCCAGCCGGAGACCACGTCCATGGGCAAGCTCTTTTCCTATAAAAACCGTCCATTCCACCAAGGTGCCTACCCGCTGGAAAAGTTGACCCATGTAGATAAAGTTGCTGGGGTCGCAGAATTGCCCTCGCAAATGGGCCTATCCTTCCGCCGCCCCGAGGACCCTTTGTCCATTGTGAATGCGATGCAGGAATATCAGGCCATGCTGGACGCAACGCGCGAAGGTCTGATCAAAAAGGAAATCGCTGAGATCCCGACAGATGCTGTGGAGCGCGCAAACCACATGAAATCTTTCGCCTATTTCTGTGACACCGCTATGGCTGGCATTTGCGAGATCCCGAAAGATGCTTGGCTTGAAGCACCCATCGCCAACCCCGACGTGCACCGCCTGGCGCAAAAACTTGAGACCATGCAAGTCAAGACCTTTGCCGCAGGTGTTGATGTTATCATGGCCGGTCTGCGTGAAGCATTGCGCACGCCAAACCCGGATTGCCAGCACCACACCCACGCGATCGTCTTGCTTTACGACCATCAACGGGACCCACGTGCAACCGAGGCCGGCAGCGATTGGATCAAGGACGCCCATGAACAACGCGCTTGCCTGCGCGGCATGGAAACCGCTGTAACGCTCGCCAGTTATATCCGCTCTTTGGGGCACGACGCCCGCGCTCATTCCGTGGCTGCAACAGATATTCACCTGAACCGTCTCGCCCTTGAAAGCGGTTTGGCTGCGATGGACAGCGGCGAGGTGGTGAACCCTTTCGTCGGCACTGATTTTACAATTTCAGTCGTGACCACAACCTTAGACATGGCCACTGATCTTCCTATTGAAGCTGGGCAAACCGGCGGCATGAGCTGGTCGAAGGGGTTTGGAAAGCAAGCCAAAAGCGCCAAAAACCGCGACCCCTATGCATCACGCGAGTTCCGCGATGGCCCGCACCCTTTTGAAACCCTCAAACGTGTCGAAACCCCTACCACCTATATCGACGCAGCCAACGTCGCGCGTGTACCAAAACGTGCCAATATGTTTGCGCGTGGGCTGTTCGGCGACATGGGTAAAAACGTGCAAGACGCCGGTAAAAATGGCAATTACGTGCGAAAATCCGCATCGGCCTTTGCCTTCCGCCCGTCCCTTGGCGCGTTCATCCTATTGCAAGACGGCGAGGCTGATGCGGTTCATCCTTCCACACTAAATCCAGACACCAACGCCGCCAACATCAAGGCCGCGTTATACTGGCTGGGGGTTGACGCCTGTGGTCTGTCCGCCTGCCCAGACTTCGCCTATTATAGCCACGATGCCGCGGGCGAAACCATCACCCCCTACCATCAAAACGCAATATCCATGATCATCGATCAGGGCCATGAAACAATGGAGGGCGCATCCGGGGATGATTGGATCGGATGTGCACAAAGCATGCGTGCTTATCTGCGGTTTTCCCTGCTTGGGGGCGTGCTGGCCCAACACATTCGCCGCCTTGGATACACGGCGCGTGTACATTCTGTGATGGATGACGAAGTCCTGCACCCGCCTCTGTTGCTTCTTGCTGGGTTGGGCGAGGTGTCCCGCATTGGTGAAGTGATCCTTAATCCATTCCTTGGGCCACGCCTAAAATCAGGCATTGTCACCACCAACATGCCAATGACCCATGACAAGCCGATTGATTTCGGCCTGCAAAAATTCTGTGACGCCTGCAACAAATGTGCACGTGAATGCCCATCAGGCGCAATCACAGCCGGCCCCAAGCTGATGTTCAACGGATATGAGATTTGGAAATCCGACAGCCAGAAATGCACGACCTATCGCGTGACCAATAAAAACGGTGCCATGTGTGGCCGCTGTATGAAGACATGCCCCTGGAACCTTGAGGGCCTGTTTAAGGAAGAACCCTTCCGCAAGCTTGCCATGGCCGCACCGGGATCCGCCAAAATGCTCGCCAAACTTGATGATTTCGTTGGCAATGGCGAAATTGTGCCCGGTAAGAAGTGGTGGTGGGATCTTGAGATGGTCGATGATGGGGCCTACCGAGCCCCCGCCGCCCCCGTGAACACACGTGGATTGCAAAAACACATTGATCTGAAATATGAAGACCAGACCCTCGCGGTCTACCCTGCCCCGCTTGCGCCGCCGCCTTGGGGATGGCCCTTCCCAATGGATCGCGAAGCAGGCATCAAAGCCTATGAAGATATGGTCTCAGCGGATGAACATAAACTCCGCCGCATCAAAGGCGTCGCGCCCGAGCACATCTATACCGCAGATAAAATGGATGCGCCGGTGATCCAAGTGATCGTGTCCAAAGTTGATAAGATGACATCAGGTGTCACCAAGTATGAATTCTCGATGGCGGATGGATCAGACATGCCGCCCGTCACCGCAGGCGCACATATCGACGTGGTCGTCGCCCCAGAATTCTTCCGCCAATATTCCCTTTCCGGCGACCCTGCGGATCGCAGCAAATATCAGATCGCCGTATTGCGTGAAGATGAAGGGCGCGGTGGCTCTAAACTGATGCACCGGATCTTTGAAGAGGGTCGCAAGGTCTTCATCTCTAAACCCATCAACCACTTCCCCTTGCAGGAGCGCGCCAGCTTCACGTTCCTGATGGGCGGCGGCATTGGCGTTACCCCGATGATCGCCATGGCACATCGGTTACATGCGTTGGGCAAGGAATTCACCCTGCATTATAGCTGTTCCAAACGTGATAACGCCGGTTTCCTGAATGATCTGGCCAATATGCCTTGGGCAGACCGTGTACATCTACATTTCTCTGATGAAGACACACGCGCAGATCTGAACGCCTTGCTGCAATATCGCGATGGGATGCACGCCTATACCTGTGGACCAGAGGTATACATGGCTGCGGTCATGGGGGCTGCCGAGGCTGGCGGTTTCCCCGAAGATCACCGCCATCTGGAATATTTCGCCGTACCCGAAGCGCCAGAGTATGAAAATCACGACTTCACATTGAAGCTTGTAAAATCCGGCAAGGTGGTTGAGGTGAAAGCCGACGAAGCCCCCACCGACGCAATCTTAGCAGCAGGCGTGCATATCGACGTGAAATGTTCCGACGGTCTTTGCGGCGTGTGCAAATGCGGATTGATCGCAGGCGAGGTCGAACACAGGGATTTCGTGCTCTCGAATAAGGACCGCGAAACCTCAGTGATCCTCTGCCAGTCACGGGCGGCGAAACCCGGTGGAACGCTGGAAGTTGACCTATAATGACAGGAATCACCTGGAAAAGAGGTTACCCATATCTGGTGAATTGATCAGGTCCAGTTAATCATTTCACCACCAGGTAAGGCCATTCGTGCTTGCATCAGGGCGTCATACGGCGCCCCGATCGCGTCACAGGCTTGCTTAATCCAAGCGTCATCCATCAGTAAAAAATCCAAAACGGATCCTAAAAACTCAGCGTTTCCAGCCTGTTGACGCAAATCATCCTCAGACGCACCAGATGACCCTAAGAAGGTCGGCAGCAAGTCGTCGTTTGTCACGATCCAAGCCAATATCTGCAACCCAATCGTCTCGGCTGATTCTCGCGTCATCGTCATTTCGTTAACCCTTGTGAAAGTATTTTTTAAGTATTCTGGCTAACAACAGAAGAACAGGCAATTCTACCCAGCGAGGGGGGAAATATGGCAGGACAGATCCTCATAGTTGACGATGTTGCGACCAACCGCATCATGCTCAAGGTCCGTCTCACTGGTGCCTGCTATGACGTTTTGCAAGCGGGCACCGGGCAAGATGCACTGTCGATGGCCCAGCGTGAACGCCCAGACCTGATTATCTTAGATTATGATCTGCCCGACATTTCCGGCACTGAGATCTGTGAAAGACTCAGCAACGATCCCATAACCCGCGACATCCCCGTGGTGATGGCCATTGCCCAAATTGACCATGAAACGCGGATCTCGGCATTGCGTGCTGGCGCGGAAGATTACCTCACCAAGCCCTTCGATGAAATGACACTGCTCGCGCGGGTGCGCAGCCTGTTGCGCGCACGCCAAACAGAGAAGGAATTGCGTTTGCGGGATGATACGTCACGTGAACTTGGCTTCGCTGAGGCCCCCCCGGTGTTTATCAAACCCGCAGAAGTTGCCCTTATCGGCGGATGCCCGGATGCCGTTTCATGGAAGACCGCGCTTGGCCTCGCTGGATGTCGTCACCGCATCCGCATCGTTGCACCGGAAGACGCCTTGGCCTGGCCTACACCGAAAAAATCAACCGACCACCAAAAAACCGAAAACCAAACCCCCGACATATTCATCATTCCTGGCGACCTTGAGCGCCAAGATGGGGGGCTACGTCTGCTCTCTGAATTGCGGTCACGGGCCGCCACGCGCCACGCAGGCATCATCATGATGCTGCACCCAAATGCCCAGCAACAAGCCATCATTGCCTTAGATCTTGGTGCAAATGATTTGATGGCGGGCACATTTGACGCGGAAGAACTTAAGGTGCGCCTTGATGCATTGGCCACACGCAAGCGTCGTTCTGACCAACTGCGCAACTCTGTTCGTGATCGGCTGCGTCTTGCCATGCAAGACCCACTGACAGGTCTATTTAACCGCCGTTATGCCTTCACGCATTTGGCGCGTATCAGCGACCATGCCGATAATTCGGGCAACCCTTTTGCGGTGATGATGCTCGATATTGATCGTTTCAAACAGGTGAATGACACTTGGGGGCACCAAGTGGGTGACAAAGTGCTGTGTGGTGTTGCAAAACGCCTGCAAGAAAACATGCGAGACGTAGATCTTGTGGCCCGCATCGGTGGCGAAGAATTTCTAGTGGCAATGCCTGACACCAACTTGGACCAAGCCCGCTTGGCCGCAGAACGCATACGCAGCTTGGTAGAAGAAATCCCCGTCGTCATCGGCGCTGATGTACCGCCCATCCATGTTACGCTGTCCATCGGCGTATCGATAGGCGGGGTAAACGACGGCGTTTCACATCAACCCGAAAACCTGATGATGCTCGCCGATCAGGCGTTATATGCTTCCAAAAACCAAGGGCGCAACACTGTCAGCTTCAACCTGACCGCCGCGTAAATCTTAGTGTTTCCGCCGGCGACGACGTTCCGTAAGGCGTTTCACCTCCGACGCGTAGGTCGCACGTTCGGCATCCGACATCTCAGAGATCACTGACGCAAGTGCGGCTGCACCACGTTGCATGCGGTCCCCCCCATCCCTGTGTTGCATAGCGATAAGTTCTTCAAATGCCACTGCGTCAAAAGTTTCGTCTTCCAACAATGACATCAGCATGTCCGCGTGTTCGCGCCTGCTCATCTGAGCCCGTGAGCGATCATGGTCAAAGCTTGTACGCAACTGTGCACGCCGATCAGCGGGAAGTGCCCGAATAAGCGTAAACGCCTGAGCCCCCGGCCGCCCACGATCATCGCCATGTCCGTTCCAACGCCAAGCCATCGCACCAACGGCCGCAATAATGAGAAAGTTCAGCGACAGCGAAAGCGCGAAAACTAGTTTTATCCAACGACGCATGCCTCGCTCTGAACCGGGTTTTGCTGCTTCATTCGCCATATTATCCTTCCTCCTGTAAACTATCGAAACCCGTCGCGAAGCCAAATGCCTCGACCAAAGCTGTGCTTTCTGTATCCGCCAACGCAAGCGGCGCAAGATCCGTCAGCCCCGCCGGTGGGGTCATACCGATCCAAATGCCGGCCAACGTCGCAACAGCCATTCCAGCAAACGAAGGCCAGCCTCCGATCGCATCGGAAAATGCGCGCAACCACGAACGGCGCGGTGCCAATTCTGATGCTGCTGTGGTTTCCGGCACCGCCAACAGGTCATCCTGGGCGTCAAACGCATCGGCCATCATTCGCGCCATGAAGCCATCATTCTGGGCGTCGTCCAAGTCAACTGAACGTGCAGACTGAAACAAATCGTCAAGAAAAGCCTCATCTGTGATCGACGCTATTTCTGTTTTGTCAGTCATCTCGGAACCCCAGTTCATCTTGTTTGCCAACCAATTGCGCGGCCAGCGCCCGTTTTCCTCGTGCCGTTAAACTTTCAACGGCTTCAACTCCAACCCCAAGTGCCGCAGCAATTTCGGGATTCGAATAACCTTCAATATGGCGCATTTCTACAGCCAATCTCTGACGTTCTGGCAATCTACCAAGCGCGTCATATAACGCGTAAAGGCGGGCGTTGTGTTGTAACTTCGCCTCAGCACCATCAGAAGATTCTGTGGCGGGTTCAGGTAGATCATCTGTGCCTTGGCCCGTCTCTTTCTGCTTGCGATACCAGTCGACACACAGATTTGACACCACCTGATATAGCCAGGTCGAAATCCGTGCACGCCCTTTTTCCCAATCACCTGAGATCTTCCAAAGACGCAATAAGGCCTCTTGCGCGATGTCTTCCGCAACAGACCGATTGCCGATCTTGCGCATAGCAAAACTCAAACTGATCGGCGCAAAGCGCTGTGTTAACACACGGGCAGCCGTGCGGTCACCGGCGGCAAATTTGGCCAACAGCATCGCTTCGTCTTCCGGTGTTGTGCAATCAAACGGCATCGTCATTCCTAGATGCTAACCCGTACATAATACCTGTGCAAATCTTCCCCCAGCAGCGCTGGGGGAAGAAGCAAGATCAGTTATCGCCGTGGTGTCCATGCCGACCGCGACGGCTTTGCATATGCTCTTTCGCCGCTTCGAATTCAGCGACCGAAATCGTACCATTGTTGTCCTCGTCGAAACGATCCATCATGCTTTCATGATCGCCACCGCGTTTACCGCGACGACCTTCACCACGCTCGGGCATCTCATCCATCGACAGCAGGCCATCGTTGTTTTCGTCAAAACGCTCAATCATGCGCGTTGTGCGACGTGATGCACGCTTCCCTGCAGCTTCTGACAATTCTTCGGCGCTCAGCAAGCCGTCACTGTTGGTGTCCGCGGATGAAAACCGCTCGGCCTTGCGTGCCGCATGGAAGGTTGCAAATTCCTCAGAGGTGATTTCGCCATTACCATCCGCATCGATCGCTTCAAATTCAATCGCCGGGCGTTGGCCGTCGCCATGACCGGAAGACAACGCAGGCGCAACGGATGTCAGTGTCAAACCCGCAGCGATGGCTCCCATCGTCAGGATCATCTTCGCATGTTCAGTCGCAGTCTGTTTTTGTGTCGCACGTTTCATATCGTAACCTTTCATTTCAACAACGCCTTGTGACGTTTCAAAGGTAAAACGCGGCCCCACCGAATTTCCGTCGTTAAAAGTCAAAATTAATTTCTAGCCCCTGCGACATTGGCGACCTTAGCTATTCCAGCGACTATAGCCTATATGACCCATTAGCTTATTAATCTGTTAGGAAACGCGAATGACCCATTCGACAAGCGACGGTACCGCTGCAACACAGGCTGAAACTCGCCAAATCAAGCCAACTTTGCTGCGCGGATGGAGACGCCGCTGCCCTAATTGTGGCTCAGGCCCAATGTTTAAAGGCTATCTGAAAGTTCGCGACACCTGCCCGAATTGTGAAGAGAACCTATCACATCATCGCGCAGATGATGGCCCCGCCTATCTAACGATCCTCGTTGTGGGGCACTTAATGGCACCGTTGATTCTTGTGGTCTATGAAAATTTCCGCCCCGAGCCCCTGACACTGGCGACGCTATTTACTGTTGGCTGTGTCGCTGCATCCTTGTATCTTCTCCCTAGATTTAAAGGTATTGTTGTTGGCTACCAATGGGCCAAACGCATGCATGGCTTCGGTGACTGATACGCCGGATGACATAAGGAACAGATCGTGAGCATCGATAAGACTGCAATTCGCAACGCTTCAACCACAATTTTGGTGCGCCAGACTTCCAATGGGGTGCCGGGCGATGCGCAGGTCTTAATGGGCCAACGCGGCGCAAAAGCCGCATTCATGCCCAATAAATTCGTCTTTCCTGGCGGCGCGGTTGATGCCGGGGATGCGGACATCACGCTGGCGAATGAAATCTCGGCCAACTGCAAAGCCCGCTTGACTGAGGACGCTGATCCGAAATTGGTCTCTGCTTTGCAAGTTGCCGCGATCCGCGAGCTATGGGAAGAAACGGGACTGATCCTTGGGGTGCCGGGCCAACTTGCCCCTGCACCGGAAGATTGGCGAACCTATGCTGAATCAGGTTTTCAGCCCGCTGGCGACGCCCTGAAATTCGTTTTTCGCGCTATTACACCGCCCGGCCGTCCCCGCCGCTTTGACGCACGCTTTTTCATGGCTGATGCGTCATCAATCCAAGGTGACCCAGATGATTTTTCCCACGCCAGCGACGAATTATCTTCATTGCAGTGGATTCGCCTGAACGATGCACGCGACTTTGATCTTCCCTTCATCACCGAAGTTGTTTTGGCAGAACTACACGCCCGGCTCAGCGGTCAAAAACGTGACCCTGGCGTTCCCTTCTTCCGCAATGATGATGAGGAAAGCTTGTTTCTACGTCTTGGTGGTTCTCGGCCGTTGGACGCACAAATTCGCGACGCGAGCCTGAGATCCCGGCAGCTCTAAATCACCACAATAAGCAGCAAAATCGATACAGATATTAATCCCATCGCGATCAATTCTCGCGCGCTGGTTTTTTCCTTAAACACCACTACGCCCGCGATAAAACTAAACAGTAACTCGATTTGCCCAACCGCTTTGACATAAGCCGCGTTTTGCAATGTGAACGCCGCGAACCAGCAAAAACTGCCAATCATGGATGTTAGGCCCACAAGGCCAGCCACCCGCCAATGGCGCAGAACTTTTGAGATCTCACCGCGTTCACGCGCTGCCAGCCAGATCGCCATGATTATTGCCTGGAAACTGGCCACAAGCGCCAATGTCGTACCGGCGCTTAACACCACATCACCCACACCAAGCGACAAGGACGCCCCGCGATATCCGATGGCAGAAAATGCAAACAACACACCGGATCCAAGCCCAAGCCCTGACGCCCTGTTAAAGATCCGCTGGCTCCAATGCGTGGTGCCACCCTTAGGCGGATCTGACAACAATATAACGCCCCAGAACCCAATCCCAATTGCGAATAACCCGGCTTGGGTCACCGTTTCGCCCAACACCAAAAACCCCACGATTGCGGTTTGCACCACTTCGGTCTTTTTGAATGTAATACCCACCGCGAAATTGCGTTCAGCAAATAATGCGACCACGCACATCGTCGCCAAGATCTGTGACAATCCACCCGCTAGGGCATAGGGCCAAAAGTTGGAAGGGATAACAGGCAGTACCTGCCCGCTGACCTTGGCATAGATCACCACCAAGACACACACCAATGGGGCGGAGAATATGAACCGCGAGAACGTCGCCCCTGCCGTCGAAAACGAGGTCGACTTCAGATGTTTTTGCAACATGAAGCGCAGGTTTTGCGAGAACGCTGCGGCGATTGATATCCAGATCCAAGTTTCCATATGGGCTTAGTGCCAGCCCATCTTCGGATTGTCGAGCGCCTTACCCCTTGCGCCACAACGGGTGCGGAACTGGGTCTTTGCGTTTAAAGAAATATCGCCGGAAGATCTCTGCATAGGATGAATATACATACCCATCATTGCGCGCTAGGTACTTGTCTTTGTTCTTTCTGTAATAGTCCCATAACCGATACCAAGGCACGGCAGGATGCATATGGTGCACCACATGTAGGTTATTGTTTAAAAACAAAAAGGCCAACGGCCCGCGGTCCTCAATGATTACAGTTCGCGCACGCGCACGTTCATGAGCTTGGTGTTCAAGAAAGGTGCGAATCTTCAAAATCGCCAAACCACAATAGGCGGCCAGAACATAGATCCAACCAGGCATTTGCCCATATGCCACCAGCCAGCCAACGACCAAAGCAACGCCGGGAATGTGCAGAAGCCAACCCACCAATGCCGCACGGTTCCCTGCACGTATCGCCGCCATGTCGGACCCACTGAAAGTGACAATTGAAATCAGGGGGCCCAAGACCAACCGCCCAGCCAATGTATTGTTTATGTTCAATATCACCTGCTTCCATTTGGACAGCTTTGCCCAAACTTCTGGATCCTGGAAATTACTTTCGGGATCATCATATGGGTCTGTCAAAATCGAATCTTGGTGATGTGCTAGATGGGTGTCCCGGAACCTCAGGTACGGAATGCACAGCCCAAGCGCTGGAAAAACCAATACCTCGGACAAGTGGCGATTGGCGAACGGATGCCCATGTAAAACCTCATGTTGCAAAGATGAATGCAACGTGATCGCCAACATCGTGGCGACAAATCCCAATGGCATCCAAAGATCTGCCAGCCAAGTGGTGCCAACGGCCCACACCGCGTAGCACAGCAGAATCAAGGTGAATGTGGGCCACTCCACAACGGCATAACCTTGGCGTCTTTTTTCCATCTAATCCTGTCTTTCAAAAGGGATACGTCCCCAATTTATCTTGTTCCACACACGTTCAAACAGAATGTAAGCCGTCAAACCGATGAGCGTATTGACCAAGGCCATCGCACCTCCAACCATCGCGGACCCTGTGAAAAAATACCCGACCCCCATCATGGTGATCAGCCCCATGACTTGCCATAAAATCGCTTTTGTCCAAGTTCGTTTTGGGGTGTCCATTATGACCGACCTGCTAAGTTCCCAGAACAGCTAACGGGAAATCAAGAAGTCTGGTATCAGGTGATTGGTAAACAATACTAAACAAATGTGAAAAAATTCAACTATGCCGAATAAATTGGACAAACGTGATCGTGCAGTTCTTTTTCGACAACGCCTTACCCAAGCGTTGTCACTCACGGCGTTAAATCGCAGCAGTTTGGCATTGGCCGTTGGCGTCGATCGTTCAACAATCTCACAGCTTCTTAGTGGGGATAGCCCGCGCCTGCCAAATGCCCAAGTGGTGGCAGAATCTGCGTCTGCCCTTGGTGTTTCAGCCGATTGGTTGTTGGGCCTAACAGACCGCCCTGAACGTACCGCAGATCTATTGGCCGCAACTGTGCAAATGACAGCCGCCCCCCGCGCTATGGTGGATGAACAAATCCTAGCCTGGCACCAAGCAGCGGCGGGTTACAAAATCTGCCATGTCCCGGCCACAATACCTGATGTGTTAAAAACCCATGAAATGCTGCGCTGGGAATATGCCCCGCAGCTTGCACGAACGGCCCGCCAGGCGATTGGCGCCGCAGAAGACCGGCTGCAATTGATGCGGGACGATCTTTCAGATTTCGAGATCGCAATGCCCGTGACTGAACTGACGAGCTTCGCCCGCGCCGAAGGGTACTATCACGGATTGCCCGCTGCACATCGCATCAATCAGATCGACCGTATCCTTGAACTCCATGAACAATTTTACCCGAAACTCCGCATCTACTTGTTCGACAGCAAGAAATTGTTCTCAGCCCCAATCACCGTGTTCGGCCCCCTTCAAGCAGTGATCTATCTTGGCCAAAGCTACCTCGCCTTCCGAGATAAGGAGCGGGTAGATTCGATTCGCAACCACTTTGACAGCCTTGTGCGCGAAAGCGAATTTGACAGTCGCCAACTTCCGAAGCACCTAGAAATCTTACGTAAAAACATCCACTAAGTCGGCGTTTTCGGCACAATTTGGCCACTGAACACCGGCGCAAAAACGAAGTGGATTGAATTATCCACAAGATTAAGTCATATTTTCTAAAGGCTTTGCACATATCCCAGAGGGCATAAGCCCCGCGTGTAAACAATGAGGCATAAAATGAAACGACTTCTTCCCTTGGTGCTTGTCGCCACTCTTGCGTCTTCCGTATCCTCTTTTGCTGGTACGATTGAAAACGCGTGTAACTCATCTGATCGCAGTGCGGCCAACCGTCAACTCTGTGGCTGCATCCAAGACGTTGCCGACTTAACGTTGGAAAGCCGAAGCGATCAATCTATGGCTGCATCGTTCTTTCGCGACCCACATAAAGCGCAGGAAATTCGCCAATCAGATCGATCCAGCCACGAAACATTCTGGCAGCGCTATAAAAACTTTGGCCGCACCGCAGAAGTTTACTGTCGCGGCTGATCCGCAACCAATGTCGCAATGAATGCTCTGGCAGCGGTTTGTATCAAATCAAACGCTGCCGGATAATCGTGGGTATGCCATGGGTCTGCGATCTCGCTTGGCCCCTCGCCCCCAGTATAATCCATAAAACCAATAACTTGCGCACGACTTGAAATCGGTTGATCAGCTTTCAAAACCGCAACGACTGATTTATCCATCGCGATCAATAGGTCGAACGCATCGTAATCCATCGTCGATATTTTGCGCGCGAACGCCTTGGTCATGTCATACCCAGCCGAATCAGCCAGCTGGCGCATTTCAGGCGTTGCGGGGGCACCCAAACGGTCAGCCGAGATGCCGGCGCTGTCTATCTGCAATCCGAGACCCGCATCAGCAGCCAAGCCGCGCACCACAGCTTCAGCAGCGGGTGAACGGCAGGTGTTTCCGTGACAAACAAATAGGATGCGCATTATTTCTCCGGTCGCCGGGGTCCGAAAACCGAACCCCGGCTGTATATAATCAGTTGCTGTGATCGCCGTGTGACATGTCACCCATTTCAGCTTGGCGCTCAAGATCTACAGGGATCTCGATTTCGACCTCACCTGCGTTTTCAAAGACCAAGGTCACGGGCAACATATCGCCCTGCACAAAGCTTTGGTTCAACCCCATAAACATCACATGATCCCCACCACGTTGCAGCATATGGGTTTCACCGGCTGCGATAGCAAAGCCGTCTTCAACCCTACGCATCTGCATCACGCCGTCACCAGCATCAATATGCGTGTGCAATTCAACACGTTTCGCCACGTCGGAGCGCACTTCGATCAGGCGGTCATCTGTGTCGCTATGGTTCATAATCGCCATAAAAGCACCGCCCGCCATGGCAGATGGACTGGCAGAGCGCGCATAAGCGTCATGCACCATAATGTCATCGGCAAATGCAGGAATGGCAGTCAGAATAAGCGCAGCCGCGCCAAGAATAGATTTCAGTTTCATGTCATATCTTTCAGTGTGTTACGGGCAGTCGCCCAATGTATTGGAAGCGGTTCACACTGAATGTGGTGGGGCGCGGGCCTGTTGCTGCACGCCAAAAATCTGACATTGCCCCGTCGATGCAGAGGCCAGGAATAAGGTTTTAAGAACATGTGATGGGCGTTGTACGCTTGGGGCGTCACCAGACACCAGATCCATGAATGACAACGCACAATCCGGGCAATATTGTACTGGACCGACGGGCTGATTATCGGAATCAACCGTAATCAACTTCATCCCATAACCGGTGCAAATAACAATTTGCCCCGCAGCCATCGTATGCCCACGCGCAACCGCCATTGTGCCACTGGTCATGATGATCAGCGCAGACAGAAGATATGCAAAGATGGCGCGAGTATTGCGTTTCATGCCCCGGTCATAAACCGGATTCCCCCATAGGTGAACCCCATGTGACAAGATCACGCCCCGGACAACACCCCAGTCGCCGAAAAACGAAAAGCCCCGTCATTTCTGACAGGGCCCAATTCGTTTAACATGCAGAGAAAGATCAGACTGCGGCTTGCGCCTTAGCGATGTCTTTCTTGATTTTCAAAGCTGTGCTTGAAAGTTCAGCATCTTTTGCTTTTGCCATGAATGCGTCCAAACCACCGCGGTGATCAACGGTGCGCAAAGCAGCAGCTGAAATGCGCAGGCGAAAGCCACGATCCAGCGTTTCAGACTGCAAAGTCACATCATTCAAGTTCGGCAAGAACCGACGACGTGTTTTGTTGTTAGCATGGCTGACATTGTTGCCAGTCATTGGGCCTTTTCCGGTCAATTCGCAACGGCGCGACATATGCGACTTCCTTGTCTTAGAGGGGCGACGGGCCGCCCGCGATCTGTTGAGGCCGCGGAATCTCCGTGCCTATAAATTCATTTGCTGGCTAATACGTGGAATCGCAGGGGGCGTCAACCGTTCCATGCAGCTTCCGATCAGATAGCTGCAATATATCAGACGCCTTTGCCTAAACCACCACATGTACAATTTTCAGGTGACCGATACAGAACATAGATCATCCCCCGCTGACCATCCCAATGCTCGCCCAATGCTCGGGATTACAGCAACTTCATGATTTTTTGCGACGCCTCCGCCACGGTCACCTGCCCCGCCGCAACGGCATCCCCAAGATCAGCCATACGTGCTGAAATTTGGCTGTCCTCATGCAGTCGCGCCAAAAGTGCCAAGCGTACTTCTTCTTCGAACCAGTATCGGGCTTGATCAGCACGCCGCCGCGCCCAATGGCCTTCCGACTTGCGCCAAGCCGCCAAGCTTTCCATGTCGTCCCACGCCTCTTGTAGGCCATTGCCTTCCCAAGCAGACACCGTCGTTGCCTTTGGAAAACCGGCCGGATCATAGGCCCGCTTGCGCATCAGATGCAGCGCCCCGGCATAATCCGCGCATGTCCGCGTTGCGACATCTTTCAGCGCCCCGTCAGCTTTATTCACAAGAATCATGTCTGCAATTTCCATGATGCCCCGTTTGACGCCCTGCAACTCGTCCCCACCGGCTGGGGCCATCAACAAGATAAACAGGTCAGACATTTCCGCGACGGTGGTTTCCGATTGCCCTACTCCCACAGTCTCGATCAAGATCACGTCAAAACCTGCGGCCTCACACAATGTCACTGCCTCGCGGGTACGCCGTGCAACGCCACCAAGTTCCGTTTGGCTGGGGGATGGCCTGATGAACGCGTTTCGGTCACGCGATAGGCGTTCCATCCGGGTTTTATCGCCCAATATAGACCCACCCGATCGCGCCGATGACGGGTCAACCGCCAACACAGCAACCTTCAAGCCCTGCCCGGTTAACATAAGGCCGAAACTTTCGATAAAGCTGGATTTCCCAACCCCCGGCGTGCCTGACATGCCGATACGCAACGCCTGCCGCTGCCCAGCACCTTCGCGCAGAGCCGACAACAAATCCTGTGCCTGCGCCCGATGATCCGACCTGCGGCTTTCCACAAGCGTAATCGCCCGCGCCAAAGCCCGTCGTTCCCCAGCAATAATCCGACCTGCCGTTTCAGCAAAATCCATCGGCGCATCCCTATGTGTTCTGTCTTTTGACATTTATGACAATCACCTCTGCAACACACAAGCTTGATCCCACCCGCCTGCTGCGGCAATAAGCCATCATGACGACAAAATTCGCCCTTCCTATTGATGATGCCCTGCCTGATCTATTGCAGGCCCTTTCCACCCATGGGCAGGCCGTTTTACAAGCCCCCCCAGGTGCTGGTAAAACCACAAAGGTCCCCTTGGCCCTGCTGGATATCATCCCTGCCCCTGGCCGTATCTTAATGCTAGAGCCGCGCCGCCTTGCGACCCGTGCCGCTGCCACAAGAATGGCCGACATGTTGGGCGAGAAACCAGGCCAGACCGTTGGCTTTCGGATGCGCGGGGAAAGCTGTACCTCACCTCACACCCGCATTGAAGTCGTGACCGAGGGCATTCTCACCCGGATGATCCAAAGTGATCCCGAGCTGACCGGTGTCAGCTGCGTGATCTTCGATGAATTTCACGAACGCTCCCTTAATGCTGACCTTGGTCTCGCGCTGACCTGTGAGGTCCGTTCGGCCTTGCGCGAGGATTTGTTGTTGCTGGTCATGTCCGCGACACTCGACGCCGAACCCGTCGCCAAACTGCTAGGCGATGCGCCCGTGATCACATCAGAAGGTCGTGCCTTTCCGGTTGAAACCCGATGGCTTGCCAAACCGCGTGCCCCCAAACAATGGTTGGAAGACGCGACAGCCGCATTGATACTGGAAGCTTTGAACAAAGAAGAGGGAAGCCTTCTGGCGTTTCTGCCCGGTGAAGGCGAAATCCGCCGCACCGAAACTTTGCTAAAAGGGAAGCTTCCGCCTGACGTGCAATTGCACCCTCTGTTCGGCGCGATGGATATCAAGGCCCAGCGCGCAGCAATCCGACCCATCGCGTCAGGGCGCAAGGTCGTGCTGGCCACCTCAATCGCGGAAACATCTCTAACCATTGATGGCATTCGTATCGTTGTGGACGCCGGACGCGCCCGACGGTCAAGGTTTGATGCAGGGTCTGGCATGTCTCGCCTCGTGACGGAACGTGTCAGCAAAGCAGAAGCCACGCAGCGCCAAGGCCGCGCGGGCCGTCTCACCCCTGGTGTGTGTTATCGACTTTGGACAAAAGGCGAAGAAGGGGCTCTTGCGGCCTTCCCGCCCTCGGAAATCGAAAGCACCGATCTATGCGGCTTAATCCTTGAGCTGGCCTTATGGGGCGCAACCAGCCCCGATGATCTCGCCTTTCTGACCCCGCCTGATCCGGGCATGTGGGACGCTGCGCGCAGTTTATTACAATCGCTTGGTGCCTTGGACCCAAAGGGGATGATCACCCCACATGGTCGCGCCTTGGCCGCCCTTCCCCTGCATCCGCGTCTTGCACATATGCTTGTTTTATGTGGCCCAGCTGCGGCCCCATTGGCGGCACTCCTTGCGGATCGCGATCCTTTACCGCGCACAGCACCTGCTGACCTTTCCCTTCGCGTGTCTGCGATCACACATACGAAAGATTTTCTGTCGGATCATGGGTTTCAACTGGATCACGGTGCCCTGTCTCGCATCAAGGACGAGGTCAAGCGCCTCAGCCGGCTCTGTGCGAAACATCCCCAAGCGCAGTCCCATAGCATCGCTGGGATGGCCGCCCTCGCTTATCCTGATCGTATCGCATTGCGTCGCCCAGGTGACGACCCGCGCTTCTTAATGAGCGGCGGCAAAGGCGCCATCATGAAACCTGAAGACCCGCTGGCGGGACAACGTCTCATTGTGGCAACCGATCTAGACGTCGACCCCCGAGAAGCCCGTGTGCGGTTAGCCGTGGCGATTTCTGAAAGCGAAGTGCGGGCCCTGTATTCCGGCAACATAACACAGGTGCAATCTTGTCTCTGGTCGCGGCGTGAGGACCGCATTCTATCCCGTGATCAAACCCGCCTTGGGGCCATCACTCTGTCTGACCAGATCTGGAAAGATGTGCCAACAGATGCCATCGCGACGGCGGCCTTGGAAGGTTGGCAGGATCTCCGCCCAGCGTTTTCGAAGAAATCCCACTTATTTCTCTCGCGCGCCCGTTTGATGTCTGGTCAGCCCGGTTGCCCTGATCTTTCCGATGACGCCCTATTTGACAGCGCGGGGTCTTGGTTACTGCCTTGGCTGAGCACCGCATCCAAGATCCCGCGCAACAGCCGCGAATTGCGCGCATTTGAAACCTTTGACGCTCTGCGCGCTTATCTGCCCCATCATCTATTGATGGAACTGGATCGCCTGGTGCCCGCCCATTTCACAAGCCCGCTTGGAAACCGTATTCCGATTGATTACAGCGGTGAAACCCCCAGCATTGAGCTGCGCATCCAAGAAGTCTTTGGCACAACACAGCATCCATGCGTCGGCACCCCAGCCCAGCCCCTGCGCATGACCTTACTCTCACCCGCGCGCAGGCCTGTGCAGGTCACATCCGATTTGCCCAATTTTTGGAAAACCTCTTGGGCCGATGTGCGCAAAGACATGCGCGGCCGTTATCCTAGGCATCCTTGGCCCGAAGATCCAACCGAGGCCCCACCAACCCTGCGCGTTAAGAACCCACGCCCTCGCGGTTAAGCCGCCAGAACAAAAAATGGCCATCCCTTGGGATGGCCATTTTTAAACACTTATTCATGATGCTGGGCTTAGCTGCCCCAAGGCCCATGATGCACGCCGGATTGATCCAAACGTTCAAACCCATGCGCCCCAAAGAAGTCTCGTTGCGCTTGCACCATATTGGTGGTCCCGCGGGCCTGGCGCATTGTGTCAAACCATGCCAATGCAGCAGAAAACCCAGGAACCGGCAGGCCCTGAGCAATCGCAGATGCAATCACCCGACGCATGGCATCACTGCCTTTGGACAAAGCGTCATGAAATGCCGGCGCAAACAACAACCGCCCATCAGGCAGGTCCCCGCGGAACGCATCGGAAATATCATCCAGCAATGCCGACCGAATAATGCATCCTGCGCGCCAGATCTCAGCGACGCGTGCCATATCGACATTCCAGTCGTATTCCTCAGATGCTGCAGTCAAAACTTGGAAACCTTGGGCGTAGGCAATGATCCGCGCCGCAAGCAATGCCGCTTCCAGATCATCGCGATCAAACACAACCGCTTTCTGACCAACACCTGGGAAAAGCGCTTCGCCACGCGCCCGCGCAGCAAGATCTGCCGACCAACCACGCGCACCAACGGCCGCCTCGATCGCGCTGGCTGATTGCCCCAACGATAGGGCTTCGATCACAGTCCAACGTCCCGTGCCTTTTTGTCCGGCTTTATCTTTGATCACATCGACCATCGGCGCGCCAGTGTCGGGATCCGTTGTTTGTAAGATCTCGGCGCTAATTTCCATCAAATATGAACTTAGGCCACCGGCATTCCAGCCCTCAAACAGAACACCAATGTCCTTTGGCGCAACGGCTTCACCATCCCGCAACAGACCATACACCTCAGAGATCAGCTGCATATCCGCATATTCAATGCCATTGTGAACAGTTTTCACAAAATGCCCCGCGCCATCCGGGCCCAACCAATCAGCACAAGGGTCGCCTTCAAACTTCGCAGAAATCGCTTCGATCATTGGGCGGATTGGCACGAAGCTTTCCGCAGCGCCGCCGACCATGATTGATGGGCCATGCCGCGCACCTTCTTCGCCGCCCGAAACGCCCATGCCAACGAAATGCAAGCCCTTTGCAGCCAACAGTTCAGCTCGCTTGCGCGTGTTATGAAAATTCGCATTTCCCGCATCAATAATCGTGTCACCCGGTTCTAACAAAGGCGCGTATGTTTCAACAATGGCATCCACCGCCTTGCCCGCAGGCACCAGTAAAATCAGGGAACGTGGTGATGTCAAAGCTGCAACCATTTCTTCGGGGGATTTCGCACCCGTCAGATGATCACTTATGTTGCCATGCAGGTCTGCTGCATCGTTTAAAAAGGCGTCAACGCGTTCAGGTCGGAGCGTCGTGACCGCCAGATTAAAGCCCTTTTCCGCGATATTAAGCGCCAATGCGCTTCCCATCGTACCCAGACCGATCAGGCCCACATTGGTGTCACTCATGACAATTCTCTCCATATTCGGTTGGATGATTAGATAGCATAAATTGGCGAAATTCAAAGGGCTGACTCCCCATTGAATTTCACATCAGCGGCAGTACGCTGCCCTCCTCAAAATGCAACTCACATCTGTTTACGCCGCCACCCCAATAACAACCAAAAGATGATCCGCAAGAACACAACGAAAGCAACCGCGAGCCCAAATCGGACATATTTACGCCACATTTACGCCGTAATTCACTTATTGCACACCGAATGTAGCGCAAAATTTGAAATATTAACTATCCCTAGACGAGTGTTGCCCCTGATCAACAACAACATCCCTCGCATTGAAAATTGTTGCAAAATTTCACTCGATCCGCCATCCTCTTCTACAATAAGGGCAAAAATGCTCAGGCGAAGCAGTGATCGGAGAGGCAGGTCACAATGACACACACACACTTCTTAAAAGCGGGGCTTCTTGGCCTTGCCGTATCGTTTACCAGTTTTCACACCGTTTCCCTACAATCCGCATCCGCACAGGACCAACCCGGCGCGATACGCGTACTGCAAGGCCAAACATCCGCGACCCTTCGGGTTCCGATGAACCGCGCGGTTGTCGTTGAAACCCAAGCTATCTTCTCTGAGGTGGCGATGGCCAACCCAGGCATCGCTGAGATTTCGACACTCAATGAACGCACATTGTACGTTTTGGGGAAAATTCCAGGTCGCACGACGTTGACATTGCTGTCCCCCGAAGGTGGGTTGATGGCCAATATTGATGTGCAGGTCACACCTGATGTGGCCGAATTTAAAGAACGATTGCAGCAAATCTTGCCGGGCGAACCGATTGAGGTACGCACCGCAAATGACGGCATCGTGCTGTCAGGCATCGTTTCATCCATCGCCCGACTTGATCGCGCGCTGGACTTGGCAGAACGTTACGCCCCAGGGCGTGTGTCCAATCTGATGGGCGTCGGTGGCACACAACAAGTTATGTTAAAAGTGCGTTTCGCCGAAATGCAGCGTTCGGTGCGCAAGGCATTGAACGGTGGTGTTACATTGGGCACCAGCGGTTCAGATGGTGCCATAAGCGGTGCAGGCGGAAGTGGGGCATTGCTTCCCGGTGCCATTGGTGGCGCCGGATCCACAGTTTTAAACATCAACCCGGCCTCAGTCGGCGGCATTGCGGGAACCATTGGCATCGGTGATGTCCAACTCTCCGTCATGCTTGAGGCGCTTGAAAGTCGTGGCGTTGTGCGCACTTTGGCTGAACCCAATCTTGTTGCGCTTTCTGGCCAAGAGGCGAAATTCCTTGCGGGTGGCGAATACCCCATCCCCGTTCCCCAAGAGAACGGCAATATCGCGATTGAATATAAGCCATTTGGTGTTGAGCTGAACTTCACACCGCGTGTGGTCGACCAAGATGTCATCAATCTTACACTTAATGCAGCAGTAAGCGCGCTTGACCCGACCAATTCAATCACGACAGGGGGCATCAACGTATCCGCCTTCACCCGCCGCGAGACATCCACCACGGTGGAAATGCGCGATGGGGAAAGTTTTGCGATTGCAGGCCTGTTGCAGGATGATTTCCGCGACTTGAACTCACAGGTGCCGTGGTTGGGTGACATCCCAGTGCTGGGCGCATTATTTCGGTCTGCAGAATACACCCGCAACCAATCGGAACTTGTCATTATCGTCACGGCCCACTTGGTCAGCCCAACCCGTGGCGAAGCCTTGGCCCTGCCGACAGATCGCGTTCGTCCCCCAACCGAGGCGGATCTGTTCTTACGTGGCCGTGTTGCCTCGGAAGGTCGTGCAGCAACCGGCGCGGCAGCTGAAATTTCTCGCCAGGACTTTTCTGGCTCCTACGGCTATGTGATGGAGTGAAGATCATGAAAACCAATACACACTCCCGCCGCAAAACAGTTTTGCGATCCGTGATTATGGCTTCCAGCCTTGCCGGGCTTGCCGCCTGTGCGCCGGGCTCAAACCTGCAATTCTATAAGGAAGCGGGCAGCGTCATTGATCGCGGCAACTTTGGCAATGCCGGGATGAACAATGAGCTCATCCAAACGGGTCAACTCGACTTTGCGGTCACCTTAGCAAACCGATTTGAAAACGAAGTTCCAAGCACGATCAACTTCGCGTTCAATGATGCAACTCTGGATGCACAAGCCAAACAAGTATTGTTGCAGCAGGCCAATTGGATCAAACAATTCCCCGAGATCAGGTTTCGCGTCTTCGGGCATACGGATCTCGTAGGGGGCAACGCCAGCAACCACCGCCTCGGCATGCGCCGTGCACGTGCTGCTGTTAATTTCCTGATCGCTCAGGGCATTGATCGCAATCGCTTGGAAGCCGTCAGTTCACTTGGGGAAACCCAACCTCTCGTGCAGACTGAGAATCGCGAACGCCGCAACCGCCGTACCGTCACAGGTGTGTCTGGTTTCGTTCAGAACAATCCGACGATTTTGAATGGAAAATACGCACAGGTTGTCTGGCGGGGGTACGTTCAAAGTGCTTCACCGCTCACTGAAACAACGCCTGCAAGCTCAATCGGCGGACTTTAAGTTCATGGGATGCGGCGGGGTTGTCGCATCCCATTTTCATTTTGCGTGTTGAATATCGCATCATGCAACAACACCCACCCAAATTGCGATATCTATCGTCACATTGTTGCCAAAACTTATCCAATTTTGATTTTTTAGCCGCAATATTGCCCAAATTACCCCTCAAATTCAGGAATGGGCTGCCTGACGACGTAGATTCGCGCCAATCGCCGGGTCCATGCCGCTGTGAATCTAGGAATATTCAGGAATTGCCCGAAAATTAACCGGGATCCTGTATCAGGAGGCCATGAGCCAAATGTCGAGTAATGCAATGCTGCAGCCAGAACCCGCCCCAATCGTGGCATGTACCATTTCAAGGGATGTCCAAAACTTTGATCTGTTGATCGATGACATGGAAAGTGAACTTGGGGAAAGTTGGGGGGATCTCAGCTTTGAAGATGCCGCAGCCTTCTTAGACCAGCCCGAGGCAAGCCAGCTGGAATTCGTCGCCATCGCGATTGATGATCACGATGAGGAACGTTTGGCTGACATCGGCGCACTTATCGGCATTGCCAACGCCAAAGAAATCGACGTTATCCTAATTGCGCAAGAGGTAAGCCCGATTGCGCTGCATCAGCTCCTGCGCATGGGGGCCGGTGATTTCATCCCCTACCCGCTTCCCGAAGGTGAACTGCACAATGCAATTGATCGCCTGCGCAAACCCAAGATACCTGCCCAAGCCGAACCCGAAGTTCCCCAAGAAATGCGTTCAACCCTGAAAGCCACTGGGGATCGCAATGGGGTCGTACTTCCTGTGCATGGAATTTCTGGCGGCACAGGTGCAACCACTGTCGCTGTGAACCTCGCATGGGAACTTGCAAATATAGACAAGAAAAATCCACCGCGGGTTTGCCTCTTGGATCTCGACCTTCAATTCGGCAGCGTCTCAACGTATCTAGATCTGCCCCGCCGTGATGCGGTTTACGAATTACTGTCAGACACCAATTCCATGGATAACGAAAGCTTCATGCAAGCGCTTTTGACCTTCAACGACAAGCTACACGTCCTGACCGCGCCCGCAGATATCCTACCATTGGATATCGTAACTGCGGAAGACATCGACAAGTTGGTGGAAACTGCGCGCACGAATTTCGACTATATTGTAATCGACATGCCCACAACCTTGGTCGCATGGACGGAAAGCATCCTGCACCAAGCGCATGTATACTTCTCGACCTTGGAATTGGATATGAGATCCGCCCAGAACGCGTTGCGCATGATCCGCGCGCTTAAATCCGAAGAATTGCCTTACGAGAAGCTGCGCTACATTCTAAACCGCGCGCCGAAGTTCACCGACTTAACGGGCAAGGGCCGCGTGAAACGTTTAGCCGAAAGCTTAGACATTGTGATCGAACTTCAAATTCCTGATGGGGGAAAACCTGTTGTTCAATCGGGTGATCACGGATTGCCCCTGATGGAAACAGCAGCCAAAAACCCGATGCGTAAAGAGATCCACAAACTCGCTCAATCCATTCATGAGGTCAATCAGGCCGCTGAAACCGGCCGTTAAGGCTGGCCTCTTAAAGGACTTAATTTTATGTTCTCTCGCTATAAAAAGCCCGGGCAAACACCAGCAGCTAAACCGACGACTGCACCGGTAGAAAACCCGACACAGCCAGCAGCCGAACAAGCCAAAGTCGTTCGCCGCGCAGAGGCCCCCAAAGCCAGCCAATCCCCAACAGAGGACAAGGCAAAAAAGCGCAAACAGCGCTTAGGGGAAATCAAATCTGCGCTCCATCGTGAATTGCTAGACAACCTCAACTTGGCCGCACTTGAAAATGCCACGGAAACGGATCTGCGCCAGGAAATTGTCTCCATTGCCTCTGAGGCGCTCGAAGAGATGGGCGTTGTTCTCAACCGCGAGGAACGCAACACTCTGAACCAAGAACTGTTTGACGAAGTTACCGGTCTTGGCCCGCTTGAGCCGCTTCTGAAAGACGACACCATAAACGATATTTTGGTCAACGGTCCACAACAGGTGTTTGTCGAGCGTGACGGAAAACTTGAGCTGTCGACCGTCACCTTCAAAGATGAACGACATCTGCTGCGCATCATCGACAAAATTGTGTCCGCCGTTGGCCGCCGCGTGGATGAATCAAATCCCTATGTCGATGCGCGCCTACAAGATGGTTCGCGTTTCAACGCTATGGTCCCGCCCGTCGCAGTTGATGGGTCATTGGTCTCTATTCGTAAGTTCAAGAAAGACAAGCTCGGCATTGATGATCTCGTGAATTTTGGGGCCTTCACCGAAGAAATGGCCGCCTATTTGCAAGCCGCCGTATCCACACGTCTCAACATAATCGTGTCTGGTGGTACCGGGTCAGGTAAAACCACGACCTTGAACGCCTTGTCGTCTTTCATCGACAATTCAGAACGTATCCTAACAATCGAAGACACGGCGGAACTTCAACTGCAACAGCTTCACGTCGGGCGCATGGAAAGTCGCCCACCCAACGTTGAAGGAAAAGGCGAAGTATCCCCACGCGATTGCCTGAAAAACGCACTACGGATGCGACCGGATCGCATTATCGTGGGGGAAACGCGTGGCGAAGAAGTTATTGACATGCTGCAAGCCATGAACACTGGCCACGATGGCTCTATGACAACGATTCACGCCAACTCTGCCCGCGATGGCATTTCGCGCCTGGAAAACATGATCGCAATGGCCGGGATCGAGATGCCGCTGAAGGCCGTACGAAACCAAATTTCATCTGCGGTGAACCTGATTGTGCAAGCCTCGCGCCTGCAAGATGGGTCACGTCGCATGACCTCCATCACCGAAATCACGGGGATGGAAGGCGATGTAATCTCGCTACAGGAAGTGTTCCGTTATCAGCGCGTGGGCCTCACCTCCGATAATAAAATCATTGGACATTTTACCGCCACCGGCGTGCGCTCTCACTTCTCAGAGAGATTCCGCATGTGGGGCTATGATCTTCCCACTTCCATATTCGAACCCATCGCCGCAGAGTAACCTATGTCAATTGATCCAGAACTCATCATTTATGGCCTTGTTTTTATCGGTGTTATCCTGCTGGTTGAGGGTATCTACCTCACAGTATTTGGGAAATCCATCAGCCTGAACAGCAAGGTCAATCGCCGTTTGGAAATGTTAGAAAAAGGCGAAGGACGCGAACAGGTTCTCGACCAACTCCGAAAGGAGATGGAACAGCATCTAAAGTTCAATTCAATCCCGCTTTATTCACTGTTGGCGCAGAAAGCCCAAAAGGCCAACATCGCCTTCACCCCCGTGCAATTGCTCATGATGATGGGCGTTCTCGCGGTCGTCGCCTGGGTTGGCTTAACCTTTGGTACCAGCACAGCCCCTGGATTACGTCTCGGAATTTCTGCAATTATGGGCGTCGCTGGTGTCTACTTTTGGATCAACGGAAAGGCCAAAAAGCGCCTTGCCATGATCGAAGAACAACTGCCCGAAGCCGTTGACTTGATGGTGCGAAGCCTACGTGTCGGGCACCCGTTCACATCAGCGCTGACAATCGTTTCGAACGAAGTGCCTGATCCGCTGGCATCAGAAATTGGCGTGATCTCTGACGAAGCAGCCTACGGGCGCGACGTCGGCGATGCCCTTAAAGATATGGCTGAACGCCTTGATATGCAGGATCTTCGCTTTCTGGCAGTCGCGGTGACAATCCAGCAGCAGGCCGGTGGTAATCTAGCCGAAATTCTTCATGGTTTGTCCCTTGTTATCCGCTCGCGCTTCAAACTGTTTCGCCGCGTCAAAGCCATCACCGCCGAAGCAAAATGGTCTGGTATGTTTCTCTCTGGCTTCCCCCTTGGTGCACTTCTTGTCATTAATATACTTAAACCCGACTACTATGACGAAGTGATGGACACGCCCGTGTTCATCCCGGCTTGCCTCGTGGTTGCGGCCTTTCTAACGGTCAACGTCATCGTGATGCGCGCCTTGGTCGACATCAAAGTTTAAATTACTGTTCCGAATGGAAATTTCGATATGCTCGAATCTGTTAATAACCTGTTGATCGATTACTTTGGTGAACTTGGCCCATTGATCGCACTGGGGGTCGTGGGACTGGTTCTTATTCTTGCCGTATTGCCCGCGATGCTTGCCCAAAAGGAAGATCCACTAGACAAGCTACGCCGCGAAACGAAAGCCAAGACAGTTTCAAAAGATCAACGGTTGCGCCACAATAGCAAGGCAGACAAGCTTGAGAAATATTCAAACTTTCTGGAACCCCAAGACGAAGAAGAGTTTTCTGCGGTCCGCCTAAAACTGCTTCAAGCAGGGTATCCTTCCAAACAAGCGGTTCGCACGTATCACTTCGCGCAATTTGCTCTCGGTCTTGGGTTGCTTGCTGTTGGCGTAGTTATGGCGCTTCTCAAGCAGTCAAAGGGCGATGTCGATACGCAAACCATGGTTTTGACCATCATGGTGCCTGGCATGATCGGATATATGGCGCCCAAATACTGGGTCACACGCCGGGTCGCGCAACGCCAAGAAGAAATCATAAACGGCTTTCCCGACGCGCTGGATATGATGCTGGTCTGCGTCGAAGCAGGGCAATCATTGGACCAATCTATCATTCGCGTCGCCGCCGAAATACGCGCAGGTTTCCCCGCCTTGGCGGATGAATTTGCAATGGTGTCTCATGAGATGAAGGCAGGGAAAGACAAAACCCAAGTGTTGCGCGACATGTCAGAACGCGCGGGCGTGCAAGATGTTTCAAGCTTCGTAACCGTGCTTATTCAGTCCCAAACATTTGGCACATCCATCGCCGACGCGTTGCGTGTATACGCGGCTGAGATGCGCGACAAGCGCGTGATGCGTGCCGAAGAACAAGCGAATAAACTTCCGACGAAGATGACCCTCGCCACTATGATGCTCACGGTTCCGCCCCTGTTGATCATCCTGATTGGCCCTTCAGTTTATGGCATCGTTGAGCTGCTTGGTGGGCAGGGCTAATGGCGCTTTCTTCAACCGGGTTTGCCAAGCAGCTTCGTGTCGTAGGGTTTTCAGTTACCTTGCTACTGCCCCTAGGCGCATGTTTTGCACCACAGGGCACTGGGCCCTTTCCCCCACGCGCCCCGCGCAATGCATCGACCACGGTCGATACCCTTCTTGTGGGTCACCGCTTAATGACAGCTCAGGAATATGCTCTAGCACTTGATGCTTATTACAGGGCGGCCGGTCAACACGGGTTAAACCCAGACACCCTATCCGCCATTGGATCGGCTCAGCTGAAATTGGGGCGACTTGGGCAGGCCGAAGAAACCCTTCGTGATGCGGTTTCAACCGGCCCTGACTTTCCCGCCGCCTGGAACAATCTTGGTGTTGTACTGATGGAACGCAATAAAACCGCCGAAGCCGTCCTTATTTTTCAACGCGCTTACGCATTGGACAGTGGCGAAAGTGACTCAATTCGTGACAACCTACGCGGTGCTATCGCAAAAAACGACAACTTGGAATATAAAGACACAGACGCTGGGTCATTCGACCTGATTGGGCGGGGCAATGGAAGCTATCTTCTGCTGTCCCCCTCATAAATGAGCAGAAAAAAGGACGCTAAAATGCGCCAAACCATACTTATTACTCTCTGCCTGTCGGGGCTTATGCTGTCAGCATGCCAAAAATCTGGTGAGGTCGAAGTCGAACGCGCCCTATCTGAACTAAACGTCATCGATGAAAGCAACCTCAACGACGTTATGTTAAATGCAGCCGACCCCAACGAGGCGGTCAGCTATTTCGCCCGGACGGCTGCTGCCAACCCGGATCGTATCGACGTGAAACGCGGGCTTGCTAAGTCCCTCATTCGAGCCGGAAACCCCAATGACGCGGTTAAAGTTTGGCGCGACGTCGTTGCCCATCCAGAGGCCACGTCAGAAGATAAGGTTAACCTTGCCGAGGCGCTGATCCGCACCAACGCCTGGGATGAAGCCGAAGCCGTGTTGAACACAGTTATCCCCACCCATGAGACCTATAGGCGCTATCGCTTAGAAGCTATGGTTGCTGATAGTAACCAAGATTGGGATCGCGCTGACAGCTTTTATGAAACCGCTGCGGGCCTCACGACACAGCCCGGTGCCGTCTACAACAATTGGGGTTATTCGAAGCTGACTCGAGGCAAGTTCAACGACGCTGAGAAAATGTTCCAACGCGCCCTTACCTTTGACCGCAACTTATTCACGACCAAAAACAACCTGGTTTTGGCCCGCGCGGCACAGCGTAACTATGACCTTCCCGTTGTAAACATGTCTCAAACGGAACGGGCCATGCTACTGCACACCATCGCGCTTTCTGCGATTAAACAAGGTGATGTTTCCATTGGACGCGGCCTTCTGGAAGAAGCGATCAACAGTCATCCCCAGCATTTCGACGCCGCCGTACGTAGCTTGCGCGCGCTTGATAATTCCAACTAACTCTAGGCGACCAGACATGGAAACAACTTATTACGCGGCCCTTTGGTTTCTGCCCTTTGTCCTTCCCATTTGCCTGTTTGTGGCGTGGAACGACATGAAGTTCATGAAGATCCCAAACGTTTTGGTCTTAGCTATGTTGGCGGTTTTCCTCGTTTTGGGGCCGATTGCCTTGGGGTTTGACACTTATCTGTGGCGGCTTGTGCATTTCGCCGTGATCTTACTTGCTGGTTTCATCCTGAATGCGACCGGGCAATTGGGTGGTGGAGATGCCAAGTTTTGCGCAGCAATGGCCCCATTCATCGCTTATGGTGATCTGGTACTGTTCTTGGGCATTCTCGCAGCGTCACTGTTGGCCGCGTTTTTTGGTCATCGTGCTCTGCGTATGTTCCCTCGCATTCAAATGTTAACCCCCGAGTGGAAAAGTTGGTCAGAACATAAATTTCCAATGGGGTTAGCCTTGGGCATGGCGATGGTCATATATTTGGCTATGGCCCTTCGCCAAGGGCTGTGATTAGGTCACGCCCCAAACCAAGAATACGACGCCAAAGGCCGTTTTCAACATACCTTAAGACTAAACCGTTACCAGTATCAACGTTACGCCTTCCCAACAGCTTATGATGCTCAAGAGGCCGAAAAATGAACACGCATACACCTGGGCCAGGCGTCACGCCTCCGCCTTCTCCGCGCACGCTGGATGCGATGCAATTGCCCCCAGTGATGATGCGGGACATCATGCTTAAGACGATGTTTCGCAAAAACTGCGAACAGGTCAGCGAAATCGCGAAGGCCATCTGCCTGCCCGTTCCTGTCACCCAACAGCTTGTGGATTTAGGGCGTGATCAACGCCTGATAGAAGCAACCGGCACCATGCACGCCAGTGGTGGAACCGAAATGGGATACCAGCTGACGGATCTGGGCAAGGCACGGGCGGCAGACGCTTTGACACAATCGGAATATTTCGGCGCAATGCCTGTGCCGCTGGATGTTTACCGCGAACAAATTAAGCGCCAGTCCATTCGCGACATCCAGATCACCCGCAAGAAATTGATAGATGCCATGGGGCATTTGATTTTGCCAGACGAGTTGCTTGACCATTTGGGGCCTGCTGTCGGATCTGGGCGTTCCATTCTGATGTATGGCCCCCCAGGAAACGGAAAATCATCCATTTCAAACGGTATCCGCGACGCACTTGGTGACAAAATATACATTCCGCGCGCCATCGAATATGCGGGCCAGGTTATCACGGTTTACGATCCAATCGTACATTCCGAGGCCGAAGAACAGGTTGACGATCCGAACTCTCTGCGCCGTACATCTGGCCGGTTTGACACGCGTTATGTCTTATGTGAGCGCCCCACAGTGATCACTGGCGGCGAGTTGTCCCTGTCCATGCTTGACCTTGTGTACAACCCAACGGCGCGCACCTATCAAGCCCCGTTACAGTTGAAATCCACGGGCGGTGTTTTCATCGTGGACGACCTTGGCCGTCAAGCCGAACCACCGCAATCCTTGGTGAACCGCTGGATTGTTCCGCTGGAAGAAAACAAAGATATTCTGGCGCTACAATCGGGTGAAAAATTCGAAGTGCCTTTCGACACTTTGGTTATCTTTTCGACCAATTTCCACCCAAACGAGATTTTCGATAAGGCGGCATTGCGCCGGATCTTCTTTAAGATCAAAATCGACGGCCCAACCCAAGAAGACTTCTTAAAGATTTTTGCGCTGGTGGCTCGGAAAAAGAAAATGCCATTGGACGAAGCATCTCTCGTGCATCTCCTCAAAAAGAAATACCCGACGATCGACAACATATATGCGAACTATCAGCCCGTGTTTCTCATTGATCAGATGATTTCGATCTGCGAGTTTGAGGGCATACCATACCAAATGTCCCCTGCCCTCATTGATCGGGCTTGGGCCAATATGTTCGTTAAAGAAGAAAAGATCGTTCACTGATGACAATAGGAATCGTAGGATGCGGACGCATGGGAGCGCCAATGTTAGCCGCACTTCGGCGTGCGGGCTTGCCCGTTCGTGGCTTTGACATACGCTCCCCTCAAGAGTTTGGCCCATTGTCTGACGTCATGACCAATGATCCTGATGTTTTTGCCGCCG
This sequence comes from Halocynthiibacter namhaensis, assembly GCF_000812685.1. GTDB lineage: Bacteria > Pseudomonadota > Alphaproteobacteria > Rhodobacterales > Rhodobacteraceae > Halocynthiibacter > Halocynthiibacter namhaensis. Next base: position 58,658 of record NZ_JWIF01000017.1, read on the forward strand.
ATCTATCCACTTTGTTCACCGTGGTTCGCGACATCGCACAAACGGATGAGGTTCTTTTTTTAGATCAATCCTTCATCACGCGCGCACCACACCTTGAACGGGTAGCAGTCTGCTCGACGTTATCACCACGCTATGTCCGGGGGTTACGTGACCGCATACCCACGCGCATTGCCCTTGTGGACGCACCAATGTCTGGCGCTGCAATTGCAGCTCAGGAAGCACGTCTTTCATTCATGTTGGGTGGGGCTGACACCGATATAGGAGCGCTCCAACCTTTACTAAAACACATGGGATCTCACTTCCATCATATGGGCGCGTTCGGCGCAGGCATGTCCGCGAAGGTTTTGAATAACCTGCTGGCAGCATCTTCGACCGCTATGACACGTCTGGTACTGGATTGGGCCGATCAAACCGGAATAGATGAACGCGCCCTGCTCGACCTCATTCACACATCTTCAGGCCAAAACTGGCTGGCAAGTGGCTTTGACGAAATTGAATTTGCGCGCGACGGTCATACGCCTGATAACACCATCGCAATTTTGGTGAAAGATATCGACAGCGCTTTGGATGATGCCCCTGAAACTGCTGACACATCGCTGCCCACAGCGGTTCAAAATCTCATTCGGTCATTAACTCCGCGCCTGCCGAACTCATAACCAACCTTCGGCCTTCACCTTCGCCATCGCAGTTCGACTGACAGGAACAGATGTGCCGTCCTTAAGGAAAAGTGTGGTTTTTGCTCCGATCTTTTCGGCTCGCACCACGCTATCACGCATAACCCAATGTGACCGATGCACCGACAATCCCATACCTTCAGGAACCTCATTTAGGGCATCACGTAAACGCATGCGCAAACGCGACATCCCCTTATCTGTATAAACCTGAACGAAATGATCGTCGACGGACACACGAATAAGCATCCCACGATCGGCTTTTGCCACGCGTTCCAACAAACGAATTTCGGGGGCAACCTCAGATTTATGTTCAGACTGCACCTGATCAGCTCGCTGGCTTTCCTCGGGTTTCGCGACTTGAATCACACCAATGACCGCGAACACCAACATCGCAACGCAAAACGCGAAAATATACAACATCGGCATCCGAGGCGAAATCAGTGACGAGTCATTACAAAAGGCCTGATAAACCCAGCTGCTAAACGGTATGATCCCGCCGGCAAAAATCAACCCGCCCAGTACGCGGCGGGCCCAATACGGGCAATTGGGCAAAGCCACAGATGCAAATCCCAGTAGAAAGGATAACATAATCGATGACATCAGAACAACGATGGCCCAAAAAGCCAGCGCATTTGCCCATAATAAGTCTTGATAGATTCCAAACGGTCCCGTCGCGAACAGGATCAGCCATGTCAAAAACATGCAATTCCAGTTGAGAGCGCACATAAACGCCCTGCAGAATTCAACCCAAATGAGATGGAGGTAGCCGTTTAACATAACAATCACTCATCAACCTGTAATTTGATTACAATGACGCTTAATCAGTTGCAACTGCTGCATCCGCCTTAAGTGAACGTTACGGAATTCACCGATATCCTTAAGAAATGTGCCAGAATGGCTGTAACCCGACACAACAAGAGGTCAGCCAATGGATTATACGTTTAGGTACGCGGGTGCCGTTGATCGAGCACGCAATGGCTTTGCAGCCCAAGGCATGATGGAGACCCTCAAAGCGCAAATGGAGGTTCTTAAGCCAGGTTTTTGCGAAATCACCGCGCGTATCCGCCCAGAAGTCAGCCAACAACAAGGGTTTGCCCATGCTGGTCTGGCTTTTGCGATTGGCGACAGCGCAGCAGGTTTCGCGGCACAAAGCTTAATGGCTGAAGGATATGATGTCCTTACAACTGAAATGAAAATCCACCTTTTAGCCCCTGCCCGAGGAACCAGTTTGGTCGCGCGTGGATCCGTCATAAAATCGGGCCGCAGCCTTACCGTTGCAGAAGCAAAGGTATTTGCACAAAGTGGCGACACCGAGACGCTGATCGCTGTCTTACTGGGCACAATGATGGCGGTGACCCCCAAATGAATGCGCGTGTCACTGTTACAGAAGCCAACCAAATCGCGTTTGTAGCCCTATCACGCCCGGAAAAGCGCAACGCCCTTGATCTGCAAATGCTGGAAGAGATCAGCGACACCGGCGCGTCCCTTGCGAGCCGCAACGATATTCGGGCGGTGATATTGCATGGCGAAGGCAATGCATTCTCGGCTGGGCTTGATCTAAACGAAATACCCAAGCTTGCACAATACGTCACTCAAAACGGCGGCATCATGAAACGCAGCCATGGCGATGCCAATCTCTTTCAACATGTGACCACCGTTTGGCGCAGTCTGCCTCAGCCAGTAATTTGCGCTTTGCATGGTTATGCCTTCGGCGGTGCCTTCCAGATCATGTTGGGCGCCGATATTCGCATTGCCTCGCCCGATTGTCAGTTTTCCATTATGGAAGGACGCTGGGGTTTAATACCGGATATGGGCGGCGTTGCCCTAATGCGCCGCCTCGCGCGTGAAGATGTGGTGCGAAACCTGACTTACACCGCGGACAAATTCACGGCTCGTGATGCACTGAGCTGGGGGTTCATAACCGAACTCGCCGACGATGCCCTCGCCCGAGCCACAGAAATCGCACAAGGCATCGTAGAAAAGAGCCCAGATGCCGTGCGCGCTGCCAAAGAACTGTTCAATCGAACAGAGCTAACATCAGAAGCCGCCACACTGTTGATTGAATCAGAATTGCAAGGGCGTTTGATTGGAACTCCGAACCAGATGGAAGCAGTCGTGGCCGGATTACAAAAACGAGCCCCAGATTTCAAAGACTGACGAAAATCGATGCGCACGCAATGATGTGCATTAATGAACATGTAAAGTGCATTCCTCACAGTTCTGTGTCTTGAAGGTGATCGAGGGCGTCCCCAAATCATCAACATCGGAAGCAACAAGACTTCCACCGAAATACACAAACCCAGACCCGTTAGGAATATGAAAATGAAAACTGTAATCGCATCCATCCTGGCCCTGACTGTTGCTGCTCCTGCTTTTGCTGGTGCCAAAGACGTCGAAGCACACTTCGCACAAGACAACACAGGCATCGAAGCCGTTGTTCTGGAAAGCCACACACCAATCACTTCGGAAGCCGTTGAAATCTTTGAAAACCTCGCAGCTGAGGCCGGCACTGGCATCGAAACACAATCAAACCCAGCTGTAGGCGTGACTGCGTCTTCTAAAGGTGGCGTGAACCCAGTTGCCGCAGCTTGGTTCGCAAGCCAATTGGCATCTGAAGACGCATCAGACAAATAAGTCGACCCAATTTTGAAATTGAAAAGCCTCGGGGATCACTCCTCGGGGCTTTTTTGGTTCAAGCGGGTTTTCTAGTTTTCTAGTTTTCTAGTTTTCTAGTTTTCTAGTTTTCTAGTTTTCTAGTTTTCTAGTTTTCTAGTTTTCTAGTTTTCTAGTTTTCTAG
>NZ_JWIF01000018.1 GCF_000812685.1 Halocynthiibacter namhaensis
ACAAACCCATCGTCGAGCAAGTCATGCCAGATCTTAACCGCCCCATAGCGCTTCCCGCTATTCTCCCAGAAATGGGTGATCCTAGTCATTATGATGGCATCACGCTTTGCTCGATCCGATGCCTTCTTGGGATAACGATCAATCGACTTGCGGTGGTAATAGGTGGAAGGCGCGATCGGCAAAACATTGCAAATCACCTCGACGCCAAGATGATCACGGTGGTCATCTATAAACATGATCATCTCTTCCGTAGGCGGTCGAGGTCCGCCGCCGCGAAAAAAGCTGACGCCTTACGAAGGATATCATTCGCTTGACGAAGCTCACGGATTTCCCGCTGAAGTTCCTTCATCTGCGCCCGCTCTGACAACGTCAGACCCTCCCGATCTCCTGTCTCAATCGATTGTTTATTAACCCAGTCCCGAAGCGTTTCGGGGCTGCATCCTATCTTCTTCGAAATCGATCTGAAGCACTCAGATCGCGTCCGATAATCCGCTTCATTCTCAAGCACCAAGCGCACTGCGCGCGCCCGGACTTCTGTTGAAAAACGGTTTCCTGAATTTCCTTTGATCATGACTTATCTTCCAAGCTTTATGATCTCCGGTAAACCCGGTCTGGTTCACATGCGCGTCTTGATGGGATTATCGCTTGCCTTCAAATCATGTCCGATGATCCCGCCTTATGTGGATCACAGCGCACCGCCGCAGCCTATCAGGCGTGCATCGCTGGTGCTGAAGATTGCCTGAAAGAAGCAATAGCTGCCACAAGCCGTATGTGCGCCAATCATGGGGAGGCGGTGCTATGAGCCACAAAGCGACGAATTGGGCCATTCAGCAGCGTGGGTTGAAGCCTTCAACGAAAATCATCTTGTGGTTCTTATCGGACTGTCACAACTCCCACACGGGGCGCTGTGATCCGTGTCAGGCGACTTTGGCTGAGGAATGTGAGATGTCACGTTCCACGGTGAACTTGCATCTGGCGGACCTCGAAAAGCGCGGCTTGATCCGTCGAATTCAGCGATCAAATGCGGCCACAAAAACCAAAAAAAGCACCCTCTATATTTTGGCGCTGGACGACGAAAAACCGCAAAATGTTGAAAAAGCCGTGTCCGAAAATAGGACACGGGATTCAGGCAAAGCCGTGTCCGAAAAAACCGCAAAGCCGTGTCCGAAAAAAGGCCGATCCCGTGTCCGACCCATCGGACATAAACCTGTAAAGAACCTGGAAAGAACCAGCGCGGGTGCGCGCGAGGGTGTTCAAAAAGCGTCTAACATCGCTTGTTTCTGGGCAGAGAAGATCAACTCAGGGAAGTCGATCACAGGTTCAGCAATCAATGCAGGACTGGCACGGGAAATGATCGCAGCGGGTTTGGTGACGGAAGAACAATTACGAAAGCTCCGCGTCACTTTTTGACGTTGGATTTGCAGAGAAAGGCCAGAGCATGACTGAGACAGCAGAGACAAAGCGCGACCGTGTACGCCGGTTGTTGATCGATCCCTTGGCGGATATTGGCTTTCGCTTTCCCAAGGGCGTGAAAGCTGAGAAGGCGCAAAAGGATCTGGATCGAATTGCCGATGGTCTGGCCTATCTGTCGGATGAGAACCTCAAGCGTCTGCGGCACAGTTTGAAAACCAAGGGCGAAGGCTCGGCCAAGTGTTTCTGGCCATGCTATGCGACGATCACTGGTTTGGCCGAAGTTGCGCAAGCCCGTCCGTTGAAGCACGAGTCAAACTTGCTGAGTTGGTTTGCGTCACGCGCCGGGGCTGAGGCGTTGGATGCTGGGCGGCTGGTTGCAGAGTTTCAGTTCTTTGAGCGCCACAAGCGGCCACCTGTGAACGAATCCGATAAGCGCACCATCGCCCGCGAGGCTGCTGAATGTGGCGACCGGGTGATGCGGATAGAGGACAAGCTGAACCGGAAAGTCACGCTGGCCGCTGATGATCAAGGTTTCATTGATTGGTACCGCGCCAAGCTGACCTATTGCACCAACCTCGTGAACGGGGGCGTCGAATGTTCATGAGTGAAATTTCTGCCCGTGAAATGCAGTGGTTTGCAGTTCGGATGAAGCCGCGTGCAAACGGTGGCCCGCGCACGTCGGTTGTTGATGTGGAAAAGGAAAAATATGTTGGGCGGGCAGGGAAGCCGGGCTATCGCCGGGTGAAGGGCACGGGGCGGCGTGTGTTTCTTCCTGAACATCTTTTGACACGTGCGGGCTTTGAGGTTTTCTTGCCGGTGAAGCAGGTCTGGCGCATTAAAAACCGTTTCACCAAAGAGAAACAGTTGGTGTCGGTGCCATTGCTGGCGGATTGGATGTTCGTCGGTTGGGCTGCGGATGAGACACGATGGTTAGAGTTGATGGGGTTTGATGTCGTTGCTGGCGTAATGGGCACAGGTGGCCGGCCAATCCAGATGTCGGACGTCGTGATGCAGCGATTGATGGTGCAATACGGAAATAGCCGTGTAGCACATTCTGTTAAACGACGTGTTGCCGCGCGTCGTGCGTGTGGGATTGGTGACAAGGCGCAGGTGATCGATGGGCCATTTGCAGGTGAGGGTGTCCGGGTGGTCGATATTTCCGGCCAAACAGCGAAAGTGATGCTTAATATCTTAGGCGGCGATATTGAGGTGGAGATTTGCACAGACCTTTTGACTTTATGTTCCAACGACTGCTAGCAGCCCAATGCAGACCCATGCCACTAAAATTGTCAATTTGTAGGCCCGAAGCAGTGAAAGTCAGGAACGCGTTGAAAGCCGCCATTCCTAAAGTGTAGATCATTGTTTAGTCACAGTATTGATCAGACAATCTATTCCAGAATTCCTCAAGCGCCGGGAAGCGTACGTTATCTCGGCGGGCCGCACAGATATTCCATGTCATATCTTCAACAGTACGGATTTCTTTCAGCAGGCCAAGTTTGCGGTGTTGTTCAAAATCTTCTAGCATTCCCCCACAAATCAGATCAGCCCGACAGGCGATATTATTCAATAGTGCATAATCATCACTTTCGACCTGAGGCATATGGCCAACATGCTTTCGCGCAGCTTCAGTGTCCCCAAGAAGCTTTGCGATCTGATTGCGCCAGTACTTTGGCAAGTGGCCTGTTGCAACTGGATGACTGAATATGTCCGCAATAGTCACTTTTTTCTGCATGTGCAAAGGATGCTGCGGGCGCGCCCAGAACGCCGTCCTGCGCTTTCTCAGAATCTTTATCTCCAGGCCGCTCAGATCGGGTGTATGTGTTAAATCACAAACGGCAAGATCGACTGTCCCGGTACGCAGAGCTTCAAGTGGCTCTTTCGACGCCCGGACGTTAATCAACGCACGAAATCCCGGAAAGTCAGACAACATGTCGGCTATAAGTGGTGCGATCACAGTTTTTGTGGCGAGCGGCCCGCTTCCAATATTGACCAGACTTGGCCCTCCGGCCCGCAGGCGCTCTGCATTGGCTTTGAACTGAGAAAGAGATTCATCCAGATCATCCAGCATTTTCAGAAATGCTTTCCCGGCCGATGTCGGGAAAATCCCCTGTCTGCTTCGCTCAAACAGGCTCTGTTCAGCATATTCCTCTGCCTGACTGATATAGCGGGAGAAGCTTGCGGCTGAAGTTCCCATCACCTCAGCCGAGATGCGGAAGCTATTGTGTTGTGATAATATGCGGGCGGCTTCAGCCGCCTTCAGATCGATCATAAGTTGTCTCGCAGTTTTAGTTTATAAACCCGGTTCAAAACTAAGGAACGCACTACGGGTCCCCTGAAATGCACCTTCACGATTGCCATCATGGGTTGATTTACCCAATCTCACTTCAATTTGACGTAAATGTGTCTGAAACAGTTTTTTTTACCTAAATACAATGAATCTCCGGGCCGTGCGGGGTGATGCATACAGTCAGTCCCATCTAACTTCACAGGCTCTCTCGGTTGATTTCACTATATGGAACCTAGCGTCCTTCTGTTGAAATTAGGCCGTAAAACAGTGGACCTCCTCAACAAGGGGCAAGTAGGTTATCCGGGTAACGAGTGTACTTTTTCTAAGTGAACCTGTGCTGAGCGCTGTGTGAACATCCTCATGCATGGCGCTGCATTGCCGACGTCGGATTGTTGGCAAGAGTGCGACGAATAACAAAGAGCGCCTTTCAGCTCCTTTCAGCTCCTGGCGGTTGCTGGCAGGCGTGCATGAATTTGCAATGAGTATGCTCGTTACACCCGATAAGGAGCGACCTTTAGAAAGCGGGACGTGAAAATGTTAATCTCCTGCCTGATATTCGTCACATTTCAATTCATACGCAACGGCCCTTTAAAAGTTCTGAGGCGTCTGCTGAAAGGGACCGAAACTCTGAAAGAGCACGACCTGTCCTAGCACTTTTATCTGCTTTCTATCACAAACCTCAAAACACGCACACGCCCTGGGCAATACCTCCGCACTGTACATCTACAGTGCGGTTTTCGCATTTTTGCCATCTGACGTCGGGCATTCAATCGGAAGCCAGACCAGGTTTCAGAATCCTGGCCTTAGGTCTCACCTGCTGAAATCAAAGCAGTTTTCGATATTCCGGCAATCAAATACCTGCAAATGATCAGATCGAACGCGGAATCACGGGTCCATTGATTGTGACCCCAGGCAAGGTCGGAGGTGTGTCCATGGCAGTTTTTGACATCTGTCACCACATAGGCGCAGGCAGCGTATTGTTTGTTTCTGAACTTCTGTCCCGTCATCCCCTGCATTTGAAAAGTAAATTGGCCCCCGTGATTGCGCGTTCATCCGGGGCACTGCAGCGACGCAACCATCCAATAGCAAACGCGATCTGCGAACCGCCGCTCACTCCCGAGTGTTAACGACTAGATAGTTGAGGTTTAGATAATGACAATGTTCCAAGTTACGGCGGGCGATGCTCTCATCGTCACCGATCAGAATGTAAGTACTGTGAATGGCACGGTGCCCACCAACCTTCTGACTGGCATTCAGCCGCTTCAGGGCGACAACACACTGATCCAGCGACGATAGATGACGGCGAATACTCCCGCACATTTTAATTTTCAGAGATCGATACCGCCTGCCGGATTTCTCTCTACCCAGTAAAAGGTAACACAACATGACAGGTATAGCGCTTACAGGCCCCAACGGGGGAACATTTCTCAACGACGCTGGTGACACAGTTACGTGGACTATATCGAATGGAGACATTGCCACCGCACCAGATGGTTCATCTGTCTTTACCCCCGACGCAAGTAATCCGGATCGTATTTGGAACGACCGGTCAGATAAGTATATAATTGGTACGAGTGGCCGGAGAGATGGCTTTCTGGAATTTTCTCAGGAAGTATCTGGGCTGGAGATTGCGTTTCATATTTCTTTTGATGACAATGAGACAGTTCATGTTATCCTTGACGGCCAATTGGTAGATGTCTCAGACCTTGTTGCAAGTGGCGAAGCGACTTGGACCGGATCACAAACAACCATCAATAATGGATTTATTTCCGGGATGGAACCTGGCAGACAAACACTCGTGATTACCCGCCCATTCACGTCAATTGGGCTTGACCACAATGTGACACAGAGGGGGGTTGGCTTTGATCTAATCATAGACAGTGCGCCACCACCAGTAGTTTGTTTTTCTATTGAGACAATGATTGCAACAAGTTCTGGACTTGAGGCAATAGAAAATCTCAACAAAGGAGATATGGTTCTGACCATGGATCACGGCTACCAGAAACTGAAATGGCTCGGGTCGCGCAAAATCTCGATGGTACAGCTTATGTCAAATCCGAAACTGCGTCCGGTCCGCATCACCGCCGGGGCGCTTGGGCAGGGTCTGCCAGAACGTGACCTTCTTGTCTCGCGTCAACACCGCATGCTGGTCCGCTCACATATTGCCAAACGGATTTTTGATCAGGATGAAGTTCTGGTCCCGGCGATCAAACTATGTGAGTTGCCAAGCATCTTTGTCGATGAGGAGGTGAAGGAAGTGGAATATTTTCACATGCTTTTTGATGCTCATGAAGTCGTCTATGCAGAAGGCGCACCCAGTGAAAGCCTTTACACTGGCCCGGAAGCGCTGAAGGCTCTTTCAGTTCAGGCCCGAGAGGAAATATTCGCACTGTTTCCCGAGATGGCCGAGCCTGACTATCTTCCCATAGCTGCAAGGCCCTTTCCAGCGGGAAAGAAGCAGAAGCAACTCGTGGAGCGGCACAAGAAAAACAGCCGGGAGCTTCTGTTTGCCTGAGGCGCTGAGAACTTAAAGAGGACTCACCTTGAGAACTCCAGTGCCACTGTCCGCTTTACCAGGGGAGCGGACAGTGGCCTGAAAACTGAAACGAAGCTTCGGGCAGACTTTGCAAATGTCACTTTCTGCCCATTGCCGCCATCTGTTTGCTGTGTTGCGCTTAACGTTCTGCGTTCGATTGTTAAGCTGCAAAGGACAAAAGCTGGTGCAGCTGTCCTTCAAAATCGTCAACAGCCCGCCATCGCGAAGCCTTTGTTAAGCCTCGGATTTTAATTCAACGGACTTATTGTCCGAGGATGTTAAGTGTTAAACGCAAATTGTTAAGGGTGTTGACAGATGCAGGCTGTTCGATTTAGAAGCGAAACAGGATGACCAGTGGTCCCTGTCAAATGAAGTAATCACAGCGAAAGCTGGAAGTGACACACCAAGGCCCGGAACACGGTGAACAGGCAATAGCCGATCACCGCGTTTAAAATTAAGAGATATGTCTAATCACAAAGCCCGGCGGTAACGTCCGGGCTATTTTTTTGCGTGGCATCGGCATCGGGGGATGCGCGATGCTTTGAGTGAATAGCGCTTAGAAATCCAACTGAGGAGGTGCGCCATGTATCGCGGGGTAATGCTCGCAGGGCAGGGTCTGCCTGATATTTTACGATGCGGGGTGTCCAATGTTCAAAGTTGGTGAGGTTGACGTCAAAGGCTTGAAGCAATTCGACAATTTGTTGGGGGCTTTGGGCCAAGATGGACCTAAGGTGGTCAGTCGGGCGCTAAATCGCACCGGGGATATGGCGCGCACGAAAGTTGTTCGGGAGCTTTCTAAACAAACAGGGTTGCCACAAAAGACCATCCGCGAAGCTGTGAAGGTCGATAGGTCGTCTTGGCAAGATTTGGAGTATCGCCTGACGGCATCGGGCGGCGAGATGTCGCTGAAATACTTCAAAGCACGCGAAACCTTGCGGGGTGTGACGGCCAGCGTGCGTGGTAAGCGTGAGCTGTTTGAGGGATCATTCATCAAGGGTGGTAGCTTTGATCGTGGCCGTGTCGTTGCCAAAGGTTTGAACGGCCATGTCTTTCAACGCATCGGTGGGCGTACCGAATTAGAAAAGCTGAAGTCGGGTGTGTTCATCCCAGTCGAGATGGTTGAAGGCGCAACGGCCAAAGCGTTTGATGACGTGGTGTCGGACGTACTGCCGCGCCGCCTCGACCATGAAATCAATAGGTTGATCCGGTCGTAGGCTTCCCTGTCACGGTAAGAAACCGCAATATGTGCAAAGGGGAATATAGATTATGCAGGCAACGAACCAAAATTGGATGCGTGTTTACCCCGGTGGATACTGCGATATGACCCATCTATATCGAATTCGCACAACTGATATCGGTGGTGGTGCTGCGATCATCGCGACTGATATTGAAAATGCGCTGGTATTGGCTGCATCGATTATCAACACTTATGCGCATTTACCCATGAGCAGCCGGGTCGCACACTTGGAGCGCCCGCTCAAGGAAGCGTTAGAAACTTACACGCAGATGAACCAGATATTGGATACCTGATGCATACTCCAAATTCTAACTGGATGATCTTTCGGCCTGCAGGGCTGTGTGAGCGTTCAGGCCTATATGAGATAGATTGTCTCGATGCAGATGCGAATTTGCAGACCTTATTTGTTTCAATGGAGAACGCGATGCAATTCGCTGCACGCGTGTCTGCGAATTGGAACACCTTTCCGGGGCCTTTGAAAGACGAGGTGCGGCATCTGTTTGTGGAACTTGGCATTGAGGTTGAGGAGGATTTAGATGGCGAACGACCCACAATGGATACACATTGATGTAGGGGGATTTAATGGCCACACTCATCTATACCGAGTTCACATCAAGGGCATGAATGGCGAGAGAAGTACGGTGGTGATGCCGTTGGGGGACGTTCTATTTTTTGCAGCAAGGGTGCTTCTGGACTATAATGGTTTAACCAACAAATCGCGCGATTTCGAAAACATCTATAAGGGCGCGACAGGACGAAGTTCTTCGGAAAACCACTGATCAATACGTTTCCAGTTATGGAGGCTATCAGGGATATCCTTAAGCGAAAAATCAGATAAGAAATCAACGGTTCGGATAGCAACAGCGACGAAGAGTTCTGTGATCGGCTTATGGAGCTTGGGATGATCAAGTCTGGTGGTCTTCGTGGCCATGTTGGTGCGCAATGCACCATAATAGATAAACACATCGAAGACCTGTTGCTTGATCGCAAGATGATTGCCCGATTGATCGGGTCTTAAGTGCTAAGTAAGCGGCCTAAAAACTTAGGGACCGTAGTCTGTTTCTGACGCACGCGGGGCGTGAGCTGCCCGAGGGTTCGCCAGTCAGACGGGTTTTGTGAAGCCTTAACAAATTGGGATGTGGCTTAACATTTGCACTTAACGATTTGAGCAGAGAAAGACTGCGGAGGAATTTGAAACCTATGCAACTGGAACCTGAACATCTAACGCAAGCAGGTTTTGCACGGCACATGGGGGTCAGCCGAGCTGCTGTTAGTCAGTGGAAGTCTGGCGATATCTTAAGCGATGGCGCTTTCACGTTGCCAGGGCGAAAAGGAAAGGTGATTGTATCTGTTGCGGTTGAGGACGTTCGGCGAAACCGAGACATCGGGCAGTCACTTGGGAATGGGATTGAAACGCGGACGTCGACCGAGGCGGTTGCGGATGAGAAGGCGGTGCCGACTGAGGTTCAACCTGATCTTTTGCCCGTTAAACCCGAGGCCGTGGCTGTTGAACCGCCCGCAGCCCCGACACAAAAGCAACCAAAGATTGATACCGTTGAAGATCAGCTGAAGCGCGCGCGGTTGGAAGAACAACACCGCAAGAACCGCATTGGTGCTTCTGAAGAAGCACTCCAGCAGGGCTTGCTGATGTCGTCGGATGATGCGCGCGAGCAAATGTCCCGTGTGGCGGGCATGATGTTGCAGATTTTTGAAGGTGCATTGACTGATTTTGCCGCGATCACCGCGTCACAGTTCAACGTGCCGCAACGCGATGTTTTGCATACGCTAAAGAATGAGTTTCGGAAGGTTCGCAAGGCCGCGACCCAAAAGGAACAGGCGCGGATCACGGAATTAGAGAAGGCCACGATGACCTCTGTAGAATTGGATGGGTGATGCTAGATATCGCAGTCACAAACGCGGAATGGATGCTGCATGACGTCTTGGCTGATGTGTTGGATCCACCGCCGCCAGTCGACTACCTGAAATGGGCCGAAGACAACATTGTGTTCTCGGAGCGTGAAAGCGAGTTTTCCGGCCCTTATAACCGCGAACGCTTTCGTTATTTTGATGAAATCCTGAGGGCGCTGTCGCCCGATGATCCTTGCCGTATTGTGACGCTGGCCAAGTCAGCACAGCTTGGCGGCACGGTGCTTGCGAACATCTTCACGGGCGGTTCCATGGAAATGGATCCCGGTGATATTTTGTACGTCCACCCGACTGAGGAGAATGCACGGCGTTGGTCGAAGATGAAACTGTCGCCGATGTTGAAAGGCACGACGTCTCTTCGCAATATCTTCCCGATGAAAGCCCGTGATGGGCAGGATTCGGTGACCTATAAAGAGCGCCGCGATGGCCGTGGTGCCATTCTGATTTCTGGTGCGAACTCGCCTGCGTCACTTTCGCAGGTTTCCATGAGCCGACAGGTTCAAGATGACCTTGCAAAATGGGATATGAACTCTGCTGGGGATCCGGAGAACCAAGCTGACAGCCGCAGCCAAGGCCGCGAGTTTGCCAAGATTTTCAAGATCTCGACGCCAATGGTTATTCCAGGCTGTCGTATTACGGCGAACTTTGAGGCGGGAAGCCAAGAATATCCATATGCGCCATGCCCGCATTGTGGGCACATGCATGTGCTTGAGTGGGAAAACATGTTTCAAAATCTGGATGAAGATCATCCGGAGAAAGCGCATTTTAACTGTCCCGAATGTGGCTGCGTTATTGAGGATCATGACCGGGCAAAGATGGTGCCACATATCGATTGGCGGGCGTCTAATCCAAAAATGAAGCGGTTCCACCGCTCGTTTTATCTATGGTCAGCATATTCGCCGCTGCAATCTTTTGAACGGGTTGCGCGATCTTGGCTGGCTGCCAAGGGTGATCCGCTGAAAGAGCAGACGTTTTGGAATGACGTCGTGGGCAAAGCGTATCGAATTCTTGGTGAATCCCCACCATGGGAGGATCTTCGGGACCGGGCATCTGAGGCCGATTATGATCATGGCACAATTCCAGCGGGCTATCCGTTGTTGACATGTGGTGTGGATTGCCAAGGGGATCGGGTTGAATGGCAGGTGGTTGCCTGGGGGCCAAACAAGCGCCGGGCCGTGGTGGAATACGGCGTGTACAATGGGCATATTTCTGATGAGGTCTGTCAGGCAAATCTAAACGGTTTGTTGAAGCAAGGTTTTCGCAATGCTTATGGTCGCAAGATCAAAATTGATCTTCTGGCGATTGATGGGAACGCCTACACTGAGGACGTTTGGGATTGGGCACGCAAACACCCAGCTGGTCGGGTGATCATGGTGCGCGGTGTGCATCCTGAAAGCGCGCCTTTGCTGGCGCAGGTGAAAAAAGAACGCAACCGTCGCGGCAAGATTGTTCGGTATTCCAAGCGGTTCTACAACTTTGCGTCTGCGGTTATGAAAATGGCTCTCTATCGCAATTTGAAGAAAGAGGATCCGTTAGAACGTGGATTTATTGGCCTTCCCAGAGGGCTGGACGATGAGTTTTATCGCCAGATAACAGCGGAATCCCGAAAGGCTGTCAAAGCCAAGTCGGGGTTCACGCGTTATCTTTGGGTTAAAGATCCCAATCAGGCGAATGAAGGCTTGGATACGCATTTGCAAGCTGAAGCCGCCGCCACACGTTTGGGGGTGCGCAGCCTCCCGGATGCGGAATGGGAACGCTTAATGGCGGAACGTGAATGTCCGCCCGAAGATGTTCAAGCCGATTTTGAAGACCTGTTGTTGGTGACGCAACCTATGACGACGACTGAACCGCAAGATGAACCGCAGAATGATCCGGATGCTGAGAAGAAACGCATTCAGAACAAATGGAGGAAGAGATAGCTGTGACTGGCCTTATTCGACCTGATGGGACGCCATTGGTGGCATCCTCTGCTGCCAATCGCACGACAGCTCGCTATTTGCGGGATACAAAAAGTGGCGCCATTGCGTCACGCGTTGCACCACTGACCAACAGCCGGGATGATATTCGCCGGGCATGGTCGCGCAGTGCGGGCCTTGCGATGGATTTGATCCAGAATTCCGGCCGTCTGAAGGGGGCTTGTGATCAAGTCATCGCGGACACCGTTGGGGTTGGTCTGACTTTGACGCCGGACCCTGATTTGACGGGGCTGGGTTATGATGATGCGGAAAAGGCTGATTTCATCCGGTTGCTAAAACGCCGCTGGAAAGCCTATTGGCTCGACAAAAAAGAATGCGACATGCGCGGCAAGTTAAATGGCCCGCAGATGGTTGATATCGCTCTGCGTTGGGACATTGCATTTGGGGAAGTCACAGGGGTTTTTGATTTCTTTGATGACGCTGATCGCAGCCATTACGGCATTACGACGGGCACAAAGCTGTGCATGGTGTCACCGCAAAAATTGGTTCAGGAAACAAGCACGCATGAGGGGTTGTTTCAGGGGGTCCGTCATGATGGCAAAGGTCGTCCGGTTTCTTATCGTTTTGAAACCAATTCAGATGGTGTGAAGTCTAAGCGAGATTATGCGGCGTTTGATACCGATGGTCGGCCAATGGTTCTGCATGTGTTTGATCCAATGGATGCAGATGATGTGCGCGGGATCTCAAAGCTGGCACCCGCGTTTCGTAAGCATATCCAAGCGGAAATGTTGGATGATGCAACGCTGCAAATGGCGCTTCTGCAAACGATTTTTGCCATTACGATCACCAGCGACACGCCAAGTGCGGACGCTTATGAGGCGCTGGAGATCTTAAAAGAACAGGGCGGTGATGGTGTCGCATTCGGTAAGGAATATCTGGGGTATTTGTCCGGCAGTTTGGGGGCCGCTGCTGACAGCCGGATTTCGGTTGGTGCGGATCCTCAGGTGTCTCACTTGGGACCAGGGGAAAAGCTCGCTCTGGAAACTGCAAATGTGCCAGGCAAAGACTTCCTGCCATTCTCTAACAGCCTGGCGCGTGACATGGCTCGCACGATTGGGTGTTCTTATGGTGGTCTAACGATGGATTACACCGCTGCGACATATTCCAGTGTGCGCATGGAGAATTCATCGATCTGGTCTGTTGTGATGCGGCGACGTGAACGCATCGCGGCTCCGATTTGTCAGATGTCTTATGAAAACTGGCTTGATGAAGAAATCGGCGAGGGGCGTATCCCGTTTAAAGGTGGTTATCGTGCGTTTCGTGCCAATCGTCGCCGTATCTGTTGTGCGTCATGGCAAGGGCCAGCCAAACCCACGGCGGATGATTGGAAGGCTGCGCGGGCATCAAGTGAGCGGTTGGAAAACGGCACAAGTTCAATCGCAATTGAAACCGGGGATCTCGGCGTTGACAGCGATGCTTTGTTTGAAGAGCGCGAACGGGAACACGAGCGTTATCTAAAGGCCGGAATGGCTTCACCTTATGCGGCAAAGCCTGATCAGCAGGTTGTCCAAATGGAGACAGTCGAATGACGATCACCAGTACGGTCAAAATTGGCACTGACCTGATTGATATTGCTAAGCCTTGCGATGTTGTGACGGCGTTGAAGAAAATGCAGTTGAAACTTGCGGTCGGTGGCGTGCGCGAAACCGTGCGCATCGATGGCGAAGAAGTCACGTTCATGCGGGCAAATGATCGCCGCCTGGCTGCGTTGATTGCACATTACGAAAGCGAATGCGCCCGGCAAGGTGGCAGTCAAAAACGCACCCGTTACGCGAAACGCTTTCGATACACCTAATTCTTAGGAGATAAAAATGACCATTTTAGTGGATGGCGAACTCGTGCTTTACGGGTTCGTTGGTGAGAACTATTGGGGCGACGGCTTTACAGCTGGTGACGTTATTGATGCGCTGGCCGAACTGGGGCGGGATGCGGATATTACTGCTCGGATCAATTCTGGCGGTGGTTATACCGACGATGGGATCGCCATCTATAATTCGTTGCTGGCGCATAAAGGCAAGGTTTCCATTGTCATTGATGCAATGGCGGCATCTTCGGCGTCCATCATCGCAATGGCAGGTGACAGCATTTCGATGCGGGCCGGGTCAATGATGATGATCCACGATCCGGCTGGCAGTACTTGGGGCAATGCCGAGAAGCACGAAAAGTCACTTGAGCAGTTGAACAAACTGGCTGGGCTGATGGCTGAAATCTATTCAGAGCAATCTGGTGAAGACGTCGCATCGATCCGTGAAGATATGAAGGCGGAATTGTGGATGTCAGGTGAAGAAGCGGTTGAGCGGGGCTTTGCCACGGATGCTGTCGACGCGAAATCATCAAAAGTGACGGCCTTTGATTTTCGTCAATACGCCCATGCCCCGCAGAAACTTGTCGCGATGGCCAAAAACCAAAACTGGTCCTTCAAACCCAAGGCAAAAAAGGTGGCATCTGCTGCCAAAAACCAACCCAAACATAAGGAGAAATCCACTATGAAAGTAAAACCCGGAACAGGGGAACCGGCCACCGAGCAAACAACGGCGGCAACGGTATCCTCTGACGATGTGAAGGCCCGGATTAAGGCCATCACGGGAGATGATGCAGCGCAGGGCTTTGATGGTCTTGCCAAGCATTTGGCCTTTGACACTGACATGCCCGCAGATGAAGCGATCATGGCTTTGAAAGCCGCCGCATTGGATGCGCCAGCACCTGCAGGCGAAGAACCTGCCGATCCTAAGGGATATCAGGCGCGCCGCTCTGCTGCCGCTGATTTGGCACAGCCCGGTGGCGGTGCCCCGGCACCAAAAAAAGCCACCGCAACCATCGATATGGCAAGCATTTACGGCGCTCGCGTCGCCAAGAAAGAGGTTTAACAATGTCGCATAAGGTATTGAAAGCACGTGCCCTTGCGTTCCTTCTGTCGGAAGGTCCGGGCCAGATTTCACGCAACAGTGTGACCATTCCCGCAGGAACCGGGAAAGTTGGCGCAGGTACGCCAATCGGCGAGTTGACTGCAACAGCGGGCCATTTTGTTCCTTCACCAAATGCTTTGGTGGCGGGGATTGAAGGTGCCGAAGTGGCCACCGCCATTCTCGGATATTCCGTGGATGCCACGGACGCCGATGTCGAGGTCGTAGCCATCGACCGTGACGCCGAAGTCAAAATGCCAATGCTGACGTTTGATGCGTCGGTTGATGATCAAGCCAAAATTGACGCCAAGATTGCCCAGCTCAACGCTGTTGGCATCCGCGCGCGCTAAGGGAGAACTCCTATGCCTATGGAAGAAGAATTCGACATTGTAACGCTGACGGCGTCTGTGAATAACCAACCCTTTGTGCCCGGTCAGATGGGCGCGCTTGGGATTTTTGATGAAGAAGGTGTATCAACAACTTCCGTGAAGGTGGAAGAACTGGATGGCAAACTGGATATCATCGAGCCAACGGCGCGTGGTGGTCCTGGGCAAACCATCGATGATGAAGATCGTAAAAGCCGCACATTTGAAGTTGACCACTTCGAGATCAATGACTCTGTGAATGCGGATGAAGTTCAAGGCGTTCGCATGTTTGGCACCGATGGTGACCTTGAGGTCATGGAAAACCGGATTGACGGCAAATTGAAACGCCATGCGCGTTCAATGGATGTCACTTTGGAACACCAACGTGTTGGCGCTGCAAAAGGCATCATTTTGTCGGGCAAAGGTAAGATTTTGCACAACCTGTATGATGAATTTAGCATCGCTGTTCCGGCGCCTATCGTGCTGGGTTTGGGCAGCCAAGTGCCAGGGCTTGCAAGCAAGATTAAAGGCGACGTGGTTTTTGCCATCGAAGATACCTTGGATGCGTCTTATGGCCATATTCACTCAATGTGTGGGCGTGACTTCCATGCAGCGCTTTGGGATCAAAAAGAAGTTCGCGAAACCTACCTTGCTGACAATGAAGGTCACCGGTTGCGCGATGGTGCCCCTGATATCTTCACCATCGGTCATGTCACCTTTGAACGGTTTCGCACGGGTCGGCGCGCCAAAGCTGCAAACGCGAATGGTGCATTCATTGCTGATAATGAAGCGCGGGTGTTCCCTGTTGGTGTGCCTGATCTGTTTATCACGCGCTTTGCGCCGGGTGACTGGAATGGTTTGCCAAACACTGTGGGCCTGCCGCGTTATTCGCAAATGAATGCAAAGCATAACAACAAAGGCTATCATCTGGACAGTCAGATGAACGCGATTTCGCTTTGCACGCAGCCCGGCGTTTTGCGCAAACTGACGATCTAAGCCGATTTATTGAAGTGACCAAACTCAGGCCCGGTGCATATGCGCCGGGCTTTTGGTTGAATCCTCATGCGGGTTTCGCATTGGCATTCAACCGCAACAGGAGACAATCATGGCAAATGTGAAAAAGAAATGGGTGGCTTTCAAAAGCGCTACGATCATCCCGGCTGAGATGGCGGGCGAGGAAGAAGACACGAAGGTTCAGATCGGTAAGCCAGTTCATGTTCCGGCTTTCTATGCCGACAGTGTGGTTCAGGATCGCATCGCGGATCATTGCGATGCGCCGAAAAAGAAAGCAACCGCGAAGAAACCTGATGCGCCGACGGCTGATGAGATCGCAGCTGCAGAATTGGTTGATCTGATTGCCGCTGCACAATTGACTGTGACAGAGGCTCAGACGTTGTTTGATGATGCTGAGGGCGTTGAGGCGATTGAAGCGGCGGAGCTTGAACTCACGGCTGCAAAAGATGCCCTGGCTGAACTGCAAGCCTGATGGAAAAATCCCTGCGTGATGAACTGAGGGAGGAAGTGGATGATGTTTGGGCAGAACTGCTGGAACATCTTCCGCTTGCATCGGGTCTGACGGATCCTGATCGGCCCAAAGTGCAATTTGCCGCGGTTACGCCGATGTCGACACAGCAGGTGTGGAGGCATGAGCATGGATATTCTGTACGTCATAGCCCCTTGGGGCAGTAATTTGGTAGAATATGCAGAGCGCATTGAGGGGGCGATTGCTTTGGTGTGTTGCATACGCCCATCACCATGTGGCCGCTTTATTGTTGTCGCCACTACTGATAGAACACAGGCTATTCTGTTTCTTGAAGAAGACGGTTTTGATCGCGAGGATATTTTGTAATGAACAATATTGAATTCAAAAAACTGCGCCAGCAGCTTGGCCTAACCTTGGCCGAGCTTGGTTCAATACTAGATACTGACCCACGTACAATCCGAAAGTGGGAAGCCGATGGTGCAGCCAGCACGTCGCGTGATCCTAATCCAATTGCTTGCCGAGTTCTGGAATGGCTCCGAGATGGATACCGTCCGTCACAGTGGCCCGACAGTAAATAATAAACAGTTTGTTTGCCACTTAGATTGATCGGGTCGTACCGGTTCAGGCCGCGTTGCGGCCTGTCTCATTGAGTGTGCAAGCCATTATGTGGCTAAATTTGAAGCCCCATCCGAAAAATAGAAATAAATCCATCTTCGCCCCTTTAGGGGCGGGGGTAAGCAGTGCTGAAACACTGCCTACCATGCAGCAAAGATTAACAAAACTGCATCGACGTCCGCAAAGATATCGCCGCCCGACACTCGCGAGTGTGTCAGCGGCTTAATCTGGAATCATCCAAAATGACAATGGAAAAAGTGCGCGCTGCCGCACCCGTCGCCCCGTGGTTGGGCGGCAAGAAAGCTTTGCATCGTACTCTCATTGAGCGGATCGATGTTATCCCACATAAAACATACATTGAACCATTCGTCGGAATGGGAGGCGTATTTCTGCGCCGATCTTGGCGTCCGCGTCTTGAGGTTGCCAATGATCTCAATGGTGAAATCATCAATCTATTCCGCATCTTGCAACGATATTACCCGCAACTTATGGAAGTTATGCGGTTTCAGATTACGTCACGGCGTGAATTTGATCGCCTGCGGTCCGTGGATCCTGCAACACTGACGGATCTCGAGCGCGCTGCGCGGTTCCTGTATCTGCAACGACTGGCCTTTGGTGGTCAGGTGAATGGGGTTTTTGGTGTTGCGCCAACAAGTGGGCCACGTTTTAGCCTGTCTCGTTTGGAACCGATTCTTGATGCCGCGCACGAGCGCCTTGAGGGCGTTGTGTTTGAGACCCTTGATTGGTCGGCATTAGTGGATCGCTATGACAGTCCTGAATCCTTATTCTATCTGGATCCGCCTTACTTTGGTGGTGAAAGTGATTATGGCAAAGGCATGTTTGGTCGTGATCAGTTTACGAAAATGGCCGATCAGCTTGCGAACCTGAAAGGGGCGTTTCTTCTTTCGATCAACGACACGCCAGAGATCAGAGAGGTGTTCTCAGCGTTTCAGTTTGACGAAGTGCGCCTGAAATATTCCGTAGCGCAGGCTGGTGCAACAGATGCCTGTGAGCTGATCATTTCAAACCGCGAGATCAAGACAGGGTTGTTGTAGTAAAAGCACGTCCTCTCCCGGCTATACATCGGGCGGGAAAGGGTCGCTTTGGGCAGTTAGCGACATTTGCAAAGTCGAGCGTTCGGCACCAGACTAGCCTTAACATTGCTTGCTTTCGCAACATTGCAGATTCACCAAACCAGCCATTCGTGCATGGCGCAGCATTTTGTCGGCTAAAGCGTCGGTGAGCGGACTTTGCCGCCTTCTCTCGGCGATTGATCACAGTTACAGATGGCTTTTCTTGCTAGGACCCAATTACTCTAGTCACGAAAAATGCTGCATCGCACGGATTCCCGTCAGACCCAATACTTCGGAACGCAGGCGCAAATTCTGCAGAAGTTTTGACATCCAACGGGTGACTATTTCGAAACTACCCTTGCAGTAAAGACCAGCTATAAAACATCGTCACAACAAGCGTATAGACCGCAAGAATGACCACATTTACGGGGTTTCCGGACAGTTTCGGTGTCCTAATTTGAGAAACATTCAACCCCGCAAGGCATAGACCACAAACCGCAAGAATGATCGCAAACACTGGGCGCTCAAAATATCCCGCGAACATCATGATGAACACAAGGATGATGCTATTGTTGTCAATCGCAAGCCCCGTATATTTGGCGTCGCCCGACAGCCCAAAAGTGCTGAAATAACTTAGACGGATCGCTCCAAAGACCAACGTCACGAATACAACGGGTAGAAACGCGGCGCTGAAATCGGCGTAACTTAGGATGAGAATGGCGGGCGTCACGCCGTAACTGACAATATCGATCAACAGATCCAGCGTGCCACCAAATGCACGATCATCGCCCGTGCGGCCTTTCATTTTACGCGCAATCAATCCATCGGCCCAATCAAATCCGACGGCCCAAATCATACCGATCATCGCAGCAGGATACAGCCCGATAATCAGAAAGTAGATGGCCAATAACGAACACCCCAAGCCCGAAAGTGAGCAGATGTTAGGCAGATCTTTGATGTAGGATAAGATCGGTGGCTTCGACGTTGCGGCGTTTTCGATTGTCATGAGACATCCTTTGATGGTAGTCGTACGGATAACTTGTCAATATTGACAGGTAATCTCTGCTTTACATTCTGAGTGCATTTGAAACGCGCAGTTTCAAAACATAAATCAACTCCGGACTTCCGAAAGTCTGGAGATATCTCAGCTTAATTGTTTGAAACTACCTAACGTAATTCACGCACACGCGCATTCAGATGCTGTGTGCTACCACCGATGATGTGTGGGCAAAAGGATAAAGAGAAAAATGATTGTCTATACGGTTGGCACGTTCGACTTGCTTCATGTTGGTCACTTGGCATTATTGAAGCACTGCAAATCCTTGGGTGATGTCTTGGCTGTCGGCGTGGCCTCTGATGAGGTTGTGAATATGTACAAGCCGAACGTTCCGGTTGTCCCACTGGAACAACGGGTTGAGATGCTTGAAGCCCTTAGTTGTGTCGACATCGTACGCCCCTATCATGCGCTTGAATACGTTTCGGGCTGCAAAGCTGTGGGTGCCGATATCTTCGTTATTGGCGAAGATTGGGGCAGCAATCCCCACAACCTCGATATCAATGCCTATTTGAAAGATGCGGGCAAAGAGGTCGCGCAGGTGTGCTACAACCCGCGGACATCATCCACAAAAATCAAACAGATGGTTCTGGCGCAATCCCAAGTCCGCACCCAATCACATTGAGACAAATGTTCAAAACACGCCCCCTATCTGTTTCATAAAAGGTGATCTATATGACGGCTCTCTATTCAAAGCCTGACGCGTTCAGCGCAGGCGAATGTGACCGTATTACTGCCGCCATCACGGCCGCTCCATCCAAAGATGCGATGCTTGTGGGTCAGACAAAGGACCAGTTTCTGCGAACCGCAAAGTTGGTTTGGGTTGATGACGTTAACGGTTTGGGTTGGGTCATGGATCGCTTGATAGATATTGTTCGCAAATCCAATGCTGACCAATTTAACTTTGACCTGCGCGAGTTTGCCGAAAGCCCGCAGATCGCAAGCTACAAGGCCTCTGACGGCGGTCATTTTGCGTGGCACTCTGACATTGGTAATGGTCCATTGGCACGCAAACGCAAACTCACGTTGGTGCTACAGCTTAGCGTGCCAAGTTCGTACGAAGGCGGCGATCTAGAGGTTATGCCAAGTGCTCGGGTCTTATCAGCCAACCGCTCCCAAGGGTGTGTCAGCATCTTCCCCAGCTTTGCGCTTCATCAAGTGGTTCCCGTGCAATCCGGTGTGCGCCATTCATTGACGCTGTGGGCCCATGGGCCAGCGTTTAGATGACACGCCTTCCTGCCTTTGATGCAGCGCGCAGCGAGGGCTAGCGACGCAATTTCGTGACGGCGGGCTGTGAACGTCGGCTTTTGCTTATCCCCAGAGAAAACTATGCACCTGCAGAAAACCGCTGGTTCACGACAAACACGTAGGCAGGCAAGGACTGCTTTGGGCTGGGAGCCGTCATAGGCTGCTTTGCGCAGTTAGCCTAACCCATACCAGACCAGCGTTTGATCTGCCTTACAACAGTGAGTGCCTGTTGTTGCCTAAGTGTAGGGTTTGGTTCCGTAAGGGATAGAAAATATTTGGTGCAGCTGGTGTCTGTGAGCTGATTGTCTCAAATCGTGAGGTCAGGACCGGGTTTGCTTTAGTCTGGGGGATTTCTGGGACTCATGTACTATTTTAGTCCCAGATGTTCCCTATTTTTCCCTTTTACAAAAGCAGTAATAAGCTCAAGCTACCAGGGTAACGTATTGCGAATGAAATGAAAAAATATGGAGTGGGTGAAGGGAATCGAACCCTCGTATTCAGCTTGGGGAGCGGTTGCTTTAACTTAGATGGCGTTCGTGTTTTGAAGGGTGCTCATTTTAAGGGGGAGTATTTGTGCCGTGGGACACGCTGTTCGTAAGTTATTGAAACTTAATGAGGACGAAATTCGCGAGGTGGGACAGATACCCTTTGATTTTAAAGGAAAATTACTGAATTTTGGTAGGCCCGGTAGGACTCGAACCTACGACCAAAGCGTTATGAGCGCTCTGCTCTAACCAACTGAGCTACAGGCCCGCCTGCGCCTATCCGTATCATTCTTTCCGGCGGCGTCAAGCAGACAGTTGTTGATTGACGTGACGATTAACAGCTGGGTTTCTACACAATTTTGACATATTTTTATGACTTTTTGACGAAATTGTCAAGGGCGGAGCAAAAATGGGCCAGTGAGGCGGCGTAAAAGTAGGCCAGTTGAGGCGTTGAGTGACGGTTGGTTTGAGGCGTGCGCCCGGGAACCAGCGGCTCGTCATAAAGCAAGCGTGTTCCCGGGCGTATTGCCCCTATTGGGGCAATTTCTGGTCAGTGTTTTTGGGTAGTTTTTCGGCTCTGTCCGAGGCGATAGCTTTCGCCATTCATTTCCAGGATGGAGACGTGGTGTGTCAACCGATCAAGCAGTGCACCGGTGAGGCGTTCGGATCCGAAGGTCTCGGTCCACTCCT
>NZ_JWIF01000019.1 GCF_000812685.1 Halocynthiibacter namhaensis
GGGTATGATGCTGATTGGTTCCGTAAGGCATTGTCGAATAAAGATATTAAGCCCTGTATCCCAGGGCGAAAGTCACGCAAAAAACCTGTGAAATATGATAAGCGTCGATACAAACGGCGCAACCGTATTGAGCGTATGTTTGGTAAACTCAAAGATTGGAGGCGGATCTCCACTCGATATGATCGCGGCCCCAACGTATTTATGTCCGCAATTGCGCTCGCAGCTACCGTGCTGTTTTGGTTATGAGTCCTGAGCCTAAGGCGTCGGAAATTTGCAACATTGTGCACCCAAAAATTGCCCATTTCTCGGCACATGTCGCAGCAGATCAGTTCGGATTTGTGTCGAGTTACATAAAATTTCGGATGCCAAAAAAAATTCCGCATGTGGTTTTTTTTGGCCTTGTTTCTCTATCTTTACGCACTTATACGGATCAACGGAGACGTGGCCGAGTGGTCGAAGGCGCTCCCCTGCTAAGGGAGTAGGCCCGGAAGGGTCTCGAGGGTTCGAATCCCTTCGTCTCCGCCACCCACACTTTTAATCCTTGTTTTTCAGAATGTTACTGCAAAACAAGGTTTTGTGCAACTTGCATTGCTACAATAGGCTGCTACAGTAGCCATTATGAATCCACGTGTATCAGTCCCCAAAATCTTCCTTCGCGGCAACAAATGGTATGTCCGTGTTCAGGTTCCTAAATCCATGCAGGAACGCCTAAAACGCAAAGAATACTGGGTTTCTTTGAGGACATCAGATCGTGCAGAAGCACTGCAACATGCTACTGCTGCTACCCAAAAGAAGCGCCGTGAAATATCTGCGGTGTATCGCCGACTCAGTTCGATCAAAGAAACCTTCCATGAACTTAATGCTGACCAACAGTTGGCCTTAGGGCGTGAAGCTTATGCAACCCATGTAAGCGGTAATGCTGATTTGATCGCCGAATTTAAAGCCAGCAACTTCGAAACCCTGAAGGCATTCACAGAAGCGCGTTCTGATACCGTAGACGATGTGATCGCCCGACTGCGTCTTGCACGGTCTGACACCCCGCATATCCGCATTATGGCTTATAAGCTTATGGAGGAGAACGATATCAGGTTGCCCGAAGGTTCTGTGGCGTTTCAGCAGTTGCTGGAAATCTGTGCCGACACCTTCATCGAAGCCAAAAGGAACGAACTGGCAAAACTGGCGGGTCGTGCTGTGCATGATGCACCCAACCAACAATATGTCGATACAGTGACTGGTGGGCCAAAGAGCTATGTTTCCCTTGGTGATCAACTTGCTTTGCCCCCAGAACCGACACCGAGCCTCACTGCATTGATGGAAGCGTTCTTGAACAACCCTAACAAGCTGCGGACAGTAAAGACTAAG
Organism: Halocynthiibacter namhaensis; assembly: GCF_000812685.1. Classification (GTDB taxonomy): domain Bacteria; phylum Pseudomonadota; class Alphaproteobacteria; order Rhodobacterales; family Rhodobacteraceae; genus Halocynthiibacter; species Halocynthiibacter namhaensis. The sequence goes on from NZ_JWIF01000019.1 coordinate 1,363, forward strand.
AAGTCGATCAGAGGGTATCTTGGTGTGGTGTTCCAAGTCTTGGGTGATGACACGCCTGTTGATGAGATCACCGAGTCGGATTGCGAACGGGTGCGCGATCTGATCGCCAGGCTCCCACCTAACTTCATGAAGTTACCCGGTGCAGGCAAGCACACAATTGAAGAGTTGGCTGCACTGGCCGAGCGAAAGGGCCTGAACAAGCTCTCCCCCACTGGTGTGAATAACTATTTGCGCTGGCTGATGACTTTTCTTGGTTGGTGTCACCGCAAAGGCAAGATGGATCGAATGCCGACCGCCTATGCAGAGATCAAAGTGGCCGACCCAGTACGCAAGAAAGACAAACGGGCTGCGTTCTCCAACGATCAACTAAACGTCATTTTTCGCAGTCAAGTCTATCAAGATCAAGAACGTAACGGCAGTCTCTTCTGGGTGCCGCTGATCGCGCTCTGGAACGGAATGCGGTCGAATGAAATCTGCCAGTTGGATGTCGCGGACATCAAGCTGGAAGAGAATGTTTGGGGTTTTGATGTCACCCACATCAGTACCACTGGCGATGACGATAAGTCGGTGAAGACGGGGAGTTCGATCCGTTTCGTCCCTATGCACCCCCGTCTTATCAAGTTTGGCCTCTTGGATTTCCATGGTGAACGACCACGGAATGCCAAGTTGTTCGGTGACATCACCCGTGGATCAGATGGTTACTACTCAACCAACTTCAGTAAGAAGGTGAACCGTTACCTCAAAGGTATTGGTGCACATGGCCCGAAGCACAAATTCCATTCATTCCGCCACAACTTCCGTGATGCCTTGCGAAAGGGGCGTGTGGATCGCGAGATAGGCAAGGCACTTGGTGGCTGGACAGGCAGCAACACCGATGCGTTCGACATCTACGGCAACGGGTATGATGTTAACGAACTAAGAGACGAGATCGTAAGAGTGGATTACCCCCATGTGGACTGGTCCAAAATCTGAGATCACACGCAACACTCCCATGTAAATTACCTCCCCAACGCCCGCACCATGCCTTCGAACTTCTTTAGATCGACGGTGTGTTCCGATAAGGCGTCGGCGTCTTGGTCGTTGGTTTCCAGAAGGTATAGCTCAATCGTTAGGTCACCACGTTGCTTGGGTGTCAGCGGCACATCCAGCCGGGCGACCATTTCGTCCAACTGGACGATGACATCTTTCATAACTTTCAATTCGATCCGCTCCTTGGACTTGCTGTCTTTGAAGAGTTCGTGTGGTTCTCCCATCACGCTAGTGAACGTGCTGCATTGCAGGTGACGCAGGACGGTATGGCACAAACGGCATATTCGTTGTTCAGCAACATCATGCATATTCCAGCATTTCAATATGATGATGGCAAATGGCAACGCCCCAGCGATAGGGTCGGAGTCAGCCCCTTCATGGTATTCACATTCGAGGCGGATAAGACGGACCTGCAAGTTCAGATGACATGGATCTGGGAACGGGATGAGGATGGTCTCACGACATTAGATAAGTTGCATCTGCACCTATCGCGGTCCTTCAAGGATTATCGAGGTTATTGCATCGTCTGGTCGGGTAATAAATCACTGCACATTCATCTGATCTTTGCTTCATCTCACCTGAACAGACGGACAACAGAGATCATGGCACGAATGGACGGTAAAAGCCCGGCGGCACAAATCCGCGATCATTGGCGTGCCGACATCAACCCAGACCTGATCTGGGACTACTACACCGAACGTTGGTATCATTTGGAAAGTGTTTTGCGGTCTGTCACCGGTATCGCGGATGAGTTTGATATCAACATGCGTCTGCTGCACCAGAAGCGTCGCCTGCCGTGGGGATTGCGAGAAGCTGATGCCGACAATCACTTTGGACTGAAGGCCGGTGATCTTATTCCCCAGATCGTTCTTGAAGAAAATATTCGAAAAACATCCGCAAAGGGTGCAAAGGGATACTTCTTGGATGCGAATGATGCGAACAACTTACCATCCGTACAGCGTGTGAAACGTCAAACAGACAATCGCAGTGCGATGCTGGATGCGGGTGAGCTACTGCCTGCGTTGACCCAATACCTAAAAGATGGATGGGGAACCGAATACCCCAAGCCAGCGAGTATCACTGAAGAAGCAAATGGAATAACAGTCTGGTTCTACAACAGTGTAGCGGATCAGAACCCGCGATCCCTCGTGTCTGAAGACTACCGTACAATGTCATGGTGTGGGAGGGATGCACCTGCTGGCGAGAAATTTAAGCAACTGCCGGACACGTCCCTGACAATGGGTGAGCTATTGATTGAACTTCAGGCTGAGATCGATGCAAAGGACGGGTTGGGCACCATCTGTTTAGGCAATCGCAAAGGGCGCGCACGCGCGCCTGCTGTTCGGCTTTTTGCAAAACATTTGCTCAGTACAGCCGCTAAGCACGTGCGTTCGGCAATGTCCGTGGTCGCTTGGCAGGTGTCTGAACGGCATGCACGCAACATGATCGTCAGCGCAGAAGGTGGCGGAAAGACAACCGCAGCCATCCGGAACGCGGGTCAGTTTCGTCTTGATGACATGGCCAGCAACTTTTTTGGGGGTAAGTTGGTTGCACCCGGTAACGGCTTTCAGGTGGTTGCGGGATCATCCAATGCGCAAGCCCACGAGCATTTTGAAGCCTATAAGGACTGGTGGTCTAAGCAAACCAGTGAAGCCCTTGTTGATCTTCCGGCGCCCGTCTTGCTGCAATCACTTTCTGAACACTACAAACAATATTGCGCAACCAACGACGTGGAACCAATACGGCGCGAAGACGCCCTGTACCGTGGTTACAGTTCTTTGCTTGAGGCGGTTCACTCTCAACAACCAGAAGTATTCTCTGCGATCACTGGCTTGAAGAACGCGGCGTGGGATGTCTCCGGTGGCGGTGGCACTGTCATCAATGGGTTCCACAACAACACAAAAATCCTGATCTTCACGACCCATCAAATGGCCCAAGGGTTCAATCAGCCATCTCTCTCCAAGGCATGGTTACATCCTGATTTCGATATCGGTGACATCCGCGATCCTGACCAGTGGGTTGCGCTTGCCACGCAATTCCACCTGTATCGTATCGTTCATGACGAAGCATCACTGTCCGATCTCGTGCACATCGAGAGTAAACGTGATGTAAAAACCGCCCATAAGTTTCGGAAGTTGCTCAAGACTAAGACCGGTCAACATTGGAGCAAAGCCAGTCAATCACAACGTTATCAGGTGTTTAAAGATCACGGGACCAAGAGGATGAAGAAGGCGCGCTTTGATGATCTATGCAACATCATCGACGTGGGATTTACGTCTGATGACATCATGACTGTGGATTTCCACGCCCATCCATTCGGGGTCAATAATTCAGACGACGCCATGTACATCAAAGCCCATGGTGACAGCTACTACGTAAAACCTCGAAGTTGGTGGAAGGACCTGAAGTCGCGGGTGATGATCACCACGACCGAAGAGCTGATTGCCCAAGTTGCCAGCAGAATCAACAAAACGCCCAATAACCAATGGATACCGCAAATTCGGGTTCACCGATTGGATGATGAAGAGTTTGTATCACCCGATTGTATCCGGCTTCGTCGCGACAAACGTGCATGCAAGGATAAGATCGATGATCTGGTTCACGACCGGCTGGTAGATGGAATGGACTTTGCTATTTCCGATATGGTGCAAGGCTCCAAAAGCAGCGTTAGCTCACATATCAGTGCTCGTGGTCGTAACGATCTGCAGAATAAGAACATCAGCACAGTTCTGACATTCCTATCAAAGGACGAGTTTGCACGCCTCAACGTGATCGCACAGCGGTTCGGCATCGAAGACATCTATCAGAAACACTACCGTGACCGGCTGAATCAGGCTGTTGGTCGAAATCGTGGCCTGCGCAAAAATCATGCGACGCCGTACGACCATGAAATCATAGTATCACCAACATTGCATAGATGTTTGGGGGGTACGTCATTCTTCGGTTCAGGCAGGTATCCAGCCTATCTGACATCTTAACTTTGCAGCCCCTAACGGACAGGTTCGCAAGCGAACCTTCCATCAGGTGCTTGAACGCGGCCTGAACGGCCACGTGTGTAATAGTCCCTTTTGCAAATGAATATAGTTTACCAGATGCCCTGACGGGGCTGCGCCCCGCCAGAATATCCTTTGCCGATCCTTAGGTCACAGGTGGGGTCAATAAGTCGGCCCCTAATAGATATATAATTAGCACAAGACTTTTTGCCCCCCCCCCCATCTGCGTCATCCGGCGGCGCAGCAGGCAATGATCGAGTATGACACCCACACATCAAGTACTTCGTCCGACGAAGCAGACAAATCCCTAAATACCTCGAAGCAACGAAGAGGTTCTCATGCAAATTTATGCACCCTACCAATATCCTGATCCTGAAATGTTCTGCGCCGTAAACGTTGGCAAAGATACTAAGGCGTTCATTACAATCCGTTTTCATACCTGTGCAGAGGGGAAGGATTTCATCATGGATGTTAATCCTGACACTCATGATATCTTGAAGGATATTCCACACGGCAACCTACTGATCGATCTGTGGTCTGACGCCGCTGGTGATGACTGGATCGCGTCATCGGTGTTCAAAGTCACATCAGATACACTGGAACTGTCTGAATCCCGGGCATTTGGTGATCGGCGCAACAGCGGATTAATCGACCTGATGGCGACGCGCGCCCAAAACATCACCGGAAACGCACGGGGTCTGACAGGCATGGAACGATCAACCGACAGGCAGTTCTAACCGGAAAAGCATGTGACTAGACTGGGTGATGGTAAAAAACCGGGAGCGCATGTGTATGACGGTAGCCCGAAGCAGTCATTGCCCAACTTCTTTCAAAACGAAAAGCGGACATCCATCGGGAAATATGCTAGGTTCTGCACTGCGGGACAAAGAAGACCTTGCCCAATTCGGAAGGAACGGCTGCTTCGCACATCTTATGCGAGATTTAAACCTGTGCAATAAAACCATGGCTTGACGAGGTTAGTCTGTTACTGGCACCTTTTTCCAAACTCACGTAATGGAAGCGGCATGCCGACAATCGTCATTTATGAAATTAGCGGTGACCCTCTGGGCGCTGCGAGCGTTGATGTCGATGCAGCCTTCACTGTCGATATCATAGACGATGACGCGACAATTGAAGATCCCGACGCCAACGGCACGCCTCAGTTTGATGTAAGCGGAATTCCAGGGCTATCAGGTTCGACCAACTTTCAGGTTTTCGAATCTTATGATGGGACTGTTGGGGGGGTACCGGTCACATTTACGCTGATGCAGTTCTCGGGCACACAATACATGTTTGTGACTGCCGGGACTGTCAGCGTCGGAGATACCATTGACGCGCCGACACTCGATACCTTTTCGGCGCCACCAAGCGACTATGAGGATTTGCCAACCTATGTGTGTTTTACCAACGGAACAATGATACTTACCCGCTATGGCCAAGTCGCTGTTGAAGACTTGCAAGTTGGTGACGAGGTCGCAACAATGGACAATGGCTACCAACCAGTCCGTTGGATTGGTTCACGTGAGTTGGAAGCGACCGACTTAGCTGATCATCCCAACTTGAAGCCAATTAGAATTAAGGCTGGCGCACTTGGCTTAGGATTACCAGAAAGCGATTTGAGCGTGTCGCCGCAACATCGGGTATTCATTCGATCGATTGTGGCCCAGCGAATGTTCGGTACTGATGAAATCTTGGTACCTGCCAAGAAGCTGGTTGACCTTGATGGTATCGATGTGGACCAGTCAGCCAGCAGCGTGACCTACAATCACTTCTTACTGCAGCGCCACGAAATTGTATTCTCGAACGGAGCGCCGACAGAGAGTATGTTCACAGGTACTGAGGCACTAAAGTCAGTTAGCAAAGCTGCGCGAAGAGAGATCACGGCACTTTTCCCTGAGATTGTGTCTCCTGATTTTTCACCTCGACCGGTTCGACCAATTCAACAGAGAGAGAAGGTAGTGCGGCAGTTCGTGGGCCGAATAACAAAGAATAAGAAGGATCTTGTCGAGGCAGTAAACTGACATCTAGATTGTGGTCAGCCAGAAATCAGGCGCCGCGTCAGGGCGGGTGTAATCACCGATAGCCGACATTAGCACCAAGCGCAGCATTGGTCTGTTTGGGCTCTAACTTGCCGTTAGCTGCATGTTGCACCGATGACCGCTTTGGCGCAAGCCTCTGACTTTGCAAACTACACTTTCTGCCCATTGCTGCCCTCGGTGTTGATTGGGATCATGGTTTCATGAACGTGCGTTACCAATGTATGGGCCAACACCCGTCGTAGGTGGGGATGGGTGATTTGTGAGTGTCTGAGGTATCAATCAGAGACGCGCAAATCACGCGCTTCCATCTCCCCACCTTTACCACTTAGTTGTGGGGGACGGTTCTGGATGGTTGGTCACAACCCGTTTTGTCCAAGTTGCCAAGTGCCACAATAGCCAACAGCCCAACCAATACTGTGGTCGAAAACATCCATGATAAAAATAGAATGAGGAAAAGCTCGAACATTTACTTCCCCTCCGTGGCCGGTTTTGAAACTTGCAGGGCTTCGCCTTCGGGCTGAACCAGACCGGGTTTACCGGAGATCATAAAGCTTGGAAGATAAGTCATGATCAAAGGAAATTCAGGAAACCGTTTTTCAACAGAAGTCCGGGCGCGCGCAGTGCGCTTGGTGCTTGAGAATGAAGCGGATTATCGGACGCGATCTGAGTGCTTCAGATCGATTTCGAAGAAGATAGGATGCAGCCCCGAAACGCTTCGGGACTGGGTTAATAAACAATCGATTGAGACAGGAGATCGGGAGGGTCTGACGTTGTCAGAGCGGGCGCAGATGAAGGAACTTCAGCGGGAAATCCGTGAGCTTCGTCAAGCGAATGATATCCTTCGTAAGGCGTCAGCTTTTTTCGCGGCGGCGGACCTCGACCGCCTACGGAAGAGATGATCATGTTTATAGATGACCACCGTGATCATCTTGGCGTCGAGGTGATTTGCAATGTTTTGCCGATCGCGCCTTCCACCTATTACCACCGCAAGTCGATTGATCGTTATCCCAAGAAGGCATCGGATCGAGCAAAGCGTGATGCCATCATAATGACTAGGATCACCCATTTCTGGGAGAATAGCGGGAAGCGCTATGGGGCGGTTAAGATCTGGCATGACTTGCTCGACGATGGGTTTGT
>NZ_JWIF01000020.1 GCF_000812685.1 Halocynthiibacter namhaensis
CCAATCAGAAATGGGCTGGCGACATCAGCTACATTTGGACCAGCGAAGGTTGGCTGTATCTTGCCGTCATCCTTGACCTGTATTCTCGCCGCGTCATCGGATGGGCTATCAGTAACCGCATGAAGAAGGATCTGGCAATCCGGGCGTTAGATATGGCCGTTGCTTTGCGCCAACCACCGGAGGATTGCATTCACCATACGGATCGTGGTTCACAATATTGCTCAAATGAGTATCAGAAGCGCTTGTCCAAGCACGGTTTCAAGGTCTCGATGAGCGGCAAGGGAAATTGTTATGATAATTCTATGGTCGAGACGTTCTTCAAATCCATTAAGGCTGAGCTGATTTGGCGCAACCGTTGGGACACACGCCGTCAGGCTGAAGGCGCGATCTTCCAGTATATCAACGGGTTCTATAACCCGCGCCGTCGCCACTCATCGCTTGGCGGGAAAAGTCCCTTGGCTTTTGAGCGAAAGGCCGCATAAATGAGTTCAGAGACCGGAACGTAAGCGGGACAAGACCATACTGCCTCAAACAAAAAGGGTGACAGTAATGAGCAAGTTTCCACATTCATTCGAAGTCTACGGCTTCACTATAGAAGTCCACGCAGGCGGCCGCCGAGTTTGGCCTCCCAGTTTCAAACGGTTTATCACAAATAGCCTCGATGACGGTTCACTCCAAGTCGACGATGTCATGAAACGATGCAATGTCTCACAATCACTCGTCTATAAATGGCGGGCCGACCTCAAACGTGCAGCCGGAAGCCGTATCTCTGTACGCGAAGAGCGATTGTTTTCCGAAGTTGTGATCTAGGACACCGAACGTTCGGAAGCCACCGGGTCAGTTGAGACACAAATTGCATTGCGCGGTCGAGAAATCGAGATTGTTCTGCCTGCAGACTATCCTATTGATAATTTAGTCACTGTTGTCCTTTCGCTTGAGGGCCGCGCATGATCTCGCCGTCAGGAAATTTCAAACTCTATTTAGCATCCAAGCCCGTCGACTTTCGGAAAGGCGCCGATAACAGCATTGCGGACGAATTGATGGGAACGATAGGATTTCCAGCCTCAGCTTCATACGATGAAGTATGTGCATTGCTGGAGCAGCACTTGGCATGGCCAACGGTCAAATCAGTGGATTGGCGTGTCCGCAGAGTCCATATCCACAATGTCAAATGACATTCAGGCGACCGGGGCGATTAACGATGCCAATGAGCGGCGACTGAGCAAGTTCTAAATCTGCTTGAAAAGATTGAAAGTGGCGTTTTGGGCCGTAGACGCAACGTTTACGCTGCATCTGCCCCCTGTTTCTAGTCTATCCCGGATAATCACCGAGCCAACTCAGTCCAACCCTACCATGATGAGGCCCATACAATGAGCAGCCCCATCCGGTAGTTAAGGCATGTGAAAGTTTTGGTGCGACTGCATATGCCCAGCATTGGGTTATTCGGCAGCGATTGCCGCAGCTTTTTCAACTTTTACCGCAGAGAACTTGAACTCAGGGATTTTGCCGTAAGGGTCGATCGCTGGGTTGGTCAGTACGTTTGCTGCGGCTTCCACATAGGCAAATGGCACAAACACCATGTCTTCGGCGACCGCGCGATCTGCCCGTGCCATGATCTCGATTGATCCGCGACGTGTGGACAGGCGCACCATTTCACCGGGCTCTACACCAAGGCGACGCAAAGTTTTCGGGTGCAGGGAGCAGTTTGCTTCTGGCTCAACCGCATCCAAAACCTTTGAACGACGGGTCATGGAGCCTGTATGCCAATGTTCCAACTGGCGACCTGTGGTCATAATCATCGGGAATTCAGCATCTGGTACTTCATCCGGGGCAATCACTGAGGCTGGGGTAAATTTCGCCCGACCATCGGGACGCGGGAAACCGTCACCAAACACCACGGCTTGGCCGGGATCAGTTGGGGAAAGCGACGGATATGTCACGGTTTCGGTTTTCAAACGTTCCCAAGTGATATTATCCAACGATTTCATGTTCAGCTTCATCTCAGCGAAGATTTCACTTGGGTGTGTGTATGTCCAACCAAGACCCAAGCGCTGTGCAAGCTCCGTGGTGACGGCCCAATCTTCGCGGGCCTCACCGGGGGGGGCGACAGCAGGGCGTACCATTTGAACCTGACGGTTGGTGTTGGAAACCGTGCCAGATTTTTCATAAAGCGCCGAGGCAGGCAGGATCACATCCGCATAGTTCGCGGTCTCCGTCAGGAAGATGTCTTGCACAACCATCAGTTCAAGTTTCGCAAAGGCATCACGCGCATGTTCTGCATCTGGGTCAGACATGGCTGGATTTTCACCCTGGATATACATGCCTTTGATATTGCCTGCATAAACCTGATCGACGATCTCGGTGACGGTCAGTCCTTTTTCATTGCTGAAATCATCCGATCCCCAAACACCCGTGAAGTTATCGCGAATCGTGTCATCGGTAACGGTTTGATAATCGGGCAGGAACATCGGAACCAGACCGGCGTCAGATGCACCTTGCACGTTGTTTTGCCCGCGCAATGGGTGAAGACCTGTGCCAGGACGACCAACTTGACCACACATCAAGGCCAGGCTGATCAGACAGCGTGAATTATCGGTGCCGTGGATGTGTTGTGACACGCCCATGCCCCAGAAAATCATCGCAGATTTGGCACCCGCAAAAGTGCGGGCGACATCGCGGATCACATCAGGCGCAATGCCCGAAATGCCTTCCATTGCTTCGGGACTAAAATCAGCAAGATGGGCTTTTTCAGCTTCCCAGTTCTCGGTGTAGGTTTCGATATACTGTTGATCGTAAAGCTTTTCCTCGACGATCACATGCATGATTGAGTTTAACATCGCAACGTCAGCACCAGGACGGAATTGCAACATGTGGCTAGAGAAACGACGCAGTCCAACACCGCGAGGGTCCATCACGATCAGCTGGCCACCACGTTTGGTGAACTGTTTGAAATAGGTCGCAGCAACAGGATGGTTTTCAACGGGGTTACAACCAATCGCGATTGCAACGTCGGCGTTTTTGATCTCGTTGAAAGTCGCGGTCACAGCCCCAGAGCCGACGTTTTCAATCAGCGCAGTCACAGAAGACGCGTGACACAGACGTGTACAATGGTCGACGTTGTTGTGCTTGAAACCTTGGCGGATCAGTTTCTGGAACAGGTAGGCTTCTTCATTGGTACATTTCGCAGACCCAAAGCCCGCAATCGTACGGCCACCGTGGGCTTGGGCAAGGTTGGCCATGCCACCAGCCGCTTTATCAAGCGCTTCATCCCAAGTTGCTTCGCGGAAGTGGGTCATTAAATTGCCGGGATCAACGTTCAGACCTTTGGCAGGTGCATCATCACGGCGAATTAGCGGTTTGGTCAGTCGGTGATCATGGTGAATATAGTCAAAGCCAAAACGACCTTTCACACAGAGACGGCCTTCGTTTGCGGGGCCATTGATGCCCTCAACGGATTTCACTTTGCCGTCTTTGACCTTGAGGTTCACAAGGCAACCAACACCACAGAAAGGGCACACACTTTTGGTTTCAGAATCAAAATCACCGCTGTCACCAACTTGATTATCATCAAGAACCGCAGCGGGCATCAAAGCACCTGTTGGGCAGGCTTGAACGCACTCACCACAGGCCACGCAGGAAGACGCACCCATATCGTCGGCAATATCAAAAACCGGATAGGAATCATGCCCGCGACCGGCCATGCCGATCACGTCGTTGACCTGAACTTCGCGACAGGCACGCACACAAAGACCACATTGGATACAGGCATCCAAGTTGACGTTCATCGCGACGTGGCTGTCATCCAGCAGAGGAATACGACCATCTTCAAGCTTTGGAAAACGGCTTTCGGACACTTCACTTAGATCCGCCATCTCCCAGAGGTGGCTGGATTTGTCATGGGCTGTTTCGCGCTCTGGCTGATCCGTAACCAGCATCTCAAGAACCAGCTTACGCGCAGCAGTGGCACGCGCGGTTTCCGTGTTCACAACCATGCCTTCGGCAGGTTCGCGAATACACGATGCCGCCAAAACGCGTTCGCCTTCGATGTCGACCATACATGCACGGCAGTTCCCATCAGGGCGATAGCCAGGTGCCGGTTTGTGGCACAAATGTGGGATCACCAGGCCGCGGCCATTGGCAACTTCCCAAATGGTTTCACCGGGGTTCGCTTCGACCTGCTGGCCGTCCAGGGTAAATTTGATCTTATCGGACATGCTGGCTCTCTTTCCTGTAGTTCCGCGAAGTTTAGCTGAAAATAAGCGGATACCCAAACCCCCATAGCGCCACTTATAAGCACAAATGCGTCAGGGGATGATTCTGTTCGCGGCCCATTGGCAAAAGTGTGTTTTTGACCTATGCGCAATAAGATTGCTGAATCAGGGGGAAATCATGACACATCTGTGGGTTCGGGCTGAACAACGTGAAAATGAAGAACGAGTGGGCATCACACCCGAAGGCGTTGCAGCGCTGATTGATGCGGGCATCCGGGTCACGGTTGAAGAAAGCTCTGTACGGGCGATTGGGTTGGATGGATATCGCGATGCTGGCGCAGAAATTTCCGCCGAGAACGCATGGCCAAATGCCCCGGAAGATGCAATCATTTTTGGCCTGAAAGAGTTACCAGAAGATGGCACTCCGTTGCCTCATCGCCATATCATGTTCGGTCATGCCTATAAGGGACAGTTTTCGGGGCGTGCCCTGTTGGACCGGTTCAAAGCGGGCGGTGGGACCTTATACGATCTCGAATATCTCGTCGATGAAACGGGCCGGCGCGTTGCTGCTTTTGGCTATTGGGCTGGCTTTGCAGGCGCTGCGATTGCGATGAAATCCTGGGCAGCACAGCAACGCGATGAAATTTGTCCAGCCGTGGGTGTGTATAAAGACAAGGATGCATTGGTTTCTGAATTGAAACAAGAGGTTATCGCAACCGGGTCGACACCCCCGTCTGCGATTATTATTGGCGCCATGGGCCGTGTTGGCACCGGCGCAGGTGACCTGTTAGAAGCCATGAACAGCACTGTAACCCGCTGGGATCTGGCGGAAACCGCAAGTGGTGGACCGTTCCCAGAAATCTTGGATCACGATCTATTCATCAACTGCATCTTGGCCCGTCCCGGTACCCCGGTTTTCGTGCCAACCAGCGCAAAAGACGTGGACCGTAAGCTGACTGTTATTGGCGACGTCGCCTGTGACCCGGACAGCGATTATAACCCAGTTCCGGTCTATGACACGGCCACCACGTGGAATGCACCCGCTTTGCGCGTGCATGAAAACCCGCTGCTGGACGTCACCGCGATTGACAACCTTCCGTCGATGTTGCCGCGTGAATCTTCCGAAGATTTTGCAGGTCAACTTTTGCCGTCTCTGTTGACCTTGTCCGACCTGACTTCTGGTGTCTGGGGCCGGGCGGCAGCCGATTTTAATGAACACACGCAAGACATCTGAGAGGATCCTGTAATGACTATTCACTGGTGTGGCACTGGCCTTTCCGCAATTCCCGGCCTGCGTCGGTTGATCGAAAATGGGCGCGAGGTTTGCGTTTGGAATCGAACCGTTGAAAAGGCACGCGAAGCCGTTGGTGATTTGACCGACAACATCCGTGCTTTTGACATGGAAACCTTGAATGACGCCGTGCAGGCTGGTGATCTTGTGGTCTCCATGCTGCCGGGTGATCTGCATGTGCCGTTGGCCAAGATGTGCCTTGAAAATAAAGCGCATTTCGCGTCTTCCAGCTATATCGCGCCTGAGATGAAGGATCTCGACGGGGCGTTTAAAGATGCAGGCCTGTGCAGCATCAACGAGGTCGGCCTGGACCCAGGTATCGACCACTTGATGGCGCATTGGTTGGTCGCGGATTACCGTGCGTCCGAAGGGTTCGATGCAGGCAATGAACTTACCTTCATTTCTTATTGTGGCGGCATCCCGAAAGTTGCCAATGATTTCCGCTATAAGTTCAGCTGGTCACCACTGGGTGTATTGAAGGCCTTGCGTTCACCATCTAAGTCTATGAAAGATTTCAAAGAATTCGATGTTGCGCGTCCTTGGGATGCGATTTCCTCGTATGAAGCGCCGCTGCAAGCCGTCGAAAGTTTTGAAGTCTATCCAAATCGCGATTCTCTGCCGTTCATTCAGGATTATCAGTTTGATGCGGACTGGAAGGTTAAAACCTTCGTGCGTGGTACCCTACGCATGAACGGATGGACCGATGCGTGGTCCGACGTGTTTCGCGAGGTTGAAACCTTGGAAGGGACAGCTGGTGATGCACGCCTGAAGGAAATGTCAGATGGGTTCTGGAATGCGCATGCTTATGACGAAGGCGAAGCCGATCGCGTTGTCATGTGCGTTGCGCTTCAAGCGGAAAAGTCTGGTGAAAACGTGTATCACAAGACCTATGTGATGGACGGTTGGGGCGATGAACGTGGTACGGCCATGGCGCGTCTGGTTTCTGTACCGCTGTCCATGGCGATTGATGCCGTTCTTGATGGTGAAATCGCACCTGGCGTCAGCCCCGCTCCGCATTCGCCTGAGTTGATTGACCGCCTGATGACGGAAGTTGGCAAATTGGCGCAGCACGTAACCGTGGTTGATCACGTTTAAGTAAATCGCGCTGTCCAAAAATTGGGGCAGCGCATTACGCCCGAAAATAACCGCGTGATAACATCCGATTGCGGGAACAATCCGCCGCCAAAGACGCGGCGCGCAGATCGTTGAACAGTCTAATTTTGCGGGTGCCATTGCCCCCACAAAGCCCCCATTCGAAGATCACTGACCATTCTCCGAATAGATTGCCCTCTATCGCGATGCGATAGAAGCGAGGGCCGCCCGTTATACTGGGCGCGCGCTGTAAGAAACAAACTGCCATGATTCGCTTTTAGAAGACGCGAATCATGACCGCAAGAAAAATCAGATCAGATTAAGCAGCTCTCTTATTGGCGATATCATCGCGTGGAAGGTCCCAGTCATCCAAGCGCCCGAATACTTTGCCCATGGCGGTCAACGGTGATAACACCACGTTTTGCATCAGAAGATAATTTGCAATCGTGATCAAAATGGTGACAACCGCGATCAAAATTAGCAAGGTCAGAGACAGAGACTGCTTTTTCGCGACGGCACCGATTTCCGCTGCAAACCGAGAATCCAAAGTCCGCATGAACGTGTTCATTGGTGTCATAATTTCGGCTTTGAACAGATGATACTCTGGTGAATGAAGCAATGTGCGTGCCAACGGTAAATTGGGTGCCCCGTGAACGGTGTATTCGCCCGCGCTATCCTGATAAAGCCCTTTGATGGCGTTCATCGCTTGGGTTTCTAGGGAAACTAAAGAGTCAGATGCAGCGTGGGACTCAGTCAAAAGCGCGTATTCGGTCGCAGTGAAATCTGCGGCAAGTAACAGCTCATCCATTGAAACCTTTGGACCTTCGGTGGCGACCTCGATCAGACCCGCCGATACGAAATCCCAATACACTTCGCCGTAATTTTCTGGTCTGGGCGCTTCCCCGTTTCGAATGGCAAGTAATTGAAAATATTGAGTTTCAAATTGCGGATCACCCGTTACCGCGTAGGTGCGTGCCAGGCGCGTCAGATCATCGCTGCTTTGGTGCAGTTGTTCGCCAAGGGCATAGTCGATTTTGTGTCGATCTTGCAGAGATGCAAGGTGACTGGCAACATTTGTCACCCATAAAATGGACATGGAAACAAGAACCGCGCCGATTATATTGGCAATCGCCAATATGCGGCCGACGGAAATCAAACGGTTTGCATTAAAAGACATTCTATCCTCGCAACATTTCTAAAAGTGAGGGTATTTGACCTTTCAAATCTTAATTAAGTGCGACCAAATATGAAGAGGGATGGCGTAGCTGACTTAAAGCTTTGAAAGTTCACGTAAGAAAATAGGTCACATGTCGATATATTTGCTGGTTACCCCCAAGAAACATCCCCAAGGAAGATGTAACCGGCCCCATAAATTGTCTTAATCAGTCGTGGATTTTTCGGATCTTCACCCAGTTTCGTGCGAAGCCGCGATATGCGAACATCCATCGCCCTGTCGAAGCTTTCGCCCGCAGCGCCACCAAGGCTTTCTTGCATTTGCGCGCGCGAGATGAGGCGTTTCGGGCTTTCGAGGAACAGTCGGAGCACCTCGCCCTCTGCATGGGAAAAGGGGATCTCGAGGCCATTGGCATCTATCAAGACGTAACGTTCAAATTGGGCTTCCCAGCCTTCAAACGAAGCGGTGGTCACTGTAGGGGTCGTTTCTTTCCCGCTACGCAACCGGGCGCGCACCCGTGCGACAACCTCAGTTGGATCAAAGGGTTTGATGATATAGTCATCTGCGCCAAGCTCTAGCCCGGTGATGCGATCTTGAACCTGTGCGCGCCCAGAAATGATGATGATCGCGGCACCACTTTCCAAGGCCAAGCGATGCACAAGGGCCAGCCCATCTTTATCGGGCAATCCCAAATCAACCAGGCACACATCTGGTGCCGTACGGGATAGGGCAGCCTCAAATTCCGTGGCACGCCCGAAACTTGCGGTGCGGAACCCCGCATCTGAAAGGGCGTCCGACAACATGGTGCGGATTTCGGGTTCATCATCAAGGATGGCGATCATCGGAGCTGGCTGAGTCATGTTGGGATCTCCTTAGAGCGGGGTGTATTCAGAAACCCAGATAATTCGCGGGCATTAAAGGGTTTTGTAATCAATGGGTAACGGCGTTCACCATCCTGGCGTGTCGCATTCCCTGAGGGCAAAGACGTCATCAAATGCCCCGGCGCAGCAACGCCAGAGGCCGCCAAACGGTCGAGCATTTGCACGCCGGTCATGTCACTTCCTGCAAGTGATATATCGGATAGGATGAGATCAATTCCTGACACATACGCGAGGGTTTCACCTTCCTCGGCGCTTGTTGCTTCAATAACGGTATGACCTTGATCCATAAGCATTTCGCGTACAGATTTTCGAATATCATCACTGTCTTCGACAAGTAACACCAGCCCAGGTGCTGCGTCTTGGGGGGCAGGGCGCAAAGGCAAGCGCAAGGTGACGCGCGCCCCCGTCGGGGTGTTGGCAAGTGATATGTTCCCGCCGGCGGAACGTGTCATGTCATAGACCATGGACAGACCAAGGCCGGAACCCTCTTCGCCTTTGGTGGTGAAAAACGGGTCGAGAGCGTGGTTCAGTGCTTTCTCCGAAAACCCTATGCCCGTGTCTTCCACAGCTATTTCAAGCCAAGTGTCACGCACGGATGTGGTTGTAACCGTGATTTTCCCGGATCGTTCGCCGATTGCATGGGCGGCATTTAGCAAAAGGTTCAACAGTGAATCTTGCAGAAATCCGGCATCCAACATCAAGGTTCCACCGATATCACATCGATAGATTTCCAGGCGAATGTGATCGGGCAATGTGGGGCGGGCCAGCAGGCGAATATCATTGAGAAAGGACGATAAATCCGTTGCAACAAGTTTGACGTCACGGGGCCCTGACATTTGAGCAATGCGATCAAGCAAACGCCCCCCCCGCCGAGCCGTGGCTTGGGTCGCAGCGATGAGTTCTTGGCCATCCTCGGTTAATTCCATTCGGGCAAGGCGCGACTGAAGCCCTAAAATAATCGTTAAAAGGTTAGCGAAGTCATGGGCAAGACCCGAGGTCAGCTGCGCCGCAAGTTCTCGTTTGTGGGTCTGGGCAAGGGATGCACGGGCTTGGCTTTCTTCGGTTACATCCGTCGTTAAAATATAGACGCCATGCATCTCGCCATTGCGATCATCGGGGGTGAAGGCCGTTCTAATACGCCGCGAGCTGTCTTCATCCGTGAATTCAAATGCACTTGGTTTGCCAAGAAAGGCTTGTTCCAGACGCGGGCCGATGTGCTTCCACGCGTTGCCCCCAAGGGTTTCATCGATGCGGGCACCCAAAATATCAGTGGCACGCCCCGGCATGACATTCGCAAGTTGGCGATTTGAGAACGTATAGCGATAGTCTGTTCCGACATGGGCGATATGGGCCGGCATCATTTCCGCAGTGGTTCTGGTGCGGGCTTCCATTTCGGTCAGTTGATACTTGGTTTCTTCCAGCTGCGTAATTGTCACCGCCAGTTCCCGGTTGGTTTGTGACAGCTTTTCAGTGTGATCCAAAAGCTGATCTGACAGCACCTCAGAACGGGATCGCAACAAGGTTTCTTGCTTTTTGGTGCTTGTGATGTCGGTGTAAACCGTGACCCAGCCCCCCTGTGGAAGGGGGTTTCCCTCTACGGCAATGGTGCGCCCGTCGGGGCGGGTGCGTTCTAGATAATGCGCCTCAAAGGCCTGGGCCTGGTCAATGCGCACTTGTAGGGCCGCGTCTATGTCATCGATTTCACCATATTCACCACGTTCCAACAATAGGCGGATCGTGTCGGAAAAGGTTGCACCGATGGTTACATATTCTTCAGGCAAATCAAACATTTCCTGAAACCGGCGATTGGAAACCGCCAGCTTCAAGTCGCTGTCATAAATCGAAATCGCCTGATGGATCAGGTTCAGGCCAGCCTGGATCAGATCAGCGGTGTTGCTTGCTTTTCCTGGCATGGTCTGCATCCTTTTTCTTAACTCAATTTCCAGTGTTCGGGTGCGATTGGGTAAAGGGCCTCGACCGCGGCTGTCGCAATCACATGTGACGTGCCGTTGGCGGGGTCATCGATATTCTGCCCGCCTTTAACCGCGGTCACAACGGCTTGGCCACGCGGCAAAATCGCCGCAACAGCATCACAATCGACCTTATCGGGTTCTGCGACACCCACAGTCACGCGCACTTCCATCAGGGCGCTATCAAGACCAAGTGACTGAAAAATGCTTAATGTCGAATGACGGAAGGCATCTTCCACAGCGCGTTTCGCAGCTTTGGTGTAATCCATCCCATAGAGATCATTCCCCATGCCCATTTCGAGAATCAGACGTTTCATTGCGCGGGCTCCATGTCGAAAGAAACCACGACGGCGGCGTTGGCGATTACAGTTTTCCCACCGTCAGGCTTCGCAATATCAAGGCCGCCGTGCACAGCTTTGAATGTGGGTGTGCCGTAAGGTAACACAGCTTTCAACGCTTCAAGGTCTACCTGATCTGGTTCTTGAACCGCGACTTCGACATCCACCAACATGGCTTCTTTTGGGAAACCAAAGGCTTGTGCCATGGTTAAGGAATTGTGCCAAAGCGCATCTTTTAAAGCGCTTATGGCGGCTTTTGTGTAATCTTCGCGGCGCAGGGATGTGCCCATCCCGAATTCAACTGCGACTCTGGTTTTGGCCATGCTGACCCTCCCTTGGTTCACCTTGTGTTAGACAGTTTCCACGCGGATCACAAATTTTCTGAACATATTGGCTTTGTTACAATTCGTTAGGATTGGGAAAAACTAAGGAAATGTTTACGCCAGAGTTTCGCTTTTAGGGAAAACACGCGAAGCTTTGGTTGGGGAATCACCCTTCCGTTGAAAATAGCTGTGGTTTAGGCGCGGAAATTGCGTCAGGGAGGAATACAACTTGTCCACAACAACCGCCCATTTGGGGAAAGTTGCTGCACCGGAAAAATCCGTTCTTGAGCAGGTGAAGTTCGCTGAGTTGAGCTCTGTGCCCGCGCTTTTGGCACGCAACGCACGTGAATTTGCGGATGCACCGGCATATCGCGAAAAAGAATACGGGATCTGGCAAAGCTGGACTTGGGCTGATGCCGCTGAAGAAATCGAAGCGCTTGCCCTTGGCTTGATGAACCTTGGCGTCAATGAAGGTGATTACGTCGCCGTCATCGGTCGCAACCGTCCATATCTTTACTGGTCTATGATCGCGGCCCAAATGTGTGGCGCGATCCCTGTGCCGCTGTATCAAGACGCCAACGCCGAAGAAATGGCCTATGTTTTAGGCCATTGTGGCGCGCGTTTTGTGATTGCGGGTGACCAAGAGCAAGTCGACAAAGTGATCGATGTGCAGGAAGAATTGCACCAGTTTGAACATATGATCTACCTTGATCCGCGTGGTATGCGTAAATATGACCACACGCGTTTGCATGAATATGAACATGTTCAAACACAGGGTCGCGCGGCTTTTGATGAATATGAAAAAGAACTGAAACGCCGCATTGAGAAATCCACTTGGGACACCACCTGTGTGATGCTTTACACGTCCGGCACCACTGGCAAGCCCAAGGGTGTTGTTCTATCAAACAGCAATATTGTGTTGACGGCGAAGAATTCATCTGAGTTCGACAACCTTCAACGTGATGAGGAAATTCTGGCTTATCTGCCAATGGCTTGGGTCGGGGATTTCATCTTTTCCATGGGTCAGGCAATGTGGACTGGCTTCTGTGTGAATTGCCCGGAAAGCCCCGAAACGATGATGACCGATCTGCGTGAGATCGGACCAAGCTATTACTTTGCGCCGCCTCGTATCTTTGAAACCCAGCTGACCCAAGTGATGATCCGCATGGAAGACGCGAGCAACTTCAAAAAGAAGATGTTCGATTACTTCATGAACCATGCGAAAAAAGTTGGTCCAAACATGCTGGACGGCGAAAGCGTTGGTTTGGTGGACCGCTTGAAATACGCCGTGGGCGAGGTCACAACCTATGGCCCGCTGAAATCCGCGCTGGGCTTTTCCAAAGTGCGCGTCGGCTACACCGCTGGGGAGGCCATCGGGCCTGAGATTTTCGAATTTTACCGGTCATTGGGCATCAACCTGAAACAGCTTTACGGCCAAACCGAAGCCGGCGTGTTCATCACCCAGCAACCAGATGGCCAAGTGCGCAATGACACGGTGGGCGTGCCTTCCCCTGGCGTCGAAGTTAAAATTGGCGACAATGGCGAAGTCTTCTACCGTTCTCCGGGCACGTTTGTGGAATATTATAAAAACCCCGAAAGCACTGCTGACACCAAAGATGCGGATGGTTGGGTGGCCACGGGGGATGCGGGTTTCTTTGAAGAAGACACCGGGCATCTGCGCATCATCGACCGTGCAAAAGACGTTGGCAAAATGTCAGACGGTCGTTTGTTCGCGCCGAAATATGTTGAAAACAAACTGAAATTCTATCCCGACATCCTTGAGGCTGTGGTTTTTGGTGCGGATCGCGATACATGTACCGCTTTCATCAACATCGACCTAACCGCTGTTGGTAATTGGGCCGAACGCAACAATATTGCCTATGCGTCTTACCAAGAACTTGCGGGCCACCCCGAGGTCTATGGTTCCATCGCCAGTCATATCGCCGAGGTGAATAAATCCGTTGCCCAAGACCCGATGTTGTCTGGTTGTCAGATCCACCGCTTCTTGATTCTGCATAAGGAATTGGACGCGGATGACGGTGAAATGACACGGACACGTAAGGTGCGCCGCAAGATTGTGGCCGAGAAATTCCACGACCTGATCGCCGCACTTTATGATGGCTCAACTGAGGTCTCAACCGTCACTGAGGTGACCTATGAAGATGGTCGCAAGGGCGCGATTTCGGCAACTCTTGAACTGCGCGATGTCGAAGTTCAGGCCAACCAGAAAATGGCTGCGCAATGATGCAAATTCTTAACATGTACTGCGTTGATGCGGCGGAAGCCTCCGGCGGGAGTATTTCCGGCAAGATGAAGGAGTGGGCGCTGTGAACACAAGCGTAGAACCTTACACCACAGAAGACGGTCGCGAGATCGGCGGCGTGGTTATGGAAATGAAAAACATCACCCTGCGATTTGGCGGTGTGGTGGCGATCAAAGACATCTCGTTTGACATCCGTCAGGGCGAAATTCGCGCGATTATTGGCCCGAACGGCGCTGGTAAATCATCCATGCTGAACGTGATTTCGGGCTTCTACACGCCGTCTGAAGGTTCTGTTTGGTATCAAGGCGCGCCGCGCCCGCCCATGAAACCCTATCAAATCGCCCGTCAGGGTGTTGCGCGGACCTTCCAGAACATCGCGCTTTTTGAAGGCATGAGCACACTTGATAACATCATGACCGGTCGTCTGACCCACATGAAATCATCCATGCTGAGCCAGGGCCTCTGGTGGGGGAAAGCCCAGCAGGAAGAGGCGGAACATCGCGAAATCGTTGAGAAAGTCATCGACTTCCTTGAGATCCAAACAATCCGCAAAACACCTGTTGGACGTCTGCCATATGGCTTGAAAAAGCGTGTGGAACTTGCGCGTGCTTTGGCGGCTGATCCCAAGATTTTGCTGCTGGATGAACCGATGGCGGGCATGAACGTTGAGGAAAAAGAGGACATGAGCCGCTTTATCCTGGACGTGAACGACGAATTTGGCACCACCATCGTGTTGATTGAACACGACATGGGCGTGGTGATGGATCTGTCTGACCGCGTGGTTGTGATGGATTACGGCAAGAAAATTGGCGATGGCTCACCCGATGAAGTGCGCAACAACCAAGACGTAATCGACGCCTATCTCGGCGTGGCGAATTAAGGGGGGAATGACATGGAATTTCTGAAAAGCATACTTATCACCCCCTTTGTGGACATGGCCACAGCCCCTGATTTCTTACTTCAGGTGCTGTGGGAAGGCCTCGTTTCGGGTGTCCTATACGCATTGATCGCATTGGGCTTTGTGTTGATTTTTCGTTCAAGTCGGATCTTTAACTTTGCGCAAGGTATCATGGTTGTATTCGCAGCCCTGACCCTGATCGGCTTTCACAGCCTCGGCATTCCCGCATGGATTTCGGTGATCTTCACCCTTGGTGTCATGGGATTGTTGGCGATCACGATTGAACGCGTCGTTCTGCGCCCACTTGTTGGGCAGCCAGATATCATCCTGTTTATGGCGACCATCGGGGTCACTTTGTTCCTGATTGGGTTCGGAGAGTTGATCTTTGGTGGTGAATCAAAACGTATGATCACACAAGAATTGGGCATGCCAACAGGGTCTATCGACTTTGAACCATTTGGTGGCCTGTTGATCTTACAACACATTGAAATCATGTCGGTGACCGCTGCTGTGATCTTGGTCGCAAGCCTGCTGTTGTTCCTGAATAAAACGCGGATGGGGCGCGCAGTTCGGGCCCTTGGGGATGATCCACAGGCCGCACTTTCCGTTGGGATTTCACTGCGTACCATTTGGGTTCTCGTGTGGTTCCTTGCGGGTGTCATTGCATTGGTCACCGGGATTTTCTGGGGTGCACGTGCGGGTGGCGTAGACTTTGCGCTGGAAATCATCGCGTATAAAGCGCTTCCGGTTCTCATGCTGGGTGGTCTTGAATCTATCACCGGCGCGATTGTCGGTGGGATTGCCATCGGGTTGCTGGAAAACCTATTCGAAATTTACTGGGGGCAGGAATTGCTTGGTGGGGGTACCAAAACTTGGTTTGCCTACGTCCTTGCATTGTTTGTGCTTCTGTTCCGTCCACAAGGCCTGTTTGGCGAAAAAATCATCGAGAGGGTCTGAATATGTTTTATAACACCGCTGGCCAGTTCAAGACGTCTTACAAAAAAGACCAATCCCTCTTTCCGGTTAAGCAGGATGCGATCCTTCTGGGGGTCATCCTGTTCTGCGCCTGGATTTTGTTCCCACTTACCGCAAGTGAATTCACCTTCAAAACCATGCTTATGCCGGTTTTGTGTTACTCTCTCGCGGCTTTGGGCCTGAACATTCTTACAGGTTTCGCAGGGCAACTTTCCCTGGGTACAGCCGCCTTCATGGGCGTTGGCGCGTTTGCCTGCTACAAGCTGATCACCATCTTCCCAGAGATGAACATCATTGTTGCAATCCTGCTGTCGGGCCTGTTTTCATCCTTCGTGGGGGTGATGTTTGGCTTGCCAAGCCTGCGCATCAAAGGGTTCTACTTGGCGATCTCAACATTGGCTGCGCAGTTCTTCCTTGAGTGGACGTTTGAAAGATGGGCTTGGTTGTCAAACAACACCACATCCGGCGGGATCGAAGTGCCCAACATTGAGATGTTTGGCGTTCCTGTTGCGGGTCCATTGGCGGCACCCATCACGCAGTATTTCGTCATCCTGTTCGTCGTCACCTTGATCACCGTCATTACAATCAATCTGACACGTGGCAACCAAGGGCGCATCTGGAAGGCCACCCGTGACATGGATATCGCGGCTGAACTTATCGGGATCAACTTGCTTAAATCCAAACTCACGGCTTTTGCTGTTTCCAGCTATATCGTGGGTGTGTCCGGTGGTTGTTGGTCTTCATGACAATGACGGGTGCTGAGGCAAGCTTCTTTAGCATTCAACTGTCGTTTGAAATCCTATTCATTGTGATCATCGGTGGACTTGGATCCGTTATGGGCAGTTTCCTAGGCGCGGTTTTGATTGTGGCTTTGCCGGTTATCATCAAATTCCTGCCCGAAGCAATTGGCCTTGATGTTAGCTCAGCGACGGTGGAACATCTTAACATCATGACAATTGGCGCATTGATCGTGTTCTTCTTGATCATTGAACCACACGGGCTGGCACGTCTTTGGGCGCTTATCCGTGAGAAACTGATTATCTGGCCATTCCCGCACTAAGCGGGGGTGACCCAACAAGACCAATAAGAAGACCACTTGAACAAAAGTAATCCAAATCTTTGGGAGGAGAATGAAGATGAAGAAACTTACGACTTTTGCGGCGGCAGCCGTGATGGCGATCACCGCAGGTGCGGCATCCGCCGAGGGGCTTTCCACACCGAACCTCAGCTATCGTACTGGCCCGTTTGCGGCGACTGGTATTCCACTGATGAACGGTCAGCGCGACTATATGTTGATGCTGAACGCCCGTGATGGCGGCATTGGCGGCGTTCCGATTGATTTCTCTGAATGTGAAACCGGATATTCCACCGAAAAAGGCGTGGAATGTTATGAGGCGACCAAAGGCGAAGCCATTGTGACCCAACCTTGGTCAACTGGTATCACGCTTCAGGTTCTGCCAAAAACCAACGTCGATCAGATCCCAATTCTCGCACCTGGTTACGGCTTTTCGCCAATGGCTGATGGTTCCGTATTCAACTGGGCGTTCAACATGCCGGGTTCATACTGGGATGCGGCATCTATGATCTTGAACGAATTGGGTGGCAATGATCTGTCGACACTTGCGGGCAAAAAGATTGCCTTCTTGCACCTTGACCACCCATTCGGCAAAGAACCACTTCCTTTCTTGGAGGCAATGGCCGAAGAGCACGGTTTTGAGCTTCTGCCGATCCCAGTTGGTCTGAAAGAAATGCAGAACCAATCCGCGCAGTGGCTGCAAATCCGCCGCGAACGTCCTGACAATGTGATCATGTGGGGCTGGGGTGCGATGAATGCAGGCGCTCTGACCGAAGCTGTGAAAACACGTTACCCAATGGATCAATTCGTTGGCGTTTGGTGGTCTGGCCACGATGGCGACATGGAAGCGCTGGGCGAAGCTGGCAAAGGCTATCGTTCCATCAGCTATTCCGCACCACAACCTGATGCGGCAGTTATGGCTGACATCCGTGAATATGTGTTCGACAAGGGCGATTCTCTCGCAACTGAAAGCGAACTTGACTGGGTATTCTACCAACGCGGTCTTGTGATTTCAGCGCTTCTGGCTGAAGGCATCAAAACGGCTCAGGACAACTTTGGTGAAGGCGAAATTTCCGCGGCGCAACTGCGTTGGGGTCTTGAGAACTTGAAGCTGACTGACGAACGTCTGGCTGAAATGGGCATGACCGGCATGGTCGCACCGTTCTCTACTTCTTGTTCAAACCACACCGGTCACGCTGGTGGCTGGATGCTGGAATGGGATGGCGCGAAATGGGTTGTTGGTTCTGACCATCTGATGGCTGACGCTGAAACCATTCGTCCGCTCGAAGTTGCTGCAGCTGCTGAATACGCTGAGGCAAACGCGCCTTGGCCGATCGTTGACTGCGAATAATTGATATCCCGGCCGCAGCCCTGTGTTGCGGCCGGACCCCACTGATTTCTTCAGGAAGTGAACCATGCTGGACGCCGAAAAAACAAATAACGCCTTGCTTGAGGTCAACAATATCGAGGTGATCTACAACCACGTGATCCTTGTACTGAAGGGCGTCAGCCTGTCGGTTCCAAAAGGCGGCATCACCGCACTTTTGGGTGGCAACGGCGCTGGCAAAACGACCACCTTGAAGGCCATTTCAAACCTGCTCCACTCAGAGCGTGGCGAAGTGACTAAGGGCTCTGTTTCCTATCAAGGTCAGGAAATTCAAGAACTTAACCCATCGGCGCTGGTGAAGCGCGGTGTCATCCAGGTGATGGAAGGCCGTCATTGCTTTGAACATCTGACCGTTGAGGAAAATCTGCTAACCGGCGCTTATACCCGCCGTGATGGCCGTGCCGAGATCGACCGCGATCTTGAGATGGTGTATACGTATTTCCCACGTCTGAAAGAACGCCGCAAAAGCCAAGCTGGCTATACGTCCGGCGGTGAACAGCAGATGTGCGCCATGGGTCGTGCTTTGATGTCGCGCCCTGAAACCATCCTGCTGGACGAACCTTCCATGGGTCTTGCGCCGCAGTTGGTGGAACAGATTTTCGAGATCGTGAAAAGCGTGAATGAGGGCGAAGGCACAACATTTTTGCTGGCCGAACAGAACACCAATGTTGCCCTGAAATACGCTCATTACGGCTATATTTTGGAAAATGGCCGCGTTGTGATGGATGGGCCTGCTGCTGAATTGCGCGAAAATCCTGATGTGAAAGAATTCTATCTGGGTGTGTCTGATGACGGTCGCAAAAGCTTCCGTGATGTGCGGTCTTATCGCCGTCGCAAACGTTGGTTGAGCTGATCGGGGGATTGCGTATGACTTTTTATGATAAGCTTGAGACCCGTTCAAACGATGAACGCATTTCATCCCAACTGACTGCTTTGCGGGCACAAATCACCCGTGCGCGCAGCGCGGCAAGCGCGTGCAACTTGGATGGCCCTGAGATTAACGATCTGTCCGACCTCGCGGCATATCCTGTGTTGCGCAAATCGGATCTGTCGAAATGGCAGAAAGAAAAGCCGCCTTTTGGTGGGTTTGCCGTCAAGAATGCCGCCCATATTTTCCAATCTCCCGGCCCTATTTACGAGCCCGGTGGCATCAGCCATGATTGGTGGCGCATGGGACGCTTCTTGCATGCCTGTGGCATCGGTTCTGATGACATCGTACACAATTGTTTCGGCTATCATCTGACCCCTGCGGGCATGATTTTTGAAAGCGGCGCGCGCGCGGTTGGGGCCTCTGTTCTGCCAGCGGGCGTTGGCCAAACCGAACTTCAAGTGCGCGCTGCGGCTGATATCGGCACCACCGCTTATGCTGGCACGCCGGACTATCTCAAGATCATCTTGGACAAAGCCGATGAGATGGGCGAGACCCTGAAAATCACCAAAGCCGCCGTGGGCGGCGGGGCATTGTTCCCAAGCTTGCGTCAGGAATATGCCGATCGTGGCATCATGTGTCTGCAAAGTTATGCCACCGCTGATCTGGGCAATATTGCCTATGAGACAGAAGCGATGGAAGGCATGATCGTGGATGAGGGCGTGATCGTTGAGATTGTGACCCCCGGCACCGGCACTCCTGTGGCCCCTGGTGAAGTTGGCGAAGTCGTGGTGACCACGCTGAACCCAGATTACCCGCTGATCCGTTTCGCAACCGGCGATCTGTCTGCTGTTCTACCTGGCCAATCCCCTTGTGGTCGTACCAATATGCGCATCAAGGGTTGGATGGGCCGTGCGGATCAAACCACCAAGATCAAAGGCATGTTTGTACGCCCTGAACAGGTTGCTGACCTCGTGGCGAAACATGCTGAAATCAGCAAGGCCCGTGTCATTGCCTCACGTGTGGGTGAGATGGACGCAATGACCGTTCAGGTCGAAGCATCAGGCGGTGATCAAGCGGCATTTGAGGCCTCTGTCGCGGGCCTTCTTAAGCTTAAGGGTAAGGTCGAAATCCACGCCCCTGGCAGCTTGCCCAAAGATGGCAAAGTCATCGATGATCAACGTGTGTATGACTGATTTACCACGCGACTGAATTTGGCAACTCAAAACAAAAGCCCCGGCGTTTAACACGTCGGGGCTTTAAATTTTTGCGTTCAGATTGATCTGAAGAGGAATGATTTACATCATACCTTCGCGCTGAAGTTTTTTCCGCGCGAGCTTGCGAGAACGACGAATTGCTTCGGCTTTACAACGCGCTTTCTTCTCAGACGGTTTTTCATACGCCGTACGAAGTTTCATCTCACGGAAGACGCCTTCACGCTGAAGTTTCTTCTTCAGAGCACGCAACGCCTGATCGACGTTATTATCACGAACACTAACCTGCATGTGGTTTTCACCACCTCTCTAAGTTGGATTTGCAAAATTGCAGGAACGCCGCTCTATACCGCCGAATCTGTTGTTTGTCCAGTTTTGCGTGTGACGGGCGTGTTACCCTTTTTCGTTTAGAACGTTTTCTTTAAATGCGACTTCAAATTCGGCCTGTTTTGCAGGGCTTGCATCTGATTGGTGTTTCTCTTTCCATTCCGCCGTCGACATGCCGTAGAACGCTACGCGCCCTTCTTCTTTGTCCATCTCGATGCCACGTTCATTTGCGGCTTCTTGATACCAGCGGGACAGGCAGTTACGGCAAAAACCAGCAAGGTTCATCATGTCGATGTTCTGCACGTCCAAGCGGTCTTCCATCAGGTGTTTTTGCAGGCGACGAAAGGCTGCGGCTTCGATTTCGATACGGGTTTGATCATCCATGATCTGTCCTTTCAGAGGGCGCTGTTGATCAGGGCCTGTTGTAGGATTGGGGCCAGGCGTTGCGCCCAAGCCTTTTGTTGTGCTTCGGTTTCGATCAGGTCATTGCGGACCTCAATCAGAATATTTGGGTGGCCGGGCTGCATGGCGTGCCGGTCCAGCGCGTCCCCGGGCAGATGTCCGCCATAAGGTTCATTTTCCCCCGTGCAGATGTCCTTTTCTTGATAGATCAGATCCAGAAAGGGCCGCGCGAGACGATCGTCTTCGGCGAATAAAACACCCACATGCCAAGGGCGCATATCGCCGCCCTTTAATTGCGGGGTAAAGCTGTGAATGGCGCAGATCAGTGGCTGTTTTCGTCGAGAAATGACATCGGCAACAGCATCATGATATGGTTTGTGCAGGGTCTCGCGGCGGCGTGTGACCTCGGTCGCATCCACATGGCGATTGGCAGGGATAATCGTGCCATCATACAGCTTCATCACCAATGTTGGGTCATTATCGCCCCGGTTTGGGTCAATCACGAGGCGGGAAAATTCGCTGCGTACATAAGGCGCATCCAGCATTTCAGCGAGATATGTACTGACCCCATCCGCGCCGACATCATAGGCGATGTGGCGCGCCATATCAGCGGCAGGCAGGCCAAGGTCACCACCATTAATGTCACTGGGGACCCTATTTGTCGCGTGGTCGCAGGTGACCACCCATCGTGCAGGGCGATCAGCGCCGATGACGGTAAAAGGGGCGGTGGAGATAGAAGATTGATGTGTCATGAATCATTCACTGCTTTGGGTTACGCCCGTCATACGCAATATGCGGGGCAAGCGCCAGTTGCAGCCCGGTGGCGTTTGCCGCTATAACGCCGTTAGCGATATCAAAGGGTGAAAACACCCAGTTAAAGGAGCAGGTAATGAAACGGATGCGCAATGTGAAAATCGTGGCGACCCTAGGGCCTGCGTCTGATGATTATAAGATGATCCGCGCGCTTTTTGAAGCTGGCGCAGATGTGTTTCGCCTCAATATGAGCCACGGCACCCAAGATGAAATCGGCGTGCGTCACGCGATTATTCGTCAGGTGGAAAAAGATTGTGGCCGTCCGATTGCAATCTTGGCCGATTTGCAGGGGCCAAAGCTGCGGTGTGGTGTGTTCGCGAATGAAGCGGAAATGCTGGAACCTGGCGCGAAATTCCGTTTTGACCTTGATGAAACAGCTGGGGATGCAACCCGCGTGCGCTTGCCACACCCCGAGATTTTCCAAGCCCTCGAAGCCGGATCATCGCTTTTGGTCAATGATGGTAAAATCCGCCTGACCGTTGATGACTGCGGCCCGGATTTCGCCAATTGCACCGTGATCGTCGGCGGCGAGATTTCCAACCGCAAAGGCGTGAATGTGCCTGACGTGTTGCTGCCATTGGCGGCGCTGTCGGATAAGGACCGTTCCGATTTAGAATATGTTTGCGCATTGGGCGTCGATTGGTTGGCGCTGTCGTTCGTGCAACGCCGCGAGGACGTCAATGAGGCCCGCGAACTGGCCCAAGGGCGCGCTGCGATCCTGTCCAAGATCGAGAAACCATCTGCGGTGACTTCTTTTGATGAAATCTTAGAGGTCTCCGATGGAATCATGGTGGCGCGTGGCGATCTTGGTGTTGAATTGCCGGTGCAAAATGTGCCGCCAATTCAGAAACGCCTGATCCGTGCCTGCCGTGCGGCGGGCAAGCCCGTGATCGTGGCCACGCAGATGTTGGAAAGCATGATCGAAAGCCCGGTGCCCACCCGTGCCGAAGTATCCGATGTTGCGACCGCGATCTATGAAGGCACGGACGCGATTATGTTGTCCGCAGAATCCGCAGCAGGCAGCTATCCGATCGAAGCCGTAACCACCATGAACAACGTCGCGATCGAGGTCGAAAGTGACCCAACCTATCGCAAAGTGATTGATGCCTCGCGCAAGGTTGAACGTACATCTGTTGCCGACGGTATCGTTGTGGCAGCGCGTGAAATTGCGGAAACAACTGAAATTAAAGCGATTTGTTGCTTTACGCAATCTGGTACGACTGCCTTATTGGTGGCGCGCGAACGTCCAAGCGTGCCGATCATAGCGCTGACGCCTTTGGAAAAAACTGCGCGACGTTTATGCCTGTCATGGGGCACAAACTGCATGCTGACGGAAGGCGTTGACCGTTTCAAGATGGCGGTTCTAAGCGCGGCGCAGGCTGCCGTGGACAGCGGAATTGCCACGACGGAAGATCAAATCGTTGTCACGGCGGGTGTGCCCTTTAACATCCCGGGGACCACAAATATTCTGCGTGTCGCCCCCTGCGAGCAAAGCCTGATTTACAACGCTCAACCCTAAGAAAACACAGGCGCAAAATCTGTCATTTCGCATTTGTTTTACGCTTGCGGAATCTCAGCATTGCGCCTATACGGCCCTTTCTACTGTGTGACCGGCCTTGGATGGCATGCCGAGTCGCGCTTAACCACCGCCCTAAAGAGGAGACGGAAATGCCAAAGATGAAGACAAAATCGAGCTGTAAAAAACGGTTCAAAGTGACATCGTCTGGTCGTGTCGTTGCAGCCCAAGCTGGCAAGCAACACGGTATGATCAAGCGCTCCAATAAATTCCTGCGTAACGCACGCGGCACCACCACGCTGTCGGCACCTGATGAGAAAATCATCAAGTCCATGATGCCATACGCTCGCTAAGGAGAATTAGAGATGTCCAGAGTTAAAGGTGGCACAGTCACCCACGCCCGCCATAAAAAAATCGTCGATGCAGCCAAAGGTTACTATGGCGCACGGAGCCGTCTGTTCCGCACCGCGACCCAAGCTGTCGATAAAGCAAACCAATACGCGACACGCGACCGTAAAAACCGCAAGCGTAACTTCCGCGCATTGTGGATCCAGCGCATCAACGCGGCTGTTCGTTCACACGACGAAGCATTGACATATTCCCGTTTCATCAACGGTCTGTCTTTGGCTGGTATCGAAGTGGACCGTAAAGTTCTGGCTGACCTCGCGGTCAATGAGCCAGAAGCATTCGGCACAATCGTTGCAAAAGTTCAGGCTGCTCTTGCTGCTTAAACGCGATTATTATCAATAATTTCAAAGCCCTGCGATTTTTCGCGGGGCTTTTTCATTTGGCACCTCGTCTTTGAGGTGATTCAATGAATATAACACTCTGCCAAGTGTTTATCACTAGTTAGTCCCCTTTTGCATTTGGGGCACTGTTGCGTGAAGAAAGACTGAGACTTGGCCTATATCAGCGAATTACATTATTCGAACAACCACGCGAACACCCAGGGCGTGTCTGAATATGTCGAAGTGGTTTTGGAGGCAGGCGAAGACCCTGCTGATTTCACACTCTCGCTTTACCAGCAGAACGGCAATGTTGGCCCTGAATTCGCCTTAACCAATCCACTCATCGAAAGCTTCCCAGCATCCGGCGGACGTACGGTTTATGTGATTGATGGCGGGCCGCTTAATTTCAAAATTACTGCGCCAACCGGCAGTGGTAATAACTATGAAGGCATTGCGCTGACGGATACGTCCGGTGCCAGTAATGTTGTTCTGGACTTCTACGACATCGGGTCAGGTGGTCGTATCAGCCCCAACAATGGCGCGGCTGCTGGCGGAGGATCATCAACCCAAGTTCCAACTTCAGGCAGTAATAATTCCATTCAAATTGATGAAAATGGTGTTATCAGCTATAGCTCAACGACGCGCGGGACGGTGTGTTTCGCGGCGGGAACGCAAATCCAAGTGCCAGGTGGGTTTTGTAATGTTGAAGACATTGACGTCGGTGACCCGATAGTAACGGCGGACAACGGCATTCAGCAGGTCACTTGGGTCGCGTCGCGCCGCGTCAACGGCCGTCGTGAACTTGCCCCCGTGGTCATTCGCAAGGGCACGCTTGGCGCGAAAAGCGACCTATATGTTTCCCCACAGCATCGCATCCGGATCTCGGGTTGGCAGGCACAACTATACTTTGGTGCGGATGAAGTTTTGGTGCCTGCGATCTCGTTGGTAAATGGGCAAACCATCCTACAGCAACCCTGTCATGAGGTGATTTATGTGCACTTTATGTTTGATCAACATGAGGTCGTGATTTCCAATGGTGTCGCGACCGAAAGTTTTTTCCCAGGCAAGCAAGCCGTCGATATGCTTGAGGAAAATTCCCTTAATGAACTCCTTAATATTTTCCCGGAACTGCGCAATAATTCACAGGTATACGGGAAAACTATCAAGCCGGTTGCCCGTGGTTCTGAGGCGGGGACTGTTGCATTAACTTCACGGGCTTATGAAGAACGGGATCCTTCCACGATCAGGCGCTGATAATGGACAGATTTTTCACGAATTCCATCTCACCCAGAATGCTGGGGCGCGGGTAATGGATGTGTTGGTTTTTGATCGTTCGAATGGTTTCAATTCCTTGCAAAGTGGCCTTGGCAGTTCGTAATGATCTGAAGCTTTGCCTGTAACCCAACAACCGTTTTAAAGCGGCGTGATCGCTTTCGATCCTATTGTTTCGCCACTTTTTA
>NZ_JWIF01000021.1 GCF_000812685.1 Halocynthiibacter namhaensis
GACCTGGGCAGTCAACGTGTGCATAGTGACGGCCTTCAGTTTCATACTCAACGTGTGCAGTAGAAATGGTGATGCCGCGTGCTTTTTCTTCTGGCGCGCCGTCGATTTCGTCATACGCTTGGAAGTTGTCAGAAAACTGCTTCGTGATCGCAGCTGTCAACGTCGTCTTACCGTGGTCAACGTGACCGATGGTGCCGATGTTACAGTGCGGTTTATTACGCTCAAACTTTTCCTTAGCCATGAAACGGCCCTCTTTTGTCTAGGGGCCACCGTTCGGCCCAGGTTCTCGTCGCGCGCGGCTTACTGCGCCTGTAAAAAAAAATCAAGTCAGAGATGACATTCCAAGGTAATTCTCTCTGATCGTGACCTCAGAGACATCGATTAGATCATTCGCCCTCAACGACGGACGAAATCCAGTCGGGGTACTCTAAAATCCAATTTTGGATCTTCAAGGCCGCGTTGCGTGACAGATTTTGCAATTGCATGTCCTTGGTTTGCGTCAAACCGGATCCAACAATAGTTGCCGCAGTTGTACGTTCGAACACTGTAAACCGGCGCGGTTCTTCGTTCAGTTTTTGCTGTGTAACATTATCCCAGATATTCACCGTCAGCGCCAAAACAGATTTCGGCGACAACACCGCAGGCAGTCCGGGCAAAGCAAGAACATAGGCATCCACCGCCACGCCGACGTGCAACAAACGCGTACCTGAATAAGCTCCAAGGCGCTCATCAACAGCCGCGCGCAATGCCACGCCGATCTCTTCTTTTTCGATGGATCGGGTCAATGGTCCTGGGGTCGCATTTTTCGCAATGACGACATTATGACCAAGTCGAAACTCATCCATGTCTCGCTGCGGTTCATTGGTCGGATCAATTTTGGCACATGCCGAAAACGTGCCAAACACTGCGATTGCAACCGCAAATCTAACAAAAATGTTCATATCGCTGCCCCCCTGAGGCCCCAAGATTACCTTGATATCTTCAGCTGCATACGCACAATGAGATCACCGCGCAATCCATTCACGCTGAACCCACAGCATCCGATGTGTTCGCGCCACAATCCTGATCGAGAGTATGTAGTGTGACGTTAAAAAGACAAGAACTCGACAAGCCCATTCCCGCCCGTGTGCCTTTGGTTACAGAGCCATGGGGGCTTTTTCGCACCCTACGCACCGCCCGACGCAATGTTCTGGAAATCTTGCCGGAACTGACAACACGGCAAGCCATCGTGACCGGCACCACTGGCAAACGCTGGCATATGCTTTGTGATCCAACAGGGATTCAACGCGTGCTTAAAACCCATGTCGATAATTATCCGAAATCTCTCGTTACAAAGAACATGCTGCGTCCCGCAATCGGTGACAGCATGTTTATCGCCGAAGGGGCCCATTGGCGCTGGCAACGCCGCGCTGCGGCGCCAGTGTTTTCGCCACGAAACGTCGCAAACCTTGGGCCAGTCATGTCGCATGCGGCGGACCGAGCCGTTGCGCGACTAGAACAGAAAAATGGTGCAGCGGCCGATATGTACGAAGAGATGATCACCGCGACCTTCGAAGTGATCTCAGATGTAACTTTTTCCGCCGATGCAGGGTTTGATCGCGATGAAATGCATAGGGCAATTGACGGCTATATCAGCCAAGCGGCCAAATTGTCTTTAATGGATATATTGGGTTTTCCAGATTGGGTGCCGCGTCCGGGCCGCCTATTTTCTGGCAACGACCTTAAACGCATGAAATCAGCGGCGGACACAGCAGTTGATACGCGAAGAAGCCGTCCGTCTCCAGATATTCCCGATTTGCTTGATCTGCTGCTTTCCGGTGAAGATAGCGAAACAAAACGCAGTATGAACACAGCCGAATTGCGCGACAACCTTCTGACATTCATCGTCGCAGGGCATGAAACCACAGCGCTCACCCTAAGCTGGGCCTTGTACCTATGCGCCTTTGCCCCCGAAGTTCAAGAACGCGCCCGCCTTGAAGCAGAAACTGTTTTGCAGGGGCGCACAGCAACGGCTGAAGATTGCGCTGATCTGCCTTATCTGCGCCAAATCATTGACGAAACCTTGCGTCTATATCCCCCCGCCCCACTGCTTTCGCGCACTGCGTTGAAAGAAGATGTGATCTGCGACCGTGAAATTCGTGCCAAAGACACCGTTGCAATTCCGGTTTACTGCCTGCACCGAAATCACCTAATTTGGGAAAATGCAGACAGTTTTGATCCCGACCGTTTTGCGGATGCATCTGCAATTGATCGGTTCGCTTACCTGCCTTTTGGCGCCGGCCCGCGCATTTGCATCGGCGCAGGTTTTGCAATTCAAGAAGCCATCATCATTCTCGCGACCTTGCTGACAAAGTTCCGCTTCCACGCAGTTGAAAGCCGTGACCCAAAGCCCGTTATGATCCTCACCTTGCGTCCCGAAGGTGGTGTTTGGCTGAAGACCGAAAAACTTTAACCTCAGTCGTAAAAAGACCGCGTGAGTTTCCCCACGCGGTCTTTTTTAAATCCAAAATACGGTTCAGTTAAACTTGTTGTCCCGCGGGAAGCCACGCGGTGCCATCCGTCCGGTCGACGCCCGTTTTCCAGACCATTCGGCAAGTTCGGTCTCCGTGCGGGTACGCCCAGCTGGATCAAGCCATGACAGGCCTTCTTCAAGCACGAATGTCCGCACATCAGACAGACCACCGTCTTTGTATTTTTGCAGACGTACGCCCTTGCCACGCCCCATTTCAGGCAGCTCATCAATCGCGAAAACCAGCACTTTACGATTTTCGCCAACGCAAGCCACATGATCCCCCGCAACCGTGACGCAAGTTAACGCGCTCACGTCACCCCGCACATTCAATACTTGCTTCCCGGTACGGGTTTGAGCCAACACATCACTTTCGGGAACAACAAACCCGTCGCCAGCGGTAGACGCCACAAGCAACTTACGATCAGGTTGATGAATGAAGAACGAAATAATCTCGGCCTCATTTGGCAAATCAACCATCAAGCGCAGCGGCTCTCCCATCCCGCGTCCACCAGGCAAGGTAGAGGCCGAAATTGTGTAAAACCGTCCATTTGAACCGAAGACAAGCAAACGATCCGTCGTTTCCGCGTGGAACATAAAGCGCGGCCCATCGCCATCTTTGAACTTCAGCTCTTTATCAAGCGCAACATGGCCCGACATGGCCCGCACCCAACCCATTTCGGAACAAACAACCGTGATTGGTTCACGCTCGATCATCGCCTCAATTGGCACATCTTCAATTTCGACAGCTTCCGAGAACTGCGTCCGGCGCGCTCCGCCGTCGTATGATTTACCGAAGGTCTTTTTGGTTTCTTTCAACTGGTCAGAAATCGTGTCCCATTGCAGGCCTTCATCCGCCAAAAGCGTCTCAATCCCGGCACGTTCTTCTAGCAAAGCGTCATGTTCACGCTTTAATTCCACTTCTTCCAAGCGCCGCAAAGACCGCAGACGCATGTTCAGAATGGCTTCGGCTTGTGGTTCGTTCAGGTAAACCCCACCGCCCCAATCTTCCGCAAGCATCACCGCTTTAGGATCATCCTCACTCCGAATAATCTCAATCACGCGATCAAGGTTCAAGAAGGCAATGATATAGCCTTTCAGAACATCCAGGCGTTTATCAATCTGGGTCAGGCGGTACTTCGATCGCCGCTGCAAGACATCACGACGGTGGTCCAAAAAGGCGCGAAGAACTTCCTTCAGAGAGCACACCTTAGGTGTCACACCATCAATCAACACGTTCATATTCAGGTTAAAACGGATTTCCAAATCTGAATTCTTGAACAGCGCGTTCATCAGAACATCCGGCTGAACATTCTTGGATTTCGGCTCAATCACCAAGCGAATATCTTCCGCGCTTTCATCACGCACATCGCCCAAGATCGGAATTTTCTTCAAGTGGATCGCTTCGGCAATTTTCTCGATCAGTTTAGATTTTTGAACCTGATAAGGGATCTCAGTGACAACAATCTGCCACGTGCCACGCCCCAGATCTTCGACCTCCCACTTACAGCGCAGACGAAACGCGCCGCGTCCGGTTTTATAGGTCTCGATGATCGTTTCGCGTGGCTCAACAATCACACCGCCGGTCGGAAAATCTGGACCAGGCACATAATTCAGCAGCGTATCATCGCGCACGTCGGGCGTTTTGATCAGATGCAAACAAGCCTCACACAGCTCAACGATGTTATGCGGGGGGATATTCGTGGCCATACCCACCGCAATCCCGCTGGACCCGTTTGCCAGAAGGTTCGGAAATGTTGCTGGCAACACCGAAGGTTCCGTCAAGCGTCCGTCATAATTATCGCGAAAATCGACCGAATCCTCGGCTAATCCTTCCAGCATGGCTTCCGCCACTTTGGTCATCCGCGCTTCTGTATATCGCGAAGCCGCCGGGTTATCGCCGTCGATATTACCGAAGTTCCCCTGGCCATCGACCAACGGATACCGCACGGAAAAATCCTGCGCCAAGCGTGCCATTGCGTCGTAAATCGCAGCGTCGCCATGCGGGTGGAAATCCCCCATCGTGTCGCCGCTGATCTTCGCAGATTTTAAAAAGCCGCCGTTGGACGCCAATTTCAGACGACTCATCGCATAAAGGATTCGGCGGTGCACTGGCTTCAATCCGTCCCGCGCGTCAGGCAGAGCGCGGTGCATAATTGTGCTTAAAGCATAGGTCAGATAGCGGTCGCCGATAGCACGGCGCAGCGGTTCTGCACTTTCATTCAGCCCCTCTTCGGGTATCTCAGGGTCGTCTTTAATAATGTCACTCATAACTTGGTGATACCCGCCCAAGCGGCTCTGGTAAAGCCACAGAGGGACTCGCATAGGGGGTAAAAAATAATTTCGTTCCCCCGAGACATCCCAGTTAACTTTTGGTAAACGGAGGCGTGGTTAAATAGTGGGGTTTTATAATGATTAGATTAACGGCGCTTTTGGTAGCCGTGATGGCAATAGTTGTCACCATGACCAATGATAAATCAGAACACGTTGCGTCAGCGGAATTAACCACTGACACGCCAGTACCCGCTGTTGTATCCGAAACCCCGCCGGTCACAGCCGAACTAAATACTCAGCAATTGCAACAAGCCCCCCAACCCATCGAGCCCACACAAGACAGTTTGCGTGTCGTTCATGGTGATGGAGTTACAATCCGTGAATATGCGCGTTCTGATTCAGCGTCACACCTGCGCCGCATGGTAAATGTTGCCAGCAATGATGCGCCCGCTGATGCTCAGATCCATCGGGTTGCAATCGCATCCGACCAAAACACAGTTTCCACCGACGGTGATGCTGCGGTTTGGCAAATCAGCGGAAACAGCGTAAATCTTCGCGAAGGTCCTTCAACGGGTACCGCCGTGATCACCAGCCTGCGCCGTGGCACTGAAGTTGAAGTCATCGCGCATCATGGGGATTGGGCACACCTGCAGGTGCTCGACAGTGAACAAAGCGGCTTTTTGGTTGCCTCCTTCCTTCAAGAAACAAACTGAAGCGTCCCCATCGCGGTCAACAAATTTCTAGAAGGCCTTCCAACCCTGCAACTTCGGTGCCGATGGTTAATGTATCTAAAATCACGCGTTGAATGATGCGTGACATTTCCCTAGCCTGGACAAAACGCGCGCAGGTATTCGAGGAAGCCATATGACAAAATCAATTCTGATCACCGGTTGCTCATCCGGTATTGGGTATAATGCCGCCCACGGCCTGCGCGCACGCGGCTGGCAGGTGCTGGCCTCCTGTCGCAAAGAGGAAGACTGTGCACGGCTGCGCGATGAAGGTTTTTCCAGCCCACGCATTGATTACGAAGACGAAGCCAGCATTGAAACTGGCCTTTCTGAAGTTCTCAATGAAACCGGCGGCACGCTTGATGCGGTGTTCAACAACGGCGCCTATGCAATTCCTGGTGCAGTCGAAGATCTACCTAGGGGCGCTTTACGTCAAATTTTCGAAAGCAATTTCTTTGGCGTACATGACCTGACACGGCAGGTGATCCCCGTCATGCGCAAACAAGGACATGGACGAATTATTCAATGTTCTTCCGTGCTTGGCTTTGCTGCCTTGCGCTTTCGCGGCGCTTACAATTCGACCAAATTCGCGATGGAAGGGCTGACGGACACCCTGCGCCTTGAAATGCACGGCACTGGCATCCACGTCATCCTGATCGAACCCGGCCCCATCACGACAAAGATCCGCAAGAATTCACAAGGACCCTTTGAAAAATGGGTCGACTGGAAAAACTCTGCCCGCAAAGAACAATATGAAAAGGTCTTTCTACCGCGGCTTTACGATGAAAGCGGCACCCCGGATACGTTTGAACTTCCCCCAGAGGCTGTGACAAAGAAACTAATCCACGCTTTGGAAAGCAATCGTCCACGCCCGCGATATTACGTAACAACACCCACCTATTTCATGGGCATCGCCAAGCGCGTATTGCCAACACGTGGCTTGGATTGGCTGGCGCGCCGAGCTTGAAAACCCATGTTGAAACCTGAAAAATATCGCAAACACCCCAACAGTCACCGGAGACAAAGCATTGCGAACCACAAAAATTAAATTCATCTCGGCCATAATTGGTGCCACATTTTTATCCGGTTGTGTCGTCGAAAACGGACAATACACCAGCGGAGCACCACGAACTGAATCGGCTCCTCAAATCACAGTTACAGCTGAAGAAGTACAACTTCTCAAGGGTACACCTTCTGTAGCTTACCACGAAATTC
Source organism: Halocynthiibacter namhaensis (assembly GCF_000812685.1). GTDB lineage: Bacteria > Pseudomonadota > Alphaproteobacteria > Rhodobacterales > Rhodobacteraceae > Halocynthiibacter > Halocynthiibacter namhaensis. The sequence continues at coordinate 6,727 of NZ_JWIF01000021.1, forward strand.
AACCATTGTCCGTTTCGGTCAACAAACTGACGGCATTCCATCCAACGCCCAGTGAAGAAGATGCACGCGACGCTCTGCGCACAGCCGCAGCTGAACTTGGTGCCACCGCAGTAATCAATGTGGAGATCAGCAATCCTCGGGTTACGCCTCTCAGCTGGGGCGCACGTAAAGCAACCGGCCTTGCCGTCCGGTACTAAAAAGCCACAGTGACCCGCGCCTCACCGGTTCCGGGTCACCGTAAGCCGTATTCAGGGACCTCAAGTCTTTCAATTTGATGCCGAATCTCGTCGGGAAGCTCGTCCAAATTGTATCGCCCCGACGTCCGTGCGGCCGCCAATACATCAGACACATTTGGCGGCAACAGTTCCATCACGCAAGGCACCCAATTCACCTGCTGGCGGCCGGGGGTGTAGCTCAGCATCATGAAGCCCGAATAGATGTCATTGCTTCTGAAACGCAGCGGCGCTGATGGAAGCAAGAACGTTGAGGCCATCACATTCGAAACAGAATCCGAAAAGGTAATGTTGATCCCCGATTGCGACTTTACCGCGACGCCTGTGCAAAAATAGTCCATGATATCCGGGTTGTTCATGATCCCTTGCCGTTTAAGGTCACGGATCATTATTGTGCGAACTGTCCCGATACCATTCACCAGCTTCACGCTGGACATATAGCCCTCGTATTTCCCCGGTTGCTGGAACAAACCCTTCCAAAACATATATAACCCGCTGGGCAGCATATTTTCGGTCAACTGAAATCGACGGTTTGCAAATAATTCATGCAGTCGACCGGACAATTGGTATTCGCTTAAACTTGCATTTGGATCATCATGTGGGGTCACCAACCAATTCAGAGGGATGTCATATGTCGTTGCAATTGTCACAAGCAATTCAGGGCGCGGCACGGATTGGCCACTCAGATAGCGGCTAAGTTGGGTTCTATTCACCCCTATTTCGCTGGCGAATGTGCTTATAGACCCCACCATTACTGAGATCATGCGCAATCGCTCGCACACTGTGTCACGTATAGCCGTCGGGGAATGACGTTTTCCTTCAAACCCATTTACAGGGTGCAAAGTTCTTTTACTATTGGCCGACAAGGTCAACCTCCACTTTCACTCAACTCACCAGTTATTGCTTTATCCTGTGCGAAACTGCCCATGTAACCAATTCGATACATTCAGTATCAATTTCGCACGCAAAGATGCACTTTGCAGACGTTTATCATAAAATTTGATCGGTTGTATTACATTTATTTGCGACAATGTGCGCGTTTCTGCATCAATAGTTTCGGTTTTGCGCGATCAATTTCCGGATACATTTGTTAACCTTAGTTAACGATTTCATTCGTAGTTTGATAAATTGGTAAAATGTTTGGGGAAACAATGACTGCTCGCAACAACATCCTTCAGTTCACAGGTTCCAACAAGGACCCAAATTCCACTACAAGCCGCATGCAGCAAGCAGCGCAACTCGTAGAAGATCTTGCATTTGATTTGGCAGAAAAAATCGACGCCCAACAAGCGGGAATGCTCATCAGCTTCTCACATGAGTTATCCTTGATGGCAAAAGCCACATCATAAAGACCTCGTTCACGCTTTCCGTTGGGCCTGCTACCTGATGCCGCTTCGCTTTTCCGCGAAAACGGGCTACATCTGCGGCAACCAGGGAAAGGAAACCTATGTTCAGCGATCCATTATTCATTCTCGCCGCGCTTGCAATTCTCGTCACTCTTGTTGTGCTCATGACCGGGATCGGTGGATTTGCCCGTGGCGGTGAGTTCAACAAGAAGCACTCAAATCAGCTGATGCGCTGGCGTATCATCGCACAGGCCGTCGCCGTTGCGCTTATCCTTCTGTTCATCGCGCTCCGCGGCGGCATCGGGGGCTAAACAATGGTAGTTCTCAATAAAATTTACACCCGAACCGGTGACAAGGGCGACACAGCACTTGGCAATGGTGCCCGGGTGGCAAAACATTCCCTGCGCGTGACGGCCTATGGCACCACGGATGAACTGAACGCGACGCTTGGCGTTGCCCGCCTTCACGCGAAAGGATCCATGAATGAGATGCTGTCACTGATCCAAAACGATCTCTTCGATCTTGGCGCTGACTTATGTCGACCGGATATGGAAAGCGACGCCCATGCAGAATATCCCCCGTTGCGTGCAACCCCTGCCCAGGTTGACCGACTGGAAGCAGAAATTGACGCGATGAACAAAAACATCGCCCCCTTGCGTAGCTTCATTCTCCCTGGCGGGTCAGCTTTGGCCGCGCATTTGCATATTTGCCGCACCGTCGCACGCCGCGCTGAACGCTGCTCGGTAGAGCTAGCAGAAGTCGAATCTGTAAACCCGGCCGTTATCAAATATCTGAATCGCCTGTCAGATTGGTTCTTTGTTGCGGCGCGTGTCGCAAATGAAAATGGAAACAACGACGTGCTTTGGGTACCTGGAGCCAATCGTTAGGCATAAAAACCTCGAGAACGCGACGGCAAACGCCGTGTTGCGTCGATTTTGACCTGTTTTCCGCGCTGCAGAATCGCTAACAAAAGCGGGAGAGCTTTGAGTGGCATCCATGTGATGTCAAAATTTGAGGAGAAACACGCCCATGAAGGTACTCGTACCTGTTAAACGCGTGATCGATTATAACGTGAAAGTTCGTGTAAAAGCGGACGGAAGCGGTGTTGATCTCGCCAATGTCAAAATGTCGATGAACCCCTTCGACGAAATCGCAGTTGAACAGGCGATTCGTCTGAAAGAAGCAGGCAAAGCTGACGAAGTTATTGCTGTTTCCATCGGTGTGAAGCAATCTCAAGAAACGCTGCGCACTGCCCTTGCTATGGGTGCGGACCGCGCGATTTTGGTTGTTGCGGCTGACGATGTTCATCAGGACATCGAACCGCTTGCTGTTGCGAAGATCCTTAAAGCGATCGTTGATGAAGAACAGCCAGGCATCGTTTTGGCCGGCAAACAAGCCATCGACAACGACATGAACGCAACCGGTCAGATGTTATCAGCACTTTTGGGCTGGTCCCAAGGTGCATTCACATCCGAGCTGGACATCGACGGCGACAATGCTGTTGTGACTCGCGAAGTCGACGGCGGCTTGCAAACCATCAAGGTGAAAATGCCAACCGTTATCACGGTGGACTTGCGCTTGAACGAGCCACGCTATGCGTCTCTGCCAAACATCATGAAAGCCAAGAAGAAGCCGCTCGATGAGAAAACAGCAGCGGATTATGGCGTTGATGTAACACCACGGCTCGAAGTGGTTTCCACAACTGAACCAGAAGCACGCAAAGCGGGCGAAATCGTTGGTTCTGTGGACGAACTTGTTGCGAAACTTAAAGAAGCGGGAGCAATATAATGGCTGTACTTCTTTTGGCTGAAGTTGTTGGCGGCGAACTCGCTGTTGATGCAACTGCAAAAGCTTTGACTGCGGCGAAAGCCATGGGTGATGTGACTGTTCTTTGTGCGGCTGCCGGTTGCGGCGGTGCTGCAGAAGCAGCGGCAAAGCTTGATGGTGTGACCAAGGTTCTTTGTGCGGATGACGCTGCTTATGGCAACGGTCTGGCTGAACCAATGGCTGACCTTCTGGTATCCCTTGCGGGCGATTACGATCACATCGTAGCCCCTGCGACGTCAGCTGCGAAAAACGTTCTGCCACGCGCAGCGGCTTTGCTTGACGTGATGGTGATTTCTGATGTTTCTGCTGTTATCGACGCAAACACATTCGAACGCCCAATCTACGCAGGCAACGCGATTCAGACTGTTAAGTCTACTGATGCGAAAAAAGTCGTTTCCATCCGCACATCTACATTTGATGCGGCTGGCGAAGGCGGTTCCGCTTCCGTTGAATCCATCGCAGCAGCGGGCAACGCTGGTCTGTCTGAATGGGTTGAAGACAAGGTTGCAGAATCTGATCGTCCAGAACTGACATCTGCGGGTGTTGTTGTTTCCGGTGGTCGCGGCGTTGGGTCCGAAGAAGACTTCGCTCTGATCGAGAAACTGGCCGACAAGCTGAATGCGGCTGTTGGCGCATCCCGCGCTGCGGTTGATTCAGGTTATGCACCAAACGATTGGCAAGTTGGCCAAACCGGTAAGGTTGTTGCACCTGATCTTTACGTTGCTGTTGGTATCTCTGGTGCGATTCAGCACCTTGCAGGTATGAAAGATTCTAAGATCATCGTTGCGATCAACAAAGACGAAGAAGCGCCTATATTCCAGGTTGCTGATTACGGTCTTGTTGCTGACTTGTTTGCCGCAGTACCAGAGCTGACTGAAAAACTCTGATACCACGGCGGATACGCTAACCAATCACTCTTTAAAGGGCCCGCCGATTGCGCGGGCCTTTTTGTTGCAATAAATCTGTAACGGCTTCACTGATTACCTGTGCAACCTCTTGATGCCCGGTCACAGACATCAATTCACTTGCGGCGGGTTCTTCCATTGGTGAAATCACCATCCCCTCAACGTCGCCCGACATCATGTCGCTTGGGGGCACAATTTCGAGATAACCATCATAATGATCTTCAAGAGCGTTGATCATCTCACGATCCACAAACAGTGGCGCATCCCCCTGCCCTTCAAGATTTTCGTCGTCATCTTCAGGCGTGAATTCTGACAACCAAACCAAAAGTTTCTTTCCCTCAACTTGGTCCAGCAGGTTCTTCATGCGGGCGATCCAAGCATCTTTCAACTCGCGCCGCATGATTTCGAACCGGTCCGGAGACAGAGTTTTCAGCCCGGTCAACAAGTGACGCGTAAAGTTGTATTCTGTAAAATCCACCTCGCGATAGATCGTTTGCAAAAGTGTCGAAGCCCGCACAAAACGATCATTGCGGCGCGGATGTACTGAATAAAACCTATTGGACATATTTTGCGCGCCCAGCACTTGAAACACGGTCAATTCTGCATTGTGGCAAACATCTAGGACTGCCTGATCGTGCGCATACACGTCAATGCCTGCATTCACACAGCCCAAGTTGACCGACATCGTTCCAGTTAGGTCTTGGACGATATCCGTATAAGGTTTCTCAATGAATTTTCCGTAGGTTTTCGTACCGCCCAAATAGGCCACGTAGGGCTGGTCCAGCTTACGTTTCGGCCCACGGAACAGCAGTTTTGATTTCCCATACCGACACGGATAATAATCCAGAAGGGATTCACTTAAATTTTCTAGGCCATTGCGGTCCCACCTCACTCTATATTCGACTCACCCACATCAAGGTTTGACCTCAGAAGCTTTCCAAAAGCCTAAGCGACAAATTCGACAAATTCGCTTAACCTTCCCTTCACCCTCTTGCGCCGCCTTCCCCCCCAAGCCTATGGTCTGTCAGGCCGCAAATGGTCGCGATGAAAGGGCAGAAGATGGATATTCAGTCAGTTGGTGTTATTGGTGCAGGGCAAATGGGCAACGGGATTGCACATGTCTTTGCCCTTGCCGGATATGACGTTGTTATCAATGACATTTCAGAAGAAAATCTAACAAAGGCCATCACCCTGATTGGCAAAAACTTAGATCGTCAAGTTCAACGCGAAAAGATCACCGCAGCCGAGCGTGATGGCGCCATGGATCGGATCTCGACGACATCAACACTGACGGACCTGGGGCAAACTGATTTGGTCATCGAAGCGGCAACAGAACGCGAAGCTGTCAAAGTCGCAATTTTCAAGGAGTTGGTTCCACATCTAAAACCAACTACGATTCTGACGTCCAACACCTCATCGATTTCCATCACACGCTTGGCCTCGGGCACTGATCGCCCCGAAAAATTCATGGGGTTCCACTTCATGAACCCCGTGCCAATCATGCAGTTGGTAGAGCTGATCCGGGGCATTGCCACCGATGAGCCCACCTATAATGCTTTGGTCAAAGTGGTTGAGAAAATTGGAAAAATCGCCGCCAGCGCCGAAGATTTCCCTGCATTCATTGTGAACCGAATTTTGATGCCGATGATCAACGAAGCTGTCTATACCCTGTACGAAGGCGTCGGGAATGTGTCTTCGATCGATAGCGCGATGAAACTTGGGACCAACCACCCAATGGGGCCGCTTGAGTTGGCGGATTTCATTGGCCTAGATACCTGTCTCGCGATCATGAATGTGTTGCATGACGGCTTAGCGGATACGAAATATCGCCCCTGCCCACTGCTGACCAAATATGTCGAAGCCGGATGGCTTGGCCGCAAAACCGGTCGCGGTTTCTATGACTATCGTGGTGAAACACCCGTACCGACACGGTGATATCCGGAAAGAGTGGCCTAACCCCAACAGTTAGGCCATTTATTTCAGATCAAGAACCTTCTGACGCAGCCACGTCATGAACCCACGCGGGTTGCTATATTGGTCGGCCATATCATCCTGCGACAACGGCGTGCCAATCACCGGGCTTTGGGGTTTGTTCAGTGCATGTTTGATTTCATGCAACAACAGCCCTTGGCGCAATGTCGCAGAAATCCGATTTGCGATCTGATAAGCACGTGAATTCTGACCCGGGAAGAAAATTGGCAGAACCGTCGCGCCGGAACGTTGGATCATCTTTGCGGTAAACGGGTTCCATTCCCCTTCAATCGCCTCACCGAACATGGTTTCCGACACGGCAACTTGGCCAGCGGGGAACAAAATAATGACCCCACCATTCTTGAGATGGCGCATTGATTCCTTACGCATTTCCAAGTTCTTACGGTTGCTGTCTTCCTCATGTGGAAAGGCGACAGGCAGCATAAAATGTTCAATCTCCGCAACGCCAGTCAGCAGGGAACGCGTCAATATCTTATAGTCCTCGCGTACTTCACCGATGAGTTCCGCCATAACCAATCCATCCACAAGACCGCCCGGGTGGTTTGCCACCACGATCAACGGCCCTGTTTTGGGAATCAAGGCGCGTTGCACATCCGGCGTTTGCACGCTGATGTTCATGTACTTCAAACCCTTGGTAAAGAAAGGTTGGCCGAATGGGACACCACTTTTTTCGAAGTTACGGATCTTATACATCAGCAAAATCTTACCCGTCATCCATTCCATCGTGCGGATGACCCCCACTTTCCATGGGTTGGTAAACGTATTCGCATAGGACAGCCGGCGGCCATCATAGGGTTCAACTTGCGTGTTAGCTGCGGTGTCTGGCATGCTGTCGTTATTGTCCGTCAAGGCGCTATCCGCTCACTCTGTTGTCCCAAAAATTTTCGGAAACTGTTAAAAATCTTCGCCAAATTTGTCAGCGACCAAGGCATCAATCGCATCAAGCAAAGCATCCGCGTCGTTGCCGCTGGTCTCAACTTCGATTGTAGTGCCTTTGGATGCGGCCAACATCAGCAATCCCATAATGGAATCACCAGATGCATCCATTCCATCACGGCGCACTTCTGCACGGCCCTCATGGGCTTCGACAACCTCCACCAATTTGGCAGACGCCCGGGCGTGAAGCCCTTTTTCATTGATAATATTAAGCGTTCTTACTGTCATTTTCACTTATCCTGCACGCATGCCGTCGCAACAATTAATATATTTCCGTCCAGCTTGTAGCGCATTATTGATCGCGACATCAAACGGCCCGCTGCGGGATTTCGCCAGCTTTACCAGCATTGGAAGATTAGCGCCATAAAGCACTTTGCGATCGGCGCTACAACAGGCGGGCAATGACAGGTTTGACGGCGATCCGCCAAACATATCCACCACGATAGCCACACCGTCACCCACATCGACCGCATCAGCCGCGGCGCAGATCTCGGCGCGCTTGGCATCTCTGTCGTGCACATACTCTATCGCAATGGCACGGGTGCCGCTTTGTTGACCAACAACATGTTCCACTGCAGCCAAATATTCCTGCGCGAGGCCACCATGCGCTACGATCACAATACCGATCAATCCCGTTTCCTCACTTCGCTTGGACTCGCGCCCATGGCTTTTCGTTCCAATTCACGGTGCCTCAAAGACACCGCCCAACCACTTTGTGTTAGGGTCGCCGCAAGCTTTTGCGCGACCGTGACAGATCTATGTTGCCCACCCGTGCAACCAAACCCAATAGATAAATGCGCCTTACCCTCGTCGATATAGGCAGGCAAAAGCATTTGCGATAAATCTGCGACTTTGTCAAAGAAGAGATCAAACCGTGTGTCTTGCGCAACATACTCAGCCACCTCACGATCACGACCATCCATCGCACGCAAAGACGGTTCCCAATAAGGATTGCGCAAAAATCGACAGTCGAAAATCATATCGATGCCACGCGGAGCGCCACGTTTATACGAAAAACTATGTACACTGACCGCCAAACGTTCACGCGCGTCATTTGCAAACCAACGTTCCACCTCGGCGCGCAATTCATGTGGAGTCATTTCAGACGTGTCGATTAAAATATCGACCCGCGCGCGAATAGGCACCAAAAGATCTGTTTCGCGCTGGATACCCTGCCCGGGGTCTTCTGCAGGAGCCAACGGATGGCGGCGTCTCGTTTCAGAGAAGCGGCGCAATAAAACGTCATCCCGGCAGTCAAGATATAGAACCTGAGCCTGTATCCCATCGCGCACAGCCAAATGGTCAATGGCCTCAATCAGGGCCGTCGTCGAAAAATCACGATTGCGCGCATCAATGCCTAAAGCCATAGGTCGATCCAGTGGCGGTCCATCAAGTAAGCGAGGCAGCAAGGTTAACGGCAGATTATCAATGGCCTCAAACCCCATGTCTTCCAACGTATTAATCGCCGTGGAACGCCCGGCCCCGGACGGGCCTGTCACCAAGACAAACCGCTGGCCTGCCTCGGCTTTTCCTCCACGATCTGTGCCGTCTTCCATCATAGGTTCGCACGCCCAAAATTTAGAAACTGAACTATTGCAGCTGGAAAATACGGGGCATCAACACGCCAGAGCAACGGTAGGGTGACGCCAAGAATGCTGCAACTGCGAACGGGCGGCAACCGGTCCTTTTCGACATGGTCTAAGTCAACAATCAACGCAACTTCCGCCCTATCCTGATAAGCTGCGTGTAAAATCCCGACACCCCGGGTTTCGATGTGCCCCGGCAACACCTCTGGCGCATGGGCAAACAGATGCGCGTCTTCACGTGTCATCCGCACCTGATCGTCCGCGATCAACACCGCGCCCATCTGCAACATCGCCAGCGCCGTCGACGATTTTCCACTGCCGGAACGACCCCGTAACACCACAGCACGGTCGTTCACGGAAACCGCAGTTGCATGCAAAGTGTCAATCATATTTGGGTCCGTTGGCGTGTCATCAGATCCCATTATGCCTTGTTAAACCGGCAAGCCAACCACAAACCGCGCGCCCAATGGCTCTGACGTGATGTCAGCTTCCGTCGGACGAATATTTTCGGCCCAAATCACCCCACCATGCGCCTCAATTATTTGCTTAGATATCGCCAGGCCAAGGCCGGAGTTATTGCCAAATTGCCCCTCTGGTCGTTCCGAATAAAACCTGTTGAAAATCTTTTGCAACGCACCATCAGGGACGCCCGGCCCTGTATCTTCGACCACGACCAAGATACGATTTTCACGCCTGCGCACCCACACCCTAATCGCATCACCATCTTCGCAGAATGAAATGGCATTGGTGATCAGATTGACAAACACCTGTGCAAGTCTGGCCTCTAACCCCTGAATGATTATCGGGTCGGACGGAAGATCGGCGATAAATTCTACGCCTTTTTGCCCAGCGTCATTCGCCAAATAATCTGTCAGATTGGTGACCATTTTCAAAAGATCAAATGCGACTTCTTCTTCTTTGACCAACTCACTGTCTAGGCGCGACGCATTCGAAATATCACTCACCAAGCGATCTAGGCGACGCACATCATGTTCAATCACGTCATGCAAACGCTCGCGGTGTTCGTCTTTCTTCGCAACACGCAAGGTCCCAACTGCCGATTGCAGAGAAGCCAGCGGGTTCTTAATTTCATGCGCCACATCGGCCGCGAATTGTTCATTCGCATCAATCCGATCATAAAGCGCGCCGACCATGCCGCGCAACGCACCTGACAAACGCCCAATTTCATCCGGCCTGGCGGTCAGGTCCGGGATCCGAATGCGGCCGGGATTGATTTTGCGAGAATTCTTGTCACGCCCCAATTCCGCAGCGGCGGCAAGATCAGACAAAGGGTTTGCCATTGTTGACGCCAAAACGAGACTCAGAACAATCGACACTAATATGGCGATCATGAAGATTTGCAGAACCTGTTCGCGTTCTTGTCGCACCAATTCATCAATTTCCCCGGCAGCACTGAGCACCGCCAAAAGGCCAACGGCTTGCCCATGTACGATAACAGGTGTCGAAACCGCGAAACTCGTGCCTTCTGCATCGGTCCGCCACGTTCTGCTCATTGCGCCAGAAATCAATGTTTGATCGATCAACTCTTGGGCATGGTGCAGCGGTAACTGCGAAAAATCTACGGCATCAGGCACCAACACCCCGGACAATGCGCCCCAAATGGAGTTCAAAAAATCCGTAATGACCATGGACGGCGCCGCCCCTGTGGAACGGGTTGTCGACTCAAAAACTCGGGCTGTTATACCCTTGGCTGACGCCAAAAATGCTCCCTCGGTGGTGAAAACAAACGCTTCCACGCCAGCAGGCAGATCAAGGGTGGCTAAGGTAAATTCGATTTGCGAGACATCCAAAAATCCCATTCCAAAATTTTCCACCAAACCGTTTGTTTCAGCAAACGTAGGGCTCTCAGCCGCCTGATTTCCGATACTCTACCTTCGCTGCTTGCCGCGTTTTGAAACACCACTTGCAGCTCAAAAATATCCGCAATCAATTCGGCTTCTTCACGCAATCCAGTTTCGCGCTGCAAAACAAGACTGTCGCGAAACGGGTTCAAAAATAACACGCCAGCGACCAAGAATATCAGTGCTATCAAATTGAACGTAATGATTTTACGTGCCAGCGGCGACCGGTTCAACGAAATCACACTGCGCCGGTTGCGACGGCTCAGTGCTTCTGCATCCACCGATCCGTCGACCCCAACCCAATCTTCACCAAGAACAACATCTGGCTGCCGTGAGCGCCCCGGTTTCCGGGGGCTAAACCACGAAGACAACTTCATTTTTGCCTCCCCCTGGCAATGCCGCTTTATCTATCAGCTTTTGCTGCCAATCCGTGCCAATGCAGGTGCTTTACGCCCTGTACCTCGCTCCGTATCGGGCAATCATTCTTCGTTATACCGATATCCGATGCCATAAAGCGTCTCGATTGCCGCGAAGTTTTCGTCCGTCATCCGCATTTTCTTGCGCAGCCGTTTGATGTGACTGTCAATCGTGCGGTCGTCCACATAGACCTGATCATCATATGCGACATCCATAAGCTGGTCGCGGCTTTTGACAAAACCGGGACGTTGCGCAAGCGCTTGAAGCAGCAGGAATTCGGTCACCGTCAGGGATACATCGCGCCCCTTCCATACAACCGCGTGGCGCAACGGATCCATCGAAAGTTCGCCGCGTTGCATGACCTTTTGATCATCCTCCACTGCGACTTCGTTGGTTTCTATGGCTTCTTGACGCCGCAGCAAAGACCGAATGCGTTCCACAAGCAATCGTTGCGAAAACGGCTTTTTAACATAGTCATCCGCCCCCATACGCAGCCCAAGAACTTCGTCAATTTCATCATCTTTCGAGGTCAGAAAAATAATCGGTATTTGGGTTTTCGGGCGCAGACGCTGCAACAAATCCATGCCATCCATACGTGGCATTTTAATGTCAAGCACGGCAAGATCCGGCATCCGTTTTGTAAACGCATCTAAAGCAGATTGACCATCATTATAGGTTTCAACTTCGAAACCTTCTGCTTCAAGAGTAATCGATACCGACGTCAGAATATTTCTGTCGTCGTCCACCAGCGCGATTCGGGACATCGGGCTTCCTTTTTATACAGCTCATGTTTTGTTAACTCTTCTAAGGTCACATCACGAGAATCAACTGTTAATTGCGAATCACCACTAGGATTCGTGACATGTTGCGGCATAACCCGATAAAATTCTCTGAATATTGGCGAAACTTGATGCTAAACGACGCTTCACGGCAGGCTCGCGCAATTTTTCGCCACTATTATCCCTTTCCTTCAAGAATATGTCACTTGATTGCGCTAACTGTTCACCTCCCTCCTGTTCACGCCAATTTCCCCTATGTTAAGAAGGCGCGACTCAAGCAGGGTCGGCCGCCGATTTTGGCGGTTTTTGTAATTCCTCCGCAAGCCGGACACAGGAGCATACCAATGACAGGACGCGTCAACCCTAACTGCAAACTTGATGATCAGGGAATTTCAGGACTGGGAAACGTCTATTATAACCTGAACGAAGCCGCATTGGTCGAAGCTGCTCTGGGCCGTGGCGAAGGCCACCTCGGAAATGGCGGCACCTTCCTGGTTGAAACCGGTAAACACACCGGTCGTTCTCCCAAAGATAAATTTGTTGTGCGCACCCCGTCTGTTGAAGACAGCATCTGGTGGGAAAACAACGCCCCGATGGAAGCCGAAGCTTTTGACGTACTGCACGCCGATATGCTCGCACATATGAAGGGCAAAGATTACTACGTGCAGGATCTCTTCGGTGGTGCCGATCCGGCCAATCGTCTTGATGTGCGTATGGTCACTGAATTTGCATGGCACGGCTTGTTCATCCGCCACCTTCTGCGTCGTCCCGGTGCTGATGAGTTGGACGATTTCGCACCAAAATTCACCGTCATCAACTGCCCAAGCTTCAATGCTGACCCGGCAAAGCACGGCTGTCGTTCTGAAACCGTAATTGCGATGAACTTTGACAAAAAGATCATTCTGATTGGTGGCACGGAATACGCTGGCGAAAACAAGAAATCTGTTTTCTCTTTGCTGAACTATCTGCTGCCTGCCAAAGGCATCATGCCGATGCATTGTTCCGCGAACCACGCCAAAGACAACCCTGTTGATAGCGCAATTTTCTTCGGTCTGTCCGGCACCGGCAAAACCACCCTCTCCGCTGATCCTGATCGCGTGCTGATTGGGGATGACGAACATGGTTGGTCCGACAAGGGCATCTTCAACTTTGAAGGCGGCTGCTATGCCAAGACCATCAATCTGTCTGCCGAAGCCGAGCCTGAGATCCACGCGACGACATCCAAGTTTGGCACTGTGATCGAGAACATGGTCTGGGACAAAGAGACCCGCGAACTTGATTTTGACGATGACAGCCTGACAGCCAACATGCGGTGTGCTTACCCGCTGCATTACATTTCGAACGCGTCAGAAAACTCGCTTGGCGGCAACCCAAAAAACATCATCATGCTGACCTGTGATGCCTTCGGCGTTCTACCACCAATCGCGCGTCTGACACCTGCTCAGGCGATGTATCACTTCCTGTCTGGCTTCACATCCAAAGTGGCCGGCACAGAAAAAGGCGTGACAGAACCAGAACCAACATTCTCGACCTGTTTCGGCGCACCTTTCATGCCGCGTCGCCCAGAAGTTTACGGCAACCTGCTGCGCGAAAAAATCGCAACACATGGCGCGACTTGCTGGCTGGTGAACACCGGCTGGACAGGCGGCGCTTATGGCACCGGGTCTCGCATGCCAATCCGCGCAACACGCGCGCTTTTGACGGCCGCTCTTGATGGATCCTTGGCAGATGCCGAGTTCCGCAAAGACGACAACTTTGGCTTTGAAGTGCCTGTTGCGGTACCTGGTGTTGCAGACCTGCTTCTGAACCCGCGCCGCACCTGGGACAACCCAGAAAGCTACGACCGTCAGGCCGCCAAATTGGTATCCATGTTCGCCGAGAACTTCGCCCAATACGAAGCCTACATCGACGACGACGTGAAAGCCGTTGCAATCGGGTAATTCCGACCAAATGAACAAAAAGGCCGTCCTTTGGGGCGGCCTTTTTGTTATAAGAATGCAGACACGATGCCGATTACACCACCAACTGCACCAATTAGTGACATTGGCCAGAGGAAGAGGATTTCTGCACGCTCGCGACGCTCCCTGCGTACTTCTTTAGCCAAAGTCGACAAAATTTCGGCATTGAGATACCAACGATCATCATGTTCGCAATACTCCCACTCGACGTCAGAAGATCGGTAGGATGGCATTGGCAGCAGTAACACCTCAGCCTGCTTAGTAACATAATTGTGCTGCAAGGAACGAATCTCCCAACCATGCAGTTCTTCAACCGTAAAGGCTTCTGACGCCACTTCACGCTCGCTATCCCAGTCTTTGCTCGCCTCGGCCGTCTCCAGATCCTCGCGATAGTCTTCCCAAACACTTGCTTTCTTTTTCTGGAGCTTTGCAAGTTCCCAACGAAACCAAATATCATCTATCCACATATTATCTTCCTTTTCAAATGCCTGAGCTTTGCTCAGGCAGCGTCCAAACCGCCCCCTTGGGGCAGGCGCTTCTCGCCCTTCCCTCGGCTCGAACGCGGCGCTCAATTAGCAAGCCTCACCCCATCAACCCACGCCGCACCAGGTTCAAACCGGCGACCACCAGAACCACCAGCGTTGCTTTCTTAAACTTCGCCTGATCCAAGCGGTCGTGAATGGCGAACCCAATCAACATCCCCACGCCCGCTGGCAACAACATCAAAGCCGATGCGGGTAAAGTACGCGTTGAAACGATCCCAGTCTGTAAATGCGCCAAAAATAACGCCACCGCCCCCAGCCCATAAATTGCCCCTTGAACCCGCACATGTTCGCGTTTCGGCGTATCAACTGCGGTCAAATAGGCAACCGTTGGCGGCCCCCAAACACCGGACATACCGCCAATGAACCCCGCGACAGAGGCAATCATCGCCTCGGCTTTTAACTGGCTCGCGGGGGCAATCGTGAAGCTCATCCCAAACAACTGCATCAACGCAAACACCGTCACGGGCGCACCGATGATCAACAGCAAAATATGTGACGGTAGGTATGGCACCAGTTGCGCGCCGATCACCAGAAATACGCCCCCGACCATCAAATACACTTTGAAACGTTTCACGGACCTCCAAGCCGCGCGCCACCCCTGGCGCAACGCCTGTGTCACATTGGTCATCACCGTGGGCAAAATCAGCATCGCCAACGCCGTTTCTGCAGGCAAAATTGAGCTGATCCCTGAGATCATGATCATCGGCATGGCAAAACCCACAGCTCCCTTCACCACACCTGCAAACAACGTGATCAATGCTGCAATCAACATCAACTGCATCCCTATTTCTGCAATCATCCCGGCCTCCGACATCTATTTCCCTGACCCTACCGCAGCCAAAATTAAAGGCCAGAACGAAATCGCAATTGTTATTATTGTTCAAAAATTGCCGCAACGCCGCATTTTAGTTGCGCTGCACTTGCAAAATGATTAATCACAACACCAACGCCCCCCGTGGGCAATGCTGACAGATGAGGCCTGCCATGACGGATACGATCCTGCTTCCCGACCTTCTATCCTTAACCAAAGAAGCCGTCGCCCCGGTGCATTCTGTGCTGGAAAAAGCCCGAACCAAGGTGCGTAATATAACCTTGGACGGCGATCGCATCAGCGGTGCCCTTCTGGAAGAAAACCAACATGCTGCACATGCATTGTCTTGGCTCGCCACATATTCCGAAGCCCTAACGCAAATGCAGTCTTGGGCCGAACGTCTGAACGCGGACGGTAAGTTTGGTGAAATGGAACAGTTGATCCACCAGATCGCGTTTGGCGAATACCTATGGCAGATCTACGGTGGCATCCCCATGAGCCAAAACGAGATCGCCCGCCTTCAAGACATGGGCCTGACCCAGGATGATCAGCGCGCCTTGATGATCCCTGCGATTATGACGCTTTGCGATCAAGGCAACAGCCAAGCCGCGCGCATGCGTCTTGTGGAACTGATGCAGGAACAACAGGGCGTGGCTGTCTTTGGCAACTCGGGCCTTGATGACGAATTGGAAATGATCCGCGATCAATTCCGCCGTTTTGCAGATGAGAAGGTCGTGCCCCACGCCCATGATTGGCACCTGAAAGACGAACTTATCCCAATGGAGATCATCGACAGCCTTGCTGAAATGGGCGTTTTCGGTCTGACCATCCCGGAAGAACACGGAGGCTTTGGCCTGTCGAAGGCCTCTATGGTCGTCGTTTCTGAAGAATTGTCGCGCGGGTATATCGGCGTCGGCTCTCTTGGAACCCGATCCGAGATCGCGGCAGAGTTAATCATCTGCGGCGGCACAGACGAGCAAAAAGCAAACTGGCTGCCCAAACTGGCATCGGGCGAAATCCTACCAACAGCTGTGTTTACAGAGCCAAACACAGGTTCTGATCTTGGCTCATTGCGCACACGTGCCACCCGTGATGGCGACACATATACTGTGAACGGAAATAAAACCTGGATCACCCATGCGGCGCGCACCCATGTGATGACCTTGCTTGCGCGCACCAATCCCGACACCACCGATCACCGTGGTTTGTCCATGTTCCTGGCCGAGAAAACCCCGGGCACTGACGACGCCCCTTTCCCTACGGACGGCATGACAGGCACCGAGATTGAAGTTCTGGGTTATCGCGGCATGAAGGAATACGAACTGGCATTTGATGGGTTTAAGGTGAAGGCCGAAAACCTGCTGGGTGGTGAGGAAGGTAAAGGCTTCAAACAGCTGATGCAGACTTTCGAAAGCGCCCGTATCCAGACAGCGGCCCGTGCCATTGGTGTGGCACAAAATGCGATGGAACTTGGCATGCAATACGCCATTGACCGCAAACAGTTCGGCAAAAGCCTGATCAACTTCCCACGTGTTGGTGGCAAGCTGGCCATGATGGCGGTTGAACTGATGATCGCACGCCAATTGACCTATTACTCTGCTTCGCAAAAAGATCACGACAAACGTTGTGACCTCGAGGCCGGCATGGCGAAGCTGCTGGGTGCGCGTGTTGCTTGGGCATCGGCCGACAATGCGTTGCAAATTCACGGCGGAAATGGGTTTGCGCTGGAATACCAGATCTCGCGTGTGTTGTGTGATGCCCGTATCCTGAACATCTTTGAAGGCGCGGCCGAAATCCAGGCCCAGGTCATTTCCCGCCGTCTTCTTGGATAAATCCGGTCACAGGCTTGCGCCATCTTCTGGCGCAGGCCAATTTGCACATATGAAAACACATTTGATACGCTATCTTCTTGTTCCCGGCCTGCTGGCCACTCTGGCCGGTTGTGGTGATGAAACATCATCAGGATACGCGACCCCGGGCGCAGAATATCATCTGCAAGAAATCAACGGCACTGCTTTTCTTACCCGCGCCACCATCACCTTTCCAGAAAAAGGCCACATCGCAGGGTATGGCCCGTGTAACAGTTGGTCCGCCAGGCAGTCGGCACCCTACCCGTGGTTCAAGGCGACCTCGATTGGCGGTACAGAAATAGCTTGCCCAGATCTGGATCAAGAACAGATCTTTTACCAAGGGCTCGCCGCAATGACCTTGATCGAATTCAGCGGCCCAACCCTTTTGCTGGCCAATGATGCAGGCGACGAGATGCTGTTTCAGGTCCCCTGATCTCTGCGATCCAGAAGATCAATCAGACGTTGCCGCGCGGCGGGCAATGGGCGGTTCCCTAAGGATGGTGCAAAATGATGTGCCAAAAAATGCCCCGTCGTGCGTAACCCATCCCGAATTTCATCATCTGACACGGCCCCCTGCCCAAGCAAACATTGTGGCAAAGGCAGCAAGCGATCAGCCCATTCCCCCGCACCTGCGCGGCTGACAGCGCGCCCGGTTTTCGGGGACACATAGATCAAATCATCACGCGATCCGGTCACCACACATTTGGCTAAGGACAGGCCAAACCCCAATTCATCTAACAAAGCAGCTTCCCAGCGCAAATAGGCCAGAGGCCAGGCCTCTGTCGCGGCCAACAAATCAAACAATGTGATCGTGCGATCATACAGGCCGGGATGTTTTTCGCGTTCTGCAAAGGCAAAGCCGATCAACGCACAAATTGCATTCAAACCTGCCAAGCCCAGGCGATCATTCATCACACCTGCGGCACGCGAACGAATGGGTTCCACCGTGAAACTGCCAAGATGGTCTTCCAAGCGCGCGCGCCACGTGACATCAAGCTGATTGCCTGGTTGCAAATGCGGCGCAAGCTTTCGCGACGTGCCACCGCGCACCACGCCTGCATGCAACCCGCGATCTGCGGTGAATACTTCAAGAATTGCGGAATTCTCTCCATGCCTGCGCACAGAAATCAGAACCCCTTCATCACGCCAGTCCATGCCCAAGCATAAGAAGCCTTCCCCCCGGACACCAGCGCAAAGCGGATCAACTTTCACGGCCCCTTCCCGATACATAAATCGCAGCTAAACCAACTAAGGCAAGTGACACATTACCTATGCATCGCGCGCCTTCATCCAATTTTCGCAGCGGCATATCCTGTCCGCCTGTTCTGCACGATTTCCTGGATAAGGGTCTGAACCGGAACGGAACGGGCTTTGCCGCCACGCAGGATATAGGCGAGGGTCGGAGGCCTGGGAAATTCAGCATCAATGATCTCGATTTCGGGGGTCAGATATGTGGCAGGCAACAAAGCAATTCCAAGCCCAGCCTGCACCGCCGATTTGATCCCGGCTGAACTGGCACATTCCAGAACTGTGCTTAAACCCGGCACCGCATCCATCCCCCAATTCTTGTAAAAACAATCCGTGTCATATGACAAAAATGGCAACGAGCAGCTTTTATCCAGCGAAAATTCACGCGATTTCACCCAGTGCAGACGGGTTTGAAACAGCAGCACATCCTCAGGGCGCATGTCTTCTTCAAAGACCTGCATCATCGCAAGGTCAATCTCGCCTCGGTCCAATTCCCCCGCCAAAACCAGGCTTTGCTTCACATGGGTGCGCACGCTGATCTTAGGATGTAGGCGGGCGAAGCGACCCAAGATCCGTGACAATTCGCTGCTGGTGACGTCTTCGGTCATGCCAAGACGGATCTTACCGGACAGGGGACGTTTGCTAAGGCTCTGCAAGGCTTCGTCATGCAAAGACAGGATACGCCGGGCGTATTGTAACAGTCGCGCGCCATCCTCTGTCAACAGAGGTGCACCCGGGCGCCGAGACAAAAGCGCGCAATCAAGACCCGCCTCAAGACGTTTGATTTTATGGCTGACTGCGGATTGCGACAGGGCCAAATGTTCAGATGCACGGGTCACGCCACCGTGATCTGTAATCGCACAGAGGGTGCGCAAGGCGTCAATATCGAGACGGGACATAGGAACCTAACCATGACAAAAATTGATAAGGACATGAATTTGTCCCATTTGATTCATATCAAACCACATGTCATACGGGAAAAAAAGAGGAAGTTTAAAAATGACAAAGACCCGCTTGATTACGTTCTTCGAAGTAACCGGATCCGTTTTGGCGATGATCTATGCGCTGTTGATTGCATCCAATACGGGCAACGAGGTCTTGGGGTTCTCGCTTTTGCTGGCCTCGGCCCTGCTGTTTGCGGGATGGGGTTATATCGACAAACGTTGGGCCTTTTTCGCCCTGCAATTTTTCTATGCCATGTCGGCCATCATTGGGTTGATCCGCTGGGGTTAGACCTTTGGTGGGCGTGATTTATAGGCGGGCATGGTCCAACCAAAAGTCATGGAACCTGCACGCAAAATAAAGGTCACCATTGCGCAGGCAAGCGCAACCAAACTTGGCGGCAGCCCCATATGACTGGCGACAACCGTGGCAAGGGACCCGGCCAAAGTACAGGTCACGTAAAGCTCGCCTTGTTTCAAAACCAGCGGCACCTCATTGGAAACAGTATCGCGCATAATGCCCCCCATACAGCCAGTGATAATTCCCATAACAAGGACCACAGGCGCGGGCTGGCCCAATGACAGCGCAATCCCTGATCCAGCAGAAACCGACACGGAAAGCGCAAAAGCATCCAGCCAAAGCAACAGGCGATAACGGCTTTCAAATAGATGGGCCGTGAAGAAAACCAAAAGGGCTGCACCACAGGCCACCCCAAGGAAAGATGGGCGTTCCAGCCAGAAGACGGGATTGCGATCTAGCAAAACATCCCGCAAGGTACCGCCGCCAACGGCGGTGAGGCAGGCAAAGAAACAAAACCCTACAATATCGAGCTGCGCCCGACTTGCGACCAAGGCGCCGGTCAGGGCAAAGACCAAGACCGAAGCATAATCAAGAAATGTGAACAGGGTCATTGGGGTCTCCAAATTGGGGCAGGCCACGCATAACGGATCGTGCGGGGACTGTCACGGATTGACAATCTGACGTTGCTGGCATCCTGTGCCCCAAAACGGGGAGCACGCGACATGACATTCAAAGAATGGTTGGTGATTATCATCCTTGGCATTGGCTGGGGCATGTCATTTGTGTTCAACGCGATTTTACTGCGCGAACTTGGACCGGTGACCGTGTCGCTTGGGCGAGTCAGCTTGGGCGCGATTGGATGTTGGGTCTATGTAATGATTGCGCGTAAATCCGTGCATTTAACGCCGCGCTTGGCGTTTGAAATGCTGGGCTTTGGTGCCGTCAGCTTTGCATTGCCCTTTGCGATTTACGCGCTGGGTCAACAAAGCATCGCAGCGGGCGTGGCCGGGATCATCAATGCGATGACACCTGTGATGGTGGTGTTGATTTCCCATGTTTGGCCGGGTGGCGAACGCGCAACAAAAGCCAAAAGCGCAGGGGTTGCTTTTGGGTTTGCAGGGATCGTGATCTTGGCCTTACCGGTGTTGCAACGTGGGGAAAGCTCCGCTTTTCTGGCGATCTTGATCACTATTGGCGCACCAATTTGTTACGGGATATCAGGCAATTGGGCGCGGCGTTACAAAGGCATCAATCCTGCGGTTCTGGCCGCAATGGGCTTGACGGGGGCAAGCATCCTAATTGCACCACTTGCGATTTGGCATGACGGTTGGCCTGTGATCACGCGCCTGGAAACCTGGGGCGCGCTTATGATGATCGGCTTTGTGCTGACCTCGGCGTCGTTCATCGGATTTTACTGGGTGTTGCCACGGGTTGGGGCGACGAACACATCAACTGTGACCTTCATTGCGCCAATCTCGGCCGTGTTGATGGGGGTGTATCTGTTGGGGGAACATATCCGGGTGGAACACACGCTGGGCATGGTGGCGATTTTCTTGGGCTTGCTGATGATTGATGGGCGCATATTGCGGCTGTTGAAACGCTGAAATCCACAGCCATGCGTTAAGCGCCTTGCAGGGTTGCGGTTGACATCTTGCCTCACCTGATAAAGGAAGCGCGAATGTTTACGACCTTTCTTCATGTGGCCCTTGGCGGCGCTATTGGCGCATCGCTGCGATATGCCCTGATCCTATCTGCGCTGCGGTTTTCTGCCGCCGGGTTTCCGATTGGTGTGCTCAGTGCGAATATCATCGGATCCTTCCTGATGGGCGCGTTCCTGATCTTGGCGGAAACACGTGGTTTGATTGCCTTTTCGCCCTTCATAATGACCGGGGTTTTAGGCGGGTTCACAACCTTCTCAGCGTTTTCGCTTGAGACCTTTAATTTAATAGAGCGCGGCCAGTTTGGCTCAGCGGCGCTTTATGTGACATTGTCCGTTGTGGCATCAATTCTGGCCCTCTTCTTGGGTGTAGCCATATCACGGGGAATATTCGCATGAGTGGCGTACAGAAAATCGAAATTAGTGCAGATGATTCAGACCAACGTCTTGATCGTTGGTTCCGTCGGGTGTTCCCGCATATCCCACAGGGTCGGATCGAAAAGCTGTGTCGCAAGGGCGACATTCGCGTTGATGGTGGACGTGTGAAAACCTCGACCCGCCTAGAAACGGGTCAAGTTGTGCGTGTACCGCCGCTGCCCGAAGCAAATGAAATGGCCGAACGCCCGGTAACGCCAACTGTATCACGTGCGGACGAAGAGATGATGAAATCCATCGTTTTGTATCGTGATGATCACATCATTGCATTGAACAAACCGCCCGGCCTGCCCAGCCAAGGAGGCAGCAAGCAAAAGCGCCACGTTGATGGCCTAGCAGAAGCTTTGAAGTTTGGTTTTGAAGAAAAGCCACGCCTTGTGCACCGTCTTGATAAGGACACATCCGGCGTGTTGATCATGGCGCGTAGCCGTAAGGTGGCATCTGCTTTGACCGAAGCGTTTCGGTCTCGCGAGACACGCAAAATCTATTGGGCAGTGATTGCGGGTGTGCCCATGCCACGTCACGGCACCATTCGCTATGGCCTGGTGAAAGCGCCGGGTCATGGCAAAAGCGGTGAAGGTGAAAAGATGCACTGTGTTCTCCCGCGTGATGTTGATTCAACGGAAGGCGCGAAACGTGCAACCACTGATTTTACAGTGGTTTCTGGCCTTGGGGGGCGCCTAAGCTGGTTGGCTTTGACGCCAATCACAGGACGGACACACCAATTGCGCGCCCATACCGCCGAACTTGGCCATCCGATTATCGGTGACGGCAAATACGGTGGTTCTGGGCAAGAAAACCTCGGCGATGGTTGGGGATCACAGCTTGGCGGTGAAATGAGCAAGAAGTTGCATCTTCACGCCCGCAGCTTGTCGTTAAAACACCCTGTGACGGGCAAACCGTTGATGATCAAGGCACCCTTGCCAGATCACATGAAACGCACCTGGGACACTTTTGGTTGGGAAATGAATGACGCGGCGGATGATCCTTTTGAGGAACTGACATGAGCGACTGGGCTGCAAAACGATTCTGGAAAGACACAACCGTCGAGGTCTGTGACGCGGGATTTCGCGTGTTGCTGGATGGCCGCCCGGTAAAAACACCCTCAAAATCGAATTTCGCGGTGCCGACCCGTGCCTTAGCGGAATTGATCGCGGTTGAATGGCAGGCGCAGGATGAAAAAATCGACCCTGAAACCATGCCGTTCACGCGCATGGCGAATTCGGCCATTGATAAGGTGACACCACAACATCAAGCCGTAGCGGAAATGTTGGCGGAATACGGCGGATCTGATCTGATTTGTTATCGCGCGGACGGCCCTGTTGAATTGATCGAACGTCAAAATGCTGGCTGGGACCCTTTGCTTGCTTGGTGTGAAACCGAGCTGGGCGCAAAGCTTGAGCCAACCTCCGGCATTGTCTTTAAGGCCCAACCGGAAGCCAGCGTTGTGACCTTGCGCAATCAAGTCTTGGCGATGGATCCCTTCGTGCTGACCGCATTTCATGACTTGGTCGCTTTGTCGGGATCTTTGGTCATCGCCTTCGCAGCCCTGCGCGGATATGACACCCCCGAAAACCTTTGGGACATCTCCCGAATCGATGAGAATTGGCAAACTCATTTATGGGGGGAAGACGAAGAAAACGAACAATTGGTGGCCATAAAACGACAAGCGTTCTTAGATGCGTGGAAACTTCAGTCCGTACTTTGATACCTCAGGTTGTGCCGCAACCTGTTTGAGCCACTGATATTTATGGTCAATTCCTATGCTTTTGGCCAGGTTACATAAACTTTTGTGACCTATTCCATCACAATCCGCGACATTTCCTTGACGTTGAGGTCGTTATTTGACCACACTCTTTCCACTCAGGGGGGAACCCCGAAGTATCACCCTGACCATAAGGTCAGAATAACCATCCGCAAACGGGTGGACTATCAGGAAGAGGTAAAAATGAAAAAATCAGTATTTCTCGGCGCATTGACCGTAGCCAGCATCGCTGCTGGCGGCGCATTCGCCGGCACGCTTGATGACGTAAAAGCACGCGGCAAACTGAACTGTGGTGTGACCACTGGTCTTGTTGGCTTCGCGGCACCAGACGCAAATGGCGAATGGGAAGGCTTTGACGTTGGCGTATGTCGCGCTGTTGCCGCTGCTGTTCTCGGCGATGCGACCGCTGTAGAATTCGTTCCAACCACTGGTAAGACTCGCTTCACAGCACTTGCTTCTGGCGAAATCGACCTGCTGGCACGTAACACCACATGGACATTCTCACGCGATGTTGACCTGAAATTTGAATTCGTAGGTGTAAACTACTACGATGGCCAAGGCTTCATGGTTCCAACCAACCTCGGCGTGACATCTGCGAAAGACCTGGACGGCGCGACTGTTTGTATCCAAACCGGTACAACAACCGAGCTGAACCTCGCGGATTTCTTCCGTGCAAACAGCATCTCATATGAGCCAGTGCCAATCGAAACCAACGCAGAAGCACAACAGCAGTACCTTGCTGGCGCTTGTGACGTTTACACAACTGACGCGTCCGGCCTGGCTGCGACACGTGCGACTTTCGAAGCACCTGACGAGCATGTTCTTCTGCCAGAAATCATCTCCAAAGAGCCACTCGGCCCACTTGTTCGCCACGGCGACAACGAATGGGGCGATGTTGTTCGCTGGACATTGAACGCATTGATCACAGCTGAAGAGCTGGGTGTAACATCTGCAAACATCGCTGAGATGGCTGCTGGTTCTAACAACCCAGAAATCAACCGTCTGTTGGGCACCGAAGGTTCCCTCGGCGAAATGCTTGGTCTGTCTGCTGACTGGGGCAAGAACGCTCTGGAAGCTGGCGGCAACTATGCTGAACTGTTCGAAAAGAACATCGGTGAGAACACACCAATCGCTCTGTCACGCGGCCTAAACGCTCAGTGGACAGACGGCGGCCTGCTGTACTCTCCTCCTTTCCGCTAAACACTTCGGAAAAGGGCGCGGTTCTTCCGCGCCCTTTTTCATTCAGATGACTCAAAACAACTCTGGGCTGAATGAGCACCACAAGGTGCCGTCACCAATAGACCCAGGATAACAGGGAAATTGTCTTCATGACGGTAATGACCGACCCCCCAAAGGAGTCGTTCCGCCTGTCCATGCTGATTTACGATACGCGTTACAGATCGATCACCATTCAGGTGGTTGCACTTCTGGGCTTCGCAGCGTTCTTCGGTTGGCTGATTTGGAACACATCCAATAACCTCGCAGCGCTAGGTAAAGAACCTAGCTTCCGCTTCCTCTGGGAACCTGCTGGATACGATATCAACCAGCGTCTGCTCGACTATAATTCGCAAAGCCCCCACATCCGTGCGGCTGTTATCGGTGTTCTGAATACACTTGTGATCGCGGTTTTGGGCTGTATCACCGCCACGATCATTGGTGTGTTGGTCGGCGTACTGCGCCTGTCGAAAAACTGGGTCATTTCCCGCCTGATGGGGGTCTATGTAGAAACCTTCCGCAACGTGCCGGTCCTTCTGTGGATCGTTCTTGCGATGGCGATCATGATCGAAATCCCACCTGCACCAAAAGAATTCCGGGGCGACAATGCCACCGCCAGCGTCAGCTTGTTTGGCACTGTGGCTGTGACCAATCGTGGTGTCTATGTCCCTGATCCAAACTTTGGTTCAGACCGTATCGGTGAGGACGGCACACGTCTTGATGAACCTACTGGCTGGCGTGTCGGCCTGGGTGATGTTGATGTGAATTCTTCAGGAATGGCGACTTATAGCTTCTTGGGCTTCGAAATCACACCCACCTTGCAGTTCTGGGCGGTTATCGTATCGGCACTTATCGCAAGCGTGATCGTGAAGATCTTTGGTGGTGACATCGCGCGTTCGTTGAATGGCGGACAAGAGACGACATCCCCGTTCCGCGTTACCCCAGGCCGCTTGATGCTTGCAGTTTTGTTGATTGCCATCATCGTTCTTTGGTCCCTTATGGGGATGGGTATCTCCCGCGAAGTTGACGGTGTAAGCGGCGGTGTATTCCAGATTAGCCTTGATTTCCTACTGGTTGTGGCTGTCTTGTTGGTTTCCTTGAATATCTCTAAGCGGATCAAAAATCGCGCGGATGATATCCAAGAAAAAAGCGGCGTCCGTCCAACAGTTTGGTATATCCGCCTTGCTGTTGTGGTTCTGCCAATGGCGATCCTGCTTTGGGCGCTGGGGCTGTACTTCACATACCCAGAACTGAAGGGCTTTAACTTCAAAAATGGTCTGCATCTTCGGAACTCTCTGATTGCGCTTTGGTTGGCGTTGTCCCTGTACACGGCGGCCTTCATCGCGGAAATCGTGCGTTCTGGCATCATGGCGATCTCAAAAGGTCAGTCAGAAGCTGCAAACGCACTTGGTCTCAGCTCTGGTCGCACCATGCGCCTTATTGTTCTGCCCCAAGCGCTGCGCGTGATCATTCCACCGATGATTTCCAACTACCTGAACCTGACGAAGAACTCGTCCCTCGCGATTGCGGTGGGTTACTTCGATATCACGGGCACCTTGATGGGTGTGACGTTGAACCAGACAGGTCGTGAGCTGGAAACAGTTCTGTTGGGCATGCTCATCTATCTGACCATTTCACTGTCCATCTCGATGGCGATGAACTGGTACAATGAATCCGTTAAGTTGAAGGAGCGCTAAGATGAGTGATATTTCTTTCGTTCGCACAGACATGCTTCCAGAACAGGAGCCACCTGCTACAACGGTTGGTTTCGTCGGCTGGGCACGTGCAAATCTGTTTAGCTCTCCGTTGAATGCGATACTTTCAATCCTGTCTATCGTGGCAGTGTTGTTCGTGCTTTCAGTTATCTTGCCGTGGGCATTCATGTCATCGTGGAATGCGACGTCATTGACTGATTGCCGTGAACAAATCGCAGCGGCTTATGGCCCGGATCATCATGGCGCTTGTTGGGCTGTGATCAAAGACCGTTGGGTTCAACTGGTGTTTGGTTTCTACCCACCTTACCCAATTGACGGCACTGCACATTTGGGGTCCCCCCCCGAAGGCGCATGGCCTGCATATTTCCGTCCGATTGCCACATTCGTGCTGATCTTAACGGCGGTTGCTCCGGTTCTGTTTGACAAATTGCCACGCAAAATGTTGCTCATCACTGCGGTATTCCCGTTCTTGATGCCTTGGATGATGTGGGGCGGCACCTTCTGGAATCCAGTTGGCGCAATGCTTGGCTTCGGTATCGGATATCTGGCTTATCGCTTTATCGCACCGATCGCTGGCAGCCTAGCAGGCGTCATTGCGGCGGCGCTTTTGCCGATCATTTGGTGGCTGTTTTTGATGGGTGGTTTTGCATCTACTATGCAAAGCATCATCGCGTTGGATATCCCAACCGTGAACAGCCGTAAATTCGGTGGTTTCACAGTGTCGATCTTCATCGGGGTTGTGGCGATTGTTGGGTCTTTGCCTTTGGGCATTATCCTTGCGCTTGGCCGTCAATCTGACCTGTTGATCGTAAAAGCACTTTGCGTTGGGTTCATCGAATTCATCCGCGGTGTGCCTTTGATCACGCTGCTGTTTGTTGCGTCCACATTGTTGAACATCTTCCTGCCACCCGGCACGGAATTTGACATCATCTTGCGTGTTTTGATCATGGTGACCCTGTTCGCTTCTGCCTATATGGCTGAGGTCGTGCGCGGTGGCTTGGCAGCGTTGCCACGTGGTCAATATGAAGCGGCAGACGCATTGGGTCTGGATTACTGGAAGGCGCAACGCCTGATCATCATGCCACAGGCACTGAAGATCTCTATTCCGGGCATCGTGTCGACCTTCATTGGTATTTTCAAAGATACCACGCTTGTGTCGATCATTGCGATCCTTGACCCGCTTGGCCTAACCGCCGGTATCCGGGCGAACGCTCAATGGAATGGCATTTACTGGGAACTGTTTGCGTTCATCGCATTCGTGTTCTTTATCTTCTGCTTCTCCATGTCCCGTTACTCCATGTATCTCGAGCGCAAGCTCAAGACATCCCATTAAGAAGGAGTTCAAATAATGTCTGAACTTGCAACTGAACGTCAAATTGATCGCTCTAAAATGCATGTCGGTAGCGACGTGGCGATCCAAATCAACAATATGAACAAATGGTATGGTGCGTTTCACGTTCTGCGTGACATCAACCTGACGGTGAATGAAGGGGAACGCATCGTTGTCGCCGGGCCTTCGGGTTCGGGGAAATCGACGCTGATCCGTTGTATCAACCGTCTGGAAGAACACCAGCAGGGCGATATCATCGTTGACGGAACTGAACTGACATCAGATCTGAAAAACATTGATAAAGTCCGTCGTGAAGTGGGCATGTGTTTCCAACACTTTAACCTGTTCCCACATCTGACCATTCTTGAAAACTGTACGCTGGCGCCGATCTGGGTTCGTAAAACACCCCGCAAAGAAGCCGAAGAAATTGCGATGCACTTCCTTGAGAAGGTGAAGATCCCAGAACAAGCCGACAAATATCCAGGTCAGCTTTCTGGTGGTCAGCAACAGCGTGTGGCGATTGCCAGATCCTTGTGCATGAAGCCACGGATCATGTTGTTTGATGAACCCACATCTGCGCTTGACCCCGAGATGATCAAAGAGGTTCTGGATACCATGATCGAGCTTGCCGAAGAAGGCATGACCATGATCTGCGTAACGCATGAGATGGGCTTTGCCCGTCAGGTTGCCAACCGCGTGATCTTCATGGACCAAGGCCAGATCGTTGAACAAAATGAGCCAGAAGAGTTCTTCAACAACCCGAAATCTGACCGGACGAAATTGTTCCTCAGCCAGATCCTGGGCCACTAAGAACCCTACATATCAAAAGAAACCCCCGGTCCATGAGGCCGGGGTTTTTGTTTGTGGCATTGATGTGATGTGGTCTTGTCGCGGTTTAGTTCCGGTCTCTTTCGAGCAATGTTTGCTATGAAGGAGATAGAGAATGGCAAAGAGATACACAGACGAGTTTCGGCGTGATGCGGTGCGCATGGCGACGACGAGTGGCTTAACGCGGCCTCAACTTTCATCAGATTTAGGGGTTGGGCTTTCGACGCTGAACAAATGGGTTCAACAGCATCAACACGATGACCTGATGTCAGGACCGCATGAAGACGTTGAGAAGGAGAACACGCGGCTTCGCAAGGAAGTCCGTCTGCTGCGCGAGGAGAGGGAAGTGTTAAAAAAGGCGGCAATCTTCTTTGCAGGCCAAAGCCGGTGAGATTTGCGTTCATCGACGCCTGGAAAGAAGAATGGCCAGTTGAGTTCCTGTGCAAAGTTATGCGGGTCACATCACGTGGTTTTCGCGCGTGGCGGGTTCGCCCGATGAGCCAGCGTCAACGCGATGATATGGTGATCCTGGCTCACATCCGTGAACAGCATCGCTTAAGCCTGCAAAGCTATGGGCGGCCTCGGATGGGCTATCAGTAACCGCATGAAGAAGGATCTGGCAATCCGGGCGTTAGATATGGCCGTTGCTTTGCGCCAACCACCGGAGGATTGCATTCACCATACGGATCGTGGTTCACAATATTGCTCAAATGAGTATCAGAAGCGCTTGTCCAAGCACGGTTTCAAGGTCTCGATGAGCGGCAAGGGAAATTGTTATGATAATTCTATGGTCGAGACGTTCTTCAAATCCATTAAGGCTGAGCTGATTTGGCGCAACCGTTGGGACACACGCCGTCA
>NZ_JWIF01000022.1 GCF_000812685.1 Halocynthiibacter namhaensis
TGTCAAGGGCGGAGCAAAAATGGGCCAGTGAGGCGGCGTAAAAGTAGGCCAGTTGAGGCGTTGAGTGACGGTTGGTTTGAGGCGTGCGCCCGGGAACCAGCGGCTCGTCATAAAGCAAGCGTGTTCCCGGGCGTATTGCCCCTATTGGGGCAATTTCTGGTCAGTGTTTTTGGGTAGTTTTTCGGCTCTGTCCGAGGCGATAGCTTTCGCCATTCATTTCCAGGATGGAGACGTGGTGTGTCAACCGATCAAGCAGTGCACCGGTGAGGCGTTCGGATCCGAAGGTCTCGGTCCACTCCTCGAAGGGCAGATTGCTGGTGATCAGGGTTGATGACCGCTCGTAGCGTTGCGAGACCAGTTCGAACAACAGTTCCGCGCCGGTCTTGCTGAGGGGCACGAAGCCCAACTCGTCGATGATCAGCAGCTTTGGAGCCAGCATCTGTTTCTGCAGGCGCAGGAGACGTTTCTCATCGCGCGCTTCGATCAGTTCATGAACCAATGCTGCGGCTGTGATAAAGCGCACTGGCAGCCCTCTCTGGCATGCTGCCAACCCGAGCCCGAGGGCAATGTGGGTCTTGCCAGTTCCGGACGGGCCCAAGGCTATGACATTCTCACGTCGTTCGATCCAGCCGCAACGCGCCAATTCCAGCACCTGCACCTTGTTGAGCGCCGCGATCGCCTTGAAGTCGAAGCTGTCCAGGCTCTTTGGCGCAGGGAACTTCGCCGCCTTGATCCTGCGCTCCACCATGCGCCGTTCCCGATCGATCAGTTCCAACTCGATCAGGCGGCTCAGATAGGGCACGTGCCCCTTGTTCTCAGCAGCGCATTGTCGGGCCTGCTTCTCATACTCGCGCAACACCGTAGGCAGTTTGAGCTTCTTGAGGTGATCGGCCAGCAGAAGGTCGGAGGCCTCATTCATGATGCCCCCTCCGACAGCAGCGCCATGTAGCTTGAAGCCTTCGTGGTCTGCACTGCTGCACGCGGCAGATAGGGATAGAGCGACAGGTCGAGCCGTGCGGGACGGCATTCCACCTGACACAGCACCAGATGCTTGATTGCGTCAAAGGCGATGGCCCGCTTTTGCAGCGCCACGCGCACCGCCGCACACAAAACTGGAAGCTCAAAGCTCTCCAGGAGCCGTAGAACCTGGGTGAACTCACGTCGCCCCTGTCGGGCCTGACGCGCCTCCATCAAGCGGCGCAAGGTTTGCAGCTCTTCGGGCATCTCCCAATCGGCCAAGGGTGCAGCCTGATCAAGGGCACCGGGCTTTCTCTCCAGAAGCGCAAAGTAATGTACCGGATTGAACACCATCTGTTCCCGCTCGTAGCAACGGGGATGGCGGGCAATGATCTCGCCACCACAGCCGATCTCCACCACATTCACAAAGGCCCGGATCGTCACATCCCGGAAGCCATAGGTGCTGGGCACCGAGTAATCATTAGTCTTGTAGCGCACCAAGGATTGTGAACTGACGCGGCCAGTGGCTTTGGCGCAAGCCTCGTAGGCTGCGCTCGGCAATGGCGACATCGCCGCAAGGTCACCCTGCAAACGCTGGCCAATCGTCTCCGTATGCCCATGCAGAACCGCTGATTGTCGCTTGCGACATTGCTCTTCCAGCCAGGCGTTGAAGCTCTCGATGTCTGCAAACTCCGGCAGTGGCACCATCAAATTGCGCCGCGACCAACCAACCAGACCTTCCACCTTGCCCTTATCGTTGCCCTTGCCTGGGCGGCCATAGCGATCATCAAACAAGTAATGCGACAGCATCTCTGTAAACATCTGCGTCCGACGACGACGGCCATCCGCCTCGATCTTGGCAACAAGACAGCTATCGTTGTCGTAAACCACAGACAGTGGCACCGCGCCAAAAAAGCCAAAGGCGTGAACATGGCCGTCCATCCAGGCCTCTGATGTGGCCGCGTGATCGGCTCGACTGTAACAGCCATCGCCTTGGGGAAGCTCGAAAGCAAAGAAGTGACCCTTCTGCTGAATGCCGGCCAAGACAACAACGGCCTCGCCAAAATCCGCCTGCCCATGCCCGGGCGGATGCGCCAGCGGAATGAACATCTCGCGCGCCTTCTGACGGTGGGCCCGAACGTAGTCCTTTACCGTCGTATAACCACCGGTGAACCCTTTCTCCGCACAAAGCCGGTCGTAAATCCGCTTCGCCGTGTGACGCTGCTTCTTCGGGACCTCCAGGTCCTTCAAAAGCCACGCATCGACATAACCCGTGAACCCATCCAGCTTCGGACGGCGCACATCCTTCTCCCGCCGGTAGCCCGGCGGCACCGGAAACGCGCACATCTTGTCAACCGTTCCGCGCGCCAAGCCAAAATCACGTGCTATCGACCGCTTGCTGCGACCCTCATCAAAGTGCGCCCGGCGCACCTGCAAATAAACTTCCACAGTGTAAATCCTCCAGCCCTCCCTGCTCAAACAGTTCAGACAAAAAGTGGACGACTTTTGCGCCGCCCGCACCGGTGAAATACCGGCGCTACTGTGGCCTAATTTTGCACCGCCCTATACACGAAATATGCTAACATAATCCATGAAACTAAACTGGGGGAAAATTATGATTATTAAGAAAGCTATTCTATCATCGGCTTTGGTATTGGCGCTAAGTGCCGCAAGTGTGAGCGCCGGGGAAGTCCTGCCTCCGCCTGTAACCAGTTCAAGCTCGAATGACAGTGGTAAACTTGTGTTGGGCGCGCTGATTGTAGGGGCCTTGATTTGGGCGTTTACCAGTGGTGGTTCACAGGCGGAAGAACCCGAAGTCAGCCGGCAAACACCTGTTGAAGGTCGCACCAAAGGTGCTGTCGTTATGGAATTCTGATTGGGTCTATAAGAATCCAAAATCAATTGGGCCCAGTCTGCATGTCAGATTGGGCCTTTTTACTTATCATTCCGCTTTGGAAATAGACGTGATCGCATCTGGACCAGAGGGTAGGTTAAATTGTAAACCAGATCGTTTTCACGGTTTTTATCCTTTGACGCATCTTCTACGCCCAGAGTTATTTTCTCTTCGGATTCAATAATATATAGGGTCCCGAATACCCAATCCCAAACCGCAAGCGTATGCCCGTAGTTTTTGTTAAAATGCTTGGGGTTGGTGCTGTGGTGGACCTGATGTTGCGCGGGCGAGATCACGAGGTGCTCAAACAGCGGGCCAAAACTGATCCAAAGATGTGAATGGTGGAAGTTTGCCATGGCAAAATTCGCTAAGACAAATAACGCATTGATGCCAGCAATCGTGACAATCATTGTGCCGGGATCAAGCACACCAATCAGTAACCCTTGGAACAGGCCAATAAGGCTGCTGTTGATCACTAGAGATGACACAAGAACCAGCGGGTGTTGGCGATATGCGGTAAAAGGGGTGAGGACCTGGGCGCTATGATGCACGGCATGCAGCGGCCAGAGCAAATGGATCTGATGGTGGATACGATGGCTGCAATAGCTGGCAAAATCTGCAGCCAGCCACAACAATACGGTTAGGATGATGGGCGAAACAACCGCACCATCCGATTGACCAACAAGGGATGCGACGCCAACTGCCACGACACTTGTCAACGAGAGGCGGCCAAATACGTTGAAAAATCCCAACAATCGGCCGATGATGAACAGCTTTAAGTCCAAGACATGGGATCTGTGAAACCATATTTTGCGCGGCATAACCCATGACCAAAATCCGTTATCGACCTTGCGAAAACGATAAATAAGCCAAGCAATAGGCAGGCTGAACAGCAGATATTCAGGGGCTGTCATTATATACGAGCCAAAGAAAGATGCGTATAGATCGAGAAATGTTTCTTGCAAAAGAGGGACCTAAGCTTTGATTTCAGGGAACGCTTGACCAAGGAACGAACGCGGCAAGCAATGATGACGGTTAGTCTAAGCCCAGGAGGGCGTAATCGTAACCACGAAATCCAAGGTGCTGTGCCTACGTCTTTATATCAATTGTGCGATATCCGTCAAAGCACCATCTTGATATTTTCCCCATCACGGGCGCAGTCGCAGTTTCTGGGAAAAATCAGCTGAAGGGGGGCTTCTGCAATCGACACGCGGGCATTTGGGTGGTAATTGGCGCGCAAAGGAATCTTAGCCGGAGCGCCACAATGACAGATGCAAAAAACGGGATCACCTATGCGGATGCGGGTGTGGACATTGATGCGGGCAATGAGCTTGTCGAACGCATCAAGCCAGCAGCCAAGCGCACAACGCGTCCAGGCGTCATGTCTGGTCTTGGCGGTTTTGGTGCGATGTTTGACCTGAAAGGCGCGGGCTATAACGATCCGATCCTTGTGGGTGCGACCGATGGCGTTGGCACCAAGCTGCGCATCGCGATTGACACGGGAAACTTTGACACCATTGGCATCGATCTGGTTGCCATGTGTGTGAATGATCTGATCTGTCAGGGGGCTGAGCCGCTGTTTTTCCTAGACTATTTTGCCACCGGCAAACTGGACCTCGAAAGCGCGACCACCATCATCAATGGTATTGCCGAAGGCTGTGCGCAGTCTGGTTGTGCCTTGATCGGTGGCGAAACCGCTGAAATGCCCGGCATGTATTCTGAGGGCGATTTTGATCTTGCGGGCTTTGCGGTTGGCGCGATGGAACGCGGTGCGACTTTGCCGGCGGAAATGTCTGAAGGCGACGTGTTGTTGGGGCTTTCTTCCAATGGTGTGCATTCCAACGGTTACAGCCTTGTGCGCAAACTGGTTGATCTGTCCGGGCTTGGTTGGGACGCGGATTGCCCATGGGGCGACGGTACTTTGGGCGCGGCTTTGCTTGCGCCAACCAAGCTGTATGTCAAAGGTTCTGTTGCGGCGATGAAAGCGGGCACATTGCGCGGTTTGGCCCATATCACCGGTGGTGGTCTGACGGAAAACCTGCCGCGCGTCTTGCCTGAGGGCATGGGCGCTGAGATCGACTTGAATGCATGGGAATTGCCTGGTGTGTTTAAATGGCTGGCGGCGCAAGGTGGTATGGCCGAATCTGAGATGTTGAAAACCTTCAACTGCGGCATTGGCATGATCGCGGTCGTTTCCGCTGACAAAGTGGCAGAAGCACAGAAAATCTTTGAGGACGCAGGCCACGATGTGTGTACCTTGGGGCAGCTTTCCGCAGGCGAGGGCGTGTCTTACAAAGGCACTTTGCTGTGATTGCAGACAAAAAACGGGTCGCCGTCCTGATTTCAGGGGGCGGCTCGAATATGATGACCTTGGCGCAGGATATGCTGGGCGATCCCAGCCATCCCGGCACGCCGGTTTTGGTGCTTAGCAATATCGCAGATGCAGATGGTTTGGCGAAGGCGCAAGACCTTGGCATTGCGACCCAAGTCATTGATCAGAAAAGCCATGCCTCGCGTGAAGAATTTGATGCGTCCCTGAATGACGCATTGCGCCAAGCGGCACCGGATGTGATTTGCCTTGCAGGTTTTATGCGCATTCTATCCCCTGTGTTTGTGAACGCATGGGACGGAAAAGTTTTAAATATTCACCCATCTTTGCTGCCAAAATATAAAGGCCTGCACACCCATGCCCGCGCGATTGAAGCGGGTGATCCAGAAGCTGGATGTTCGGTGCACCGTGTCACGGCCGGGCTTGATGAAGGCCCTGTCTTGGGGCAAGCGCATGTGGATATTGAACCAGACGACACGCCTGAGACCCTTGCAAGCCGGGTTTTGGTACAGGAACACCTTCTCTATCCGGCGGTGTTACGTCGTTTTTTGGGGGGAAACGAGGGGCATTTGCGTCTCTGATCTTGTCCTGACGGGGCTTTGTGTCTTAGAATTACCGAAAAGAAAGTTTAAACAGGCCCTATGCAGACAATCACAACGACCGAAGCGCTTGCCGAATTCTGTGCCCGCGCCGCCCAACATCCTTATGTTACTGTAGACACCGAGTTTTTGCGGGAACGGACGTATTACTCCAAGCTGTGCCTCGTGCAGATGGCCTATTCTGGCAATGGTAAAAACGACGCTGTGCTGGTTGATCCCTTGGCGAATGGTTTGTCGCTTGAGCCGATGTATGACCTGTTTCGCAATGAAGATGTGGTCAAAGTGTTTCATGCCGCGCGCCAAGATCTTGAAATATTCTTTATCGAAGCGGGTGTTTTTCCAATTCCTTTGTTCGACAGCCAAGTTGCAGCGATGGTCTGCGGCTTTGGAGAGCAGGTGGGATATGAAACGCTTGTGCGTAAGATCGCTAAGCAACCTCTTGATAAATCGTCACGTTTCACTGATTGGTCGCGCCGTCCATTGACGGATGCGCAGAAAACATATGCCATTGGGGATGTGACTTATCTGCGTGAGATATATGAGAAATTGGCGGCTGACCTTGCGAAAAATGGCCGTACACCGTGGTTGGAAGAAGAACTGAAGGTTCTCTTGTCCCCCGAGACCTATCTTATTCAGCCGGAAAACGCTTGGAAGCGTCTGAAAACGCGCTCTAGTTCGGGGTCGTTTCTTGCGATCGCACGTGAGCTGGCGAAGTTCCGCGAAAGCTATGCCCAGGATCGCAATATGCCGCGAAACCGGGTGATGAAAGATGATGCGTTGATGGAACTTGCGTCGACCAAACCCCAGAACGAACAAGACTTGGGGCGTTCGCGCCTGTTGTTGCGTGAGGCCCGTAAAGGCAATATCGCTGATGGTATTCTGGCTGCGGTGAAGGCAGGGCTTGCGGTTGATCCAAAGGAATACCCCAAAGTTGCCAGCGACAAAGATAAATTGCAGGTTAACCCGGCACTTGCAGATCTGTTGCGTGTTCTGTTGAAAGCAAAATCTGAATCGGCAGGTGTGGCGCAAAAAATGATTGCGACGGCTTCTGAGTTGGATGAAATTGCTGCAGGAAAACGCGATGTTCCGTCTTTAAAAGGATGGCGCGGTGAGGTCTTTGGTGAAGATGCATTACGCCTATGCGATGGTGAAATCGCCCTGACGGCAAAAGGATCATCTGTGAAAGTGGTGAACCTGTAAAGGTTCACCTACAGATGTTTTGAACGCGCGTTAGGGGCGGGCGCTTAGCGCATTAGACGCGCCAATCACGCGGATGCTGTTCACACCTGTAAGCGCGCCATCTGACACATAGGTCGCAACAGTGACTTCGCGTGATGCTTGGGTGGATTCACTTTGAAACCCACTTGATGGCAGAGCGCGGAATTCAAAACTTAGCACGCCGTCAATGGCCACGCCTTCGTTGCGCGCAACCAGATCTGCATGGGCCCAACCTTGAACTGGTGGCAAACCTACGGCGTGAACGATGACCCCACCGGATGCGGGTTCAAGTTTCAAACCAATGATCTGTGGCATCAAAGGACGGGGATCGGCGGGGGCTTGCGCCTCTGTCGCAGCTTCTTGGGCGCGGTCTTTGCCACCAAACCAGTTAAAGGGGTTCGCCGAACTAAGAGAGCTCGCTGACCCACCACAGGCAGACAAAAAGACGCAACCTGCCAGCAGTGCGCTGATTGGTTTTACAGCAAAAATCGTCATGAAATACCCTCCGTTTGGGGGAAACCTACCGCAATACACACAGTTTGCAACCCCCGTGACGGTCCTCGGGCTGGACCTTTTAGTTCAAAGCCCCTAAATCGAACGAGACGGGCAATACGCCCATAAAAACCGCAGGACGGGGAAGATTGATATGGCCAGCGCCGCTTTTGAAAACATCGCAGAAGACTTTGATTTTCTTGATGATTGGGAAGATCGCTATCGCTATGTGATTGACCTTGGCAAAGAAATGCCTGGATTGGATGAGGCGCTGCAAGTGCCCGCGACCAAGGTTGACGGCTGTGCCAGTCAGGTTTGGATCCACCCAACGCTGGACGGTCAGGTGTTTCAGGCGAAAGGCGAGAGCGACGCGATGATTGTCCGCGGGCTGATCGCGGTGATCTTGGCTTTATACAACGGGCTGACTTTGGCAGAGGTCCTTGCGACAGATGCACAAGCAGAACTGTCGCGGCTTGGTCTTGATGAACATCTCTCGTCGCAGCGGTCAAACGGTGTGCGCGCGATGATTGAGCGTATTCGACTGGTCGCCACCCAGGCATCGGCTTAACGCCTTATTTATTAAGTGCGGCCAGTTCATTGTGTAAGTCGCCATATCCAGTGAACCGGCGTTCATAGCGCAACCCAAGGGTTTCGGCGGCTGCCTGCGCTTTTTTATCAAGGTCTGGGTCATTGACTTGGGCCTGATATACCAGTTTTTCATAGTTCCCAAAATACATCTCACGCAATTGCGGATGCTTATCAAGACCCATAGGTTTCATGATAAAGGCATCAAATTGGCGCACCAAAAAGTCAGTCAAATAGAAGGCCGTTATTTCGTCTTCGGCAAGATTGGCGAAGGTGTCGTTTCCTTCGTAGAAGGAATAGCAATGGGGGCCTTGCAGCATTTTAATGCCAAGGTCTTCGCATTTCGTTTGCAACATCCCACCTGTACCGCAATCGGCATAGACGACGAATATCTCGTCATAGGTTGAACGATGCTTTGCAACCGAGGCCTCGATCTCGGGGACGATCTTATCAGGAAATAGGTGGTATTTCGCAGGCAAACAGGTCAGATCCATATGATCCCAGCCATTTATATCTTTCAGCGCCAAGATCTCACGCGCCAACGCCCCACATGCGATCAATAGGATACGGCCGGGTTTTGTCGCAGCTGCACCATCAAGGCCGGTCTCTGTCAGTGTATTGTCATCGGGCAGCATTGGCGATCTCCTGGGTGTTCAACGATCCTGACACGGATGCTGGCAAAGAAAAACCCCAGTGCGAACACCAGGGTTAGGTCACCCGGATGCGAACATCCAGGAGAGTGATTTCGTTCGTTTAGCCCGCAGCGAGAGCGTTGTGCTTACGCGCCATGAATTCTTTTGCGGTCTCAACGGCAACAGCCGCGTCACGACAATATGCGTCGGCACCAATGGCTTTGCCAAATTCTTCGTTAAGTGGCGCGCCACCAACAAGAACGGTGTAGTCGTCGCGGATGCCTTTTTCGACCAGCGTATCAATCACAACCTTCATGTAAGGCATTGTGGTCGTCAGCAGGGCGGACATGCCGAGGATGTCAACATCGCCAGCGTCAAGCGCTTCGAGGTATGATTCAACCGCATTGTTGATGCCAATGTCACGCACTTCAAAACCAGCGCCTTCCATCATCATGCCAACCAGGTTTTTGCCGATGTCATGGATGTCACCTTTAACGGTGCCAATAACCATGGTGCCCATACGCGGAGCGCCAGTTGCTGCAAGCAAAGGTTTCAGGATGGCCATGCCGCCCTTCATTGCATTCGCTGCCAGCAGAACTTCAGGCACAAACAAGATGCCGTCGCGGAAGTCTTTACCAACAACAGTCATGCCGCCAACAAGTGCGGTGGTCAGAACATCATAAGGTGCCCAATCGCGGCCAAGCAAAATATTGACGCCTTCTTCGATCTCTTCTTTCAGACCGTCATAAAGGTCGTCATGCATCTGCAATACGAGTTCGTCATCGGGCAGTTCGGAGAGGATGATATCTTCTTCGTCAGACATGGTATTTTCCTGGCGTTTAGCGGGGAGTCCCCGGTGTTTCTCTCTTCCTTAATCTGCGATTTCTTGCCGCGCAACCTGCCGATTTCCGACATCAAGTGAGAGAGTTGCGACGATATCGATCTTTCTCTGGCAAAAACTTAATAAATGTTCTATATTTGTTCTCATGATTGAACAATGTGACGCGCCACCGCACCTAAGAATTAAGGGCCGTGCGGCCCTTGCCAATGAAACCCCACGCTTTGAGGCCCACACACGTGAAAATATCAGCGACGGCTGGGAAGCGGATCTAGATGATTTACCGGTGTTGCGCACAGAGGTTCGGGAAGAACGGGTGCGAAGCGCAATCAACAAAGTGCGTTCGCCAGATCTGCCGTTTGACCGCACATTAAACCCATATCGGGGGTGTGAACATGGTTGCATCTATTGTTTCGCACGTCCCAGTCACGCCTATCTCAATCTGTCTCCAGGGTTGGATTTCGAAACCAAACTTATTGCGCGCCCGAATATGCCCGAGGTTCTGGAACATGAATTGCGTGCACGGCGTTATACAGTTGCGCCGATGGCGATTGGTTCAAACACGGATCCTTATCAACCGATTGAAAAGGAATACGAGATCATGCGCGCCCTGTTGGACGTGCTGGCGCGTTACAACCATCCGGTGGCGATCGTGACCAAAGGCAGTCTGATCGAACGTGATATTGATATTTTGGCCCCGATGGCCGCCAAAGGTCTGGTGCGTGTTGGAATATCTGTAACCTCACTGGATCGGGATCTGTCACGGAAGTTGGAACCACGGGTGCCTGCGCCAGCGCGGCGTCTGGCAACGATCAGGCGTCTGGCAGATGCGGGCATTCCGGTGCGCGCCATGGTGTCGCCTATGGTGCCTGGGCTTACCGATCACGAGATGGAACAGATCTTAGAAGCCTGCCATGACGCAGGCGCACGCGCGGCCAGTTGGATCATGTTGCGCTTACCACGCGAGGTGTCGCCATTGTTTCAGGCGTGGTTGGCACAGCATTACCCGAATAAGGTCGAAAAGGTGATGGGTAAGCTGCGTGATATGCATGGCGGCAAAGAATATAGTACGGATTGGCATAAACGCATGCGTGGTGAAGGGCCTTATGCCGCGTTGCTTGGGGCCAGGTTTCGGCAGGCTTGTAGGCGGATGGGGCTAAGTGAAAAAGCCGCGGATCTGCGTTGCGATCTGTTTGAGGTGCCGCTGGAAAACGGACGGCAAATGGCCTTGTTCTGAGAGGCCTATTTTTTAAAAGCTTTCCGGAGAAATACCAGAATGGCGAAAAATAGAAACAGAAAGACCGCAACGGGCAGATAAAAGCCGAGCAGGATAAAACGATCTGGGGGTAGTTCCCACGGCCAGTTCGGGTCGCATGGCGCTATGCTGACATCTTCGCAATGTATCACGGATGTAAACAGCCAGAACCCGAACCAGGGGGGACAAATCATAAAAAATATTATCGCAGCAAAAGCTGCGATAAAGAGATGTCTCAATGCATCAGCCGCGACGGCGGGTGCGGCGTGGCTCGGGTGCATTGCCATCCGTGCCATCAGAACCTGAAGAAAAGCCGCCAAGTTTTTCAGCGATTTTGTCAAGTGATGGGCGCGGGCCAGAAGCTTGCGTTTCAAGCGCCTCACGCATGGCGCGCAGGTGCTCGGGCATGGTTCCGCAGCATCCACCAATGATCTTTGCACCACAATCACGTGCAAGCACAGCATATTCGCCCATCAATTCAGGTGTGCCATCATAGTGGATGTGGCCGTCCACATACTTTGGAATGCCCGCGTTGCCTTTGGAAATGATCGGCGTGTCTGCGCCTTGTGCGCTAAAGCCAAGAACTGTGCGCAACAGATCGGAGGCGCCAACGCCACAGTTTGCGCCAAAGGCGAGGGGAGGCGGAACAATTCCACCAACCAGTTCCGCCATGTCCGCGCTGGTCACACCCATCATGGTGCGCCCTGCGGTGTCGAAACTCATGGTGCCGCACCAAGGCATATCGACCATGGCAAAGGCTTCGGCGGCCGCTTTGAATTCTTCTGGGGCGGAAATTGTTTCAACCCAAAGCACGTCCACGCCACCGGCTTTCAAAGCTTCGGCCTGTTCATGGAACATTTCAACGGCGCCGGCATATGTCAGCGTGCCCATGGGCTGCATGATTTCGCCCGTCGGCCCAACCGAGCCAGCAACAATGATTTTACGGTCAGATTTGTCTGCAACTTCACGACCCAATTCAGCAGAGGCCCGGTTCAATTCATCCACACGTCCATCTGCGGCATGCAGCTTCAAGCGTGACGCATTGCCCCCGAATGTATTCGTCAGAAACAGGTCACTGCCCGCATCCACCGAACCCTGATACAGCGCGCGGATCTTAGCAGGTTCATCAACATTCCAAAGCTCAGGTGCGTCGCCAGAAGAGAGGCCCATATTGAACAAGTTGGTTCCCGTTGCCCCGTCAGCAAGGATCCAATCGCGGCTGTCCAGCATGTCTTTTAATGGGTTGTTCGCAGAAGCAGTGGTCATTTTCTGAGCCTTTGTTTTACTATCGGGGCTGCGTCTGCAGCGGCATAACAGATAAAGTTACAATTGCTGCGCGTGTCATCGCGCGATTAAATCCCGACATGACATGATCTCGCGGACAAAGCAAACTTTGCAATTGGCGATGCCTGTCAAAAAATTCATAATCATTGTGAGTTCTGTTCAATGTAATTTGCTGAGACATCGCGACATTGATGTGGCCTAGGCATTTGGGGGGCGACTGTTGCCGTTGGCCCTGCTGGGTATCAGTGTTGATATCATGTTCGAACCTCTCGGAAATTGGTCTGTTATCGATGTTTTGCCTGAAACAGACCCTGTTGGGATTTTGGGCGGTGATGTGATTGCACGACAGATGTCGAAACCGGCAAGGGTCAATCCCACCCAGCCAGGGCCGGCCATGTAAAGCGTTGTGATGTTGGGGGCGAAACTCTGTTTGAATTGTCGCAGCCCTTGGCCTTGTAAGCGCGCAGAAAACCGGTGCCAATTTGTTAGGAACAGACCACCTATGCCGCCCATAGGTTCTCCCTGCGTTTCAGCACTCGGGCGCGGGCAGGGCATTGCTGCAAGGCTTAAACGGAGGTCGGTTTTCGGTGCTGCATCAATGGCCGCAACGATCAACGCCTGCATCGTGCCATCGGCGCAACCGGGCCGGTGGCGCATAAGATCCAGCGCCCATTCACGTTGGTTGTGGTGAAAACTTGCAAATGCGGTGATCCGCCCGTCTTCGCAGGCAATAAACAGTTTTTGCCGCGACAGATGCTGGATGCAAAACCGCCCCATTGAAAACCCACGTTCGCCGCCGTTCTCTGATGTCCATGCCGCATTAATATCGCGGATGCTTTTCTGTTCAATCGCGGTCAAATGGTTCACTTCATATACCTGAAGATCTGACTTTTTTGCTTTGCGTAACTTTCGGCGCAAACCGCGGCGCGACGGGGTGTTCAGATCCCATGTGGCAGGCGTGACCCAAGCTTCCTCGGCGACCCTAAAGACGGCCCACCCGCGCTTGCGTGCGGCTTGGGCCATGCGGGCGGAACATTTATATAGGCAGGGCAGCTTTCCGCGTGCGCGTGCTGAGCGGATGAGAACTTGCAAAGCTGTATCCGGGCAGTTGCTTGCCAG
The DNA here is from genome assembly GCF_000812685.1 of Halocynthiibacter namhaensis. GTDB lineage: Bacteria > Pseudomonadota > Alphaproteobacteria > Rhodobacterales > Rhodobacteraceae > Halocynthiibacter > Halocynthiibacter namhaensis. Next base: position 13,203 of record NZ_JWIF01000022.1, read on the forward strand.
CGGATCGCGTAAAGCGGTCAAGGCTTGTCCTGTCTCGCCGATCAGCCAAGAACAAGACGCCCCGGAAGCTGAGGCAACTTGGACTTGTCCTTGCCATGCCAGGGCGGCTTCTGCGAAGGGGGCGCTGTCAATCAAAAGCGCCCGTGGTTGAGAGCGCTTTTGAGTGTCCTCAAGGCGGCCTTCACGGGCAGGGGAAATGCGATGTTGTCCAAAGGCCAATGCACCTATGCCCAAGATCGCGGGGATGATGTAATAAACCATCCGCCACGCCAGGACGCCCGCCAGCAGTGGCCCGTCTGCGACCATGGGAAGCAGGGCAAATAATGCGACTTCAAAGGGTCCAACCCCGGCGGGCGATCCACATATTAGGCCAAGGCCAAACGCCAGTAAGAACACAGGGAAAAGCGTCATGAAATCAAGATTGGTGGTTTCTGGAAGCAGCGCCCAAAGCGCCCCACATGCAGCGACTGTATCGATCAGGGTCAAAACAAGCACCGAAAGTAAGATGGTGATCGGTGGGATCGAAGGTAGGGCGATGCGATGGGGAATTGGGACGACGTATTTCGCGAAGATTTGCGTTAACACCTTTGGGATAGGCAGGTGTTTGGGCTGCAACAATGAGGCCGCCAGTGAGAAAACTAGAACCGATATACCAATGAGGGTGACCAAAAAAATTAACCCTGGGGGACTTCCTATGATCGACGGGGTGAACGCGCCAAAAACCAGTAAGGTAAGCGCCGCAGCGACGACCCATCCGGACAGAAAGGTTACGGCAACGACAGCCGTCATTTGCGTCGCTTTCCAAAGGGTGAGTTCTGGCAACATGCGAAACCGCGACAGCGCCCCCGTGAACAAGCCAAAACCGGTGGTTTGGCTGACCGCGATGGCGACCATTCCCGCTTGGCTGGCCCGACGCGCGGGGACACCCGTGCGCAGTATGCGGTGTACGACGGCATCATATCGCCCGACAGCCATAAAGCTGATCACTGTGAAGATGAGCGCCCCAAACCATTGATGCGGCGCAACTTCGCGAGTCATGGCAAAGACCGCGACAAGATCCAAGTGATCCAACTGGCGAAATAAGAACAGTATAAAGGCGCCTGCGATAATCAGGGGCAATGCCTGTCGAAAGATTTGACGATAGGCCATACGACGTAGGAACGGGATGGCCGAATGTTGATGCGGTGAAGCTTGGCCTCGAGGGGGCACATTGCGTGAATGGGTGATGCCGGCATCTTGATCCGAAGACAGGAACTGCGTGTGATGCACAGGCCCGGTTCCATTTCGATTAGATATCTTTATTGAATTCAATCCCCAACGCATCAACGTTTCCCCTTATCCACTTAACCCAAGTGAATTATGAGGCAGGAGGGTGAGCTATTGTTTAACAGATAAAATTGTTCGGTAATTTAAAGGCGGTAATTTAAAGGCGGGCCAAGTTATAGGGACGCGCGGTGTTTTCGATTACCATTGAACAGTGGGGCAAACAAAAAACGCGCAACCCAGTGGTCACGCGTTTTTGTAGATTTATCGTTAGAGGCGTCAGTGTTTACTGTCGTCTCGGCAGGAGGTTAGACTTCGGACATCAGCTGTGATTTTGCTTCGGCCAAGCATTCTGCCATCTTTGCGCGGATCGCATCTTCAGACGCTTTGTCGCCCAGATCGGCAGAAACTTTACGCACGACATCATCATCGCCTGCTTCTTCGAAATCAGATTTGATCACATCTTTCGCATATGCGGCAGCTTCATCACCGGTTTTGCCCATCAGTTCAGCGGCCCAAAGCCCAACCAACTTGTTGCGACGGGCTTCTGCTTTGAACTGCATTTCTGCATCATGGGCGAATTTGTTTTCGAAAGCGGCTTCACGGTCGTTAAAGGTGTTCATCTTGTTCGGTTTCCTTTTGGAAATGGACATTTTAGGAGCGTTAATACCCATATGCCCCCCTTCTAAGCGCACATCAAGAGGGGAGATCGGGGGAATTTTGTGAAAACCACGCCGAAACAAGTGACGTCAGGGCCTCTGGCGACTTGCCCCAAAGCGTCGCTTACCTTATAGGGCGGCGAAAGCCTGTCAGAAAATCGTGTCAATCTACACGATCATTGCTGCGGCGGGCAAAAAAGGAGTTCCCATGGCCAGACGTAAGAAAATCTACGAAGGTAAAGCGAAAGACCTTTTTGAGGGCCCTGAGCCAGGCACGCTTGTCCAGTATTTTAAGGACGATGCGACAGCGTTCAATGCCGAAAAACATGACACAATTGATGGCAAGGGTGCGCTGAACAACATCCTGTCTGAATATTTCATGAATGGTTTGACCCAAATCGGCGTTCCGAACCACTTCATCAAACGCCTAAACATGCGCGAACAGCTGATCCGCAGCTGTGAAATCGTGCCGTTGGAAGTTATCGTGCGCAACTATGCCGCGGGATCCATGTCCAAACGCATGGGCATCGAAGAAGGCACACAATTGCCGCGCCCGATTGTGGAATTCTCTTACAAAGATGACGCTCTGGGTGACCCTTTGGTGCCTGAGGAATACATCATCGCATTGAACTGGGCCTCGCAACAGGATCTGGATGACATCATTTCACTGGCGCTGCGCGTCAATGATTTCATGTCTGGTGTGATGTATGGCGTTGGCATCAAGTTGATTGATTTCAAAATCGAAATTGGTCGCGTTTGGGAAGGTGATTTTATGCGCCTGATCGTTGCGGATGAAATCAGCCCAGACAGCTGCCGTCTATGGGACATTAAAACCGGCGAGAAACTGGATAAAGATGTGTTCCGCCGCGATCTGGGCAGTTTGACTGACGCCTATACAGAAGTTGCTCGTCGTCTTGGCGTATTGCCGGGCAATGTGGCCAATGCACCCAAACCGACAATCGTTCACTGATTTTTAAAATTGGATGAAGAGATTTAAAAAGGCCGGAGTTTTTGCTCCGGCCTTTTGTTTATTCTAGGTGGTTATTCCAGCCCATCGGTTATTAGGGCTTTTTTGTGATAATTGTGAAAACCGCCCCAAATAAAGGCCAGCCCACCGATCACAAAAGCGTATCCGGTGATTTCGGCGCCAAGGTTGTCCCGTAGAAACCCTACAATGGCGTTAAAGCTTGCAGCGCGTCGGGCGGAGTCGACGATGATCTCGTGACCCAGAGCTGTATAAGCCCCGAACCAGATCGTTACAAAACCAAGCGGAAGCAAGATCAGGCCGATAAAGAAATGCGGCAGTCTTTTGAAAAACGTTTTCATGATCAGGCCTCCTGCGCTGTGCTAGAAGAAAGCAGTTGGGCACGCGCACGCAGTCGAAGCAGGCGTTTGCTATGGGCTTTGTGGTAATACTCAAAGGTTGAATAAAGCAAATAGAACCCCAGACCCACGTAAAGCCAGCCTGTTGCTGCTTCACCAAGTGCACTCATTTGAAAATCAAAGATTTGAACAAGCAGGGGAGATTGCATGATTTCATCCATCAGGCTTGGTCCGGTGCTGGAAAATACGAAATTGAAGAAACGGGTCATGGCGCTGCCCCATAAGACATTTAACCCCATCCAAATCGTGAGTAGGCTGCAAAAGAGCAGCAAAAGCGTAAGCCCCCCACAAGAAGAGCGTAAAGTAGGCCTGTAATTTTTAACATGATGTTCTCGAGTTACTGTTTAACAAGCGGCAACTTCGCGGAAAATGGAGGGAAAGGCAATTAATTTGATGACGGGGCTTTTGAATGAGATGCAAAGCCTTGTTCCATGCAAGGAAGGCGTGTAAAGCCTGCGCAACGACTAGGCACAGACTGCGCTTTACTGGAAGGATCGATCTCATGAAAGCCCGTGTTCATATTATGCTGAAAAATGGTGTCCTTGACCCACAAGGTGATGCGGTGCGTCACGCGCTTGGCACGCTTGGGTTTGATGGCGTGAATGGCGTACGTCAGGGCAAAGTGATCGAACTTGATCTGGCCGAGACAGACGCGGCGAAGGCCGAAGCCTCTGTGACTGAAATGTGCGAAAAGCTACTCGCGAACACTGTGATCGAAAGCTACACAGTCGAATTCGTTTAAAGTGAGGTCATGATCGGCGCCTTGCCGGGATTGCCGTCACATTGATATAATGTCGCATCGATATAATAAAGGCCGCGCAGTGAAGAACTGCGCGGCCTTTATCTGTTTGAACTGGGCAGGAAACCGTTCCGAAATGTAAATTCATACGCGCGACAGAACACTGTTGGTATGAATTTACATTTTCAAAGTTTGTCCTACTTAGAACGGAATTTCATCATCTAAGTCAGATGCTGGGGCAGGGCCACCTTGATTGCCACCGCCTTGATTGCCGTAACCGCCACCTTGATTGCCGCCGCCTTGGTTGCCGTAACCGCCACCTTGGTTACCACCGCCTTGGCTGCCGCCATAGCCGCCACCTTGGCCACCGGATTGACCGCCGCCAAATCCGCCACCACCTTGGCCGCCGCCGCCTTCGCCGCGTCCATCAAGCATGGTCAGCGTGGAGCCGAAGCCTTGCAGAACAACTTCTGTGGAATAGCGATCATTGCCGGATTGGTCTTGCCATTTACGGGTTTGAAGCGCGCCTTCGATATAAACCTTGGACCCCTTGCGCAGATATTGCTCAGCAACGCGCACGAGACCTTCACTGAAGATCGCAACCGTGTGCCATTCAGTCTTTTCACGGCGCTCGCCGGTGTTCTTGTCTTTCCAAGTCTCAGACGTCGCGATGCGAATGTTGCAGACTTTGCCGCCGTTTTGAAAGCTGCGGACTTCGGGATCGGCACCGAGATTACCGATCAGAATGACTTTGTTGACTGAACCTGCCATGAAGCATTTCCTCTTTATGCGAATCTGTATTGATTTCACTGAAACTACACGACCTGCGGGTCGGGAACAGCGTTTAACGTGGTTTCGGGGGATCATACAGGCAGAACGCTGGGGATAAACCTAGAATTTCCCGATTTTCGGCAAGAGAGCGCCGTCACTCGTCGCAAAAATTGCGATCCCACTGGAGAAATGGTAAACAGCCTCTATATTGTGGGATGCTGGTATTTTGCCGGGTGTAATTGGGGGACGCATGAAAAACCTTTTGATCGGGGTGTTTTGCACAGGGCTTGCGGCAACTGTTGTGGGTGCGGCTTGGGCTGACAGCACGTCATCACGTCAAACGCGTTTGCTTCAGCAGATGTCGGTGCTTGATGGGCGTGCGGCGTCTCAATACACGAATTCCGTTAGATTACAGCCGCCCACGGTGCAGACGCCGGGGCGCGGATCTGATGTTCCAAGCTATGATGGACGGTATCGCGGTGAATATCTGAACATGGCACGTGCTGCGGCGCGGCGCTATAGTATCCCTGAAGATCTGTTTTTGCGCTTGGTTCAGCAGGAAAGCAATTGGAATCCCAATGCCCGCAGCAGTGCGGGTGCAATTGGACTGGCACAGTTGATGCCCGGAACCGCGCGAATATTAGGTGTAAACCCCAGAAATCCAAGGGAAAACCTTGACGGCGGGGCACGGTACCTGAAAACACAATACGACAAGTTCCGCAGCTGGCGCTTGGCATTGGCCGCCTATAACGCGGGCCCAGGGGCTGTGGAAAAACACGGTGGCGTGCCGCCTTATCGTGAAACACGCAACTATGTGCGCCGCATCCTCGGCCGAAGCTAACGCTCCATAATGTTGGCGGCTGCAGCCGTTTAATGCAGTTGTGCGGCGTTGATGAGATGATCAAAGACCTTGTCTTGCGCAAGCTCTGAATTCGTGACAAAGGGGCTTTCAAACTAAGTCAGGAAAGCTGTCATATGTCAGAGGCCAGCCGTGTTCAGAAAATTGCCAATATTGGGGAAGCCCTGCATCGCAGTGGCTGTGCGCCCTACAAAATTGAAAAATACGTGCAACATTACGCGCGAAAGCAAGGCATGACGACGACAGTGCAGGCGACACCCACAGGGGTCAGCGTGCAATTCCCGGATGATGACAATCGGATTTTGATGCGGCGCATGGATCCGGCGGGCATTGATTTAAGTCTGCTTGCCCGGACAATTTTGCGCATTCATGAGAACGCAGACGCGCCGGATGGGCCGCCGGACAGATATCCTGCTTGGTTGCTGGGATTGGCCAATATCGCAATCCCGCCAATTTTTCTGATCCTTGTGGGCAGTACGATAACCGCGATCGGCATTGCTGCCTTGCTGGGGGTTTTGGTTTGGCTGTGTCAGTTGATGTGCAGCGGGGATCGGGCGAATTTCGTTGAATTTCTCAGTGCGCTTGTGGTCGGTGTGACGGTTTCTGCGATCAATGCTGCGGGCGTAGATGTGCCCGTTTGGGGGCTGTGTATTGCGGCAATTGTGCTGTTTGTTCCGGGCTTGTCGATTGCCAATGCCTTGGAATGTTTGGCGTTTAACGATCTGATATCCGGCACCAGCCTGTTTGCGCAGGCGATATTTGTGTTTACGAAACTGTTTATCGGCATCTTCATGGGCCTCAATATTGGGGGCGCGATTTGGGGCGCTGGCCTGCATGTTGAAAACGTGAATGAGGTCATATGGTGGGTGCCGATCATCGCATTGCCGCTGTTTTCCGCAGCGCTTGGCGTGATTTTTAACGCGCGTTTGGTGGACATAGCATTGGCCTTGCCGGTGACGGCTCTGGGGCTTTGGGGGCCTGTTTGGTTGGGATTTGGTGCTGGTTGGATCGTGGGCACTTGGGTGACTGCGGTGTGTATCACGCTCTATGGCACATGGGTTGCCAAGATGATGAACCTGACCGGCGCGATCTATATCATGCCGGGGATTTTGCTGTTGGTGCCGGGCAGTCGTGTGCTGTTTGGTGCGACACAAACCCTGTTCAACGAAAGCCTCATGCCAGTGCAAGGTATTGGCCTATCAGCATTTTTGATGTTCGCGGCAATTGTCGCCGGGCAGATCACCGCACTTTCACTATATTCCCAGAAGAACCGGAATTTGGTGAGTTGAAAGTAAAAAGCCCGGGCGTTTGACCCGGGCTTTTGTTCTGGTTGTGGTCGCTTTATTCAGCGGCCATTTTGATGACGGGGCCCATACGGGCCAGGACATCGTCAGCAAGGTGGCATTTGATTTGGTGCTTGCCGTCGAACATCCGCATTGGCGGTACTTCCTTATCGCAAAGACCGCCAGGAACCTCAGATTTCCAGCGACAGCGTGTCTGAAAGGGGCAGCCAGATGGTGGGTTCATGGCCGATGGGATGTCGCCCTCAAGAACGATATGTTCTTTGGTAATCGAGGTGTCCGCGATGGGAACCGCAGACAGAAGCGCCTCAGTATAGGGGTGATAGGGCGGTTGGAAGACCTGATCGGTCGTGCCCAGTTCCACCACATGGCCCAGATACATCACCATGACGCGATCCGACAGATAGCGCACAATCGACAGATCGTGGCTGATGAACAGCAGCGTGGTTTTGTTCTCGCGCTGGATTTCCATCAGCAGATCAGTCACGGCCGCCTGTACAGATACATCAAGCGCGGACACGGGTTCATCCGCCACTACGATTTGTGCATCACCGGCAAAAGCCCGAGCAATACCAACACGTTGCTTTTGACCACCTGACAGCTGACGCGGCATACGATCGGCAAATGCACGGGGCAATTTCACCAGATCCAGCAGTTTCAGCATCCGTTCACGACGTTCATGATCATTGTTGCCAATGTCAAAGATTTCCAACGCGCGAATGATTTGACGACCGACGGTCATGGAAGGGTTCAGCGTATCAAAGGGGTTCTGGAACACCATTTGAACAGAGGAAATCGTTTCTGTGTCGCGGTCTTCAATTGGGGTGTCTTGGATCTCGTTACCATTTAGGATGATCTTACCATCCGTCGCGGTTTCAAGCCCCATAAGCACCTTGGCGAAGGTCGATTTACCGCAACCAGATTCACCCACAATTGCCAGGGTTTCACTTTCGCGAGCCTCAAAACTTAGGGTTTCATTGGCTTTGACGACTTTCTTATCGCCGCCGCTGAACAGGGCATTTGCGGCCACCTCATAATATTTTTTGAGGTTTTCCATCTTCAGAACGACTTTGCCGGGTTTGGCTTTTTCTGTCTGATTACCGGCGACAATTGGGGCGTTCCAATCGATTTCCTTGAACTTCAGACAGCGACTTTCATGTGTGCCGGCCTCGTTCGTGGGATCCATCATGATGTAGCCCTGGTCACAGCGCCCTTCCTCAAAATAGTCACAACGCGGGCCAAAGTTACAGCCGTTTGGACGTTCATGGGGCAGGGGGAAGTTGCCGGGGATCGCCACCAAGGGGCGTGCATTTTTGTCAGCACCTGGCAGAGGGATCGAACGGAACAGCGCCTGTGTATACGGGTGCTGCATCTCGTCGAACACCTCAGAGATAGAGCCACGTTCAACGGCCTCACCGGAATACATGACGCAAAGGCGGTCACAAGTTTCAAGCACCAGACCAAGGTTGTGCGAAATGAACAGCATAGAGGTGCCGTATTTCTTGCCAAGGTCTTTCACCAATTCCACAACTGCGGCCTCAACCGTCACGTCAAGCGCGGTTGTGGGCTCATCAAGGATCAGCAATGAAGGTTTTGACATCAACGCCATAGCGATGACGATGCGCTGTTGTTGACCACCAGAAAGTTGGTGCGGATAACTTTGTAACATCCGTTCTGGGTCGGGCAGTTTCACGTCGGTGACCACTTCTAAGGCACGCGCATAGGCGTCTTCCTTGCTGGCACCGTCATGCAACATGGGCACTTCCATCAGCTGCTGACCGATCTTCATCGCGGGGTTCAGGGATGCCATGGGTTCTTGATAGATCATGGCAATCTCATTGCCGCGAATATGACGCAGTTCTGCATCATCCATATCGGCCATATCGCGGCCTTTGAACTTAATGGAACCGCCCACGATTGAGCCGTTTTTGCCAAGATCCCGCATGACGCCAAGCGCCACCGTGGACTTGCCGCAACCGCTTTCCCCAACAAGGCCGACGGCCTCGCCAGGGGCGACAGAGACAGAAAAATCCATCACCGCCGGGATTTCATGAAGCCGGGTAAAAAAGCTGATGGAAAGCTTTTCGATTTCAAGAACCGGGCCGTCGTATTCAGGCTGTTTGTTCATCGTACTCTCCTATCAGTCTTTCATTGCTTCTTCGCGCAGGCCATCGGCCAGCAGGTTCAGACCAAGCACAAGGCTAAGCAGCGCAAATGCAGGGATAATCACCGGATGGGCGTAGGCGCGCAGAAGGCCGCGACCAAGGTTAATGGTTGTGCCCCAATCCGGGCTGTTGGTCTCAAGGCCAAGGCCAAAGAAACCCAAAGTTCCCAGAAGGATGGTGGCGTAACCGATGCGCAGACAGAAATCGACGATCAGCGGGCCGCGCACGTTTGGCAATATTTCCCAAAGCATGATGTACCAAGGACCTTCACCACGGGTTTGACCCGCCGCAACATAGTCGCGTGATTTGATGTCCAGGGTCAGGCCGCGCACGATACGAAACACAGTGGGTGAGTTCACGAACACCACGGATACGAACACAACAAGGATGTTTGGATCTGGGTTGAAGGCGTCAAGCGCTGCGGGCAGGATGCGGATTGCACTGTCGCCGCCATGCTGAGAGATGAAGGACAGGTAAATCCAGCCTCCAATGACCCAGACCGCGATAAGGATCGGGTTGCGCTTGCCCGGATCCGTGTAAAAGCGCGAGTTCAGCAACACGGTGAGGAAGACAAGTGGGAACATGAACAAGACCGCCGCCATATATTGTGGCAGGCCGGTTGCGACGATTTCCTTGGTGACCAAAAGGTAGAACAGTAGGATCACAGGGAACGCAAGGATCAGGTTGGCTAGGAACGATAAGACCGTGTCCAGTTTGCCACCGAAATATCCCGCAGGCAGGCCCAATGTGATGCCGACCATAAAGGCCATCAATGTCGCAAGTGGTGCGATCATGATCACGATGCCGGAGCCGTAAATCATCCGAGAGAACACATCGCGTGCTTGTTTGTCGCCGCCCAAAAGGTAATGACCTGATCCGTCGGGCAGGGCTTCGCCGGGCAGGGCGTGTTTCATCGAGACCTCAAAGAACTGAGGATCATTTGGCATCAGCCAGCCGAAGACATTAGAAAAGAGCGCAGCAAACACCCAAAACATCACAATGCCAAAGCCGATCATGCCAACGGTTGAGTCAAACAATTTGCCATAAAGGCCCAGTTTGCGTTTGTTAGAAATTGAGATCCAGAAGGTCGCGATAAGCGCAATCCAAACGGGGCTCAATTGAAGGAAAATGCGGGTGATGATACCACCCCAGGATAAAGTTTCCATCTTTCAGGCTCCCTTAAGAAATGCGGATACGCGGGTTGAGGAAAACATAGCCAATGTCAGAGATCAGCTGCGTCAGCAGCACGACCACAACAGAGACCACAGAGACCCCCAGCAACAATTCGATATCATTGTTGCCCGCAGCCTGAACAAGCGCCCAGCCGAAACCTTTGTAGTTAAACAAGGTTTCCACGATGACGACACCATTCAGAAGCCAGGGAATTTGCAGCATGATCACGGTAAACGGCGCGATCAAAGCGTTGCGCAATGCGTGTTTCATCACGATTGTGCGGAAACCAAGACCCTTTAGGCGCGCGGTGCGAATATATTGCGCGGTCATGACTTCGGTCATTGAGGCGCGTGTCATCCGGGCGATGTAACCCATGCCGTATAGGGAAATGGTGATCACGGGCAGGGTGAAGTTCTCAAGGCTTGGTTCGTCCATCGCCTTGGTGGCACTGCCTTTAAAGATCTTCCAGCCAACACCGGATGCAAAGAAGGTGATCAACAAAACACCAGACACATATTCCGGTGTCGCGGTGGTGATGATCGACAGTGTAGACAGGGATCGGTCGGTGCGGGACCCTTCGCGCATGCCTGCCAAAACCCCGATGATCAGAGATGATGGGACCATAACGATCAACACCCACATCATGAGATATCCAGTTAGGCCCAATTTGGTCGCGATGATCGATGAGACTTCGTCGTCAAGTGCCGTGGAACGGCCCCAGTCGCCTTGCAGAATGCCGCAGTAGCTGGGGGCGTCTTCGGCTGCTTGGCCGGGGGCAATACAACGTCCTGTGGTCTTGCCTTCTTCATTGGTGAAGGTAAACCCTGGTGCAATGCCAAGCCATTCGCCGTATTTCACATAAAGCGGTTGCGCATAGCCGCGTTCGGCAAGCCAACTGACAACTTCAGTATCCGCCATGCGTTGGTTGCCTTCGCTTTTCGCGAGTTTTTCCAAGTTCGGATAAAGGTTGGTTAGCCAGAACACTACAAATGTTAGGCAAAGCGCCGTGAGAATCATAATTCCCAGGCGACGTAGTATAAATAGTCCCATAATTTCCCCGCTGTCAGCTGACTGTCGTCAGATACATATGAACTGCGCCGTTGATCGGCGTCTGTCGCTGGCTTTAGCGTGCCCAGTGGTTGCGACAATTCTATGTGAATCTGTCTGTAACCATGTGGCAAAACGGGGCCGCGATGCAGCCCCGTTTATTATTCCCCGTTAGGGATTAGGCTGAAAAGCCCCATTTGTAGTGATGGTGTTCAAAGCCAATGTGCGCTTCGGTGCCGTGCAGACCTTCGATGGTGTGACGATACAGGTTGCGCCAGTATGGCTGAATGGTCACGGCTTCTTCTTGGATCAGTGCTTCCATCTTCGCCATAACTTCACGACGTTGATCGGCATCTGCCAAAGACAGAGCTTCTGTCAGAAGGGCGTCGAATTCTTCATTCGCCCAGCCAAATTCATTCCAAGCCTCACCGGAACGGTATGCCAAAGCGTGAATTTGCACGCCAAGTGGACGGTGGTTCCAGTTGGTCAGTGAGAACGGATATTTTGTCCAGTCGTTCCAGAAGGTAGAACCAGGCAAAACAGTGCGTTTACAAGGGATGCCAGCATCATTGAGCTGCGCAGAAACTGTGTCACAGGTATCTGAACGATAGCCGCTGTCGATTGAAATCAGCTCGTGCTCATAGTCACCCATGCCAGCTTCTTCCATCAAAGCTTTGGCGGCAGCAGCGTCAACAACTTGTGGAGGCAGCGGTGCATATTCAGGGTGAACAGGGGACACGTGGTGGTTTTCAGCAACTTCACCATTGCCGTTCAGGCCAAGCTGAAGACAGGTCGCGTTGTTCACTGCCATTTGCAGCGCCTTGCGCACACGTACGTCAGCATAAGGCTTAACGCCGTCAACTTCAGCAAGTTGGTTTGCACGCACAACAACGGTCGCAGCGGTGGTCACTTGGGATTTCACGAAATCAAGGCTGTCGAGAATCTCAATGTATTCACCTTCAGAACGGTGCAACATGTCGACTTCTTCGCCTTCCATGGCGGACAGATATGCAGCTGGCTCTGTGCCGTAATCGATATATTCGATCGCATCCAGATATGGACCACCATAAACAGCGGTGCCCCACCAGTCCATGCCAGTGCGTTCAATGCGGCCTTTAACGCCAACTTCGATTCCGGTGATCTTATATGGACCTGTGCCGATCAGATCTTCTGCTGCTGCTTCTGGATCGTAATCTTTGTGCACAACCGCTGCTGGATAGTCAGACAGACCTGGAATGATAGAAATATCCGGCTGTGGCATGGTCACGACAACAGTGTGCGTGTCGGATGCAACAGCTGCACCTTCGATCATTTTGCCAGTGTCAGCGTCGACAAGCGTTGCCATACGACCCGCCATTGAGTTCGCATCAACACCTTTGTCACACCAACGTTCAATGTTGCGCACAACATCTTCAGCGGTGAAATCAGAACCATCAGACCATTTTACGCCCTGACGGACACTGAGTGTATAAACAGTCGCGTCTTCATTTGCTTCCCAGCTGTCCAGCAGCATGCCGCGGAAAGAACCGTCGTTGTTATATTCAACGAGATATTCCAGCGTGCCACGGGTCATGTTCGCGATTTCTGACCAGTCGGCAGTGCGTGTGTCTTTTGGTGCGCGCACTTCCATTTGAACACGAAGCGTGCCGCCAGGTTTGATGTGACCATCCGCAAGGGCTTCAGACGGAGCAACCGCGCCGATCAGGCCGTAAGCCGCAGTTGCGCTTACGCCAAGTGCGGTAGAGCGGGTCAGAAATTCACGGCGGCTAAGTTTGCCCTCAGTAAATTCCTTCGCATACATATCCGCAGCCGGATGCATCTTGTTTGAAGTTGTGGTGTTAAGCGTCATCGTTTTCTCCCTGTGACACGTTATTTATCAAAGTCGCTTTGCCGTTGATCCGTTTTGCGTGGATCAGTTAGGATCTTCCTGAGATCTGACAGGCCCTGGTAGGCGGGCTCTTTTTGAATGCGGCAGCAAGCAGACTAATATTGTTACTTTGCCATTCGGCACCAGAAATCCCCCGGGGTCAATGTTTACATTCGGCATAAGAAGGGCTGTTTGCGACATTTATCGATCAAAAAAGCGACACGCCCCTGATTTCAAGGTTTTCGCGGTGCCTTGCTACGCGGCGGGCTCGGCAGGTAGTGGGTTTTTGTGAAATTTTCTGTCGCAGCGGAAGAATTTGCGCAATCACGCCCAATAATACAGTGGGATCCCTATATTTTACACTACAGAATCACCTGCGCAGCAGATCATGAAGTCATCACGTCGGTAGATTGACCGGATTCCAATCAGACATGCGTTTTCTAAACCAAGTGCGTTGGCGCTTGGCATATTGCCGTGATGCGATAACCGCAGCATCTCGGGCCTGCGCCAAGGTCATATCGCCGCGAAGATAAGAAATCAGTTCAGGTGCGCCGATGGCTTTTGAGGACAGCAATTCTTGATCCCAATGGGGCATCATGGATTGTGCTTCTTCGATCGCGCCACCCTCTAACATTTGGTCAAATCGTTTCTCGATGCGTGTATTCAGCCAATCCACATCCGTGTTCATCACAATTGGCACAGCGTTCTGCAGGGGCAGCAAAGGCGGGGGCGTGTCATCTTGCCAAGCCGCAATGCCGCGACCGGTTGATTGCAACACTTCCCAAGCGCGTTGAACCCGGATCGGGTTTTGTAGATCAATGCGATCACAAGACGGGGCGTCGATTTCATCAATCATATCCGACAAGGGCCGTGTCTGGCGAAACGCATTGCCGCGCGCACGTATATCGTCGGGAGTCGCAGGGATCTCGGCCAAGCCTTCAACAAGCGCGCGGAAATAAAGGCCCGTGCCGCCAACGATAACAGGGCGTGGTCGGTCTTGCGCCAAGAACGGCGTGACATCGCGCAACCAAGCGCCGACAGAATAATCCTGCGTAAAGGGAACATGCCCATATAAGTGGTGCGGGGCTTGGTTTTCTTCCGCGGCGGATGGGCGCGCCGTCAGAATACGCCAGCCACTATATACCTGTAGCGCGTCCGCATTGATGATGACGCCGCCACCACGGGCTACAATCTCAAGCGCCAAGGCGGATTTACCTGACGCGGTTGGGCCGGCAATCAGGACGGGTTGGTCATTGGGAATGTCAAAGGCAAGATCACGCATAAGGAAGGGTTTAGGGGCGGACAGAAGCAAGGTCAAACCAGCCTTTTGAAAATCGCGTGGAAAAAAGCTGCAAACTTACGCCGAGAAGGCGCCTTGGCGGTTGTATCCAGGCGCGAGGTCTGACATTTTAAGTCAGTTCCAAAACAGATGCCTCACAGATGCGCAGCCTTTGCGCGCAGATTGTGCCACAACCGGGAGACACCAGATGTCAGGTGACAACCAAAGCGCGCCGCAAGCCGAAACTGCGGAAATTCAAGAGAAATCAAAGTTCAAGCGGGTGATGTTGAAAATCTCCGGCGAGGCATTGATGGGCGATCAGGGCTTTGGCCTGCACCCGCCAACCGTTGAACGCATCGCGCGCGAAGTGCAAACCGTTCAAGCCATGGGCGTAGAAGTTTGCATGGTGATCGGTGGCGGGAATATTTTCCGGGGTCTGCAAGGTTCAGCCCAGGGGATGGAACGCACAACTGCGGATTACATGGGCATGCTGGCGACCGTGATGAACGCGCTGGCGATGCAGGGCGCTTTGGAAAGCCTCGGCATTCATTCGCGTGTGATTTCGGCGATTCCTATGGATCAGATCTGTGAACCCTATATTCGCCGCCGCGCCGTGCGCCACCTTGAAAAGAAACGGGTTTGTATCTTTGCCGCCGGCACGGGCAACCCATATTTCACAACCGACACTGCCGCGACTCTGCGCGCCAATGAGATGCGCTGTGAGGCGATCTTTAAGGGCACGAAAGTGGATGGTGTTTATGATAAAGACCCTGCAAAACATGCGGATGCCGTGCGTTATGATTATGTATCCTATGACGAGGTCCTGCAAAAGCATCTCGGCGTGATGGATGCCTCTGCGATTGCCTTGGCACGTGACAATGACTTGCCGATCATCGTGTTCTCATTGGATGAACCAGGCGGGTTCCGAGGCATTCTTGAAGGCGAAGGCACCTATACACGCGTGCACAGTTAACGTTATATATAGGAAAAGCTCGGTGCGTTTGGCGCGTCGGGCAGCTCGTTTATCATGTGAGCAACAGGCCAAAAAACAAAGAGAGACTGATTATGTCCGACGATTTCATGCTTGATACCGACGATCTGCAACGCCGTATGGATGGCGCTATGGGGTCATTGAAAACTGAATTTGCATCTTTGCGCACCGGGCGCGCATCTGCGACCATGCTGGAACCTGTGATGGTCGATGCCTATGGATCGCGCACACCAGTAAACCAAATCGGCACGGTGAACGTGCCAGAACCACGCATGGTCACTTTGAATGTTTGGGACAAAGCCCTTGTTGGACCTGCTGAAAAAGCGATCCGCGAAAGTGGCCTTGGCATTAACCCGCAGTTAAATGGCACGATCATCATGTTGCCCATCCCGGAATTGACCGAAGATCGCCGCCGCGACCTTACTAAAGTTGCTGGCACCTACGCGGAAAACGCACGGGTTTCCGTGCGCAATGTGCGTCGTGATGGCATGGATCAGCTGAAAAAGGCCAAAAACGATGGTCTGTCTGAAGATGATCACAAGATCTGGTCCGATGAAGTTCAAGAACTGACCGACAAGTCGATCGCAGCTATCGATGCAGCGCTTGAAGTGAAGCAAGCCGAAATTATGCAAGTATAAAACGTTTAAAGCAGGGGGTTACCCTGCTTTTTCTTTGACGGGCCGTTTGAACTGTGTCCCGTCAAAGCGTGGTCATTCCGACCAAGTTTTAATGTGAAAAGAGACGCATTTGTCTAAACCATTGCAGAATGCCGACACGGATGATGTTGCTGATCAGGCGTGTGAGGTGTCAGGTGCCAATCACGTTGCGATAATTATGGATGGCAACGGTCGATGGGCGACACAGCGTGGAAAACCGCGCTTATTCGGCCATCGGGCTGGGGCCAAGCGCGTACGTGAAATCGTCGAAAGCTGCCCTGATTTTGGCGTTAAATACCTTACGATATTTGCGTTCTCGACTGAAAACTGGAAGCGCACGCAAGCCGAAGTTGCTGGCCTGATGATGTTGTTTCGCCGCTATATCACGCGTGAAACCCAAGCTTTGCACGAAAAAAATGTGCGCGTGCGCTTTATCGGTGACCGGGTGAAGTTGGACAAAAAGCTTCAATCTTTGATGGATCATTTGGAAGATTTGACCAAGGATAATACTGCGGTTAATCTGACGATTGCCATCAACTACGGTGGCCGCGACGAGGTTGCGCGCGCCATTCGTGACATCGCTCGTGATGTGAAAACCGGCAATCTTGATGCTGAGAAAGTGAATGAAGAGACGCTTTCAAGCTATTTAGATACAACGGTTTTACCTGATCCTGATCTGGTGATCCGCACCTCGGGTGAGGCACGGATTTCGAATTTTCTACTGTGGCAATCGGCCTATGCGGAATATGAATTTATCGACACGCTTTGGCCGGATTTCACCCGTGATGTCTTCGCCGAAGTGTTGCAACGTTTTGACGGGCGTGACCGTCGCTTTGGAGCCGTAAAAACATGAGTAAATGGGACGACCTTAAACCCCGTGTGATCTCTGCCGTTGTGATGTTGGTCGCGGGTATTGTTGTGACGCTGTTTGGCGGCGTTCCATTTGATATTCTGATGCTGATGATTGCGTTGATCGGCCTGCGCGAACTTTGGATGATGATCCGCAAACGTCTGGGCAGCCCGATTGATGTCATGATCCTGTTTGCATATGGTTTTATGATCACTGCAGGTTGCTTGGCCTTTGCAATTGTGCGCAATGATCCAAACGGGTTGTCAGAGGGGGTATTCCTCCTTGCTGGGATTGTTATTATATCTGATGTTTCTGGCTACTTTGCGGGGCGTTTGATCGGAGGTCCGAAGTTTTGGCCACGTATCAGCCCAAAGAAGACTTGGTCTGGAACTATTGCGGGCTGGATTGGTGCGGCACTTTTTGGAATGTTCTTTGTTATTTTCCAATATGGCGTCGATTACAACTTTTTGGTGTGGTCGGTGATGTTTGCTGTACTCGCTTTTGCGGGGCAAATGGGTGATATTATTCAAAGCGCCATAAAGCGACGCTGTGGCGTGAAAGATAGCTCCGACTTAATTCCCGGGCATGGAGGTGTCCTTGACCGCTTCGATGCCATGATTGGTGTTGGTTTCGTTGTCGCCATTTTCAAGTTGATCGCCGAAGGTTAAGTCAAATGTCGCGACGTATATCGATATTTGGTGTCACGGGGTCCATCGGGCAAAGCACCGTGGATTTGATTAAGCGTGACATGCAAGCTTATGATGTTATTGCGCTTTCCGGTGGTCGAAATATCAGCCAGCTGGCACGTGACGCCATCGACTTAAAGGCGGATATCGCGGTCACGGCCTTTGATGATCAGTTGGATAATCTGCGTGATGCCCTGGCTGGAACAGGGATCGAATGTGCGGCGGGCACCCAAGCCTTACTTGATGCCGCGGATCGCCCCACAGATTGGTGCATGAGCGCAATCGTCGGGCTTGCCGGGCTTGCCCCTGGGCTGCGCGCCTTGCGTCATGGCGGTACGTTGGCTTTGGCAAATAAGGAAAGCCTTGTCTCGGCTGGACCGTTAATCATGGCTGAGGCGGCCAAATATGGCGCGACGATCCTGCCTGTCGACAGTGAACATTCAGCGATTTTCCAAGCTCTTATTGGCGAGCCACGTGACGCGGTTGAACGTGTGATCATCACGGCCTCTGGTGGGGCTTTTCGGGATTGGCCATTGGAAAACCTGAAGGACGCAACCTTAAAGCAAGCGTCATCCCATCCCAATTGGGATATGGGCCAGCGCATCACGATTGACAGCGCTTCTATGTTTAACAAATCCATGGAAACTATTGAAGCTAAAGAGTTTTTTGACTTCTCGCCTGACCAGATTGAAGTGCTTATTCATCCGCAAAGCATGATCCATGCGATGATTGGTTATGCCGATGGCGGGTTGATGGCCCATGTTGGCCCGGCTGATATGCGCCACGCGATTGGTTTTGCGTTGCATTGGCCTGAACGCAAATATCTGCCCGTGGAACGTTTGGATTTCGCCCGCATTGGTCAGTTTGAATTCCGTGACGCCTGTGATCATCGCTATCCTGCCTTGCGCTTGGCGCGCGAGGTGATGCAGGCGGGCGGTTTGACCGGTGCTGGCTTTACGGCCGCCAAAGATGCCGCACTTGATGCGTTTATCGCTGGGCACTGCGGATTTATGGATATGGCCGGTATAGTGGAAGACGTGTTAAGCGCGCTTTCACGAAATAATGAACATAACATGGGTGATCTCACCCTTGAGAATATCCGCGTGACGGATCAACTTGCCCAGAAATTTGCAGCTGATGTCATCAGCGCGCGCATCGCCTGAATACGAGGAAAGTATCTTGGAAATAATGTCGCTTTTTAACGCCCTCGGTGGTGGTGTCTGGACTGCTGTGATCTTCATCATTGCCCTGTCGGTGATCGTGGCGATCCATGAATATGGGCATTACATTGTCGGGCGTTGGTCAGGCATTCATGCCGATGTGTTTTCGCTTGGATTTGGCCCGGTGATCTTTGCCCGGACCGACAAACATGGAACACAATGGCAGATTGCTTTGTTGCCGCTTGGCGGCTTTGTGAAATTCGCAGGGGATGCTGACGCGGCCTCGGCGGGCAAAGATGATGAAGCGTTCGAAGGGCTGAATGAGGCCGAGCTGCGCCGCACGATGCATGGCGCACCTCTCTGGGCGCGTGCGGCGACCGTTGCAGCGGGTCCGATGTTCAACTTTGCCCTGTCGATCATCGTATTCTTTGTGTTTTTCATGTTTTCGGGCAAAGCCGTTGATCCGGTGACTGTGGGTGAAATACGAGCTTACCCTCAGGCTGAAACGTCGCTTTTGGTTGGGGACCAGATCCGGAAAATCAACGATCAAACCCCACCTGAAGACGCTGTTGGGTATCGGACGTTTATAGATGCGCTGCCGAAGGATTCATTGCTGCCTTATACGGTTGGTCGGGGTGATGAGGAGATCATCGTGATGGCCCCACATCCATCGCCCCCAGCGGTATCCATGGTTGCTGCGCGTTCTGCCGCGCGAACGGCAGGCATGCAGATCGATGATGTTATCACTGCCGTAGATGGCCAACCTGTGGCCAGTTTTGATCAAATGCGTGATATTATCCTAGCGTCAGAAGGGCAGCCTGTTGTGTTGGATGTATGGCGCGGGGGCGAGACGCTTCAGGTGACTTTATCCGCACGTGAACGCGATCACCAACTGGCGGATGGCAGTTTTGAGAAACGCTGGCAAATCGGCCTGAGCGGTGGCGTGCTGTTTACGCCTGCCAGAGAAGGGGCCGGGATTTGGGAAAGTGCATCTGGTGCTGTGCAACAAACCTGGGCGATCATTTCCGGAAGCTTAGAGGGGCTGTACCACATTTTTTTTGGTACAATCAGTACATGTAATCTGAATGGCCCCGTGGGTATGGCGCAAAATGTATCAGCCTTCGCAGAAGCGGGTATTGCTGATTTCATTCGCTTTATTGCGCTGCTATCCACCGCAGTTGGGCTTTTAAATCTGTTCCCAATCCCAGTTCTGGACGGTGGACATCTGGTGTTCTTTGCTTGGGAAGCTGTCACAGGCAAACCACCAAGTGATAAGGCTCTGCGCATTTTGATGAGCATCGGCCTAACGGTTATGCTGTTGGTTATGACCTTTGCTTTGGGCAATGATCTGCTCTGTAAATAGGGTTTTTATGTCTGAAAAATGAGTGCTTTGCGAATTCTTGCGTTCGCAGGGCACAGGCTTTTGACAAGAGGATTTGCAGAGGGTACTCAGTGTTAAGTTTTTAATACGGACGGGGACCCGATGAGCTGCTTTTTCAAAACCACTGGCACAGGCCAGAAGACACCTATTTCTGATCGAATTTTGCCTGCGACACTGGGTTTTTTCCTTTTGACATCAGCCGCTTCCGTGTTCGTTCCCGATGTGGCTTACGCGCAGCAATTTCGTTTCTCATCCGTTGAGATCGAAGGCAATCAGCGCATTGAAGGTGCAACGATCTTGTCCCACGCTGGAAT
Organism: Halocynthiibacter namhaensis; assembly: GCF_000812685.1. Classification (GTDB taxonomy): domain Bacteria; phylum Pseudomonadota; class Alphaproteobacteria; order Rhodobacterales; family Rhodobacteraceae; genus Halocynthiibacter; species Halocynthiibacter namhaensis. Next base: position 33,747 of record NZ_JWIF01000022.1, read on the forward strand.
CGGACGCGGGGAAAGCGTATCGGCAGCTGAGCTGAATGACGCCTATCAGCGTATTCTTGCAAGCGGATTGTTCGAAAGCGTTGAGATCGTACCAAGTGGTTCGCGCCTTGTTATTCATGTGGTTGAGTTCCCGACGATCAACCGTATCAGCATCGAAGGCAACCGACGTCTGAAAGACGACGACCTGTTGACTGTGCTGCAATCCAGACCGCGCCACGTGTTCAGTGCGGCGGTTGCGGAAGCCGACGCGCAATCAATCACAGAAGCCTATAGCGCGTCAGGCCGTTTGGCAGCCACGGTGGAACCCCGGATCATTCGCCGTTCTAACAACCGCGTTGATTTGGTCTTTGAAATCACTGAAGGCAAAGTGGTAGAGGTCGAACGCCTTAGCTTTGTAGGCAACCGTGCCTTTTCTGAGCGTCGTTTGCGGCGTGTGCTTGAAACGAAACAAGCTGGATTTTTCCGCGCTTTGGTCCGTTCCGACAGCTTTATTGCCGATCGTATTGAATTCGACAAACAAGTGTTGCGCGATTTCTATTTGTCCCGCGGATATGTTGATTTTGAAACCTTGTCCGTGAACTCAGAACTTGTACGTGCACGCGACGGTTTCTTGGTGACCTTCAATGTGCGCGAAGGTCAGCAGTTTCGCGTGGGTGAGGTGACTGTTGTTTCTGATTTAGAATCGGCAGACCCAGATCTATTCCTTGACGAAACGCGGATGAAGTCTGGTGCCGTCTATGCGCCGTCATTGATCGAAGAAAACATTGCCCGCCTTGAACGTTTCGCCATCCGCGAGGAAATCGATTTCCTACGTGTGGAGCCGCGTGTCACACGCAACGACGCAGATTTGACCCTTGATGTCGAATTTGTACTAACACGTGGGCCACGTGTTTTCGTAGAGCGGATCGATATTGAAGGCAACAACACCACTTTGGACCGTGTTGTTCGTAACCGTTTCCGCGTGGTTGAAGGGGATCCCTTTAACCCACGTGAAATTCGTGAATCAGCAGCGCGCGTCCGCGCGCTTGGGTACTTTAGCAATGCAGAAGTAAACGCGCGCGAAGGGTCATCTGCCGATCAGGTCGTGATTGACGTGGATGTGGAAGAACAACCAACCGGCAGTCTCAGCTTCGGGGCAAGCTATTCTGCTGACAGTGGCGCGTCCTTTGCCATTGGTTTTTCAGAGCGCAACTTCTTGGGGCGCGGACAGACGATTTCTGTCGATCTAAACACAGCATCCAGCAGTCAATCCGGTAAGTTTCGTTTTGTTGAACCCAACTTATTGGGTCGTGATTTGGCCTTCGGTCTTGATCTGGGATATGTGACCACGGATTCAAACAATTCAACATTTGATACGCGCCGCATTAATTTTTCGCCGTCGCTTACCTTCCCTGTGTCGGCAAACGGACGGTTACAGGTCTATTATTCTCTTGAGCAGAATAAGATCTTTAATGTCAGCAATACGGCCAGCCAAATTCTGCAAAACGATCAGACTAATGGCGCGCAAGTCACCAGCGCACTTGGGTATAACTACAGTTTTGACACGCGGCGGACTGGGCTAAATCCTGACGCGGGTGTCGTTTTGCGCTTTGGTCAGAAATTCGCTGGGCTTGGTGGCGACAGTAAGTATATTCGCACAACCGCGCTGTTGGGGGCTGAGGCCAAAGTCTGGAACAATGAAGTCACGGTGCGTGGTATTTTGGAAGGTGGGATACAGCATTCCCTCAGCGATACCAACAGTTCCGTGTTGGACCGTTTCACGCATTCCAGCAGCCAATTGCGCGGCTTCTCAAGCAACGGCATTGGCCCGTTTGATGCGGGTGATCACCTGGGCGGCAATAAATACGTTTACGCACGTTTGGAAACCGATTTCCCCTTGGGCTTGCCAGAAGAATACGGCATCACCGGCGGCTTGTTCGTGGACGCTGGATCTGTCTGGGGCTTAGATGACAACCTTGCTGGCGCAATTGATGATAGTTTTGAGCTGCGGGCCGCAGTCGGTTTCTCTGTTTTCTGGACGACACCTTTGGGGCCGCTACGGTTCAACTTCTCTCAGCCGTTAAAAGAGTTTGCAAACGACGACACGCGTAGTTTCGATCTGACGATCTCGACACAGTTCTAAAATGAAAATTTCTGAACATATTCCGGGCATCTGCAGTTTGTTTTTGCCCGGTCTTCAGGTCTCTTTGAGGTCCATGATCGGCGCATTGGCTGTGATTGGCTGGGGGAGCCATGTGTCATGGGCCCAGGATACAGTGCCCTCAGGCGCACCATCGGTGTCCACCCAGGTATCTACAGCACAGTCTGGTCGACCGATTGCCAGTCTGCTGACCATCGAACAAGACCAGTTGTACAACCAAAGCCGATTGGGCATGGCGCTTGAGGCGATGTTGACGCTTGAGCGCACCGATCTTCAAAATGAAAACCAGAAGATTTTCGATGCTTTGTCTGCAGAGGAAACGGAACTCGTTGAGTTGCGCAAAGAAACCGACCAAGATGCGTTTTCGGTCTTGGCGCAAGCATTTGATCTTCGCGTGCAGAGGATCCGTGCCGAACAAGATCAAAAGCTTCGCGATCTCGTACGTCGACGGGAAGATGTGCAGAAAGCTTTTTTTGCTTTGGCTCTTCCTTTGGTGGCGCATGTCACGCGTTCACGGGGGGGATTGGCTGTCATTGATCGGCGCAGTGTGATTTTGGCGGTCGAGAACATTGATATCACTGTTGATGTGATCGGGTTGATTGATACGACTTACCCTGATGGGCAAATTCCCGAAATGTTTTCGCCGACGCCTGCGGAACCAGCCCCAGTTACCCCCGCGCAGGAATAAGCGCATTTTTCAGTATTTTGCAGTGCATTCCCATTGGTAACTTGTTTGCCCGTGTCGGACAGGGTATTCACGGGTAACCCTGAGATACAGGATACTACAAAATAAGGAAAACCAATGTCCGACAAGATTACTGAAGCCGATCTAGATATCATTCAGCGGATTATTCCGCATCGTTACCCGTTTCTTCTGATCGACAAAGTACGTGACATTGTGCCAAGCGAAAGTGCTGTGGGCATTAAGAATGTCACCTGTAACGAACCGCATTTTCAAGGGCACTTCCCTGGTGCGCCGATCATGCCTGGCGTGACAATCATCGAATCCATGGCGCAAACTGCGGCTGTCATGGTCGGTGTGACCTTGGATCTGATAGATCGTGACCTGCTGGTGTACTTCATGTCCGTTGATAAATGTAAGTTCCGCGGCAAGGTTGTCCCAGGCGACGTGCTTGAACTGCATGTGGAAGTGATCCGCGCAGGTACAAAAATCTGGAAATTCCGTGCCGATGGTAAAGTGGACGGCAAGGTCGTTTGTTCAGCTGAATTCGCGGCCATGATTGATCTGTTGGACGAAGCTAAATGAGCATCGCGCAAAGTGCTGTGATCCATCCAATGTCCCTCGTTGAAGATGGGGCTGTGATTGGGGACGGCGCAAAAATTGGTCCGTTTTGCACCGTGGGGGCCAATGTAACGATTGGCGCCCGCAGTGAACTGCGCAGCCATGTGGTGGTGACTGGCCATACGACGCTTGGGGAAGACAATGAGGTTTTCCCTTTTGCGTCGATCGGCGAGGTACCACAAGATCTGAAGTTCGGCGGCGAAGACAGCACTTTGATCATTGGTGATCGCAATCGTATTCGCGAAGGCGTGACCATGAATACTGGCACCGAAGGTGGTGGTGGCGTGACGCGTGTCGGCGATGACGGTTTGTTTATGGCGAATTGTCACGTGGCCCATGATGTGCAGATCGGGAACAATGTGATCTTGGTCAACAATGCGTCGGTTGCCGGGCATTGTGTGATTGAGAATGACGTTATCATTGGTGGGTTGTCCGGGGTGCATCAATGGGTGCGCATCGGAAAAGGTGCGATTATTGGCGCTGTGTCGATGGTGACCAATGATGTGATCCCTTATGGTCTGGTTCAGGCCCCACGTGGGCATTTGCACGGGCTCAACCTTGTCGGATTGAAACGCAAGGGTATCGCACGCGCGGATATCACAGCTTTGCGTGCGGCCTATCAGATGCTGGCCCAGGGCGACGGCACATTCCAAGATCGCACACGCCGTTTGGGCGACGAAAGCGACAGTGAATATGTTCAGGACATCGTGGCTTTTGTCACCGGAAATTCTGACCGTTCCTTCCTAACACCGGAGTAGGCGATGTTTGCGATCATTGCAGGGCAGGGTGATCTGCCGTGGCTTTTGGCTGCGCATTTGATGGATCAGGGCCAAAAACCCCTGATCGCTGCCATGGAAGGCTTTGCGCCGGATGCGTTGGAGGTTGATCTCAGCTTCCGCGTCGAAACCCTCGGCTCGTTTTTGGTCGCTTTGGGCGATGCAGGCGTTACAGATGTCTGTTTTGCCGGATCAGTTGCACGGCCAGCCTTGGATCCATCAAAGATTGACGCACAAACCATGCCGCTTGTGCCCGTGATCATGCAGGCCATGCAGGCCGGCGACGACGGTGCTTTGCGTGCAGTCCTTGATATCTTTGAGAAAACCGGATTCAAACTGCATGGCGCCCATGAGGTTTTGCCTGCTTTGCTGCCCAATGCGGGGATTGCCACCAAAGCCCAGCCCACCGATCATCACAAGAAAGATGCGGCGCGTGGCCAAGTGATTGTTGCCGCGATGGGGGCTGCGGATGTCGGGCAAAGCTGCGTGGTTGCGCGCGGTCAAGCCCAAGCGATTGAGGCCCAGCCGGGTACGGACTGGATGTTGCGATCTTTGCTGGCCACGCCGGTCGAGCATGAGAAAACCTTCCTTGATGAAATTATGGATGTTGTCAGCTTAGGCGATCCAATCCCAGACAGCCGCCTGCCTGAACTCGATCCAAAGATTGTGCCCGGTGGCATCCTTTATAAGGCCCCAAAACCCGGTCAAGATCGGCGTGTCGATTTGCCGGTGATTGGGGTCAACACGGTCTCTGCTGCTGCTGAAGCGGGACTTGCAGGCATCGTGATTGAGGCGGGTGGCGTGATGGTGCCCAACCTTGAAGGTGTGATCCAAGCGGCAGATCTGTGCCGCATGTTCCTTTGGGTGCGCGAGGCCAGCGAATGAAGGTCTTTCTCATCGCGGGCGAGGCCTCTGGCGATAAGCTGGGTGCTGCCTTGATGGAAGGCCTTCAAACACTTGTGCCGGAGATCGAATTTCACGGAGTTGGCGGTGAATTGATGGCCGCGCAAGGGCTGGTCAGCCAGTTTCCCATACATGAACTGTCGATCATGGGAATCGCTGAGGTCGCCCCGAAATATTTCCATTTGAAACGTCGTATCCGCGAAACCGCCCAGGCCGCTTTGGCCTTGAAACCCGATGTGATGATCACAATTGACAGCCCGGATTTCTGCCTGCGTGTGGCGAAAATCGTCAAGGCCGCGTCAAACATCCCGACCGTGCATTATGTTGCGCCTTCGGTTTGGGCCTGGCGCGAAAAGCGGGCTGTGAAAATGGCGAAAGTCATTGATCATGTGCTTGCGCTTTTGCCGTTCGAGCCGCCTTACATGCAGGCGGTCGGTATGACGTGTGATTTCGTTGGTCACCCGGTTGTGGCGGAAGCTTTGGCGACCGCGGATGAGATCGCGGAATTCACGCAAAATCACCATATCACAGCGGATCAGAAGATCATGCTGCTGCTTCCTGGTTCACGCATGGGCGAGGTGACGCGCATGTTGCCGGTCTTGCGCGGCGTGGCCGAAGCCTTGCACGCAGACCACCCAAATATGCGTTTTATCCTGCCTGCGGCCCCTGGCCCTGTCAGCGATCTGATCTATTGCGAGACCGAGGCTTGGCCCATCGGTGCCGCACCTCTGATCATTGATCCCAGCAACAAAACCGCAAAACGCGCCGCCTTCGCCCGTGCCGATCTGGCCCTTGCGGCCTCGGGCACGGTGTCGCTGGAACTTGCTGCCAATAACACGCCCATGGTCATAGCCTATGACATGAACTGGCTGTCGCGCAGGCTGATCAAACGCATGCTGAAAATCGACACGGTGACGCTTGTGAACCTTGTGTCTGAAACACGCACTGTACCCGAATTTCTGGGCGAGAATTGCATCGCCACACAGATCATCTCCGCCGTTGAAGCCCTGCTGAAAGACCCAACTTCTCAACAAGATGCCATGTCTGTGACAATGGAGCGTTTGGGGCGAGGTGCAGAAGCACCGGGGTTAAGGGCGGCAAGATCGGTGTTGGCCCAAATTACGTATGATGTTTCAAATAAAAGTTCGGTTGCCGTTCCAGACCAACGCGCAGAAAACGAGGCAGTTCAAACGTTGGAGCTTTTCACATCAGAAGTTTTTGCGCGTAGGTATCTTAATGCTGGTGCCAATGATGATTTGGTCAATTGGGCTGAAAATATGGTGTTATCAGGCTTTGATAGCCCGCATTTGAATATACTTTTGGGGGAGATCAAGCCTTTTAACACGTTTGAGATGAACGATCTTCTTGATCGTATCCAAGCTGACCTCAATTTGCCTCGAATTTCGTCGGAGGCGGAGGCTCTTGAAATTATCGCTACAGGGTATGTTCAGAGATTTATGCAAGGCGTAACCAGCAGCGCGACCACTTTGTTTAAGCTTGCCGAACTGTACCAACATGATGAACAGTCTGAAACGATATATGACTTTTACGCTCTTCACTATGCTGCCGTCGATTTGGGATACAGTGAAGTTCAATATTATTGGCCAACCGCAAATCGACGTAATATTGAGAAAATCATCAAGGATAGATGTGTTGAATGGTTGAAGGACTATCCACTCGATGCGTGGCAGCGACACGAATGGATCCGAAGCTGTAAGCACATCTAAATTGGCTTCGGTTCATACTTGCAACCATCGTGACTACATTGACTGTTTATTGGCCCCGCCAAATCCAGCCGCCGCCAAAGATACGCGTGCTGTTCGGATCATAAAACACACAGGCTTGCCCTGGGGACACACCTTCTTCCGGGGTCAGCAGTTCGACCTCGGCTGTTGTCGCTGACAAAGGCCGCACGATCGCTTCGCGCGGAGGGCGGGTGGAGCGGACTTTAACGCTGATGTGATATTCTTTTTGCGCATCAAAGGCCTCATCGCCCAGCCAATTGATCTCGCGCACGGGAATGATGCGGGTGGCCAGCAGTTCTTTCGGCCCGACAATCACCTGACGCGCATCCACATCCAGCTTCACCACGTAAAGCGGTGTCTCTAGGCCGCCAATGCCAAGGCCACGCCGTTGGCCGACTGTATAATGCAACACACCGCGATGTTCGCCTAGAACATTGCCTTCAGTATCGACGATTTCGCCAGGTTCGGCAGCACCGGGGCGCAGTTTCTCAATCACGCCAGCATAATTGCCATCCGGCACGAAACAAATGTCCTGGCTGTCAGGCTTATCCGCCACGGACAGACCGTATTTGGACGCAAGCGCGCGGGTCTCGGCTTTGCTTGCCAGATGACCCAACGGGAAGCGCAGGTAATCAAGCTGTTCAGGGGTGGTTGAGAACAGGAAGTAGCTTTGGTCGCGGTTGGCGTCGGTCGCTGAATGCAGCTCTGATCCGTTCGCGCCGTCGAAACGTTGTATATAGTGTCCCGTCGCCATGCAGTCGGCGTTCAGGTCGCGCGCGGTGCCCAGCAGGTCTTTGAACTTCACACGTTCATTGCAACGGATACAGGGCACGGGGGTTGCACCCGCAAGATAGCTGTCGGCGAATTCGTCAATCACGGCTTCCTGAAAGATGTTCTCATAATCCAGCACATAATGCGGGAAATTCATTTCTTCGGCCACGCGGCGCGCGTCGTGAATGTCGATCCCTGCGCAACAGGCACCTTTCTTGGCCAAAGCCGCGCCATGGTCATATAACTGAAGCGTCACGCCGATCACGTCATAGCCTTCCTCAGCCAGTTGAGCCGCCACAACAGAGCTGTCAACGCCGCCTGACATCGCCACGACAACGCGGGTTTCTGAGGGTGGTTTTGCGAAACCGAGAGAATTAAGTTTTGTGGTGGTCATGATGCGCTCCGATGATCCTTGCGGAATATATGAAAATTAGAACGACTAACAAGGGGAGGGCTTCACTTTACTTTAAGGGAATGGGGGGATTGTTGGGTCAGTTTAGAATTGGGGTGACGTTATGTTCTTGAAAAAAGTCGATGGCCCGCGTGCCATCACCTTGCCGGATGGGTCTGTATTGTCTCGGGCTGATCTGCCGCCAGCAGATACCACGCGATGGGTGGCCAGTCGCAAAGCGATTGTTGTTAAGTCAGTCATCTACGGGTTGATTTCTCTGAAGGATGCGTTGGAACGCTATGGCCTGTCCGATGAGGAATATAAATCATGGGAAAATGCTATTAAAAAGCACGGTGAGGGCGCTTTGAAAGCAACTGCATTACAACAATATAGACAACCTTAAGGAGAGTTGATATAAATCTTCATATTGGTAACGCGCGATTAACCATTTTTGCTCAAGGTTAACGCAGCGTAGGGACAGTAAGCGGAGATTTATACATGCGGGTACTATTAGTGGAAGACGACCCCACCACATCTAAAAGCATTGAGTTGATGCTCACACATGCCAACCTCAATGTGTATTGCACGGATTTGGGGGAAGAAGGGATCGATTTAGCCAAGCTTTATGATTACGATTTGATCCTTCTTGACTTGAATTTGCCAGATATGAACGGTCATGAAGTGCTTCGCCAGTTGCGGCTGGCGCGGGTTGAAACACCGATTCTTATTTTGTCTGGGGCCGATGATACGGAAAATAAGATCAAAGGCTTTGGATTTGGTGCAGACGACTATCTGACAAAACCGTTTCATCGGGAAGAATTGGTTGCGCGAATTCATGCAGTCATCCGCCGTTCAAAAGGCCACAGTCAGTCTATCCTTAAGACGGGCCGCATCGCGGTCAATCTTGATGCGAAGACGGTCGATGTTGCTGGAAAAACAGTGCACCTGACGGGTAAAGAATATCAAATGTTGGAACTGCTGAGTCTGCGAAAAGGAACGACATTGACCAAAGAAATGTTCCTTAATCATCATACGGCGGCATGGATGAACCAGAGTTGAAGATCATCGATGTCTTTATTTGTAAGTTGCGTAAAAAGCTTACAGAAGCAACGGATGGGGAAAATTATATCGAAACCGTTTGGGGGCGTGGCTATGTATTGCGCGATCCTGAACCGGTCGATCTTGCTGCCGATCAGGTTGCCGTCGGGGCATAATCGACCACCGACAATAGAATATACGTCACGACCACGATGGACTTGGGCTCAGCATTTTGCTGGGCTCATTTTTTGGGTGGATAAGAACATTTCGTGCACATCTGCCTCTGGACGAAGCCGCATAAGCGTTTTATCACTGAGAAAACGCGCGGAGAACCAGCCATGACTGACATCAAAAATATGAACGAAGATGCCGTCTCGCTTGAGCTTGCGACACTTGCTGAAAGACTGCGATGTGCCAATATTGCCTATCACCAGAATGATGAACCTGATCTCAGTGATGCAGAATACGATCAGCTGAAGCGCCGAAACGCCGCGTTGGAAGTCGAATTCCCGCAGTTGATGCGCGATGATAGCCCTTCTCTGCAAGTCGGGGCACCCGTCAGCGAAAAATTCGGGAAGATCACCCACGCGGTTTCAATGTTGTCATTGGGAAATGCATTTGATGATGCAGATGTATTTGAATTCGATGCCCGAACACGAAAATTTCTGGGCCTTTCCTCCGAAAAGATTACCTATACCGCTGAACCTAAGATTGATGGTTTGTCACTGTCATTGCGTTATGAAAATGGCATCTTAATGCAGGCTGCCACACGTGGTGATGGCGCTGTTGGGGAAGATGTAACGTCAAATGCACGCGTTATTTCTGATATTCCACATCGCTTGACTGACGCGCCTGAGATTTTAGAAGTGCGGGGTGAGGTCTACATGTCTCACATCGATTTCGCTGAACTCAACGCGCGGCAAGAAAGTGAAGGGGCCAAACCATTTGCCAATCCGCGAAATGCGGCGGCAGGATCACTGCGCCAACTTGACAGCGCCGTCACAAAATCGCGGCCTTTGCGGTTCTTTGCATATGCGTGGGGCGAGGTGTCAGCCCCTTTGGCCACCACGCAAATGCAGGCGATTTCGGGGTTGAAAGACCTTGGGTTTTCGACCAACCCCTTGACCCAGGTTTGCGACACCCCGCAAGATCTGATTGACCATTACCGAGTGATCGAAGCTCAGCGTTCTGAGTTGGGATATGATATCGATGGAGTTGTTTATAAGGTCAATGACCTTGCGTTGCAGGAACGTTTGGGGTTCCGATCTACGACACCCCGTTGGGCAATTGCACATAAATTCGCGGCCGAGCTGGCGTGGACACGGCTTGAAGAAATTGACATTCAGGTGGGGCGCACCGGCGCACTTTCGCCGGTTGCACGCTTGAAACCTGTGACGGTTGGTGGTGTTGTCGTGTCAAATGCGACCCTACACAACGAAGACTATATTCGCGGCTTGGACAGTAAAGGCGGTGAAATTCGTGGTGGAAAAGACATTCGCGTTGGTGACTTGGTGCAAGTGTATCGGGCAGGGGATGTGATCCCGAAAGTCGCGGATGTTGATTTGACGAAACGTATCGAGAATTCCGAAAGTTACGCTTTTCCAACGGTTTGCCCGCAATGCAACAGCCCAGCTATTCGTGAAGAAGGTGATGCGGTGCGCCGATGTAGCGGGGGCATGATTTGCCCGGCACAAGCGGTGGAACGGTTGAAACACTTTGTGTCGCGTGCCGCGTTTGATATTGAGGGCCTCGGGGCCAAACAGGTTGAGCAATTCCTGAAAGATGGTTGGATTTCAGAGCCTTCCGAGATCTTCACCCTGCGTGCCCGATATGGCAGCGGCCTTCAGCAGTTGAAAAACCGCGAGGGGTGGGGCGAAAAATCAGCGAATAAGCTGTTCGACGCCATTGATGAGAAACGCATGATCCCTTTGAATCGCGTGATTTTCGCTTTGGGTGTTCGTCATCTTGGCGAAAGCGCGTCCAAGCTGTTGGCGCAACATTATGGGTCTTGGGGTGCGTTTGAACAGGCAATGATCGGCGCAAGCAATCCAGATGGTGACGCGCTGATAGATCTTTTGTCGATTGACGGTGTTGGTGCCGTGATGGCCGCATCGGCGGTGCAGGCATTTGCGGAACCGCGCGAACGTGCCCTGATTGACCGCCTTATTTCTGAGCTAACTGTTCAAGATGTGGCTGCTCCCACAACGACTGACAGCGCGGTCGCTGGGAAAACATTGGTGTTTTCCGGCACACTTGTAAAAATGACCCGAGCTGAAGCAAAGGCACGCGCCGAAACCCTTGGTGCGAAAGTTTCCGGGTCTGTGTCTGCCAAGACGGATCTGTTGATCGCAGGGCCTGGCGCTGGAAGCAAAGCCAAAAAAGCGGCGGATCTCGGCGTGGAAACCATCGATGAAGATGCTTGGATCGTATTGAGCGGCCAAGGATGAGCGGTCGCCCCGAAGCCCTATTTCCGCTGTTCTCAGATTTGGGGAACCTGCCAGGCGTCGGACCAAAATCAGTCACCAATTTCGCGCGGTTAGGCGTCGAAAACCCCGTGGATCTTTTGCTTACCTTACCCCATTCCGTCATTGATCGCCGGATTCGTGATGGGCTGCGGGACGGGCCTCTTCCCGGTGTCATCACAGTGCAGGTCACTGTGGAAGAACACCATGCCCCATCATCACGCGCGCGCCCTTACAGGGTGACAGTGACCGATGGGCATGAAAGTTTTCAACTGGTATTTTTTCATGCGCGTGGTGACTATATTCGAAAGGTTTTGCCCGAAGGGTCCATAAGGGTTGTGTCGGGTAAGGCTGAATTTTTTGATGCAATGATCCAAATCGTGCATCCAGATTTTATTGTCGCGGCCGAAGACGCCTCTGATATCACACGATTTGAACCCTTGTATCCTTTGACGGATGGCATCAATCAAAAGTTGATATCCAAAGCGGCGCAGGCGTCGTTGGCGCTGCTGCCGGACGTGGGTGAATGGATTGATCCGCTTTACCTTAAACAAGAAGCGTGGCCGTCTTGGAAAACGGCGGTGACGAAGGCGCATGCGCCGGAAACAGCTGAAGATTTCTCGCCATCGTCACCTGAACGGTTGCGTTTGGCCTATGATGAATTATTCGCCCATCAGCTGACCTTGGCCCTAGCACGAGAGAACAGTCGTGGCAAAAAAGGTATCGTCAATCGTGGGGATGGGGTTCTTCAAACCCGCGTGCGAAACCAATTGCCTTATACCCCAACAAACGCCCAATTGCGTGCGATTGCTGAAATTTCTGCCGATATGGAACGGCCCGAACGAATGAACCGTTTGCTGCAGGGCGATGTGGGCGCAGGTAAAACATTGGTTGCTTTCATGGCGTTACTGGTCGCCGTTGAAGCAGGCGGGCAGGGTGTCTTGATGGCGCCAACTGGGATTTTGGCGCAGCAACATTATGAAGGGTTGCGCGGCTTCGCTGAGTTTGCCGGAATCCGGCTTGAGATCCTAACAGGGCGGGATAAAGGTGTCACGCGACGTGAGAAACTCGCGGCACTTGCTGCGGGTGAAATTCACATTTTGACCGGCACACATGCTGTGTTTCAGAAGGACGTTGTGTTTTCTGGCCTTCGCCTCGCGGTGGTGGATGAACAGCATCGATTTGGGGTGCGTCAACGGCTAGAGTTGGGCAAAAAAGGTGTTGGAGCTGATGTTCTGGTGATGACCGCGACCCCAATCCCGCGTTCCTTGTCTCTGGCCCAATATGGTGACATGGACGTGTCGATTTTGGACGAGAAACCCCCTGGACGTAAGCCGATCAAGACTGTGCTTGTCAGTCAGGGCCGGATCGACGAAGTTGTTGATCACCTAAAGAAAGCCGTGGCGGAAGGGCGGCAAGCCTATTGGGTCTGCCCCCTTGTTGAGGAAAGTGAAAGCCTTGATCTAACGGCCGCTGAGGAACGTTTCAAAGCGCTTCGGGCTATTTTTGACGATGGGGTTGTCGGGCTTGTACATGGGCAAATGCCCAGCGACGACAAGGACACAGCAATGGCGAATTTCATTGCTGGGCGCAGCCGAATCCTTGTCGCCACGACGGTGATCGAAGTTGGGGTGGACGTGCCGAATGCGTCCATCATGGTGATTGAGCGGGCGGAAAGCTTTGGTTTGGCACAATTACACCAGTTGCGCGGCCGTGTTGGCCGTGGTGAGGCAGAATCAACTTGTCTGTTGATGTTCCAACCGCCGATGTCTGCCACGGGCGAGAAGCGTTTGAAGGCGTTGCGCGAAAGTAATGATGGGTTCTATCTGTCTGAGATTGACCTTGAAATGCGGGGTGCTGGTGATGTTTTGGGAACCGCACAATCGGGTTTACCTCGGTTCAGAGTCGCAGATCTTGAGGGGCAGGCGGGTTTGATGAAAATTGCGCAAAGTGATGCGCGAAAGCTTCTTTCTGACGATCCAAGACTGGTTTCAGAACGCGGCATCGCTGCGCGTATGCTTTTATGGTTACTGAGACGCGACCAGGCAGTTCGTTTGATTTCAGTGGGTTAAGTGCGTTTTGATGTTCCGATGAGAACATTTTTCACCAATGTTCTCATATTGTTCTTTACATGTGGTTAATAAAATGAGAACAAAGTGGCAACAAATTAACCAATATTAACGACGTAGGAGACCAGCATGATCAAAGATATTAAATCTGTCGTACGGAATTCCGGCCCAACTTTGCTTCAAGACCTGATTGGTGGAGCAGCGTTATGCGTGATGTTGGGAACGGCGTTGGTCTTACCTGGGATGATGTAAGTCACGAAAACAAAACAGTTATTGCCTGTATCTCGCTGTCACCACACATCTTGTCCCCAATTTGATGTGCTCGTCAGACACTGCCTGTTTGCCTCCGGGAACCCTCTTCCCCCTCAGGTTTCAGCGCGATACCACTGCCGCCGCGCCCGTGTCCCCGGGTTGCGGCGGCTTTTTATTTCTGGCTGTCAAAGGCCTCGGCCAAAGCATTGGCAACAAGCAAGATCGACGCGTGCCGGTTTTTAAAATCCCGTGCAGGACGCAAAGCTTCCAGCCCTTCAAAGGGGGCGGATGGCGCCGGGCCGTTTTCCTTTAGCATCGCCGTCAATTCAGAGTTCAGGCGGGTAATGTCCATTTGATTACAACCTATTACTGTGGAGCCAATAACAGATGCTGCGGATTGACCAAGCGCGCAAGCTTTGACGTCCTGGCGAAAATCGCTGATTTTTCCGTCAAGGAACGTCACGGTTACTGTCACGGTAGATCCACAAAGCGGCGAGCGTTTCTTGACCTCTGCATCTGGGGTTTCCAATTTTCCCAAATTCGGAATATCTGCAGCCAAAGCCAGAATCGTGCCGGAATAAAGATTAATGAGATCGCTGTCGCCGGACATGGTGTCTTCCTGATAAAGCGGGTTTTCCCCGGGATTGTTCTTCACTACATAAGGGGCAAACGCATAAAGGCAATGGGGCAGCAATGAAATTTGATCCAAAGAAACTGCGGTTTAATGACCAGGGGCTTTTGCCCGTGATCGCACAAGATGCGGACAGCCTTGAGGTGTTGATGTTGGCTTGGATGAACGCCGAGGCGATCACGCGCACATTGGACAGTGGAAACGTAACCTATTGGTCGCGGTCGCGCCAAAGTTTTTGGGTTAAAGGCGAAAGTTCTGGCAACACTCAGAAACTTGTCGATTTACGATTTGATTGCGATCAGGACTGCATTTTGGTGTTGGTGAAGCAAACGGGCCCTGCGTGTCATACCAACCGTCGCAGTTGTTTTTACACCAGCGTCCAAAATGGCGAAGAAATTGAGCTGATGCAGCCGGAATAAGGCTATAGTCCGACCATTTTTCGGATGTCCGCAGCTGTAGCGCCCGCGTCGCGATATTGAGAGATCGCGCGTGCATCGTCACGTTTGGCCAGGCGTTTACCATCTTCGTCACGAATAAGGCGATGATGATGGTATCGGGGTCTGGGCAACCCAAGCAGATTTTGCAGAACAACATGCAGGGCTGTGGCCTCAAGAAGGTCCTCTCCACGGGTGACATCGGTGATGCCTTGCAAGGCATCATCAAGGACAACAGACAAGTGGTATGATGTCCCCATATCCTTGCGTGAAATTATGATATCTCCCGCAGTTTCAATGAGTTCTCGCGATACATTAATGTGTTGCGGCTGGGTGTCCATATCGGTTCCAAATTCTTGAAAAGTAAGATCATTCGCTAAATGGTCGAAAGCGGCTGCAAGGTTCAAACGTAAAACGGCCTTGTCAGGCATTGGGGTATGAAAGCTTTTGCAAGTTCCAGGGTAGATCAAACCATCTGGCCCAAAACGGTTAACGCCTTCCTGAGGGGCGCATAGCGCGGCCTCGATATCACGTCGATTGCAGCTGCAGGGATAGACAAGCCCCAACTTATGAAGCTTGCGGATTGCATCCTGATAGCGTGGCAAATGATCAGATTGGCGCATCACGGGGGTGACCCAAGATATGCCAAGCCATTGAAGATCATCATAAATCTGTGCTTCCCAATGTGGGCGGGCCCGGCTTTGATCAATGTCTTCCATGCGAAGCAGAAATTCACCACTATGTTTGCGTGCATGATCAAAGGCAAGAAGTGCGGAATAGGCGTGACCTAAATGTAGCGGGCCCGTGGGTGACGGAGCAAATCTTGTCCGCATTCTAAGCTTTTCGTAACACGTAAACTGTTGATTCCATATCTTTTCCAGGAAGGTGCGGCCCGTGTTCTTTGAAGAGAAGCGAGGCCGCGCCACAATCTACCCAATCCGATAGACGACTGGTATAATCGATCTCAGCCAGCGTGTGATCATTGTATGAAAAACAAAACAGCCCGCCTGACTTTATGGCGTGCATGATTTGATCGAACACAGAAGGTGGTGCAGCACCGGTTCCAATGACTCCGCAGCATACGATCACATCAAATTCGGAAGTCTCATCAGGTAAATCAGTATCTGCGGCAATGACTTGGGTGTTGGCATAAATGTCTTTTGCTTTGGCTTTCTCAAGCATTTCTGGTGTGATGTCCCAGCCTGTTAAGTTACTGAAACCGCTTTCTTTAAGGGCAATCCCAGCAAGTCCGGTGCCGCAGCCATAATCAAGGACGGAAGCATTTGTGTCTGTAAATTGGACCAAGGCGTTTACGATTCGTCCGGGCGTTGCATAGCCTTCTGAGCCAACTTCGTTGTCGTAACTGTCTGACCAATCGCCATAAAGTAGCTTGGAATCCGTGCTGGATTTCAGATTATATACGCTGTCTAAGAATTTCTTATCTGCCATGTCATCCCCCTAGCACGATCATAAGGCGAAGGGCGCATCTGTCCAGTGATCCGCGTTGATTAACTGTTTAACCACGCGGACCAGGCTTCTTTTGCGCGATCAGTATAGGCTTTATAGCGATCTTTACGTCCTCGACGTCCGCCTTTCAGACCGTCAACAGGTTGAAACAAACCGAAATTCACGTTCATTGGCTGGAATGTTTTTGCGTCCGCACCACCTGTGATGTGGTGGATCAATGCACCCATCGCACTGTTCAAAGGCGGCGTTTCAAGGGTTTTTCCTTGGATTTCTGCAGCGGCCAGACGGCCTGCCAAAAGGCCCATGGCAGCGCTTTCAACATAGCCTTCAACTCCGGTGATCTGACCCGCAAAGCGCAGGTTTGGACGCGATTTTAAACGCATCTGATCGTCCAGCAATGTGGGGGAATTCATGAATGTATTTCGGTGAATACCGCCAAGACGTGCGAAGGATGCATCTTCCAACCCTGGGATCATACGGAACACATCTTGTTGCGCGCCATATTTCATTTTTGTCTGGAATCCTACTATGTTATACAGCGTTCCTAATGTGTTATCGCGGCGCAATTGCACCACCGCATAGGCTTTGTTTTCAGGATCATGTTCGTTGGTTAGACCGACAGGTTTCATCGGGCCAAAGCGTAGGGTTTCACGACCACGTTCTGCCATGACCTCAATCGGCAGGCAGCCATCGAAATATTTAGCGGTTTCACCTTCGTGGAACTCAGCCTTGTCGGCTTCTAGCAGCGCGTCGATGAAACCCTCATATTGGTCCTTGGTCATCGGGCAGTTGAGATAGGCTTTTTGTTCTTCCTCAGTCGCGCCTTTGTCATAACGCGATTGCATCCAAGCCACGTCCATATTCACGCTGTCGAAATACACAATCGGCGCGATGGCATCAAAAAACGCAAGGCTTTCCGCACCGGTTTCACGGGCAATGCTTTCGCCAAGGGCACCGGATGTCAGCGGGCCGGTGGCAATGATCCAATTGCCATCCGTCGGCAATTCGGTGATCTCGCCTTCTTCAATCGTGATATTGGGATGGTTGCGAATGACTTCAGACACGCCGCGCGCGAAAGCTTCGCGGTCCACGGCCAAAGCGCCACCAGCGGGCAGGCGATGTTCGCCAGCCATGCGCATAATCAACCCGTTGGCTTCG
This sequence comes from Halocynthiibacter namhaensis, assembly GCF_000812685.1. Lineage (GTDB taxonomy): Bacteria > Pseudomonadota > Alphaproteobacteria > Rhodobacterales > Rhodobacteraceae > Halocynthiibacter > Halocynthiibacter namhaensis. Next base: position 51,287 of record NZ_JWIF01000022.1, read on the forward strand.
CGCATTTCCCAATGCAGCAGGCCCACGGCGTTTTGTTCGCTGTCATCGGAACGGAAAGAGTTGGAGCAAACCATTTCAGCAAAATCGCCGCTTTGATGGGCAAAAGTTTCAACTTTTGGGCGCATTTCATGCAGGATCACCTGAACGCCAGCCTCCGCTGCCTGAAATGCCGCCTCTGAGCCCGCAAGCCCGCCACCAATGATGTGTAATGTGTTTTCCATAGGTTGAATTTATCCGTCTTGCGCCCAAAAGAAAAGCCACCCCAAAGGGTGGCCCTTGATTTTCTATTGCTGATTACATCAGCTTTCGGTGTTTGCCACCGGTGTTTCGACTGCATCAACCGCGTCGATTGTCACGTCGTCTTCATCCTCGTCGCGTTCCGCGATCCAGGCGACAGACACCACGGTTTCGCCTTTGCCTGTGTTGAAGACCTTGACGCCACCCGCAGAACGGGAACGGAAAGAAATGCCATTCACAGGACAGCGGATCGACTGACCTTTTGAGGTTGCCAACATGATTTGATCGCCAAGTTCCACAGGGAAGCAGGCAACGATATCGCCGCCTTTCATGGCTGCAACACCTTGGCCACCACGCCCAGAGACACGGTAATCATGGCTAGAAGTTAGGTTGCCCGCGCCAGTTTCATTCAATGTTACCAGCAGGTTATTCGCTGTTAGCATCTCCTGATAACGATCTTCGGACAAGTCACCTTCGACTTCTTCAACGGCTTCATCTTCAGCGACATCAATTCCAAATTCACCGCGGAAACGTTTGATGAAGGCTGTGCGTTCATCCGGCGTTGCATCGAAGTGACTGACCACTGACATGGAGACAACTTCGTCATCATTCTTCAATTTCACGCCACGTACACCAACAGAGGCACGCGAGTTGAACACACGCACATCGGTGCTTGGGAAGCGAATGGCGCGACCGGATTTGGTCACCAGCATCACATCATCATCGTCAGAACAGATGCGCGCATTGATCAGGCGGGTGTTTTCATTGTCGCCTTCGAATTTCATCGCGATCTTACCATTGCGCATCACATTGGTGAAATCGGACAGTTTGTTGCGGCGCACAGTACCAGCAGAAGTCGCAAAGACCACTTGCAGATCATCCCATTCCTCATCCGGCACGTCCACCGGCATGATCGCGGCGATAGAAACGCCAGTTGGGATCGGTAGAATGTTCACAATGGCTTTGCCTTTGGCGGTGCGACCACCTTGGGGCAGGCGCCAAGTTTTCAATTTGTAAACCATACCGTCAGTTGTGAAGAACAGAAGTTGCGTGTGGGTATTGGCCACAAATAGGGTGGTTACCACGTCTTCTTCTTTGGTTTGCATGCCAGACAGGCCTTTGCCACCACGTTTTTGCGCGCGGAAATCAGCCAGAGGCGTGCGTTTGATCCAACCACCAGAGGTCACGGTCACAACCATGTCTTCGCGTTCAATCAGGTCTTCGTCATCCATGTCACCAGACCAGTCAACGATCTGGGTGCGACGTGGAACTGCGAATTTTTCACGCACTTCAATCAGTTCATTTGCGATGATTTCCATGATCCGTTCACGAGACCGCAGGATATCAAGATATTCGCGGATGGCGGCGGCAAGTGTTTGCAGCTCATCCGTGACTTCTTTAACGCCCATCGCTGTCAGACGTTGCAAACGCAGTTCCAAAATGGCGCGCGCTTGGGTTTCGGACAGGTTATAAGTGCCGTCTTCATTAGCTTTGTGGCTTGGATCATCAATCAGCGCGATATATTCAAGAATATCGCCGGCAGGCCAGCGACGTTCCATCAATTTTGCACGCGCTTCCGCAGGATCAGCAGAGGCACGGATGGTCGCGACGATTTCATCGACATTGGACACAGCCACAGCCAAACCACATAGAATATGGGACCGTTCACGGGCTTTGCGCAATTCATAAGCGGTGCGACGTGCAACGACCTCTTCACGGAAATCAATGAACGACGTCAGGAACCTACGCAATGTCAGCTGTTCAGGGCGGCCACCATTCAGGGCCAGCATGTTACAGCCGAAATAAGTCTGCATCGGGGTGAAGCGGAACAGTTGGTTCAGAACGACTTCGGGGGTCGCATCGCGTTTCAGCTCAACAACAACACGTACACCGTTGCGATCTGATTCATCTTGAACATGGGCGACGCCTTCGATCTTTTTGTCGCGCACTTGTTCGGCGATTTTCACAATCATCGCGGCTTTGTTCACCTGATAGGGGATCTCATCCAAGACAATCGCGTAACGATCTTTGCGGATCTCTTCCACGCGGGTTTTGGCGCGGATCACAACAGAACCACGGCCCTCAAGATAGGCTTTGCGCGCGCCAGTTCGGCCCAACATAATCGCGCCGGTCGGAAAATCTGGGCCAGGAATATATTCGATCAACTGTTCAGAGGACAAATCCGGTTCTTCGATCAACGCAAGGGTTGCATCGATCACTTCGCCAAGGTTATGCGGCGGAATATTGGTCGCCATACCCACAGCGATACCACCGGCACCATTAACCAACATATTTGGATAACGGGCAGGAAGAACAGTAGGTTCGCGGTCTTTGCCATCGTAGTTATCTTGGAAATCAACGGTATCTTTGTCGATGTCAGCTAAGATAAAGGCGGCGGGTTTGTCCATGCGCACTTCGGTATAACGCATCGCAGCCGGATTATCGCCGTCCATGGAACCAAAGTTACCCTGGCCGTCCAAAAGCGGCAGCGACATAGAGAAATCCTGCGCCATCCGCACCAGCGCATCATAGATCGCACTGTCGCCGTGGGGGTGGTATTTACCCATCACATCGCCAACCGGGCGGGCCGATTTACGATAGGATTTGTCATGGGTGTTATTGGTCTCATGCATGGCATAAAGAATGCGCCGATGCACGGGTTTTAGACCGTCACGAAGGTCAGGAATCGCACGTGAAACGATCACGCTCATGGCGTAATCGAGATATGACGTGCGCATCTCGTCTGTAATAGAGATTTGAGGGCCGTCGTATACGGGCTTCTCGATTGCGGTTACATCAGTATTTTCAGGGGGTTCTGAGTTGTCGTTCACGTTGTTTCCGCTCTGCTACTGTTTATCTGCATCTTGTTGCAATTCTTATACATTAAGCGGGATATACTACGCAATGGTAGCGTGAATAAATCAGCTGTTTAGGGCGGTATTTCACCGCCCTAAACCGTGATTAGAACTGTCCGGTTGGGCGATCAAAAACGCGCTTGCCAAGCAGGGATGCTGTAAGATCCACCATCAGGCTTGCGGTTTTGCCACGTTCATCCAGAAATGGGTTGAGTTCGACCAAATCAAGGGCTGCAACACAGCCCGCATCATGCAGCATTTCCATCACCAAATGGGCCTCGCGGAAGGTCGCACCACCAGGAACGGTTGTGCCGACCGCGGGCGCGATTGCTGGGTCAAGAAAATCGACATCAAGCGAGACATGCAAAATACCATTGGCTGCTTTGACTTTTTCAAGGAAGGCGGCAAGCGGGGCAGCAATTCCGACTTCGTCAATGCGACGCATATCAACCGGATGCATCTCGCTTTTGGCCAAGGCTTCAGCTTCGGCGCTGTCGACAGAGCGCAACCCGATCAGGCAGATGTTATCCTCTGGCACGATGGCAGGCAAAGGTGGGAATGCATCAAACCCGTCGCGCCCCGTGACATAGCCCAAAGGCGTGCCATGCAGGTTGCCCGAGGTGCTGGTTTTGGGGGTGTGGTAATCAGTATGTGCATCCAGCCAAAGAACAAACAATGGTTTATCAATGTCTTGCGCATATTTTGCCATACCAGCCACGGTGCCAAGGGATAAAGCATGATCACCGCCTAGAAAGATCGGGAAACCAACCCTGGCGGCCTGGTTCGCCGCAGCAGATAAGGTCTTGGTCCATCCGATTGTCGTCAGATGATCGCGTGTCAGTTGATCGGCATCCGGGGGGATTTTGGGCGTATCAGGGCTGAAATTGCCGCGATCATCTATTGTGTGGCCAAGTTCGCGGATCATTTCGCTGATGCCTGCCGTGCGATAGGCGTCAGGGCCCATAACGCAGCCTTTGCGCGCTTTACCACTGTCGACGGGGGCGCCAACAAGAATGCAGTTTTTAAAAGTCATACGGACACCTGTCGTGTAGCTGAAACATCTGTTTTTGCCATTATCCATCCGAAATGCCGTATTTAACACTATCAACTTGCGCAATACGGACGTAATTTGACCAAACCGGAAGGTGATCTTCCAATATGAGAAGGTAAACTACATGGACGAACGCGACAGAGACATTATTGCGGCTTTACGGCGCGATTCCCGTGCCAGCCTGTCGGAACTTGCAGGGCAATTGAAACTGTCTCGCACGACCATACGCACCCGGATCGAGCGCTTGGTTGCGAGGGGGGATATCGTCGGTTTCACAGTCGTGTTGAAAGAAGACCGCAGTCAATCGCCCGTGCGTGGGCATATGATGTTGGGGATTGAAGGGCATGGCACCGATCGCATCGTGCACCGCTTGTCTGGTTTGCCCGAGGTTCAGGCCATTCATGCGACCAACGGAAAATGGGATTTGATCATTGAGTTGGGGGCCACATCACTTGAGGCGCTCGATGCGGTTCTGGGACAAATCCGGCGCTTGGATGGGGTGCAAACCAGCGAGACAAACCTATTGTTGGCCACGCGCAAATCCACTGTCGCGCGCGGTTAAATATACAGTTAGCTGCGGCGCGACGCCATGATCCAAATGCAGAATAAGCCAAGTGAAACCAACGCGTTCCATCCTGCCATTGAGATTCCAAACATATCCCATGGGATCTCGTCGCAACGTACCAATGGCGCATTCATGATCTGATTGAACAGATCATCTGTCGACATGCCACCAACAGGACCAGATGTGCAGCTGTCAGGCCCTTCAAAGATGCCTTTTTCCACACCCGCGTGGTAAAACCCGATCAGCGAGGTAATTAGGGTCGCCACCGCACCAAGCCAAGCAAACATGCGCTGCTTCATAGCCAGCGCCAGAACTCCGGCAAGAATTGCGATGCCGTGTGGCCAGCGCTGCCAGATACACATTTTACACGGGGGCAGATCGCCCAAATATTGAAAGCCAAAAGCGCCCAGCAATAATGCGGCTGACCCAGCCGTAGCAATCAGAATGAATGTCTTGTTCATAGAAATTTCACCGCCCAGAATCCCGCTAGTAGAACGACAACAAAGAGAGAGAACATCAAGCCCAAACGACGTTCAATAAAGTCGCGGATCGGCGTGCCGAAATTCCATAAAAGACCAGCGACAATGAAGAACCGCAACCCGCGTGCAACGATAGACGACAAGATGAAGATCGGTAGGGAAAGCCCTGTAACACCAGAGAAAATCGTGATTACCTTATAGGGGAACGGGGTTACGCCGGCGATCAAGACAGCCCATGCGCCATAATCGTTAAACTTGCCCGACATCTCGATGAAAGCATGTTCCTTGCCGTAGAATTCCAACAGGGGGGTTCCGATGGTTTCAAACAGCACGGATCCAATGAAATACCCGGCCAAACCACCCAACACCGATGCGACCATTGCAACTGCGGCAATGACAAAGGCTTTTGACGGACGTGCCAGGATCATCGGGATCATCAATAGGTCTGGTGGGATAGGAAAAAACGAGCTTTCCGCAAAGCTGACAAGGGCGAGAAACCACAATGCGTGCCGATGCGTCGCTAGGTTAATTACACTGTCATATAGCCGTCTGATCATTTGAAACCTGCATATTCGTTGCCTGTGTTTCGGCTACTCCTTGGGCGGGGTCAAGCACAAGCCAGGTTAAGGGGCTTGGCGTGGCGAAAATATGCGGGTTTGCGACTTATGGGTTTTGTTCAAATCCAAAGATCGCCTATTTGATGTCTTGGCAGTAGACGCCGGCCTCGACCTGTTCATATAGGGCGAACTCGGCTGATCTGGCGTCCATCAAACGGGCAAGACACGCATCACTCAGGGACAAAGGGGCAATCTCAGACATGTTTGCATCTGGAATCTCAAATGAAATTTCCAACCGCTTTTCCAAATAGGTGAACAAATCGTTGATCCGCGTATAGGGGTAAATACGGTCGGCGACAGGGGTTTCACCTTCGGCACACAGAAACCGGAACTGCGATCCAACATGGGCGAAAGGTGGGGGATTTTTGCTGATCACCGCGTCAATGAATTCTTCAAAACTTATGTTGGCAGTGCTGTTTTGATTGCCGTCAAGTTCTTTGCGCGCCCGGTACCGATACCAACTGCCCAGCCATTCCAGCGGATCGCGCATGACCGCGACTTGTTCAAATTCCCCCGGATCAAGCGGCGAAAACAGTTTTCGAAAGTTCCGCATTGTCCCGGCTTTTGCATGTTTTAATCGGGGCGGGCTTTTGAATTGGATGTCGGCAAAGGGATGCAGCACAGATTCAATTGCAGAACTTCCCGTCTTTGGGACCGCAAGGTAAACAAGCCGCTTTGGCCAAAAAACCAACATTTATCGTTCCTTTTTAAGGTGTTAGTAGATTTTCAAAAAATCAGTACCATCGTAAACCAATTGTTAAGCGACATCTACAAAAGTATAAATATAAAATTTCAATTGAAATGTTCTCTTTTTACCCTCATACATGAGAACAACACAAGAACAAAAGAAGAATTGCCGGGTGAACCTCGGTGTGAAATAAGGACGTTAACTTATGGCAACGGCAGATTTACTGAACATGACTGATAAAAAAAGCAACGACCGCCAAAAAGCGCTAGATTCGGCGCTTGCGCAAATCGAACGTCAATTCGGTAAAGGTTCGATTATGAAGCTTGGCGATGGCAACGCCATCCAAGAAATCGAATCCACATCGACGGGATCGCTTGGCCTTGACATCGCCCTTGGGATTGGTGGTTTGCCGAAAGGTCGGATCATTGAGATCTATGGCCCTGAAAGTTCAGGTAAAACCACATTGACGCTGCACTGCATCGCAGAAGAGCAGAAAAAAGGCGGTATCTGCGCCTTTGTAGATGCGGAACACGCGCTTGATCCGCAATACGCCAAGAAATTGGGCGTCAATATTGACGAGATGCTGATTTCTCAACCAGATACTGGCGAGCAATCTCTTGAAATCGTTGATACTTTAGTGCGTTCCGGCGCGGTAAGCATGGTTGTTATTGACTCTGTGGCCGCTTTGACGCCGAAATCTGAGCTGGAAGGCGATATGGGCGATAGTTCTGTGGGTGTGCATGCGCGTCTGATGAGCCAAGCCATGCGTAAACTCACTGGCTCCATCTCACGTTCCAAGTGTATGGTCATCTTCATTAACCAAATTCGCATGAAAATCGGTGTGATGTTTGGGTCTCCCGAGACGACCACTGGCGGGAACGCTTTGAAATTCTACAGTTCAGTGCGTTTGGACATTCGCCGCATCGGTGCCATCAAAGACCGTGATGAAATCGTCGGCAACCAAACCCGTGTGAAAGTGGTTAAAAACAAGGTTGCGCCACCGTTTAAACAGGTTGAATTCGACATCATGTATGGCGAAGGCATTTCGAAGATGGGCGAATTGCTTGATCTTGGTGTGAAAGCCGGTGTCGTCGATAAATCGGGGTCATGGTTCTCATATGGTGATGAGCGCATTGGTCAGGGGCGTGAAAATGCCAAGAACTATTTGCGTGAAAATACCCGCACTTCGCTAGAGATCGAAGATAAAATTCGCGCGGCGCATGGGTTGGAATTCGATATGCCACCCGGCATGGGCGACGATGACGCTGTCGTCGACAGTTAAGGTCTGAGGCCTCGCCATCAAGGCGACGTGACAGAAATCCAGAATGGATTGTGAAAAACCCTCGGGAGCAGAAGCTTTCGGGGTTTTTTTCTTGTTAATTTGCAAAAGCCTTGTTGCTTTGGTGTTCACCTGTGGACAGGGCGGCTGAGCAGATATAAATGTCATAAAAGCCCGTTACCAAACGCGAAAGACAGCTGATTATGCCCGGATTAAACGATATACGTTCTACCTTTCTGAACTTTTTTGACAAAAATGGTCATGCGGTGGTCGAAAGTTCGCCGCTTGTGCCGCGTAATGACCCAACATTGATGTTCACAAACGCCGGCATGGTCCAGTTTAAGAACATGTTTACCGGTGTTGAAACGCGGGATTATCAGCGCGCCACAACCAGCCAAAAATGTGTACGGGCAGGCGGCAAGCACAATGATCTGGATAATGTGGGTTACACCGCGCGTCACCACACGTTTTTTGAAATGCTCGGGAACTTCAGTTTCGGTGATTACTTCAAAGAAGAGGCAATCGCGTTCGCTTGGGATATGATCACCAAGGAGTTCGGCATTAACAAAGATAAACTTTTGGTAACAGTTTATCATGACGATGACGCAGCCGCCAATATCTGGAAAAAATACGCAGGTCTTTCGGATGATCGCATCATCCGCATTGCAACCGATGACAACTTTTGGTCCATGGGCGCGACGGGGCCTTGCGGCCCGTGCACTGAGATTTTCTATGATCACGGCGATCACATTTGGGGTGGCCCTCCCGGTTCGCCTGAAGAAGATGGTGATCGGTTTATTGAAATCTGGAATCTCGTGTTCATGCAATATGAACAGTTCGAAGGCGGTCGCCGCGAGAACCTGCCAAAGCCTTCAATCGATACCGGCATGGGGCTGGAACGTATTGGCGCGCTGATGCAGGGCAGCCACGATAACTATGACACCGATCTGTTCAAAGCACTGATCGAAGCTTCCGCGCATGCCACAAGCGTTGATCCTTATGGTGATAAAAACGTGCATCACCGGGTGATTGCTGACCACTTGCGGTCCACATCCTTCCTGATCGCGGATGGGGTTTTGCCATCGAATGAGGGTCGTGGTTATGTGCTGCGCCGTATCATGCGTCGCGCCATGCGCCACGCACATATTCTTGGCGCGAAAGATCCAGTGATGCATCGTTTGGTGCCTGAGTTGGTTGCACAAATGGGGCAGGCTTTCCCTGAACTTTCGCACGGTCAAACTATGATTGAAGAAACGCTTCTGAATGAGGAAACCCGTTTCCGTCAGACACTTGACCGGGGTTTGACCCTGCTTGATGCAGAGGTTTCTAAACTGCCTGACGGCGCTGATCTTCCTGGCGAGGCGGCATTTAAGCTGTATGACACATATGGTTTCCCGCTTGATCTCACACAAGACGCTTTGCGTGAACAGGGCCGTGGTGCGGATGTTGATGGTTTCAATACGGCGATGGCAGAACAGAAAGCCAAGGCGCGCGCGGCTTGGTCCGGTTCTGGTGATGCAGCGGATTCTACCATCTGGTTTGACATCGCAGATAAGAACGGTGTGACTGAATTCTTAGGCTATGACACCGAAGTTGCTGAGGGTCAGGTGCTGGCTTTGGTATCCGGTGGCAAGACACAAGACACAGCGGCTGAGGGCGATGAAATTCAAATCACTTTGAACCAAACGCCTTTCTATGCCGAAAGCGGCGGGCAGGTTGGCGACAGCGGTGCTCTGTTCACTGAAACTGGCGAAGCCATTATTACAGACACGCGTAAAACCGCAGGCGTATTTGTTCATATTGCCAAAGTGACGCGTGGGACAGTTTCGGTTGGGCAGGGTGCTGAACTGAAAGTTGATCGCACACGTCGCAGCCAAATTCGCGCGAACCACTCAGCGACGCACCTGTTGCATGAAGCTCTGCGCGTGCATTTGGGCGATCATGTTGCACAACGCGGATCGCTTAATGCGGATGATCGTTTGCGCTTTGATTTCTCGCATAACTCGGCGATGTCTGAGGCCGAAATTAAGCAAGTTGAACAGGATGTTAACACTTTCATCCGTCAGAACACTGCGGTTGAAACCCGGATCATGACGCCGGATGATGCCCGCGCCCTTGGTGCACAGGCGTTGTTTGGTGAAAAATACGGCGATGAAGTGCGTGTTGTTTCCATGGGTCGCGAAAGCGGTTCTGGAAAAGGCACGGATGGCGACACTTATTCGCTTGAGCTTTGCGGCGGTACACATGTGCGTCAAACCGGTGATATCGGGATGTTTGTCTGTCTTGGAGACAGTGCCAGTTCCTCAGGTGTGCGCCGGATCGAAGCGCTGACCGGGCAGGCGGCGTTTGATTACCTTGCCGCACAAAATGACCGAATGAATGATCTTGCAGGCAACTTGAAAGCCCGCGCTGAGGATGTTCCGGAACGTGTGAAATCTCTGATGTCTGAGCGTAAATCTTTGCAAACCGAAGTGGCTGATCTGCGCAAACAGCTGGCGATGGCCGGTGGTGGCGCAAGCCCGGATGCGCAAGAAGTGAATGGAATCAAGTTCTTTGCGCAACTTGTTGAAGGTGTTTCTCCGCGTGATTTGCCATCTTTGATTGACGAACATAAGTCCCGTCTTGAAAGCGGTGCTGTTCTGTTGATCGCTGATGCAGGTGGCAAGGCAGCAGTTGCGGCTGGGGTCACCGATGATCTGAAAGACACGCTTTCTGCCGTAGATCTTGTGCGCGCTGCCGTGCCCGAATTGGGGGGCAAAGGCGGCGGCGGTCGTGCCGATATGGCGCAAGGCGGCGGTAAATCAATTGAAAACGCTGAAGCTGCGATCAACGCGGCAAAAGCCATTATCGGAGGATAGATTATGGGTGCTCTCTGGATCGCACATGTCACTGTGACGGATGAAGAAGCTTACGGCAAATATGCCAAACTGGCGGGGCCTGCGATTGCGAAACATGGCGGTGAATTCATCGCGCGCGGTGGTCGTTTTGTTCAACTTGAAGGCAAGGAACGCCCGCGCAATGTCGTCGCGAAATTCCCTGATGTTGATACGGCAGTCGCCTGTTATCACAGTCCCGAATACCAGGAAGCGCTGAACCACGCGCGTGGTGCTTCTGAACGGGAACTGATGGTCGTTGAAACCAGCGAATGAATCTTCCCCTGAAGTTTCACATTTTCCGCCAAGATTTCAACGTCTTGTTTCCAGGTCGCCAGTACAGGATATATTAGGTGGATTTAAAAATGAACAACTATATGGAAACATAGATGAATATGAAAAGCAGCCTTGCAATTGCGGCACCATTGCGTCCACTCGTAAGAGCTCTCCCGCAGGTGAAATTTTTGCGGAAGAACTAATTTTGAATCCAGATTAACCGTTCAGATCTGCAACGATTCCATCAAGCAACGTACAATCATTTGTTTCCGTCGCAGCATTCATTGCTTCTTCCAGATAGGTTGAAAGCTCCATCATTTTGCCAGGATTGGTAACAGCCAAAGCTTGCATCCCGGCTGAGATTTCTAGCGTTTGCGCTTGAATATACTCTGCGTTACATTCTGCCGAAGCAGCAGTAGCTATTGCGGTGAATGCAACAGCGGTCAGGATTTTAAAACCGTTTTTCATCTTAGTTTTCCTCTTTCAAGTTAATATTTTTGAGATACTTCTAAGCAGTATTTCCACCGATTTAGGCGACGACCGTCACCTCTGGGTCGTGATCTCGGCAAGATGGATATTCCCGAGCTACAAAAGGAGGGCTTGCGCTGTATCACAGCTGCGTATTGACAGCATTAAAGCCCGATCCGCACGTTATAAGTGAGAACGTCCCGCTCATCGGTTGTTGTGCAGCAGGAACCATAAAATTACGCTATTCAACTGTTGGGGGGCTATTTCGTATCTGTGCACAAAAAGGGGGAAGCCTTGTCAGCCCCTCAAAAACCGGAAATGATCCGTTAACGGATCATATTGGACCTGCCGCAGTTTGGTGCCGCTTCTTTGATAGCATTTACTGCAATGAACTATGGGACTGAAACGGACGGGCGAATTTCGCCAAGATGCGGTGCGCATCGCACTGACGAGCCGGCTAACGCGTAAGCAGGTGGCGGATGATCTTGGTTGTTGGTATGTCGACGCTAAACAAATGGATCACCCAGCATCGAGACACGGACGTGATGTCAAAAGCGGATAAACGAGCACTTGGGGCGGCACGAAAGCGGGACAGGTCCAGTGCGATTTCATCATACAGTGAAGCCGAGGGGTGGATCCAAATTAGTACTCGAAGATGGTAGCATTCACTTAGTTCAAGCATCCGCTCTTAATCGGCCGCGTGCAACGCATCGTACAAACACGGGGCCGGTTTCTTTTTTAATACGTATTCTGGCTCTGCTGATGCTGTAACACCCGGTGCACGATCCCAAAGAGATAGCGTGTCAACATCACCAAAACTCACGCGGAAATTTGGTGGGAGTATGCAGTTAGGTCAAGCTGAAGATCAAAGATGTGTTTATCCCGCCAAAGGAAAAGTTATTAGACATGAGTGTGCTAACACCACCATTTGAACTGCTATCATTCCAGTAGTTTAATGCCGCGCATTCAGGATCGACGTGTTCAAGGTTCGCTGTTTTCGGAAACCAGTTAGACCGCATCATTTCGATCGCGAGCCAGGCTTCTATCGCGCCACATGCGCCTAAGGTATGGCCGAAGTGGCCTTTCAGGGTGTGAAAGGGCACTTTATCCTCAAAGACTGCATGCGTCGCGTGGGATTCTGCGACGTCTCCTCGGTCCGTAGCTGTGCCATGGCCGTTAATTAGTTCAATATCTTCCGGCGTGAGGTCCGCATCTTTCAAGGCCAAACGCATGGCTGCTTCCATCGTTTTCGCAGTCGGTTGCGTGACGTGGCTGCCATCAGAATTTGTGCCAAACCCCAGGATTTCCGCATAGATCTTTGCGCCCCGTTGCTTCGCATGGTCGTATTCTTCAAGAATTAACGTCCCGGCACCTTCGCCAATGACCAATCCATCGCGATCTTGATCGAAGGGACGGGGGCTTTGACTAGGGGCATCATTACGGGTGCTCGTCGCGTAGAGAGAGTCGAAGACAGCGGCCATGGAAGGGCAGAGTTCCTCAGAGCCCCCGGCGATCATAACATCCTGTTGACCGTATTTAATCGCCTCATAGGCAAAGCCAATGCCCTGACTGCCAGACGTGCATGCACTGGAGGTTGGGATGATCCTGCCATTGGTGCCAAAGAACACACCGATATTCACAGCGGCAGAGTGGCTCATCATTTTGACATAGCTGGTGGCGGTCAGATTGTGCATCGTCCCCTTGTCCATCAGTTCGGCGAAGGCGCTGATGGGTTCTGTGCTGCCAAAAGACGAACCATATGACACACCAAGCCGTCCAGAACGGAGTATTTCATCATCCAGCAACCCGGCATCAAGAAGGGCGTTTTCTGTTGCGTAAACAGCAAGTTGTGCCACGCGCCCCATGCTGCGGAGCTTCTTTCGTGGGTAGCGCCCTGAGATGTCAAACCCATCAACAGGCCCCGCAAGCCGGGTGTTCAGGTCAGTATAACGATCCCATTCCGGCATATGTCGGATACCGGTTTTTCCAGCTTCCATCTGTGCTCGGATAGCGGGCCAATCCTGGCCAAGGGATGTGACCCCGGCCATGCCTGTTACAACAACGCGACGGGTCATAGCATCCCTCCGTTCACGCCAAGCACCTGGCGTGTCATATAGCTTGCATCAGGCGAGCAGAGAAAAGACACTGCCCCTGCAACCTCATCTGCGGTTCCCATACGGCGCATAGGCACGGCACCTGCCACAAAATCCTTTGGAATATCTTGTACCATCTGTGTTTCAATCAGGCCTGGGGCAACGCAATTCACGGTGATTTTACGTTTGGCCAATTCAACAGCCAAGGCTTTTACTGCGCCAATCAGGCCAGCTTTAGATGCGGAATAATTAACCTGTCCGCGATTGCCCATTTGACCAGATACAGATGACATCGCCACAATGCGTCCGCCTTTGCGGGCACTGATCATTGGCATAATAAGTGGATGCAGAACATTGTAAAACCCATCAAGGTTTGTGCGTAGGACCGTATCCCAACCTTCGGGTGACATTGCAGGAAATGCATCATCACGGGTGACACCCGCATTCAGCACAGCACCGAAATAGGCGCCATGCTCTGATATATCCTGTTCAAGTTTAGATTTGCACTCTTCCCGATCCGAGATATCAAATTGCAGCAAACGACCCGTCCCCCCTGCATTTTGAATGCTATCGAGGGTTTCATTGGCACCAGTTTGATCACGGCCATAGTGGACGGCTATACCAAAGCCATCCTGGGCCAATCGCACAGCAATCGCGCGCCCAATGCCTTTGCTTGCGCCTGTTACAATTATTGTTTTTTCCATGCGTATCTAGCCTAATTCACGGAGGTTCGTGCCTTCAAATTCCAGCGGTTGATAAACGTTAAGACGCGCATTTGCCAGCATCGTTTCGTCTTTGTTCACCTGACAGTCAAATGAGGACATATCACCGAAATCATGTACCAACGAAACATGTATGGTGAGCGTCTCACCAAGGGAAAACTCTTGACGATTGAGGCTGAGGCGCCTTGTGCTGATCAGATACCCTTCGCGGATAGGCTGATCCGCATTTCGGGCCCTGATGCCACTGAAACAGGCCACGGATTGGGCCATATATTCCAAGCCAACATAAGCGGGTACAGATCCATCGTATAGAAACGGGGATGCTTCTGTGATGGTGACTTTGGCCTGTAACGCATCCTCTGAATATTGATCGATGGTATCAATCAGGATCATCGGGGCTGCGTGGGTGATAAGCTCTGAAATCACATAATCTGGGTGTGACATGATTTATCCTTTCCCCATGATCAGGCTGATGTTGTTGCCACCAAAAGCAAATGAATTGCTGAGCAGGGCTGTTGCCCCTTCCGCTGATTGCTGTCCGATTTTGGCGAAATTCGACAATGGTATATCTGGGTCGCTACACCCATCCCATAAATGTGGCGGTACGGGCAATGTGGCGTCGTTACAGGTTAACATCAGCCACAGAAAAGCGGCCTCATTTGCGCCAGCTGCCCCAAGCATATGACCTGTCATCGCCTTGGTTGAACTGCATAAGATATCAGGGCCAAACAATTGGGCAACAGCACGCCCTTCCATGGCATCATTTAATGGGGTCGCCGTGCCGTGCAGATTGACATATCCAATATCAGCGGCGGTGAGATTGGCGTCTGTCAATGCCGCGTCCATCGCGCGCAAGGCGCCTGTGCCTTCAGGATCCGGGGCGTTGATGTGATGCGCATCCGATGTTTCCCCTACGCCAAGCAAAACTATATCCGCAGGGGTACGGGTCAAAAGGAACGCAGCCGCGCCTTCGCCGATATTGATGCCATCACGATTCACACTGAAAGGGTTGCAGATATCGGCGGATAAAGAACTTAGCGCATCAAAGCCATTCACCGTCAGCCGACACAAGGTATCTGCGCCGCCGACAATTGCCGCGTCACACATGCCGGCGTTCATATATCGGCGGGCAGCAGCAATAGCTTTTGCACTGGAGGTGCAGGCGGTTGAAATCGTGACAGCTTGCCCCTTAAGCCCATAATATTTTGCGACGAATTCAGACAGGCCCGCGGGTTCCTGAAATTTGTAATCATAGGTGTCGGGAAATGACCCTGTGTTGATTTTCTCAATGATCCCGGGTTCCGCATCAGATAGCCCCATTGTGCTGGTGCCCAGTACAACAGCAACCCTGTCAGCGCCATAATGGTCGATCGCCTGACGGATTTCGGTGTCTATTTCTTGAAGGGCCAATAACATCAGACGATTATTTCGTGTGTTGTAATGAGGCATTTCTATCGGAATCTGGGGCAGGGGCGTTGTCACCGCCCCGACGCGAACAGTTTGATCCGTCAGCAATCCTTTCCGCCAGACCATGCCCGATTGCACTCCAGAGAAAAGATTGGCTGCCACTTGCTTTTTACCGACCCCCAATGGGTTCACGATCCCCAATGCACTCATATAAACTAGGTTATTCATTGGTGGCCTCAGCGGATTGGATCTCAACTGTCAGGTGACGCATTGGATCCCTTAAAGTTACAGATCCAACATAGCTTACACCGGGGGTAAAATCATAGTCTATCCGAATGTCCGGCCCGATGTCTCGGTGGATCAACCGGGCATCAGGCGCGGTGCTGATTTGTGCGCCCCTGAGCAATGCTTGCAATTTATCAAGCGGCCAATAGATTAAAACTAGGTCCGCAAGCACGCTTTCAGGTTGGACAAGATCCGGCAGCCAATCGGCAGTGTTGCTGTCAAAACCATCCACGCCCCAGCGCAGATCCATTGCACGCCGTCCCAGCATATCCAGAGCCACCATGCGGATTTCAGTGTCAGCTAGCTGCAAGCGCGCCTGCACAATAAGCTTATGCGAACCGGAGTTTACAGACATTTGCTGTGTCAGATCTGCCGTGCGATCCGGAGATACCCAGTTCGCGGTGCGTAGGTCAAGGACCGGTTTTGAACCAGGTTGTCCTGTGGGGGCAGCACATCCAACCAAGGTAAATATGACAAGGATGGTGTAAATTATTCGCATTGTAAGGCCACCAAATTCAGGTATTTTTTAGGGTTTCGAACAAAGACATTTGTCTCATCCCAGGCATATCCGGCCAAAACAGATACAATCTGACGGCGCACGATGTCACCTTCTGGCGATGGTGCCAATACAATTTTCTGTAGACTTCCTTCGTACCAAGCTTCTACGAAAGCCTTGAAACATTGCACGCCGACCGCGAGGGGGGCATCAAATTCCTGCTGCCAGTCAACCGTTTCACCTTTCAGTTGTCGCAACAGCGGGGCGATCAGAAGTTCAGCGGATTTCATGGCCACGGTTACGCCTGATGAAAAAACCGGATCGAGGAACTCTCCCGCATTTCCCAGCAAAGCAAATCGATCAGATGAGAGGGTGGTGACGTTGCTGGAGTATCCACCAATTGTCGCTGCGGGACGTTTTTCGACGGCATCGGACAGCAATTCGTGCAGATGTGGGTTCTCAGCGATCAACTGCCATAACTTGTCAGAGGCATCCCCCGTCAGGCCCGCCTGATATTGGGGTGTGGTGATTACACCGACAGAGGCTTTCCCATCGGTGAAGGGGATCAACCAGTACCAGATGTCGCTGTGATCTGGGTGGATGGATATCAAAATCTTATTGCGATCAAAGTCTTTTGTCACAAGATGATCCGAGATATGGGTGAAGATGGCTTGTCGAACCGGAAAATCAGATGGCGCTTCAAGGTTCAGAAGTCGCGGCAAAACCCGCCCGTAACCACTTGCATCGACAATAAAACGACATTCTACCCTGAAGGTTTCGCCCTTTTCATTATGGACGTCTACATGGGCACCTGTGCTATGCAGTTCTACCGCATCAACGCTATGGCCAAAGCGCACCTCAACACCCATCTTCTGGACTTCATCGGTCAGGATTTTGTCAAAACACGCGCGCTCCACCTGAAAGGTGGTACCGTGCCCAGCCGTTGTTTTCTCGGAAAATCTGATTTCCGAACGTCTATCCTGTTGGGAGAACGCCGCGCCATCCTTTAGCTGAAACCCGGCGTTTTTTACGGCCTCATATAGACCGGCTTTTTCGAGCAAATCCATGGATTGCGCCAAGAGGCTTTCACCGATCACAAAACGAGGGAAATGTGTTTTCTCGACAATCAACGCAGAAATACCCTGCTGAGCAAGGAAGGCCGCAGCCATGCTTCCTGCTGGACCTGCGCCGATAATAAGAACGTCGATGTTTAGTGTTTGTGTCATAATTCAGCTTTGTTTTCAGTGGTGTGTCGGCCAAGCGGGGCCAGTAGAAATGCAAGAGTAACCCCAGTCAGTATCGTCACGCCGAAGGCATGTACCGCGTATTGTTGACTGAAGGCGAGTAGGCCAAAAGCCAGAAGTGTCGAAAGGGCAGACAATGTGTTCGCAAGGAAGCTGATGTGCAGATCGTCTGCGGTGCTTTCGGCAAAAAATAGGACGTAATCCAGTCCCAAGGCGAGAACCAGGATCAGTGCGATCGCGTTGAAGAACGTGAATGTGCTGCCCAGGATTGCTAAGATTAAGGGTGTCAGGACGACTGCTAATATCGGAATGGCAGCAATACGAAGCCCTCGCGATAAACCATAACGCAGGGTTAAGAATATTGCGATGACTGCGCTAGCAATAGCGAGTAGATACAATGATTGCACTCGATATTGTGCTAATGTCGTGCTGATTTCAGCGGTGGTATCGACAAATTTCACACTGTCATCGCGTTGGGCCAGCGCGATCAGTATATCCAGATCTTGGACACCATTCAACAACACCATCTGTACGAACTGCCCTTCCTTGTCGGTCAGTGTCAGGCGGGTAACTGCGTCGAATTCTGACAAATCTGAAGGGACAAGAAATTCCTCGGCTTGGGTGTCGTACCCGGCTTTCGTTTCATAACCTATCCCCGTCAGATAATCCGTAAGCTGTCCATCCAGTAAGGTTGCTGCAATCCACGTGCGATTTTCCGTCTGACGCGCAACGGACGGCACAAGCGAGGACACAGCCGAATAGCCAGTAAGCGCCTGATCTGCAATCAATCGATCAAGGCCGCTGACAAGACGTTCTTCGGCCTGTAGAGCGAGCTCTCGACTTGTGCTTTCGACCAGGAAATACTGCCCGGCTTGATCATTGCCGATGATATCCTGAATTGCCTGATGTTCGGTTTGTAATTCAGCGGGCAAACCTTGCAGTCGGCGGGTATCATCATCCGATTGAAACCGGATCATACCAAACCCGATAACCAATATACCTAGGACAAGAAGCATCCTTTGGGACCTTCTGTGCGAGCCGCTGCTAAGAATGATCGTTTGGGTTTTATGGGCCAGGCCGATTATCCAATCGGGCGCCTCCTGTTCTGATGCACGATCCAGAAATGGGAAAACAAAAACCACGGTCAAATATGACATCGCAAGGCCCGACATGAAGAACAACGCGATTTGCTGCAATCCTGGAAAAGGGGTGAGCGCGAAACAGGCAAACCCGATCAGCGAGCTTATAAACCCCATGGTTAATCCGTTAAAGATTGAAGCGATACGTTGCTTAGGGGACTGTGCATCGCTTGAAAATCGGCCACAACAATAGTGGAATGCGTAGTCGACTGAAACACCAAGCAGGCCAACGCCAAACACCAAAGACATCAGGTGAATTTTTTCGAATATCGCGAGGTTCACAGCCAAACCAACGACCGCCCCGGATGCCATTGCAACCAAGGAAAAAAGAAGGGGTCTGAAGCTTCGAAAGACCATAAACACCAGTGCCAAAATACCAAAAATAGAGATCATCCCCACAGAGGATACTTCGCTTTTTGCACTTTGCGTGGCAGCGGAGGCGTAGAAAATGCTTCCTGCTTTCTGAATTTCAAGCGCGGGGATTTCGCCTTGTAGATCTTCTAAAAGTGCCGTCACAGCTGGGACAAAACGGTTTTGAAAACCGGGGGATGCAACAGGGCCATTAATTTTTGCATCTATGATGAAATGAAACCGATCCTTGTCAGCAATAAATGGCAACTGGCGGGTGGGATCAATGTCAAAGCTGTGGGTGTTAAGCCCGGTCATAAAACGCGGAAACAGCAGATAAGGATCGTTGCGCAGCACATCTTGGTCGACAATGCCAAAAGGGGAATACAATTGCGCGAGGGCGCTTTGCCGGATCCCTTCTGGATTGTTTTGGGTCATAAATACGCGATCCTGCGCGGACAAAAGCCCCAGTCGGAAGGGAAATAACGCGGTACCGATTTCCTGCGTATCAGATGTGGTTTGTGGTGTAGGTGGCGTTTGAATTAAGTTTTGATCAATCAACACTTTACGAAGTGACGTTGCAGCGCTTCCAGCGCTGGATTGTTCCGTATGTGACACCACAAAGACCACACGCTGAGACACGTCTGTCGTGATCCGATTGCGTGCATCAACGGCCCAGGGTTCTTCGGTGGTTTTTTGTGGTAATAAAGCGAGCATATCACTTTCGAGCGGCAAACCCGCGCTAAGGCGCACACCGATTACCGCAAGCGCCAACGCCAGAATGCCAAGCCAACTACAGATGCCTACTTTCGTCACCGAAACAGCCTCGAAACCTGGCGTATTTCTCGTAGCGGCCGGATGCGATGCCCGGTGAAACGGATCACATCACGATCCCCATTCCGGCGGAATATCTCAGCGGTTTCGATATAGTCAGCACCCGTCAGTTCAATGGCACGGATAGGACCACGACCGGGCGGCACATAGGTTAGTTTCCAGCCCTGTTCATGGGGTTCGCGCCGTGCGGAAAATTCACGTTCCAACCGGTCCCAGTCGCCTTGTAACACGGCGGCAAAGATCAGATGTAAGGCATCCGCCCCCGGAAGTTGGGACACCGGGACTTGCATCACCTGTTGCCCCTGAACCATTTGCCGGATGTTGTCTTCGCCCACGATCAGATCGCTGGCAAAGGGGGTTATCGTTCGCCAGGCAACACCTTTTTCCGGAAGCAGGTAAAATTCACCGGCAGAACGTGTCGCGCCGTTGAACCCTTCGAGGTACCGGTCTTGTTCAAATTGCGCACTTAAGGCCTGGCCATCTTGCAAGGTAATGCTCTGTGCGACGGCGGCTAGTGGCAGCAAGCACGCAAAGATCAGGCCTGCGAATAAAGATTTTGGTCTCATAGTAAGTCCGGCACCTTTTTCAGAAAAACATCGGGAGAGACAAAACACATCTCTTCAGTCTTGGTGTTGACCGCGACCTGGATGGTTTCGCCTTTTGTCAACTTCGTACCGGTTTCAAGGTCTGTGATCACATATCGGATCTTCATGCGGTTCTCGACCTCAACAAACGTGGCGGTGACCCGGATTTCTTGCTGAAACTTCAGGGGACGGACATATTTGATGTGCACATCGACGATTGGCCAGATGTACCCACTGTCGTGCATTTCCACGTAATTATACCCGATCTTGTCAAGGAGTTCACAACGTGCCTGTTCGAAGAATTCCAGATACTTCCCATGCCAGACGATATTCATCGGATCTAGATGGTAGAACTGAACTTTCAGATCAACGGATGCTGAGATCATATTGGGCCTCTCAATCAATCTGTATAAAGCGACCAGGATTGGTCATTTAGTTGATCGATGAGCGCACGCAAAACACCTTCCAGAGGTTTGTCTTCATCAATGAAGGGCACAGTCTTCTGGACATCATCGAGGAATGTGCGAAGTTCGGGGTTCAGATTGCTGGGCTGAATGCCCCCGTCACGCAGGCGCAACGCTATGGCCTGACATGTCGCGATCATATGTCCTGCAATCACCTGATTTGTCAGGTCAAGATTGCGGATACAGTCGCGTGCGGCGATGGTGCCCATGCTGACTTTATCCTGGTTGTGGCATTCGGTGGACCGGGAAAAGACGCTGGCAGGCATCGTGTTCTTGAGGGCTTCGGCAGTCCAGGCTGACACGCCAATCTGCACAGCTTTCAAGCCATGATTCAGCGGCGCACGATCACCCGTTGCCCCCGACAAGTTGGAAGGCAGTCCATTGTTAAACTTCACGTCAACCAAAAGCGCCATTTGCCGATCAATAAGGTCGGCGACATTGGCCACAAGGTTTTTCATACTGTCCATGACAAAGGCGATATGGCCGCCATAGAAATGGCCGCCGTGCAGAACGCGTCCTTCGGCGGTATCGATGATCGGGTTGTCATTGGCGCTGTTTAGCTCAATCTCAATCATCTGACGAAAGGTCGGCAACATATCTTGCAAGACACCGATCACATGGGGCGCGCAGCGGATGGAATACCGATCCTGTAGGCGATCCGGTTGCTCATCTTGCTGGCCTGTATCCAGGTCGGATCGTATCCACGCGGCCACCATATTTTGACCGGGATGTGGCTTGGCAGCAAACAAAAATTCATCAAAATGTTGGGGGTTGCCCTTCATCGCAATGCTGGTCAGTGCTGTCAGACGAGACGCCATTTTCACGAGATATTCTGACCGTTCAAACGCGAGTACTGCAAGACCCGTCATTACAGCCGTGCCATTCATAATGGCGAGGGCTTCCTTCGGGCGCATGGTGAGGGGCGTGATCCCCAGTTCATCAAACACGTCTTTCGTGGGGCGGCGTTCCCCTTTATAAAGAACATCACGTTCCCCAATCAGAGCGGCCGCAACGTAAGACAGCGGGGTCAGATCGCCGCTTGCGCCAACAGAACCTTCCTCAGGAATGAGCGGAAGAATATTCGCGTTCAACATTACGACCAGCAGATCAAGAAGCTCTTTGCTGACGCCAGACACCCCGCGTGTGAGAGAGGCAAGGCGCACAGCCATGACGCTGCGGGTTGCAATGGGATCAAGGTGTTTTCCAAGGCCGCATCCGTGAAAACGCGACAGGTGGATAGGCAGTTCATATGCTTGTTCAACCGGAACGGCCCGTGTGCAGGAATCGCCATAACCTGTTGTGACACCGTAGATCACGCCATCTTCGGACAGCATATTATCAAGAAAATCAGTGCCTTCTTGAATTTTTTTCACAAAGTTATCAGCTGTGGAAAGTTGGCAATGCCTGCCGTGAACTGCAATTGCGGCGACTTGTTCAATCGACAGAGGGGTATCGCCGAACACGACAGAGGAAAGAGTTTTCATGGGGTATTAGTTTCTATTGTTGGTGTCGGCTGGGTTTTTAGAACCTTGCCAAAAGTTGAAAAAGTTATACCACTGCAAAGGGTATTTCTTCGTGTGTTTTTCCAGAAAACGCACGTAGATTTCTAGGTGATGATTGATTTTGTCTGTGCGATTTCCACCGCGCAAATTAATCTGATCTGACAGTTTTTCAAAGATAACTTTATGGCGGGGGCCATCGCGCAGGCACAGCATCATATAAACGGGTGCTTTCAGCAGCCCAGCTAAAATCACACTGCCCTGGCCGAAATCGGCGGCTTGTCCAAGAAAGTCAAATGTTGAAATACGTGTGCTGTCAGTGACAGGTGTTCTGTCGCCGGCCATGACAATCCATTCGCCACGCGCCAGACGATCCTGAAGCTCAATCGCCGTGGCCGGGCCAAGATCAGTGACCTCAACCATATCAATCGCAGCTTCCGGGTTCATCTTGGTCAGGAGTTGATTGAAACGCATAGCATTTTTTGAGTGGATCAGAACCGTGACTTTTACGCCGCTGCGTTTTCGTGAAAGCGCACGACAGATCTCCATGTTACCTAAGTGAGAGGCTATAATAAAAATACCCTCACCAGTCTTGATAACCGCATCCATTTTGGGCTGATCAACGATATCAAGTTGCTCCAGCGTGATATCATTCATCCAAACTGCGACCTTATCCAAAGCCGTACGTCCAAAGGATCTAAAATGTCGGTAGCTCTGCAACCATCCGGGTTGAATTTCTGGCGAAAGCTGGGGGCCGATGAGGTGCCAAAATGCATCAGACGCCCGACGTTGTTGCCCGCCTGTCAGGAAGAAATAAAGGAGGATGGGGTGGGCGATCAGGCTGCATATCCGATATCCGAAAAGGCGATAAACAACTGACAGAAACCAAAGGCCCCAAGACATGCCACGTTCTTCAAGTTTTGCCCAATGTGTCGCTGGGGTAAGGCGGGGTGGACGGTTTTTCAAAATTGAAGGCAAACGCACAAGCATCGTAAGCACAAGGCGCGTGTGCATTTTTGTGATCCGTAAATTGTCCCGTAGAACATCAAAGTTTGAGGTATTGTCGTCAGGGTATGTGACGCGAACCGGTGTCATTATGACGGCTGTGCCGCGCCAGAACAGTCGAACCATAATATCGGTGTCAAAATCCATGCGATGCCCGACGTCTTCGTTTTGCAGCAAGGATCGACAAGCCTTGAGCGGATAAACGCGATACCCACACATGCTGTCAGTGATCTGAAAGGACAGGGTTTCGACCCAGACCCAGACATGAGTTAGCCATCGCCCAATTTTACGTGATGTTGGGATCGTGTCGTCGTAAACTGGCTTGCCGCTGATCAGAGCCTCGGGGTGCAAAGCGGCAAGACGCAGCAATTCGGGAAGCGCTGCCGGGTCATGCTGCCCATCTGCATCAACCTGAACGCCATGGGTAAAACCCACATCATGAGCCGCATTCATGCCCGCAATCACGGCTTTGCCTTTGCCCATGTTTTGTGCAAGCCGCAGTACCGTCACACCGTCATCAGGCGCATGCAAGGCAGCGATCGTTTCGCGTGTTGCAGTTTCACTGCCGTCGTCGACAATCAGAACTGGTATATCCAATGCGCGCAACGCGTCTACAACGCCAGAAATTGCGTTGTGATGGTTGTAGCTGGGGACAATTGCGCAGGGACGGAATGTCATGTGGCCGGATCCAGGTGAATAATCCCGGACGAGCAGGGCGCGCCTTGATGGTCTCGGTATTCAAACATTACGCAGTGTTTTGAAGGGGCGTAGTCAAGCTGAAGTGCTATTGGATCTTCTGGCAAGACCAATTGTTTGAATTTCAATTTGGTGACCTGACGTATGTCACAGGATAATTCAAGGTACTCACTACTGAAACGAACGGCCCAATCAAGTTGCGCGACCCCAGGCAAAATTGGATGATTAGGGAAATGGCCTTGAAATTGGAAAAGATCGGCATCTAGGCCAAGTTCAAGACATACAGAATGATTTGAATGCCGAACATCCAATACAAGTGGCCTAATTTTACCTGTTGCCCAGGATGACATGCATTTTCCAAGTGAATGTTAGAATTATAGACCCATTCCACTAGAATAGGTCAGTCAAATAGCGCGGATAAGTCGCGATGTAAACGCTTTCCCTCTGTGTTTTCAGGGATTTCGGCCACAAATCGCCACCGTTTGGGTTGGGCTGCTAAATCAAACCGACCATGCATTTCATGGCGGATCATTTGACCAAAGCGGAACGCCCCTTGACTGTCTAGTTTTTCTTGCCCGGCCTCAGTTAAGGTTGCGACGCAAGCCAAGGGTTTTCGCCCTGTAGTGAGTAAAAGAACATTTGCATCGGCAATCCATTCATGCGCCTGGATCCAGATTTCAATTTCGATCAGAGACACACGTTTCCCTTCGACTTTGACGATGCGGTCATTCCGTCCTTTTAGGGTGAATTCCTTTTCGGAATGCAGTGTCACCATGTCATTGGTTTGATACCAACTCGTCGTGTCCAGATAGGGGGAACGGATCTGTAAAACCCCATCGATTTCAGCCAGATCAACAACGGAAAATTTACACCAAGGGCTGGCAGTTGTTGTTTGTTGGCGAAATGCGATGCCACCCGTTTCCGTGCTGCCAAAGACCTCAATTGGGCGAAAACCTAAGTGTTGCTCGCTGGCGTTTGCGGCCTCAAGGCTGAGTGGCCCACCGGATGAAAACACCATGTTTGCTGCAAAATGAAACTGATCGGGGAAGCGGTTCAGATGTGCCGGGCTTGAAACAAGGCAGATATTTTTCGGGGTGAGGGCTGTGATGTTCTCCCAATATAAAACCTGATCTGCAACAAAGGGCCTACCCGCACACAGCGGCCACAGGACTTTGAAAAGCAGGCCGTAGATGTGTTGGTGAGAGACCGTCGCAGCTGTCGTGCAACCCATGAGGCTACTCTCCCAGGTTTCTTGCAGCACGGATATTTCGGCCTCGATCTGATGCAAATTTTTGGGGATGATTTTCGGGGCACCAGTTGAGCCGGACGTGTAAAAACTGATCTTACCCGATTGCAGTTTTTCGGGGGAAAACGTGATTTCGTCAGATGATGCATCGCATATGGAAATGACAGATTGGTCACGCAAAACAGTTATGCCCTGCGCGCTCATATCCTTTAATGTGTCCGCTTGATTGTTTGGTGGCAAAATGATGGCGACTTCTGCGTATAATGCGGCGAATAAGGCAACTGAGAAATAATAGCTGTTGCCAAAAGCAAGAGTGCATTGGTGAACCTTGGCGTCCCGTAGGTATCTAGCTGTAATGCCTACTTCACGATGGAAACGCGCGAAATCGATCATTTCTCCGTTCGAAACGGCAACCAAGTAATCTGGTGTTCGTGCGACAGAAAGCAGTGATGACACTGATAAGAACGTCATGAGGACCCTATGTGGTTGGATTTTTTGAACTGGCGGATAATAAATTCACCGGCAAATAGCACCCCCATCAGAACATAGGAAATAAAGCCATTGTAAAGCGTCCATAGCTGCATATCTCGGCTCAGGGCGATACAGGCGGAAATCCCGCCATTGACGATGAAAAAACCAATCCAGACCTGTGTCACACGGCGTGTATACATCACACCTTTTTCATTTAAATTCGGTTCGTGAAGGCGGGCGATTTTTTCAATAATGCTGGGTGGGTATAGGATGGAATGGGTGAAAATGGCAGCAAACCCGAGGTTCATGATCAAGGGATACATCAGAAGCGCCAAGGCATCATCAATCAAGATCAGGCCGCCAACCGTCACAAGGCCAGCGGCGAAAACTGCATTTTCGAAAATGGTTTTTTTGCGATCTGTCCAGATGTGACGTGCAACAATGATTAAAACCAGCAACGCCCCAAGTGCATAAGCCGGAAAATGACGCAGACCAAACAGGATGACAAAGGGATAGGCAATGCCAACAAGGGGCAGTATCGCCTGAAAGGCCTTAGATGGGGGCATCAATAAGGGTTTGCACCTGTGCAACAACATCATTCACGGTCCTGACGGATTTGAATTCTTCCGGCGCAATCTTTTTCCCAGTAAATTCTTGCAGTTTGATTGCCAGATCAACCGCATCAATACTGTCTAGATCCAGATCCTCATAAAGATTGGCCTCAAGGGTGATGTCCTCAGCGGGTACTTCAAAGAGGTTGGTCAGGATTTCTGTTAATTTCGGAAGGATATCGTCATGTGTAAGCATCATATTATCCTTTGCGCGCTGCAGCAATGAACTTGGCCAGGTTGCTGACTGATGCGAAATGTAATTTCACATCTTTGTCTTGTGCATCAATTTTCACCCCAAATTCACGCTGAACCGCGACGCCAAGCTCAAGAGCATCAATAGAATCCAATCCCAACCCTTCGGTGAATAGGGCCTCATTGCTGATGATGTCTTCTGCATGAAGGTCTTCCAGTTCAAGTGCTGAAATAATCAGGTTTTTAATCTCGGTTTCGAGTTCAACTGAATCACTATTTGACATAAGGCTGTTCTAATCTTCGGGTAAGGTTGCGGGCGGAAATGCTTCGTGTGTCGTGCAACAAATACGTGGAAATGTCCAGACGTTCGCCGGATTCTACATCAATTTTGACGCGTGATCTTGCCACGTGATACCAAGGCTGGCCTTTTGTCAAAGTTGATGGTGTCACGGTGATAAATACCAGCTGAATATCCGCCCCGGATGCAAGCGCTATATTCGCAGCACCACGTTTGAATTTTATGGCAGTGCCAGGCTGGGTGCGGGTGCCTTCAGGAAACAGAATGATATTTTCCCCGGCCTTTAACTGCCTGCTGCATTCTTCAAACAGTTGTTCCGAGCTGACGTCGTTGCGAATGTACCCTGCTGAACGGACAGCGCCGCCCAGAAAACGATTGTCCCACAACGCACTTTTCACGAGGCATTGCGCCCGTGGCATAAGAGACATCAAAACCACCACATCCAGCAGGGAAGGGTGATTCGCGATAATCAGGCATCCTTTGCAAGAATTGAGCTTATGTTTATCCTTCGTGCTGACTTTTATCAGAAATAGCGCTTCTAGCATCAGGATATACACCCGAAAAAGCCCATGGATGAGGTGCTGGGCCCGGCGGTGTCGTTCATCTCGATCTCGCGTCGCCAGCGCAATCGCTGGAAAAGCAAAGGCCGTAACGCAAAGCCCGCCAACCCCAAACAGCACCATGGATACGGTTGTCGCCACGACGCGCCATGCATAATAGAGCTTATTAAACATGCTGTTTGCAAATCCAGTTTCTCTGTCCGATGGGGGATCGCCATTCTGGATGTCGCCCGAGGATAAAGCGGATAAAATCCAAAACAGGATCAACGGATGGTGGTTGGCTGACTGAAACGTCACTTGTAAGTGTCATTTTCTGATGTGAAGTGTCATCTACGGTGCTCATCAATAATGCAATCGCGATGCTTGCCGTTCCCTCATTACAAAAGCTGTCAAAGAACTTTGGGAGCGGGATATCATAATATACAAGAAGCACGGATCTGTGGCGGTCTTCCTGCAAAATTGCCTGAGCTTCTAGCAACCCATGGGCAAAACTTTCCTGGCCTGCAGATATCATGGTATGTGGTGCGGTATTTTTTGTGTGAATAGAATATAGCCCCGCGATGGCATTATGTACTGACGTGCTGAATTTTGCCGGGGATACAGGTTGATCCTTGGCTATGTCGTCTAAAATAGCCGGCGTAATGCCTGCATCCCCATGGCGAGACGCAAAGACCAGGTGCATATTTTCACGATTATCATCTACATCCAGAGCGGCACGAAATGCCATGCGCGCAAGCGGGGGTAAGCGCCGCCGCAGCATCATAGGGATATCTCTGACGTCCGGTTCTATCTTTTCCTCGCTGAGTTCTGTCTTTGGATGATCAACCCATGTCTGCCAATCCGGTCGCGATTGACAGGCCGGTGTCCAGGCCGACCAGGCCTCAAGTGTAAACATCGGTATTGAGGGCATGGTGTTCGCTTAATTTCCGTTTATGACGTTGCTGAGTTCAACGGCGATGTCATTTTCTAGATTGCGAACCCAACGGTTATAATTGCGGTGGATGCGCCCGTTGCGATAATTCAAGTTTTGGCTGCCGACATAGGTGATATTATAGACCTGACGATCAAAAGTGATATCCACAATAGCAGTATGGGCGCGAACTTCCAGACGTGCGCGCACTGTATTGTTGTTCACCGCTTGCATGATCCAGCCACGCTTTGTCCCTGCGCGTACAATTGCGCGGGCAATACCACGAGTCGGCAAGTTATGTGAAAAAGCAGAAATAGGGTGATTTTCAACATTTTTTACCGTATCGGCCTGCACAGGTGCAGCCAGCGAAAGTGAAAGCAAAATGCTTGCGGCACACAGAAATTTTCTTGGTTTCATAACGGTTTCCTGTTAGCGATTGAAAGGCGATGCCGCATGTTTATTCCGGCACCTAGGGTGGCTATACATGAAAACCTACGCAATAATCGAGAGCGATTTACGCTATGGATGCGCAGGCAGTCTTATGGATAATCTGACAACGCCCGAAGATGTCGCTTATTGTCGGAAATATTCCCGAAAAACACGACAGGATCAAAGCCTACTTGCACGGGCAATTTTGCGTAGGGGCCTTGCAGAGCACACTGGCACCAGCCCATTTGACTGGGGAATATCTCTGGGCCAGGACCATTACTTCAAGGCTGACCATATTGCTGGTTCAATGTCGTTTTATATCAGCATCAATCATAGCAAGCATAAAGTTGTTGTTGCCTGGTCGGAAAAACATCGAATCGGTGTGGATATTGAATGGCTCGATCCGAAACGAAATATGAACGCTGTCTTGGGCCAGATTAGCCATGCACATGCAGATATTCCAGAAGACTTGGCTCAGCAGTATCGCCTGTGGACCATGTATGAAGCGTATTTCAAGGCTTCAAATTTAGAACCTGTTCGGATACCCGTAGCTTTGTCCCAAATCGTATGCTTGAAGCCAGATGATTATGTACAGACACTCGCATTCGGCGAAGATAATCTTACCTTTGAAACTTGGCTTAACGCCGATTACGTCACCACAATCTGTTATACGGAGTGATAGGTGATTGACCATGCGGAAAAGGCGGACTTAATAGCATAGGCAGCATGAGCAAAATTAAGGCTCATGCGTTTTTCTCCCCATATCGGTCCCATGGGAAAAACACCTTCACGCGGCCATGTTCATCGCAGTAAATTTCTTCGCCCTCGGGCCCGGTTACTGTTGCGATTTGCGGGCCATCAACCAAAGGCTTGCGCATAAGTGGTGGGCGATAGGGCAGGCGTGCGGGCATCTACGATGTCAGACCTGTTTGGTGATGAGGCGCGTGAGCTGACCAAACTATTGAACAACATGGAACTCATGCCTGAGATGTTGGGAATGGTTGCGGATGAGACGCAATACCTTGGAAGTTCAGAGGCTGAATATGCTGAGAGATCGAAAACCACGGCGAATAATATGCAGTTGGCGCGCAATCAAATGACACGATTGGGGGTGAGTATTGGTGAGGTGGTTTTGCCCGCTCTCAATGAATTGCTGACAAAATCTCAGGTGTTTATTGATAAGATGGTGATCTGGACGAAAGAGCATCCAAAGCTCACGAAATGGCTGGTTATCGGTGGCCTTGCCCTTGGGGCCATGGCTGTCGCCGGTGGCGTTTTGTTGACCGTGGCTGCGGGGCTTATTGGCACTCTGGCCGTTTTGCGGTTTGGGTTGGTCGGCCTTGGTGCGCGTGCAATGTTTGCTGGTGGTGGGGTCTCGAACTTGTCAGGGCGGTTTGGGCGGCTTGGACGAATGCGCCGTTTTAGGTTGGCACGACTGATTACTCCTCTACGTTGGGGCGCAAGTTTAATTCCTGCAATCAACTGGGGATCTATGTTTGGCCGCTTGGGGCGGTTTGGCATGAATGCATCGGGCTGGGGGCGGTTGATTACACCGCTCAAATGGTTGGGGCGTGGGGCTATGCGGTTTATCCCTGTTATTGGTTGGGCAATTCTTGCTGCAGAGATTGGATACTTTGCTTGGAATTCCATCATCAAACCGCTTGGCTGGGATAAATACCTCAGCCGCGACGGCCTTGTTGAAGGGCTCAATGGTTTGACGCCGGGGTTTGAGTGGGGATGGATCATTGATCAGATCCGCTGGACCGCCTTTCTTCCCGTGACTGCATTGATGTCCGCTTGGAAAGTTCTACGTGGGGAAGCGACTTGGCGCGATATCATTGAAGATATTCCTTGGATGAGTTGGTTCAACTTTGAATGGATCGATCTTTTACCTTCATGGGATTGGTCCGCAATTATACCTGATTTTAATCTTGGGGGTATGTTCGCCGCAGTGCCGGGCGCTGCTTCTGAAGTGCCAGGTGGGGCGGCTCCCTTTCAACGTGGCGCTGACAGAGGCTATGGAGGGGAGCGTGCATTGGGTGGTCCTGTGGCTGCAGGGCGACCCTATCTCGTGAATGAAAACACGCCACGTTCTGAGATTTTTGTGCCGTCAACATCGGGTGGGATTTTGAATGTCTCCCAGGCACAAAGTGTCATGCGAAAATCTTTGCAAGGTGGGGGCCGTATTCGAGCGGCCGGTCTTGCAGCGCTTACATCCTCGGCACTTGTTGGGTCGGCTGCGGCGATGCCTTCTAGCGGGGCACCAGTCGGTCAATCCACCACAACGCGCGTGGAAATTGGCAGCATTCAGATCACGGCACCCTCAGGCGTTTCTGATCCTGAAGGGTTGGTCAATCTTTTGGAGGCGCGATTGGGAGACCGTATCTCGGCGACCCTTGCGGCAAGCTTTTCGGATTAAGGAGGCATCATATGTCTGGACCCGTCACCATGGCCCTTGGGCCGTTTATGTTTAAGTCACATGGCTTTAGCTACTCAGATGTCAGTCGGAAGCTGGATACGACCTGGGCGGAACTTGAAACCGTAGGTGGCCTGAACGCGCTGCAATGGACTGGCCCGCGTTCTGAAACCATCACCATCAACGGGGTTTTGTTCCCCGCTGAATGGGGTGGGGCTGGAACTTTGGAAGGGGTGCGTCTGGCCGCCAAAAACGGGTTTCCGCTCATATTTGTGAGTTTAGGCGGAAAGGTGTTTGGCAATCATGCCATCCAAACCGTTGATGAAGATCGCACAGTACATGATCGCCATGGTGCGCCAAGGCGGAATGCCTATTCGATTGGATTGAAACGCATGGGGTCGGGCTTTTCTTTGCGCTCTCTCTTGGGAGGGATGTGATGTCGTCCACATATATTACCAAAGAAAATGATGCGTTAGATTTGATTTGTGCGCGCCATTATGGTCGCCAGGCTGGTGCCGTTGAAAGGGTTCTGGAGGCAAACCCGGATATTACGCCCATTGCACATCGCCCACCTGCTGGTGTGCGAATTACTCTGCCAGATGTTGTCTTGAGTAAATCCAAGGGGGCGGTGAAACTATGGGACTAATTACGCATCCAAAGGTTCATGTTGATATCGATGGTGTGCCTGTATCGGGGCTGTTTTTCAAACGCCTGATAAGCCTTGAAATCATTGACCGTGAGGGCATCCGTTCAGACACATTGCGGTTGGTGTTTAACGATGCTGCGCCGCATTTTGACAGTCCGCGTCGGGGAGCCGTTGCCAATGTGACGATCCAACCAAATGACGGGGGTGGTGGGTTTGTTGGATCCTATGTGATTGATAGCGTGGATTACAATTGCCATCCTTTCACGATCTCTGTTGGGGGACATTCTGCTGACTTACGTTCCGAAATGAAGACGCAAAGATCGAGGCATTGGGATGATCGATCGGTCAAAGACATCGTGTCGGAAATCGCGGGTGCCTATGATCTGGAGGCCAAGATATCAGATGTTGTGTCGTCTCATGTCTATGGTCTTGTCCCGCTTACGTTCCGGTCTCTGAACTCATTTATGCGGCCTTTCGCTCAAAAGCCAAGGGACTTTTCCCGCCAAGCGATGAGTGGCGACGGCGCGGGTTATAGAACCCGTTGATATACTGGAAGATCGCGCCTTCAGCCTGACGGCGTGTGTCCCAACGGTTGCGCCAAATCAGCTCAGCCTTAATGGATTTGAAGAACGTCTCGACCATAGAATTATCATAACAATTTCCCTTGCCGCTCATCGAGACCTTGAAACCGTGCTTGGACAAGCGCTTCTGATACTCATTTGAGCAATATTGTGAACCACGATCCGTATGGTGAATGCAATCCTCCGGTGGTTGGCGCAAAGCAACGGCCATATCTAACGCCCGGATTGCCAGATCCTTCTTCATGCGGTTACTGATAGCCCATCCGATGACGCGGCGAGAATACAGGTCAAGGATGACGGCAAGATACAGCCAACCTTCGCTGGTCCAAATGTAGC
>NZ_JWIF01000023.1 GCF_000812685.1 Halocynthiibacter namhaensis
GCTATGACAATGCGATGGCCGAGACAATTAATGGCCTCTACAAGGCTGAGGTCATTGAACATGAGGGCCCTTGGCAAGGCAAAAAAGACGTCGAATTTGCCACGCTCGATTGGGTCCATTGGTTCAATCACGAACGCCGCTTTGGACCCATCGGATACATTGCTCCAGCACATGCAGAAAGGAACTTCTATGACAGCCTGAACACTGTTACTCTCGCCGCAGAATAGGAACTCAACTGTCTCCGATAAACCCGGTCTGGTTCAAATTGCAAAAGGTGGCAAGACTTGCTTCACAGTTTCAGCTTTTATCATTTCCGACCGACTAAAGCTACGCGACACCTTAATCGACGAAATGCAAGACGCGCATAAGTTCGATTTTGTGAAAATGAATGACCATCTAGAACACATCATAGAGGCCGCCGAAGCACATCATGACCACTGAACTCACAGCCCTCACCCTCGCTGCCATCCTGCAAATGTGCCAATTCGGTGCTTATGCTTGGATCGCGAATAAAGAACTCGGCACAAAATACACGATGGGCAACCGTGACGAGGAAGCAAAACCTAGCCAATTGCTTGGCCGTCACAAACGCGCGCTGAACAACCACTTTGAGGGCCTCGCCCTTTTCACCATCGCCGTAATCGCCGTGCAATTTAGCTTTGCCTCAAATGGCGTGACGCAAGCCTGCGCAGGTTTCTACCTTGGCGCGCGCATCCTCTATGTGCCCGCTTATGTCCTCGGCCTCACGCCCGCGCGTTCCATCATCTGGGCTGTCGGGTTTCTTGCGACCCTCATCATGCTCATTGCTGCCCTGCTTTGATGCATTTCCGTTTCACAACTATCCCGGGGGAATTGGCGTTCGCACATATTGGTGACTACGCCTCGCTCCCCCTTCCAATGCGCCAATCATCTGCATAGTATGTGCATAACTTGTGCATACTTTGTGCATCCCCATTTCCGCCCTCAGGAGAATACCAATGGCATCATATGACGTAATCATTATCGGCGGCGGCCCTGGCGGCTATGTTTCCGCAATCCGCTGCGCTCAACTCGGCCTGAAAACCGCTTGTGTCGAAGGCCGCGACACGCTTGGTGGCACCTGCCTAAACGTGGGTTGTATTCCGTCAAAGGCGCTGTTGCATGCATCCCATTCCTATCATGAAGCCACCCATAACTTCACCAAAATGGGCCTGATGGGCAAATCCCCGTCCATCGACTGGAACCAAATGCTGTCCTATAAAGACGACGTCATTGGCCAAAACACCAAAGGCATCGAATTTCTGTTCAAAAAGAACAAGGTAGATTGGCTTAAAGGTTGGGGTTCCATCCCCGAAGCAGGCAAAGTCAAAGTCGGCGACGAAGTACATGAAGCGAAAAACATCGTTGTCGCAACTGGATCCGAAGCCGCATCCCTGCCAGGTATTGAAATCGATGAAAAGATCGTCGTCACATCTACCGGCGCGTTAGAACTTGGCAAAATACCCAAGAAAATGGTTGTCATCGGCGCTGGCGTCATCGGCCTAGAGATGGGTTCCGTTTACGCACGCCTTGGTTCCGAAGTGACCGTGGTCGAATTCATGGATAACGTCTGCCCAGGCATGGATCTGGATGTTTCCAAAACCTTCGCGCGTTCACTGAAAAAACAAGGTCTTAAGTTGGTTTTGGGCGCAGCGGTACAGTCTGTGGAAACCACAAAAACCAAAGCCAAGGTCAACTACAAGCTTAAGAAAAACGACAAGGAAGCCACTATTGATGCGGACGTCGTTCTTGTCGCGACGGGTCGCAGACCTTTCACTGACGGTCTTGGTCTAGACGCGCTTGGCGTCGCCATGACACCACGCGGACAAGTCGCCACCAATGATCACTGGGCAACCAATGTTCCGGGCATCTACGCCATTGGCGACGCAATCGAAGGCCCAATGCTGGCCCATAAAGCCGAAGACGAAGGCATGGCTGTTGCCGAAGTCATCGCAGGCAAAAAAGGTCATGTGAACTACGGGGTTATCCCCGGTGTGGTTTACACAGCACCCGAAGTTGCGACAGTTGGTAAGACTGAAGAGCAGCTGAAAGAAGAAGGCCGCGCTTACAAAGTTGGCAAGTTTTCCTTCATGGGCAATGGCCGCGCAAAAGCCATGTTTGCCGGCGATGGTTTCGTGAAGCTTCTGGTTGATGCAGAAACAGATCGCATCCTTGGCGGACACATCCTTGGCCCGCAAGCTGGCGAGATGATCCACGAAATCTGCGTCGCAATGGAATTTGGCGCAAGTGCCGAAGACATCGCCCTGACATGTCACGCCCACCCGACCTGTTCGGAAGCCGTGCGCGAAGCGGCACTCGCTTGCGGTGATGGCGCGATCCACGCATAGATCCCTCGGGGGAGGTTTTTATGACTTCCCCCGACCTTTAATCCGCGTTAACGGTACCGACCTTCGGGCAATTTACGCCCCAGTTTCAATCAGTACAGGTCAACAGTTATGCGTTTTCTATCCGCACTTCTTTTCATATTCACCCTTCCATTACTAAGTGTCACCAACGCCGAAGCCCGCGGGTTCGGTGTGATTGCAGGGTCGTCACAAAATCTGGAATACGTTGAAGACTCATCCATTCCCCCCGCAGAGTTCGGGCGATCATCTGGCGTTATTTCGGTGTGTCGCGTCTCCAAAAGTTACCATCTGTTCTTTCTCAGCATCTGGAAAGAAGCT
The DNA here is from genome assembly GCF_000812685.1 of Halocynthiibacter namhaensis. Lineage (GTDB taxonomy): Bacteria > Pseudomonadota > Alphaproteobacteria > Rhodobacterales > Rhodobacteraceae > Halocynthiibacter > Halocynthiibacter namhaensis. Next base: position 2,703 of record NZ_JWIF01000023.1, read on the forward strand.
GGCCACTATGGGTTGTCAGACGCCGGTTGCACGGGCGAATCTTATTACACGATTTCACGATCAGAATTTCAACAGGCCCAGCGCGACAATCAGATCAGCAAAGATCTTCCTTCACGCCCGACCCTGACGTTCCTTGAACTTCTTATGGGCAGCTATGGGTTATTCGTCTTTCTCGCATTGGGTTTATACCTGTTGAACAGATATAAAAAACAACAACTTAAGGACAAAGAATTGCAGCAAAGCATGGATCAGGCTGATCCTGCGGACCTTAAGGCGCTTGGCGCCATGACCTATATCGCGGGTGTTGATGGCAAAATTGACGCCGATGAGATCGCGCTTATTCACCGAATTTGCCGTGAAAACCTCGGGGATATTTTTGACACGGACTTAATCACCCAGGTTTGTAACGACGCGGCTGCAAGTCTTACACATGAGCATTTCAAAGATTACGCTCCCGATCTAACACCCGAGCAACATCTAAAAGTTCTGAAATCTGCTTTTCAGGTGGCGAGCGCTGATGGCGAGATATCTGACAAAGAACGCGATTTTCTTGAAATACTAAGCGCCGACATGGGCATCAGCACAGAGGTCTTTGACACCCTTCTGGCAGAAAATAGCACGCCAGAAGCCTAACCTTTAAAGAACATACGGGTGGCTGAAAAACACGGCTACCCGTATATATCGCGAATTAAAACGATACAGTTCAACGACGTTGGGCAAAGAAATCTTTCAACAACATCGCGCATGTATTTTCCTGAACCCCATCGATCACTTCCGGCACGTGATGCGCTTGAGGATGGTCAAAAATACGCGGCCCCTGACCAATGCCACCGGATTTTGGATCAGAAGCGCCATACACCAGCTTCGCAATCCGTGCAGCAGAAATCGTCATGGCGCACATCGGGCATGGCTCTAGCGTCACCCATAGTTCGCACCCCGGTAAGCGTTCCTGGCCCAGCGCCGCACAGGCTTCGCGGATGACCAAAACCTCCGCATGGGCCGTCGGGTCATTCAGCTCGCGTGTGCGATTTCCGGCGCGCGCAAGGATATTACCATCGGTGGACACTAAAACCGCGCCAACGGGCACTTCACCACGGGCAGCCGCCATATGCGCTTCGTCCAGCGCAATGTCCATATATGTCGTAAATCCAATCACAGCCCGTTCATGCCCTGGCAATCACGTTCTGCCAAGCAGCTTTCCCTTTTCGCAGTACCAGGGTAAAGCGAGCACATGACAGATAAACCCAACACCCCCCGCACCGATGTCCGCAGTGATGCCCGCGTCGGTGATCGTATCGCCAAAGTAATTGCCCGCGCAGGCGTGGCGTCGCGCCGTGATGCAGAACGTTTGATCGCAGATGGCCATGTCACTGTGAACGGCAAGCTGATTGACAGCCCAGCCCTGAACGTCACGAGCAAAGACAAAATCACTGTGAAAGGTGAAAGCTTGGCGGAACCGGATGCCCCGCGTGTGTGGTTATATCATAAACCCACGGGTCTTGTGACTTCGGCGCGCGATGAAAAAGGTCGCGACACGGTGTTTGATAATCTGCCCGAAGCCATGCCCCGCGTGATGAGTGTCGGACGCCTTGATATCAACTCTGAAGGTTTGCTTTTGCTGACCAATGACGGCGGATTGAAACGTCAGATGGAACTGCCTTCAACGGGCTGGTTGCGTCGCTATCGCGTGCGCGTGAATGGCCGCCCTCAGGATGCCAGCTTTGATCCATTGCGCAAAGGCATTCGGGTTGAGGGTGAACAATTTCAGCCGATGCAGGTGACGCTTGACCGGCAACAGGGCGCAAATGCCTGGCTGACCGTTGCAATCCGCGAAGGCAAAAATCGTGAAATTCGTCGTGCGATGTCCCAGATAGGTTTCGAAGTAAACCGTTTGATGCGTATCAGTTACGGACCATTCCAGCTGAACGAACTTAAGTCCGGCGAAGTGGAAGAACTGAAATCGCGGGTGATCCGAGACCAGTTGGGGTTGGATAGCGTAGATGAAAAACCAACCCTCACGCAACGCCGCAAACCCAGTCAGAACGCAGGTACAAAGCCTGGCAGTAAGTTTGGTGGCAGATCCAACGGCAAGCCAAGTTCAAAACCCGGGGCAAGTGGGAAAGCCCGGGGCAGTAAATCTCAGGCGGATTTCTGGGCAGCGGCCCCGGATGAAGGCGGACGCAAGCCACGTGGCAAATCGGGCAGCAAGCCAAACGCACGCCCGACGGGAGGAACCAGTCGCCCACTCTCCAAGGGAAAACCCACAAACGGACGGTCGGGAAAAGGTCCAGCGCCCCGTAGCGGTCGCTAAAAATCCGATCAGGGCAGCCCTTCGGCACCTCTTGTTAACCAGTTCGTGTTTTTCTATTCTTCGACGTGCATTCCCGACCATGCCAGACCTTATGGGGAATAGAATGAAGAACAACATCATACCCACGTATCGCCTAGGCGTGCAGATACGCGTAATTTGTGCGATTGTAGGACTGCTATTCGCAATCGGGACACCCGTATTTGCGGCAGACGAACGCAAAATATTGGTCATGGGCGATTCTCTGATGGCGTGGAACCGCAGCTCGGGCAGATCTGTCGCAAAATTTCTGGAACGCGAGTTGGGGTCACGGGTGCAAGACCGATCCAGAGTCGGCGCATCCATTATCAGCAAAACACCATTGTTCTCATCCGCAGGGCTTAGTATTCCGTTGCAATTCCGTGCAGGCCGGCGAGATTGGATTATTCTCAACGGTGGCGGTAATGACCTGCTGTTTGGCTGCGGTTGCAATGCCTGCGATGACCGAATGGATCAATTGGCCGCGGCTGATGGGTCATGGGGTGCAATTCCCAATCTTCTGGACCGCCTCAGCGCCACTGGCGCACGGGTAATCTATATCGGCTATCTACGCAGTCCTGGGGTTGGGTCCATGATTGAACATTGTCGCGATGATGGCGATGAATTGGAACGACGCCTTATCCGCATCACACGACAAATGCCTGGCGTTGACTTCGTCTCGCTGCGCGATCTTGTGCCTGCCGGTGACCGATCTTACCACGCCCTAGACATGATCCATCCATCAGCCAAGGGCAGCGCATCTATCGCCCAACGCATAGCGGCAATTATGCGTCGCTAACCTGGGCATAACGGGGCCGCATCGACTGCCCCATTTACAAATCCATCGACATTCCGCAAAACAGGCCAATAATTTTTAGCGAGCCGGAGCGGAACATGTCCGAACTTTTAACGATCGAGAACCTAGGTAACCTTATAATGCTCTGCTTTTTGCAGGCTGTTTTGGGGTTTGATAACCTCCTGTACATCTCTATTGAAAGCCAGCGCGCGCCCAAGGAATCCCAAAAATCGGTTCGATTCTGGGGCATCATTGTTGCGGTTGCACTGCGAGTTATTCTGCTGTTTGTCATGATCCGACTGATCGGTGCCCTTTCCGCGCCCTTCCATGTTTTCGACATGCTTGGCATTCTTGAAGGTGGTGTAAACTTCGCAACCGTTGTTTTTGTCATAGGTGGTGTTTTCATCATGTATACAGCTGTCAAAGAGATCAGCCATATGCTGACCGTCAGCCATCTTGATAAGGCCGTTGGCGACAAATCTGGAAAATCTGCGGCCCAAGTCGTAATGATGATCGTCCTTATGAACTTGATCTTCAGCTTTGATTCAATTTTGTCTGCCCTTGCAATCACCGATGTCTTCCCAATTCTCGCGGCTGCGATCCTTATTTCAGGTCTTGCGATGTTGTTGCTCGCAGATGGTGTTACACGCTTCCTTGAAAAGAACCGTATGTACGAAGTTCTTGGGCTGTTTATTCTGCTGATCGTCGGTGTTGTTTTGCTTGGTGAAGCTGGTCCAGCGGCTGCACATGCGATGCATGATGACAGTCTTACCTTGAAAGTTTTTGGCCATGAGATCATTCCGATGTCCAAATCAACCTTCTACTTTGCAGTGATTGTGCTGTTTGCAGTTGAGATCATTCAATCTGGTTACCAACGCAAACTAAATCATGAACGCGGCGCTGGGGGTACTTCCAACCATTAATTCCCCCACCCCGGTGCTGGCATGGCACGTTCTGATGTCCTATATAGGTACAGAACGACCAATTCTTCACTGGGGAAATGTTGATATGGGTGGAAATGGGGTTAAAAACCTTGGGTTTTGGCTGCTGATGGCGCTGATCATTTATGCAACCTTTAAAGGGGCTGCATAATGGCCAAGCGATTTGGTGGCGACTTCAGCCCAAACAACGCACAAAAACCAACGGGCGCGCCAGTCGCGCCCAACCATAGACCTGCAAAGGCAACATTAGGTGACCGCTTTCGCGCGCGCATGATGTTCATCCTTCCGGTCCCTTTGGCCTTCAAGGCTTTTGGACGCGAACCACTGGCCCTCACCCTCACGCTTTTGGCCTTCGGGGCACTGATTTTGGCGGCCTGGCTGACCCGTGAAGGTCTGCGCGCCGAAGCGGAATTCAACGCACGCCAAGTCGCGCGTCGCCCCGCATTACCACGCAAAATGATCGGCTCAGCCCTGACAGGGGTAGGTGTTTTACTTGCTGCATTCACCGGCATGGGCGGCCTGTTTGGGCCCATCGCCCTTGGTGTTGTGGCCGCTGCCTGCCACGCGATTACCTTTGGTTTCGACCCGCTTGGCGACAAAGGCATGGAAGGTATTGATCGTTTTCAGGCTGACCGTGTTGCACGTGCGGTTGAGGACGGCGAAGAACATCTCGAAGCAATGCGCGATGCGATCACCCGCACCCACGACCGCATGCTGACCACACGCGTTGAGCGTTTCGCCATCACAGCACGAAACATGTTTCGCACGGTCGAAGACGATCCACGCGACTTAACCGCAGCGCGAAAATACCTTGGCGTTTATCTAAAAGGTGCGCGCGAAGCGACGGTGCAATATGTTTCGATCGCCACACGCGGACCTAACGCCCAGGCGCGTGAAAAATACGAAGCCCTGTTAGACGACCTTGAAACAGGTTTTACCGCAAGAACCGAAAAGCTTCTTGAAGACGGGCAGGACAACCTAGATGTCGAAATCGAAGTGCTGCGTGATCGTCTTACACGCGACGCAGCCCATTAACCTTTCATAACAAACCAATTCCACGAGGATCCAAATCCATGAGCACAACAGTTAAAGAAAAAGCCGAAGCCCGCAGCGCGGAAATTACCGAAATTTCAGCTGTAACCTTGGCAGAACCATCTACGGCACTTGTACCATTGGCCGAAGCCGACGCCCCTGTCGCCGCAGAAATCAGCAAGCGTATGGCTGAAATCGACATGAGCGATACAGGATCCATCGTTAGCTTTGGCTCAAGCGCGCAAGAAGAACTGCAAGTCATCAGCCAAGCCATGCTGAACGACGTACGCAACAAAGATGTTGGTCCAGCCGGTGACAGCCTGCGCGGGATCGTTTCCACCATCCGTGGCTTTTCCATTACCGAGTTGGATGTGCGTCGCAAACGGTCCTGGTGGGAAAAATTGATGGGCAAAACCGCGCCATTCGCAAAGTTCATGGCACGTTTCGAAACAGTTCAAGGTCAGATCGACAAGATCACTGACAACTTATTGGATCATGAACACAAGCTGTTGAAAGACATCAAATCGCTTGATCAGCTGTATGATAAAACCCTCGCGTTTTATGACGAATTGGCGCTGTATATCTCTGCCGGTGAAGAAAAACTGCGCGTGCTGGACGACGATGTAATTCCAGCCAAAGCGGCCTCTGTGGATGCCGCCCCCGAAGATCAGCAGGTGATGGTTGCACAAGAACTGCGTGATCTGCGCGCCGCACGTGATGACCTGGAACGCCGCGTTCATGACCTGAAACTCACGCGTCAGGTGACAATGCAATCCTTGCCATCCATCCGCTTGGTTCAAGAAAATGACAAATCCTTGGTTACAAAGATCAACTCGACTTTGGTTAACACAGTGCCGCTCTGGGAAACACAACTGGCCCAAGCCGTTGCAATCCAACGCTCGACCCAAGCAGCGGATGCCGTACGCGAAGCGACCGATCTGACCAACGAGCTGTTGACCGCCAACGCCGAGAACCTGCGCGTTGCGAACCAAAAAGTACGCACCGAAATGGAACGTGGTGTGTTCGACATTGAGGCTGTGAAATCTGCGAATGAAACTTTGATTGCGACGATCAACGACAGCCTGCAAATTGCAGACGAAGGCAAAGCCCGTCGTGCCGCTGCCGAAGAAGATCTGAAAAAGATGGAAAGTGACCTTAAGGATACGCTTGCCTCTGCCAAGGCGCGCGGTGATAGTACTGGCGATACAATCGCGACAACGGTGTCTTCTTAAGGCATCCAACGGGAGCATCCATGCTGCATCGGATTTTTGCCTCAGTTTTCATGGTCACGGGGCTCGCCTTTACGGCGGGCTGCACCCCGGCCACAGGCCCCGTGTCAGAAGTACAGCAAAACCGACTGCACCCGGATCTCTCAACTGCGGGTATCCAAACAAGCCAGCAAAGCCTTGCAATGAAACAACATCTTGCCCAAACGGAACAGGCCAGCCTGTCCAGTGGGCGGATGCGTCGTGACACGGCCCCAAGTGATGCACGCTTTACGCGCAGTGACTTGGTCGAAAATTTCATGGCAATCGCATTGTTCAACGAAACCAACGCAGCCCATGGCCAGATGCGTCGGTCCCCGGCCCCCCTGCGTCGCTGGAATTCCCCTATTCGATTCGGGGTCTATTTCGGCCAAGACGTGCCACCGAACCAACAGCGACGAGATCTCGCAAGCATCAGCGATTTTGCACGGCAGCTTTCAAATGCCAGCCGTCATTCTGTCACTGTCGCCGCGCAAAATCCAAACTTTCACGTCCTCGTCCTAAACGAACATGAGCGCAAAAGCTGGCATCAAGAACTGCGCCAAATTATTCCTGACCTTCGTGCACAAGACGCAGCAACCATTCTCAGTTTGCCCCGGCACAAACAATGCCAAATGTTTGCGTGGGATCCGCAGAACTCGGGCGTTTTCAACCTAGCCGTCGCCGTCATACGCGCAGAACACCCCGACCTCACACGGCTGTCTTGTTTTCACGAGGAACTTGCACAAGGCCTAGGGCTACCCAATGACAGCCCTGATGCGCGCCCATCCATCTTCAATGATGACGAAGAATTCGGGCTTTTGACCCGTCACGACGAATTGCTTCTTCGCATTCTTTACGATCCCCGATTGCGCCCTGGCATGTCTGCCAGCCAAGCGCGTCCGATCGTTGAAAAAATTGTGGCTGACCTAAAGATCAGCACAAGTAGTTAACCAAAGGAAAAACCCATGGGTATTTTAGATTTTCTGACCGGCCAGTTCATCGACGTGATCGAATGGACCGACGATACGCATGATACAATGGTTTGGCGCTTTGAGCGCGAAGGCCATGAAATCAAATACGGCGCAAAGCTGACCGTCCGTGAAGGACAAGCCGCGGTTTTCGTGCATGAGGGCCAATTGGCCGACGTTTTCACCCCAGGCATGTATATGCTTGAAACCAATAACATGCCGATCATGACCAATCTGCAGCATTGGGATCATGGGTTTGAAAGCCCGTTCAAGTCAGAAATCTATTTCATCAACACAACACGGTTCAATGACCAAAAATGGGGCACAAAAAACCCCTTGATGTTGCGTGATCCTGAATTCGGCCCGACCCGTATTCGCGCCTTTGGCACCTACTCTGTGCGCGTGAAAGATGCGGGGCGCTTCCTGACGGAAATCACCGGTACCGACGGCGAATTCACTATGGATGAAATCAGCTTCCAGATCCGCAATATCATCGTGCAGGAGTTTTCCCGCGTAGTAGCGGGGTCTGGCATCCCTGTGTTGGACATGGCAGCAAACACAGGCGACCTGGGCAAGCTGATTGCAACCGAGATTTCCACGACAATCGACAGCTATGGCCTATCGATCCCGGAGCTTTACATCGAAAACATATCTCTGCCGCCTGCGGTCGAAGCTGTTCTAGACAAGCGCACCTCAATGGGGATCGCTGGGGATCTCGGCAAATACACCCAGTTTTCTGCAGCCGAGGCCATGACTGCCGCGGCAAATAATCCAGGCGGTGACGGCGGCATGAGCGCCGGTATGGGCATGGGTATGGGCATGGCGATGGCGCAGCAGATGAATTCTGCGATGACGCCACAGGCAGGACCATGGGGTGCGGCACCAGCACAGGCTGCTGCAACACAGGCAGCTCCCCCGCCCCCTCCCGTGGAAAAGCTCTGGCATATTACCGAAGGCGGCGCGACCACTGGGCCATTTTCCCGCGCGGCCATGGGCACAAAAGTAGCTGACGGCAGCTTGACCCGTCAGACGTTGGTCTGGGCTGCGGGTCAGGATGGTTGGAAAAAAGCGGCGTCGATCGTCGAACTGGCCCAGCTATTCACCATCTTGCCGCCACCGCCACCGCCGGGCAGCTGACATAATAAGACCGCGTGGATCACAGCTTTTCACGCGGTCATCTACCGTTATATCGGTAAATCCGCATGTTATTCTGCCGCCATTTGCAACAATCTGCCAACCAGATAGTGAAACCTGAAATCCCTTGCCGCAGAACCATGCAGACCTATGCTGGGTAAAATCTCGAAGGGAAATATCATGAACCGACGCACGCTTGTTAAATGGTTACACTGGTTAAGTTTTGCGTTGTTGATCTATTTCTTTGCTGTTGAACCCGACGACGACATGGCCGACGCGGGAGCAGCACTGTCCACGCATGCCGGTGCTGGGGTTCTGCTGGCCATGGTCACCGGGATTTGGCTGTTCCTCTGGTTGCGCAAAGGGCTTTTGGGGCGTGCCGGGCCAAAACTTCCGGGTTGGGGCACGAAATTCCACACGTTAAATCACAAGCTTTTGCAGATTGGTGTGCCTGTGGTCGTTGCCTCTGGTGCCTTTGCGGGCTTGGCCGCACCCTTCGTGATCAAAGGTTTCGGCGTGATACCGATTAACTTTGCCGGGGGTAGCAAAACCTTGCATGAATTCGCCACTGAAATTCATGAAATCGTCTTTGACGCCCTGATCATTCTGATCGTTCTACACGGGGCATTTCACGTCTGGCGGCATCTGCGCTTAAAGGATAATGCTTTGCGTATTATGCTTCCCAAAATCCTGCACCGCTGGCTTTGATACATGTCTGACACTAAAGAAACCCATCGTTTTCCCTGTAACGCCTGCGGATCGGATCTGCGTTTTGATCCGGCTGCCGGCCTATTGAGCTGCGACCATTGCGGCAACACCGAGGTGATGGAAGGCCACGGCGCCCCCCCGCGTTCAGATGCAATCCGAGAGCTAGACTTTCGCGCTGCGCTAAACGCCCGCCTGCCCGAAGCGGATACAGAAGAAATTCGCACATCATCTTGCACGAACTGCGGCGCGCAGGTCGTGTTTTCCGACCAGAACCACGCCCAGGAATGTCCATTTTGCGCAACCCCTGTCGTCACTGACACGGGCGCATCCCGTCAGATCAAGCCCAAAGCCGCCCTGCCCTTCGCCTTGGAAGAACGTGCCGCCCACGACCAGATGAACGCTTGGCTTGGCAAACTTTGGTTTGCCCCTGGTGGCTTGCAGGAATACGCCCGAAAGGGCCGTAAAATGAACGGCATCTATGTCCCTTATTGGACCTACGACGCCGATACGAAATCGCGTTATTCGGGTCAACGCGGCACCGTCTATTACGAGAACCGTACCGTTACAGTAAACGGAAAAACCGAAATACGGCGCGTCCAAAAGATTCGTTGGTGTAATGTTTCAGGCCGGGTCGCCCGGTTTTTCGATGACGTGTTGGTGCTTGCCAGCCGCAGCCTGCCTAAAAAATACACCGACGCTTTGGCGCCATGGGATTTGTCCCATCTCGAACCTTATCGGCCGGAATATTTGGCAGGTTTTAATTCCGAAGGCTATGTCGTCGAATTGTCCGATGGCTATAACGAAGCCCGGACCTTGATGGACAACGTCATTCGCCGCGACATCAAATTCGACATTGGCGGTGATCGCCAGCGGATCAGTGCCGTAGACACCAGCGTGTCCGATGTGACGTTCAAGCATATCCTTTTGCCGATTTGGATGGCTGCCTATAAATATCGTGGCAAAACCTATCGTTTCGTGGTCAACGGACAAACGGGCCGCGTTCAAGGCGAACGCCCTTGGTCGGTTTGGAAGATCACATTTTCTGTCATCATCGGTTTGATCGTCGCCGGTGGCGTCGGATATTTGATCGCACAAAACCAATAAGGAAAGCGTATGAAAGCAGTGGTTCAACGAGTCTCTGAGGCCAGCGTCGATGTGGATGGTATTCGTATCGGGGAAATCGCTGAAGGCGTGCTGATTTTGGTCTGCGCCATGCAAAGCGACACCGAAGCCAACGCAGATAAGCTTACAGCTAAGATCGCAAAATTACGTATTTTTCGCGATGAAGAAGGCCGTATGAATCGGTCTCTTTCAGAGACAGGCGGTGCCGCTTTGATCGTCAGTCAATTCACATTGGCCGCTGATACATCCCGGGGTAATCGCCCTGGTTTTTCAGCCGCCGCCCCCCCGGAAGACGGCGCACGGCTTTATGAATATTTTATCACCCGCATGCAGTCAGAGGGCATTTCTGTTCAGACCGGACAGTTCGGAGCCGACATGAAAGTTCGCCTTCTCAATGACGGCCCAGTCACCATCCCAATGGAGTTCTGATCAGCCGGTTTTCTTTACAAACTGCGTCAAGATCACAATTTGCTGGCCATTCACCCGACCCTCAATATGCGTTTCATTATCCGGCGACAGGGAAATATTGCGCACTGCAGTGCCGCGTTTCGCCGTAAAGCCACCACCTTTCACAGGCAGGTCTTTGATCAAAACAACCGCGTCCCCAACAGCCAAAACAACGCCATTGCTGTCCCGGTGAATAATCGCATTTTCATCTGGTAGATCCGCCTCGGCCCAGGCTAAAACATCGGGTTCCAGATATGCGATGTCCAGCAAATCACGCGCCCAAGCTTCCGATTTCAAACCGAACAACAACCGATAAGCCAGAACCTTCACCGCATCGGTTTCAGACCAGATCGCCTCATTCAAACATTGCCAATGCGGTGCTTCGGTCAGCGGGCCTTTCACGCCAGAAAGACATGTCTCGCACAGATCAACCACGGCGTCCCGCGGGGCCATGCTGTGGCTGGTCAATGGGGTAGTATTTGAACAAATTTCGCAAGTGGCTGACATGGGTTTTCCTCTTTCAGGCTGCCCGCCCTATACCATGTTTCCCGCCCACCAAAAGCGCCCAACGCCTATTTTCCGGTTTACTCGCAGAAAATCTTACCCAGATGCAAAACCAGTCTGGAATACCAAGCAGTAATCCGCCAGTAAGATGCGAATTTGGATGATTGGACCGATTGGTCCAGAAGGATGCAAAATGACCCCTATCGAAAATACCGACTATAAATTTGGCCCAGGCCAGGCCCTAATCGGGGCACAGATGCTGTTCGTCGCCTTTGGTGCCCTCGTCTTGGTGCCACTGCTGACAGGTCTGAACCCCAGCGTTGCCCTCTTTACCGCAGGCCTTGGCACCCTGATTTTTCAGATCGTGACCAAGGGCAAAGTCCCCGTATTTCTGGCGTCATCCTTTGCGTTCATCGCCCCCATTGGTTACGCGACCCAAACCTGGGGTCTTGCAGCGACCACCGGGGGCCTGGCTGCGGCTGGCCTGCTGTATGTGGCGCTAAGCTTTGCGATTCGCATCTTTGGCAGTGGCTTTCTGCACAAACTTTTGCCCCCCATCGTGGTGGGCCCGGTCATCATGATCATCGGCCTGTCGCTTGCGCCAGTTGCTGTGAACATGTCCACGGGTCTTGCGGGTGACACGCAGATCATGGCGAAATCCACCGCATTGATCATCGCGGCTGTATCCCTTGGTGCAACGATGCTGACCGCGATTCTTGGGCGCGGAATCATGCGTATTGTGCCGATCCTTGTCGGCGTGATTGCGGGTTATATCGCAGCGATCATCATGGGCATGATCACAGGCGAAAGCCTGATCAATGGGGCCGCCTTCACAAGCGCGCCATGGTTCGCAATCCCGGCCTTTGTCACACCGGAATTCAACTTTGCAGCCATCATGTTCATCCTGCCCGTCGCGATTGCACCAGCGATCGAACATTTCGGTGACATTCTGGCCATCGGCAACGTCACCAAAAAAGATTACATGGAGGAGCCAGGCATCGAGAACACCATGCTGGGTGATGGTCTTGCGACGATGGCCGCTGGCTTCCTTGGCGGACCACCGAACACCACCTATTCCGAGGTCACAGGTGCCGTGACCCTGACACGTGCCTTTAACCCGGCGATCATGACATGGGCCGCAATCTTTGCGATTGTACTGTCTTTTGTTGGCAAACTTGGCGGCGCGCTTGGCACGATCCCAATGCCGGTTATGGGCGGCATCATGATCTTGCTGTTTGGCATGGTGACTGTGGTTGGCCTGTCTGTGCTGACACGTCTGGGCGACGCCCTGACAGAGCCGCGCAACATGGTGATTGTCTCAACTATTCTGGTGGTCGGGCTGGGTGGTTTGACAATCAACTTCGGAGAAGGTTTCGCACTCGCAGGTATCGGCCTGTCCGGCATCGCCGGTCTGGTTCTGAACCTGATCCTGCCCAATCCAGCCCCTCAGAACTGATCCAACTTTAGACAGTTTTGGAAAATGCCCGGCCTTTGCGCCGGGTATTTTTATGGCCGCAGATAAATCCCCTAGCCCACAAACAAAAAGGCGACCCGAAGGCCGCCTTTTCAAAGTCTATTAAGGAAGGTTTACTCTTCTTCAGCGTAGTCTTCCATCGGAGGACATGTGCAGATCAAGTTCCGGTCGCCGTACACGTTGTCGACACGGTTCACAGGGGACCAATATTTGTCCACACGGAAAGCACCCGCAGGGAAGCAAGCCTGTTCGCGTGAATATGGACGATCCCATTCACCCACCAGATCTTCAACAGTATGCGGCGCGTTTTTCAGCGGGTTGTTCTCCGCATCAGATTTGCCGCTTTCAATGTCACGCACTTCACTGCGAATATCTTTCATCGCAGCGATAAAGCGGTCGATCTCGGCTTTTGGTTCAGATTCTGTTGGCTCAACCATCAGCGTACCAGCAACAGGCCAGGACATGGTCGGCGCGTGGAAACCGTTATCGATCAAACGCTTAGCGATATCATCCACGGTTACATGCGCGCTTTCGTCAAGCGGGCGTGTATCAAGGATACATTCATGCGCCACACGACCATTCTCGGCTGAATACAGGATGTCATAATCATCCTTCAGACTTGCTGCGATATAGTTCGCGTTCAGGATCGCAACCTTGGTTGCTTGGGTCAGGCCTGCGCCGCCCATCAACAAGATATAGGCCCAAGACACGGGAAGGATCGAAGGTGATCCAAATGGTGCCGCTGAAACCGGACCAACAGCGCCCGCATATTCAGGGTGCCCAGGAAGATGCGCGATCAGGTGTGATTTCACACCAATCGGACCCATGCCTGGCCCACCACCACCGTGTGGAATGCAGAAGGTTTTGTGCAGGTTAAGGTGGCTTACGTCACCGCCTACGTCCCCTGGACGCGCAAGACCAACCATAGCGTTCATATTCGCGCCATCGATGTAAACTTGGCCGCCGTGATCATGGGTGATCTGGCAGATTTCTTGTACGGTTTCCTCAAACACACCATGCGTGGATGGGTATGTGATCATACAAGCCGCAAGGCTGTCAGAGTGCTTTTCCGCTTTCGCGCGGAAATCCGCAACGTCAATGTTACCCTTATCGTCAACCAAAACCGGTACAACTTTCCAGCCAACCATTTGGGCGGATGCTGGGTTTGTACCATGGGCAGAGGTTGGGATCAGACAAACATTACGTGCGCCTTCACCGTTTGCCTTGTGGTAACCACGGATGGTCAAAAGACCCGCATATTCACCCTGCGCACCAGAGTTTGGCTGCTGTGAAATCGCATCATACCCTGTGATTTGGCACAGTTTATCATTCAAGTCTGAAATCATCTCGGAATAACCAAGCGCTTGATCAGCCGGCACAAATGGGTGCAGGTCGCCAAATTCAGGCCAAGTTACAGGGATCATCTCAACCGTCGCGTTCAGCTTCATTGTACAGGACCCAAGTGGGATCATTGAACGATCAAGCGCGAGGTCACGGTCAGCCAGACGACGCATGTAACGTGTGATTTCTGCTTCAGCCCGGTTCATGTGGAAGATCGGGTGTGTCAGATATTCAGTTTCACGCAGCATTGAGTCTGGCAAACGATATTCGCGGTTCGCTTTGCTGTCGTCCTTTTTGTCGATGCCAAAAGCACGCCAAACAGCCTCGATGGTTTCTGGACGGGTTTGTTCATCCAGGGAAATACCAACACGATCTTCGCCCACTTTACGCAGGTTCACGCCATTGTTGACAGCCGCTTGCATGACAACGCCTTGCAAAGAGCCAACTTCAACGGTGATCGTGTCGAAGAACACTTCTGGTGCCACGTTAAAGCCTGCTTCTTCCAGACCTTTCGCCAGACGGGATGTCTTACGGTGCACGGATTGTGCAATCGCTTTGATGCCGTCAGGGCCGTGATACACAGCGTACATGGACGCGATAACAGCCAGCAGAGCCTGCGCTGTACAAACGTTAGAGTTCGCCTTTTCACGACGGATGTGCTGTTCACGAGTTTGCAGCGCCAGACGCATGGCTTTGTTGCCACGACTATCAATGGACACACCGATGATACGGCCTGGCATGGAACGTTTCAGCTTGTCATTGGTCGCCATGTAAGCAGCGTGTGGGCCACCGTATCCCATTGGAACGCCGAAACGCTGGGTGGAACCGATGGCGATATCTGCGCCCATTTCACCAGGTGATTTCAGCAATGCCAGCGACAGGATGTCAGCCGCAACAACCGCGATTGCTTTGTGCTCATGCAGGGCCGCGATTTGTGCAGTGAAATCACGCACATGACCGTTGGTGCCAGGGTATTGGAAGATCGCACCAAAGTGTGCGCCAGCTTCCATATCCGCAGGATCCGCAACAGTCACGTCAATGCCCAGAGGCTCCGCACGTGTCTTGATCACGGCGATGGTCTGTGGGTGACAGAATTTGTCCACAAAGAACGAAGCGGCGTTTGACTTGGATTTGCCCGCGCGTTTCGCCATTGCCATGGCTTCAGCCGCTGCGGTCGCTTCGTCCAGCAAAGATGCGTTTGCAATTTCAAGGCCTGTGAAATCAGACACCATGGTCTGGAAGTTCAACAGCGCTTCAAGGCGGCCTTGAGAAATCTCAGGTTGGTAAGGCGTATAGGCCGTGTACCAAGCAGGGTTTTCCAGAATGTTACGCAGGATCGGCGCAGGTGTGGTTGTGCCGTGGTAACCCTGACCAATCAAGGACGTCAGAACTTTATTTTTCTTCGCAATTTTCTTCATGTGATGGAGCGCGTCACGCTCAGACATCGCATCACCCCAATCAAGCGCCGCTTTCTGGCGGATCGCTGCTGGAACGGTGTCGTCGATCAGTTCATCAAGGGTTGTATACCCGATGACCTTCAACATCTCCGCCATTTCCTGCGGGGCTGGCCCGATGTGGCGACGGTTGGCGAAGTCATAGGCTTCGTAGTCAGTAAGCTTGAATGACATGTAATTTCCCCCTGGGGCAGGCTGTGCAGCAATATCCGGCCAGGGGATCTGGCCGGATATTTGTTATTTTCAGATTAACCGATGAAGGATTTGTAATCCGCTTCTGACATCAGGTCATCAACCTGTGACAAGTCAGACATTTTCACTTTGTAGATCCAAGCGTCGCCTTCTGGGCTTTCGTTCAGCGCAGCAGGGTTGCCTTCCAGCATCTCGTTGGCTTCAACGATGGTGCCATCTACGGGTGCGTAGATTTCGGAAGCGGCTTTAACAGATTCGATCACGCCGATCTCGTCGCCTTTTTCGAACTCGTCGTCTGCATCTTTTTGCTCAACGAACACAACTTCACCAAGTTGCTCTGCAGCGTGTGCAGTGATACCGATTGTGGCGATATCACCTTCAACGGCAATCCATTCGTGGTCTTCTGAATAATAGGTGGACATTTTACTTATCTCCCGATGTTAACGCTGTCAGCGCTTATAGTTTTGCTGCACAAATGGCAGTTTGACAATCTCTGCGGGCTGAGTTTTCCCGCGGATGACCAGATTTACCTTCTCGCCGGCCTCTCCGTGACCTTTTGAGACGTAACCCATAGCAACCGGACCACCCACTGTTGGGCCAAAGCTGCCGGATGTGATGGCACCGATGGTGTTGCCCTCAACGCATTGCACTTCGACGCCAGCACGCGCAGGGGCACGACCTTCTGGTTTGATACCAACCAACAGTTTCGCAGGACCTTCTGCCAATTCACGTTGAATGCGGTCCGCACCAGGGAAGCCGCCTTCTTCTTTGCGACGCTTCTGCATCGCCCAAGTCAGGTTGCCTTCCACAGGCGAAGTTTCGCCATTGATGTCATTTCCATACAGACACAGGCCAGATTCCAGACGCAGACTGTCACGGGCTCCAAGGCCAGAGACATCACAATCGTCATTTTCAAGGAACAGGCGTGTCAGGCGAACCGCGTCGCCTTCTGGGATGGAAATTTCATAACCATCTTCGCCGGTGTAACCCAGACGTGAAATGCGACATGATACACCATCAATGTCAGCCACGGTTGTCGCCATGAAGGTCAGTTCCGCTGCTTCTGGGCAATGCGCCGCAACAACTGCTTCGGCTTTTGGGCCCTGCACCGCGATCAGCGCGCGATCGGTAATCTCACGCACTTCAATACCTTCAAGGTTTGCGCGCATGTGTGGGATATCTTGGTCACGCATAGACGCGTTCACAACAAGATAGATGAAATCACCAGCGTTGGACACGATCAGGTCATCCATAATGCCGCCAGTTTCATTGGTGAAGAAACCGTAACGACATTTGCCAGGCTTCAGTGTGGTGAAGGCTTGTGGGCAAAGCGCTTCTAGCTTTTCAGCGGCACCCTCACCATGCAGTTCAACCTGCGCCATGTGGGACACGTCAAAAATCGCAGCTTTCTCGCGGCATTGGTTGTGTTCACCCATGATGCCCAGCGGGTATTGCACAGGCATTTCCCAGCCCGCGAAGTCTACCATTTTTCCGCCAAGTTCGACGTGAAGATCATAAAGCGGTGTGCGGCGTGGCTCAGTCATACTCTGCTTCTCCCTGAATGCGCAGGTCTTGCCCGCGCGGTGTTTCCAGTATTTCCCCTATAAGGGAAAAAATTTCCCCTTAAGGAACTTTTTCTGATTAGACTCATTTAAAGTGCAAATCAATACCTCATTCTGTATTGATTTCCTGCACGCGGTTTTGTGAAAAGGACGCCCAAATGGCCGAAATGGAAGATATTCAGCCCCTACGTGGCTTGGAAGCGGCTGAAATTGCCCAAGACAGCGCAGGTCTTGCACGTCTTATCCGTGAAACACGGCGCACGCGCGGCTGGACCTTAGAGGAAACGGCGAAACGTGCGGGAATCGGTCGATCCACACTGTCTAAGATCGAAAACGATCAAACCCGCGCAGGCTTTGATATCATTCGTCGCCTCACCGAGGCATTGGATCTGCAGACCCCGCAACTGTTTGTCCAAAGCAAATCCCGTGAAATCGCCGGTCGCCGCGATGTGACACGCAAAGATCACGGCGAAATGCGGAAAACCGAAACCTATGAACATGAATTATTGTGCACAGAAATCACCAGCAAATCCATGCTGCCCTATCTATCGCGTATCCGCGCCCGTGACATGTCGCAGTTCGGAGAATGGGTGCGCCATCGCGGCGAAGAATTCATGTATGTGCTGGAAGGCGACGTCGAATTGCACACCGAACACTACCGCCCGCTACGCCTAGGCACCGGCGATTCCGTTTATTATGACGCCTCAATGGGCCATTGCTGTGTTTCCGTCAGCGAAGAAGACGCGCTGGTCTTGTGGGTTTCGCAGGATATGTGATCGCTTCATCAATAGATAAAAAAAGGGCGCCCGAAGTGATCCGGACGCCTGTTATCAATTGTTGTAATTAGGTTTTAAGAGAACAAACCAGTGACTTTGCCCCAAACGGATGTCTCTGCTTCTGGTTCAGTTCCGGCGGCTACAACGTCACCACCATCAAATTCTGGCAGGGCTTCGCCCTCAAAGTGCTCTTCATCGGCTTGAACGACAGCTTTTTCCACCACTTCAGGGGTAAAGATCGCCAGAAGCCCCAGCATTTTGGACAGGGTCCCAGGACCCGCCATGCCATCAACCGCCACGCCATTTGCCGCCTGAAATTCTTCTACGGCTTTCTTTGTGCCCGCACCAAAGTGGCCGTCTGCACCAATTCCAAGACATTCCTGCATATTTTTGACCATCTTACCACGTGATCCGACGCGCAGAAGAATCAGCTCTGGCAGGCCCATTTCTGCAAATGTGTCTGGCCCAGCGATGCCATCAACCGCCAAGCCGTTCGCTTGCTGGAATTCTTTCAAGGCTTTCTCGGTGCCGCCACCAAAGTCGCCGTCAGCCGCAACGCCCAATTTTTCTTGCAAGCGTTTTACAGGTGCGCCTTTGAGGCCACGTTTCAGAATAGACATAGTTAATAAACTCCAGATTTCACATGTCCGGAGGATAACCAGTTTCGATTCGCGTGTCTAACAATTGCACCGCAATCAGTAGCATTTCGCGGATAAATCTATTCGGCGCTGGCGCGAATGATCGACCCAGCGCCGTGATCTGTGAACAGCTCAAGCAAACAGGCATTCGGTGCCCGTCCATCCAAAATCACCGCAGCGCGAACACCACCAGAAATCGCATCAAGGCAAGTTTCCGTTTTGGGGATCATCCCACCTTTGATCACACCATCCGCGGTCATCTGACGGATATGTTCAACGGTCAATTCGGTCACGACCTCGCCCGACGCATCACGGACGCCATCCACATCGGTCAGCAACAACAGGCGATCTGCCTCAAGTGCAGCCGCAATCGCGCCCGCAGCCGTGTCACCATTGATGTTCAATGTCGCGCCATCACGGCCGACGCCAAGCGGTGCAATCACAGGAATCGTGTCCGCATCAAACAGGGTTTGTAAAACGGCAGTGTCGACCTCAGCCGGCGTGCCAACAAGGCCCAACACAGGGTCTGTCACATCGCAGGTGATCAGATGCGCGTCTTTGCCGGAAAGCCCGACAGCCCGCCCACCTTCGGCATTGATCGCTTGGGTTATTTTCTTATTCACACGTCCCGACAGAACCATCTCAACCACTTCAATCGTGGCTTCATCCGTCACACGTTTACCATTCACAAACTCAGATTTAATATCAAGTTTACCCAACATCTCGTTGATCATCGGACCACCGCCATGCACGATCACGGGGTTCAAGCCAACTTGCTGCATCAGAACAACGTCACGCGCGAACGTCGCAATCGCTTCGTCGTTGCCCATCGCGTGGCCACCCATTTTGATCACAACAATCGCGCCGTCATATCGCTGCAGATAGGGCAGAGCTTTTGACAGAGTGCGGGCAGTGGCGATCCAGTCCTGGTTCATGGCGTCTTGCTTCTTCATCTTGTTACCTGGTAAATTTTGACCCGATCAGGTCAGCGTGGCAATGATACTGCGCAGGGTTTCAATCCCATCGCCCTTTTCAGAACTGGTCATAACGATCTCAGGGAAGGCTGCGGGATGTTTTTGCAATTCTTTGCGCGTTTGATCTAGGTTCTTCTGGCGATCTGCGACGCTAACTTTATCCATTTTCGTCATCACGACCTGAAACGCCACAGCAGATCGGTCCAACAATGACATGATTTCATGGTCGACCGGTTTCACACCATGGCGCGTATCAACCAATACGAACGCCCTGCGCAATGTTGCACGTCCGGAAAGATAACGCTTCAACAAACGTTGCCATTTCTCAACCACTGGCAATGGTGCATTCGCGAAGCCATAACCAGGAAGGTCGACCAGATAATGACTGTCTTCACCCGCGCAGAAATAGTTGATTTCCTGGGTACGGCCTGGTGTATTAGATGCACGTGCCAGCGCCTTGCGCCCGGTCAACGCATTGATCAAACTTGATTTTCCAACGTTTGAACGCCCTGCAAAACACACTTCTAAGCGGTCGTCCGGCGGCATTCCATCCATCGCAACCACACCTTTTAGAAAGGTGGTTTCGCCAGCAAATAACATGCGGCCTTTTTCACGTGTGAAGTCATCAGGTTCTTCGGCCAGCGGGAATTTCACTTCCATCAGAGCACCTCAACTTTGTCATCGACGGTGATTTCACCGGCTTTTGTTACCACCGCATGCACACCCATTTCTTGGATGTCCCATCCGCGTTTTAATGCACCCAAAGTGTCCGCGTCACGTTCACCAGTCTCGGGATTTGCTTCTGTCATACGACAACGGGTTATTTCTTTGCGAATATAAAACTCTGTGCTCCCGATGCGGATGTTTTTGCCAACCCAACTGCGTTCTTCCCAAGGGTCAAGCCCCGCGACCAGCATGTTCCCGCGCCAACGCAAAGGCGAAATACCCTGCCCAAGCCCTGCCCCAATCGCATCATTGCTGGCAAGATTGATCAGGGACAACGATACAGTTTGGCTGTCCGTCATCGCGTTCTGCGCCTTAATGATCGCCACTGGCTTTGGTCGTCCATCCGGCGTTAGGTCCTGTAACCAGCCAATCAACCGCGCTTGGTCATTCGCATCATCCGGGTTCACCGTGATCCCAGGCTTTTGCGGATGTGTCAACGTCAGCGTCTGACTGGCTTGATCAACTTTGCATTCCAAGGCCTGCAAAAGCGGTGCCGACGCCCCACGTGAAAAATTGGGGCAGCGATGCCAGCCATCTTCACTTGGGGACAGTTTCGCATTTGCATGCGCCACAGCCCAGAGACGATCCAACGGTAACGCGCGACTGGGATCCAGCCGCGCGCTTACGATGGCTTCACGCCCATGCGCCTTAATTGGATGGCGCCAAATCTGGGCGAGTGTTCCCATCAGCTGTTTTTCTCACGCTTCTTTATGCCGGATTTGATGTTGCCAAAAATATCCGGTTTGTGACCATGGCTGCGCATAATTGCATATTGCTGCATGAAGGTGATTGTGTTGTTCGCAATCCAGTAAAGAACCAGACCAGAGGCAAAGCCGCCCAACATGAACATGAAAACCCAAGGCATCCAAGCAAAGATCATCTGTTGTGTCGGATCAGTTGGAGCAGGGTTCAACTTCTGTTGTAACCACATTGAGATACCCAACAGGATCGGCAGAACACCAAGCGAAATAAACACAAGAATGCTGCTTGGATCTGGCGCTGCGAATGGCAGCAACCCAAAGAGATTCAAGATCGAACTTGGGTCAGGCGCGGACAGATCGCGGATCCAGCCAATCCACGAAGCGTGGCGCAGTTCCAAGGTTACAAAGATCACTTTATACAACGAGAAGAAGATCGGAATTTGCACAAGGATCGGCAAACACCCAGCAGCTGGGTTCACTTTCTTTTCCTTGTACAGCTTCATCATTTCTTGCTGCAGTTTTTGACGATCATCGCCTGCTTTTTCTTTCAGCTTTTCCATTTCGGGTTGGATTTCTTTCATCCGCGCCATGGAAACATAAGATTTATACGCAAGCGGCAGAACCATCGCCTTGATTACAAGTGTCAGCGCGATAATCGCCCAACCCATATTACCAATCAAACCATTCAGCGTATGCAGCAGCCAGAAAATCGGTTTCGTGAAGAACGAGAACCAACCCCAATCGATGCTATCGATATAATCTGTGACCCCTTCTTCGCGCTCATAGTTGCGAATGGTTTCCCATTCTTTCGCACCGGCAAACAAACGTGTCTCGATGGCTTCTTCTGTGCCTGCAGCAACCGAAATCGTCGGCAGCAGCGTTTCAGCGATATAGATTTCACGCCCATCAATATAACGTTCCTTCGCAGTGAAGGCTTGGCCAACACCTGGGATCAACGTCGTCATCCAATAGTGATCGGTGAAACCAATCCAGCCGTCGTTCTCGACTGTGGTGATTTCAGCGCGCGAACCTTCTGCGGGGACATAATCAAGCTCGGTGATATCATCATAATCAGTCTCCTCACGGATCCCGTCTGCATTACGGATCGCGCCTTCATGGAGAATGAAAAAACCCTTCAAATCTTTTGGCTCACCGTGGCGCGCAATCAAAGCATAAGGCGCAAGGGCTGCAGTGGTATCGCTGTTGTTGGTGACTGACTGGCGGATCGTGAACATGTAGTTCTCGTCAACTGACATTGTACGACGGAACACTTGGCCAACGCCATTGTCCCAGATCAAGGTAACAGGCGTCTCCGCCGTCAGAACTTCGCCACTTTCAACTGACCAAATCGTGGATGGGCCAGGAACATTTTCCGTCGTCAAAACACTGCCTTGCAGCGGACGCCAACCATGTTGGGCGTAATAAGGCGCATCACTTCCATCGGGCGATAACAAAGTCACAACATCAGAATCATCCGCCTGTGTTTCGCGGTAATCATTCAAACGCAGGTCATCGATCCGACCGCCGCGTAGGGACAAAGACCCCGTCACACGTGCCGTCTGAATGTCCAAACGCGGTGCTTCGACTTGAGTTTCAACCCCGGTATCAACGACCGCCGCAACTTGACCGTCTGTTGCGGAAACAGTGCCAGATCCCGTCAGTTCAGTGCTTGCCACGATTTCTGTTGCATTTGGATCAACATCGACAGGCTGTTCTGCTGGGAAAAAATATGTCCAAGACAGCATAACAAGCCCGCTCAAAGCGATAGCTAGAATGAGATTCTTATTCTGGTCGTCCATGCGATCCCGCCCATATTCCCTGTTAAAACTCTGAACGGGTTGAACAAGCCTAGGGGCAAAAGGTCAAGCGATTTCGGTCGAATTCACACCCAAACTGGAAGAACAAGCCCGTTTTCGCGCAGTTTCATCGGATTAGCAAACCTGCTCAGTCATCCAAGTTTACCACCGATGCGCAATGTCGCGTTCAACTTGGCTTCATGAACACCGATCCAGGCCGGAAGATCCTCCAGCGGCATGGGGCGCGCCACGCCAAACCCCTGCACATGACCACAACCAAGTTGAGCAAGCATTGCGTGTTCCCCCGGTGTTTCAACCCCTTCCGCCAGGGTTTCCAATTGAAGCTGTTCTGCCATGGTCAAAATCGCGGAAATCATACGTTGTTGAGATTGATCTTCATCCACCTTGGATACGAAGGACCGGTCAATCTTCAAGCGCCCAATTGCAAAACGTCGGATACTCGAGATCGAGGCATGCCCTGTGCCGAAATCATCTAGGTCAATGTAACACCCAAGTTCCGACAAACCTTTGATGTTGCGAGAGATCATATCCCCATCATGGTCGGCGATGACGTTTTCTAAGATCTCGATGCCCAAGCGCTGCGGGGCAAGATCAAAACGATCCAATTCCCAGCGAATTCGCTCGACCAAGCGCGGATCTCGCAATTCAGCGTCTGAAAAGTTCACGCCCATCACGGGGATAACAGTGCCAGCTTCGTCAAGCGACTTCAGAGCTGTCAATGCGTGGTATAAAATGACCTCGCCAAGTCGCCCAGATAGACCGCATGCATCAATAATAGGCAAAAAGTCTGACGGGGGCACCACCCCGCGGTCAGGGTGGATCCAACGGGCCAAGGCTTCCACGCCAGTCACTTTACCCGTGTTTGTAGAGACTTGCGGCTGATACCACGGCCGTATTTCACCATTCGACAACGCCTTTTCAATACGCGCACGTAATTCTGGGTCTGGCATAATTTCCAGCTGCATTTCTTGGGTGAAGGCGCGAATTGACCCTGCCCCCTGTTGTTTCGCATGCCGCAAGGCCACCGCCGTTGCATCGAGCAACGCCTCAGCACCGTTACGTGGGCTACGAGACAGCAAGCAAAAACCCGTGCAAGCGGTTAAGTGTACATTCATGTTTTTGAGAACCAAGGGTTCCTCGATGGCTTCGTGCAATCGCGCCGCTAATTGAATCATCGCTTCGAGATCAATCCTGCGAATAGGCGAAAGACCCAGGATAAATCCACTTCGTCCGTTGCGCGCAAGAACGTCCGAACTGCGCAAAACCGACTGCATTCGCCCAGTAACTTTCTGCAGGATTTCATCACTAGCTTCCTCGCCAAGTCGGGCAGCCAATCCACGAAAGTCGTCAAGTTCCACCGCCACACAGGCAGTAGAACTGCCCGAGGTTCTCGCCCCAGAGATCCATTCGTCAAGAGCTTGGGTCAATCCACTTTTCAACACCAATCCCGTGGTCGCATCGCGCGGAACCTCTGCAAACCCAAGCGACTTCGAATGCATGATGGAATAATACAAAAGCGGGATCAGGACGGCCACCGTCACCAATCCGACATCCCCAAACAGTCGATTTGCGGCAAGCATAACCACCGGCAACAGCACAACCCCATGTCGGATGTTCCGCTGCAAATCTTGGCCGATGATACGCTTAATCTGGAAGAATGGATTACTGGATTTATTTCGCATAGTTTCGCCTTGATTGTCCCCACCGAAAATGTCGAGGAATTCAACCAAACTTTAGCGCCTGTTTTTCAGGTATCCATTAACGCAGCTGAGGAACTTGTGTCTCATTTTCTTCAATTTCACCCGATCCGGCTTCCTTTCGACGGATAAGCCCCGCAAAATCGAACAAAGCTGGGTCCAACAAATGCGAAGGTCGAGCATTCATCAACGCGCGAAACATCACCTGACGTCGCCCGGGACTGTTCTTTTCCCAACCATCCAAAATGCCCTTAACCTGTTGGCGCTGCAGCCCATCTTGTGAGCCGCATAGATCACAGGGAATCACGGGATACTTCATGGCAGAGGAAAATTTCTCGCAATCGGCTTCGGCCACATGTGCCAACGGGCGATAGACGAAAAGATCACCTTCCTCGTTCACCAGTTTCGGGGGCATCGTTGCCAACCTCCCCCCATGAAACAAGTTCATGAAGAATGTCTCCAATATGTCATCCCGGTGGTGGCCCAAAACAACCGCCGAGCAACCTTCTTCGCGCGCGATACGATACAGATTCCCGCGCCGCAGACGTGAGCAAAGCGCGCAATATGTGCGCCCAGCTGGAACTTTATCTTTTACAATCGAATAGGTGTCTTCATAGACAACCTTATGAGGTACCTGCATTTTTTCTAGGAATTCAGGCAATACAGTGGCCGGAAAGCCCGGCTGACCCTGATCAAGATTACAGGCCAATAACTCCACCGGCAGCAACCCGCGCCATTTCAATTCGTGCAGGACGGCAAGCATCGTGTAACTGTCTTTACCGCCAGAAAGGCAGACCAGCCAGCGCGTACCGGGCTCAATCATCCCGTATTGTTCAATCGCCTCCCGCGTGGCGCGTACAATGCGCTTGCGCAGCTTTTTGAACTCAGTGGTTGAGGGGGCGCCGTAAAACAGCGGGTGGATATCATCAGCTTCATCATACATGCGCCTGCAATAGTAGATGAAACGCTTTGCTGCAAGCGTGCTTCAGTGATGATCTTTGGGCTGCTCAATCCGTTTTGGCGGCACAGGATCGTAACCCTCACCTCCCCAAGGGTGACAGCGAAAGATGCGGCGTACTGTCAACCATGTGCCTTTGAAAGCACCATGTTTTTCAAGCGCTTCCATAGAATATGCGGAACATGTGGGTTGAAACCGGCACCCATGACCAACCCACGGAGACAACAGAAGGCGATAGGCACGCACCGGCAAAGAGACAATGAACGCGAGCGGGGTCATGTTATGCACCCTCGGCCGTTTCAAGCGCGTTTGACTTGGGCCGCGCTGGTTTAGGGTTGTGTAGCTTCCCCAGCGCCTTACGCAAATCCTTGCGCAACTCAAGAAAGTCACGTTCCGCTGTCACTTTCGCACGCCCAATCAACACGTAATCGCAACCATCGCGCCCGCTTTCGGGCAGCTCAAGCCGAGCGATCTCACGCAAGCGGCGCTTAGCACGATTGCGTGCAACTGCATTCCCAACCTTTTTGGAACAGGTGTAACCAATGCGCATGCCGTCTGCTTCATCCGGCTGGCGCGTTCGCATCTGCAGTATGAACGCCGGCGCAACCGCGCGTTTTGCGCGTGCGACTTTCAAAAAGTCACGCCGCTTTTGCAATACGGACAGGCAAGCGGAAACCGCCGTAGGCGTTTCCACCTCGGCGGTTGCAACTTTCATCTCAGCATTGGGCGTAATCATCGGGGTATCCCGCTCGCCCAAGTCTTTATGCGCTGAGTTCAGCACGGCCTTTAGCACGGCGCGCGTTGATGATTTTACGGCCAGCTTTAGTCGCCATGCGTGCGCGGAAACCGTGGCGGCGTTTACGAACGAGGTTCGAAGGTTGGTATGTGCGTTTCATAGCGCGTCTCCATCATATTAGCTTGCGAGATCCAAAACAGATTCGAAAGCTCCAAAATCTCTGAACCCGGTCTTTAGGAGGCTTAGGCCGGGAAGTCAATTCATGCATCCCGCTTTTGTCCCTTCAAGTCAGAACTTTCTGCATGAAAGGTCATATCGCCACTATTAGGTGCCTAGGAAAGGTCCAAATGTTGCAGTGTCGCGCCTAAACACCATCTAACTATTACAGTTTCACCCGGTTTTCCATCCTTCTAGATTCGTTTCCTTCACCCTTGTTCACCCCTGCGTGAGGCCCCTGTCACTTTACACCAGAACACCGCATATTGTGATGAATACAAATAGATGGATCCACCTGATGTCTGAACAAGCCCCCCCACATACAGCGCAACGCCTGCTTCCTCTGCTGGTGATTCTTGTCGTTGCCGCCGTTGGGGCGTTTACTTTGCGTGACCATCTTAACTTTGAGACTCTAGCCGCAAATCGTGAGACCCTCGCGGCTTTTCGTGACAATCATTACCTTCTTGCTGCGATCATATTTATTGCAATTTATGTTGTGATTGTTGCGTTTTCATTACCAGGCGCGACGATTGCCACCTTGACTGGCGGCTTCCTGTTTGGTGTCTTCCCCGGCGCATTGTTCAACATTTCGGCTGCCACCTTTGGCGCGGTGGTAATCTTCTTGGCCGCCAGATGGGGATTGGGCGAAAAGCTCGCTGCCAAAATGGAAGGCGCTGACGGCACGATCAAGAAGATCAAAGACGGCATTGACGAAAACCAATGGTCTATGCTGTTTCTAATCCGCTTGGTTCCCGCAGTTCCCTTCTTCATCGCCAACCTTATTCCTGCCCTTGTGGGCGTGTCCTTATGGCGTTTTGTGGTCTCTACATTCCTAGGAATCATCCCAGGTGGCCTTGTTTACACGTCTGTCGGGGCGGGCCTTGGCGAAGTATTTGATCGCCAAGAAACCCCTGATCTCGGTGTCATCTTTGAACCGCACATCTCATTCCCGATCCTCGGCCTTTGCGCCCTCGCCGCTTTGCCAATCCTGCTTAAAGCTCTATCGAAAAAGGCCTAACCTATGAAACGCATCAAAACTGACCTTTGTATTATCGGTGCCGGATCCGGCGGGCTTTCTGTTGCCGCGGGTGCTGTACAAATGGGTGCCGATGTCGTGCTAATCGAAGGTCACAAAATGGGTGGCGACTGCTTGAACTACGGTTGCGTGCCATCAAAAGCCTTAATAGCAGCCGGAAAGGCAGCCCACGCAATGGAAGCTGGTGACCCGTTTGGGGTGACGGCGGCAGCGCCAAAGATCGACTTCAACCGTGCAAAAGCGCATGTCGCCGATGTTGTGAAAACCATTGAACCCCATGATTCCGTAGAACGTTTCGAAGGCCTAGGCGTCAACGTTATTCAAGAATATGGGCGATTCATTTCACCAACAGAAATTCAAGCTGGAGACACGATCATCGCCGCACGTCGATTTGTTATTGCGACGGGCTCATCCCCTCTCCTGCCCCCAATCCCGGGCTTGGACACTGTCCCCTACGACACAAATGAAACCATTTTCGAACAAACCAAACGCCCGGATCACTTGCTTATCATTGGCGGCGGCCCCATCGGTATGGAAATGGCGCAAGCCCATCGACGGCTAGGCTGCCAAGTCACTGTCATCGAAGGCGGAAAGGCCTTGGGCAAAGATGACCCCGAGATGGCTGAAATCGTTTTGCGAAATCTAAAATCGGAAGGCATCGAAATTGCCGAGGATGCCCTCGCATCTGAAATTCGCGGCGCTGCGGGTGCCATTGAGGTAAAAACTCATGATGGGCGCGTGTTCAAAGGCACACATCTATTGATGGCCGTAGGGCGCAAGTCAAACATCGAACGCCTTGACCTGGAGATCGCCGAAATTGAAGTTGAAAACAACCTCATCAAGGTGGACGCGGGATTGCGCACAAGCAACCGCAAGGTCTACGCGATCGGGGACGTGGCATCGCCGTTACAGTTTACGCATGTCGCAGGCTACCACGCAGGGATTGTCATCCGATCGGCTTTAACAGCGATGCCAGCAAAGGCACGCACATATCACATTCCTTGGGCAACATATACCGATCCGGAATTAGCCCAGGTCGGCCTGACAGAAGCCGAAGCGCGCGAAAAATATGGGGCGAAACTGGAAGTTCTAAGATTCGATTTTAGCGGCAATGACCGTCTTATTGCCGACGGAAAAGCACGCGGCTTGATCAAAGTCATGGTCGTCAAAGGAAAGCCCGTCGGCGCATCAATCGCAGGCCCCCAAGCTGGCGAACTGATAAACACTTGGGCGCTGGTCATTGCCAATGGGTTGAAAATTGGTGCCGTCGCCGCAATGGTTGCACCCTATCCGACAGTTTCGGAAATAAATAAGCGCGTAGCGGGTGTTTACTATTCGCCCAGATTATTCGAATCTAACACAGTAAAGCGTGTTGTACGGGCGGTTCAAAAATGGCTCCCCTAATCACTTGGGTGAAATAAAATGGGTCTAAATACTCTCTCTGGACGTTTCCTGATATTGACCGTCATCTTCGTGATGCTGGCCGAGATTATGATTTTTGTCCCTTCGATTGCGCGTTTCCGCGAAGATTATTTGCTTTTGCGCTTGGAACGCGCGCAGATCGCTTCACTGGCGGTTCTGGCAAACGACATGATCGATCCTGAACTGGAAGCCGAGCTGTTGGATTCTGCGGGCGTTTACAACGTGGTTCTGCGTCGCAACGATTCGAGCCAACTTGTGCTGTCATCCCCCATGGACGCCATGGTCGACAGCAGGTTTGACCTGCGCGAGGCCCCGGCAACCACATTAATGTGGGACGCCGTGAAGCGTCTTTTTGACACACAGCCACGCGTCGTGACGCTTTTGGGTCAACCCGTGCGCGAAGGTGGGATGTTGATCGAAGTTACCATGAACACCGGTAGGTTGCGCATGGCGATGATCGACTATGGCCTTAACATTTTGCTGCTGTCGGCGGTCATTTCAGCAATTACAGCCGTGCTGCTGTTTATTGCGGTGCGTGGCATCATCGTGCTTCCAATCAAGCGCGTTGTTTCTGTGATGCAGGCCTATGCCAGAGCGCCCGAGGACGCCCGCACCGTCATAATGCCTGATTCAAGCGTGCGAGAATTGCGTGAAGCTGAAGATGCCTTGGCTTCAATGCAGCAAGAAATCACAGGGGCATTGCGCCAAAAGGAACGTCTGGCGCAACTTGGTGGCGCAGTCGCCAAAATTAGCCACGACCTGCGCAATATCTTAACGGTAACTCAGCTGATGGCCGACCGTATGGAAGGCATTGAGGACCCAACGGTCAAGCGGATTGCGCCAAAGCTTATCAGCTCGGTCTCGCGTGCCGTTAATCTATGCGAAAGCACGCTGGCCTTTGGCAGAGCGGAAGAACCTACACCAAATCTCGATCAATTCGCCTTGCCCCCCCTTGTACGTGACGTGGTCGAAAGCGAACGCCTTGCCGCAGGGGCCGATTGCCCCGTGATCATCAAAGATGATGTCCCCGACACGATGAATATCATCGCGGATGCAGAACAACTTCATCGCATTCTGTCTAACCTTGTGCGCAATGCTCGGCAAGCCGTCGCTGCCAACATGGATGCGGGCAGCGTCACCATTGGCGCATCCGAAACCGAACAAGAATGGTGCTTGCATGTCCAAGATACGGGGCCTGGCCTACCTGCCAAGGCCCGGGACAACCTATTCACAGCGTTTCAAGGGAACGCCCGGAAAGGTGGCACCGGGTTAGGCCTTACCATTTCAGCCGAATTGGTCCGCGGGCATGGTGGCCGACTTGAGCTTGCGGAAAGCAACGAAAATGGCACATGTTTTGCCATCTACCTCCCCAAAGAAACCGCTTAAACAACGGGTCACACAGCCCATATATTTGCATGGGAAAAATGTTTACTTTTTGGGTAAGTGGTGGCGGTACAGGGATTTGAACCCCGGACACGCGGATTATGATTCCGCTGCTCTAACCAACTGAGCTATACCGCCGTACCGTGGTGGATTTAGAAGGGCACGGCCCAATCGTCAAGGGATAATACTCACTTTCGGCACGAAAATCGTGAAGAAGTTGAAAAATATCATTTTTGCAGAATTTCAAGGCGCATGACTTGGCCTATTCGCGTTGGAAGTCAGCCCACTTCAAGCCCACCGTCCGATGTATAGGGGACCTACCCAGTTTAGACAGAACAATGAGATGATATTTTAGGGTTTCGCCCAATGAATTAAGGGCTTTCACGCCAATAAGTGGCGGAAGTGGTTTTAGACAAGAATACGCAAAAACCTCTCATTTCGGCATACCGAATGAGATTAAACAGTCCAAAAATGAGAATTATGATCAGAGAATGCGAGCGCGCAGACAAATATCATCCGAACTTTAAATACAGTGGTGGCGAACAGCATTCCCGGCGCGACTCTTTCAGGCAACACGATCACATTGCCAGAGGGTGTTTACGATATTCGCGCCCTTGCGCCTGCTATACGGGTGGATGGTCATAAAGCTCATTTGTTCAACGTCACCGACAATGTGATCGCGTTGGCAGGGGCCAATGCGTTTTCAGCTGCTGTGGGAGGCAACTACCAAACGGACAGTGTCGTTGAGGGTCGCTTGGTTGTGCCATCGGGTGGCCGCGATTTTACATTGCGCCACTACGTCCGAAGTGCCCGTACGAACGGCTTCGGCTTAGCAGTCCCCGGTTCGGGCATTGAAGTCCATTCAAGTGTTTCAGTATGGAAGGTGTGAACATGAACGTCTCAAAGCTTGAGAATGGTGTCGTGGTGCAGACATGGCGCGACGTGGAAACGACAGATGAGTTCCGCGTCAAATACGGCCTGTACGGTGCTGAATATAGCGCAACGCCTGAAGGTGTTGGCCCCGGCCATGTTGTGAATGACAAGGGGGAATATTCGACACCAGCCATCAAAGTGACCCCTGAACAGGTTACAGAAGAACGCAATCGGCGCATCACGGCAGGCTTTAAGTTTGAGGGCCATTTCTTCCAGGCTGATCCTGAAACCCTGGGCACAAGGCTGTCGAGCAAGTCGTGCGGCAGGCATTATTGTTGGCTAGCTCTTCGTACCTAAGCTTAAAGGGATTAATGACATACTTCGAATATCTTCAAGGCTTGCTTGGAAACAATGATTTCGCCTGTGTGTTGAATCAAAAAGGAACAGGAATCGACCGAGAAAAAATAGCTAAAATTGATTTGAAAACAATTCCGCTTGGGTTCCTAACTGCAACTACTCATGCAAAAGATGAGAGCTGGGAAGAATTTAATGAGCATGTTTGCACAAAACTAAAGCTCATTGATAGTGCTACCTGGTCAACCCACATTGAAGCAATGGATCATACAGCACGACCATTAGTTGAGAAGCTGTCTACTTCGGGTTGTTCCCTAGATAGTTCAAAATTTCGTGGACCACTGCAAAATTTAATTCTCGGCGTACTTTCTGAGGAAATAACTCCCACGACGGACCAAGGGGCAATAGACATTTTGATGACAGCTCTCGACGAAAGCTGTCACGCTGATATTTGGAGAACGATTAGAGAAAAAATCACAGACGTGACGCCGGAATCATTGGCAGCTGCATTCCATCTATTTCCAACGCTTTTGTCTGATTTTGTTCAGCGCGGCCGTCCCATCACTGCAGGCGAAAAAGATAAGATAATTAGGTATATTCTATGCTCTGCACTCGAAGGGCGCAATCGCGAGGTTCTCGAAATTTTCGTACAGATGGAATACTCACTAATTTCACGCTTCAAGAGATCGTCAAATGATAGCACGAATACACTTCTTGATGGTGCAATGAAGTCGTTTTCAGATTCAGATGAGGACCGAAACTGGATTCGAACCGTTAGTGAAGCCATTATGGGCAAGAAGCGCACTAAAACAATGTGGGACGTGTGGTTTGGCGCGTAATCGGCCCATCATATTGAGGATCTCCGCTGTGGGCTGACAGCGGGGATTTCAATCAACTTTCCGAATTCACCGATAAAACTGCAGAGAGAGACTTCAAATTTAACGCTTCTGCTCCATCTGTCCATCAGTAGGTATGAACGGAGACAGGAAATGAGCGGTTTTATTAAGGTATCAGCTGGGCAGGCTTGCAAGGTAGCAGAAGCATTTGACGGTCGCTGGGAATGGAAGGCAGCAAATTCAGTGGTCAAAGAAGCGATTGATGCAGACGGTTGCGTGATCGCTTACCTTGACGGAACAGGCTACTATGTACACACTTCATACGCCACACTAGACCTTTCCCACATCACCGCCTGATTTGCCCCATCTGTCTAAACAGGCCCGCACCTCAGTCTAATTCGGCGCGGCGAGCTATACGATGGTGACCTTACATGTCAGACGGGTTTGGTCGATCCAACAGCATGCTTCCCTGAAACAGAGCCTTAACACGATCAGCCATAAAATCGATGAACAGGCGTGACTTAGGATCTTGATGGCGACGATGCGCATATAGCAATGCAAGTTGAACCGGCAATGGCGGCGTCTGCGTCGCAACGGGTACCAATGCCCCGGTTTGCAAATGTGCGGCCACCTCAAAGCGCGGCTTCAGAACAATCCCCTGCCCTTCCAATGCCCAATTGGTCAGCACATCCCCGTCGTCTGTC
Source organism: Halocynthiibacter namhaensis (assembly GCF_000812685.1). Taxonomy (GTDB): domain Bacteria; phylum Pseudomonadota; class Alphaproteobacteria; order Rhodobacterales; family Rhodobacteraceae; genus Halocynthiibacter; species Halocynthiibacter namhaensis. The sequence continues at coordinate 35,798 of NZ_JWIF01000023.1, forward strand.
TCAAACGGGCCGGTTATCGCAAAACGCTTCAGTCCGTCCTGGGTCTGCAACTGCCACTGAAATTCGGGTGCCCCTGGGAAACGTAAAATCAGGCAATCATGTTTATCAGCAACAATATCCGCGCCAGTCTTCGGCATGCCGCGCGCTTTTATATAGTCAGGCGAGGCACAAAGCAGTCGATCACAATCGGCAATTTTTCGAATTTTAAGATTGCTGTCCTCTGGCGTGCCCAGAAAAAAGGCGACATCTAATCCTTCTTGCGCCAAATCTATCCGACGATCTGACAGGCGCAGCCGCACATCCACCAGGGGATATTCTTTCTTAAAATCAGGTAACAGAGGCGCAATAAAACGACGCCCAACCCCCAAAGGTGCCGCAACATACAGTGACCCCCGCGGATTGCTGGTCACATCAGAAATCGCCGCCTCAGCATCTTCCACCGCCTCGATGATCCGTTGCGCCCCTTCATAAAATAATTGCCCCTGCTCGGTCGCATTCAGGGACCGTGTGGTGCGTTGAAACAGGCGTACATTCAGATGATTCTCCAACTGAGAAATACGTGACGAAGCAACTGCCGGTGAAATCCGTTGGTCTCGTGCTGCCGCAGACATTGACCCCAACTCATACACGCGGACGAATGTGCGGATGTTTTCAAAATATGACATATAGCAAACTTCCTAACATTCAGATCCGCACCTATTCAAAAAACGCTGCGTGCCTGCATTGATTGTCGTATGAAATTTGAAACTGTCGGGAAATATCATAAATAGCAAGATAAAACGACACATGCGATACTGCATGTGCCATAAGATAAGAAAACGGGGAGACACTGATGCAGGATCTGGCGATAATGTTTGACTGGCTCGGCTTTGCCGTGCGTTGGTTACATGTGATTACGGCGATGGCCTGGATTGGGGCTTCATTTTATTTCATTGCACTAGATCTGATGTTGAAACCCAGTGATACCCTACCCGGGGGGGCCTCAGGTGAAGAATGGGAAGTGCACGGCGGCGGTTTTTATCACACCATCAAATATATGGTTGCCCCAGCAGAAATGCCCGAGCATCTGACCTGGCATAAATGGCAAAGCTATTCGACCTGGCTGTCGGGTGCAGCCTTATTGATGATCGTATATTGGGCGGGTGCCGAATTATATCTGATCGACCTTGCCAAAGCTGAGTTGTCCCAATTCACCGCCATTTTGATTTCTGCGGGGTCTTTGACCATTGGCTGGCTGGTCTATGACACATTGTGTAAATCCAAACTGGGCGAAACACCGACATTTCTGATGGTGTTGCTCTTTGTGCTCTTGGTGATCATGGCTTGGGGTTACAACCAAGTGTTCACTGGACGTGCTGCTCTGCTGCACTTAGGGGCCTTCACAGCCACCATCATGACCGCAAATGTCTTCCTGATCATTATGCCGAACCAACGTATCGTGGTTGGGGATCTGAAAGCGGAACGCACACCAGATGCAAAATACGGCAAAATTGCTAAGCTGCGTTCAACTCACAACAACTATCTGACGCTGCCCGTTATTTTCCTCATGCTGAGCAACCATTACCCGTTGGCCTTTGCCACCGAATACAACTGGTTGATCGCAAGTCTTGTGTTCTTATTGGGCGTTACCATACGACACTATTTCAACACGATACACGCAGGCAAAGGCAACCCAACTTGGACGTGGCTTGTGTCGGCCCTGATCTTCATTCTGATCATGTGGATTTCAACCGCACCTCTGCGCCAAGACACCTATGAGGAATCGCAGACACGCGCATTGACCCCGGTGGAACAAGTCTTTGCCAGCGCGCAAGGGTTTGAAGACGCCGCAAATATCGTTGCCGGACGTTGTTCAATGTGCCACGCACGTGAACCATTCTGGGACGGCATTCACCGCGCACCCAAGGGCATGTTGCTGGAAACGGAAGCCGACATCGCGCGCGCGGCAAAGCAAGTCTATCTACAAGCGGGTGTCACCCACGCCATGCCACCTGCCAATATCACAGCAATGGACGACGATGAGCGCGCCAAAATTCGAGCTTGGTATCAAGCTGCGCGCAACGAACTGCCATTCAGTTTGGCGATGCATTAAACGCCCACGATTGAGCTTCCCGCAACAACGCCCTAAGCTGCATTTAAATTGGGGACATTGCCGTGAGCGACTTACCGACAGCGCGTGACACTATCTTGACCCTTGCCATCGGCGGGGCGTCTGGTCTTGCTTTTCAAAGCTTGGGCATCTCAGCCCCGTTTTTGACGGGCCCGGCCCTGATGGTGACGCTTGCTGCCCTATTTGGCCTGCACACACATGTGCCTGATCGACTACGCGATATGTGCATGCTTGTTCTGGGTGTTGGCGTCGGCGCAGGCGTGACACCGGATGTCATCCAAGCCGCCCTCACATGGCCCATCAGCTTCTTGGCTCTAACGCTGGTTCTGTTCCTCACCATTCACCTCAATGTGTTGCTTTTCTCGAAGGTCTTTAACTTCTCAAAAGCTGAGGCAACCTTGGCGTCAGTTCCGGGTTTGCTTAGCTATGTGATTGCAATCGCCGAGGACAAGGGCGTAAGCGTCACACGCGTCAGCTTGGTGCAAACACTGCGTGTGATGTTGCTAACCCTTGCGGTGCCGCCTGTGATGTGGCTGATCCCGCATGCGTCAGTCCCGATTACCGCCCCCCCAGAAACGATGGGCTATGGCCTCACGGCCTTGCTTCTTATCTCTGGCGCAGGATTTGCATGGGTCATGCGTCGCAGAAACATCCCCGCTGCTATTTTTCTTGCTGGCTTTACCGTCTCAGCCGTCAGTCACCTGACCAATGTTACACCCGGACAGCTGCCTATGTGGTTAGGCCTGAGCGCCTTTTGCATCATCGGCACCCTAATCGGGAGCCGCTTTAAAGGCGTAACCCTCACGGCGCTGCGCGAATCCTTACTTGCAGGCCTGACCATGACGTTCGTAGCCTCATTGATTGCATTGATCGGTGGCACCGTCGTCGCATTGCTATTGAACCTATCGCCCGAGGCGCTGTTTATCTCATTCGCCCCAGGCGGGCTTGAGGTCATGATCGCATTGGCCGCACAAATGAATGTCGACAGCACCTTTGTCGCCGCACATCACATCGCACGCTTACTGATCCTAATGGCTTTGGTTCCTGTTATGCTGCGGGGCTTGAAATAGGGTCTGGATACCCGCAGTCGACGTTCCGCTAGGGCCAAGATCCACAAAGCAAAACCCCCGCCAGTTTCCTGACGGGGGTTTTATTATTTTAACCGATTAGGCTGACAATTCGCAATGCGGATCGCAGTTTACCAATCTTCGCGTACGACTGTACGTGTTTTAACTGAGAGTTTCATCGCAGCAAGGCGCAGAGCCTCGCGCGCGACTTCCTCAGAAACACCGTCGATTTCGAACATCACACGGCCTGGCTTAACTTTGCAAACCCAACGGTCAACAGAGCCTTTACCTTTACCCATACGAACTTCGATAGGTTTCGCAGTTACCGGTACATCCGGGAAAATGCGGATCCATACACGACCTTGACGTTTCATGTGGCGGGTCATCGCACGACGAGCTGCCTCAATCTGACGCGCAGATACACGCTCAGGGGTGGTTGCTTTCAGTCCGTAAGTGCCGAAGTTCAGATCAGAACCACCTTTTGCAAGGCCTTTGATCCGACCTTTGTGCATCTTACGGAATTTGGTACGTTTTGGTTGTAGCATCTAACTGCCTCCTTAGCGACGGCCGCCAGCACCACGTGGTGCAGGGCCTTCTTGGAGTTCCTGGTGTCTACGATCGTGAGCAGATGGATCATGTTCCATGATCTCACCTTTAAAGATCCAGACTTTGATCCCGATGATGCCATAGGCAGTCTCGGCTTCGTAGGTCGCATAATCGATGTCCGCGCGAAGCGTATGCAAAGGCACACGACCTTCACGATACCATTCAGTACGCGCGATTTCTGCACCACCAAGGCGGCCAGCAACGTTAACGCGGATACCAAGAGCACCCTGACGCATCGCGTTCTGAACAGAACGTTTCATCGCACGACGGAAGGATACACGACGTTCCAGCTGCTGAGCGATGTTCTCAGCGACCAGTTGGCCATCCATCTCTGGCTTGCGAACTTCAACAATGTTGAGGTGCAATTCAGAGTCAGTCATCGCAGCAAGTTTTTGACGCAGAGTTTCAATGTCTGCACCTTTCTTGCCAATGATAACGCCAGGACGTGCAGTGTGCACTGTGACGCGACATTTCTTGTGTGGACGTTCGATGATCACACGGGATACACCAGCTTGCTTGCACTCTTTGCCGATGAATTCGCGCATGCGAATATCTTCGAGCAGAAGATCACCGTAATCTTTGGTGTTTGCGTACCAGCGGCTGTCCCAAGTGCGGTTCACCTGAAGGCGCATGCCAATCGGATTTACTTTGTTACCCATTATGCTTGCTCCTCGACCTGGCGAACAATGATTGTCAGCTCAGAGAACGGTTTCAGGATCTTGCCAAAACGACCACGAGCACGTGGACGACCACGTTTCATTGTCATGTTTTTACCAACCCAAGCTTCCGCCACGATCAGCTCATCAACATCCAAGTTATGGTTGTTTTCAGCATTTGCGATTGCGGACTGGAGACATTTCTTAACATCACCAGAAATACGACGCTTGGAGAAAGTGAGGTCGGTCAGAGCCTTGTCAACTTTCTTACCACGGATCATACCTGCAACCAGGTTCAGCTTCTGCGGGCTAGTACGGAGCATGCGAAGTTTCGCCATTGCTTCGTTGTCAGCCACGCGGCGTGCGTTTTTCTCTTTACCCATGGCTTTTACTTCCGCTTCGCTTTTTTATCCGCGGCGTGACCATAGTAGGTCCGTGTCGGGGAATATTCACCGAATTTCTGGCCAATCATTTCCTCGGATACGTTTACCGGGATATGTTTTTTGCCGTTGTATACACCAAAAGTCAGACCCACAAATTGTGGAAGAATGGTGGAACGACGGGACCAGATTTTGATCACTTCATTGCGGCCAGATTCGCGTGACGCTTCGGCTTTCTTAAGCACATAAGAGTCAACGAAAGGACCTTTCCATACAGAACGTGACATAGATTAACGCCCCTTCTTCTTAGCGTGACGCGAGCGAATGATAAGCTTTTGCGACGCTTTGTTTTTGTTGCGAGTACGCGCACCTTTGGTCGGCTTGCCCCAAGGGCTTACCGGGTGACGACCACCTGAAGTCCGGCCTTCACCACCACCGTGAGGGTGATCTACCGGGTTCATTACAACACCACGAACGCTTGGACGAATGCCTTTGTGGCGCATACGGCCGGCTTTACCAAAGTTTTGGTTGGAGTTGTCGGGGTTAGACACGGCACCAATTGTTGCCATACATTCCTGACGTACCAAGCGCAGCTCACCTGAAGACAGGCGGATCTGAGCGTAGGAACCGTCACGACCAACAAACTGAGCATAAGTACCAGCAGCACGAGCGATCTGGCCGCCTTTAGCTTGCTTCAACTCAATGTTGTGAACGATCGTACCGATTGGCATGCCAGAGAACGGCATAGCGTTGCCTGGTTTGATATCGGCTTTTGCAGATGAGATAACAGTATCACCAATAGCCAAGCGCTGTGGCGCAAGGATGTAGGTTTGTTCACCATCTTCATATTTGATAAGTGCGATAAATGCGGTCCGGTTAGGATCGTATTCGATACGCTCTACGGTCGCAGGAACGTCAAATTTGTTCCGCTTGAAATCGATAATGCGGTAAAGACGTTTAGCGCCCCCACCCATACGACGCATAGTGATCCGTCCGGTGTTGTTCCGGCCGCCCGATTTAGTCAAACCCTGTGTTAGGGATTTAACTGGACGTCCTTTCCAAAGCTCCGAACGGTCGATCAGAACCAGCCCTCGCTGGCCTGGCGTGGTCGGTTTATACGACTTAAGTGCCATGCTTTCTGTCTTCCGTTTAGCTGTGCGAACCCAACCCGAATGGTCACGGTCCGCTATGTAAGCCCCCCGAAGGTGGCCAAAATATAGGGCCCCGAAGGTCCCCAAGTTCAAATGTCAAAGACCCCGGAACGAATCCGAGGTCAGCTAGACTTGCGCGAAGTACCAGAGAAAGCGGGGGGTGTCTATAGGAAGCGGTGGAAATAAAGGATTTCACAAAGGGCCAGCGCGTTGCAAGCAGCTAGCTTCTAGGTCACGCAGACGTCTCAATCTTTACAACGCGCCGCCAAGTAAGACACAAAACTTGAACATGCCCCCAACATGAAGAGTGCATCAACCTCATCTACATTTGCGGTATCTTCAAATACTTTTGCATGCCTCACGCCGTCTTCATCATTGGTATAACCATACAGTGAAGAGAACGCATTTTTCAAACCACCATGAATCGGCCAGTCGCGTTCAATTGCCTTCAAGGCGTCACCGAGCGTTTTCGCTCCAGGATGTATTTTCTTTGCGATAGACTCCACTGCGTGAATACTCTCACGTACAGATCCGGCCCAATCTCCACCCTTCAGTTCTGCACCCGCAGAAACAAGATGGCTCCGCGCAGCATCGGCGCCGCTACCTTCTGCGTCAGACAGCGCCGCCATAAAGGCGTCAGCCTGTTGGGGCGTGCCGACAGCAACAATCTGATTATCAACAACACGATACGCAGAGCGAGACTGTATGAATACCTGCGATATCTCACCCTTCAACGTCGAACTACAGCTTGAACTACGCAATAAAAATTCGATGAAATCAAACAGCCGGTAGAATGAAAACTTCGCGGTCGCAGCTTGGAACGTCTCTTTCCAGAGGTGCACATCGGGCTTGTACGTCGCAATGCTCCATCCAAAAAACAGCACATGCATATCACGGGTTACACGCTCCCAATCTGACTGGAAGTAGATATTAATACCGTTCCAGCCACACTCTCGTGCTATTTCCAGATCAATATAATAGTGGAGTATCCGTCGAAACTCGCCAGACACCTCTCCGAGTTTTAATTGAGGTGGTATTTCCTCAAATCCATGCCGTTGTGAGAATGGCACATATGCTTCGCCCGTCATGAAAATCGTCCTTAGATATCTAAATGTCGGCAGCTTATTCTTTGCCCCATGCGATATCTACCACAAACAACAAAACCCCCCGCCTTGCGGCGAGGGGTTTCAATTTTTTCACAAAAATTTCGACTTACAGTCCGGTGGACACGTCGATTGTGTTGCCCTCTTCAAGGGTAACATATGCTTTTTTGACGTCTTTACGACGGCCAGGCATACCCTTGAAGCGTTTGGTTTTACCCTTAGTGATGGAAGTGTTAACCGCCTTCACCTTCACACCAAAGAGAGCTTCAACAGCTTCTTTGATCTGTGGTTTGTTGCTGTCGATCGCAACTTCGAAAACAACCGCACCATTTTCAGATGCCATAGTTGCCTTCTCAGTGATGATCGGCTTGCGTATTACGTCGTAGTGTTCTGCTTTAGCACTCATTTCAAACGAGCCTCCAGAGCTTCAACACCTGCTTTAGTGATCACAAGTGTATCACGTTTCAGGATGTCGTATACGTTTGCACCCATAGTTGGCAGAACATCGAGTCCGTCAATGTTGCGCGCAGCCTGAGCGAAATCTTCGCTTACAGATGCACCATCGATGATCAATGCACGTTTCCAACCAAGATCCTTGACTTGCTTCGCCAGAGCAGCAGTTTTGCCACCTGTATCAGCATTGTCGATCACAACCAGTTCACCAGCTTTCAGCTTAGCAGACAAAGCGTGACGCAGACCCAAAGCGCGGAACTTTTTGGTCAGGTCGTGGCCATGGCTACGAACAACTGGGCCTTTGTAAACACCACCACCGCGGAAGATTGGCGCAGAGCGAGCACCGTGGCGTGCGCCACCAGTGCCTTTTTGGCGATAGATCTTCTTGGTAGAGTACTTAACTTCGGAACGGGTCTTCACTTTGTGAGTACCAGCTTGCGCGTTGTTGCGCTGCCAGCGAACCACACGGTGCAGAATGTCTGCGCGTGGCTCAAGACCAAACAGTGCTTCGTCCAAATCAATGGACCCAGCAGCGCCGCCGTCGAGTTTGATTACATCAAGTTTCATTCTTCAGCACCCCCTTCAGAGGCTTCAGCCGGAGCCGCAGCGGACTTCAGTGCAGCCGGGAAAGGCAGACCTTCCGGAGCTTTCTTTTTCACAGCGTCTTTAACTGTGACCCAGCCACCTTTGGAACCAGGAACGGCGCCTTTGATGAACACGAGACCACGGTCAGCGTCTGTACGAACAACTTCAAGGTTCTGAGTAGTGATACGGGCAGCACCCATATGACCAGCCATTTTCTTACCTTTGAAAACTTTGCCCGGATCCTGACACTGGCCTGTTGAGCCGTGTGAACGGTGAGAGATAGACACACCGTGTGTCGCACGCAAACCGCCAAAGTTGTGACGCTTCATAGCACCCTGAAAACCTTTACCAATGGAGGTACCGGAAACGTCTACTTTTTGGCCTTCAAGGAAGTGCTCAGCAGAGATTTCAGCGCCAACATTGATCAATGCGTCTTCAGACACACGGAATTCAACGATTTTGCGTTTTGGGGCAACGTTTGCAGCTGCAAAGTGACCGCGCATCGCTTTTGATGTGCGTTTCGCTTTTGCAGAACCAGCGCCGAGTTGAACAGCCGTATAGCCGTCTTTGTCAGCGGTACGGTTTGCAACAACCTGCAGGCCGTCGAGATGAAGAACAGTAACAGGGATCTGTTTGCCGTCTTCCATGAAAAGGCGGGTCATGCCAACCTTTTTAGCGATAATACCAGAGCGCATATTCTATACCCTCCTTAAACCGAGATCTGTACGTCAACGCCAGCAGCGAGGTCGAGCTTCATCAGCGCGTCAACAGTCTGTGGTGTTGGGTCAACAATGTCTAAAAGACGCTTGTGTGTACGGATTTCGAACTGATCGCGAGATTTCTTATCAACGTGTGGGCCACGAAGAACAGTGAATTTTTCGATCTTGTTTGGCAACGGAATCGGGCCACGAACCTGAGCGCCTGTGCGCTTGGCTGTGTTTACGATTTCCTGAGTAGATGCATCAAGCACCCGGAAATCGAATGCCTTGAGCCGGATGCGAATATTTTGACTTGCCATTATAGTTGGCCTTTCGCGGCTGTAAGCCGGTTGAGAGGTCGAGATCACATCATTGTGCCCCCACATCGAACCTTTAGAGAGAATCGAATCCCCTCAACGTCCACATAAATGCGAACTTGCGCGATATACGAGGGAAACGGACGTCATAGCAAGAGGGAAAGTTTAAAAGTCGCTACTGCCCCCTCAAGCGTCCACGATAGTCGACCACTAGCGCGATGAGGGACAGTGCCCATAGCGCAGCTATAACCGCGACAAACTTTGCCAGAAAACTAAAATCTTTAGCGTAATTTTCTCGCCGATCTCCCGCCCATGCCGCGAAGAACCTTGGCTCTGAGGTCATGTCGATACCCAGCGAAGCGACGTCTCGCATAAATTCATCCGTATCTGTAATGCCTGAATAAATGTCACCACGAAACACTATGACGCCACTCTCATCAATGTGGTTATCATACCACATCCTCAATTCAGCATCCGACATAAACGGCAGCGTGACGACTCCCGTCAGCTTATCTGATCCAACACCAGACAAGAGAAGTACAATCTGTCCAGCCAATCCGTATTCTAGTACGTTCTCACCATCGACCTCAGCACGAACATAGACTTCCTTTGATCCCACAATGTCAGCCACAGCATTAAACGCGTCAAGCTCCGTTGGCACGACCTGAGCTGCCGGTAGTCTATTTGTGAGGTTAATGTCGCTCCATAGACCTCGGGCATTATTAAACAATGCTACGGAAAGAAATGCGAACACCACGAACAGTACGATCTTGCGCGCTTGAGAAGGCCGAGGGGTTGATCGCCCTCGGTATATTCGCCCTACCGCAAGCACAGAAAATATCATCAGCAGCACAATCCAAAACATCAAGTCACCATCCAAATTTAACTGATCATATTATGCTCCCGACCGAGCGAAAATGACAACCGGCTTGATAGGAGATTTTACTGTTTTCTTCGCCTGCGCAGCCGTATTTGATTGTGCCAAAGCCTGGTGCCCCAACAAAAAGGCCGCCCAGTTGGGCGGCCTTTTCTTTTGATCAAACCGAAGTTCGAATTCCTTACGGAAGTTCGACCTTACTCTTTGATTTCGGAAACAACACCGGAACCAACTGTGCGGCCACCTTCGCGGATCGCGAAGCGCAGGCCGGTTTCCATCGCGATTGGCGCGATGAGTTCAGCTGACAGTTTCAAGTTGTCGCCTGGCATAACCATCTCGGTGCCCTCAGGAAGGATCACTGTGCCGGTGACGTCAGTTGTACGGAAGTAGAACTGTGGACGGTAGTTCGCGAAGAATGGTGTGTGACGACCACCTTCATCTTTGG
>NZ_JWIF01000024.1 GCF_000812685.1 Halocynthiibacter namhaensis
CCTTCGTAAGGCGTCAGCTTTTTTCGCGGCGGCGGACCTCGACCGCCTACGGAAGAGATGATCATGTTTATAGATGACCACCGTGATCATCTTGGCGTCGAGGTGATTTGCAATGTTTTGCCGATCGCGCCTTCCACCTATTACCACCGCAAGTCGATTGATCGTTATCCCAAGAAGGCATCGGATCGAGCAAAGCGTGATGCCATCATAATGACTAGGATCACCCATTTCTGGGAGAATAGCGGGAAGCGCTATGGGGCGGTTAAGATCTGGCATGACTTGCTCGACGATGGGTTTGTCGTCGCCCGTTGCACGGTTGTTCGCCTTATGAAAAGCATGGGGATACAGGGAATTACACGCGGAAAGGTGACTACGACGAAAAGCAACCCTGCCTTGCCATGCCCTGAAGACAAAGTGAACCGAGAATTCAAAGCACCGGCCCCGAACATCTTGTGGGTTGCAGACTTTACCTACGTCAGGACCGCAGTCGGCTTTGTGTATGTGGCGTTTATCATTGATGTCTTTGCGCGCTACATTGTTGGCTGGAAAGTCTCTTCTTCTCCCAATGCCCAGATGGTGCTTGATGCTTTGAACCAGGCGCTGGCTGCGCGTCAACCGGACCCCAAAATACTTATTCATCACAGTGACAGGGGCGTTCAATATTTGTCGATCAAATACACTGAACGGCTTGAGGAAGCCAAAATTGATCCCTCAGTCGGCAGCGTTGGTGACAGCTATGACAATGCGATGGCCGAGACAATTAATGGCCTCTACAAGGCTGAGGTCATTGAACATGAGGGCCCTTGGCAAGGCAAAAAAGACGTCGAATTTGCCACGCTCGATTGGGTCCATTGGTTCAATCACGAACGCCGCTTTGGACCCATCGGATACATTGCTCCAGCACATGCAGAAAGGAACTTCTATGACAGCCTGAACACTGTTACTCTCGCCGCAGAATAGGAACTCAACTGTCTCCGATAAACCCGGTCTGGTTCACCATGTGCTGTTTTACGTTGCCATTCTGGGGATGGCCGCAAGCGGCATTGGCATGCTGGCGCAATCGGGTGCGGGCGCCGTGTTGTTCGGTGCAAGTGTTGAACCGTTGCCTGATTTTGCAGAGTTTCTGCCACGCGTACCACATGGTGTCGGCGCGCGATTTATGTTGGCGCTATTCGCGCTACATGCCGGCGCGGCACTCTACCATCACTTCATCAAGAGAGACGGCATGATCTGGCGGATGTGGTTCGGCTCAAAGAGCAAAGGAGCCTGATTATGATTAAAACAACGTTCAACATACTCGCAATTTGTGGTGCAGCAGGATTTGCGGGCGTCATGCTCTGTAACGGAGTGACGTTGGGTGGATATTGGCGCAGCCTTCCGGCACAGGCATTCATGGACTGGTTTGCGACCAACAACCAGTTCGTCTCTCGGTCAATCCCTCTGGTCTTCATGCCGACTCTGATCGGCATGGCCGGGTCGGTTTGGTTATCCTGGGGCAGCCCGGATTTGAAGTATTGGCTTCTAAGCACGTTTTGCATCGTGGTCGTCGCGATCTTGACCTTTACCTTCTTTGTCCCGACCAACACTGCCTTTGCAAGCGGGACGATGGACGAGGTGACGGGTGCGGCCAAGCTGAACCAATGGCTCATGATCCACTATTTCCGCATCGGGTTTGGTATGGCCGCAGCAGTCCTCGGCTGCATCGCAATCAAGGCCTGAGGCACCACCCATTCACTGCTCACAGAATAGCTACGCATAAGAGGACAAACTCATGAAAACACGCATTCACGCCATTGCCGGAGCTGTCGGTCTGCTGATGATCTTCACGTTCTGGACCTCGACCGTTATTTCTGAACTGTTCGGGTCATATACAACCATCGCGGCGGTGAAGGGGTGGATTCTGAATGGAATGATCATTTTGATCCCTGCCATGGCGATTGTTGGCGGCTCCGGCATGTCACTAGGAGCAGGCCGATCAGATGAATTTATATCCTCCAAGAAGAAGCGAATGCCGATCATCGCAGCTAACGGGATATTGATACTGCTTCCGATGGCCTTCGTTCTTGAAGCCAAGGCCTCAGCGGGCACGTTCGATACGTTGTTCTATATATTGCAAGGCGTCGAGCTGATCGCAGGGACAACCAATTTGACGCTGATGGGTTTAAACATGCGTGATGGTCTCAGGCTAACGGGTCGGAACAGCCGAGCATCCTCAGTGAAGCTTCTCGGGCGCGAGATGGTCACAGAGAACACGCTCGCAGTACGTCTTGCGAAACCTGCGGGGTTCACATTTGAATCGGGCCAAGCGATCCGACTGACCATCCCGCCCGATGCGCCTCAAGGTGCAGGCGAGGCGCGCGTTCTTTCTATCGCCAGTGCGCCACATGAAGCGGATCTGGCCGTGATCACTCGCATGCGAGACAATGATTTCAAGCAAGCCTTGAAGACATTGCCCGAGGTACAGGTCACTGGACCATTAGGGAGCTTCACGAGAGATGTGTTTCAAGACAGTCCCACGGTATTTCTAGCAGGCGGGATCGGCATTACGCCGTTTCTATCGATAATCCGCGACGCGGATCATTCTGATCGTTTGAACCAAACTACATTATTCTACTCCAATCGTAGCCCGAGGGATGCGGCGATGCTGAGTGAATTACAAGAGATCCACGCAACCAACCCAGAATTCAAAATGGTTGCCACGATGTCGGATATCGAAGCCAGCAATGACTGGGACGGCGAAATGGGGCGCATCAATGTAGAAATGCTGTTCAGGCATCTGTCCGATCTAACACAACCGAACTACTACTGCGTTGGCTCTGGCGGGTTCGTTTCAGCGATGACTGAAATTCTGGCTTCGGCGGGTGTCGAGAAGAATCGCATTCGCACCGAACAATTTAACGGGTACTAAAAACTGACGTCGCGACGCCACATCACGGACGTTCATACCCCGCGCAGCGTTGGTCGATGTGGGCTCTTTACTGCCGTTAGCTGCATGTTGCTCCAATGTCTGCTTTTCCATTGCCCCAAGGCTTTTCAGCCCTGCGATATATGAGGTCTCCGGGCTGCCAAGCCTTGGTCACGTTTGCGGATTGTGGTGACATTTCTGATTTGCGCAACCAGTGACATTTCATCTTTGTTGCAACATTCGTGATCTTAACGGTAGTGGAGAAAATAGTGAAATGGCGAGTAAGCGAAATTCTCACCCCTCTGGGGCGTCGCGTCGACGGTCAAGCTGTAGTTCTCGGAATGGCTCAGCAGCACGAAAGCGGCGATTGCGTCCCGTTCGGGGCGCTCTTATCAGCGCTGCAACACTTGCGACATTTCATCTTTGTTGCAAAAATCTAAGATTGTGGGTGCGCTCGACCTCTTATCCAAACTGGCCTCAAAAAAAGATAATGGAACGCAACCAACGACTGCGTTCCATCAGTTGTATGTCGTTCAACGACACCTATTTACTAACTGTCTTGACGTGACAGCAGCGCTGCAGGACGTGCCTTGGAAATTTGCGTGGCAATCAATCCTGCAACAACCGCCTTCGCGACATCTACGGGAATGAAGACCAGCATTGATTGTGTCATCACGAGGATTGGTTTTTCAAGGTAAACAGCCAACCACACAATGCCAATCGGATAGAGAACCACAACACCGCCAACAAAGGCCGCGATGACAGCGCCGACGATCAAGTCGCCCTTCCAGCGTTCAAAGATAAACCCAGTTACGAAGGCGGCAAGGATATATGCGAATAGAAATCCACCTGTCGCGCCTAGGAACGGAGCAATCCCGCCTCGGGCACCCGTCAAAATTGGCATGCCAACCGCAGCTACAACAAGTACCAGTATAACAGCCAGCGCGCCACGTTGTGCCCCCAGCACGAGACCACATAACATGACACCTAGCAGCTGCAACGAGATCGGCACGCCAGGTATGAGATCTATTTTGGGGATGAAACCAAGCACAGCAGTAAAAGCCGCCATCAAGGCAATATATGTGAGATTACGTTCCATTTTCGCGTTTCCTATCGTGGTTTTATGGAAGATTAGAAGCAAGTTATCCACAGGCTTCTTGTGAGAAGAAGAAAAAGTTATTCACAGCTTGCTCTGTGTTTCCTGGACCCCGCCGCGCGCGCGGAGCGCCTCCGAAACTTGGTCCGCGTCATCGATGGCAAGCAAGGTGATCGGAACCACAATGCGCCATCCTGGGCGTTTTGGACTACGTGCACGCCAACTTTCGCGCAATGCTTCGGATTTTTCACTCAAGACCGGGATAAAGCGCACCATCATGGCCATGGCGATTTCAGCGGGTCGCGTCGAAATACCCGCCCGGCGAATGGGGGTCGTAAGCCAACTTAGCACCCCCATCATCTGCGAAAGTTGGGTTGTCATAGTCACAAGGTTTGCCAATGCCAGCACGGCAAGAATCCGAAAAAGGAGCGCCAAGCCGACGGCGTATTCTCCGCTCCAAACGTGCCAAATACAGATAAACGCCACAACCGGCCAGATGCGGCGCAAGTGGTTGATACCTTCGCCCAGAAAACCCATTCCCCCGCAAATAAAGGCCAAAAAGACCAACAGCAGAGCAAAGGCTTGCACCCGTAGATCAGGGAAAACGAACAGTGCAATTGAAAAAACGAGCAGAACCAGAAGCTTGAAACCCGCAGGAATTCCGTGAAAAACGGTGCGGTGGTCAGATGTCAGAGAAAGCACTTCCGCCCTCCTCATTCATCGCCGCCAGATAGGTTGGAAGAACCTCACTGGGCCTTCCATCTTTCGAAATCTTACCGCCTTCAATCCAGATAACCCGGTCAAACTGCTGCAAACGTTCGGGATCATGTGTGATCATCACAACTTGTTCATCGAGACCGTCAATTACGCCGTTCAAGGCGCGATTTGTGGGAATATCCAAACCAGCAAAGGGTTCGTCCAACAGGATCGTCCCCGGGGCCATGGCCAAGACAGACATCAAACACACAAGGTGCCGCTGCCCGCCAGAAAGAGTCTGTATCGAACGGTCCCTCCACGCAGCCTTTCCAAAGCGTTCCAAGATTTTCCCGCAGTTATCCACAGTATTATCCTCAGACTGCCCCAATTGTTGCAAACCAAATGAAATCTCTTCTTCCACAGTTGGGAAAATGATTTGATGATCAGGGTTTTGAAACAAAATTCCGACAGCACGAATGGCGGCTTTACGATCATCCGCCACATCGGCACCGTACACATGCACCCTGCCCTCGTCTGGTTTTATCAGCCCAGCCAGGACACGCATTAACGTCGTTTTGCCCGACCCATTGCGACCGACAATGCCAATCCGTTTTTCCGTTAACGTCATATCTGGCAGGTCTAATACGCGTTGAGTACCCCTCGAAAAACGAAGCGCAGTCAGCGAAATTCCGTCGTGTGATGTGTCGCTTATCAATGGATCCGCCTGTTCGCGTCGTATTTTTGTTATCAGATTCGGGACAACCATAATGTGCAGTTCACCAAGGATAACAGAGGGTGCAAAAACCAATGGGGTGCGACAATTTGTACATTTTTAAGTCAACTTGATTACGCAAATGCGTTTAAGTATCTGATAAATAGCAGTTATGAAGTTCCGCACATATAGATCATGAGAATTTCCTGCCTTTCAATACAGCCTGAAAATGCCCACCACATCTGAACGGATCCAAGGCGATGACAACACCGCAGAGTCGCTCTTATGGCGGAGTGTGTCGAAAACTGACCCATTCTTTTCGCATCCGAGGACTACAAGCGAAATATAAAGGGGAGGAATCAAGATGCCAGACGTCACAATCGTTTACTGGAGAGACATGCCGGCGCAGGTTATCGTTGGCAAAGGCCGACGTGGTGCCAAAGCTGCATTGCCGGAACGCTTTGAACAAGCCATCGATCGTGCCGCGATGAAGGTAAATGCGAAAGACGCTGATGCCTATCTTGCAGGGTTTCGCAAGGCGGCCCCCTACCCAATGGAAGGTGATCAAGACGAGATCGCCAAAGCCGAGGCCGCGCGCCTTGATGCAGAATACGACCAAGATCGCTTGAAGGTCTTGATCGCAAATGATGGCCACGCAGAGAGCTAAACTTAGATGTCTCTGACACATACTATAAAGGATGCGATCATGTCGCTTTTGCCATTCAAAAAGAAAACAGAAGCAGCGCCGATTACGGTGTCTCCGGAAGTTGAAGCCTTTCTTGATGGGTATTCCATCGAAGTCATGCCACGCACAGCCGCAAAGATTGACGATTTTCGTGATCTTCTGCCACAGGGCACCCGCGTTTATGTTGCGCATATCGAAGGCACGCCCATTGATGAAATGGTTGAAACCGCGGCCCGTTTGAACTCTGAGGGCTATGATGTGATGCCGCATTTCCCAGCCCGCATCATCAAAGACGAAGCCATGCTTGCGGATTGGATCGCACGTTATCAAGGCGAAGCCAATGTGACCCAGGCCCTTCTACTGGCTGGTGGCGTAGACAAACCACATGGCGACTTTCATTCTTCCATGCAATTGCTTGAAACCGGTCAATTTGATAAAGCGGGTTTCAAACGTCTGCATGTTGCCGGTCACCCCGAAGGCAACAAAGATATCGACCGCGATGGCAGCACGAAGCTTGTGATGGAAGCCCTTGGTTGGAAACAAGAGTTCTCTAAACGCACTGACGCTGACATGGCTTTGGCGACGCAGTTCTGCTTTGAAGCAGGTCCGGTGATTGAATGGGCTGACAGCCTTGTGGAAGCTGGCATTGATATCCCCGTTCATATCGGTGTTGCTGGCCCTGCAAAGCTGCAGACATTGATCAAGTTTTCAATTGCTTGTGGTGTTGGCGCTTCTTTGAAAGTGCTTCAGAAACGCGCAAAAGACGTGACCAAATTGTTGCTGCCGTTTGAGCCAGATCAGATGATCACGGATCTTGCGGCGCATAAAGCTGCGAACCCTGATTTCAACATCGAGAAGGTGCATTTCTTCCCCCTCGGTGGCATCAAAACAAACGCCAACTGGGCGATCACACATGGCGGCGCCTCTGGCGTTCCCGTTAACCAAAAATAAGAGAAAATCATGACCCGTACAGTTGTCGAAAGCAAAACAAAAACCGCGATCCTGGGCTTTGACGAGCCATTCTGTGTGATCGGTGAACGCATTAATCCAACGGGTCGCAAAATCCTTGCGGCTGAGTTGGAACAAGGCGATTTTTCCCGCGTAGAAGCCGATGCGATCGCGCAAGTTGCCGCTGGTGCGACCATCCTTGATATCAACTCGGGTGCTGTTTTTTCTAATAAAATGGCCGAAGATCCCCGTTATGCGGACAACAACTTTGTTGAACCGCCCCTGATGGAAGAAATGGTTAAAATCGTACAAGCCGTTGTGGATGCGCCCCTGTGTATCGACAGTTCTGTGCCTGGTGCGCTGGAACGTGGCCTTGCCGCCGCTGAAGGTCGTCCACTTTTGAATTCCGTCACAGGTGAAGAAGAACGCCTTGAGATGGTTCTGCCGCTAGTTAAGAAATACAACGTGCCGGTTGTTGCGATTTCCAACGATGACACTGGCATTTCCGAAGACCCAGAAGTGCGTTTCGCGGTTGCAAAGAAAATCGTTGAACGCGCCGCTGATTTTGGCATTCCGGCCCATGATATCGTGGTTGATCCGCTTGTGATGCCAATTGGCGCGATGGGCACCGCTGGTTTGCAGGTTTTCTCACTTGTGCGTCGCCTGCGTGACGAATTGGGCGTGAACACAACTTGTGGTGCATCCAACATCTCATTTGGCCTACCAAACCGTCACGGCATCAACAACGCCTTCCTTCCTATGGCAATGGCATGTGGCATGACCTCTGCGATTATGAACCCGGTCGCCCTGCCCGTTGGTCCAAAGAAATTGGCCGAAAAAAGGGCTGCGGTTGAAGCTGCTGGTATCATCTTGCCTGCGGATATGGACGACGAAGCATTCTGTCAGATGTTCGGTATCGGTTCCACCATGCCGCGCGCTGGTAAAGAAATGGAAGCCATCCGTGCAGCCAACTTCCTGACCAACAATGACGCATCTGGTTCAGAATGGATCCGCACAAACAAGGTCATCATTCCTGGTGAAGCTGGCGGTCGCGGTGGCCGCCGTCGCCGTCGCGGATAAGCCTTTCAGCTCATAAAATAAAGATGGGGCTCGCATTGCGGGCCCCATTTTGATTCAGCACTCGCCCAAGGTTTCCCCGAACTAAAATCGGGGACGAATGGCACACAATCGGCGCGGCGTATTCCTGACAGACGTCGGCAGAAAAACCTGGTGGAACGCCACTTGCACAACAGCACCCCATTTTTGAACTCATGTTCCCCTGGATCACGGTCAAAATCTGCCTGATTTCTTAAACTTAAGACGTTTGCGACAATAATTGTGCCGCCCTTGGGGTGTCTAGCGCATTGAACCATTGTATGCTGACGCAAAGACGCGACTTACAGGCAGGCACATGACTTCTGAGAACACCACCGACCCACTTGTGATTTTCACCCCTTCTGGAAAACGCGGGAACTTTCCTGCAGGCACCCCAGTTCTAACGGCAGCACGACAGCTGGGCGTTGACCTTGATTCCGTCTGTGGCGGACGCGGTATCTGTTCCAAATGTCAGGTCGAACCCTCGTTCGGCGAATTCCCCAAGCACGGCGTAAGTGTTTGCGAAACCGCATTGTCTGAATGGAACTCAGTCGAGCAGCGCTATGACGACAAACGCGGTCTGACAAAAGGTCGCCGTCTTGGTTGCCAAGCGACCATCCAATCTGATGTGGTGATTGATGTTCCGGCGGGCAGTCAGGTCCACCGTCAGGTCGTGCGCAAACGCGCCGAGGCCCGAGACATCACGATCAACCCTGCTGTGCGTCGATATTATGTTGAAGTCGAACAGCCCGATATGCACGAACCATCTGGTGATCTGGAACGTTTGCGCCAAGCGTTGGAAAAGCAATTTGGTATCAAAGGCGTAGATGCCGACCTTCATGTCATGCAAACGCTACAAACCACCCTACGCAAGGGCGAATGGAAGGTAACCTGTGCTGTTTCCACAGGGATCACCGAAGGCACAGGCGCGCAGAAACCCGCGATCTTGCAGGTCTGGCCTGGCTACCATGAAACCCCGCTTTACGGCCTTGCTGTGGACCTTGGCTCCACCACCATCGCCGCACATTTATGTGACCTGACATCGGGCGAAGTTGTGGCTTCCTCAGGCATCATGAACCCCCAAATTCGCTTTGGAGAGGATTTGATGAGCCGCGTCAGCTATTCCATGATGAACGATGGCGGAGCTGAGGAAATGACCCGCGCCGTGCGTGAAGGTATGAACGCATTGTTCACACAAATCGCGATTGAGGCCGAAATAGGCACGGATCAGATTATGGATGTGGTCTTCGTGATGAACCCCGTCATGCACCATCTTTTCCTGGGCATCGATCCCTATGAATTGGGGCAAGCTCCCTTCGCACTTTGTACATCCGAAGCGCTGTCACTGCGCGCATCGACATTGGGCTTGATGATTCACCCTTCTGCGCGCGCCTATATTTTGCCATCCATTGCCGGGCATGTTGGCGCCGATGCAGCGGCGGTTACCCTTTCAGAAGCTCCTGATAAATCAGAAGATCTTGTGCTTTTGGTCGATGTGGGCACAAATGCGGAAATCCAGTTGGGCAACAAAGAAAAGGTCTATGCTTGTTCTTCGCCAACCGGTCCCGCTTTTGAAGGCGCGCAGATTTCATCTGGCCAGCGCGCAGCCCCTGGTGCGATTGAACATCTAACGATTGATCCCGTTACAAAGGAACCCCGTTTTCAGGTGATCGGTTCTGATCTTTGGTCTGATGATCCCGGTTTTGCGGATGCCATTGCCGCTTCTGGCATCACGGGTATTTGTGGATCAGGGATCATCGAAGCCGTCGCCGAAATGCGCATGGCGGGCATTCTGGACCCGTCCGGTTTGATTGGATCGGCAGAACAAACCGGCACATCACGTTGTTTCTTGGATGGGCGTACAAATTCCTATCTGATTTGGGATGGCAGTGCAGATGGCGGCCCGGTTATTTCGGTCACCAACCCCGATATCCGTGCCATTCAGATGGCAAAAGCCGCGCTGTATTCCGGTGCGCGCCTGTTGATGGATAAATTCGAGACAGACACGGTGGATCGCGTCGTTCTGGCCGGAGCCTTTGGCGCACATATCAGTCCAAAACACGCAATGGTTCTGGGCATGATCCCGGATTGTGAATTGGACATGGTGACCAGTGCGGGCAACGCCGCCGGCACGGGCGCACGTATTGCCCTGCTAAATGTCGCGGCCCGTGGTGAGATTGAGGAAATCGTCGGAAACATCATCAAGATCGAAACCGCTATTGAACCAAGCTTCCAAGAACATTTCGTCAACGCAAGCGCGATCCCGAATTCCTCGGATCCCTTCCCGATCTTGGCCTCAATATTGACCCTACCAGACGTGAACTTTAACACGGGCGGTGGCGATGGTGGCTCACGCCGCAGACGTCGCCGAGGTTAAAGCCGGGGATAAGAAACAGGCGGATCCTGTCAGAGCATCGACATCAGGATCCGCCACGCCATCTTGGGCGTAAATTCCGCGATCGCACGCGTGTCTGCAATCTGGCCATTGCGGATGGTCTGTAGGACCTGAATATCAGATATATTATCTACGGACACCGCAAGCGGATTTGCATCCACAATCGTGAAGTTCGCCTGTTTTCCAACGGATATTGACCCAAGACGATCCTCCACTCCCAGTTGCACGGCTGCATTCAACGTCATGGCTCGCAATGCCTGTTCCGGTGTCAGCGCTTGCTCAGATCCAACCACCTGCCCGTTTGGCCCACGTCGGGTGACCGCGGTTTCCATTGTCTGGAATGGGTCCAGCGGCGTCGCCGGATGATCCCCGTGCAGGGTGAAGGTCAAACCATATTCCGCCGCCCAGCCCAACGGCATATATCTAGCGGCGCGTTCTAGGCCAAATAGCGCGTCCAGCTGATGGCCATACCAAGTAATGTGATCCACGAAAAAGCCTGTTGTCACCCCAAGATCCCTTGCACGTTCCAGCTGGTCAGATGTGATTAATGCGTTGTGTTCCAGACGGTGTCTTAAGCCGGGTTGTGGGGCGTCGTTTTGCAAACGCTCAAAGACATTTAGAGCAAGCTCAACCGCCTCTTCCCCCTGAACATGCACCGCAATCTGACGCCCGTCGCGATGGTATGGCAGTGCTTGTTTATAGAACCCATTCTCATCCATTAACACTTCCGCGCTGTGATTATGCGACAGGCCCAGCTGCTGCCGTACAAGAGTTGAATTGCTGTAAGGTTCCGCAGTGGCAGCACCCCCAGTAAAGGGCGATCCATCCAGCCAGAATTTCACGCCTGGAACCTTAAAATTTACCTCGGCCCCTAGATCGGTTTCGTCGGTCACTTGATCATCCAGAAGATACAGATGCGTGCCGACTGGGGCCTGCGCTCTATTACCGACCCGTTGCAGTAGATTGACCGGATCAGGATGACGCCCGACCGCGCCCGCAATTCCGATTTCAGTAAAACCAGCGCTGGCATAGGCTTGGTATTGACGACGCAAAAGAAACTCGACCACCGGATCTGTTGCCGGGGGAATTTGCGCAACCACTTTGTTGACTTCCTCCAGCTCGTGCAAGGCGGCACCATGGGACAAAGGGAGACCCGCAGCCGTGAGAGCGGCGGAATTCGCAAAGGCCTCATGCAACATCTGGGTCAGGATCAGCATGGGCTTATCAGGTGATATCGCATCAAGTTCTGCCAACGTTGGTGGGTGCATCCCCTCAACGGCCACCGGATCCCAGCCCCAGGCAACAAACCACGGCGTCAGCATAACGCCATCGGCCGCATCGCGCAGGGTTGTCATAACAGATGACCTGTCAGAATGGGTCGAAGCACTGATGTTCACGGTCGCGCCCAGCATTGCGCTGGCGATCGGATGTGTATGTGGTTCAATCAACCCAGGCAGAACAATCCCTGTGCCTTCCCCATATGTCGGCACATCAAACGCCCCTTGAAGGGCGTCGAAATCGCCCACCGCACGGATTATGCCATCTTCCACATAGACGGCATTACCACTGGCATGATTTTCATCCAATGTGATCACGTCACCCGCAGATAAAATATAGCGATCCGGATTGCTTTGAGGTTGCGCCAGCCAAAACCATAGGGTCAAAGCCATAGCAAAAATACCCACCGTTCCCGCGATACATCGTTTCAAAAACTTCATGATCAGCCTCCCTGCCGCGCAGCCTCTCTCACCAAAGCAGAGCTGTCCAGTCTAACCATAGGTCAAACGGTACCCTTTGCGACTTGACCCCCGCAAAAGGCAGAGTTAGGAATGCCCACATCGCGGGTGTAGCTCAATGGTAGAGCAGCAGCTTCCCAAGCTGAATACGAGGGTTCGATTCCCTTCACCCGCTCCAGATTTTCCCTTTATATATAAAGTACTTAGCCCAGGATTCGATTGTATTTGAAATTAAACAAAAGGGAAGAATAGGGAACGTCTGGGACCTAAATGGCATATGAGTCCCAGAATACCCCCCAGACTTCAAACCCTCACCCACCAGCCCATCTTTTGATATTACGAAAGATCACCCCTGCACTCTGCTCTCTTACGTCTGGGTTGACCTCGCCAACAGCCACTAGAAACGATGATGCGAGTTCCGGGCCTTTGTTGATTTTTTCGCGCACATAATCTAAGGCTTCATGAAGTTCTGGCGTTCTGACATCGTGATCACGACATTCTACCACAGCATTTGCAATCACTATTAACGCTCCATTAAACCGGGCATTAACAAGAATTTCTTCTGACCAACTTCCGCCAAACGCAACATTTTTGAGTTGTTTTTCTATATCCATCATGAGAACAAATGTAGAACGTAAAGCACACAAAACCCACCCACTGGATCTTGCCAATGACGCCGATGCGTACACTATACCTTGATATGAACGCTTTTTTTGCGAGTGTGGAACAGCAAGTTCAACCACGACTCAGGGGGCGTCCAGTTGGCATCACCGCTCTGGACACCGGGCCACACAACAATTGGGCTGGAGGCGTGGTTGCATGCAGTTATGAGGCGAAGAATGCGGGCGTCAAAGGAATAATCTCTGTCAGAGAAGCGCGGCAGATTTGCCCAGACATGATCTTCATACAGGCACGACACAAACTATATGCACGGGCCAACCAAGCCATCGCCCGTGAAATCGATAAGATTGCAGAGGTCGAACGCATCCGTTCAATCGATGAATTGCAGATCGGATTGGGCGGTCCAACTTCAGATTTAAATGCGGCATTGGATTTGGCACATGAAATCAAGCGTGTCATGCGTGAGAATGTCGGAACCTACATGAGGTGTTCAATCGGTATAGGACCGAACCAACTATTGGCTAAGATGGCGGGCAAGCTTGAAAAGCCCGATGGACTGCAGTGGCTGGCACCTGAGAACATGCCAATGCGGATCGCGCATCTTAAACCAGATGATTTGCCGGGCATCTCTCGCGGAATGATGCAACGACTTCAGAAATCACATATCTGGGGCATTGAAGAATTGTATGCTCTCGACCCAAGGCACGCCCGCATGATCTGGCGATCCGTTGAAGGTGAAAGGTTTGTTCGCGCCTTGCAGGGTGAGAACATACCTCTGATCGAAACAAGCCGTGGCGGCTACGGACAATCTAAGGTTCTGGCACCGAAATACCGATCACCAGAAATGGCCGGGCGGGTTGGGCGGTGGCTTACTGAGAGAGCTGTCTCTCGAATGAGACGAGACGGATACTGTGCAGGTAAATTCCACCTGTATATAAGCAGATTCGATCAACGGGCTTATCAGCGGTCAAAAACACTAACCCCTTCACAAGACACACGGGTTTTCATGAATCTGTTTGACCGCATGTCCGATAGCTTTATTCGAGACAGGACACACGCAACATCCATTGGCATCAATTTAACAAAAATTGTGAATCTTAAAGATCGTCCAGGTGAGTTATTTCTACCGTTAAAGCCGGGACAGGCAAACCAGAATGAAAAATTATCAACGCTTGTTGATCAGCTTAACCGCCGGTACGGCCAAAAGGTAATCCAGCACGGCATTCAGCAAGAGCATTTGGGTTTTTTTGACCGGGGATGACCTACCAAGCCAAAATACACTTTAAAGCACCAGCGAAAAACCTTGATCACACGGTTAGAAGTCAATGGGTACCGGCCAAATCTGTTTAGATTTCTGTCAGCCTATGCTGTTGAAAAAATTATGACTTCGGCGCTATCAATATTCAGCTAAGTTAAATTTTTGAAGTGCAACTTTGCAGTAGCCATTTAGTCCAAATCTCATATATATTATGTGGGGATAGGCAAACGTTTTCTACCTCAAACTTTTTAATCGGATGCTATACACATTGTTTGATCAAACCACGGCTCTTGAAAAGGATGAAACCGCGTTCAGGGTCGTAGACCTTTTCGCTGGGGCTGGTGGCTTCTCCTTGGCAGCTAGACATTGCAATGCAGAGGTCGTTTTTGCCGTAGAAAATGACCCAAATGCCGTAAAAACCTATAAAGAAAATTTCAGTTCTCTTTCAAAAGGCAAAAAGACCGTATTGTATGATACTTGTATACAAAAACTTTCTGCGTAAAAAATAGCTGCAAAGCACTTTCCGGAGAATGAACGGTGCGACCTACTGTTAGGCGGCCCACCTTGTCAAGGTTTCTCGTCACATCGGATAAATGACGCAGGCATCAATGACCCTAGAAATGATCTAATCCTATCATACTTTGAATTCATCGATAAGCTAAAGCCACGCATGTTTCTTATGGAAAACGTACCGGGGATTCTTTGGAAGAGGCATGAGAGCTATCTAAACGCCTTCTATAAAATGGGAGTTGATGCTGGGTACAACCTTTTCCGCCCAATAACGATTGATGCAAGAAACTATGGCCTCCCACAAGCGCGGAAACGTGTATTTATTTTAGGTTTGTGCAAGAGTATCGGCAATAATGAAATCCAGTGGCCGCCATCCCCAACGCACGGATCCGAAAAAGCGCGAAGATCTAATAAAACACTTCAAAAGTGGGTAAATTGCAGGAGTGCGTTTAAGCGATCACCAAAAGGTGACATCAATAATATCCATATGAAACATGGGGCAGCCTTGATCGAGGCATTCAAAAACACCCCCATAAACGGTGGTAGTCGGCAGGATTCTGGGCGTACTCTCCCATGCCATGAAACTCACAATGGCCACAAAGATGTTTATGGTCGCATTGATCCATCAAAACCAGCCCCAACGATGACGGCAGGTTGCTCGAATCCTTCCAAAGGTCGGTTCGTGCACCCCACTCAGCATCATGGGATAACAATGAGACAAGCCGCTCGTATTCAAACTTTTCCAGATACATTCGCATTTTATGGAGGAATAACTGCAGCCAGTCGCCAAATCGGAAATGCCGTTCCTGTAAAGTTAGCGGAAATCTTAATCGAACACCTCAAGGCGCATCACAGTTCATCAAGAAATTTAGGTACTCACATTGATTAAAAATCTTAATTTTCAAACCAGAGCTAGGACATTGGATCATCTCGGGAGAGAACAAATTGCAGATGTTCCAACTGCAATCTCAGAACTCTGGAAAAATTCTTATGATGCATATGCAACAGCTGCAAACCTTTCACTTTACGACGGCGCCTCACCCGTGGTCGCTATTTGCGATAATGGCCATGGAATGAACTATGAGGAGTTTGTAGATCGTTGGCTTGTGGTGGGCACCGAATCCAAGCTTTTCTCAGAAGAAACGCCAGAAGAAGACCGCTTTGGACAAGGTTTGAGGCCAAAGCAAGGACAGAAAGGCATTGGCAGGCTTTCCTCTGCACACCTAGGGCCAATAATGTTGCTAGTATCTAAACGACGGAATAACGATTTTGTTGTTGCCCTCATTGATTGGCGACTATTTGAAAACCCATATTTGCTACTGTCAGATATCAAAATGCCTGTAACTGAAGTAAAAGATCAAAGTGCGGTTCTCTCTGTTCTTCCGGAGTTATTTGATTGCCTAATGGCTAATATTTGGGGCGAAAAAACAAAAGATAAAACATCTGCAGAATGGTCTTGTCGCGGTTTAGTTCCGGTCTCTTTCGAGCAATGTTTGCTATGAAGGAGATAGAGAATGGCAAAGAGATACACAGACGAGTTTCGGCGTGATGCGGTGCGCATGGCGACGACGAGTGGCTTAACGCGGCCTCAACTTTCATCAGATTTAGGGGTTGGGCTTTCGACGCTGAACAAATGGGTTCAACAGCATCAACACGATGACCTGATGTCAGGACCGCATGAAGACGTTGAGAAGGAGAACACGCGGCTTCGCAAGGAAGTCCGTCTGCTGCGCGAGGAGAGGGAAGTGTTAAAAAAGGCGGCAATCTTCTTTGCAGGCCAAAGCCGGTGAGATTTGCGTTCATCGACGCCTGGAAAGAAGAATGGCCAGTTGAGTTCCTGTGCAAAGTTATGCGGGTCACATCACGTGGTTTTCGCGCGTGGCGGGTTCGCCCGATGAGCCAGCGTCAACGCGATGATATGGTGATCCTGGCTCACATCCGTGAACAGCATCGCTTAAGCCTGCAAAGCTATGGGCGGCCTCGGATAACCGAGGAACTGCAAGAATGGATTACCCGTGGGAGCAGAAAGATGAGAGACATGCTG
>NZ_JWIF01000025.1 GCF_000812685.1 Halocynthiibacter namhaensis
CGCTTGAACCATGATCTCGTCTTCATGGCCCGCTTGCCATTCATTTACGATTGAATCAAAGGTCGTCGCGCCTTGTGAGATGAGACCCTGGGTTTCCCCTTCGATGGTGAGATAGGCTGGCATTGGCATGTGGATATGCTCCTGAATTTAGCAAATGGAACGATGTGAAATCACCGCTTGTCAAAACGATGCGTCAGGAGGCTGTGCAGAAAATATAGTTAATTTAACTTTTTTCAAAAAGCACAAAAATTGACGTAACCAACTAAGTACAAACAATAAGTTGGCATTTACCCCAAAACCAATCGGGCGAAATCTCGCCCGATTTTTCGGCGCTCCGGGCGAGATTTCGCCCGATGGCTATTTTGACGTGTTTTTCATGGCGTAATGATTCGGGAAGCGTCGCCCATTCAGTAAGCCCTTTAACTGGATTTTCCCCAGTACGGCTAATTCGCTTTAGGTTGGCCTTCTCGCAAATTTACGTGCGTGTTATCGGGCTGTGTATTGCAAAACGCGATTCAGTAAGTGTCGGTACAACCACGGAAGGCAAGTGGGTGGACTGAATGCGGATGCATTACCAATGCCGACGAGGCTTGCCACACCGAACCTTGTTGCTACGTAGGGGTAAGCGAAAAGAGCTGGGAGGGGGTAAGATCGGTTCCATGATGGTGCCGTCGTTGAATACCCTAAGGCGATCACCTTGCGTGTTCCTTGCTGGATTTTAGGTATCACCTCACTCATCGATGAGCAGGGCGGAAATATTATTTTATGGTTAAAATGCCTATACGTGAAAAATCGAAATTAAGATTGAACCATTCGGTTGGTGGAGGAGTCTAATGGATAGATGCCCTAAATTGATCTGGGGAACGGTCTGTTTTTTTGAGGGGGGATGCCCTTCGGAAAAACAGTTCACCTCTGATTGCGGCCAACTAGGAAAGATGTGCAATGATAAACCAAACAATAAAATCGACCACGGCCTGGCTTTTTGCACGCAGAAAGACATATAGCAGGCAATTTGAATGCAAGATTGCATGTTCCTCCAATGGCTCTTTGAGGGGCGCCATGTTGATTGCTGAACCCGGTCACCGGAATGTGAAAATATAACACTATTTAGTTTGAGTGGAACTTGGATAGTGGTAAAATATAAATAAGGAAACATCATTATGAAAGAACTATCTGTCGCTCCTAAAGAGCGCATTAATGTTAAATTTGTTCCGGCTACCGGCGACCAACAGGATCAAGTCGAACTACCTATGAAAATGGTTGTCCTCGGTGACTTTACAGGCCGTGCGGATGAAACGCCTTTGGACGAGCGTCGCAGCGTTGAAGTTAATAAAAATACATTTGGGGACGTTTTGCGTGAGATGGAATTGGCTCGCACTATCGAAGTGAAAGATACTCTACGTGAAGAAGACCCTGATGCAGTTTTGAGCGTGAATCTGAAGTTTGACCGCCTTAGCGATTTTGAGCCAGATGCGGTTGTTCAGCAGGTGCCTGAACTTCGTAAACTTGCAGATTTACGCGAAGCACTGACTGCGCTTAAGGGGCCGCTGGGCAATATGCCATCTTTTCGTAAGGCATTGGGTGAATTGGTGGAAAATTCAGACAACCGAGATGCTTTGCTGAAAGAGCTTGAAAAAGGTAATATTGAGGCTGCCTAATTTTGTGCTTCCTTGCCGTGCTCTGCAGTATTTTGCAGTGGTTAGTCTAGGCGTAACAAGGGTGGAATTACACATGGATGATTTTGATTTCGGAGAGTATCTGCGGGCGCCGGGCATCAACCTTGGCATTTCAAAACAATACCAGTCCCGGCTGATCAGTCGGTGTGATCGACCAGAAAAGCGCAATTCTTTATGGACGGATTGGATCACTCCCACGCTGATGGTCGATGCGCTGGACATGCATCTGCCACTGTATCCAAGCAAAAAAGCTGTCTTTTCCCATAAATAGGTTTGTCTGACACAGGCACCAAGCACATCGCGGAGACGTGGGCGCGCGCGTTCCCTGTGTCCGACTAACTATAAATAGAGATAATTTTTATGAACACTCAAGTTAAAAACGAACCCGAACAGGCGGAAGCCGCTTCTGGCTCCCTCCTCGATCAGATCATGGCGAAAAGTAACCTCGCGCCCCAAGACGACGGCTATGATGTCGCGCGCAAAGGCGTAGGCGCATTTATCGCTGAGTTGCTGGACAACCAAGATCAAGAAGAACCCATTAACAAAGCCCGCGTCGATCGTATGATCGCCGAAGTTGACCGTAAAATTTCGGGTCAGATGGATGCAATTTTGCACCATCCTGAATTCCAGGAAATTGAAAGCACTTGGCGTGGATTGAAGCTTTTGATTGATCGCACTGATTTCCGCGAGAATATCAAAGTTGAATTGATGTCAATTCGCAAAGATGAGCTTTTGGAGGATTTCGAACTTTCCCCAGAGGTTTCACAATCCGGTCTATATAAGCATATCTATTCCGCGGAATACGGCCAATTCGGTGGTGAACCTGTTGGTGCGATGATCGGCATGTATGAATTCAATTCTGCAACGCCTGATATGAAATTGCTGCAATATTGTGCCTCTGTTGGTGCGATGTCTCATGCGCCGTTTATCTCATCCGTAGCACCTGAATTCTTTGGTATCGATAGCTTCACTGAGCTGCCCAACATCAAAGAAGTGGCTTCTATTTTTGAAAGCCCGAAGTACACAAAATGGCGTAGCCTGCGGGAATCTGAAGATGCCCGTTATGTTGGCCTGACCGCGCCGCGTTTCTTGCTGCGTAACCCATACGACCCATTGGAAAACCCGATCAAAACCTTCCAGTACCGTGAAGAAGTTGAGCATTCACATGATGCGTATCTTTGGGGTAACTCAGCGCTTTTGATGGCGGAACGGATCAACGACAGCTTTGCGAAATATCGCTGGTGTCCAAACATCATCGGCCCACAATCTGGCGGCGCTGTTGAGGATCTTCCTGTGCATGTCTATGAAGCATTCGGTCAACTGGAGCAAAAAATCCCGACTGAGGTTCTTGTAACCGACCGTCGCGAATTTGAACTGGCAGAAGAAGGCTTTATCACCCTCACCATGCGTAAAGGGTCTGACAACGCCGCATTTT
>NZ_JWIF01000026.1 GCF_000812685.1 Halocynthiibacter namhaensis
CTCCTCGCGCAGCAGACGGACTTCCTTGCGAAGCCGCGTGTTCTCCTTCTCAACGTCTTCATGCGGTCCTGACATCAGGTCATCGTGTTGATGCTGTTGAACCCATTTGTTCAGCGTCGAAAGCCCAACCCCCAAATCAGAAGCCGCTTGTGGTCGTGTCAGTCCACTGGTCGTTGCGATACGCACTGCATCACGGCGAAACTCGTCTGTGTATCTCTTTGCCATTCTCTATCTCCTTCATAGCAAACATTGCTCGAAAGAGACCGGAACTAAACCGCGACAAGACCAACCTACTTCAGGGTTTTCCGTTTTGACCAACCCTGTGGATTTCCATGACCCCAACTTGTGGATGACTTCTGCCTTGAATAGGTCGCTGCGATCTAGAGGCACGTCAACCGGCGATCTCGTGATAAAACCGCGGTCCCGTCTCGTAAAGGCCATAACGGCTCTTCGACTGTATCTAGATGATCCCAATGCCCAACGTATACTGGATGAGTTGAGGGCCAAACCGACCCTCAGGAAAAAGGACTGCCCCCTTTGCCCGATTTGGCGTCATGAACGTGAAAGCCATCTCACACTGGCTGCACGGATAGGCTATGTCTTCCCACGGGTGTGCGGCCTTTCGCTCAAAAGCCAAGGGGCTTTTGCCACCCAGCGATGAATGACGGCGGCGTGGATTATAAAAACCATTGATATACTGGAAAATAGCACCTTCTGCCTGACGGCGTGTGTCCCATTTATTGCGCCGGATCCGTTCATCCGCTGTTAGTTGCCTTTTTAAGAAGATCACATGCGTGCCGTTCTTAAGGAGAGCCTCTTATCCCGATCAGTGAACTATCGGTTCTTCTGGGGATACGGCTCATTGGAGATGCTCTATGTTCACCGGGAAACTATGGAGTGAACATGGACCCAAACAGACCAATTTCGGAGGCAGTTTTTATCATCGCAGTATTACTAAGTGCTTTCTTGTGGGCGGCGTTTGTATTTTTTTGGGCATGGTTCAGCTATACGTAGCGTTAAGGCTTAGCAAAACTCTCCCTTCCGGCGCCTCGCACACTCTAGATTCCTCAAACTCTGAGAAAATTATTTTACTATGCTATTCAGCCCAATATTTATGTTTGGCTTTGCCTTTGTTTTTATATCTTCCCTCTCTTCTGCCCTATGGCATTGGTTGCTTTGGAAGGTCACTTCGGGTGTCCGGAAAAAACGCCACGTGGTCCGGTTCCTAATCTCAATTGGCATAGCCGTCATAATTGTAGGCACCTTCAAGCAAGGCGCTAATATCGCATTTCGACATGATGCCAACTTGCTTGGTTTTGCTTTATCGCATGAAAGTCGTTACGTTCTTCAAGGGGGGGCTTATGCACCGCTTTATTGGAGTGAAACTCAGGTAAATTTTCCAAATGCAATAAACCACGCGCGCGGATTGGTCATCGCCGAACAGCAACGCGCTTGGGTGGAGCATACATGCCAAGTGAAGAGCGAACGAAACCGTGTAAAGGGAAACTCGAGGAAATTGCATTGTGATGCATCTAATCTCTAATGGCTGTGCCGTATCTCATTGTTTTAGATGAAATACCTCCTTGTATGTGTCATTTACTTAGACCTGTCGCATTCAATTGTAGCTTGTCTTATGAATATCCTCGGTTTTGTACGAAGCAAGGGCAGCAGATTGGTGCCTAGACATGCAGATCTGTGGTGGTGTTTGGATTGCCCACCGCTTGGTTTTCGATGCCTTATCGGCGCAGTTTTGGGGTGCTGATGCATCCCACTGTCGTGCATCTGAATACACCAACGGGTTTTACCATCCGCGACGTTTCCGCTCGCACTGAGTTGGAAAAGCTAGGCCGCTTTCGACGGAAGGTAGCCTAAATGCGCACCCGGGGCAGTACCAAAGCGGCAGGTACGGTATTTACCCAAATTGGAGATCCAGCGATGTTGGATTTGGTCGTCTGCGGTGCATTGCTTGGGCTCAATAAAAATGGGGAACCACTGTGACAATGGTTCCCTTATCTCATCCGTATTATGAGGGCACTATACGGATGAGGTCTCATGAGGCGAATTGTAGAAAACGGCCTCACAATCTGATGTGATATATGGGGTTAGAATTTATAGGCGGCACGCAGAGAAAACGAGTTTAGATCGCCATCAAAGTTAGAGCCAGAACCATTGAGATTGGAAGTGTCCAGATTACGCATAAGATATTCAGCACCAACAACAAAATTGTCGCTTACCGCGTAATCAACACCAATGCCATAGTTCATGCCGGATACTGAAATGTCATCCAGACCATCGGTGATTTCAGCGGATGAATATCCCATCACACCATAAAGCAAAACGTCATCTAGGGCATAACCAAGGCGTGCTTTGAGATCAAAAACTTTGTCTAACTCGAGGCCTGGGTTTTGTTCGAGCGATATGCCACCGCCGACGCGCAAGGCAAGTTCGCCGCCATAAACGAATGATCCGTTTTGGAATTGGTAGCCGCCAAAGATCTGTGCACCTGTGTCGCTTTCGAGATCAATTTGACCACTGCCGGGGCCGCCGCTAACGGTTGCGTCACCTGAGTAAGTGCCAAAACCAAGACCTACATAGGCACCGGACCAATCCATAACGGGGGCAGGTGGTGTGACCTGCGCAATTGGCTGCGGTTCGATCAGGTTGCCGGCCAGTGCGGCCATTGGGGAAATTGCTAGGATGGTGGTGCATAAAGCGTGACGGAGATTCATGGTGTGGTGCCTATTTGGGTTGGTTTCGAAGGCAGCACATATCGGGTCTCGCAAAACTGGAAACCTTTTAAGCGCACGATCCCGCTCAGCGGGTGGTGGCCGTATCACATAGGTATTTGGATTTGGAGCTTTGGTTTTAGGCCTGTTCCCACTCTCTAATATCGAACGTGAAGCGTTGCCCAAATATGGGGTGGGTCGGTCACCGGGATGTTGGGATCTGGGCGGGGAATTCAGACTGAAACTTCTCTATTCCCCGGCGTCAACACGCAACGCAAAAATATTTCAATTGTGACTATAGCGAATAAATCAAACAATGTGGCATTTGACCACCTGCGCAAAGTGATTATGAATGGCGGCCGCATGACCAAATTTAAGGGTGTTGCTGCGTCAATTGCCCCTATGGTTGGGGTTGGGGCTGTGGTGATTGGTGGGTTGACCACTGGTCAAGTGAGTGCTGCGAATGAATGTGGCGCAACCGCCAATGGCATGGTGTCATGTACGACCACGACTTACGTAGGTTCAGCCAATGACATCGATTATGCTGCGAACGGTATTGTTCTGACGATTGATCTGAATGGCACAGCAGTGGGCGGCATTAATGCGGAAGCAGGTGCTGGGCAAGGGAACGCAGCGCAGGGTCCTGCGGGCAGTTTTGATATTGTTATCAACGCTCAGAACGCTGGCATGATCGGTACAAGCAACACGGATGCGAGCGGAATTCGCTCTAACATCACCAATGCGAATTCAGGCGGTGCAGCGATCGTCACAATGGGTGACGGCCATATTACCACAGCGGGTCTTCGCGGACGTGGAATTTTTGCACGCCAAGTAGGCCTGGGAAATGCGATGGCAACTATGTCTGGTGGGACAATTGATACCACGGGCATAGATGCATATGGCGTTCGGGCCTTCATTCGCAACAGCGCATCACAAGCGACAGCGTCTGTGGCGATGACCGGTGGCACAATTGATACAAGTGCCGCTGAGTCACGCGGCTTGTATGCGACGAACGAAGGTCTTGGCAATGCGACTGCCACGCTAAACGAAGCGAATGGCGCTAGTGAAATCACGACAGCAGGTGATAACGCGCATGGCATTCAGGCTGAGGTCGACAATGTTGCGTCAGCGGGTATTGCAGAAGCAGAAATGTCAGGCGGCGAAATTGACACGGATGGCAATGATGCAGTGGGCGTTTATGCGCTGAACGCGGGTCTTGGTGATGCAACGGTCATGTTGAGCGGTTCGTCTACCATCCAAACCGATGGCAGCTTCGCACATGGCGCGCTGGCGAATATTACGAATACGAATTCGAATGCCAACGCAATCGTCACGATGGGTAGCGGCGTTATTACCACAGTAGGTGATGGCGCACGTGGGGTCTTTGCCCGTCAAGAAGGTTTGGGCAATGCAATGGCCACCATGTCTGGTGGAACAATTGATACCACTGGCGAACATGCATATGGCGTTCGGGCCTTCATTCGCAACAGCGCGTCAACAGCGACTGCGTCTGTGGTGATGTCGGGTGGCACAATTAATACAGGTGATGACGGCTCGCGCGGCCTGTATGCGACCAACGAAGGTCTTGGTGATGTCACCGCTACGCTGAATGGTGCGGCTTCCGTAATTGAAACCACTGGCGACAACGCGCATGGCGTTCAGGCCGAGATCGACAATGCGGTGTCAACAGCCACTGCGGCTGTCAACATGACAGGCGGTTCAATTGCCACGAGTGGTGTCGAAGCGGCTGGTCTGTATGCTTTGAACCTTGGCGATGGCGATGCGACCGTCACAGCGTCAGGTGGTGCGATTTCCACAGGTGTGACCGCCAGCGCTGACCTTGCTCACGGTGCGTTTGCCCAAACTGATGGCGACGGCGATGCGACAGTGACCCTTATGCAAACCACGATCACCACCGATGGTGATTTCGCGTTTGGCGCCTTTTCTGACGTCACTGATGTGACGTCGACAGGTGATGCGTTGGTCACGATGACGGATGGGTCTATCACAACCGACGGCTATGCGTCTCGCGGCTTGTTTGCGCGCAACGATGGTGAAGGGAACGCGACGGTCGTGTTGAACGGGGCAGGGGCGTCAATCACGACCCTTGGCGATCATTCCTATGGGCTGCTGGCTAAGATCCGCAATGCGAATTCCGGAGGAGACGTAGCCATCACCATGAACGGTGGCGAGGTCACGACAGATCTTGCAGACGGTATCCGCGCTGAGACAAACGGCACGGGCCAATATGATGTGAATGTCACAGGCGGTAAGGTGGTATCTGGATCAGGTTCCAGCGCAGGCATTCATACGATTGCTGCTGCGGGCGGCACGATTGATATCGCTGCTGGTGTTACAATCGACAGCAGCGCATCCAATGTTGCCATTCGTGATGGCGATGCGGATCAGGACGGCATCGATGAAATCGGTGGTGATGTTGTTGTGACAACGGCTGGTGACATTACAGGTGATGCGCTTTTGGGTGCAGGCAATGATACGTTCAATCTTGTTGGTGGCAGTTTCACCGGTGATATCCAAGCGGATGATGCCGTTAGTGCTGGCACTGATAAGCTAATCTGGAGCGGTGGCACATTGAACGGTGGCTTTTATGGCGGTGACGGGTCTGACACAGCTGTTATCAGCGCAAGCGCAAGTTTCGCAGCGGCCACGGTTCTTGATGGTGGGGTTGATGCTTCGGCTGATAGTCTAACCTTTGATGGCCTGACGGCGGTGGTAACTGGTGGGAATATCCTGAACTGGGAAACTATTACAGTTGACGGCGCAAACATTTCGTTTACCGATACAGCCCTTACCGTTGGCAGTGGCGGCCTGAGCATTGAAAATAGTGGTGTTCTTGACGGCGGTTCTGCATTCGCGTTGACGGGTGATCTGGTCATTGACAATGGGTCTCGCTTTGTAAGTTCCGGCACAAGCGCGGGTGTCTATACATTCTCTGGTGACGTGATGAACGATGGCCAGATGATGCTGCAAAATGGTGTTTCTGGCGACATGGTGACCATTGCCGGGGATTATTCCGGTACAGGTGCGCTGCTTGTCGACCTTGATACATCAATTGACAGCAGCGATGCGCTTATCATCAATGGTACTTACACTGGTCCGACGATGATTTCCGTCAACAGCCTGTCAGGGAACGCGACGGGGAATGACATCCGGGTGATCACCGCTGCGGGAGGGACGTCTGTAACGAACTTCACACTTGCTGGTGGTTCTTTGTCGATTGGTGCGTTTGATTACACCCTTGGCGGTGTCGGGAATGACATTGTGCTTCAGGGCGCAGTTAACAGCACGGGTGCGATGTATGAAGCCGCCCCTGTGGTTCTGGGAGGCTTCAACGATATGACGTCCTTGCAGCAACGTATTGCACAACGCCAATGGGGCACTGAGAAGACTGGGCTAAGCGGCGCTTGGCTGCGTATCGCGGGTGATCGTACAGACGTGACCACATCCAGCAATGTCGGTGTCGATAGCAATAAATTCTCGATCCAAGCGGGCGTGGATTATGCGATTGATCCAAGTGCTACCGGCCAGTGGGTCTTTGGTGCGACTGCGCAATATGGCAAAATCTCAGGCGATATTGCTGCAGCACTTGGCACAGGCAGCATCGATGCAGAAGGCTTTGGTCTTGGCGCAACTGCAACGTGGTATGGCTCACAGGGCATGTATGTGGATATTCAGGGTCAGTTTAATTCTGTCAGCTCTGATTATACCTCATCCGCGAATGGTCTGCGTGCGGAAGGTGTGCATTCACGGACCTATGCGTTGAGCGTCGAAACCGGCAAACGCATCGCCCTTGATGCAGATCGGACGCTTGTGCCGCAGGCGCAGTTGACCTGGGGCACCGTGGATGGCGGATCATTTACGGATGATTTTGGCACATCAGTGAACCTTGGCAACAATGAAAGCCTGATCGCCCGCCTGGGACTTGCCTATGAGTTCAAAGACAGTTCTGCGGTTTCTGGTCGCGATGCCAGCTACTATGTCATCGGTAACCTTATGCATGATTTCTCTGCCGGCAATAAAGTGTCCGTTGGGGGCGTGGATTTTGCCTCTGAGGCCGGTGCCAATTGGGGTGAAGTCGGCATGGGGATGTCCCTAGCCCTCAGTGAAGGCACAAAAATTTACGGTGAGTCTTCTTATCGTCGTGAATTTGGTGGCGACGGTCGTGGCCTCGGTCTGAGCGCGGGTCTTAACATTCAGTGGTAACAAAACCCAGATCCTGATGGATCAACAGATCAATAAGCCCGGTAACCCAATTATGTTGCCGGGCTTTTTACATAAGGGGCGGTGGACGTTCCCCTGAACCCATTTGATGCTTTTGGAAAAGGAAAACGAATGCAAAACGTGATGCGCAAGAGTGCTTTGGCCTCTGCATTTTTATTTGGACTTGGATTTGGACTGTCGGGAAGCAATGGGATGGCCGAAGCCCAAGTTGCGCAAGCGCCATCATCCTCATCTCTGACGGAAACATATGGTGACTGGATCGTGCGCTGCACCGATCCGGGCCAAATATGCGAAATGACCCAGGAGTTGCGGCAACAAAGCACGGGTCAACGTGTTTTGGTCATCTCCGTGGCGGCAACTGAAGACGGAAGCGATATCAACGTAATAGCGCCCTTCGGTTTGGATCTGTCCAAAGGTTTGCAGATCAGTATCGAAGACGAAGTCCTGGCGCATATGTGGTTTTGGACCTGCCTGCCTGCGGGTTGCATCGCACAAGGACCCCTTGAAGCAACAGCGCTTGAGCGTCTGAAAACTGGGGATACAGCAATGATCCACCTGACCCAAACGAACACCCAAGGCGTTGATCTTGGCGTGTCACTGGCAGGGTTCACTGCGGCTTGGAACCGGTTGAAACAATTATAACCAGGGCAATCTTAATTCCCCATCTGAAAGGCAAAAACATGTTTAAGAACTCTATAATTGCGATGGCAGTTTCGTTTGCCACAATCGTGCCAGTAAATGCGGGCCTATATCTTGGGGGTCTTGCCCGTGATACGACTTGGCCTCTTAATCCTGCTGGCGAAAGTCAAGTTATGGTGTGTGAAGTAGAACAACCAGATGGGTATATTACAGTGCGCATGGGGCCAGGTACGGATCACCCAGCTGTGCGATCGCTTAATCACTACGCGATTGTGACTGTGGACACACGCGAACGGCAAGGGCACTGGGTTCGCGTTTTGAGCGCCTATAGGGACATTTCAAAATACGGCACCCCACAAGAACATAGAGACTTGCCAGTGACCGGCTGGGCCCATGATGGACACTTGTGTTCATTCGTGGATTGAATGAACTGGGAATGCAAACTACCGTCAATGCCCTTGGTGCAGACACTGAGGGCATTGACGGAATTTACATATTGAAGACAACTGTGGCCGCGATTTATGAGCCGACCTAGCGGGTTTAGTTCACCAGATTAAAGTGTAAGGCTGCTATTTTTACGGTGCTCTGCCGGCCGATTGTAAAGGGATATATGTGTGTGATCGAGCGTTTGAATTACAATGCGATAGATGAACACAATATAGCCCAGCCCCAGTGTTAGCACCGTCAGCAGAACCCACATTAACACGCGCGGAAAGCTTGTACGGATCTCAATATTACAATCCAACATGCCTATCTCTTGTCCGGCCATATCGTAAACTGCAGTTTGGTTGATAAATGTCCGCAGTATTTGTTTCGGCAAGATAAAGATGGCCAAGCCCAAAGTGCATATTGTAAGGGCCATTGTGACCAATGTGCTTTCCAAAATATATTGGGATTTCAGCTTAGATCTAAATCTATATTGCATATGATATGTCATCCAAATCGAGCTTGCGATTTATGAGAAAGCGGCCAAAACGTGGCGTTTCCTACGCCTAACACATTGCCTTGAGTTGTAAGAAGTGTTTGCTCTCAACTTCCCGCTAGGTGAAACGCGATTTGGGGTCACTGGGATATTAGGGAGGAGATTGGTATCGTTTTAGGGTAAGCGCCAACCCTTGGCCGGAAGAACTACCTATTCATGGGGTCTGAGGCTGGGGGAAATGCTGCGGCTATCGCTTACACCCTGATTGAAACGGCCAAAATGAACGGCGTTAATCCTGAGGCATGGCTTGCTTGGGTGCTGCAACGCATTCAAGACCATCCCGCTAATCGAATGAATGACTTGATGCCATGGGCTTATCAGGCGATGATCGATACTGAAGTGGCTTGAGCGCGAAGTGACTTGATGTTTACAGTGCTGCGACGTGGGTCGTTGAGAAATGACGCCCCGCTTTCACAAAACAGGGTAATTAGAGAATGGCTTTTTTTCGTTTTACAATATATGCGGCTTCGGATTTCACCACGCTTGATTTTGGGAATGCTACGACGCTAGGAACAATCACAACTGGCGCTATATTAAATGGGATTTCGATTGTAGTTGAAGATAACGACGGTAGTTTACAAAGATTGTCAGATGATTCTTCTCCTGGGGTGATTACTGGCGGCGACGACCCAGCACTCGTTGGTCAAGTAATTGCTTTACAAACCCCTCTTAGCGGTGCCGAGATTGGTATTAATGGTGGCTCTCAGGGCGGGAATATCTTCTATAAAATCACACTTAATGGCAATGACTATGTGGTCCATCGCGATAGTACCGGTGGCAGTCAGATGCAGGCTAACACAACCTACAATGAAACAACCATCAATCCACAGACCTCTTTACTATATCAACAATTTGATGATGGAATGGTTGTTTGCTTCTCCTCGGAAGCTGAATTGCTATGTGTCGGCGGACCAAAAAGCGCTGGAGATCTTGTGATTGGCGATAAAGTTAGAGTACAAAATAGTGAGGGAGAGTTCACTGAGGCACCAATTCGGTATATCTATAAGCGTAGCTATGATTACGGGCAATTGCAGGCCAATCAAAAATTGTGGCCCGTGAGAATTTCTAAGGGTGCTTTAGGAGAAGGACTTCCTACTAGCGACCTGCTTGTTTCGCGACAACACCGTATTCTCATTTCTCGGAACAATAAGTCTGGAAGATCTAACCCAGATGCTAAGCTCGTACCCGCAATCAAACTTACAGACATTAGTGGAATATGCATAGATAAGGACGTAAAAGAAGTTACTTATGTGCATTTTGCATGTGACACACATGTGATTGTGGTCGCGAATGGTGTTTATACAGAAAGTCTTTTTCTTGGTTCGACAGCTATATCTGCCCTAAGTAAAGATGCGAGAACAGAGTTAACTACTATCTTTCCAGATTTGACGGAATCTAGTGCTAGTCGACAGCTTGCCTGCCCCGCATTAGACGGCAGGCTGGCACATGACTTTGTAAAAAAATGCATCAAATAAGGGAGGGTTGCGTAAAAATATTTGATGATGAAATATTTTCAGGTCAGCGCACCGAATACAGCTCAGGAACTGGCGTCACAACATAATTCAAAGCAAGGGAGAGGGTCTTCCCTTGGGGCTTACGTTTTAGGAATGGATTTTCTTATACTCACGTGGCGTAAGTTTCAGGTAACGTTTGAAAACCCGGCTGAATTGCGAAGAACTGCTAAAGCCATGTTTATACGCAATTTCCGTAATGCTTTGGAAGCCGTTGGAATTTTGTCGTAGATCTAATGCGGCTTGTTCGATACGCGCATTTTGGAGATAACTCCCGAAAGTCTCACTGCTTTCCGAAAACGCCATATGCAAACCACGCAGAGAAATCCCAAGCGCTGATGCAACCTGAGCAGGGGACAGGTTTGGGTCTTCAATGCGGCTCTGAATATGGTCTTTGCTTCTTGGTAGGTAAGCTGCGCGTCATTCTTAGGATGGGAGAAGGCCGCAACGGTCAGGCTTAGGATGACATCTTCAACGACTTGTGTCTCGCTTTTATCGAAACTATTCGCGTTGGAAAGTGTCGTCTTGATCGCAGAATAAAGAAGACTTTTGGTCGCTGGGTTGGTGGGCCCAACCTTGACATCAGATTGGTGCGGTAAGTTGGCGTTCAAAATGTGTTTTGGTATAGCTACTGAGAAGAAATTTATGGGTTTGGGGACGTTTAGTTTGCCAATGTGTTCGCTATCCCAAAGATATGTATCCCCCGGGTTCAATTCGAAACTTACGCCCAAATAATCGATGAGTTGCTGCCCTCCCGTGGTTCCATGTAGGGCGTAAAAGGGAACGTCCGACCTGCGGATGTCTCGCATTGTGCGCTCGCAAGCGAACCCATCAGTCGTTCCGTGTAATAACCCCAGCCTATTCAAATGAAATGCGTTATGGTCCGCGTTGAAACCAACGGTCTCTGGTTTGTCGAACGACAGTTCGTAAGCTGTGCTGGAAATCATTGTTTTCCATGCTTCAAACTGTAGGTCTTTCGGATAGTTTGTGGTCGTCCAGGTTTCAGACATCATAGTTTCCATTCTGTCTGGCCATGATAGGTTCCTACGCGAGTTGAGCGATGTTTGTCAGGATACTTTATTCTATGTCGAAAAACTGCTGTGATCGTTAAAAACTGAACCAGACCGGGTTTATCGGAGACAGTTGAGTTCCTATTCTGCGGCGAGAGTAACAGTGTTCAGGCTGTCATAGAAGTTCCTTTCTGCATGTGCTGGAGCAATGTATCCGATGGGTCCAAAGCGGCGTTCGTGATTGAACCAATGGACCCAATCGAGCGTGGCAAATTCGACGTCTTTTTTGCCTTGCCAAGGGCCCTCATGTTCAATGACCTCAGCCTTGTAGAGGCCATTAATTGTCTCGGCCATCGCATTGTCATAGCTGTCACCAACGCTGCCGACTGAGGGATCAATTTTGGCTTCCTCAAGCCGTTCAGTGTATTTGATCGACAAATATTGAACGCCCCTGTCACTGTGATGAATAAGTATTTTGGGGTCCGGTTGACGCGCAGCCAGCGCCTGGTTCAAAGCATCAAGCACCATCTGGGCATTGGGAGAAGAAGAGACTTTCCAGCCAACAATGTAGCGCGCAAAGACATCAATGATAAACGCCACATACACAAAGCCGACTGCGGTCCTGACGTAGGTAAAGTCTGCAACCCACAAGATGTTCGGGGCCGGTGCTTTGAATTCTCGGTTCACTTTGTCTTCAGGGCATGGCAAGGCAGGGTTGCTTTTCGTCGTAGTCACCTTTCCGCGTGTAATTCCCTGTATCCCCATGCTTTTCATAAGGCGAACAACCGTGCAACGGGCGACGACAAACCCATCGTCGAGCAAGTCATGCCAGATCTTAACCGCCCCATAGCGCTTCCCGCTATTCTCCCAGAAATGGGTGATCCTAGTCATTATGATGGCATCACGCTTTGCTCGATCCGATGCCTTCTTGGGATAACGATCAATCGACTTGCGGTGGTAATAGGTGGAAGGCGCGATCGGCAAAACATTGCAAATCACCTCGACGCCAAGATGATCACGGTGGTCATCTATAAACATGATCATCTCTTCCGTAGGCGGTCGAGGTCCGCCGCCGCGAAAAAAGCTGACGCCTTACGAAGG
>NZ_JWIF01000027.1 GCF_000812685.1 Halocynthiibacter namhaensis
GCGTTGGTGACAGCTATGACAACGCTCTAGCGGAAAGCACAATCGGTCTGTTCAAAACCGAGGTCATCGATTTTATGGGGCCTTGGAAATCTGTTGGACAGATCGAATGGGAAACCCTGAAATGGGTGAACTGGTACAACAAAAAACGCCTACACAGCAAAATCGATTACATCACCCCCCATGAAGCAGAGGAGAACTTCTATGAAGCCTTGAATGCCGCTGAAAAAGCAGCTTAATATTTGAACCAACAACTCTCCGGTAAAACCGGGGCGGTTCAATGTTCGCTATCCCATAGGTACCCATTTCCCGGTTCTAGTATGGCGTTGAACTCTGGATAATCGACGAGCTGACGCCCAACTGTTGTTCCTTGTAGGGCGTAGAATGGTTCCTCGGATCTTCGAATTTCTCGAGTTGTGCGCTCACAGGCGAAAGCA
Source organism: Halocynthiibacter namhaensis (assembly GCF_000812685.1). Lineage (GTDB taxonomy): Bacteria > Pseudomonadota > Alphaproteobacteria > Rhodobacterales > Rhodobacteraceae > Halocynthiibacter > Halocynthiibacter namhaensis. Next base: position 435 of record NZ_JWIF01000027.1, read on the forward strand.
TCGACGACCCCACGCCGCAATGCCAGTCCGTTTAACTTAAACGCAGAATGTTCTGAATGAAATCTAGGTGATTCGGGTTTATCGAATGAAAGCTCGTAGGCTGTGCTGGAAATGAGTGTTTTCCACGCTTCAAACTGTAGGTCTTCTGGGTAGTCTTTGGTAGTCCATTTAAAAAGCATCAAGTTTCCATTACGCTTGCTCGTTGTGGGAGCCGGCGGTACTTAAAGGTGTTCGTTTGTATGCAAATGACAGGGCTATTGTGGCGTTTTTGTGGTAACCGCTGAAAAAATACTATTTCAATCAGTTACTATACGTCAATTCACATAAAAGAGATGTTGGCGTGGATGGTGTGGAGAAGGGTTACGCCACATGTGATGAGGGTTGCAATCAGAAGAAAAACCCGCACCCATCTGGCCGATATCGTGACAATTGACCTATGAGGCGGCGCAAGTTGATGGTCGCAAATGGGGCAGTCGCAAAAGGTCTCTGCGACTTCTATTCTGCAAAAATGGCAGGATTGTGTTGCCATATGCTGTCCTTTTAATTTGCACACTAAGACGCAATTGAAATTTGAAATATTTGGCGTCCCAACCAAAGAACACGATCGGTGATTGGGTGGCCTGTATGAGAGGCCACCCAATGGTTTAGAATGATTCGACTGTCAGCGTAGCGTTGCACTGGCTGCCGTTATATGTGCCGATCCAAACATCGTATACGCCTTCGGTTTGGGCACCGGACATACGGATTTTTGGGTCAGCATTGCCGTTGCCATCGTCGTCAAACAGCCACGTGCCCGTTGCAGAGTTTACAAGCAAAACGGAATCACAATCACTGACAACACGGAATTCCAGTTCATAACCAGAAAGCTGGTTCATGGTGAATGAGAAGTCAGGCTTACCGATTACGTTACCAGTCATTGCTCCAGACCAGTTTGAAGGCCGGATGCCACAGGTTGAGAGGTCATATTGACCGCCAGCAACGACACTATAGTTGCGCGGTGTAAATAGATCTTGACCGGATACGGTGACTTTCTGACCCCATGCGCTGGCGTCTGGGCAGGCCAATGCTGCACCGGTTGTCGCCAAAAATGCGACTGCTGTCAAAAGTAGTTTCATATTCTCTCCTAGGTGTGCGCCGAGTTGGCGATAGACCAAAAATAAGGATGATGATGTCGGATTGGTATGCTGGTTTTCGCTCATCCCACTCAGCGAATGGCGTTTGGATGGTACCGCTTGAGGAGATCTCCTGACCGGCGGGTAGGTGGGACAGCGGCCAGGAGAAATACGCCCTCCAATGCAACACGACAAAGAGGGATGGGATATCCCTTAGGTCATCGTATTCACTGAAATAAACGGACGTGGCCCTAGTCACAATGTAAGGCGCCAAAAGGCAACTCAATTTGCAACCGTCATTCCTGCGTCCCGTTGGTCGGGATGTGGTCGTTCAATTTGCATGTCCCGCCAGGTGGAATGCGTGAACCGGAGGGGTGCGCGACTCGCCTTGCGGTGGTTACCAGTAAAAATTGGTTCCTAAATACCGCAGGGGTGAGATGATGACTTTTATGTTTGCGACGACAGGTGTGAATATCAACAATCTGCATATGAATGCGATTGGTGTTAGACTATCCGGCCTGCGTCGCCTGGCGAAATACGCCCTTTCAACGTCGATCTTATCCTTGCTTCTAAATGCCCCGGCCTGGGCAACCAACGAATGTGGTTTAGACACGCCAGGGGCAACAACCTTGACTTGTCCGGGGGGGACATTCACCACTCTACCCGGGGGTCAGGACTCGATGGTCAGCTACTTAAGTGCTGATGATCTAACACTTGATTTCAATTCAGCAACCGCGTTTACTCCCACTGCTTTTACCGATGCAGGTGTGAAGATAAGGAATGGGGATGGCAATGTTACAATTAATGCCCTAAACGGCCTCTCTGTATCCGGGGCGACCAAAGGCATAGCGTTGATTCATACGGGCCCAACCGGTAACGCTGCAATCAATGTAGATGGCGCAATCATAACAACGATTCGCAGGATAAATGGACTTTCCCCAGGAAATTCAAATGGATATGGTTTAGGTATTATCATTACAGATACCTCAAATGCCGATGGTGCGATCAGCCTAAGCAATAGCAGAATTTCGCTTAATGGTGCGGCAAACAGTGTTGGCGCACTTGTTGAGAACCGAAGTGCCACTGGCAATGCACATGTTGCCTTTAATAATGTGACCTACACATCTACCGGCGTGGCCAGTACGGCCCTAAATAGTCTTATCCGAAACGTAAACAGTACAGGTGATGCGACTGCTGTGCTAAACGGTGGTTCCATCACGACACAGGCTGGGATTAATGGCTTTGCAGCTGGTGGTGCCCTCGCGCATAACTTGGGTCTAGGCGATGCGACGATTACCGCGAACAACACGGTGGTGAATGTCCTTGGGTCACAAGTAAATGGCCTGCCTGGCGTTGACTCTAAGTATAGTTCGCCAATTGGCATTGCGGCGGTTATCGGGAATGCTTTCTTTCCTAACATACCTCAAAACACGGGCAGTACTGGCACCGCAACGGCTATTGTAAATCACAGCACTGTTAATCTTGGGCCTACGGCGACTTCAAATGGGGTTGCCGCGGTAAATTGGGCGAATGGTGGATCAGCTGCGACAGTGACCAATACGCATATTACCACGACCGGCCTCAATTCCAATGGGATTGTAGCATCGACGCAAAGGAATAATGCGAATAACAGTAATGCCGTTGCAACAATGATCGGGGGCTCTGTCACCACCGGTAGTCGCCTTGATCCTTTGTTGGGTTATAATTCTGCGGGTGTCGCTGGCTATAGTCAGGGGGCGGGGAATGGCGAAGTCCATGTGATGGAATATGTGGATGGAGGTGGGACAGCACACGGTGCTGTCGTCACATCCAATGCCGACGGATCTTCGGCAGTGGCAACTCGTTCCCGCGGGGCAACAATCGTGACTGTCCAGGGTGAGGACACGGTCCTGACGGCCTTTGGCTTTGATTCGTCTGGCATTTTGTCCACTCAAAATGCCAGCGGCGCGGGATCTACCTTTGCGGTTACTGTTGGCACTGGTGTGGAGGTATATGGTGGTGCCGGGGCTGGATCGGCCGGCATTAGAATCAAAAGCCAAACAGGCAATACAGGCACCATAGACATCGCGCAGGGCGCATTGATTGATGGTTCAACCGGTGCGCATGGGATTTGGGATGAAGAGGGTGACGCGACTGTTACCAGTTACGGTGAGGTACGACAGGGGATCGCAACCTTTGGCGGCGTGGACGTTGTAAACCTACTTGAACACAGCTTGACCACAGGTGGTTCGGGTGTACCTGGTGTTGATACCGGGGAAGGCAACGACACTGTAAATGTTAAAAGTTTCGACCCGCTCGCGGTTGCGACCGTTGAAGATGGCATCATTACAGGCTTGGGTGATGATATTGTAAATATACTAGACGGTAGCGACGTCTCAGGGCCCGCAAATGGTGACGGTATAAATACAGGCGCTGGCAACGATCAGGTTTATGTTCGCAGTGTGGACCCTTCGATGTTTGCTGATATTTCGCAAGGCATCGCAACGGAAGATGGCGATGATATTGTACGCATAGAACAAAATAGCCGTGTCACAGGCGGTTTGAATACCGGCGACGGCAACGATAACGTTTTTGTCGGCACTGGAGCTACTGCCGTGGCTACGTCTGCGGTTGCGTCACTTGCGGGCGGAATTGATACGGAAGATGGTGATGACACTGTCCGATTGGCCAATGGCAGTGTTGTCACGGGCGGTTTACGTACGGGTACGGGCGACGATATTTTCAGCATTGGATCCAGTTCCACCACTGTGCACACCGGCTTGGCCAGCTTGACCGGCGGGATTGATGCTGGTGACGGCGACGATGTTGGTGAATTGCGCGATAGCAGTGTCGTCACTGGCGATATTGAAATGAGCGGGGGCAATGATGCCCTGACCATCACGAGTGGCGCGGATATTACGGGTGTCACTTTGATTGATGGTGGGGGCAACGCGGCTTTCAATGACGGTGAAGAAGATATCCTACACCTTGTGGGTAATTTGCAAACCCGCAGATTTCAAGGTTCTGATTTAACCAATTGGGAAACAGTTAACCTGGCGAACAATGCTGATATCACGTTTCACGGCGCAGATCTTGTGACTGGTTCTGGTGCAGGAACTGGGTTCCACAATGAAAATGCTGGTTTGGTTGTACAAAGTGGATCGTTCGCACGTTTTGACGGGGATTTCACAGTCGACGGCGATCTCACCAACAGAGGGACCGTGGACCTAAGGCCTGATGCGGCACTAGGGACAACGCTTAATGTCACAGGGGATTACACCGGTGGTTCTGGATCAACCTTGTTAATGGATGTGTTCCTTCAAGATGGTCTCACTGACAATAACCTTTCAACTGATATTGGCATCAGTGATCATCTGATTGTTGCAGGAAATGGATCTGGATCTACTGTCGTGGATTTCAACAATATCGGCGGCCCTGGCGCTTTAACAGATCTGAACAGCAACGGCGTTGTCGACAACAACGAGGGTATTCTTTTTGCCCAGGTTCAAGGTGGGACTTCAACCGCCAATTTGTTTACGCTTGGCACGCTTTCTGGCACGACCATTGGCGCATTCACCTATGATCTTGTGGCCTTTGACCCTCTCACTTCAGCCAGCGGATCTTGGGATTATGTTCTGGCCAATCGGTTCTCAAATATATCAGAGCCGTATGAAGTATACCCACGCGCTGTGATGTTTACGATGCCAACCTTGCACCAACGCGTAGGCAATCGCCACTGGGATGGGCTGCAACCTGAACTGCCACCAGAAATCTTCTGTAAGGATCCCGAGCAAAACTACCGCTGTACGATCACGGAAGAACAGGCCTCTTATTATGGTGAAGAGAAACTGATCGAAGAAAACAGTGCCTGGGTGCGGATCGTTGGCAGCCACGCCCGTATTGCACCCACGCTCTCAACCACTGGCTTGGTCAACTACAACATTGAAACTGTCGAAATTCAGGCCGGTATTGACCGCTTGTTGCGTGAAAGTGATGAGGGCAACAAATGGATTGGTGGCTTGAACGCACAGATCAGCACAGCTGGTGTCACGGGGAATGATCCAAGTGGCGATGCGTCGATGAAAGCGACTGGTTTGGGCATTGGCGCCACCTTGACTTACTATAAGCCAAACGGATTCTATACTGACATCCAGGCCCGCCTCATGGCGGTTAGTACCGATTTTTCTTCCACTTCCGGCAGCTACGATAATGCCCGCGCTGTTGTTGCGTCTGCCTCTGTTGAGGTTGGTCGTAAATATGAATTCGGTGATGGCTGGCGTGTAGTGCCCCAAGCGCAGCTGACTTATACCCAAGCGCGTTTCCGTAGTTTTGTTGACACGGTCGGCACAGTCGTAGAACCAGATAACGCTGAATCGCTGAAACTGCGTGTTGGGGTTAACCTTGGACGTGAACGCAATTGGATCGCTGATAATGGCACCGTCCGTCGTCTTGAAGTTGAAGCAGGCCTCAATCTGCATAAAGAACTTGCCGGACGTACACGTGTGAATGTTTCAGGCACGCCGCTTTACAACGAAGAAGAAAGCGCCACTGTTGAAGTCACACTGGGTGCGACTTATAACTGGAACGACGATCGGAATTCAGTTTACGGGGAGGTCGGTGTCTCAACAGGCCTGCGTAATCTTGGCCGCAGTCGTCGGATCTCAGGTACAATCGGGTACCGCCGCAAGTGGGATTGATTTAAAAATCCGTTTAGCTTAGCAATACGATGTTTTACGAGCTAAACGGATTTTTATGGAATGTATCATTGGACCAGTCATGGGTTATCAGCCTCGCACGCCTATGAAGCTTGGCGTGACCAGCTTTCAAATTCATCGGTGCCTTGGCATTTGAATTCACAGGGTGAAGATCCGTTTTCTATCAATTATGCTGCGCAAAAAATCGGAAAACTTGCAATAACCCATTGCAAGTTTTCTGCATGTTCAGGGTACCGAAATAAGACGGATATTTACCAATCAGCCGATGCGCTTTATTGTATTCAATTTATGGTGGGTGGCCGCGAGAACGTGGCTTATGACGACAACAGAGATATCCTGTTGCCAAGCGACGCCTATATTTGGGACAGCGAAAAAGAGTTCACCTTTTGCACCAAGGGCAAGGTCAAGAGCTTCTCCTTGAGTATTCCTAGGGCTTCTTTTTTCTCAAGGGGTAAGCCCGGCGTACCGATGGTGCGCAAGATCGATTTCGAGAAGGGGATGGGTGCCCTGTTGTTTCAAACGGTTTTATCGACCTTCAACAATGGGCATGCATTTTCTCAGGGTGACAGCGACGTTGTGGAACGCGCAATTATTAAGTTGGCCACCATTGCATTCCACGCATAGATTGGCCCGCTTACTGATTGGGGTGGTTCAAGGGCCGCGTTTATTAGCAGCGGTTCCCTAAACATAACACATCCCATCAGACCCTGATCATACAAGCTGATATACCAACACCCGAACGCATTTGGCCGGCCCCCGTCAAAATGCACTCTTTTTGCACTCAGCGTCAATTTTTTCTGCAGTGTCGCGCAATAATGATTTTTAGATAATTGCTATCAATGGTCTAGGTTGGGACATAACGACGGGGATTGTCGGTTGGGAAAAATACAGCGAAATGATCAAATGCAGCCAGGAGTGTCCTCGCAAGAGCGAGTCCTCGCAGCATTGCAATCGGTCGTGTCACGCGGGGCGGCTACGTTAACGCAGGTCACAGATGAACTTCAGATCCCGCGCAGCTCATCACATCGGGCGATGCAGGCACTTATTGACTTTGGTTGGGTCAGTAAGCGATCTGGTGATCAAGCCTATGTTTTATCCTGTCGGTTCGCAGACCAAGTTGGAGTCTCAGGTTTTGGTATGCATGCGGCCGAATCTTTTCGGCCAGTTATGGCGGACCTGCGCGAGCGCGAATACTTACATTCAGAAGTGGCGCTGCCAGACCCTGCGGGGCGCATGCGTGTGATCGAAAGTACATCAAAAGAAGCATATGCACGTGGCGAAGCTTGCAAGTTAGCACGCATTGTTGCCAACACTGTTCCGGAAATCTACGAACACTGCAATTCAGTGCAGGAGGCCGCCCGTCGCCTTTCTTCTTGGGCAGTACCAAGTCGGGAAAAGGCGCCGGTAATCGGAACGCCAATCTCATGTTCCGGGGCGCATATCGTGGGTAATGCTGCTTGTATTTCTTTTAGAACTGAGCGGTCTGAGGTGGGGGTCTGGACGATTTGGCCTGTGCGTAACTTTAGCAATTCAGTGACACAGTTAGAACGTATTGTTGGCCACTTTCGAAATGATGAAGTATTTGATTTTCCACGGGAAATCGACCTATTCTATACCGGAGATATCCAATGAGTTTATCTGCCCCATCTGCCGTCCTGTTCTTACTATCGCTCGCTTTTGCAGTGGTTGCGCTGCTTAAGTTTTACGGCGTGCATGTTCCACAAATACCATTGTCCGTTATGTGGTGTTTCGCGATTGCATACGGGATCCTTTTCGTTGGGGTCGTGTCCCGGGGTTTATGACCTTTGGGGGCGGCGATCCCACTCATCGGGATGGGGTGACGCATCTGATTGCGTGCCAATAGCGAACCGTCGCAAGCTAAAAATATGAGATTTGGGGACAAAATGGCGCAAATATCGAAATTTAAAATGATAACAGGCGTTTCGGCGATTGTTCTCGCGGCGTTATCGCCGGTCAACTACGCAGTGGCGGCTCCCGATAGCATTATCGAGGTGTATAAGCAGTGGAATTATCAATGCCAGTTCGTCACTGCTGTAAACCTGCCCGCTGTGACTAAAAACTGTGAAGTGGTACATCACCTAAATGATAGCACCGGTAAGCGCATTCTGAGCGTCGCTTTCACTTGGGAAGACGACACATCAGAGCCGCCAAATGGCTTCGATCAATCTGGGATCAAAGCAACGCTTGTCACACCGCCAGGTGTGAATTTACGGGTTGTTCCTGAGCTGGTGGTGGAACGCTTGAGTGAGCTGCCAATCGTTTGGAACGCCCAATACAGCACTTGCGTTGTGTCTGGATGTATTGCTGACCTGATGTTGAACCCATCACATGTTGGAACGCTGAGTTCTGGCGTTGGCATCCAAGTGCGCTTTGGGATGGTGAATGTAGGTCCCATTGCCGAGTTGAACCTACCGGTTGACGGTCTAGAGGAAGCTTTGGAGGCGTTGATCCGTGACGATGCAAATTAAAAACCTTTCTCGTCGTGGCTGCCTTATGGGCATCGGCTCAAGTTTACTGGGAACTTCCCTTCTTTCGGGTTGTAGTTCAGAAACACCTGGGGTTGAACAGCGTGTGCCTTACAATTTCTCTGTAGCAAGAAATTATGAGGACGAAGAGTTTCGCGTTTTACGTGTGCGACGCAATAAGTTTGATGACCGGTTTCTTCCGCAAGTGGTACGATCCCCCTTTCGCCATAAGACGGGTACTTTGATTGTGAAAACTGCAGATAACTATATCTATTTGCAGGTCGGAAATGGCCTTGCACGTCGATATGGCGTTGGCGTTGGCCGTCGTGGCGTCGCATGGTCGGGAACAGCGACTGCTGCCTTGAAACGCAGATGGCCTGCCTGGCATCCAACACCACGGATGCGCGCCCTTGAACCAACCTTGCCCGCCTATGTATCACCTGGGGAACATAACCCTTTAGGGGCAAGAGCTATATATCTATTCCAAAATGGTGAAGATACACTATACAGAATACATGGCACTTCAGAGCCATGGACAATTGGCACACGCGCCTCTTCAGGTTGTATTAGAATGTTGAATGAAGACATCATCGACCTGTTTGATCGCGTGCCGCTGAATGCAACTGTCATCGTAACTTAAGAATGGCAGAGCAACACACATGAGGCAGATTGAGTACAATGAAACAAGTAAACCATTCTCCAAGGCGCTTTGCGCTTGGAATGGTGCTCACGTTGCAAGCGATTGCAGGGGGAGCACAGGCAGCTGAAGGTGTACGGTTTTCGCGCATTGATGTGCGCGGGAATACCCAAAGCAGTGATGCAGAAATCCTGGCTTTATGTCAGCTTTCTCCAACGGCACGCTATCAGGCAAATGATCTGCGTATGGCGCTGGATTGTCTCGGGCAATCAGGGCGTTTTGAAACCGTTAATTTTGACGCCGAGGGCGATGTTCTTGTTGTTAATGTCCTTGAGGCACCCCAATATAGTGGGCTTTTGGACGTTAGCGCATCGGTGGATTCTGATCGCGGGCTAAGTGCAAATCTTTTTGTTGAAAAGCAAAATCTATTCAGTGAGGAACTGACTGGAAGTTTGTCTGTTGAGCTGTCAAAATACGACCAATATCTCGGGGCATTCTTGCAAGATGAAGACATGTTTGGGAGCGGTATACCCGGTGGCTTCAACCTCGAGTATTCGGGGCAGAATTACCCCGATAGTGCCTATGATGTCAGCCAATTTGAGTTGGGGTCATACCTAGAGTTCGCGCATGGGGAAAATGCTCTGACGCGCTTGCGGGCAGGCGTTCAAAGGTTGGAAGTTGATGATGTAGCGCCAACCGCCGGAGCCTATATGCAGGGCGAGGAAAACACGTTTTCTCGTTTATTCTTGGGGGCTGACTACCAACAACGCAGAGAATTTGCACTCGGAAATCTTGAAAGCGCAAGCTTGCAGTTTTCTGCATCACAAGTGTTTTATGCCAATTCAGGCGGTGGAAATGCTTCGAAAACTGAAGCCTCTGCTGCTGTCCGCGCCGCAACACAAGGCGAACGGTTTGCGTTTGGTGCCAGCGTTTCAGGTGGGCATGTTGCGGCTCTGGGGGGCGGGCGCACATCTATCGCCGATCGCTTTCAATTGGGCGGTGAAAGCCTGCGCGGATTTGCGGAACGCAGTATCGGCCCGCGTGAAAATGGGCATGCCCTTGGCGGGAATTCATATGCCGTGATGCGAGTAGAAGGCGATATGCGCTTGATGTCCTTTGAGAACATCGAATTGCGTGGTGGCCTTTTTGCCGAGGCTGGCAGCGTTTGGGGGCTTAGTGATGCGCCTGCAACCATCGATGATGATGCGAATTTAAAAAGCTCCGTTGGTGTCTCTTTCGGTGTCGAAGTCGGTGATGTGCCGATTAACCTATTCTACGCGGTGCCAGTGAACAGCGACCCAGGGGATGATGTCCAAAGGTTTGGGTTTTCATTGTCTAGACGTTTTTAATGTTTTGATGCGAGCAGGTGTTCCTACATCAGCAAAGCAAGAAAAAGAAACCCTGCAGCGGCGAAATTGGCCGATGCAGGGTTTGTCCTATAATCAAGTCAGGGATTGGTGGGGGTGTTCCGCGTGATTTTCTGTCCCAATAGTGAGGCGAAATTGTCCCAATAAGGGGTTCTTGAAAGCTCAAAAATCCCTTATTTTTAGGTTTAATTACACAGACATGCAGATGTATTTCATTTCGAGATATTCATCTAATCCGTGATGCGAACCTTCGCGTCCTAGGCCCGATTGTTTGACGCCTCCAAAGGGGGCGACTTCGGTCGAGATGATGCCTGTGTTCACGCCAACCATGCCGTATTCTAAGGCTTCGGCGACTTTATAGACGCGCGAGAGGTCCTTGGCGTAGAAGTATGATGCAAGGCCATAGATCGTGTCATTGGCCATTGCGATCACATCATCCACATCGTCGAACTTGAACAGCGGCGCGAGCGGGCCGAAGGTCTCATCTGTCGCGACCTGCATATCTTGCGTGACGCCGGTGACAATTGTCGGTTCATAAAACGTGCCGCCCAGGGCGTGGGTTTTACCACCTGCAATCAGCTTTGCACCTTTGGATGTGGCGTCTGCAAGGTGCTCTTCCACTTTCGAAACTGCGGCTGGGGTGATCAGCGGGCCGGTGGTGATACCATCTTCTAGGCCGTCGCCCACGTTCAATTTCGCGACAGCTGCGGCTAGCTTTTCGGCGAATGCGTCATAGACACCGGATTGCACATAAATGCGGTTGGCACAGACGCAGGTTTGGCCATTGTTGCGGAACTTACAGATCATGGCCCCTTCGACAGCAGCGTCCAGATCGGCGTCATCAAAGACGATAAATGGTGCATTGCCACCAAGTTCCATTGAGCACTTCATCACTTGATCTGCCGCTTGACGCATCAAGATCCGGCCCACATTTGTGGAACCCGTGAAGGTTAGTTTACGCACAGCGAAGTTCTCGCAGAACTCTTGACCAATGCCAGCAGCATCTGTCGCCGGGATCACGTTGAACACGCCCGCTGGGATGCCCGCGCGATCTGCCAGTACAGCCATAGCCAGAGCAGACAATGGGGTTTCAGTGGCGGGACGCGCAACAAAGCTACAGCCAGCCGCAAGGGCAGGGGCCGCTTTTCGGGTGATCATTGCGTTGGGGAAATTCCAAGGGGTGATTGACCCGACAACACCAATGGGCTGCTTTAGAACCATGATGCGTTTGTCGGGTTGGTGACCGGGGATGGTTTCGCCGTAAACGCGTTTGGCTTCCTCGGCGAACCATTCGATAAAGCTTGCGCCATACATGATTTCGCCTTTGGCTTCGGCCAGAGGTTTGCCCATCTCAGCGGTGAGGATCGCGGCGAGATCGTCGGCGTTTTCTAGCATAAGGTCATACCAGCGCCGCAGGGTGTTTGCGCGATCTTTCGCGGTCAGGCCAGTCCAGCCTTTCATCGCAACTTCGGCGTCTGCGATACAGGCTTCGGTTTGGGTGCGGCTCACGTCCTGGACAGAAGCAATCACGTCACCGCGGGCTGGATTGATCACATCGAATGTTGCTCCGGTTTCGACCCATTTGCCGTTGATATAGGCGCGGGTTTCCAGAAGAGACGGATCTTTCAAAAGGGATTTCAGGTACGTCGCTGACATGATATTTCTCCGATGCAGAACAGTTGCGCTTTCAAAGCACGCAGCCTAAGTCTTGTCCAGATAATATGATCAAATTTGCAAAGAGTAGGTCCAGAGATGTCGGAAAATCAGTCCAATGATGATGCTTATGCCAATGGCGCCTATATTGACGGTGCCGCGGATTATCCGGCGCGTTGGGAAGGGCAAGCCCAAGACTGGCGCATGCATGAAAATACCGCCGGGCGTGCGCGTCTAAATCTGGTTTATGGGGATGCGCTGCGTCAGAAATTCGATTTGTTCTTGCCCGAAAGCAAGCCGTTGGGCACGTTGATTTTTGTGCATGGCGGATATTGGAAGGCCTTTGACAATAAGTCATGGTCGCATTTGGCCAAGGGCGCACAAGCGCGGGGCTGGGCCGTTGCTATGCCGTCTTACACGCTGTGTCCCGAAGTGAAAATTGCCGATATCACTGAGGAAATCCGCCAAGCGCTGCACCACATTGCAAGCATAACACAGGGGCCGATCGCCCTAGCTGGGCATTCTGCTGGGGGTCATCTGGTGGCCCGTATGTTGTGCCAGGACGTGCCGCTTGCACCTGAGGTGGCCGATCGTATTGTCAAGGTCACGCCGATCTCGCCGTTGTCTGATTTGCGGCCCTTGGTGGACACAGAAATGAATATCGATTTCGCGATGAATGCGGAAACAGCTTGGGCGGAAAGCCCATTGCGTGAAGTCACCCCGCGCACTGTACCTGTGGCCTGTTGGGTCGGAGGGGGCGAACGCCCTGCATTCATCGATCAAGCAACCTGGCTTGCAAAGGCCTGGGGGGGAGATTTGAACATCGACGCGGATCTACATCATTTCAATGTGATTGATGGGTTGGCCGATGAACATAGCGCGCTTCTAATGGCCTGTCTTGGGCTTTGATCGTATATTGGCAGAGGTGGAAAATAGCGCCCAATAGGGTGTTTTCCCTCTGCACATCCCTTCAAATATCCGTTATTACCCCTATATAGAATGTGAATAGTAAGCGAATTAGGGAGTACCATGGCAGATTTTAACACGCAGATTCAGCAAAGCCAGCAACAGGTTTCAGAAGCTCAAGCTCAGATTGAGGCGATCACAAGCCGGATCGAAACCGCCCGTGCGAAAATGAAAGCCGGGGAAAGTGACATCGACATCGAAAGCGCGTCCCTTGCAGACGTGCACGCCCATACTGACCTGATGAATTCCAACATCGCGGAATTGATCATGGGGCTGGATGATGTGACCGCTGGCTTCTCGAAAGAGTTCGATGAAATGCGGACCAAAACCGGCTGGGAAACCTTCGTTGGTATTTTCTCAAAGGGTAAATCCGAAAGCCTGCGTCAAGAACGGATGCGCACCGCGTCTGTCGATGATAAATTGCAGGATCTGATTTCAAAATCTGACGTGATCGTCAAGCTTCTGGAAGGTCAGCTGAATGTGCTGAATGAGCAGAAAGAAAAGGTTTCTGTCAACCTTGCTGACACGTTGGACGAACGCGAAATGTCGGTGGGCGAATTGGAAACTCTTAAGGCCGAAATCCAGGGTATGGACCCGAAGATGATCGCACTTGAGAATAAGATCGCCGTTGAACAAGACGCCGCTGCACGTACCAAATTGGAAACTGAACTTGCCGCGCTGAACGAGACATATAACGCGAAGGTTCAAGAGGAACAGGTCAAGATCGCGAAATCCCAGACCTTGGAACGCTACATTGAAAAGGGCAAAACTTGGGTTGATTCACTTCAAAACCAAGCCGCAACCCAGATGGTTCTGATCAACAAGCTGCAAACAGACACAAAGCAACGTGTTGTTTTGTATGAAGCCCTGACAAGTTCTTTGAAAACTGCGCAACAACAAGATGTTGCCCATCAGATCAACGAAATTGGCGTGGAAACAGACCAAAAAGCCCAAACCGCCATGGCCGCCATCGGGTCTGCCACCAATCAGCGTATGGCTGACATGATGGAAGCTCATGAAGACCACATGGTGTTTGCGCGTGAGGTGCTGGAAGCCAAAGCGAAATCAGACGAGCGTTTCGCCCGTCGCTTCGAGAAGATCGTCGAAAAACACGATAAGAACCTCTACGGCGGCTCCTGATGAAGTTCTGGCATCAGCAAATTGCTATTGCCGGATTTATCACCCTGACAAAGCTCGTAGCTTGGGCAATTGATGCACCTCCATTTTCACTCAATGGCAAAATGGAGGTGAACTCAGGGTATTGGTTGGCCTGGATGCGAAGTCTGCTGAGTATCGTATTCCTGGGTCGGACCTTGACTTGGTTCGCTTGGGATTCAAAGCGGGGACATTGGCTGGTGGAAGCGGCGGGCTTTTCATCAGATAAATTGGACCGAAAATATACTGGCTGGTTTACCCGCTGGTGGCTCCATGTTGATCGAAACGGTGTAGATTTAGATGACCGAAGTTAACCTCACCCGCGATCACACGGACCTCTCTGATGGACGTTTGGCGCGGCGGTATTTTTCCAAGTTCCAACGGATCACCCGCCATCTGACACGGGTGGCGGCTGTGATGCAGCAGGAACGGGAGTATTCCAAGGCGGAAATGGCCGTGATGACCCGCTATCTGACCGGGCTGTCTTACACATTCCAGGCGCTTTCGACCAAATATCTCATGACCGGGCGTGTTGGTGGCATGACCGCGGATGAGATGACGATTGACCGCCAGGAAAGTGGCTTTCCGGTGCTGGCCGAAATCCTGCGTATGGCAACGGATGCCAGCCAAGCTGAAACCCATCTGCGCAATATGCCGTCCACAGAAACCCTGAAAGACGAGATGGTCCGCCAGATTGTTGGCGATCTTTCCGTGCCGACAAAATTGCAATTCGCTTTGTCGCAACGCCAATATTACGAGGAACTGTTGAAGGGCGAACTCTTTTGGGCCTCGAATGATCCCGAAGCACTTTGGCAGGGCAATATCGGTGATGACCGCCGTGAATTTCTGGTGCATTGGGCGACCTGGGACAATCAGGTCAACCTGCCGGTGATCTATTTGATGACGGTTGAGGACAGTGGTCGCACGGCCCTGCCAAAAGACAGCCGTCGCTGGCCTGGCGTGCAACATCACCTGATGGCGCAGGCGCTGAATGGGTTGAAATTGGTGACGATTGCCAAGGGATTTGACCGAGATTTCGACGACCTGCACCCCAAACGCCTGCGCCGCATTCACATCGGCCCGATGTATTCATCGGCCTTCACGCGCCAAACCGGTCCGATCCGTGAAGTTCTGGAAAAAGCCCGCGCACCTGTCGGGGATGATTGGGCCTTGGCGTGGACGGTTGAAAACTTGGAAAGCGAACGGGTGATGGAAGAGAAATCCGGCTGGTTTTCCACCGTGGAACGCGAAGTGTTCAAGCTTGATCCGTTTTCTGGACGTGGCGTGGATACAGGCGCCACAAACACCAAACGCGCGATCATTATGCCCGAACGTCCGTTCCAGGTGCTGGATGATATGAAACCCGCAGGGTTCAACAGCGTTGAGAAATTTGTCGTCAGCGAAAAAGGCCGCGTGTTGCGGTATCGTTGAATAGTTAATACGAATTATGAGGTAGATTTATGAGCCATTCAGCCGATCAAATGGAACTCCGCGAAGACGATATTCGCAAACATTACGATGCTGCCGGAAATATGCTGGCGGGGATCGATCACACGCCGCGTATTGGCAAGGGGCGTGACGCAGCGCCTGTTGCGGGTGGGTCTTCGGGCATTCCGACGCGCAGACGTTTTCGGTCCACCACGCCAGGTCTTGTAACTCGATCCACCGCGCGCCCCGAAGGTGTGCAATTGATTGCGCGGATTGAAGGGCTGGGCGGGGATGATCCGCTGACCTCTCCGATGGAAGCGACCGTTCTGAACGATCTGCGCCGCGCGGTTGCGATTGCCTTGGCCGTGGCTGAAAACTTTGGCGAGGCGACCGAACTGGCCGCCATGAAACGTGACAACCTGCAAGGCGCTTTGGGTGACGATCGCAAGGCCGCCTTCAGCGAACTTTTGACGGCTGAGGCCCTTGTCACTCTATCGGTTTTCGCCAATGCGACTTCTTTCCTGTTGTCCCCCCATGCGTCTGAGGCCACCGCCGATATTGGTGAGGTTGAGGAAGTTCTGACAGACAATGGCCAGCTGGCTTTGCACGGTGCGCTCTGGGAATTGGACCAGGAATTGTCGGCGCTTGCGGAAGAAGAAAAACTGGTCGCAACCGTCATGGCGTTCTGTGAAAAACTCATGGAAAAGGTCAGCCTGCGTGCGCAAAACGCTGGTAAACTCGCCGCGTTCCACAATGCATCCTGGAAGGTCGAAGCAGATGATCTGACCATTGCCGGTTTCACGCCCGCACGCGCCGCCAAGGGCAGCAAGCTGACCATGAGCTTCAAAAAACCCAATGAGGTCGTCGGCAATCACATCGCGAAATATCAGTCGATGAAATTGGCAAAAATGGTCATGGCCTATGACTTTGAACGCAAGCTGAACCCTTTTGCGGAACTGGGTGGTTTCATCTTTACCTTCATGGGCGATGGCAAGCCGGGCACGGGTAAAACCACGCTGATCCAGATGATGGCGGGCTTGATCAATGATTACTGTCAGGTCGCCGGCTATCCCTTCCGGTACCAAAACCTTTCGACCGATAACATCGACAGCTATCAGGGTAAATCGGGCCAAAATGCCAAGGCTTTCATCAACAATGTGCTGGATCCCAACGTGATTGGTTTCGGCACAATCGATGACATCGACCAACTTGCGGGCAAACGTGGGGATCGGCAATCTTCTGCAGGTCAGCTTGAGATCACCGCCGTTCTGATGGAAAGCTTTGCGGGCGCCAATACGGTTGTGCGCGGGAATTGCACCTTTGGCATGTTCTCGAATTATCCGGAAAATGTCGATGATGCGCTGCGTCAACGGGCTGGTGCGCGCTTCCTTGTGGATGGGCCGCAGACGCGCGATGACTATATCGATATCCTGTCGCTGCTGATGGGCAAGAACCATGATATCCCTGTGGGTGATCACGAATTATTTTCAGCGCAAGAGATCAAAAAAGCCGTTTCCGCCAGCTTTGAGGGCCACGGAAAACCGCATGAAGAAGGCCTGTTACGCGTTTGGGATCAGACCGAAACACAGATCGGCAAGCTTGATACCATCGCGAAATTGGGCACCTATCTGAAGGCGATCCAGGAGGCGGATGAACGCTTTACGGGTCGTGCGATCAAGAACATCACGGATGCTGTGAAAGTGCGTGCGATGGACTTTGAGCTGCCGGATGAATGGATGGAAAACCCCGATCTGTTCCTGTTCAAGGATTATAACACCAAGCTTGCGATGATCTCGGACATGCGCCAACCGATCACGGTGGATATGGTTGTGCAAGAGATCAACCGCTACGCCGACAGTGAATTCCGCTATGCCGATAAATCGGATGAGGTGGCGATTGAAAACATGGTGCGTGACTTTGGCCGAAACGAGGAAGCCAAGCGGCGCTATCTGAAAGGCCAAGCGTAATGCGCCTTAAACACAAAGGGCAGTGCCTGACCCTGGGTGGGTGCGAAGCGCCCTCCCGTCAAACCGCAGGTTTGCCTTCGGCAAAACGGGAGGGTCAGGCGCTGCCCGGCGGTGCCGGGCAAGGACCGGTCTTGGTCGCGAACCTTAGTGGTGATCTGACACGGAGCATCCGGGATGAGTGAGGAACAAACAGATCGCTTCTGGCGAAAGAATAACCCCATCCTTTGGGGGATTATTTTATCTGTTGCATTCATCGGTATTTACGGCTGGTTGGCTATTCTCGAAACCTGCGGTGTTGTGTCCTGCGAAAGCAAATGGCAGGAATTTTTGTCTGCAAGTCCAAATGAGATTGGTGACACGCTTGCAGGTATCTTTGGTGGCCTCGCTTTCTTGTGGATCATTATGACTGTTTTGCTACAGAGCCAGGAGTTGAGGGAGCAACGCAAAGAGTTACGTCAGGCACGTGGTGAGTATGAGAAAATGGCTAATGCTATGCAGAAACAAGCGGAAGTGGCAGATCAGCAGATTTCGATATTGCAGGGGGAGCAGAGACAGCGTGATGAATTGCGTGCCGACAGACTCTTCAATCAAAAGCTTACATCTTTTGTTCAGAGCGTAATTGAAACACCTTCCCAGGGGCTTCATTGGTACTTTTCAAATGATATAATCGATGACGAAACTGGTGGGAATGGTCAGATACATGCCTTAAATTTATATCATAAGGACATGCATGATCAAACGGTCGATGAAACATTGATTGGTCTTCGCAGGAGATTGCCTGGGCTACGCGAGAGTTTGTGGGAGTATACACATACGAGTATCGATTTTCGATTGCCTGATTCACATGCTGTAATCTTATACTTGGTTGAAAAGTTGGAAGATCTTACTCGAATGAAAGCTGATATCTCCGATGCAGAACAAGAACGTTTGGAAATGTTTCGCTTGCCTGAAATCGGACAAGAGTTGCAGGAGCTTTTGTCGACTACTCAATTGTGGGCGGACACCGTAGAATGAAACGTCTCATCCAACATGGCCTGATGTTTGGCAATCTGATTGAGGTTTCCTCGCCCGCTTTGGTGGCGCGTTACAATCGTGCGCTGGACAGTTTGACGGGGAAGACCACAGACCTCACGGATTTTCACATTGATATTTCCGGCTACTCCCCCGAGATCGGGGATGAGCTGGGGGATCATCTGTATCTGAACCACGGGGGCTGTAATCGGCAGTTTATTCTGCTGACCACCGATCAGAAAACCGCGCCTTTGTTGAATGCCAAATTTTCCACATCTCGCGGGATTTTGCGGCAGTTTATTGAACGCAACGAAAGCCAATTGTTCGCGCTGACCACCCGCGATGCGGTGGCGGGAGAGCTGTTGAATTCGGTCTATGCGGTGGACGGGGCGCAGGCCTTGTTCGACATCCGCCAGATCACGATTGAGGCCGACACCACCGAAGCCCATGTGTCTGACGCCCGGCGTCTGGAAGGCATGATCACCCGGTTTCGCCATGAGGACGATGGCTGGCTCGACGATGTTTTGATCGCCGATATGATCACGCTGGCCAAGAAAACTGGCGATGTGACGCGCCAACCGATCAACCTGAAAACCCCTAGTTTCAGCCAGGAAAATTTCTGGACGGCGCATTTTGGTGGGATCTATCTGTTCCAGAATATGGACCACCCGGCACTGATCTCGCGCGAGGATAAAGTGGCACTTGGCAATAGGCTTCCGATCAAACATGTGTTTGATTTTGATAACAGAAACCAGATCGCGAAGTTTCTTGAATATAACGATCTGGTCGAACCCATCGTGAAGGCACGCGGTGTCGATGCCGCGGCGATCTTGCAGCAGAAAATGGATTTCATCGTGATGGATGTGGCCGCGGATGCAGGCGAAGACCTGACTGGTGCAACCCGCCGTGATCTGCGGGCCATGGCGCGGCGGTATGGGGCCGATTTGCCGAAGGAATTCCACGGCCTTGCGGATCTTTTGCGTTGGGCGAATGGGGCTGGAAAATGGCCAAAGATCACGTCGGAACACCCGGCCTATTTCTATACATTACGCGCACGAAATCATGCAGACCGCGACCTGGTAAACATGTTGTTAGCGGAATTAACGCCAAAAGACATTCGCCAATTGTTCATCTGCCACAAGGAACGGTTCTATCAAGATTACGCGTCTTGGCCGGATGCGAAAAAAGGATTTGTGGCGGAATTCTTGGCGCGCGATTATATGGTAGATAAAGCGGGCGCGCGTGCGGCGTTATTTGGCGGTGAAGACACAATGGATGAATCGTCACAGCCATCGCGCGCAGGGGCATCACGCCAAAAATTCAGCGGCCCATGGGGCAGCGCAGTATAAACGAGGGAGGCAGGTTTGGGACTTATCAGATTGATAATATTTGGTTTTCTCGCCATGACCGTGACCTATTTTCTGGTGTCGTGGTATTCGCGTTCTGTGCGGCTTGAACGGCTGGAAAAGGAATGGGATGCTGACCCGCAAGGCGATGATGCCGCGCGTACAACCCATATCGAAACCGGCATGGTCGCTTATGAAAATGGCTTCCGTAAGAAGTTGATATGGCTGATTTATATCGTGCCTGTGGTGTTTGTCATCACGGCTTTCTATGTAACAAACACAGGTTAAAAATCACATGCTGAACAGAATTAAATTTGGACTGAAGGTCCTTTTGGTCGTCATCATGGGCGGGTTTTTCCACTATGTTTTGCCGCAACACGACGTGGTGCGCGTGACCTCGACCGAGATCATCCGCCAAGATTTTTCGTGGTATAACAAATTGTTCTATGCCCAAGCTGACAGCGGGAATGTTGAAGCTGCCAACCGCGATATGCGCCTGATAAACACAGTGCGCCGCAAGACATGGATCTGGGGGTTCTTCCGTCGCGAGTCTGAAGAGGTAATGGTGTATCGCAATGAAGATACCGGCTGGATTTGGCCACCGTATTTCAAGTTTGACAGTTCCAACTTGCAAGCTGAGGCCGCGGCGGTTGTGTCGTCGCGTGAGGATGAACAATGGGTGGTGCTCACGCATTATGGTTGGCGCAATAAGTTGATGACCGTGTTTCCAAATGCGATTGGTGTCCGCGCGGTCGAAGGCCCGGATGTACGGATAATTCCTTGGTTTAACATTATTTTCTTCACCTTCCTGCTTGTGGCTTGGCGGTTCTTGCAGGCGGCATGGGGACAGTTTCGGGAACGCAATCTTGACCCCACACTGGATACTGTGGATGGACATATGGATGCTGCAACAGACCGCGCGCGTGGTGTTTGGGGGCGATTTACCGGTTGGCTCGGTACGTGGCGCAGCAAACCTCGCAGATGACGATGCACTTGCGTTTCTAGTCAGCTTTTAGGCCCCCTAATTCATCCTATGTGTGTTAGGGGGATCGTTGGGCAACAACGCATGTATTTCTGCAAAAAAAACGGGGGCGGGCATTGGTAGAGTGCTGTCAGATATCATGAATTTGCATGACCACCACCCCTGGTGGATTTCTTGCCAACCAATACTATCTTCTTTTATTTGGTAGTGTTATTCGCCAGCACGAGATCAAGGGCTTGTAGGGTCCGCTGGCTTGCGCCTTGGTGCTGGGATGTGAAGGCGATGATACTGTCCTGTGAAACTTCTGACGGCACACGCAGGGTTTCAATCAGCTCTGCCGCTGTTGTAACATCTTGCGCAACGCCGGCCTGTTTAGCTTCGACAAAGGGAAATTCGATTGGCCAAGTAATGGGACCAACCAAGACAGGCTTGCGCAACGATAGGGCTTCGATGATGTTATGGGCACCGCGTTCGTTAAAGCCTCCTCCAACGATTACACGATCTGCCAAGGTCAAATAAAAGTACATTTCCCCCATGCTGTCACCAAGCAATACGTGGGTGTCGTCGAGAAAGGGTGTCTTAACAAAATGATCTGTCCCAGCATGGATGTCGCCCAGGACTTTGCTGCGGCGAAGCGTTTTGAGATTTGAGGCAAGCAGCAAGGCCTCAACCGCATCAAATCGTTCTGGGGCACGTGGGACGTAGATGAATAGCGGGGTGGGGCGTTTGTCTTCTTCTGCTTGCTTGGCCACTCTTTGGATCAGGTCCGTATACAGATCTTCTTCATCGGCAACGCCGCTTGCGATTGCGATAACCTCGCGATCACTGTGGGCGATTTGCTGTCGGACTTTCGTTGCGACATCAATCTGTTGTTGGGGGATGGGTTGGTCAAAGCGCAATTCGCCCGTAACAGAGATGTTGGGCAGGCCGATTGACGCAAATTGTTCGGCCTGAATCGCAGACTTAACAAAAGCGCCGGCGCATTTTTGGATCACTCTCTGGCGAATGCGTAACCCTTTGGCGTCACGCTTCATTGGGCGCGAAGAATACTGTGCATTGCAGAGATAGAGCGGCAGTTTTGCACGTCTGGCAGCAAGCACCATTGCTGGCCAAATCTCAACTTCAAGCATCAATGCGATCCGCGGGCTGCAAGCGCGAAAAAACCTTCGGTGACACCAAGCGATATCAAAGGGCACCCAGATCACCGCGAGTTGCCCCGTTGCTATTTCGTGGGGAAACTGGCGTTCTGCCTCTCGGCGTCCTGCGGGTGTGAAATTGGTGATAACCACTGTGTCGTCGCGATCCAGCACCAGTTGAATAAGTGGTACAGCGGATCTGATTTCGCCAAGGCTGACCGCGTGAAACCAGATTGGGTGTTGGGGCAGTGATCCCGAATAAAATCCAAACCGTTCGCGCAGATGCTGGATGTAAAGCGGGTCTTTGCGGCCTCGTTTCCACAAGTAAGCCAATATCAGTGGCATCAAAAGACCCCAGCCTAGGCCATAGATAAGCATAAAAATGGTTAGGATCATGGATCGGGCCTTAGCAGTGAAATCAACTCGTTGGCCAGCGGTATAACAGAGGCTTGCGCATCGGCAACCAGCTGTTCTGCAACGACTTGAGAGTGTGCGGTGGGATCAGTTCTGATGGCCTGAACAAGGGTTTCTACAGGCGTGTTTGACGTGTCAATTTGGCAGGAAAGCCCAGCGTCTTTAAGGGTGTCATAGTCCACTTGGAAATTGTGTACGTCTGGTCCGTGCAATACAGGGACACCCAAACAAATGGCCTCCCACGGATTATGACCGCCCACGCCTCCCATGCTTGCCCCAATATATGCCTTTTGGGACAGGCGATACCACAGGCCAAGCTCGCCGAAACTGTCTGCAAGGAAGACCGCGGTATCGTCATCGGGGATCATGCTGAGGCTTCGTTGCGCAAATGCCATTTGGCTGTGCCCTAACTGTTCGATCAGTTCGGGGGCACGGTTAGGAACACGGGGGGCAAGCACCAGAAGATAGGATGGATCATCTGCAAACAACAGCTTTTGGGCGGCGATCACTACTGCTTCATCGGCAACATGGGTGGAAGCTGCCGTCCAGATTTTACGTCGGGACAATTGATGTTTTAGTTGGTTCAAATCAGATGGGTTTACCGTAAGAGGGGCCGCCGCCGGTTTGAGAGACCGATACAATTGTGGTTGTTTCGCCCCAAGTGACTTGAGATGTCTTTGGGTCTCTGTGTCTTGTGCCGACACAAAGGCGAACCGTTTGAATAGATCAGCATGCAAACCCGCGAAGCGGGCGCGGCGTTTATAGCTGTTTTCATGTATGCGGGCATTGATGAAAGCCAAAGGAATGCCGCGAGCATATGCATCATGTATCGCACCGGGCCAAAGATCTTGTTCTGACCAGATTGATAGGTCTGGTCGCCAATGGTCGAGAAAACTGCGAACGAAGCCGTTGCCATCGAGAGGCAAAAATTGGTGAACAGTTCGGTTGGGCAGATTTGCCCCTAGAACCTTAGACGAGGACCGGGCAGTCGACGTGATGAGAAATGACAGCTGTGGGTCTGTTTCGTGCATCTGTGCGATTAAGGGTCGCAGGGCCAGCACTTCGCCCAATCCAACAGCGTGAATCCAAATCAAACGCCCTTCTGGGCGGGGCTGTGTTGGGATCCCAAGCTTTTCATCACTGCGTATCGGGTCGTCTTTTCCACGTTGGACACGTCGCTTGATCAGCCATTTCATCAACGGTTGCAGCAACGGCCTAATACATAGATAGGCGCGCAATTGCAGCCCTGTGCGCATGAAAATGGTCATGGAATGTCTCGTGTAGGCAAGTGGTGTGCTTTCAAGTGCGGTGTCGCTTTCGTCACGATGTCATCCCGAATGATGCGCGCATATTGTTCTTCATTTTCGTATTGCACTTGGAACGTTCTCATTCGTGAATCTGTTACGCATTTCGTTGGCTATTGGTTTGCAAGAATAGGATCTGTGACGGGTTAGTCCATCGTAGATTTACGGTTACCTAATTTTGATGCAACGCAATCCATGAAACATCGTTGATACACAACGGGATCACGACGAGGCGAACAGGGGCGAGGTGATCAATCCACCGATGACGACAATCCCCATGGGCTGGCCGAAGCTTGGATCACCTTCCACAATTGCAAGAGTGCCAGGTGAAGCTTGTCCATCGCGGCGTCATCTGATCACCGCCTCGTTAAAAAACCGCCATGGTCATTTTTTCACGCCTCGCTCCAAGCGCAACATTGGCCCTGAAATCCCCCTTTAGGGATCATGTTGCGTATAACCCGGCTGGACGGTGGGACGAATGGTTCTTTCGTTTCGTTATTTCGGATCGTCTCTCTCAGAAGTTGGTTCACCTCAGTTAAGGGGCTGAACTCCAGCTACCAGGTTTGAATACGCGGCCCCGAGGGTTGTCAAAGTCAACGGGCTTTGGTCGGGGGGCATTTTTACAGGAACAGAAAATCACTTTCTGCCAAGTCACTGGCGAGAAGGTTTTCTATTATGATAATGTCATCCACCCCGTAATGTATTGTCGTGTTGTTTCCATCTTGAAGGATATCCAAGTCGGAATAATTGAGGCCTCTAAATTGTAAGCTATCAATTCCCACCTGATAGTCACGGATCATATCTTGGCCAGAATGAGGCGCGAATACAAAGATATCACTGCCTTCCCCGCCGGCCAAAATATCAGCCCCTTTACCGCCTTCGATGATGTCGTCGCCATCAAATCCAAATATCCAGTTTCCCTGTTGGTCGCCAACCAATTGGTCGGCGGCAGTGGTTCCAAGTGTGTCGCCGACATAGTGAACTGTGTTGGTGCGATCACCTGCGGGGCCAGTTGCAACAGTGACTGCAAGGCGACCATCTTCCGTGAAATAAATGCCTTCTGGTTCGCCTTGGCGGTCGATTTCTCCGATTTTGAAATCAAAGCTGCCAACACGTTCACCAGTGATCGTGTATTTTTCGAACCCTTTCGCATCATCTTGCCCGCCATAGCCAGAGATCACGTAGATAAAGTCACCATCACTGGCCAAGCCTTGTAAAGGGGGCGTCGCAACTGTTCCCGCGGGCAGAGGCACAGACTGAAGGTCAAAGGTGGTGACAGGTTGTGCCTGTTTGAGATCGCCGTTGTTGTCTGTCAGATCTTGTAAGTTGAACACCCGTATTTGAACCGGCGTGGTCGATGTGTCTTCAACAATCAGATATGCCCCATCGTGCGAAATTGTAGGCGAGGCGCTGCCCGAACGGCCATCTTCCTTCCAGACAAGTACGTCCTGAACATTGCGGATCAATAGATTACTGTCGTCACTGGGATCTTCCCAGATCTCAAACCGAACCACCTTGTTTTCGTTCCCCATCCGAGACGACCAAAAGATATCGACATCGACCGTGTTGTCTTGCGCGTCGATTCTAGTAACGGTTTTTTCATAGCTCAGACCTTGGTGCCCAATCGTATTATCGATGCTTTTTGTGTACCGAGCGGCATCCAAAGCGGGCCCGTCTGCGATGTCGTATTTGTTGATGATTGCATATTCGTGGTCCTGCCCCTGGCGCGAAACATGCAGACTGAACAGGCTTCCATGGGCTTCATCAACCGATTGAATGACGTTGCCTGCACCATTCCCCATTTTGTTAAGCGTATACTGTTGGGTCGATGTCTCACGGCTGAATTGCAGATCATTTGCACGGGCCTCAATAAGGTCATTTGTCCCGACGAAATCCGCGTGCGTGATATCCTGTGAATGGGTGTTCTTTAGGATGAAACGCGCACCTGTACTGGTTTGTATCACAGTGTCTGTGTCGTTGACTTGGGAAATATCGAGTTTAGAAAACGATGCATCCTTTAGTCGAATTTTATCAATTCCGATTTCAAAATCGGTGATGATGTCGGTGCCGGATTGATCCGAAAGCACAAATTGATCGACACCTGTACCGCCGCTTAGTGTGTCATTTCCGTGCCCGCCATCAAGCACATCATCGCCCGCACCACCGAAAAGATTGTCATCGCCATCAAGGCCAAGAAGCCAGTCGTCGCCACCGTGACCTTTCAAAACATTGTTGTCGTTGCTGCCTGTTAGCACATCATTGGTAAAATCTGAGCCACCTAAGTTTTCGATACTCACATATGTGTCGGCACTATTATTTTGTCCTGTCGAAAGATCGACGATGATGCCTGTGCCGTTAAACAGCTGGCGATCAAAATAAGACACAGTGTCAGTGCCAGAGCCACCATCAAATAGATCTGATCCCGATCTGTCGCGGAAATAGTCGTCGCCCTCTGCACCGAACATTTGATCGTCACCACGGCCACCAAAAATATTGTCGTCACCAGCTCCCCCAATAAGGGTATCATTGCCAGCGCTTCCGTTTAGGTCAATTTCTTCATTGCTACCGAGTTGCGCTGTGTTGACAGAAGTTTGCGCAGCATTGGCATGCGGCCCGGCGCCTGTGGGGTCGACAAAGGAATAGTTGAACGCGCTATAGGTGACAGCAGCAGGTGTCGCCGTGGCATGGATTTCGCTGCTGGCCTGCGCGATCGCCATGATTTGAGATGTGGTGCGGGCGCTGTACGCCGTTGTTTGAAGGGTTACCAGCTTTCCCAGGCTGTCATTTTCGCTCGTGCCGAAACCATTGGGCGTCCGCGTTGATGCAGGGGGGGGCGCGGGTGGGGCGCAGACGTCGCTCTCCGTGGTGTCGTTGATCTGTATTACGCGCGGGCCAAACATCTGCTTGGACCGTTCGGTTCCGATGCAGTCTAAGAAAGGCGATGCAATGCCGATGGGGTGATTGGAGATATCACCATCGAAACTTGTAGGGACTGGTTCAATATTTGTGAGCGTCCAACGATCAAAATGGGGAACTTCGCTTGGGTTTGCATTGCCGGGTTTTTCGATATCTCGATCTGTGAGATCAGGTATATCGTCTGCGACGCCATCGTCGGGTTTGAAACCCAGTTGGACGATATCAAACAACATCCGCTCTTCGAGATCCGCAAGCGCAATGACATTCTCGGATGCCATCTGATCAGATGAAACATCTTCGGAATTTGCGCATTCTTCAGCAAGCGCCCCAGTGTGAATGTCACATGCTGAAGCAGCTGAAGCCAGGGTGACTTCATCGTTTTTCATCTTCAATCCTCGGTTATTTGAGAGAAGCCTCGCCATGGAATAGGCAAAGGCAGCAGGCGATTGAAAAGGTACAATGGGACAACAGTGGAGGCGGGCCTCCTTGTGATCACTGAACTGGGGCGTTGTTTGTCACCCAGCTTCGTTCAGCTTCAATCGTGGTCTGTTTTTCGCCATTTCACCTTGATCAAAGTACCATTCTTCTGATCTCAACTTGCCTCTATTTTCAGTCGCAGGGCGTGTTAGGTCAATAGAATTTGAGCTAATTATTACAATCTAAGTTAACGCAAGGGCGAGAAAGTACAGCTACACGTTGATTTTTCTGACAATTTTAAAGGTAACAGAATTTTTGAAATTTTGCCTGGTTGCTGCTCATGCCGCTGTAAAGGCCTTGTTAACCAAGTATTTACAGCGTTGGATTCGAACAGCCTCCCGAAATCGTGTAAATGCCGGGCCGAAAAGATACAGCCCGGCATATAGTGTTATTCGCCGTAGGGGATCCAGATGTTTTTGACTTCTGTCGCGGCTTCAAGGAAGGGGCGCATATCGGGATCTGCCCAGTCGCGCGTATGGGCGTTGTTGACCCAGGTGCGTTTTAGGTTGCCTGCGGACCGGGTTTCTACATCGGCCGAGATATCAGCAGAAGAGAAACTCCAGATCGCATCCACATCAAGATGATCCGCCAAGGTTTTGGCAAGTTCTGCGTGGTCGCCGGTGATGATGTTCACGACACCCGCAGGCACATCTGAGGTGTCCAAAACCTGGTAGAAATCTGTCGCCGACAATGGGAAAGCATACGAGGCAACCGTGACGGATGCATTGCCCATGGCCATGGCGGAGGCGGTTGATTTTACAAGGCCCAACAGCGGGGCGTCATCGGCGCATAAAATGCCGATCGTGCCCACGGCTTCCTTCATGGCCAAGGCCACGCCACGGATCGGCACGCCATGGGCTTGGCCGTCGAATTTATCGGCCCAAGCGGCGGCGGTGAACAGGGCGCTGATGGAGGCTTCGACCTCAGCCTTGCCATGCTTTTTGCCGGACATCGCGTCAAGGCGTGCAGCGAATTCATCTGCGCGGGCGGATAGGTTTTCGCCGACATAATACAGGATCTGCGCGCGCAGGTGGCCGGTGGTTTTGCCCCAGCTGGCGCGGGCCTTGGCGGCGGCTTCGACGGCGTTGCGGATGTCCTTGCGACTGCCAATGCCCATATCACCCAGCAGTTTGCCTTTGGGGGACCAGATCAGCTGTGTTTGACCCGCATCCGGGCGCGATTGCTTGCCGCCGATATACATTTTCGCGGTGCGATTGATTGCGTCGGCTGCCGTGGCATCACCTGCCTCATAGGGGGCGATGGGGCTAAGTTTTTTACCCGTCTCGATGGGTTTTGTATAGGCCGCGAGACCTTCCCAACCGCCTTCACGACCAAAGCCACTTTCGCGCAGACCACCAAAGCCAGCGGCGGCGTCAAATAGGTTCGTCGCATTGGTCCAAACCACGCCACATTTCAGTTTTGGCGCGATATCAAGTGCAAGGTTTACGTTTTCCGTCCAGACGGATGCGGCCAGACCGTAACGGGTGTTATTGGCGACTTCTACGGCTTCGGCTGGGGTGCGGAAGGTGGTGCCGACAAGCACGGGGCCGAAGACTTCTTCCTGCATCAAAGTCGCTGCGGCATGCAGGCCGGTGATCAAGGTTGGCGGGTAATAACAGCCGCCTTCGGGCAGATCACACGCGGCTTGATAGACCTCGCCCTCGCCGCCATGGGCGTTGACCAAATCGGTGATGCGGGTCAGTTGACGCGGGTCAACAATGGCACCGACATCAATGCATTTATCAAGTGGATCGCCGATGCGCAGTTTGTCCATCCGGGCGCGCAGTTTGGCATAGAAAACATCAGCGATGCCTTCTTGAACCAGCAGCCGAGACCCGGCACAGCAGACTTGGCCTTGGTTGAACCAAATCGCGTCTACAAGCCCTTCGACCGCGCTGTCGATGTCTGCGTCGTCAAAGACGATATAGGGGGATTTTCCGCCCAACTCCAAGGTCAAAGCCTTGCCCGAACCTGCCGTCAGTTCACGAATGCGACGCCCCACGGCGGTGGATCCGGTGAAGGCGATTTTGTCGATATCATCATGTGTGACGATGGCCTCGCCGGTGGCGCCATGGCCTGTGACGATGTTAACGACGCCCGCAGGCACGCCCGCTTGTTGGCAGATTTCAGCGAAGAAAAGCGCTGTGAGAGACGTGTATTCCGCAGGTTTCAAAACCACTGTATTGCCCATGGCCAGCGCGGGTGCGACTTTCCAGGCAAGCATCAACAGCGGAAAATTCCAAGGGATGACTTGACCGCAAACACCCAAGGCCGTGCGACCTTGCATTTCTGTGTCGGCCAGCTGCGCCATGCCCGCGTGATAATAAAAATGGCGAGCCACAAGCGGGATATCGATGTCGCGACTTTCTCGGATCGGCTTGCCGTTGTCCATGGTTTCAAGCACCGCGAGAATGCGGGCGTGTTTTTGCACAAGACGCGCGATGGCATAAAGGATTTTGGCGCGCGCATGGCCGGATGTTTTGGCCCAAGACGCTTGCGCTTTGCGGGCGGCTTTTACGGCAGAGTTGACGTCATCCGCGCTGGCTTCTGAGAGGTCGGCCAGGAAGGCGCCATTGGCGGGGTTGTGGCTTTTGAACTCGGCTTCCGCTTTGGTGAAGCTGCCGTTGATGAAATGGCCAAAGGAATGGCCGTGGCTGTCGAGCCAAGCAAGTGCTTCTGAGTTGCCTTCAAGGGCTGGGCCATAATCCATAGTGTCAAAAATCTCTGCGATGGTCATAAACGTGTCTTTCTGTCGCGGGAGCGTTTTCTTTGAAAGAAAACGGGTCGGAATTTTTGGAAAATTCCGATTATCCGATGGCGTGGCGGTTGGCGGCGGAGTAGCGGCCAGTGAGATGGTGTTCAAGCTGGCGTTCAATGTCGCCCAGCAAGGATGACGCGCCAAAACGGAAGAGATCAGGACGCAACCAACGATCCCCAAGTTCTTCTTTGATCAAGGCAAGATAGGTCACCGCATCCTTGGCTTTGGAAATGCCGCCTGCGGGTTTGTACCCAACTCGAAAGCCCGTCCATTCACAATAATCCCGGATCGCACGGATCATCACAAGGCTGACGGGCAGGGTGGCGTTGACGCTTTCCTTACCGGTTGAGGTCTTGATGAAATCAGCGCCCGCCATCATGCAAATCATCGACGCACGCGCCACATTGCGCAGGGAACCAAGTTCACCCGTCGCGAGGATCGCTTTGACATGGGCATCGCCACAGGCCGTGCGAAAGGCGCGCATCTCGTCATACAGGGCTTGCCAATTTTGGGTCAGCACATGACGTCGTGAAATCACAATGTCGATTTCTTGGGCACCGGCTTTGACGCTTTCTTCAATCTCGGCAACGCGCAAATGGAAGGGGGACAGGCCCGCTGGAAACCCGGTGGACACTGCGGCAACGGGAATGCCCGTGCCGTCAAGGGCTGCTACGGCGGTCTCGATCATATCGTGATAAACACAGACGGCACCGGTGGTTAGCCCGTTCATGCCGAGATCCGCCAGCATGGTTTTTGACACGGGTTGGCGCGCCTTGGCACAAAGACGACGCACGCGACCTTCGGTGTCATCACCGGACAATGTGGTTAGGTCGATCATTGAAATCGCACGCAGCATCCACGCGGCCTGGTGATCTTTCTTGACGGATCGACGACCAGGCAAACTGGCACAGCGACGTTCCACCGCCGAGGTGTTCACCTGCACAGCCATCACCCGATCGAGATCAAGATCCATCCCCGGATTACGAGGTTCGTGCAATTGCGGCACGCCTGCCAGTGTTGTCAGCGTATTTTTTGTATCAGTCTGCATCCGGCATTGTCCCTGGGGGTTGCGCTAAAGGCTGAATTTCTCATGTCAGCGCAAACAATGCAAGCATTTGTCCAAGCGGTCAAAACTGAGTTCCAATTTCGACCGTCCAGAGTTTGGCTAGGGGGATTAGGGCAGGGGGCGGTGTTTCAGCGAGATCAATGCAAGGCTGCGAGATGTGTCTTGAGCTTGGTCAAAGTCGCAACCGCGTCGATTTCAATGGCGACGGCAACTTTGGGACGGTTTGGGTCTGCCAAGGTCGCACCGACGGTTTCGCCGTCTTGACTGACGCGCAATCCCGTATGTTCAAGCCCAAACCAATCAGGGTTGGAACAGGCAAGCACGGCGGCGGCGTCATGCATGGGGCAGCCATCGAGATTGGCGACTTCCTTATAGAAACCCAGGTAGAATTCCGAAATTCGGTTGAGAAAACCACCGATTTTGGGTGAGGATGCAGCAAGCGCTGCGAAATCACCGGGCACAAGCAGGGTTTGCAAGGTCACGTCCAAGCCGACCATAACGGTGTTGAGGCCACTTGCGAAAACCGCATCGGCGGCGGCGGGGTCGTGAAAGATATTGGCTTCTGCATGGGCGGTGATATTGCCGGGGCAATGCAGGTTTCCGCCCATAATCACAAGTTTATCCAAGTTTTGCGCAAAGCTAGGGTCAAGTTTCAGAGCATCGGCAATATTGGTCAATGGGCCGATGGCACAGACGGTCAAATCGCCGGGATGTTTGCGGGCCATTTCGACCAGATACTCTGCTGCGTTTTGGTCGTGGTTCGTACCGATTTGCGGCACCTCAACGATATCGCCAAAACCTTCAGATCCATGTACCCATGCGGAGGGTTCAAACGGATAGTCGTTCCAAGGTTTCGAAGCACCTTCGGCAACCACAGCGTCAGACCCGAGCATATCCAAAAGGAAACGCGCATTGCGGCTGGATTGGTCGACGCGGGTGTTGCCGAAAACAGTGGTCAGACCAATTAGGTCAATTTCGGGTAATGCATGAGCCAGGGCAATGGCAATCGCATCATCTACGCCCGGATCGGTATCAATAATCATTTTCATAGCGATATCGAATAAAGGGCGCATGGATTTGGTGCAATCAAAATAACAACGGCGGGGAAAGCCCCGCCGCCGTTTGATTGTCGTTTAATCTATGTGGTGCGGATCACGCAAACCACCAGCGGGATGCAGCTTTTGCGCCATCCATGGTCCAGTTCGCGGCCACGTCATCTGAATGTGCGATGTCTTTGGACACGCCCATGATGTAATTGGCGAACATTGGAACAACCGCGCCACCATCGTCACTGATAAGGGTCTGCGCTTCGGCATACATGCCGCGACGTTTATCTTGATCCAGCTCAGAACGGGCTTCTTGAACAACTTCGTTAAAGCGCACAGCACTTTCAGTTGTGCGCCAAGCGGTGTCATTCCATTCGGTTTCCGCAACATAGGCCGATGCGAACATCCAATCCTCTGTTGGACGGCCACCCCAGTAACATGCACACCAAGGTTTCTTGTTCCAAACGTTGGACCAGTAACCATCAGATGGTTCACGTACGACTTCAATATCAATGCCAGCTTCGGCAGCAGAAGCCGCGATAAGCTGTGCCGCATCAACCGCACCCGCGAAGGCTGCGTCAGAGGCGGACAATTGGATCGGGCCAGAGTGGCCTGATTTTTCATAGTGATGACGCGCAAGATCCGCATCAAACTCACGCTGAGGCAAATCAGAGGCGTGGAACTGATTGGCAGTTGAGATCGGGTGATCATTGCCAACCGCACCATGGCCTAGCAGAATTTTATCAACAAGTTCCTGACGTTTGATCGACAGTTTTAGCGCCATGCGCAGATCGTAATTGTCAAAGGGTGCCGCATCTACACGCATTGGGAAGGTATAGTGAAGTGTGCCGGTCTTTTCCAGGATGTTGATGTTTGGTGCACGGCCCAGCAGACCAACGGTCTTGGGATCAACACGTTCAATCGCATGTACATCACCTGACAAAAGCGCGTTTTGGCGGGCGGTGACATCCAGCAGTGACAGCATCTCGATCTGGTCGAAATGGCCTGTGCCTTCTTTCCAAGCATTGGCGTATTTATTGGCGATGGTGCGTACGCCAGGTTCAAAGGTTTCGATCACATAGTTGCCCGTGCCGATGCCAGCCAATGCATCAACTTTGCCCTCAGATGACGGCAGGATCAGCAGGTGATAGTCGCTCATCAAATAGGGGAAATCGGCGTTGGCCGCGTTCAGTGTGAAGACAACGGTGTTGCCATCGATGGCCATGTCTTTGATCGGGGCGGTCACACCTTTTGCAGCGGAAGTCGAATCTTCGCCGCGGTGATGGTTGATGGACGCAATGACATCTTCAGGTGTCATGGTCTTGCCATTGTGGAATTCAACGCCTTGACGCAGATTGAAACGCCATGTGATCGCGTCGTCAGATTCAAAGCTTTCGGCGAGATCGCCAACCAGATCACCAGCCGCGTTCACCTCGGTCAGGCTGTTGCCGTAGAGATAGCCAAAGTTGGTGTTGAAGTTGTTTTCAAATGTGCCCGGATCCATCGTATCAGTGGTGGAACCAGCGGCCATGCCCATGATGAATTTTCCACCTTGCTTTGGCGTTGCGGCCATCGCTTGATTGGCCCAGCTAAGCGCGGTTGGAACAACGATACATGCAGCGACCATGGACTGTATAAAGCCTCGGCGCGAGATTTGTTGGTTGGTTAGTTTCTGTTTCTGTGACGCAATAAAAGCATTTTTGCGTGAAAGCATGATGTCTCTCCCATGGTGGACTTTGCCGGGCTTATGTCGCCCGTTGTAGTCGCACCTTAAGAGGAGGGTGTCGTAAAATAAACAGTTATGTCGCTTTTGTTTTCTTTAGGCGGAATATGCGACCGTGCGCGTCGCTTTTGAGACAAAAAAGGCAGCGACTTTTCAGTCGCTGCCCCTTGTTTCAACCCAAAGGGGATTCGCTTATGCGAACCACCAGCGTTCTGCTGCTTTGGTGCCATCGAGTGTCCAGTTGGACGCGATGTTTTCAGAATGTGCAACGTCTTTGGACACGCCCATGATATAGTTTGCAAACATCGGAACAGTCGAACCACTGTCGTCTGACAGAAGTTGCTGTGCTTCAGCATACATGCCGCGACGCTTGTCTTGGTCCAATTCGGAACGTGCTTCTGTGACGATCGCGTTGAAACGATCTGCACTTGGCGTGTCGCGGAAGGCTGTGTCGTTCCATTCTGATTCTTGAACGTAACCGGATGTGAACATCCAATCCTCGGTTGGGCGACCAGACCAGTAAGACGCACACCAAGGTTTTTTGTTCCAAACGTTGGACCAGTAACCATCGGAAGGTTCACGTACAACTTGCACGTCGATGCCAACTTCTTGTGCAGATGCTGCGATCAACTGGGCGGCGTCTACGGCGCCGGCGAAGGCAGCGTCTGATGCTGACAATTCGATGGTGCCAGAGTGACCGGATTTCGCATAATGGTGACGCGCTTTATCAGCGTCGAACTCGCGCTGTGGCAAGTCAGATGCGTGGAAGCGGTTCGCAGTGGAAATCGGGTGGTCGTTGCCAAGTGCGCCGTGGCCGTGCAGGATCTTGTCGACAAGTTCCTGACGCTTGATGGAATATTTTAGCGCAAGACGCAGATCATTGTTGTCAAACGGTGCTGAGTCACCACGCATCGGGAAGACATAGTGCAATGTGCCTGTGACTTCTTGGATGTTGATGTTTGGCGCGCGACCGAGAAGGGCAACCGTTTTTGGATCTACGCGGTCAATCGCGTGAACATCGCCAGACAGCAAAGCGTTTTGGCGTGCTGTTGCGTCAAGCAAGGCGAGGATTTCGACTTCATCGAAATGACCCGCATTCTCTTTCCAAGCATTGCCGAAACGTGTGGCTGTTGCGCGGACGCCTGGCTCATAGCTGTCAATTTTATATGTGCCGGTACCAATACCTGAATGCGCGTCCATTGTGCCATCTGCGGACAGGGGCAGGATTTGCAGGTGATAGTCGCTCATCATGTAAGGGAAGTCGGCGTTTGGCGCGTCCAAGGTGAAGACAACAGTGTTGCCGTCAGCTTTGATTTCTTGGATCGGGGATACGATGCCCTTTGCAGCCGAAGTTGAATCTTCGCCGCGGTGCATGTTGAGAGAGGCAATCACATCTTCAACGGTCAGTGTTTTGCCGTTGTGGAATTCAACGCCCTGACGAATGTTGAAGCGCCATGTTTTCGCATCTTCAGATTCGAAAGTTTCGGCCAATTCGCCAACCAATTCATTGCGGTTGTTCACCTCGGTCAGTGTGTTGCCGAAGAGATACCCAATGGAACCGATGAAGTTGTTTTCATATGTTGATGGGTCAAGCACGTCGGTGGTGGAACCAGCAGCGATACCTTGAACGAATTTACCGCCCTTTTTAGGGGTCTCGGCCATCGCTTGGCTGGCCCAACCCAAAGCGGTTGGGATCACAACGCCAGCTGCGACCATGGACTGCATAAAGCTGCGGCGGGAAATTGTTCCAGCGGTCAGCTTTTGTTTCTGTTGTTGAATAAAGAGGTCTTTGCGAGAACGCATGCCTTGTCTCCCTGTGGTGGTTATCATTCTTGCCTGCACGCTACACGGGCGCGCGCAAAGGGCCAAATAAAATTGTACGGTTCCTTGGGGTTAAGTGCCGTTTTTGGTGGCAAAGATCTATATGCGACGCTTTGTGTTTTTAATGCGAAATTGAGGTGTGGCATATGCGGATACTTTTACATCAAAAGCGACATGCGATCTTCATGTTCGTTCGTATACGGTTGGTTTTTTAGGCTTCCGACATCCCATGCGAGGACTGAAAACGACATTATTATAGGGAAAGCGCCTTTACAGATCGGCAAGTCACTGCATAGCATGTCCCAAACATGGAGCGCCGGACAACTGCCAACCATCAAGGCATGGCAGGCGGGCGCCAGGGGGGAAATCGTGAATTTAATTCTGCAAACCATTCTAAAGCGCCTTGCGCTGGGGGTGGTGACACTGTTTTTCGTGTCGCTCGTCATTTTTAGTGCAATTCAGTTTTTGCCGGGCGACTTTGGTGAAGCCGTGCTTGGCCAAGCCGCAACTGAAGAAACCGTTGCAGCGTTTCGGCGTGAACTTGGTCTCGATCAGCCTGCATGGCAACGCTACCTTGATTGGGTCGGCGCTGTGGCAACGGGTGACTTTGGCACGTCCTTCTCCGGTCGCGCATCTTCCGGTGTAGACCGTTCACGCCCTGTGATGGAAATGATCGCACCACGCTTGGAAAACACATTGTTCCTTGCAAGCATCACCGCGATGGTTGCGGTTCCGCTGGCTTTGTTCCTTGGGATCACCGCCGCGCTTTGGCGCAATTCGATCTATGATCGGGTGGTGAATGCGATGACGCTGACCTCGATTTCCTTCCCTGAATTCTTCGTCGCCTACATCTTGATTCTGTTTTCAGCTCTTTGGTGGGGCCTGCCAACTTTGGCGAACATCACGGACGGTATGCCGTTTTGGGAAAAAGTGCATAAGTCATTGCTGCCATCCCTGACCCTGACCCTTGTGATCGTGGCGCATATGATGCGCATGACGCGGGCTGCGATTATCAATCTTCTGGCCAGCCCTTACATTGAAATGGCACGCCTAAAGGGGCAAAGCCGTATCCGTGTGATCCTACGCCACGCGCTGCCAAATGCATGGGCACCGATTGCAACCGTGATCGCGTTTAACCTTGCTTATCTGGTGGTTGGCGTTGTGGTTGTCGAGGTTGTCTTTGTTTACCCGGGCGTTGGTCAGTTGATGGTTGATGCGGTTGCATCGCGTGACATTCCTGTTGTGCAGGGCTGTGCGTTGATCTTCGCGGCGACCTATATCTTGCTGAACCTAACCGCAGACATCATTGGGATCGTTACGAACCCACGTTTGCTGCACCCGAAATAAGAGGCACCCAATGACCGATACGAACACCTATTCGGCAGCCTCAGAGGTTGCCAGCACCATCACCCGACGCACCCGTTGGGAACGTATGAAAATCGCTTTGAAGAAGGCACCATTGACGGCCTGGTTTGGCATGATCGTCATTGCTTTCTATCTGTTTGTCGCCGTTTTTGCCCAGTGGCTTGCCCCACATGGCGAAGCAGACAACAGCTTTGCCGCCTATCTGCCCTGGGGGGAACCTGGGCATGTCTTTGGCACCGACCAAATTGGCCGAGACGTATTCTCGCGTTTGATTTACGGGGCACAAAACACCATCGGTATCGCGCTTGCGACCACGCTTTTGTCCTTCATGATTGGGGGCACACTTGGTCTTGCGGCGTCTATTCGGGGCGGTTGGACAGATCAAATTCTGTCGCGCATCGTTGATATTTTGATGGCAATCCCAAGCCTGATTTTCGCGCTGATGCTTCTGTCGGTTTTTGGCTCTACCGCGGGAAGCTTGATCATCATCATCGCGCTTTTGGACAGCACGCGCGTTTTCCGGATCACCCGATCCGTTGCGGTGAACGTTGTTGTCATGGATTATGTCGAAGCCGCGCGTCTGCGTGGGGAAGGCCTTGGCTGGGTCATGCGCCGTGAGATCTTGCCAAACATCATGCCGCCTTTGGTTGCTGAATTTGGTCTGCGGTTCTCGTTTGTGTTCCTGACCATCGCTTCACTGTCGTTCTTGGGTGTGGGCCTTCAGCCCCCAACCGCAGACTGGGGATCTATGGTGCGTGAAAGCGCGTCGCTGATGCAATTCGTGCAATATGACCTGAAATCTGGCCTCACCCCATTGCTGCCCGCCGGTGCAATCGCGCTGATCACGGTGGCTGTGAACTATGTCGTTGATTGGTTCTTGCATATGACCAGTGGCCTGAAGGATTGAACTGATGAGTGAAGATAGCAAACAAAACGAAGGCAAGGCCGGTGATATCCTTCTTGAGATGCGTGACATTCGCATCGAGGGCTGGTCTGATGAGAAATGGAACCCAATCATCAAGGGCGTCGACCTGACATTGCGTCGCGGCGAAGTCCTTGGCTTGATTGGGGAATCTGGTGCTGGCAAGTCAACCCTTGGCCTTGCGGGTATGGGGTTCACCCAGCCTGGCTGCCGCATCACAAGTGGATCCATCATGTTTGATGGGATCGATTTGGTGAAGGCCACGGACAGTGAAAAACGCGCACTTTGGGGGTCTCGTGTGGCCTATGTTGCGCAATCTGCGGCGGCCTCTTTCAATCCGGCACATCGCCTGATTGACCAAACGGTGGAAGCCACGGTTGCCCATGGTTTGCAGGGGGAAGCGGCGGCGAAAGATGATGCGCGTGAATTATATTCCGCGCTGACATTGCCCTTCCCTGAAACCATCGGCGAACGATACCCGCATCAGGTGTCTGGTGGGCAATTGCAACGTGTGATGACCGCGATGGCCATGTCACCGCGCCCGGATTTGATCGTGTTTGATGAACCCACAACCGCGCTTGATGTGACGACACAGGTCGAAGTTCTGCTGTCTATGCGCAAGATCGTGGAAGAATTTAATACAGCTGCGATCTATATCACGCATGACTTGGCCGTGGTGGCACAGATGGCGGATACGATCAAAGTGCTGCGTTACGGCAAGGAAGTTGAAGAATCTGAAACGCGCCAGATGTTGACCGCCCCAAAAGAGGATTACACCAAATCACTTTGGTCGGTGCGTGCTTTGCATAAGGAAGCGCAACCGTCTGATGATATTGTGCTTTCCATCGATGGTGTCGATGCGGCCTATGGGCGTGGCTTGAAGGTTTTGCATGATGTGAACATCAAAGTGCCACGTGGACGCACGGTGTCGATTGTGGGGGAATCAGGGTCTGGTAAATCCACAACCGCGCGTGTGATCACCGGGCTTTTGCCGCCGATGACGGGGCAGGTGATGTTCAATGGCGAAGCCTTACCGGCTGAGTTAAGCGGCCGATCTAAGGAACAGCTTCAGAAGATCCAGATGATCTATCAGATGGCTGATACTGCGATGAACCCGCGCCAAACCGTGGGTGAAATCATCGGGCGTCCGCTTGAATTCTATCATGGCCTGAAAGGTGCTGCGAAAGAACAGCGGGTGTTGGAACTTCTGGACATGATCGAGTTGGACGAAACGTTTTACGATCGTCTGCCATCTGAGATGTCCGGTGGGCAAAAACAGCGGATCTGTATTGCGCGTGCCCTGGCGGCCGAACCTGAGGTCATCATCTGTGACGAGGTGACGTCAGCCTTGGATCAGATCGTGCAGGAAGGCATCCTTAAGCTTTTGATGAAGCTGCAGGAAAAGCATGGAATCACCTATTTGTTCATCACCCATGACATTGCCACGGTTGAGGCAATTTCTGACGAAATCGTCGTGATGTATATGGGCGAGGTTGTGGAACAAGGCCCGAAAGATGAAATCATGTCCGCGCCTTATCCCGACTATACGAAACTGTTGCTGTCATCCGTTCCAGAGATGGACCCGGATTGGCTGACAAAGTTGGCTGAAAGCCGCGACGACACCGCCTAAACTCGATATATGCTGATCAATACAATGATGCCGGGGCTGCAAATGCAGGCTCGGCATTTTTTGTGGGGGTGGGGGATAAGCGCGGAATATACGCAATCATCATCTAATCAAAGACTGAGCGCTGAAAGGATAACCGTGGTACTCCCTAGGGGAATTGAACCCCTCTTTCCAGGTTGAAAACCTGGCGTCCTAACCGATAGACGAAGGGAGCACCGTTCGGTGAGCGGGTATTTAGCTTGTCCTTTTGCGCGGGGCAAGAGGAAAAATAATATCTTTCGAATTTCTTATCGAAAAATGCAAACAGCGAAATTCAAGCAGGAATTTCAAAGCGTGTAGGAATTTGTAAGATGGGGTAACTGTGGTACTCCCTAGGGGAATTGAACCCCTCTTTCCAGGTTGAAAACCTGGCGTCCTAACCGATAGACGAAGGGAGCACCGTTCAGTGAGCGGATATTTAGCTTCTTCGCGGGGGAGGGGCAAGAGGGAAAATCAAAAAAATGTGGTGGTTTGTAAAGTTTTTTGTGCCCGGACCCATGGGAGGTATCTTAAACCTCAGCGGCGTCTTCTAGACGCAACTGCACCGTTTCACGCCCCTGCCAACGGTTGATTTCAAGACGTCCAGCCAAGTGAAACAGCGCGCCATTGTGGTCTTGCAGGCTGTGTCCCAAGGGTGTGTCGAAAGCCCCAAAGCAAATCGCATCAATACGCGGGCCCATGCCATCGCCAAAGCTGATCTTCAAATGTGATTCTCCAACCCGCTTGGCGAAGAATATTTTCTGACTGGCGAAAGCAAAGCGCGGACCAGGGGCACCGGCACCAAAAGGACCCGCAGATTCGATTTTTGCAACCAGATCCGTTTGCGCAGCACCCGGCATCAACATGGCATCGATTTTCAACGCCGCAGGTCCACCAAGACCCGCGCCTTGTTTTGCCAATAATTCCTCAAGCCGCGCCATAGCCGGTTCAAGTTGGGCCCGCGATAAGGACATCCCCGCCGCCATTTTATGACCGCCACCTTTTTCCAGCAGACCTTCTGCCACCAATTTTTGCACCGCATGACCAAGATCAACGCCCGACACGGATCGCCCCGACCCTTTGCCCGCATCGCCATCAAAGCCAATGACAATGGCGGGCAGATTTGTGGCTTCTTTCATGCGCGAGGCAACGATTCCCACCACGCCCGGATGCCAACCATCATCGGCCGCCCAAGCAAGTGCAGCGGGCTGGTTGTTCTCGGGCGTATGGGCGTCGAGGCGATTTTGGACCTGATCCATTGCGACTTCGCGCGTCAGGTTTTCGATCTCGCGGCGTTCACGATTGAGAGTTTCAAGTTGCGCCGCCATTGCGCTGGCTTCTTGGGCGTCTTCCGTTGCCAAAAGACGCGCGCCAAGGTCGGCCTTTCCAATGCGACCACCCGCGTTAATACGGGGTCCAAGCAGAAAGCCAAGGTGGTATGACGTGGGCGGGCCATCCATGCCCGCACTGTCGGCAAGCGCAACCAAACCCGCGTGACGGCGCTGCGCCAGAACCTTTAGGCCTTGGCGCACAAAAGCCCGGTTCACACCGATCAAAGGCGCAACATCGGCAACCGTGCCAAGGGCAACGAAATCAAGAAGGTTCAAAAGGTTGGGGCCTTTGGCGCCCGCTTCGCGCATTTGACGTGTGACCTCCACAAGCGCTAAAAACACGACGCCCGCCGCGCAGAGATGCGCCAGATCACCGCTTTCGTCCTGGCGATTGGGGTTCACCACCGCATGCACATCAGGCAGGGTCTCGCCGCCAAGGTGGTGATCCAAGACGATAACATCCGTATCCCCCGCCGCCGCCAAGGCCTCATGGGACAGGGTGCCGCAATCTACACAAACGATCAGATCGTGATCTTTAGCAAGTTCTGAAATCGCAGGGGCGTTGGGGCCATATCCTTCGTCTATCCGGTCGGGCACATAAAGCGTCGCACGTTGATCAACAGGATAGCCAAGCTCGCGCAACCAATGGATCAACAGCGCACCAGAGGTGCCACCGTCCACGTCATAATCTGCGAAAACCGCGATGCGTTGACCGGATTGCGCCGCCAACAGAAACCGTGCAGCGGCCTTTTCCATATCCAACAAGGACCGGGGATCAGGCAGTAAATCTCGGAGAGAGGGTTCCAAATAGGCAGGCGCATCCATCGCTGAAACGCCAAGCCTTGCGAGGGTCCGACACAGGGCCGGATCCAGCTTTGTTTGCTGCGCCATAGCTTCTGCTTG
This sequence comes from Halocynthiibacter namhaensis, assembly GCF_000812685.1. GTDB lineage: Bacteria > Pseudomonadota > Alphaproteobacteria > Rhodobacterales > Rhodobacteraceae > Halocynthiibacter > Halocynthiibacter namhaensis. The sequence goes on from NZ_JWIF01000027.1 coordinate 42,066, forward strand.
GCGCTCGATCTCGACACCCGGCCCCTGCCAGCGCCGCCCGGTGAGCGACGCTTCTACGTTCAGAAAAGCGGGGGCGTCAAACACTGTTTATACAGCGTCGACAGGTGTGCGATATTCCATGCGACGCACGGAACCGGTGCGCGAACGCATTAGGATGGTTTCAGTGGTCATCCAGCCGGGTTCGCGTTTTACACCGGATAGGATAGAACCGTCCGTCACACCAGTTGCGGCGAATAATACGTCCTCGGTGACCATTTCGTCGCGCGTATAGATCTTGTCAAAATCGGTGATGCCTGCTTTTGAGGCACGACCACGTTCGTCATCGTTGCGGAACAGAAGCCGTCCGTACATTTGACCGCCCATACATTTCAAAGCCGCCGCAGCAAGAACACCCTCAGGTGCGCCGCCGGTGCCCATATACATGTCGATGCCAGTGGTTTCAGATTCCGCACAGTGCATAACGCCCGCAACGTCACCGTCAGAAATCAAACGGATCGCCGCACCAGTTTCGCGAATGCCTGCGATAACGTCTTCATGGCGAGGACGTTCCAACACACAAACGGTGATGTCTTCACAAGCGCAACCTTTGGCTTTGGCAAGGGCTTCAACACGTTCCTTTGGCGACATGTCCAAAGTCACAACGCCTTCAGGGAAGCCTGGGCCAACCGCCAGTTTATCCATGTAAACGTCAGGTGCATGCAGCATGGAGCCACGTGGGCCCATTGCGATCACGGTCAAAGCGTTTGGCATGTCTTTCGCGGTCAGGGTTGTGCCTTCCAGCGGGTCAAGCGCGATATCAACGCCAGGACCTTCGCCTGTGCCGACTTCTTCGCCGATGAACAACATTGGCGCTTCGTCGCGTTCGCCTTCACCGATGACCACAACACCTGCGATATCCAGCAAGTTCAGCTGTTCGCGCATAGCGTTCACAGCGGCTTGGTCAGCAGCTTTTTCGTCGCCACGGCCAACAAGGCGTGCAGAGGCAAGGGCAGCAGCTTCAGATACGCGGGCAAGGCCCAGAGACAGCATACGGTCGTTAAAGTCAGTCGTCTTGGGCATTTTAGCATTCCCGGATAAAAACAAAAGTTGCGCCCGGTTTAATGTGCGCCGGCCTTTCGGGCAAGGTGATTTGGCATCATAAAATGGCCGAATTGGGCCGAGGACGAAGATTACGGCAGAATATCGGCCTCAGACACGCCGTCTGCTTGACTTTTGCGCCTGTCTGCTGTGTATCAATCCGGACTAATTTTTTACCCTGAAGGGGACGCGAAATGCACGCTTATCGCAGCCAGACCTGTGCCGAACTTAACAAATCCAACGTGGGCGATAATGTACGCCTGTCCGGCTGGGTGCATCGGGTGCGAGATCACGGCGGATTGCTGTTTATCGACCTGCGCGACCATTACGGAATTACGCAGATCATGGCGGATGCCGACAGCCCTGTTTTCGCAGAGCTTGAAAAAGTACGGTCTGAATGGTGTATCCGCATTGATGGTAACGTCATGGCGCGCGACGAAAGCCTTGTGAATAAAGCGATTCCAACCGGCGAGATCGAAGTTTTCATTCGCGATTTGGAAGTTCTGGGTTCTGCGCAAGAACTGCCATTGATGGTGTTCGGTGATCAGGAATACCCTGAAGAAACTCGCCTGAAATACCGCTATCTTGATCTGCGCCGCGAGAAGATGCAGGAAAACATGTGTCTGCGGTCTGACGTTGTGGCGTCCATGCGTCGTCGCATGTGGGATAAGAAATTTCGCGAATATCAAACGCCGATTATCACAGCGTCCAGCCCTGAAGGCGCGCGCGATTTCTTGGTGCCTTCCCGTCAGCACCCTGGTAAATTCTACGCACTGCCACAGGCGCCTCAGCAGTTTAAACAGCTGATCATGGTGTCTGGTTTCGATAAATACTTCCAAATCGCGCCATGTTTCCGCGATGAAGATCCACGCGCTGATCGTTCACCAACAGATTTCTACCAGCTCGACCTAGAGATGTCATTTGTTGAACAACAAGACATTTTCGACACGATCCAGCCGGTTCTTGGTGGGATCTTTGAAGAATTTGGCGGCGGCAAGAAAGTTGACCAAGAATGGGAACAGATTTCCTATCGTGACGCGGCCCTTTGGTATGGTTCTGATAAGCCTGACTTGCGTAACCCAATCAAAATGGAAATCGTATCTGAACATTTCGCCGGTTCTGGTTTTGCGATCTTTGCCAAGCTTCTGGAACAAGAAGGCACACAGATCCGTGCGATCCCTGCGCCCAAAGGTGGGTCACGTAAGTTCTGTGATCGTATGAATAAATTCGCACAACAAGAAGGTCTGCCTGGCATGGGTTATATCTTCTGGCGCGATCAAGGCGAAGGCCTGGAAGCGGCTGGACCTTTGGCGAAAAACATTGGTCCTGAGCGCACAGAAGCGATCCGTCAACAGCTGGGCCTTGGTCTTGGCGATGCGGCGTTCTTCTTGGGCGGTAAACCTAAAGCGTTTGAATCCGTTGCGGGGCGTGCGCGTAACGTGATCGGCGAAGAACTTGGCCTGACCGATATGGACCGTTTTGCATTCGCTTGGATCGTGGATTTCCCAATCTATGAGAAGGATGAGGAAACCGGCAAGATCGACTTTGAACATAACCCGTTCTCTATGCCCCAAGGTGGCATGGAAGCGTTGAACGGTGATCCTTTGGACGTTCTGGGTTATCAGTATGACTTGGCCTGTAACGGGTATGAATTGCTGTCTGGTGCGATCCGGAACCACCGCCCTGAAATTATGTATAAAGCTTTTGAAATCGCGGGTTATGGCGAAGATGAGGTCAACAAACGTTTTGGCGGCATGGTGAATGCGTTCAAATTTGGCGCGCCTCCCCACGGTGGCTGTGCGGCGGGTATCGACCGGATTGTGATGCTGTTGGCAGAACAAGATAACATCCGCGAAGTGATCATGTTCCCAATGAACCAACGTGCGGAAGACGTGATGATGAATGCACCAAGTGAGGCCATGAGCGACCAGTTGCGTGAACTTGGCCTACGCGTCGTTCCACAGGACAACTGATAGGTCCGCGGCGAGAATTTGCCGCATTGAACATTGGTGGGATCAGGTGTTGATCTGATCCCACCGCAGCCAGTCTCTCATATACCTTTCACAAAGGGGCAAGCCGGACGGGCTATGCAATAGGGGACAGGCGATGCAAAGACGTGATTTTCTAAAAATGAGTGCAGCAGGCGTGACGCTTGCGGGTGGTGGCAGTGCGCTTTGGGCGGCTGGGGCCGATCCTGTGGTGCAGCATCTGAAAGTGCAGCCCGCGCAATATGGCCTGATGCCGGGGAAGGTGACCCAGGGCATGGTCAGTCTGGCCGCAGATGCCCCGCCGCCTGTTTTGCGGATGAAACAGGGGCAAGCCTTTGTCGCCAATGTGGAAAACGGCATGGAGGATTACACGGCGATGCATTGGCATGGGCTGCGTATCCCCAATGCGATGGACGGTGTGCCATATCTGACGCAATTTCCCATCGCCCCAAAAGAGATTTTTCAATACACATTCACACCGCCGGATGCGGGCACCTATTGGTATCACCCGCATTGCATGACCATGACGCAAATGGCGCTTGGTCTGACCGGTGTTTTGGTGGTGGAAGAAGCGGATGATGTTGGCTTTGACAGCGAAGAGGTGCTGAACCTGCGTGACTTTCGCCTGAACGGCGAGGGGCAATTCATTGACCTTTATACTGGGCGTGGTGCGGCACGTGGGGGCACCCATGGCACGGTGATGGCGGTGAATTGGCAAGACGTGCAACGCAGTGATCACGCGGCAGGATCGCTTGTGCGGATGCGGGTTGCGGCGACAGATACGACGCGGATCTATAAGCTTTATTTTGTGGGTACTGACGGCGAAATCATCGCATGGGACGGCCATCCGGTGGATTACGCGGTGCCTTTCCCGGTGTCTGGTGATGATCCTTTGATCCTGTCGCCGGGCCAACGTATGGATGTGGCGTTGCGCATGCCTTCAACAGAAGGCGAGACCGTGAAATTGATGGCGCGTGTGCCGGGTGGCGTGCGTGAATTGGCGGTCTTGACGTCGGTGGGGCAGGATGCAGGGCGTGTGTTGTCTGAACTGAAACCCCTGCCGCGCAATCCCCTGTCTGAACCTGACCTGACCAATCCTCGGGTCGAGGAATTCGTCTTTGGTTGGTCCCCGGAAGGCGATCTGCCCAACAATGGGTTTTGCGGCACGCTTGGCTATACGTTTTGGTCGATCAATCGCAAACCTTGGGCTGGGGATGCGTCGGAAGGCACGGCGGCTTTGGCGCGCCTGAACCTTGGGGAAACCGTTGTTTTGCGCCTGCGTAATGAAAGCCCGAACCTGCATCCGATCCATCTGCATGGGCTGGCGTTCCGGCCGATCCGGTCGAACAAGCGTGACGTTCTGCCCAATATGACGGATACGGCACTGCTGTTGAAGGACGAGGTGCTTGAGGTCGCATTGGTGGCGGATAATCCCGGCAAATGGGCCTTCCATTGCCACGTGATTGAGCATCAGAAGACCGGGCTTGCCGGGTATATTGAGGTGGTGTGAGGGGAATGATTACCCCTCGCGCACGGCGTCGATCATGCGCTGCACATTGTCGGGATCGGCGTCTGGTGTGATGCCGTGACCAAGGTTGAAAATATGCGGACCATTTTTCAGGGCTTTGCAGATACGTTTGGTTTCAGACACCAGTTTGTCCCCGCCTGTGACCATGTGCTTTGACGCCAAGTTGCCCTGAACACAGCCATCAGTTTGCAGGTTTTCAGCCGCCCATTCCGCACTGATGGAATTGTCGATCGCCAGGCAATCCGCACCTGTGGCTTTGGCGAAACCGATATAGCCCGCGCCCGCTTCACGTGGGAAAGCGATGACGGGTGTGTTGGGATATTGTGCCTTCAGGGCCGTGATGATTTCCTTGGCAGGTTGCAGCGCGTAGCGTTGGAAATCAGCGCCTTTCAGAGAACCCGCCCAGCTGTCGAACAGTTTGACAACCTCGGCCCCGGCCTCAATTTGCGCGGCAAGATATTCGATGGTTGCTTGCGTGATCTTCGCCATGAGCGCGTCAAAAGCTGCGGGGTTTTCGTTTTTCAACAGATGTGCCGGGCCTTGATCCGGTGTGCCACGGCCCGCGATCATATAGGTCGCCACGGTCCAGGGCGCGCCCGCAAAGCCGATCAATGTGGTTTCTTTGGGCAGTTCAGACGCCAAGATTTTCACGGTTTCATAGATCGGCGATAGGGTCGCGTCGATCTCACCCACCGGGCGCAGGGCATCGACGCCTTCCATGGATGTAATGGTGGACAGGCGCGGGCCTTCGCCGGTGACGAACCACAGATCAGCGCCAAGGGCCTGTGGAATAAGCAAAATATCTGCAAATAGGATGGAGGCATCAAAGCCATAGCGGCGAATGGGCTGCAATGTGACCTCTGCCGCGAGTTCTGGGTTGTAACAAAGCGACAGGAAATCACCGGCCTGGGCACGTGTTGCGCGATATTCGGGCAGATACCGCCCAGCCTGGCGCATCATCCAAATTGGGGGGACTTCTTGCGTCTCGCCTGCAAGTGCTTTCAGGATGGTTTTTTGCTGTGCCATGATATGCGCCTTTCTTGGTTTCTCCCTGCCTCACGCCTGTGCGGCGTGATGTCAAGTGAACAACTGTCGCGCCCCGCATCCAGGCCATTGTCAGTGGGTGTTTTCGGGGTTAAATGGAGGAATGACTTTGACACTCCCCACCCCCGCTTCACCGCTGAAAATCGGCACCCGTGGATCACCCTTGGCCCTTGCGCAGGCGTATGAAACCCGTGCGCGGTTGATGGCGGCGTTCGATCTGGTGGAAGATGCATTTGAGATCTGCGTGATCCAAACATCAGGCGACAATCGTCAGCTGATTGATGCGGATCGTCCCTTGAAGGAAATCGGCAATAAGGGCCTGTTCACCAAAGAGATCGAAGAGGCGTTGTTGTCCGGTGGCATTGATATTGCTGTGCATTCGATGAAAGACATGCCGACGGTGCAGCCTGAGGGGCTGATCCTTGATTGCTATCTGCCGCGTGAAGATGTGCGCGATGCTTTTGTGTCGCTGAAATACGCGGGTATTGCGGATTTGCCAAAGGGTGCAACCGTTGGCACATCGTCCCTGCGGCGTCGGGCGCAGTTGTTGAATACCCGTCCTGATCTGAATGTGGTTGAATTTCGTGGCAATGTGCAGACGCGGTTGAAGAAACTGGGGAATGATGTTGCGGATGCGACTTTCCTTGCGATGGCTGGGTTGAACCGTTTGGGGTTGGATGTGCCGAAAGCCGCGATTGAGGTTGATGACCTGCTGCCCGCCGTTGCCCAAGGCGCGATTGGGATTGAACGGCGTCTGGATGATACCCGTGCGCAGGAAATGCTGAATGCGATCCACAACAGTGAGACCGGGCAACGGCTTGCGGCGGAACGTGCGTTCTTGATGACCTTGGATGGGTCTTGTGAAACCCCGATTGGGGCTTTGGCGGTTCTGGTGGGGGATCAAATCCACCTGCGCGGCGAGATCTTGCGCCCGGATGGATCAGAAAAAATGTGTGAAGAAGGTATTGCGCCAATTTCTGAGGGTGCTGAATTGGGGCGTGCTTTGGGCGAGCGCCTGCTTGCCGCCGCGCCCAAAGGGTTCTTTGACTGGCGTGACTGAACGAAAAAGACCCCGGAAACTTTGAAAGTTTCCGGGGCGTTTTATTTGAAATAAAACGGGGTCGCGCGCTGATTTAGCGTTGGCCGTAATACAGGCCGACGACGTGTTCGGCTTCTGCAAAGAACAACCAACGTGACGCAAACAGGCCGCCAAGGTGGCTGATCACAGCGATCAGGGCCAACATGTGGTTGCTAGGCAGCAGCAACAGTATGGCGGCTGGCAGGATTACCATGAATACCATGGCGATGATCCGCAGCTTTTGCGCGTGTTTGCGAGCAACCATATAGACCATTTCATGCAGCAGATAGTTGGTGCCCGTGTGGGGTGGCTCAAACATCCGAACCTTGCCTATATCACCAAGACCCGTTGCGGTTTCAATCGTGTGGCCGCGTTGGGCAAAGCGTTTGTCACCATCAAACCATGCCAGCAATTGAACTGCGCCTGCGATCAACAGCAACACACCTGCGGCTGTCGCTTGGCCTGCCAATAAGGCCCCGCCCGCGATGGACAGGGACAGAAAATAGGCGCTGGTCAGCGGGTGGTTCCAACGTGGAATGGTTGGCAATTGTGCATAGATCATTGAGGTTGTGAAGACTGTGCCAATGCTAAGCAAGGCGCCGATCCAGCCGATTTGCGTAAGCTTTGTGTCAAAGAAGATCACGCCGATTGCATAGAGGCCCATCAAGATCAGAGACGCCACTGCAAGGCAGCCTTCACGTGACAACCAGCTGGTTTTCCACTGGCTAAAGGCCTTCATGGCGTTCTTGGGATTGCCCAGGTGGAAGGTTGAGGCCAGCAGCCCGCCAACCGACAGGGCGAAGGCGATAAAGAAGAAGACAAAGGCGACCCAACCCGTGACATCAGGCAGGCCCATGCCCAAAAATGCCAGAAGGCCAAAGCCGAGACCCGAAAGGGCGGTGAAGAGGATTACAGAGGGTGCCGGATGCATCAGAGTTTCTCCAGAGCTTTATCAAGCCAACCAAGGAAACCTTTGGTTTCAGTGGCAACAGGCGCAAGCAGGGGGGCCAGAATGTCGATTTCGTCCATTGTGTCTTTGGGACGTGGGGGAAGGTATTTGTTCACGGGTTTCGTGCCAAGTTCAGGCATCAAATCCATACCGCCACGCGCGCGGGTCAGTTTAGATACGTTGCTTTCGGGATCCGCGAAATCACCAAAGTGACGCGCATTTGCGGGGCAGGTGCGCACGCATGCGGGTTCGCGGTCCTCCTCGGGGAGGTTCTCGTTGTAAATCCGATCCACACAAAGGGTGCATTTCTTCATCACACCTGCGGCTTTATCGAGTTCACGTGCGCCATATGGGCAGGCCCAGGCGCAAAGGCCACAGCCGATGCAGTCCTTTTCATTGACCAAAACAATGCCGTCTTCCACGCGTTTATAGCTGGCACCTGTTGGGCAGACGGTCACGCATGGCGCGTCGTCGCAATGCAGGCATGATTTCGGGAAGTGAATGGTTTGGGCCGGGGTTGCTTCTGGTTTGACTTCAAAGCTATGGACCCGGTTTAGGAACGTACCAGATGGATCTTCGCCATAAGCATCCTGATCCGAGAGGGGCGCACCATAGTTTTCGGTGTTCCAACCTTTGCAAGAAATCACGCAAGCATGACAGCCAACACAGGTATCAAGGTCGATGACCAGGCCAAGTTTACGGGTGGTTTGTGCGGGAAGTTGTGTCATTTGCCCACCTTCCATGCGAGGTTTTCAGGACCCTTGCCAACAGGGGATTTGATGGGGTCGAAATCAGGTTGGCTGTTCTCGGGTGGGCCGTCGACCTTTTCGATTTTGACGCGCAGATCAAACCAAGCGGCTTGACCCGTGACTGGATCAGAATTCGCCCAACGCAGACCATCGCCTTTTGGCGGCTGAAGTTCGTGGATGAGGTGGTTCAACAGGAAGCCTTTGGTGGCCTCTGGTGCTTTTTCGTCCAGCGCCCAAGTGCCCTTGCGTTTGCCGATCGCGTTCCATGTCCAGATGGTGTTGTCGTTTAACCCGCCGTGATGGGCGACAGGCACCGTGATTTCACCATGGGCGGATGAGATTTTCGCCCAATCACCATCTTCAAAACCATGTTTGGCAAAGATCTTGGTTGGCAAATACATAGGGTTACGCCCATGCAACTGACGCAGCCAAGCGTTCTGCGTGCCCCAAGAATGATACATCGCCATGGGGCGTTGTGTCAGGGCATGAACTGTGAATTCCTCGGTGTCGACATTATCATCTTCAAAGGGTGCGTACCAAACGGGCAGGGGATCCAGGGTTTCCTTAATGCGTTCGCGCAGATGTTCTGGTGGCTGACGATGGCCGTGACCTTCGGCAGCAAGTTGGAACTTGCGCAAAGGTTCAACATAGAGGTTAAACAGGTAGGGTTGCGGCGCGTCATAGATGCCGGTTTTGACGGCCCAATCCTGATAGGCCATGTTCCAAGGCTTGTAAAAAGCGGCCTCTTCCGGGATGTGATGCACGGCGAAACCACCGTTCTCAATATAGCGATCCATCTGATCCGGGTTCACTTCACCACGGCCAAATTCATCGCCATTTTCGCCACGGAAACCGGAAAGCGGGCCGATGCCAGGTTTGCGTTCGTGATTGACGATGTAATCGGCGTAATCTTTGTATTTCGCGCTGCCGTCTTCATTCACAAAACCGGCCATGTGCAGCCGCGCACCAAGATCACACAGCACAGATTGGAAGCCACGCACATCGCGGTCAGGTTCAATCACCGGCCAACGAATGGCGTCGGCGGCGGCGTCCGCTTCACAGATCGGGCGATCTAAAAGCGAAATACAATCGTGGCGTTCTAAATAAGTCGTGTCCGGCAAGATCAGATCGGCATAGGCCACCATTTCCGAGGAATAGGCGTCAGAATAGATGATGTTCGGGATGACATAATCACCGTTTTCATCTTTGTCCGTCAGCATCTCCATCACACCTTTGGTGTTCATGGAAGAGTTCCAAGACATATTCGCCATATACATAAACAGCGTGTCGATCTTGTAAGGATCACCGGCGTGGGCGTTGGAAATCACCATATGCATAAGGCCGTGGGCCGACATCGGGTTTTCCCAAGTATAGGCTTTGTCGATGCGCGCGGGGGACCCGTCTTCTTTCAGCATCAGGTCATCCGGCCCTTGTACGTAACCCAGATGCGGGCCGTTCAAAGGGGCACCAGGGGTGACTTTGCAGTGGGGTTTCGGGTGGGCTTCCGCAGGTTTAGGGTATGGTGGTTTGAAACGGAAACCACCAGGCACCTCAACCGTGCCCAGAAGGATCTGCAACACATGCAAAGCGCGGCAGGTTTGGAAGCCATTGGAATGGGCTGAGATCCCGCGCATGGAGTGGAAAGACACGGGGCGACCTGTCATGGTCTTGTGTTTTTCACCGCGGAAATCGGTCCATTCTTGTTCAATTTCAAAGGCTTCGTCAAAGGCGACGCGGGCAAGTTCGGCGGCGATTGCGCGGATGCGACCTGCGGGAACACCGCAGCGTTCTTCGACGGCTTCCGGTGCATATTCATCGGACATATAGCGTTCAGCGAGGTGTTGGAACACTGGACGATGGGTTACGTCTTTTACGGTGTGGGTTGCCGCCAGATCAGGCTTTACGCCTTTTTTGTCAAAGGCCGTAGGCTTGCCGGTTGCCCGATCAATGACCAGAAGCTTGTCGTCTTTGTCGCGCAGAAGCAGGCCGAATTCATCGGATGTCTCATCGCCATTCACAAGCACAGGAGCATTGGTGAAACGGGTCAGGTATTCCAGGTCAATCTTGCCGGCTTTCAGCAATTCATGCGCCAGCGACAGGATGAACAAACCATCAGTACCAGGCGTGATGCCGACCCATTCATCAGCAATTGCGTTGTAACCCGTACGAATTGGGTTGACGCCAATGATCTTCGCGCCGCGTTCTTTCAGCTTGGCCAGACCGGTTTTGATCGGGTTTGAATCGTGATCTTCGGCAACGCCAAACAGCATGAACAGTTTGCTGCGATCCCAATCTGGTTGGCCAAATTCCCAAAACGCCCCACCCATGGTGTAGATGCCAGCGGCGGCCATATTGACGGAACAGAACCCACCGTGGGCTGCAAAGTTTGGTGTGCCGTAAGCCTGCGCCCAGAAACCGGTGAAGCTTTGGGATTGATCGCGGCCCGTGAAAAATGCCAGCTTTTCAGGGTTGGTTTCGCGGATGCGGGACAGATGCCCTGTGGCAATCTCTAACGCTTCATCCCAGGAAATCTCTTCGAATTCACCAGAACCACGTGGGCCAACGCGTTTCAAAGGGGCCTTCAGGCGGGATGGCGCGTTGATCTGCATGATCCCGGCAGAACCCTTAGCGCAAAGCACGCCTTTGTTCACAGGGTGGTCGCGGTTGCCTTCGATATAGGCGACACGCATTTCGCCTTCATCGTCTTTTTTCATATGGACGTTAATTCCACAGCGACAGGCACACATGTAACAGGTGGTTTTGCGGATCTCATCGGAAACTTTGGGTGAGGTGTCAATCTGCGGCTGATGATGCGTCATGTGGTATCCTGTTGGCGAGAGAGGCTCTGGCTATTATTCTGCTGTTAAACCCTAATTTGGATTATTATTCTAGCGGGGTCTTTGTGGCTGGGTTACTTTTTTGCATGGCCTGCAACGCGGTCACGGCGATCATTTCAGTTACATCCTGGGCCGAACACCCGCGTGACAGGTCATTTGCAGGCTTTGCGACCCCTTGCAGGATGGGCCCAATGGCTGCGTAACCGCCCAAGCGTTGGGTGATTTTATAGGCGATGTTGCCCGCGTCTAGGTTCGGGAAGATCATGACATTGGCGAGGCCCGCGACATCTGAATCCGGCGCTTTGCGCGTGGCGATTTCAGGGACGAAGGCCGCGTCGAATTGCAATTCGCCATCAACCTGAAGGTCAGGGCGGGCTTTGCGCAAAGCCTGGGTTGCGGTGGAAACTTTGGTCACCATCGGGTGTTTGGCGCTGCCCCGTGTGGAAAAGCTGAGCATGGCGATTTTGGGATCTACCTGCAAAAGCGCCTGGGCGGATGTCGCGGATTGCTGGGCGATGGACACCAGATCATCAGCGCTTGGGTCAATTACGAGGCCACCGTCGGAATAGACCATAGCACGCGCGTCTGGCATCGCTTGTTCAGGTGGGAACATCAGGAAAAAGCTGGAAATCATTGCGGCATCTGGGGCAACGCCGATCACCTGGATTGCGGCGCGCACAACATCGGATGTGGTGTGAACTGCGCCCCCAAGCGTGCCATCCGCATGGCCTTCGCGCACAAGCATTGCGGCGTAAACAAGTGGTGTTTGGACAGCCACGCGGGCTTTATCCGCATCAACGCCTTTGTGTTTGCGCATCTCGTGGAATTGCGCGGCGAATGCCTCTGTCAGGGGGGAAGTCTTTGGGTCGTGAATTTCAATGCCGTCGGCAAGGGGCAAATCCTGCGTGGCAAGGCCTGCGTGAATTTCTGCTTCATCCCCGACAAGAATGACATTCACAAGGCCCAGCTTATGGGCGGCCAGCGCCCCCGCGATAATGCGGGGATCACTGCCTTCGCTTAAGGAAATCACCGGACGTGTTGCAAGCTTATGCGAGCGCAAAAGTTCAACCGGGGTCATCACATCACGTCCAGTCATTTGATCAGGCGCCTTTCTGTGGGCGCATGTCGTCGGCAGAGATGCCAGCAACGGCCACTGGTTTCTTCATTGCGTCACGACGGAACGGGTCACCCAGTTCTTGGTTGATCATGGCCTCAATAAGGGTGGTGATGCCCGCTTTCTGGTCAATCACGGCCTGTGCCAATGCTGCGGTCAATTCGTCCATTGTGCGTGCGATAACGCCTTTTAGGCCACATGCGTTGGCGATGCCGGCGTAAGAAACCTGTTGGTCCAGTTCTGTGCCAACAAAGTTATCGTCGAACCACAGTGTTGAGTTGCGCTTTTCCGCACCCCATTGGTAGTTGCGGAACACAATTTGGGTCACGGCGGGCCATTCGCTGCGGCCAATCGCGGTCAATTCTGTCACAGCAATACCGAAGGCACCGTCACCAGAGAAGCCAACAACAGGCACATCAGGACAACCGATTTTCGCGCCAACAACAGAAGGCAGACCATAGCCACATGGGCCAAACAGACCAGGTGCCAGATATTTGCGGCCTTCTTCAAAGCTTGGGTAAGCGTTGCCGATCGCACAGTTGTTGCCGATGTCGGAAGAGATGATCGCTTCAACTGGCAGAGCAGATTGAATTGCGCGCCAAGCCATACGTGGGGACATCCAATCTGGTTTGTCGCCGCGTGCACGTTCGTTCCAGTTTGTGCCTGGATCGTCTTCTTCGTGGGTCATGGAAGACAGTTGCTGTGCCCATGCAGATTTGGTCTGCGCGATGGTTGCTTTGCGCGCGTCACGGCCTGCGTCGCCTGCGGTGTCAGACAGTTGTGCCAAGATGCCTTTTGCAACTTTCGCCGCATCACCGATGATGCCAACGGAAACCGCTTTGGTCAGGCCGATGCGATCAGGGTTGATGTCAACTTGGATGATCTTCGCATCTGACGGCCAGTATTCCATGCCGTAACCTGGCAGGGTAGAGAATGGGTTCAAACGTGTGCCAAGACACAGAACAACGTCAGCCTTGCTGATCAATTCCATGCCAGCTTTTGAACCGTTATAGCCGAGAGGACCGGCAAACAATGGGTGGTTGCCAGGGAACGCGTCATTGTGCTGGTAGCCAACGCAAACAGGCGCATCAAGACGTTCGGCCAGTTCTTTTGACGCTTCGATACCGCCAGCTGACAGAACAACGCCCGCGCCGTTCAAGATCACTGGGTTTTTCGCCTCAGAAATCAGTTTGGCAGCCTCAGATACCGCGGTTTCTCCGCCGGAAGGCAGTTCGAACTCAACGATTGCTGGCAGAACGATGTCGACAACCTGGGTCCACATATCGCGTGGAATGTTCAACTGTGCAGGGGCCGATGAACGTTTTGCGTTCATGATCACACGGTTCAGAACTTCGGCAACGCGGGATGGGTCGCGCACTTCTTCTTGGTAGCAAACACAATCCGCAAACATGCGCATCTGTTCCATTTCTTGGAAGCCACCTTGGCCGATGGTTTTGTTCGCAGCCTGTGGCGTCACCAACAACAAAGGTGTGTGGTTCCAGTAAGCGGTTTTCACGGCGGTCACGAAGTTTGTGATGCCTGGGCCGTTTTGCGCGATCATCATGGACATTTTTCCGGTCGCACGGGTGTAGCCGTCAGCCATAAAGCCGCCGGAACCCTCATGGGCGCAATCCCAGAAGCTGATGCCCGCTTTCGGGAAAATATCGGAAATTGGCATCATGGCAGAGCCAATGATCCCAAAAGCGTGTTCAATACCGTGCATTTGTAGCGTTTTGACAAAAGCTTCTTCGGTGGTCATTTTCATGGGATTACTTCCTGTAGTTCGGGCCGTATTAGGCCGTGTGAGCGGGCGGGTTTCACGGAATGTGTCCCGTGAATCACGGGGTTACTGTGTCTCTATGAATACGTGTCGCAGGACTTAGGTATTAGGGCCAGATGTATTCGAAATTAAGTCCAGAATGGATTTCGGGGTCTATTTGCGAAGTTCTTCAGCAAGAATGCGAATGCCATCGGTGATCCGGTTGGCAGGAATTGATGAATACGCTAGGCGGAAGTACCCTTGGCCTTGTTCGGGTTCCTCAAAAAAGGGAATGCCAGGCTCAACCAACACGCCACGCGCTTTGAGGGCATCCATGCGATCATCAATGTTAACGCCTGGTGGTGTGGCCATCCAATAGGATGAACCACCAAATTGCGCTGCCCCTGCGATTTCCAACCCTTGCGAGCGAATGGCACGGTCCATAACTTCGCGGCGCTCATGCAGTGCAAGACGTAGGCGGCGCACCAATGCATCGTAATGGCCGCGCGATAGAAAATAAGCGGCAGTGCGTTGAATATGGCCAGGCAAATGCCGCAGCATGGTCGCACGTAATCCACGGGCTTCGCGAATAAAGGCTTCTGATCCAACGAGATAGCCAAGGCGTAAGCCTGGAAATAGTGATTTTGAGAAGGACCCGACATAGATCACACGCCCATCTTCATCCAAGGACTTAAGCGCGGGCGACGCGGTTGTGAGGAATGACATTTCGAATTCGTAATCATCTTCCACGATCAGGAAATCATCGGCGCGCGCTTTTTCAAGCAGGGCGCGGCGGCGTTCAATTGGCATGGTTGCTGTCGTTGGGCATTGGTGGCTGGGGGTTGCAAAAAGCACGTCCAGATCATCGGGCAACATGTCTGGATTAAGCCCTTTTTCATCAACATCTACAGGGGCAAGGTGGCAACGGGTCTGGCCCAAAACTTCGCGCAGGCCAGGGTAACACGGGTTTTCAAAAACGGCCTTGCGGCGCTGACCAAGCAGCAGTTGCGCAGTGATCCATAGGGCGTTTTGGGCGCCAACTGTGATCAGAATCTCTTCGGGGCGTGCCAATATTCCACGGCGCGGTAAAGTGTGGCGTGCGATGAATTCAACCAGTTTTGGGTCGTCACGATCTGCGAAATCGCCCGTCAGTGATGTGAAATCTTTTTTGCCGAGGGCCTGTAGGGCGCAGAGGCGCCAGTTCTGTTGGTCGAACAATGTGGGATCGGCTTGGCCGTAGACGAACGGGTAGGAGTAGGCGCCCCAGTTTGACGGTTTGTCGACCTGGCGCACCCCGGAATAGCTTTGGCCAATGGCGCGGGTCCAATCAACGGTGTCGTTGCTGCGGTTCTGCGGGATTTCAGGCGGGGGCGGGGCAGAATGGGACACATAATAGCCCGAACGCCCGGCAGAGGTCAGATAATCGTCCGCGATCAATTCGTTATAGGCCAGCGTCACGGTGATGCGGCTGACCCCCAAGTGACTGGCGAGTTTACGTGAAGATGGTAGTTTTTCACCGGGTTGGAAACGCCCCGACAGGATGCCTTCGGCAACCAATTGCTGAATTTGGCTTTGAAGTGTGCCTTCAAAACGCGGGTCCAGGAAAAAGGTTTCTTCAGAGATGGGCATGGAACTGGCTCTATCCGTCTGTATCTGGCTATAAGGCCAGACAAAGGGTGATCTGTCAAACCCGAGAGGGGACAGGGGGGTGTGAAAACGGCCACACAATCCTGCGTGGCCGTCTGTCGTTTACGCTATTGGGCGTGTTAGCCGCCGAAGACTTCGGTTAGGGCTTCGTCCACCGCGTTGCAGATTTGGTCGATGTCATCTGCAGTTGCGATCAAAGCTGGGCTGAAACACAGGGTGTTGTTGAAGCCTGGAACGGACCGGTTTGTCGCGCCAATGATCACGCCACGGGCGTTACAAGCGGCAACAACTGCCCCTACTTTGGCTTCTTCAGCTGGCTCTTTGGTTTCACGGTCCTTCACAAGTTCAGCACCGACAAACAGACCTTTGCCACGCACATCACCAATAATGCTGTGCTTTTCAGCCAGTTTATTGAGGTTCGCAAGCATCCGCTCGCCCATTTTTGTGGTGTTTTCCAGCAGGTTTTCGTCTTCAATGATCTGCATATTTGCAAGCGCCGCCGCAGGGCCAGCCGTACAGCCACCAAAGGTGGAGATATCACGGAAGTAACTCATCTTGTCGGATGGATCTTCTTTGAACATGTCAAAGATTTCTTCAGTGGTCACAGTGATCGCAATCGCGGAATAACCGGAAGCAACGCCTTTCGCCATGGTCACGAAATCAGGCTTGATGCCGTAATGCTGATAGCCAAACCATTTGCCGGTACGACCCATGCCACAAACAACTTCGTCGATGTGTAGAAGGACTTCGTATTTTTTGCAGATCTCTTGAACGCGTTCCCAATAGCCCTCGGGTGCTTCGATCACACCACCACCAGCTGTCACTGGCTCAAGGCACAGCAGACCAACGGTTTCAGGGCCTTCACGCAGGATGACTTCTTCGATGGCGTCAGCGGCTTTGCGGCCGTATTCAGCACCAGTCAGATCCCACTGCGCGCGGTATTCCATACAATGTGGAACGCGCACAAAGCCAGGGGCCAATGGGCCAAACTGTGCAACGCGTTCATCTTGGCCACCAGCGGACATGGTCGCAAGGGTGGATCCGTGATAATCGCGGTCACGGTACAAGATCTTGGTTTTTGTGCCATTGTTGCGTTTATGGGCCAGCTGGCGCACCATTTTGAAGACTTTTTCATTCGCTTCAGACCCAGAGTTCACGTAATAAACGCGGCTCATGCCGGGCATTTTTTCGATCAGCTTCTTCGCGAATTCAGAACCGGGAATGGAACCAACGCTTTGGGCGAAATAGTTCATTTTTACCAGTTGTGCGTGCACGGCATCCGCGATTTCGGTGCGGCCATAGCCAACGTTGACGGTCCAAACACCGCCAGAAACAGCATCAAGGAATTCACGACCGGATTGATCCCAAACGCGCATGCCTTTGCCTTCCACGATGATACGTGGATCGTTGGTTTCCAGTGGTTTATGCTGGGTTAGATGGTGCCATACATGGGCGCGGTCGGCTTCGATGACATCAGACAGGTCATTCATGAGGTGAACTCCTTGCGGGCTGGGGCTCTGGATAAGAGCGAATCTTTTGCGTTGCATTGCTGCAAATCTTAAGCATGAAGTTTGGCCTTAAAGAAGAGAATTCATTAGGGCCAGACAAAACTCAATTTAAGGCCAGTTAATGTGTCCGATATTTGCAAAGGCGGCGTAAATTGTTTGCGCAGCGTCACTCAAATGGGCATATTGATGAAAATTATTCGGGAATGCATCATGCACGGTATCAGCACACGGTTGGCGGAATTTGCAAGCGGCGAGATTGCCCCCTCAAAACGCACATGCGAAATCATTCGTTTGTCACTTGCGGATTGGGCTGCCTGTGGCCTTGCTGGGGTGAATGAACCCGTCGCGAAAATAACACGGGACATGATTTTGGCTGAGCGAGGCGCGGGTGCGTCGGTTGTGTTTGGGGGCGGTGTTGCACCTGCCCGCGCGGCAGCCTTGGTGAATGGCGCGACCTCGCATGCGCTTGATTTCGATGACACGCATTTCCTCCACATCGGGCATCCATCTGTTGTCATCTTTCCGGCGGTTTTGGCCATTGCACAGGAACGCAATCTGCCTGGTGCGCAGATGATGGAGGCCGCAGCGCTTGGCTTTGAAGCCAGTGCGCGCATCGGCGCGTGGTTGGGGCGCGGTCATTATGAAGCGGGATTTCATCAAACCGCGACGGCTGGCAGTTTTGGCGCGACATTGGCCTGTGGGCGATTGATCGGTTTGACTGCTGTACAAATGCAGCATGCTTTGGGGATTTGCGCGACGCGGGCCAGTGGCTTGAAAAGCCAGTTTGGCACCATGGGAAAGCCTTATAATGCAGGGCTTGCAGCGTCAAATGCGATTGAAACGGTGACGCTGGCCGCACTTGGCTTCACCTCTCGCTTGGATGGTTTGGAATGTGTTCAAGGGTTTGGTGATACCCATGCGGGCATTGCTGATATGTCTGCGTTTGATGATCTTGGTGAGGTCTGGGTGACAGAATCGGTGTCACATAAATTTCACGCTTGCTGTCATGGCACGCATGCGGCGTTGGAGGCTTTGCATTTGGCTGAGGCTGGGATGCGAACAGATGACGTTGCGCGCGTCGATATTCGCACCAATCCGCGCTGGGCCCGTGTATGCAATATTGCGGTCGCGACCACGGGGCTTGAGGCGAAATTTAGTTACCGTATGACCACTGCCATGGCCTTGTTGGGGCGTGTTACGGGGCGTGCGGATCAATTTGAAGATGGATTTTGTGTTCAGGCCGATGCGATGGATATGGCCGCGAAAGTTCATGTGGAGTTCGTGGGGCACATCGCAGAAACCGCCGCCGAGGTGATCGTGACGGATGTTCATGGGCGTGCGCATCACGCTGAATTTGATCTGGCGAGCCCCTTACCGATTGCCGCGTTAGAGCAACGGTTAGACGTGAAACTGTCCAACCTGGTAGGTGCAGGGACGGCTGCGAAATTGGCAGAGGCCGCGCGGGAAATGCAAAACGCCGCAAGTGTTGATGAACTTGCGGCGTTGTTGGCTGGCTAGATTAAGAAGGCGCTTATTCGCGGGCGGGGGCACCGCCGCCAAAGTTATTGCCATCTTGGTAATTGCAGGGTGCTTCCTGCATTTCCAGATGCAAACCAGTGTCAGTATAGGGGTGTGCCCGCGCAAGATCTTCGTCGAATTCGATCCCCAGCCCTGGGGCAGTCGGCGCGATGATATAACCGTTATCCCATTCAATCGAATGTTTGATTAGGGGCATGTGGAAATCGCCGCCCGTGCCAATGGTTTCCGCCATCAACAGGTTGGGGATACTTGCCGCCAGATGGATATTTGCGGCCCATTCCACGGGGCCCGCGTAAAGATGCGGCGCCATTTGCGCGTTATAGGCTTCGGCCAAGATGGCGATCTTTTTAGTTTCCCAAAGCCCACCGGAACGTCCCAAAGCGGGTTGCAAAATCGTGGCGGCACCACTGCGCAGGACGGGTGCGAATTCGGCTTTTGTGGTTAGGCGTTCGCCGGTCGCGATGGGGATGGATGTGGCGCGCGCGACCTTGGCCATCTCGTTGATATTATCCGGTGGCACGGGTTCTTCATACCACAGTGGGTCATAGGGTTCGATCGCCTTGGCAAGGCGGATTGCACCGGCGGTTGAGAACTGCCCATGGGTGCCAAACAGCAGATCTGCCTTGTCGCCAACCGCTTCGCGAATGGCTTTGCAGAAGGCCGCGGATTGGCTGATATCGGACATGGCGGGCATGTGGCCGCCGCGCAAAGTATAGGGACCGGCCGGGTCAAATTTCACGGCGGTAAAGCCAAGTTTGACCATCTCGCTCGCGGTTTCAGCCGCCATTTCTGGGCTGGCCCAGAAATCTTGCACGTTGTGATGGGGCAGGGGATAAAGATAGGTGTAGGACCGAATGCGTTCATTCATCAAACCGCCCATCAAGGCCCAAACGGGGCGTTCGCGTTGCTTGCCAAGAATGTCCCAACAGGCAATCTCTAAGCCGGAAAACGCGCCAATTACAGTTAGATCAGGGCGTTGGGTAAAGCCCGAAGAATAGGCCCGGCGAAACATCATTTCCACGTTTTCAGGGTTTTCCCCATACATGTGTCGTTCAAACACATCGCGGATCACATGTTCCATGGCTGCCGGGCCGACAGAGGCCGCGTAGACCTCGCCATATCCAACAATCCCAGTATCCGTGGTCAATTTGACAAAGATCCAGTACCGGCCACCCCAACCAGGGGGCGGGGTGCCGACGGTGAATATTTCGAGGTCTTTAAGCTTCATTTAGCTCTCCAAGCTTGCCATATGGGCATCCACAATCCGCTGCACTGCAGGTGCAAAATGCGGATATTCCGGGGTGTCCATATCAGGGTGTTTGCCCGCCTCATCCAGGTAGCGCACCTGGATGATTTTCTCGAGATTTGGGTTCTTTTGGAATTCAGCCACCTCGTCATCTGACATCGGTCCACCCTGAAGGTTCAGGGAATGGATCGAGGCCTCAGACAGGCGACCAAAGTAACTTGGCTTGGTCGCACAGAGATAACGTTTCGCCGCCACATGGTAGCGCACGCAATCGGTGATGATCGTGGGGAAGAACTGTTCCAACACTTTTGCGCCCGCTTCCTCATGAAAACGATCTTCGGTGTCATCCATGGAAAATGTGCCGAATTCGCTGGTGAAATGGCCGATGTCATGCAGAAGGGCCGCGACGACGATCTCGTCATCCATGCCGTTTTGTTCTGCAATCGTGGCCCCTTGCAACATGTGCTGGGCCATGGTCACGGGTTCGCCAAGATATTCAGCATCACCGCAGTGCACAAAGATATCGCCAATGAAATCAACGATATTGCTTGCGTTTAGCTCGCTTGGTTTTGGGGCTGACATTAGGCGTCTCCCAATTCGTGGGCGAGGGCCGCACGGGTAGAACGCAAACCGTCTTTATCCGCATAACAGCCCTGCAACCACCGGCTGCCTTCGCCGGAATAGCCTTTGCGCGCGTGTAGAACGCGGGTGTTGTCCACGATGAAAGCCTCGCCCGGGGACAGTTTGAAGGTCACTTCCATTGCCGGGTCATCGATGATTGCAGACAGGCGGCGATAGGCGCGATACCAGATCTCCATTGCCTCAAATGGCACGTCTTGGACGGGGCCGATGGAACGTGAATTGAACCGCATCTGAATGAATGTGCCTTCTGGGGACAGCTCAATCATCGGACGCCAGGATTGCAAGCGAACGTCCGAACTTCCGGCGTATTCAAAACGGATGGAATAGCTGGCCAGCGCGTCAAACCCTTCGGGATCTTCCTCGCGCAGACGTTGGGCACAGGCGAACCCATCCACCACCATATTTTCCCCACCAGCGGCGGAATTTTCAAGGCAGGCCAGGATTTGCAGCGTTGGCACCGGATCACGATACGGGTTATCCGTATGCGCCTGCAGACCAAGACCGGTGTAGGCAAGGTTTACAGGGTTTACCTCGGTGCGCACCTCAAAGTGGCGACCATAGTTGGTTTCACGCACATAGCCAAACAGATCAGCGATATCAAACAATCCACCTTCCACAGGCTCCATGCCGGTGACTTTGGCGAAGCCATAGGTTTCCACCTGAGAGAGCCAATCCAAACGTGCGGATTTATCTGTTTTCAGCGCAGTAATATCACCGGTTGGCACATCTGTAAGCGCCGCAGTCCAGGCGGTGATGCCAGGGTTGAGATCAGGTATCTCGGCCGTGTCATAGGCGTGATCCAGCAGCCATGACAGTGCAAAGGAATGAACCGTCTCGTCACCGTCAAAACAGATGTCGATTGCATCATTGTTCACATCTGCACTGGCAAGGGTGATCACCTCTGGCAGGTTTGCAAGCGTCACCAGACGTTGCCCATTGCCTGGATCGCGGTAAGCAGCCCCAGGCAAGTTGTCACGCAGCCAAACAGCATGAAAGCGTGTTTGATTTTCCGCACCCGTTAGGTGCAGGATGTTGTCTTCGATTCTGGTCGTATATGTCATCTGAATATTACCACATTTCGACGCGCAGCGCCGGATTTAGTGTTTGCGATAGCTTCATTGATGTCATCAAGCGACCAGCGCCCGGAAATTAACTCATCAAGTTTCAAGCGGTTCTGCTGGTAAAGATCGATCAGCCAAGGGATGTCTCTGGCCAAAACAACATCCCCCATCTTCGAGCCGATCATTTGTTGCCCCAGCGCGGCAACAATAACGGGCTCATAGTCCGCAGTCGCACCGGAATGCGGCATGCCAACCATGACCATTTTTCCTTTGGCACCGATATAACGCAGCGCCTGTTCATAGGCCGGGATCGCCCCGACCGTAACAAAAACCGCGTCAGCCATTGCGCGGTTCGTGATGTCTGCGACCTGTTTCCAAGGTGCGCCTTCTGAAGCAAGAACACCATGCGTCGCCCCAAATTCTTTTGCGATTTCAAGCTTTTCTGGAACCATATCAACGGCGATGATCTTGGCTGCACCCGCAATGCGCGCGCCTTGGATTGCGTTTAGGCCAACGCCGCCGGCCCCAATGATAACAGCAGTTTGCCCCGGGCGCAGAGCGGCGGAATTCACCACGGCACCCACACCCGTGATCACACCACAGGCCAGCAAAGACGCCACGTCCATCGCAATATCATCGGGCAATTTCACCATTTGGCGCGGTTGCACCACGACTTTTTCTGCAAAAGCACCGCAAGCCATGGCTTGGGTCACAGGTGTGCCATCCGGCATAGAAAGCGGACCGTTCATGGAAATATCGCCATTACAGGCAACCGGTGCGCCGCTTGAACAAGGCGCGCAATCGCCGCAAGAGCGGATCAAGGTGACCAGCACTTTGTCCCCCTGTGCGAAACCTTTTACACCAGCGCCCATCGCGGTGATCGTACCCGCCGCTTCGTGACCATAAATCGCGGGCAAATCGCCGCCCCACCCACCGTCAATGAACGAAATATCGGAATGGCAGATCGCGCAGGCGTCTAGGGTGACCTCAACTTCGCCAGCCTCTGGCGCACGCAGCTCGACCATTTCGATTGTTAGGGGGGCACCAAATTCATGGGCAACAGCAGCGCGGATAAGAGCCATCGGGATCTCCTTAAGTCATCGTTAAGGAAGCTTGCGAAATCTTTTACGGGGCTGCAAGGGATGTTCGCGACAGACTTGTCAGTTTACGTCAGTTTTTTTGCGCCATTGGGCGTAATTTTCGCCAACCCGCCAAGTATATTGCAAGCCCCAGCATCATCAGAACCATGGACAGTAAAAATGGTGCGCCGGGCAGGTAGAATGATGCACCTTCTTCGCTGAACATGGCGAAGGTGCGGGTCATCAGAAGTGGCGACAGAATCATGCCCAATGCGCCGATGCTGGTCAGCAACCCTTGCAATTCGCCTTGTTGTTCGGGACTTGCTGCGCGGCTCATCAATCCTTGCATTGCGGGGGTTGCCATGCCGCCTATTGCGGAAAGCGGTGTCAGCCCCAAAACGATCCACCCGTTTGTTAGGACGGCGGTGAACCCAAACACGATGATATCCATCGCAAACCCGATGATGACGGTCTTGCGCTCGCCCAGCCAGGGGATGATTTTGCGGATCAACAAGCCTTGGGATACGGCCATGGAGATGCCGAAGACCGCCAGTGATGCGCCGACCATTGCCGGGCTCCAACCGAAGCGTTCCTGGGTGAAATAGGACCAGATCGCAGGGTAAACGTAAAAGGCGACTTGGTAGAGAAAGTAGACGATCAGTAAGGGCTTGATCCCTGGCAAACATCCAATATTCATCAACGCCCCAAAGGGGTTGGCACGTTTCCATTCAAACGGGCGGCGGATTATATCGGTGACGGTTTCCGGGAAAACGAAATAACCAAAAACAAAGTTACTGGCGGCAAAAATCGCGGCTGCCACAAAGGGGGCACGAGGGCCAAAGCTGGCCAATAATCCGCCCACCACTGGCCCAAGAATAAAGCCGACGCCAAAAGCCGCAGACACTAGGCCGAAGTTTTGCGAACGTTCATCATCCTTGGAAATATCGGCCATAAAGGCGGCGGCAGTGGAATGGGTCGCAGCGGTGATACCGCCCACAATCCGCCCCAATAGCAGCAACCACATGGTGTCCGCCAGCGCCATAACCGCATAATCCACGGCCATGATGAATAGCGATATCAACAAGACCGGGCGACGGCCAAAACGGTCAGATAGACTGCCGACGGTTGGGCCAAATAGAAACTGCATGATCGCAAATGAGAACGACAGATAGCCCCCCCAAATCGCGGCATCCGCAAGACTAGCCCCCTGAATTTCGCGGATTAGATCGGGCATGACAGGCATGATCAAGCCAATGCCCATAGCGTCAATCACCAAGGTGATCATAACAAAAGTCACCTGCAGGCGCGTGGATTTTTGGGTCATCAGAGGGTCCTGTCACGTTCCTGAGAGTCGGTATATTAAATCTAAACGATCCAGTTTAGAAGGCAAGGAGCCGTTGTGATGCAACACTGTTCATATTCGCACATGCAGTCGAACATTTCTTTGCGAAGGGCGCGTGTCCGGGTGATTTAGAGTGTCGGGAAGTGGCCTGTATCTTGTATGAAACCAGATAGATACACGGCGAAGGCCTCGGGTTGTTCTGCGCATGTTAGATGGCCCGCTTTGCGGATGATTTCGAACCGGCTGCCTGGGATGAGATCAATGGTTTCACGCATGAGGTCAGGCGGTGTTGCGCGATCATCAATGCCGACCAAGCCCAGTGTCGGCAATCTTAAACCTGATGTTGGCGTGTAGAAATCAGTGCCGGAAACGGCGGCAGCACAGCCCGTATATCCATCAACCGAAGTGGAGATCAGCATGCCGCGCCAATCGGGCAGGCCATCGGGGGGAACAAAGTCACGCCCCTTGCGCAGGAACCAATGTTTGGCGATGTCATCGGCCAATTCCGACAGCCCATGTTTGTGAACCGCATTGATGCGATCGTTCCAAAGTTGCGGCATGCCGATCTTGGCAGCGGTCCCAGCCAACACAAGACTGCGGATCTGATCAAGGCGTTTCACCGCTAGCCCCTGGGCAATCATGCCCCCAAGCGACAGGCCGCAAAGCATCACATTGCGCAGTTTGAGATGATCTAAAAGCCCTTCCACATCACGCACCAACGCTCCCATGGAATAAGGCGCAGGCGGGGCGTCGCTTTGACCGTGGCCGCGTAGATCAACGCGGATTATCCGCAATCCATCGGGCAAATGGGGCAGCACGGCATCCCACAGACGCAGGTTTGTTCCAAGGGCATGCAGCATCACCAAAGGCGCACCGCCACGCGGGCCTTCATCGAGGTAATGTAAACGCGTGCCGTTGACTTCTGCGAAAGGCATCAGTCCTCGCCGATGCGCATATGCGCCATGATTTGCCCGTGATCTGATGCCAGCTTGTTGTAGGGCGCTTCTGCGTGGGACCCGTCGGTCAGGTGGTCATTCAGAACAGAAAAATACTCCATCTCGCCAATGGCATCGGGGTTGTCGGACATGAAATGATTGCTCATCAGGATCTGGTCGATGCTTTCAAAAACGCCGCCAAATGCTGAGGTGTAAACCATGTCACGCAGGCTTTTGCGCACGAAAAGTTTTTCGGCAGAATGCAGGCGCATGGAGGTGATGGCGTGTTGAATTTGGTCGTTTTGGTCACGTGAATAGCGTTCATTTGCACGGGTTGCATCATGGCGACGCATCCAGGAATAATTCTTGAACGGCGCCTCGCCCGAAATGATTTCGCTGCTGACGGCATGTTCGCTGTCGTTGAAATCACCCAGCACCATAACGGGATTGCCCGCGGTCAGTTCCTTCACGATTTCATTGCGCAGAACCCAGGCTTCCGCCGTGCGACGCAGGCTTGCACGCAACGCACCAAGGGCACGACCGGCGGCATCATAAGCCAGCAAATCTGCCTCTGGGGCGAAATCAGCACCTTCGGGGCGTTTGAATTCGCCAAGTTTAGATTTCAGGTGACAATTGAATACTGTCACGACCTGATCGCCCAGAGGAATGCGTACCTTTAGAACAGGGCGCGACAGGCGCGAAATGCGGAAAGACCCACCGTCGCCTTCAGTCAATCCGCCGAATTCAATATCAAGCGGTTCTGGCAGCTGTTGGATCACTTCGGGATCACCGACAAAGCCCGTGCGCGACAGAACCGCAACACCTGGGCGCCGTTCACCCGGGCCGCCGTCATTCACGTTGGGCGCAAAGGCGAGGGCCGCATCTTTGCCATAGGGCGCATAGGCGAGTTTGCGAAAAATTGCCTTGCGTGCATAGCGTTTGGAGCGATCCGGGATTGCGCTTTCATTGGATGCTTCGCCGCGTTTGTCCGCTTCGGCAATCACCGCGCGCAGGGCGTCCTCATCAAAAATTTCCTGGAAACCAACGATGTCGGCATCAAGGGATAAAACCTGATCTGCCAACCAGTCTTCTTTCCAGGCGTGTTCTTCTGGGGTGTATTTCTCGAAACGGTAATATTCTTGATCCGCGTCAATTAGGTTTTTGACGTTAAAAGAAGCAATCGTAAATCGGGGCATTTTAGCTCTCCAGGGTTTGCAGGGCGCGGGCGAACATGGACGGATCAACATTGCCGCCGGAAGCCACGCAAACTGCGGTGTCTTTGGTTAGTTTATCGCCGTGGAACAGCGCGGCTGCAAGGGCGACTGCACCGCCGGGCTCAATCACGATTTTGAGGCGCAAAAAGGCATGGGCCATGGCGCGCAGACAGTCTTCATCGGTGACGACAATGCCCGCACCGCAGTTTTCCTTCATAATCGGAAAGGTGATTTCGCCGGGGGCAGGGGTGACAATCGCGTCACAGATGGATCCTTCGGGTGCTGCGTTCTGCTCAATGTTCCCCGATGTCAGCGACCGGGTCGTGTCGTCAAAGCCTGCGGGCTCGCAAGGGCGCACGACCATGTCTGGGGCGTCGTTGGACAAGGCCAGAGAAATACCTGAGGTCAGCCCGCCACCGCCACAAGGCACGAGAACCTCGGCGTTGTCAGCGGGTAAATCTGTTGCGATTTCAAGGCCAACCGTGCCCTGACCCGCAATAACCATGGGCTCATCATAGGGCTTGATAAGGGTCAGATTGCGTTCCTGTGACAGGCGATCTCCGATATCTTCGCGGGCTTCTGTGGCGCGGTCATACAGCACGACCTCGGCCCCAAGTGCGCGGGTATTGGCGATTTTCAGGGCGGGGGCATTCTTGGGCATGATGATCACAGCGGGAATGCCATGACGCGCAGCCGCCAGCGCGACACCCTGGGCGTGATTGCCCGATGAAAAAGCGATGACACCGTTTTTGCGTTGTTCTTCTGGCAGGGCCGACACCGCAGACCAAGCGCCGCGAAATTTGAACGAACCCGTGTGTTGTAGGCATTCAGGTTTGACCAGAACTTTACGCCCGGCGATGTTATCCAAAAAGGGCGACGACAACAGAGGCGTGTGACGCGATTGACCTCCAAGGCGGACCTGGGCGGCTTTGATATCGGCATATGTAATCATCAGAGAAGATCCAAAAATTTGTGGATGACAGTGAGGCTTTGGGGTTCGTCAAGGAAGGGCACATGCCCTCGATCCTTGACGTTTTCAAAAGGCATATCCGGGCGACGTTTGCGCATCTCATCTGCACAAGCGTTTGTAAGAATATCGGAATTCTCACCTCGGATCAACGCGATAGGAAGGTGCGATAATGCATCGAAACAGGGCCAAAGGTCCGGTTGCTCAGCATTTTTTGCCTGTTCATAAGGCTTGCGCAACGCAGGGTCATAGGTGATATTCAGACGCCCGTTTTCCTCAATATAGTGGTTTTTGGCTTCCTGCAGCCATCGTTCCATTGGGACACCGGCAAAACCATCCATGAATTTCGCGCGGGCAAGGGCTGCGTCTTGCAAGGTTTTTTGTGGAGGGCGGCGGCCAAGGTAGGTCATAATGAATTTACGACCTTCGTCAGAAACCTCAGGGCCGATATCGTTGAAGCAAACGCCCGCCAAGCGATCAATGGCTGTCACGGCCAGAACCATCGAAATCAAGCCCCCAAGGGATGTGCCGATAATGGCGATCTTATCAATCCCCAAATGGTCAAGAAGCTCGATCTGATCACGGGCTTGGATGGGCACGGTATAGGTGTCATGGGGGGCCCAATCAGAACGCCCACGACCGCGGTAATCGGGACGAATGACGCGATATCCAGCGAGATGGGGCATCAGATATTCAAAGTCGGATGCATTGCGCGTAAGGCCCGACAACAACAGAAGTGGTATGCCTTCGCCCTGATCAGAATAACCGATTTTGACGTTGTCAGATGTGGTGTAATAATTTGTATTCACAGTGTTTTCACCAATTCAGGAATGCTGGTAAGGTCGGATAGAGTGTGATGGGGCTTCCAAGGGAGGCGATCCACAGGGTTCCCCAAGCGGTTGACCCAAACGGTGTGAAACCCATAGCCCGTTGCGCATCCTGCGTCCCACCCGTTTGACGAGACGAATAGAACCTCGTCATTGGCGCAACCGAAACGATCTCCGACCATGTCATAGACTCTCGCATGGGGTTTATAGACGCCGACATTTTCGACGGACAAACAGTCATCCAACAGATCACGGATGCCCGCGCTGGTCATGGCGCTTTGCAGCATTTTCGGTTCGCCATTTGAAAGAATTGCAAGTTTGTATCCGGCGTTCTTTAAGCTGCCTAACATCTGGGGCACTTCGGGATAGGCGGACAGCTTTGCGTATAATTGCATGAGACGGTTGCGCAGGTTATCGCCCGTTAGACCATGCTTTTCCATTGCCCAATCTAACCCGTCTTGGGTGATTTGCCAGAAATCATCATGGGCGTTGGCCACGGCGCGCAGCCATGTGTATTCCAACTGCTTGCTGCGCCAATCGACAGCAAGTTCGGCCCAGCACCCCGCTAATGCGTCATTGCCTGGTTCATGTGCAGCCGCGCGCGCAGCCGAACTGACATCAAAGAGGGTTCCGTAGGCATCAAAAATACAGGTGGTGATTGGCATCGTCGTTTCCCTTCACGCGGAAGGTGGCACAGAGTTGCACGAAGGGAAAGGGGCGTTGAGGCTATACGCATCACATGTGTTTTCCGCCGCGATGGTATGTGCGCGGAAATTACATCAAGGGATCACTGCAAGGCCTTGCGCCTTTGTCCAAGCTGTTGTTCCGCGACTAACTTACTTTGAAGTTTTCGAACGATTTCGCGGCGACCAAATTTTGTTCTGGCGTCGGCCTCAAGTTCTTCGGCTTTTGCCGCAAGGGCAGCCAAGGCCGAGTTTTGGCGGATGATTTCGTTTTGGCACCATTGCTTCCAGCGTTGGGTCTGCTGTGCTTGAACCATCATGCTTATGTCAGATGTGAAGGGGGTAATCTGATTGCGCGCAGCCCGCAGGCGAGAGATCTCCTCTTCGTGAACGGATTGCTGGCAGCGCATATTTCGAAGGGCGGCAAGCGCGGCGTCCAACGTCATTTGACTGATGCTTTCCAATTTCCTGAGGTCATTTTTCATGCGTCAGATTTCCCGTCTGGCTTAAACACTGTTTTGGCCTTTGTGCGGATGGCGTCAGCAAAGCGAATGGCGGCGGCAACGGCCTGATAATGCTCGCGCAAAATTTCATTGCCAATCTCGACAGTTGCGTAAAGCGCACGTGCGGTGGGGGGATCACGCTGGATGGGAATGCCCGCTTCATTGGCGCGTTCGCGAATTTGGAATGCAATTTCATCCACCCCTTTGGCGACGCAAACCGGGGCCATACCAGCGTTGCGATTCCATTTGAGGGCGACGGCGTAATGTTCTGGGTTCACAATAATGACGTCGGCGCTTGCGACATCGGCCAGCATTTGGTTCATGGCGATCGCCTGACCTTTTTGGCGACGTTGTTGCTTGAAATGCGGATCGCCTTCTTGGTTCTTATGTTCGTCTTGAAGTTCTTTGCGCGACATCCGGTGTTTTCGCAGATGTTCTTGGCGTTGCCACAAAAAATCAATGCCACCGATGACAAGGGCGATCACGAAAACAAAGGCAAGAAATTCTAACGAAAGCTCGGTGAAGGCACGCGCAACACCTCCGGGGCTTAGGAACATTGAACCAATAACGAGATCGGTTTTCGACACGAGGAAGGCCCAGGCAAAGCTGCCGTAAATCAAAAGTTTACTAAAGCTTTTGGCGAATTCGAATAATCCACCCCGACCGAATTTATTCTTGGCATTTGATATAACTGATATTCTCGAAAGCTTGGGTTGTAGTTTTTCGGGTGCGAATATGAGGCTGCGCTGTACGATAAACGCGATGATCACAAATATGGCTGGAATGCCGAGAATCGGAAATAGGCCAGTGCCAATGATCTTCATCCATGACGCAGAATAAGGTTGCGCTGAGCCTTCAAAAAAATGTTGTGATATTTGATCTGCGCGACCAAGCATATTCATCAACAAGGACCCCGTGGATTGAATGAAATAGGCACCGGTGGACAGGAAAGCGATCAAAAATCCCACGTAAACTGCGGCGGTTCCAAGGTCGGTTGATCGTGGTACTTCCCCTTTTTTTCGGGCATCGTCCAACTTTTGTTGGGAGGCCTCATGTTCCTTTTCAGTGTCTTCTTGTTCAGCCATCAGCGCGCAACAAACGGGTTCATGAGAAATGCTGAAAGTGCATCAGACCAAGCGCTTAGCAAAATTGGGGCGGCCGCAATGAGCAACAACATTCCCCCCGCAGTGATGGCGGGGGCCCCAACGAAGGTGACCATCAACTGTGGCATTGCGCGGTTGATGACACCCAATGCGAAATTGTAGATCAATGATGCGACAAGGAATGGTGCGGAAAGGGTGAATGCCAAGGCAAATGTCCGGCTGATGCCGGCAAGCCCCCAAGTCGAAAGCTGTTGTGCCTCTGGCATTTGTCCGAATGGCAAGACGTCATAGGACAGAATTAGATATTGGGACAAACGAATGTGAAGCCCACTCATCACCGCGAGGGCCAGCCCCGCAAACAACAACAAATGGCCCATTGCAGGGGCTGGTTCGCCGGAACCCCCAAAAATTTGGGACAGAGATGTGGATTGCGCAGCGATCGAACCTGCGGTCTGTAAAGCAAGGATGAAAAAGCGCACGGCAAAGCCCAGGGCCAAGCCAATGACCACCTCAGCCAAGCATCCCAGTCCTGTCATCGCAGCCGTGGGAGGTGGCTGAAACCCCGGTGCGATTGCTGGCGCCACAACGAGGGTGAAGGCAATGGTCAACGACAAGCGAACACGGACTGGAACGGATTGTTCGCCGAAAGCTGGCAGCATGGCCATAGCGGCCCCGACCCTTAGAAAAACGATGGCACCTATTCCCAGTGTTCGTTCACCCAATTGGATGATGAATGGCAGCAATTCGTTCATGCTGGGACAAGGCCAACCAGCGCTGGGCGACTTTCGTTACCGATCTCTTCAAATGAAAAAACCGGGTTTTGGATGCCGCGCGCAGACAGAACCGTGCGAAGGAACCGTCGCCGCAATCGCGATGTGATAACGGCCGGATAAATGCCTTCATCCCCAGCGCTGGCGATTTTTTCGGCAACGCCATTTGCCAGTTTGTTAAAGTCGTCGGGGGGCAATGCGACGTCCACTTGCCCACGGTCGCCTTCGATTTGATACGTTGAAAAAGTTTCTTCCCATTCCGGGGCGAGCTGTAGAAGTGGCAAAGTTCCGTCCGGGCGTTTCAGTTCGGCGACCAATTGAAAGCCAAGGCGCTGCCTGACGTATTCGCTGATAGATTCCGGGGTTGCTGCCGCCCCCCGTGCTTCGGCGATTGCTTCCAGAATTAGCGGCAGATTGCGGACGGACACGCGTTCTTCCAAAAGCAGGCGCATTACGGCTAATAATAGATCCATTGGGACTTTGTCGGGGATCAATTCGTCAAGCAAACGTTTGTTGCTGGCCGCTCTTGATTGATCCGTAAGGTTGGTGAATTCGGTCAGCAGGCGGTTCAATGATTTCAACGTTAAAAGCTTGGGGAAGTTCTTTTTGATCACTTCCAACAAATGCGTTGCTAGAACCTCAGCCGGCGCGACGATGGTCGCACCAGTCATCGCGGCATCGTCTTGAAATTCGCGGCTGATCCAACGGGCGGGCGCGCCGTAAACAGGTTCTTTCACGTCCTCCCCCGGCGGAAGTTGTTCGGGCGTGTCGGACATCAAGGCCAAAATCATGTCGGGCATCAAACGATCGCGCGCTTGCTCAACACCTTGAATTTGCATGACATATGTTCCTGGTGGCAAAATTCCATTGTCGGTCAGTCGTATTTCTGGAAGGATCAGTCCGAAGACCTCAGCCACATGGGACCGCATGTTGTTGATACGTGCATCCAACCCGGTGGAGCTGTCTAAGACCATGCCCACCAAGTCGGGTGCGAATTCGACATGAAGATCATCAAGGTCCAACATGTCACCTAGGGATTTCTCGGCGGGCTCAAAGTTGTCATCAGCCTTGGTATCGGTTTCGTCGGTCTCACTGGGGGGATTGACGTAAAGATAATAGGTGGCGGCGCCCAGGAGAACGGCCCCAAGCATGAAGGGAACAAATGGCAACCCGGGGACCAATGCAAACAGCGCCATCAACACAGACACCGTCGCGAGCGCCTGAGGATAGCGACCCAATTGGTCAACGAGGGCAAGATCTGTCGACCCTGTGGTGCCGCCGCGCGCCAACAACAAAGCCGCAGCGATTGAAATGATCACGGCGGGAATTTGGGTAACAAGCCCATCACCAACCGTTAGGATTGTGTAAGTTTCAAAGGCGCGGCCAAGATCCATACCATGAACCGTGATCCCAATAAGAAGTCCCACAATCAGGTTTAATAGCGTGATCAAAAGGCCGGCAACTGCATCCCCTTTGACGAATTTGGATGCCCCATCGAGTGAGCCAAAAAACGTCGTTTCGGCTTGCTCAGTGGCACGGCGTTCCTTTGCTTCGGCATGGTCGATGGCACCTGCTGCCATATCTGCGTCGATTGCCAGTTGTTTGCCAGGCATCGCATCTAGCGCAAATCTGGCCCCAACCTCAGCCATGCGCGCAGCACCCTTGGTGATCACCATGAAGTTAACAATCATCAAAACACAAAAGATGACCAACCCCATGAAAACATTGCCGCCCATGACGAAATTTGCGAATCCTTCGATGACATCGCCAGCTGCACTGGTGCCGGTGTGGCCGTTTCCGATGATCAGTTTGGTGGAAGATACGTTTAACGACAGGCGTAACATAAGGGACGCCAGCAAAATCGTCGGAAAGGAGGAAAATTCGAGCGGTCGTTGAAGGAATAGGGTGACTGTGAAAATCAAAATCGCAAGCGCAAATGAAATGGCAAGACCGACATCTAACATCCAAGCGGGCACGGGCAAGATCATCATGACGATGATCGCCATAAGAGCGATGGCTAAGAAAATCGTGGGCTTGAACAAGTCTTTGGTGTTTATGAAGCCTGACATTAGTTTTGCCTTGCAAAGAGACTGCGACTGTTTCCTGTCCCGTTTAATGCCACGAGCGACCCTGGTCCGCGGGTGCCAGTTGCTTGTTGTAACAGCGGGTACTGGTTTGGCTTGTCTGGCGCGGGGGCGGCAGGCGTGACCGCAGCAACGGGGACAGGTTGTTCAAGTGGCACCGCAGGTGGAGACGAGGCCAGAGCGGTCCTGAAACGTTGAAAGCGTTGCTTATATCGATTTGCATAGCGTGGTGTACGTGAATGGTACGCGCCAGCGGCGTCAAGCCAATTGCCCTTTTCGTTGTACAATTCGGTAAGGTATCGCGCGGCGTAACGTGCGTTGATCAGCGGGTCGAACATCTCTTGAACTGATGAGAAATGTTGCCCATGCCAGCGATAATTGATCTGAAAACACCCTACATCAAAACTGCGTGCACCGCGTTCAAAGCGTTCCATGGTAAAAGCAAGCGCATCCGCTGGGTTATCAAACCACTTGCCCAAACCTTCCATGTTTACGGTCCAAGGCCAGGGTTGCGTTTCGCCGTTTCGCCGTCTGCCGGTCTCAGTGCGTGTAATCGCCTGAAGAACCGAGACTGGGACATCGGTTTCTAATGCAGCTTGATGTGCGACTTGGTCACATATGGTTGACGCCTGTAGTGTCGCTGCGGATG
Organism: Halocynthiibacter namhaensis; assembly: GCF_000812685.1. Lineage (GTDB taxonomy): Bacteria > Pseudomonadota > Alphaproteobacteria > Rhodobacterales > Rhodobacteraceae > Halocynthiibacter > Halocynthiibacter namhaensis. The sequence goes on from NZ_JWIF01000027.1 coordinate 75,988, forward strand.
CGGATGGGGTTAAACACACCGCGATGGCGGCCACTGTCACGCGCTGGGCTGCGAGTTTCCGACAATTGCGGTGTAAGCGCTCGATAGCGCCCTTAAACATGATATACATTTATGTCGCCGTTCTGACTGACTAAGTTATTCTTCAGTTTAAGGGCTGGATCTTTACAAGTGGTTACCCAGATACATCCGGAGACACAGTTTCCATCGATGGGAATACATCATTTAGAAGTTCATCCAAGACCGCGCGATCGGATTGACTGCGTTGTAAGGCCTCGGCGCTGGTTGACAGGCTAGGGGAGGCGGCGTCGATGTCGGATGTCTGTCCGATGTCAATCATGATCTGAGCTGCCTTTGTCTGCGGAAGGTCAAGATCATCAGAAGCCAGTGCATCCCAATCCCCGCCTCGCCAGGTCAAATCTAGGGTCGATGCGGAAGAATCTCGGGTTTCTAGTTCCTGAAGCGCTGTGCCATACTTCCGTAATCTCTGGTGAATCCCCTGGCGCAATTCGGAAGCTTGGGGGGCTTCTAACTGCGCGGCAAGTTGCAATGCGCGATCGTAATCTTCCACGAGATACGCCGCTTGAGCGAGAAGTAGACGCACATCAGCAGTGTGATTGAGGGAGGGCGTTTCTAGAAATCCCTGCCCAGCATCACTGAAGCCAAGATCAATGAGACGGCCAGCAATTTTGTGTTGGAGATGGGTATCCAGCGAGTTGCTTTGCAGGTTATTTTTGTGTTGATACACTTTAGTTACGAAATCTGCGTCGGCTTCAAGATTGTAGATTTCTTGTGAAAATTCGCGCCAAGCAAAGCGCAGGTCATGCGCACTGGCGATGCCATCTAAGGTTTCGAAGGCGTTAGCTGCCCGTTCAAAATCACGTGCTTGGCTATAGGTGCGCGCCAGTAAAAAACTTAGTCGAACGCCGGTCTCGTTATTTCGGTGTTCAAATGCGAGGGCTTCTGCATTTTCCAGAATGGTGGGCTCGATTGATTTTTTTTGTTCTAAGGCCGTTTGTAGGAAAATCACAAGAGCGTCTAGTGATTGCAAACTGTTTTCACCAATAACGTCAGCAAGCGCAATTTCAGCAGCTTCATGTTCTCCGGCGGATTGGCTCATTTCTGCTTGTGCGATGCGAAAACCGGGTTGTGCGTCTTGGGATGTCCGCGCGATAGCATCTCTGATGATTTGTGCACGTGATGTATCACCGGCGCTGATGTACAGGCGCATAATGCGAGATCCGAATATGCTGCGCAGGTGGGGCGGAAGGGATGTTACAACCTCAATGACGGCGTCATGGTTTACACCCTGTGCAGGGATCGCATTTTCGGTCAATAATGCCCAAAATGCCCCGGTGTTTGGGCAGTTTTGCAGCTCGGACAGAGGGCCATTTGTTCGCACATTACTGCCATCACTAAGGTCTGCGATCTGGCGTAATGCGCGGGTTTGTGGGCTGTCATTTACGCTAAGTGTCAAAATTTGAGACGCCTCAGCGCCAAAACTGGCATATAAATACGCTTGGGCGAGGGATATGATGGATGCTGGATCAATTTGATCTCGGCCATCCAGTAGTTCCGCACGATTTTCGGTGATTGCTGCTGCAGGATTATCAGGATCCCCCCACGTCCGAATGTCCAAGAGGGTGCCAAGACGGCATGATGAGCCAGTGTTTCCAGTGGCTACACCGAGTGCCGAAGTTATCATATCTCGATCAATACTGGTATCTGCCTCGATGTTGAAATGCCCAGTGATCTGCATGTCACCTATGTCGGGTTCATTCTGTTGTGGCGATGCTGGTATTACGTCGACAGGTTGTGGGGGACGCTGATCAGGGATGTCAGGCAAAACGGCGCTTAGTAATCCTTGGCTCGCAGCGCGTTCCAACTCACGCAATAGAATGTCTTCCGTCTCCCTTCTGCGGGACGGGTTTTCTTGCTGCATGGTCGTCGAGTTGTGAGTGTTCGGAGAGGAAGCAAGGCGTGAAGATGTTGTTTCGTTCTGATCCGCAAGAATTTCCAGCGGCGGTAGGTTTTGAAGGATCGGGTGCCGGTTTGTCGCACGCGGAAGGTGAAGCACGACATCGGCAGTCAGGGGCGTGGTGGTGTTCACTGATGTATCCCAACTATCTATGTTGTCGTTCATCAATGGATTGTTTGCGATTAAAGATGTGGCCGTGGTACGAAACGCTGGCGCAACCCCTTGCGAACTTGAGAGCTGGTCGAGTGTGGCTTCAAATGGGGATGTCTCTGGGGCAGAGCCTGATTTTATGTCAACGACTAGTTTGTTGTCACGAAAATTGAAGGCGTCTACGTGGCATTCACAATCTACATCAAGGGATAGTGAACCGCCCCGGTTTTACCGGAGAGTTGTTGGTTCAAATATTAAGCTGCTTTTTCAGCGGCATTCAAGGCTTCATAGAAGTTCTCCTCTGCTTCATGGGGGGTGATGTAATCGATTTTGCTGTGTAGGCGTTTTTTGTTGTACCAGTTCACCCATTTCAGGGTTTCCCATTCGATCTGTCCAACAGATTTCCAAGGCCCCATAAAATCGATGACCTCGGTTTTGAACAGACCGATTGTGCTTTCCGCTAGAGCGTTGTCATAGCTGTCACCAACGCTTCCCACGGAAGGGTCGATACC
>NZ_JWIF01000028.1 GCF_000812685.1 Halocynthiibacter namhaensis
GGCTTAAGCGATGCTGTTCACGGATGTGAGCCAGGATCACCATATCATCGCGTTGACGCTGGCTCATCGGGCGAACCCGCCACGCGCGAAAACCACGTGATGTGACCCGCATAACTTTGCACAGGAACTCAACTGGCCATTCTTCTTTCCAGGCGTCGATGAACGCAAATCTCACCGGCTTTGGCCTGCAAAGAAGATTGCCGCCTTTTTTAACACTTCCCTCTCCTCGCGCAGCAGACGGACTTCCTTGCGAAGCCGCGTGTTCTCCTTCTCAACGTCTTCATGCGGTCCTGACATCAGGTCATCGTGTTGATGCTGTTGAACCCATTTGTTCAGCGTCGAAAGCCCAACCCCTAAATCTGATGAAAGTTGAGGCCGCGTTAAGCCACTCGTCGTCGCCATGCGCACCGCATCACGCCGAAACTCGTCTGTGTATCTCTTTGCCATTCTCTATCTCCTTCATAGCAAACATTGCTCGAAAGAGACCGGAACTAAACCGCGACAAGACCAGTAATAATTCACACGTGGGCCACTGTTATTGGCCATCATATAGCCTTGCTCGCGCTCAGTGACACCTTCGAGAGATATAACCTCTTCATCCAATTCATGGATCGTGGCGGAACTGCCGAGCTTGCGCAACGCCTCGATTGTGGCCAGCATCATCCCCGGCAAATCGGGTAGGCTATCGGCATCTATTTCAAATCGTCTGGTCATTTCAAATTCCTATGCAGCAAAGCGGCCACCTTGGATCTATTCGGCCTGGCCCAGCGCGGCAAGGCTTTCGAGCCGTGGTAGAACAGCGGTTGGCCTCGATGCTGACGCGCTTCACGCGTTTACCGGTGTTGCCGATTTATAATAACGGTGTAACAAACTATGAAATCTCTTCAGGCACAGCAATCAGCTTATTCTAAATTCGCTCAGTGCGATCAATCATTTTTGACCGAACACGGCGGACGCATGGTCAGATCGGGAGTTTCTATATTAGCACTAATCTAGTGAGTGGCAATGATGCGACATGGGCTGTAGAGAATGTGTACCTCGAACGAGATCAAAGACCGCTTCTTCTCCCGCTCGACCGTTGCATGACTGTGCTGTAGAATGCCCAATGCTGATCGGCAGGCAGCGCCTGCAGCCAGTTTGTCAGCGGGCTGCCTTCTGCGAGAGGTTTGCGTGATGACGTATTGCTATGCCACAAAATGCACCCTAAGGTTGTGAAATGCGTATGGCGTTCACTGTGTCACCCTCATGAGAAATCCTTTGGACATTTCGATCGTTCGGCGTCACGCGGTTTTACGCAAAGGGATGGCTTTGGCGATGCGACCCGTGGGGAACATACAAGCCACCGTCATGCCTGCGGGATCTTGGCAAACGCGGCCCCCTATCATAGTGCATTCTCTGCCCAAAAGCGGAACGCATTTGCTGTTGCAGCAGGTCAGGGCCGTGCCCGGGGGGCGTTATTTAGGGCGGTTTATTGCTTCAAGCCCATCGATTTCACAAAAAACACGCCATCCGCAGGCGATAGTACGGCGACTGCGCAGTGTGGCGCCGGGGGAACGTGTTGGGGGGCATCTGTTCCATTCCGAAAATCTAGTACAGACGCTTCGAGAGCGGAATTTTGTGTCTCTGTTCATTTGTCGGGATCCGCGTGATGTGCTGATCTCTGAGTTGCACTATCTCACAGAAATGAACCGATGGCATCGGATGCACGGATATTTTAAGAGGTTGCCTGATTTTTCGGATCGATTGTCGTTGGCGTTGTACGGGATGGATGATCGTTATCCCGAGTGTAACAAACGGTTTTTGCCCTATGCAGGATGGATGAAATCTAAAGGAACACTTGTGGTCCGATATGAGGCATTGATTGGCCCCGATCGCGACGATGTATTGCGCGAGATCATTGCACGTTTCAAAATCCAGGGCGGATTTATTCCAGATGCAGAATCTGTGTTGTCGGCGATGAATCTAGCTGGGGATCCCTCCACGTCTCATACATTCCGGGAGGGCGGGATTGGAAAGTGGCGTAGAGGCCTCGCAGACCAACAGGCTGAAGAAATTACAGAATGCTTGGCACCTTCCTTGTCGGCATTCGGGTATGTCGATTAGCTTATCTTAACACTGCTCGGGCGCGGAGATGGAGGGCAATGCAGCTGCCAAGAGTTACCGCAAAGCCGAAGTCGGTTTCAGCCGGCGCAAGTGCGAACTTTGCCAACCACATGACCGAGGCCAGTGCGCAAACATCTGTCCAGAAGCTCATGCGATGACGGTGGACGTTTCGGTGAAGCGGATGGAAAAGCCGCATGACCCCAATTGCGCTGGCATAAAGAAGAGGTGCCAGGAACAGGATTAGACCAAGGATCCCTGTTCTATACAGCAAACGAAGAGGCCCAAAGTGTAAGACGAAGGCTTCGCTGGTCTCTGTAAAACGCCAGTCAATCGAGGGGTGATTTGCATTGAGATCGAGCAACAGCAAACGGGCAGGGTAGGTCGCGCCATGGCCATGACCAAAGATAAGTTCCATTGGAGAGGCAATTGACAAGGCCTGCCAAGCTGATTGGACCTCAAGCCCGCGTCGTAAGATGACTTCTGTGTGGAAGCCTTCAAGGGTGGATAGCTTGGCGAGGCGGCGTGCGCCTGGGATCTCGCCGTTTGGCCAAGTTGGGATCATCGGGATGAGTAAGACCAGAAGCCCAATGCATAGAAGCGGAAGGCAGATTCGTAGTTCGGGGCGTGAGAGTCGGGTGAACGTTAATACAAGGCCAAACCCTACGATGATGATGAAATTGACACGAACCTGAGAGGCAAGTGAAAACCCAATGACAATGATCAGTGCGAGGATAGGCATAAGGCTTTTACTGCGTGCAAACCAAATTAATGTGGCTGCCATCAACAGAAAGCCCGGGGGTTCAAATCGGTTGGCTTGCATTAACACCATTGCCAGTGGCGCGCAGAACATCGCGATCAGTTGTGCCGCTAGATAAGCCTTGAGTAGATGTTCATGGCCTTCTTCGCTAAGCTTCAGGGCAAGTACGGTAAAGGCCGCAACTGAGCAATATGTGACAAATGAGCTTAGCACCCACCCCGACCTGATTGTGTCAAAATCGATGAGCGGGAAAAACAGCAAAGCGCTGTGGATCACGACCGTGCTGCACCATATTGGTATAGATGGCTTGGTGCGTATGTGTTTTAGCCCCAGAGCCAAGGCAAAGAAGAATATGAGAAGGAAGCAAATTCCGACCAAAGGTTTTTCAAATGGCAAAATGCGAGCAGAAAAGCCGCTGTAAAACGTGGTTAAAAACAGTGGGATGACTAAGGCATACTTAGGGTTTAGCATTTTATGCCAGACAGGCACGCGAGATTAAGACTGCGTTTAATATGTTTGCGAGGGTCGAAAAAACCTAGCATAGGCCAGAGATTTTCGTTTCCGATCCAGTGCCAGTTATCTTTGGATGTAACCTGATACATAAATACGTCTCCTATGAATTTATACCATAGGTTGCATTTCATTATCACGTGCTAATTGTGGTGAGGGGAATATTTTTGCTTCGGCCAATGACAACAGCATTGGCCTGAAGCGTGTTTTTATTGCGTTAGTGCGATCAGTTCTGAGTTTGTAAGGCCCTGAGGGAAATAGACCAAGCTGTGAGCAACGATCTCGCTGCGATGTCCACTGAAGGAGGCACCGATGTTCAACGTGGAAACTGCTGATGGCAGTAACGCCGATGTATCGCTTAGGACAAACCCGCCGTTCACGAGAAACCGAACGTCATCCGTATCGAATGTGGCTGCTGTTTTTACCAATTCAGGCAAAGACACTGCGGTTGAACCCCCAATCAATGCAGCTTGCGTCGCGGCGTTGGCGCGTGTGACACAAGCAAGCCGCGCGTCCGCTGCGTTGTAAAACACCGAAACGCGGTTGTCGTTGCTGCCGTCATTAAGGTCCAGCAACCGGTCATAGCCCCCGTTGTTTGCCAAAATGCTAGCTTCCAGGACAAAACATCCCGGGCCGTTTGACCACCAGTTGCCCGCTGTCACAGAGACGAGATCAGCTGCGCCACCCCCTAGGCCCGCTGAAATATGCAAGCCACGACGTCCCGTTGCCCAGTCAAAGCCCGGTGTGTCGGCCGTCAAAGCTTGGGGTGTGCCAGTTTCATCGGTTACGACCTTGCCTGAGGCGCGGCTGAAGTTGACCGCCGCACCAAAGCTGTTGTGCGGTGCCCCCGCTTCGGTGCGATAGACCCCGTTCTCAAAGTCAAGCACAAGGGACGGAGGTGGTAAATCTAACCCTTTGGTATAGGCGCTGTGCCAAGCCACAGAGGCTTGGGACACTTGCACAGACCGTCGGCCCTGGTTCTCGGAAATCTGCATCAGACCATGAATCCATGCACGCCTGTTGCAGTGGTCCCTGTGGCATGCACACGGCTTGCCGCAACGGGGATAATCGAAAAGTCGGGCACATTGATGACGCGTGTATTCCCGCGTTCCGTGGTGATGGTTAGACTACCTGCACCTTCGACGTAAAGACCGACACAGAGCGTTTCTAGGTCGATGCCGTCGGCAGGGGTGATGGGCAGCATATCCCGCGCCGGGCCTGACAGATTAGGGGCGCGGCCATCGAATGGGTTGTTCATATCATTCTCCTGAGATCATAAGGCGGGCGTTTCCCGCTCGCGACGCAGAATGTTTTAAACCCGTCTTTAATTTCCTAATGCACCGTTCGATGGGGGCAGCGCTAATTGGTCGCCGCAATATCCATCGGTGTGGTGATAAGGGATGGAGAGATTTGATTTACGACACGCCCCCAACGAGTCACGGGCTGTTCCGCAATGAAGATGATATCATTGGGTCGTAATTCAAATCTGGTTGTCTGCAGCAAGTTAATCGCATTGCGTGCATCCAAGTGCCAAGCGTTCATGGTACTTGGGCCTTCGGTGCGTTCTTGTGTTCTCAGCACATAGATTTCCCGCGGGTTTGCCGTTGCGTTCGGAAGGCCGCCACCACCTTCAAAGATAGCATCGGCAAGCGTCGCACGTTGCTCATAGGGCAAGGTGAACCGGCCCTGTTGTGCAATTTCCCCCGTCAAATATACGAAATCACGCGCAACCGCGCCAAGTTCTTGTCGGGCGGCGAAATTGCTTCGTGCCTCATCCCTGCGCGCCTGTGACAGGGCCATCTCCGCAGATAGGGCATTTAACGCTTCTCGGTGGGCAGACTGGCGTAGATTGGCCAGTTGAATTTGTTCTTCGAAATAAGCACGGGCCTGTTGTGGATCGGTGCCCGCGTCCACATAGACTGCGTCACCTGCGGCAAGGGGCAGGTTCTGAAGATCGGGTTGCGCGAAGTAATCTGACAAAGGAATACGGTATAAGCTGCCGCTTCGATAGAGACGAATAATGGCGGTATCTGTGTCGCTGATTTGCAAGCCACCAGCGCGTGTTAAGGCTTCGTTCATGTAGAGCGGGGTCAATCCAAGATTGGCGATTTGCGGTTGGGCGACGGCACCTGCGATGGATACGCGGCTTGAATTGAACTCAGAGATTTCCACGCTGAACACGGGGTCGATCTGATGTTCAACAAGCGCGCGAAAAATTTCGGCTTCGGCTTCTTCTAGGGTCATCATTGCGACATTGACACGCCCGACGTCTGGAATTGTGATGGCCCCATCATCTTGAACTGTGTAACCTAATCTGCGGTTTTGCGCGGCCAACAGGCCTGTCAGTTCTTCAAGCGATGAGTTGCCTTGCCTCGTTGCCAATACAATCACATCCCCGACGCCGATGTGGTATGGGCTCGGTGTGATTTCTGGCGGAAGGCGCAGGTTTTGCACCATTTCGGTTTGTGGAGCGCGGGACCCGTGTATAGGTATGGTGACCGCGCCACGCGCAGTCGGCATCGTGCCTGTATGTTGGGAAAACATGTTCGGTATGCGGCGCGGCGTATATGGGGATTGGTTCGCAAGAGCCACGTTCTGAGGGGTCATTGGAATGACGTTCACATCCGTGCCATTGGTCGATGTTTCGATGACACGTGGGCTATGATAAGCGACGCCACACGCAGAAATCATGCCCATCAAGATCGTCAGACCTAAGGATTTGATAATATGCCTGTGTGATCTGTGTGTCATACGTTTCCTGATGCCAATTGACTAAACGCCTCTGAGGGGCCTTCCCACTCGTAATGTATAATCAATTAAAATACCGTATAAGTTGTATTTTGTATATTGTTTTCTACATTGCTGCGTTTCGTGGCCTTTAAGGTCGGCATTGCGGGAGGCCTATTCTGAAAGGTTGCGTGAAGCATTCAGGGACAGGTTTGCGGAATGTACTAGTTGTCATAGTAGCCAAGATGTTGCCCCATGCGCCCGCCATAGGCAAAGTCGCGAAGGCCCGCAGGACTGATTTGGTTCAAGACAAAACCAGTGGGTTTGAGGTTCACCATTTCAAACAGGCGCAACCCGGATTTGATCTGTGCGCTTGTGGTCTTATCCCAGCGAACTGTGAATAGGATTGTATCCGCATGCTGGCCAAGAACCCGGGCATCAGGCACAGCAAGTACAGGCGGGCTATCGATTAAGATCGTGTCCCAAGAGGCGCGCGCGGTATCCAGCAAGTCGCCGAACTTGGAGGACCCAAACAGATCTGCCGCGTTTACGCGCGAGGTGTCCCCAGTTAAAATATCAATACCTGACGTTTCTACGTGATACGTTGCATTCCGAAGGGGTTTGCCATCGATCAACACATCTGCAATTCCGGAAGTGTTTGGAATTTGTAGGAATTTGTTTAGCACGCCGCGTCGAATGTCCCCCTCAATCAACAACACCTTTTTGCCGCTCTGCGCAAAATTTTGGGCCAGGGCCAATGTGGTCGTTGTTTTGCCTTCACCTGGAATAGCTGAGGTGGATAAGATGATCTGGGGCGGGTTGTCTGGGTTGGACAGCATCAGTGATGTGCGTAGATTTCGTATGGCCTCCGCAGCGGATGACATGGGTTTTTTGTCAAGATAGTTCAAAACGGCTGCTGTTGTGCCGTCGGCGATTTTGGGGATCTCACCTAACACACTGTAACCGGTCGCGTCTTCGATGTCGCGGGCACTACGGATGCGCGGGCTGATCATCTGGCGAAGCGCGACCACAGTCACGCCAGCTGCGAGACCCATGACCAACGCCAGCGCAAGTATAAGCCCCCGACGCGGCGTCGCAGGTGACGTGGGCACCATGGCTTTTGATAGAACGCGACTATCAGCCTGTTGAATTCCTTGCTGCGCAGAGGTTTCTTTAAAGCGGGTTAAAAAATGTTCATATAATATGCGATTTGCGTCGCCTTCGCGTGTGAGTTGTTGCAGGCGGATTAAGTCTTGGTTTTGCTTGGAAATACGATCTGCCAAGTTCGCCATGGCGATGCGCAGTGTTTCCGCTTGGGCCTGCAGGCGAGATGCGTTCAATTCCGCACGCTGTATAAATTGCGTTGCTGCCTGTTGGAATGCAGTCTGGGCCTGGGGGTCGTCTGTCGACATCCACGCGCGGAACAAAGCCTCTAGGTCGCGATCATTTGCAAGTGCCGTCAACAGTGATGGGTCATCGGTATCTCGTAGGGACTGTACAAACTGTGCCTGGGCCTCTGCGTCGGACTGGGCATCTCCATAGCGCAATCTTTGATCTTTGAGTTGACGTTCCAGCGCGTGCAAGCTTTCTTGACTGATCAGGTCTGTGTTCGAACTGAATGTGTTGATCTGACGCTCAGAGTTCTCCAACGCGACTTGCAGTTCACTAACTCGGCCCGATAGCCATGACGTCGCTTGGCGCATGGCCTCGTTCTTGGCGTCCAATTGGTTCTGAATGTAGACTTGAACGATTGTATCCGCGATCAGCGCGGATTTTTCCGGGTTATAAGTTTCAACCACCACGGTGAAAACCAAACTGAACGGAATATTGCGGACATGGGTCTTGGAGATCAACGCATCGACTGTTTTGCTTAATATTTGGCGTTCTGAAGGTGAAGGCGCAGGATCGAGTCCCAATGCATTTTTGAGCCGCTTATACAATCCGTCGGGGCGTAAGGATTCGTTGAATTCTGCATCTCTCATCAGATCCAATTGTTGCGTCACCTGTTTCATCAGGTCACGTGCACGCAGAACTTCGACCTCTGAATTCACAATGGCGCTGTCGTTTGACAGGCCACTTACAACGCTTTCGATATCAACGACTTGTTCCAGTCTTGTCTCGAGAATGATGTCTGCGCGGGCTCGGAAAATTGGGGATGAGGCGACAAATGCAAAATAGCCGCCAACGCCACAGAATATTGCGGTGAGCCAAAAGATCGTCCATTTCCCACGCCACATCGCGCTGGGCAAGGCCAGAATATTGATCGTGTCCGCAGGGATATGATGGTGTCCGAAGTGTCGATTGAGACTTGGTTCTGTCATGGGGCTCCGATGTGGGTTCTTTACGTCGGTGGTGTCGTTGGATGGGTGAACTATATCAAGAAATCCACGCATCTAAGTTAACGCAAACTATGATGAATGATTGAAAAAAACAACCCTAAGGAAATATTGATACAACTCAGAGGTGTTTGGTGGTATGTTGCACAAACGTGCTTTGCGGACCATCAAGAGGTAAAATCAGATGTTTACAGTCTATCCGGTCATTTTATGTGGTGGGTCAGGGACACGGTTGTGGCCATTGTCACGCAAAAGCTATCCGAAACAATTCGTCCCGGTGGTGGGCGAGAAAACCCTATTTCAAGCCTCAGCAGAACGTATGTCTGGGCGGGGCGAAAGGATGGATTTTGCAAAGCCATTGATACTGACCAACTCGAATTTTCGCTTCATTGTAACCGAACAGCTGAGCGAGATCGGAATCGACCCCGGCGCAGTTTTGATTGAACCGGAAGGGCGCAACACCGGCCCTGCTGTCCTTGCCGCCGCGCTCCATTTGCTGGGGCAAGACCCACATGCGGTGATGCTGGTCGCCCCATCTGATCACGTCGTTCCGAACGTGGCAGCATTTCACAGGGCGATCAGTCGGGGTATGGCCGCTGTCCAAGACGGTCAACTTGTGACATTCGGTATTCAGCCTACCCATGCAGAAACCGCATATGGGTATCTCGAACTTTCCGAAACCCCGGATGCTGACGAGACTGCTGTTGCTCTTAACAGATTTGTAGAAAAGCCCAGTGCAACACGAGCGGCCGAAATGCTGAAGGCAGGAAATTATATGTGGAATGCCGGTATCTTTTTGTTCCGGGCGAGAGATATTGTTGCTGCGTTTAAATCTCATGCGGCGTCCATGATGGAACCGGCCATGTCTTCGGTCGAGAATGCAACATCCGATCTTGGCTTCTTACGTCTTGAACCAGACAGCTGGGCGCAGCTGGACGACATTTCCTTGGACTATGCGGTTATGGAGCATGCCCAGAACCTATGTGTTGTTCCGTTTGGGGGCGGCTGGTCTGACTTGGGGGGGTGGGACGCAGTTTGGCGTGAAAGTACAGCAAATGGGCAAGGTGTTGTGACCTCAAGTCAAGCCAGCGAAATTGATTGTGAGAATACATTGCTGCGTTCGGAAAATTCGGGGGTTGAACTTGTTGGGATTGGCCTGAAAAACGTAATGGCAATCGCGACTAAGGATGCGGTTTTGGTGGCCGATATGTCTCGTGCGCAAGACGTCAAAAAAGCGGTGGATCTCTTGAAGGCTAAGGGAGCGCAGCAAGCGACCGTATTCGCCAAAGATCACCGCCCGTGGGGATGGTTTGAAAGCCTCGTCGTTGGGGACCGCTTCCAAGTGAAACGGATCCACGTGCATCCTCAGGCCTCGCTGAGCTTGCAAAGCCATGTTCACCGATCTGAACATTGGGTGGTTGTTGAAGGAACTGCAACGGTCACGATCGGCAACGAAGTGAAATTGGTGACAGAGAATGAAAGCGTCTATGTACCGCTTGGCGCAGTTCACCGCATGGAGAACGCGGGCAAAATTCCAATGGTTTTGATCGAAGTGCAAACTGGGAGCTATGTCGGAGAAGACGATATCGTACGATATGACGATATATATGCCCGAGGGTAGTTTTGTAGAATACTTCACTGTCGTTACTTTGAAATGCGTAAATGTAAAACGTATACATTCCAATCCCTTACCTAAATACCACCTTAGATTGTGCATATCGTTAAATTTTTGTTAACCAATCTCGCCTTTATTGATCAGGATCATGGTGAATCCCAATTGGCAAAATTCATCATTCATTACGTTCATACGTACCACAGGATACGCAAGGAAATAGGCATGAATGTGAATGGCTTAACATCGAAGGCAACCCCGCGGCCCACCCCTGCCGCCACAGCTTCAACGCTGCGATCACTGTCATCGGATGCTGAGTTTCGACCCAAATTTTATGCGCGTATCGGAAAGCGCGTATTCGATGTTGTTGGCGTGCTGCTGTTACTGCCATTGGTTGTGCCTTTGATCTTGTTATTTTGGATGATCACACGAAAAGATGGTGGGCCCGGCCTATTTGGGCACCATAGAATAGGACAAAATGGGACGCGGTTTACATGTTGGAAGCTGCGGACAATGGCTGTGGATGCAGAAGAACAGCTGGCGCAACACCTGAAGAACTGTCCAGCTGCACGAGCGGAATGGGACGCAAACTTTAAACTAGCCATCGATCCCCGCGTGACCCCGCTTGGGAATTTTCTACGCAAATCGAGTTTGGATGAACTCCCTCAGTTTTTGAACGTGTTGCGCGGAGACATGAGCCTTGTGGGCCCGCGTCCCGTGGTCAGTGATGAATTGGCCCTATATGGGACGCAGGCGGCGCTTTATCTTAGGTGCAAGCCAGGATTGACTGGCCGCTGGCAGATCTCCGGCCGCAACAACGTAAGCTACGCAGAACGTGTGAAAATGGATGTGGAATACATCCAGGAAATGTCCCTTTTTAGGGATCTAAGTATCGTCTTGCAAACCGCTTTCGTGGTCGTGAAGGCGACTGGAAAATAACACCCTTGGCCAGGCAGGTGGCGACGGGGGAAACCCACAAAGGATCACTTGAAGAACGGGAGTAAGTAAATGCAAAGAACAGCCCTTGTATGTGGCGCCGGTGGCTTCATTGGCGGTCATTTGGTCAAGCGTTTGAAAGCTGAAGGCTTTTGGGTGCGTGGCGTTGATCTGAAAGAACAGGAATATGGTGTTTCCGCTGCCGATGATTTTGTGCTGGGTGACTTGCGCGAACAAAGCACCATCCGCGAAGTGATCAATATACAATTTGATGAAGTTTACCAGTTGGCCGCTGATATGGGGGGGGCAGGGTATATATTTACTGGCGAAAACGACGCAAATGTTATGCATAATTCTGCATCCATCAATTTGAACGTCGTGGACCAGTGCCACAAACTCGGCATTAAGCGCGTTTTCTACAGCTCATCCGCTTGCATGTACCCAGAGCATAACCAACTTGACCCGAATAATCCAAACTGTGCCGAAGACAGCGCATACCCGGCAAATCCCGACAGCGAATATGGGTGGGAAAAGCTTTTCTCGGAACGTTTGTATCTCGCCTATAATCGCAATTTCGATATGGAATGCCGGATCGCTAGGTATCACAATATTTTTGGCCCAGAAGGCACGTGGGACGGAGGCAAGGAAAAGGCCCCGGCTGCGATTTGTCGAAAGGTTGCCGTTGCGCAAGACGGCGGCACGATTGATGTATGGGGTGATGGCCTTCAAACGCGTTCTTTTCTCTACATAGATGAATGTGTGGAAGGCACGATTAAGTTGTTGCGTTCCGACTTTGAGGGGCCTGTTAACATTGGATCAGAGGAGATGATCTCGATCAATAACCTCGCAAATATGGCGATATCGATCTCGGGGAAGTCTCTTAAGATAAACAATATCGCCGGTCCCGAAGGTGTCAGAGGGCGAAATTCTGACAATCGATTGATTATGGATCGACTGGGATGGGCCCCGAACCAATCGCTGCGCACCGGAATTGAAAAGACATATCATTGGATTGCCGCCGAACTCATGCGGAAGCACAGTCAGGCCGCATGAGTCCGCACGAAAAGCAACGCCTGCAGAACTTACAGATCTTGCGATTTGTAGCAGCTTTCCTTGTTGTTTGGTTTCATTGGACTTCGTTGTATGCCTCTGTTGGGCATGAGATTCGAGTGTTTCAGATTGGCGTATTTGGGGTTGATCTGTTTTTTGTTCTCAGTGGGTTTATCATGGCGCATATGTATGCAAATGCCCGGCCCACTTCTTTGTGGTTTCTACAGCGCCGTGTTGCACGATTACTTCCCTTGTACTGGTTGGCCACGGTATTGTTCTTTGTGACGGTGCAAGTCGCGACCCATCTTTCCAGCGAACCCGCAACCCTTGTAAAACTGGCCAAATCTCTGGCGTTCATCCCATACCTTCGTGAAAGTGACAAAATTCAGCCATTGTTGTTCTTGGGCTGGACATTGAATTACGAGGTGCTGTTTTACGTTGTATTCGCGATCGGATTGCAAACCCCCAAACCTGTCGGCGTTACGATATGTCTGCTGATTGGTGGCGTGACGGCAGGATATGTATTGCAGCCGACCCAAGTGATTTTCCGTTTTTGGTTGGAGCCAATTCTATTGGAATTTGTTGCGGGCATGGTTGGCTTTAAGATCTACGATATAATGCGCAAACATCCAATGGCCCGCTTATGCGGTGTTGCATTGATGTTGGGTGGGGCTTTGCTCTGTGTTTTGCTATTTCAGCGGTTTTCGCACCTAGGAACACATCGTATCATTGTGTTTTTACTTCCTGCGACAATGATCGTCGTTGGTGCGTCCCTAGCCCCGAATTTTTCCGTTATTTGGACGCAAGTTTCATCCAAACTGGGCGACGCTTCATATGCGATCTATTTGGTTCACCCATACATGATGAAAGTGTTGATCATGGCCTTGCCTGCGACGTTTCCCTTTGCGCTGACCTCGTCGATTATGATCATTACCGTCTGCGCCATGTCTTATGTGACCTTCGTGTATTTCGAACGACCTGCAATGAAAGCTATTCAAAAGGTAAGATTGCGGAAGGAGATAAGAACATGAGCTTGAACATCCTAATTCATGACTATGCCGGGCACCCTTTCCAAGTTGAATTGTCGCGTAAATTGGCCGCCCGGGGGCATCGGGTGACACATGCCTGGTTCCACGCTGATGCGGGGCCAAAGGGAGTGATGAAACGGTTACAGCAAGACCCAACCGAGTTGGTATTTCGGCCCGTAGGTGCGGACATTTCCTATTCCAAAACAAATTTCCTTAAACGCCGTGCCGGTGATCGAAAGTATGGGCGGGCTGTCGCCGATCTTATTGCTGAGATCGCACCAGATGTCGTCATCTCGGGCAACACCCCCACCGAGGCTCAGGATCCGATCGTTCGGGCATGCCATGATCACCACATTCCGTTTGTGTTCTGGTGCCAAGATTTTTTCTCAATTGCTGCGTCCGATTTACTGGCCCAAAAAATGCCGGGAATTGGTCATTCGATTGGAGCTTGGTATCGGTATCTTGAGCGTCGGCAAATGCGGCGCTCGGCGCGGATCTTGCACATAACGGACGCTTTTTCAGAACAAACGGATCGGTGGGGTATTCCCAGATCGAAGGTGGTTGTTATTCCGAATTGGGGTGCGCTTGAAAACATTGATGTTCTAGATCGCGACAGGATGTGGGCGCGTGATCATGACTTGGGGGATGGTATACGATTTCTTTATTCTGGAACACTCGCGCTGAAACACAACCCCGCGCTTCTTGAGGCCCTGGCAGGAGAGCTAAGTCATGCTGAGAAGTTGGTTGTTGTCTCTGCTGGGGTTGGAGCTGAATACCTGCGGAGCAAGCAAAGCAGCGGAAATCTATCTCACCTAACGCTTCTGCCGCTGCAACCATTTGAAATTATGCAGGATGTACTGGCATCAGGAGATGTATTGCTCTGTGTGATTGAACGCAATGCTGGGAAATATTCAGTGCCATCGAAATTGTTAACTTATCTATGCGCTGGTCGGCCTATCGTTTTGGCGGCTCCTGCTGAGAACCTTGCAGTGTCGATTTTGCGCGAAAGCGGTGCTGGCATCGTCGTGGAACCGGAAGATGTCTCAGGCTTCGTAGTGGGAGCTTTGTCATTTCGGGATGACCCAGAAAAGGGGCTACAGGCGGGCAGGGCCGGACGGGCATGGGCCGAGAAACACTTCGACTTGGAGGCGATCTCGGATCGATTTGAAGACTTGTTTCACGCCGCAATTTCGGAAACGAAAGGTCATCGTCGTTGCAGTGCCGAGGCCTCTAGCTCAGCCAGTGTCGGGGCCGGAAGTTGATCAAGCAGATCGAATGTAAGATCGCGGCAGGCTTCCCCGCGCCAATTTGGGGGAAAAAACATATCTGGCAGGTTGGGAATGCGCAGCACGATTTTCCGCCAGCGGTGTACGGTCAACGTCCGTAATGCTGCGCGTTGAACAGGGTCAAAAGTTCCGGCGGCACTGATCATCGCATTGGTCTGGGTCAATGCATGTTCCAATGCGAGTGCGGCGTCAGCCAAATCTTGTGGACAAACAGAACTTTGCATCCAATGTGGAACCGTCTTCGGTGTGATCGCGAAGACCATAAGATCCTTGGGTAGATCCATGTCATCACTGGGGATCAAAGCAAACCGCCGAGACAGCTCTACGGCAGACGTCACTTCACGCAAAACCGGCTCCAAGCCTGTATCACTGGATGCACCTACGATATTCCAATGTTGTGTGGTCGTTCGTGCGCGGGCATAGATGCGCGGTGTCGCGGATACAGTATCCTTGCGCCCTCGTTGGGTGAGCTGGTGCTGACTGCTACGCCCTTCACGAATGCTATCAACCCAGCCTTCCTTGCGTAAACGGTGCAAGGCGACGCGAATGGCCTCAGCTCGGATCCCCATCAGGCCTGCGATTTCAGTAAGGGCAACGCCGCTGATGTGGTCGCCGTCATGCTGTGCTAGGTCGCCAAAAAGCGAAACAATCACAGACCAAACCCGTTGGGGCAGGGGATCCCTCAGTGCCTCAACTGCGTTACTGAAAATATCTATCTTGGAGTTTTGTGAAACAATCATGCCCCCTTATAGGTCAGGGGGCATGCAGATGCTATCGTCCAATCTTAGAAAGAATTCATGGTCAGAAGTTCATATTCCGCCGCAAGTTCGCCTTCTATATCAGTCAGGCTGACGTGCCAGCGCACTTCGCCGTATTCGTCATTCCGGGGGGTTTTCTTTTTCACAGTCAGACGCACTTTGATGCTTTCACCTGCTTCAATTGGTTTCATAAAGCGCAGATTATCAAGGCCAGTGTTCGCAAGAACTGGGCCTTCATTTGGCTCCACAAACATACCCGCCGCAAAGGACAGCAGCAGATATCCGTGCGCGACGCGACCGGGGAAGAATGGGTTCCGTTTCGCGGCGGCATCATCCATATGGGCGTAAAACGTGTCCCCGGTGAAATGCGCAAAGGTTTCAATGTCTTCCAGGGTCACGATGCGTGGATCGGTGTGCAGGGTTTCACCAATGGACAGTTCACCGAATTTGCGTGTGAACGGATGGGATGGGCCTTTGATTTCGGCCGCGCCAGGGACCCATTGTTCGCCAATCGCGGTCAGAATATCGGGGCTGCCCTGAATGGCCGTGCGCTGCATGTAATGCATCACGCCACGCACGCCGCCCATTTCTTCGCCACCACCGGCACGACCTGGACCGCCATGCACCATATGCGGCAGGGGCGAGCCATGCCCGGTGCTTTCCTTCATTGAATCGCGGTTGTTGAAATACAGCCGCCCGTGGAAGGCACCTGCGCCGATGGTAACCTCACGTGCGACGGCGGGGTCATGGGTAATGACCGAGGCCACAAGCGAGCCTTGCCCCTTGTTGACCAGTTCAATCGCGTGATCCACATCGCGGTACCCCATGATGGTGGACACCGGGCCGAAGGCTTCGGTGTCATGCACGCGCTGGGCCGTATCGGGGTTCGCGCAGTGAAACAACATCGGCGGAAGGAACGCGCCTTTGTTGGCGTCTGCACCATCCACGTTGAAGTTTTCGGGGTCGCCATAAACGCGTTCGGCTTCCTGACCAAGGATCGCGGCTTTTTCCAACACGTCGCGTTTTTGACCACCAGACACAAGCGCGCCCATGCGGGTGGTGTCCAACGTTGGATCGCCGATTTGAGTTTTATCCAGGCGTGCAGATAGGACTTTGATCACGGCGTCTACGTGGTTCTCGGGCACCATCATGCGACGAATTGCAGTACATTTTTGACCCGCTTTTGTGGTCATCTCGCGCTGTACTTCTTTCACGAATAGATCAAACTCGGGGGTGCCGGGTGCAGCATCTGGCCCAAGAATGGAGGCGTTCAGACTGTCCTGTTCCGCGACAAAGCGGATGGAGTTCTCAAGGATATGCGGCGCGGAACGCAGGGCAAGGGCCGTCTGCGCAGAACCCGTGAAGCTGACCACATCTTGCAGGGTCAAATGATCCAACATGTCGCCAATCCCGCCAGAGACCAGCTGCAATGCACCCGCAGGTAGAACGCCACTATCGAGCATGATCTTCACAGCAAGTTCAGTCACATAACAAGAATTTGTCGCAGGCTTCACGATCGCGGGAACACCGGCGAGCAGAGTTGGCGCAAGCTTTTCAAGCATCCCCCAAACCGGGAAGTTGAACGCGTTGATGTGCACAGCAACACCCTGCAAAGGCGTGCAAATATGTTGGCCCATGAATGTGCCATGGCGCGAGAGTTGTTCGAGATCGCCGTCTAGGTAAATCTGGGCATCGGGCATCTCACGACGGCCCTTAGATGCAAACACAAACATCGTGCCAATGCCGCCGTCGATATCAATCATGTGGTCAGATTGCGTGGCACCGGTGGCAAAGCTGAGGTCATATAGGGCTTGTTTCTGTTTGCTGATCGCCAGTGCCAAGGCCTTGATCATCTTCGCACGGTCATGGAAGGTCAGCGCACGCAGGGCTGGGCCGCCGACATTGCGTGCGTAATCCAACATACCTTGCACATCTAGGGCGTTGTTCCCCGCGCTAGCAATCACGTCACCGGTGACAGCACTTGCGATATTGCGCGCACCCGCGCCTGGGGCAATCCATTCACCGGCGGCGAAACTATTGATTTGCTGGATGGTCATAACATGTCCTCATCTGAGACGGTATTTAGAAAAGGTTTAGGCTTAAGAAAGCTTAAGACTCGCGGGCAATTTTGCGTAGCCGCGAAAACGAATGCGGCCGCCACGAATAGCGCCCGGCGTCAGGGAATAGTCCGGAAAACGCGCGATAAAGCGTTCAACTGCAATGCGCCCTTCCATGCGTGCCAATGTCAGGCCAACGCAGGTATGTGCGCCCCCAGCAAAGGCCAGGTGTTTGTTGGGACGGCGATCCAGTTGAAGATCGTCAGGGTTTTCAAAAACGCGCGGATCTCGGTTTGCAGCGGCCATCGATAGGTGAATATCGCGGCCTTTGGGGATTATCACGCCGTGAAATTCGACGTCGCGCGTGGTCAGGCGGTTGCCAAATTGGTTCGGGCTTTCAAGACGCAGGAATTCATCGACGGCGGTGGTGATCAGTTTGGGATCGGCCAAAAGATCGGCGCGTTTATCCCTGTGCTGATCAAGCAAAGTCAGAGCATTGCCGATCAGGTTCGTCGTGGTTTCATGGCCTGCGTTTAGGATGAAAATACAGTTTTGATACAGCTCGATTTCACTCAGACCCTCGCCCGTTTCATCGCCGCTTTGTATCAGGCGCGTCAGCACGTCAGTGGCGGCATCACCCGGATGGGCGCGACGATCTTCAATGATGTCACGCAGATAGGCCATGAAGTCAGACACGGCCTGATTGCCCTCAGCCATCTGAGCATCTGTCAGTTGTGGTTCAAGCGCCCCAAGGATCGCCAAAGACCAATCACGCAGGGGGGCGCGCCGATCCCGGGGAATGCCCAGTAGATTACCAATGACCTCAATTGGGATGGCACCCGCGAAATCCTCGATCAACTCGACCTCGTCTTTGCCCGCCATCGCGTCCATCAAGTCATCCACCAGGGTCACTAAACCGGGTTCCATCGCGGCCAGCGCACGTGGATTCATCGCACCAACCATCACCTTGCGCACACGGGTGTGCAGCGGGGCGTCGTTGAACACAAGCGATGTGGTATGATGTTCATATAGCGGGCTGCCGACACCGTATTTCGGACCAAAAACAGCTCGTTTGTCTGAGATAAAGGTCTCTGTGTCGCGGTAAATCACATCAAGATCCGCATGACGTGACAGAATAAAGCTGCCATCGGGCTGGGCACACACAGGGTGATTTTCCCGCAGATCCGCATAATGCGGCCAGGGGTTCTCATGAAAATCCCCTGGAAGGTTTGTCAAATCAAACATCAGTGCCCAATCGCCCCCATTTGTTCTGGCAGAACCAGAACAAGCCATGGAACAAGAACGATCAATGCCAAGCGGAAGATATCCGCGATCCAAAACGGGGTGACGCCTTTGAAGATTGTCGCGGTGGTTACATCGCCCACGACACCCTTCAGGATGAACACGTTGAGGCCCACGGGCGGTGTGATCAGAGAAATCTCTGTCACCACCACAACCACGATACCGAACCAAATGGGATCAAAGCCAAGGCTTGTGACTAGAGGGAAGAAGATCGGCACGGTCAAAAGCAACATAGAAAGGCTTTCGAATACGCAGCCCAAGATGATGTAGATTCCAAGGATCATCAGGATCACCATGAAGGGCGAAACATCCCAAGCGGTGACCAAGCTGATTAACGCTTCCGGTAGGCCCGCAAGGTTTACAAAGTTCGAAAAAATCTGGGCCCCGATGAGCACAGCAAAAAGAGACGCTGCGGTAAAACTGGTTTCACGTAGCACCTCAAATGTGGATTTGATCGTTAATCCACCGCGTGCAAGGGCAATCAGGAAGGCCCCCATTGCGCCCATGCCCGCAGCTTCTGTGGGCGAGAACGTTAGGTTTAATGGCGCAAAATCAAATGCACCATAGAGACCGCCAATGACTAGGAAAAATAGCAAAAGAACGGCCCAAACCGACCCAAGTGCTTTGATGCGTTCAGACCAGCCGGTGCGCTCACCTGCCGGGCCGGAACCTGGATTGCGCCAAACGGTATAGCGCACGGCCAGAAGGTAAAACAGAATGCCAAGCCCACCGGGAATGATGCCCGCCATGAACAGCTTGCCAATGGATGTTTCGGTCAGAAGCCCATAGATCACAAGGATCACGGAAGGTGGGATTAAAATGCCAAGGGTGCCGCCCGCCGCGATGGATGCGGTGGAAAGTTCATCGGAATATCCGTAACGGCGCATCTCGGGCATTGCGACTTTGGACATGGTTGCCGCGGTGGCAAGCGATGAACCACAGATGGCAGAGAACCCGCCACAGGCCGCAACAGTTGCCATGGCAATGCCGCCCCGGAAGTGCCCGAGGAAGGCATTGGATACGGCATAAAGTTCCCGCGCCATGCCGCCTTTGTTCACAAATAGGCCCATCAGGATAAACAGGGGCACAACCGAGAGGCCATAATCCTGGGCCGTATCAGTAATTTGACGGCCAACAACCGACATGGCGGCCTTCATACCGCGTTCGCTTAGCAGATCACCGCCGCGTTCCCAGACGATACCAAAGGTGCCAACAAGACCCATGGAAAAAACAATCGGGATCCGCAGCAAAACAAGGATCAAAACAAGGGCAAAGCCAATAAGGGCAGCAGTCATTATGCGCGCTCCAACAGTCGAGGGGCAAAGAGAATAAGCAGGCCGGTACCCACCATCACGAGGCCAGAGACGGCGACGGATAGGGCAATGAACCAACCGATATAGAATTGAGGAATTGCGAGATACTCGGTCACATCACCGTAATCACGCCACCGTTCCGCGAGGATCCAAATGCGCTGAGCGGGCCAATACATTAACGCGCCACACAGTACATAGCCAAGGCCATCCCTGATATTATGCAGGCGCCAACGGAAGAAGAAGCTGTCCATCAGATCCACGGCAATATGGCCAGCTTGGGCCGAAACTTGGGGCAAAACTGAGAAGACGACGATCGCCATCAGGATGCGCGTCAGCTCGGTTGCGGCTTCGATCGGAGAGTTGAACACAGATCGGAAAATGACATCAAAGAATGTCATAGTCATCAGCGCAAAAAGCGCCATACAAGCGAGCACAACCGGAAAGGGGCTCAGCCAGCGAACGGCGGAAATAACGGATTGCATGGGGGCCTCATTGGCTTGCGGCTGGGGCATGCAGCGGATGCTGCGGTTGGGGCGCTCTGGCGGATTTCTCCGCCAGAGGTGTTTGTTTGACAGAGAGCTTAGTTCGCTGCCATTTCAGATTTCACCATGTCGTATGCTGCTTGGGCGTCGATGCCTGCTGCGGACAGTTCTTCCAACACGGATGCTGTGACCGCTGTGGTGATCTCGGCGAATTTCGCAAGATCAGCTTCGGACGCCGCGTTGATCGCATTGCCTTCGGTTTCAAGCGTTGCTTCGCGACCAACAGTGTCGATTTCATCCCAAATTGCGCCAAGAGCACGGGACAGTGGCTCACCAAAAACTTCATCATTCAGTTTCTGTTGCAGATCTTCAGGCAGGTCGGCGAGGGTATCTTCGTTCATGATAAAGGCGAAAGACCCACGGTACAAACCACCAGGCAGCTCATAGACGTTCTGCGCAACTTCGGTCAGTTTGAAACCACGACGGCTTTCCATTGGCATCACAACACCATCCGCCGCATTGGACGCCAGTGTTTCATATACTTTCGGTGCAGGCACCTGAATGCCGGTCGCGCCCAAAGCCGCACCAACGTCACCGCCAACGCCGCCAGGAATGCGCACTTTTAGACCAGCGATTTCAGACATTTCTGTCACTGGTGTTGAGGAATGCAATTGTGCTGGGCCATGTGTATGGAGCGCGATCAGCTTCACGCCGCGGTGTTCGTTCGCCGCTGCAAGATGCGCCTCATATGTGCGCCAATACGCAACAGAAGCGGCCTCCGCAGAGCCCTCATAGCCGGGCAATTCGATCAGTTTTGTCGCAACAAAACGACCAGGCTGATAGCCGTGGAAAATGATGGAAACGTCAGCGGCGCCATCTTGGATTAGGTCCATCTGTGCCGGGGGTGGGGCAAGGCCCATCTTCAACTCAGCGGTCACCTGACCATCGGTCGCTTCTTCAACCATTTCAACGAATGTTGGCCACATGCGCGCGTTGATGCCATGTGTGGGCGGGGCCCAGCTGGAAATCGTCAATGTGTAGTCAGCTGCAAAGGCAACCGTGCTGGTCAGCGCCATTGTTGCACCTGCAACGATGCTCGCGAGTTTCGTGAAGTTGGTCATGTGTTCCCTCCCAAGATAATTTCGTAAACTTTCTGATGTGAAAGTTCGCCGTCAAAGAAATTCAGTCCGATGTGCCGAAAGATTCTCCCGTTTCGGCGCTCTGAGGAATTTATTGACCAACCGTTCGGTTTATGCAAGAAAATTATCAAAATTAGCCTGCGGATGAAATTATGAACCCCACTGACAGCCAGACCGTCCTTGTAGAAGTCCATGAAAATTGGGTTGAAATCACACTCAACCGCCCTGAACGCCTGAACTCGTTTAACGAAGAAATGCATCTTGCGTTGCGTGCGGCATTCGAATCAGCGCGGGACAATGGGGCGCGAGCGGTGCTGTTAACTGGTGCTGGACGTGGTTTTTGTGCCGGGCAGGACCTGTCAGATCGTGACCCTTCCAAATCCGAAAAGCCCCGTGATTTGGGTGAAACCGTTGCAACCTTCTACGCGCCGCTTGTGCGCTTGATCCGGTCGCTGGAATTTCCGGTCGTCTGCGCGGTGAATGGGGTCGCGGCCGGGGCAGGCGCGAACCTGGCGCTGGCCTGTGATATCGTGGTCGCCACGCAAAGTGCGAAATTCATTCAAAGCTTTGCGAAGGTCGGCCTGATCCCGGATACCGGCGGGTCTTGGCATCTGCCGCATCTGATCGGCGAAGCCCGCGCGAAGGGTTTGGCCTTTACCGCACAGCCCTTACCTGCCCAGCAGGCCGAAGATTGGGGGCTGATCTGGAAAGCCCTTCCCGATGAAGGGTTTATGGATGCCGCGCGTGAGATAACTGAAAATTTCGCCAACGGTCCGACTTTGGGTTTGGGTCTGACGAAATCCTGTATTCAAGCCGCCTGTGTCAACACGCTTTCTGATCATTTGGATTTGGAAACCGAAGCCATGCGCGCCTGTGGGAACAGTGATGATTACCGCGAAGGGGTGGCGTCCTTCCTTGAAAAACGCGCGCCTAGGTTCACAGGAAAATGACTTTGACGCCGCAACAACGCGCCGAAAAATCGGCAGAGGCCATGTGGTCCGGTGACGGTGCCAGCACCTGGCTTGGGATGGAGTTGGAAGAGGTTCGCGAAGGCTATGCCCGTCTTGGCCTGACCGTACAGCGCCACCATACCAACGGCCATAAAACCTGCCACGGCGGCATCAGTTTTTCCCTCGCGGACAGCTGTTTTGCCTTCGCCTGCAATTCGCGAAATCAGGCCACCGTCGGCCAGCACGCGATGATCAGCTACCTAAAACCCGCCTTTGAAGGCGACCGATTGACGGCTGAGGCGCGTGAGGTGTCCCTTACTGGGCGCTCGGGCGTTTATGACGTGCGCGTCACCAAGGAAAACGGCGATGTGATCGTAGAATTTCGCGGCATGTCCCGCGCGGTCAAAGGCCAATTGTTCGACGAAATGACCGATGAAGCCCGTAAGGGCTGATGAGGAGAGAGACCCATGAAAGACCTGACACCAAAGAAACCCGATCTCGACCCGATTGAAATCGCTTCCCGCGATGAAATCTCGGCGTTGCAGCTGGAACGCATGAAAAAGACCCTGCGTGCGGCTTATGAAAACGTGCCGATGTATAAGAAGCGCTTTGATGATGCTGGCGTGCATCCCGATGACCTTAAGGATCTGAAAGACCTCGCGAAGTTCCCCTTCACCTATAAGAACGACCTGCGCGACAACTACCCATTCGGCCTGTTCGCCGTGCCACGTGAACAGATCGTGCGTCTGCATGCGTCATCGGGCACCACCGGCAAGCCAACCGTTGTGGGTTATACCGCCAATGACATTTCCAACTGGGCGGATCTGATTGCGCGCAGCCTGCGTGCCTCCGGCGTGAAACCCGGCAATATCGTGCATAACGCTTATGGATACGGATTATTCACAGGCGGCCTTGGTGCGCATTATGGTATTGAACGCTTGGGCGCGACGGCTGTGCCCGTGTCTGGTGGACAGACCGAACGTCAGGTCAATCTGATCCAAGATTTCCAACCACATGCGATCATGGTTACACCTTCTTATATGTTGAACATCCTGGAGCAATTCCACAAAGCGGGTCTTGATCCCAAGGAATGTTCGCTTGATGTCGGTGTTTTTGGGGCAGAGCCTTGGACAAACGCGATGCGCCTCGAGGTCGAAGCGGCCTTTGATATGCATGCCGTTGATATTTACGGTCTATCTGAGATCATGGGCCCAGGTGTCGCAAATGAATGCGTGGAAACCAAAGACGGTTTGCACATCTGGGAAGATCACTTTTACCCGGAGATCATCAATCCTGAGACTGGCGAAGTGTGTGAAGACGGTGAGATGGGCGAACTTGTGTTCACCACCTTGACCAAAGAAGGTCTGCCGATGATCCGCTATCGCACCCGCGATTTGACACGTCTTCTGCC
The DNA here is from genome assembly GCF_000812685.1 of Halocynthiibacter namhaensis. Lineage (GTDB taxonomy): Bacteria > Pseudomonadota > Alphaproteobacteria > Rhodobacterales > Rhodobacteraceae > Halocynthiibacter > Halocynthiibacter namhaensis. The sequence goes on from NZ_JWIF01000028.1 coordinate 23,758, forward strand.
AGGCTCGGCGCGTTCCATGCGCCGGATGGAAAAAATCACGGGTCGTTCTGATGATATGATCATCTTGCGCGGGGTAAATGTCTTTCCAACCCAGATCGAAGAACAACTTATGGCAACTGGCGGCCTTGCGCCGCATTTCCAGATTGAACTTTATAAATCTGGGCGTATGGATGCGATGCGCGTGTTTGTTGAGGCTGAATCGGATGCAACTGACAACCTGTCCAGAACCGCTGCCGCACGTATGTTGACCAAACGGGTTAAAGATATTGTCGGCGTTTCATGTGAAGTTGTCGTCGGAGACCCCGGCGCAGTGGCGCGCTCCGAAGGCAAAGCGCAACGCGTTGTCGATAACCGCAATAAGTCTGAGTGAGGATAACCCCCTGGCCCGTACCATCGCAAAAGATCATGATCAAAAGCGGCTTTCAATCCTGAAAGCGGCAGCAAAAACCTTTGCAACAGAAGGGTTTGATGGCGCATCCATGGCCCAATTGGCGCGCGAATGCGGGATATCCAAAGCCAATATTTATCACTATTACGGCAGTAAGGATGCGATCCTGTTTGATGTTTTAGATGCCTATTTGACTGATCTACGCACCCGGATTTGTGATTTTCCGTTGACGGGGACGCCTGCGGAAAATCTGCGGGCGTTGATTGGCGAAATCTTGATGGCTTATCAAGGGGCGGACCACGAACATCAAGTTCAGGCTGGGGGGATGACGTCCTTGCCTGAAGAGCAACAAGTTCTCTTGCGCGGTTATCAACGAGACATGGTGCACAGTTTGAACGATGCGATCCGCGCGGTAAAACCCGATGCTTTTGCCGATGATAAAGAAAAGCTGCGCAATATGACGATGTCGGTGTTTGGCATGTTGAACTGGTATTATATGTGGAATTCAGGTGCGGGAAGTGCGGCGCGCGAAACCTACGCAAATCACGTTGCGGATCTCACACTTGGAGGGCTGATTGGTTTGTAAAATCAGCTGAAGCGTTCCAGTTTATGACGCAAGTTCATTCTCACGGCCGACCATTCCCCGGAAATAATCGAAAAACAGACCGTATCACGCAAGCTGCCATCCGGGCTGACCATGTGATTGCGCAGAATACCGTCTTGCTTTGCACCCAATCGCGCAATGGCCGCGCGGCTTGCTTGGTTCATGAAATGGGTGCGGAATTCAACGGCGATACAGTTCAGATCTTCAAAGGCATGAGACAGTAACAACAGTTTCGCCTCGGTGTTCAGCCCGCTGCGCTGAACAGATTTTCCGTACCAAGTAGACCCGATTTCTACCCGACGATTGCCAGCGTCGATGTTCATGAATGTGGTCATGCCAACAGGCGTGCCATCCGGGGTCATCACCGTGAACGGCTGCATGTCGGGAAGGGACAGACGGCGGGTGATCTCTGCTTCCATACCTTCTGGCGTGGGCACGGATGTGTACCAAAGGCCGGGGATTTCCGCGCAGGCCCGTTTCAGATCATCGGCGTGATCCATGGAAAGCGGGGCAAGGATGACGTGGTCGCCTTGCAGGGTAACGGGTGCAGGCCAAGTGCAAGTTGGTGTCATGGTGGTCCCTCAATATATTGGGACCAGCCAATCATGCAAATCGTCAGCGGGCAACCGAATTATGCTGGGCTTAAACCGATTTGCTTCAACACGCCTGCGGCCTCGGCCTGCCAGCGGGTGCGCATTTCGTCCGGGCTGTTACGGCGCAGCCCCATGGTTTTCAGGCTTTCAATACGGTCAGAACCCGCCGCGCCAAAGCTTGCCGCAACTCGGGGCCACCAATAATCAACCGAGGTCTGAAGCGTCGCGGCATCGGTATCCGCGATCAGGGCGACCAGCCCTTCTTCGGCCAGTTCCGCATGGCGTGCTTCCACCGGTGTGATCGTGCGAAAAACTTCGGCCAGCGGTTGATAGGACACCATCTGAAAATCGGCCAATTGCACACAGACGGCACGACCCATGAGCAGATTCATCACCACCGCATCGGCCCATGTCGTTAGAGGATAGTTGAACACCGCAAGGCGCATATCTTGTTGCACACGTTGGGTGCCGATGGCGGCGTCACGGTCAAGGCGGGCTGTCCAGGGATGGTGATTGGCGTAACGTTCCGCATCAACGCCAAATTCCGCCATGAGCTTAAGAACCATGTCGGCATGATCGGTCTTTTCCAGCACGATTTTTGCCGCCGCAATGCGGGATTTGATGCCAGGCCCAAGGTTGATGATATCGGCGAAACCAGCAGCGCCCGCCAATTCGCTGTCCACAAAACTGGTCATCAATTTCAACAGTTCGGCGCGATAACGGGGCGGCACGTTATGTGGGTTACTCAGAACGCCACCCTTGGCCAGATAGCTTTCAATCGACATATCTTCAGACATCTTTTTTCCCTCACGTCTAAAACGAAAAACCCGCCGGATAAGGCGGGTCGTTCAGAAATTATTGATCGTAATCCACAACAACCTTATCGGTCACCGGGTAGGATTGGCAGGACAGAACATAGCCCTTCGCCACCTCGTAATCTTCAAGCGCATGGTTCGCGGCCATCTCGACCTCGCCCTCAATCACCTTGCAGCGGCAGGTCGAACAGACCCCGGCCTTACAGGCCCAAGGCGCATCCATGCTGTTGTTGCGCGCGGCGTCCAAAATGGTCGTATCGCGGTCCATGGTGATGGTTTGGGTGGACCCATCCAGCGTGATCGCCGCCGTGGTTTGTCCTTCAGAACTGGTTGCGCCTGTGCTGGCGGCTTTCTTTTTGGCGCGTCCGGGTTGTGAAGACGCAAACAGTTCAAACTTGATCTGTGCATCTGTCAGGCCAGCACCGCGCAGAGCGCTTGCAATGCCCAACATCATCGGTTCCGGACCACAGATAAAGGCTGTATCCACATGTTCAATGTCAATCCAACCTTTGAACAGTTCAGCGCATTTTTCCTCAGTCACAAGGCCGGTGAATAGATCAATTTCCTGGGCGTCGCTTTCCAGAATATGGATGACATTAAAACGCCCCATATAGGTGTTTTTCAGGTCCTCAAGTTCTTCGCGAAACATGATCGAAGTCACGGATTTATTGGCATAAACCAGCGTGAAACGGCTTTGTGGTTCAGCGTTTAGCGTGGTCTTGACGATCGACAACACAGGCGTAATGCCGGACCCGCCTGCAAAGCCCAGATACTGTTTCTGGTTCGCAGCATCCAGCGGGGTAAAGAAACCACCCATCGGGGGCAGGGCCTCAATCATATCGCCTGCTTTTAGGTCCTCGTTGGCCCAAGTGGAAAAGGCACCGCCGTCCACACGTTTGATGCCAACCTGCAAAACGCCATCATTCTTGCCTGCGCAAATCGAATAGCTGCGGCGCAGTTCTTCGCCGTCAAAATCTTGGCGAAAGGTTAGATACTGGCCTTGGGTAAAATCGAAATCGCCTGCCTGCGCATCATTGGCAGGTTTCAGCGTCACAACCACCGCATCGCGGATGGTTTTTTGAATATCGGTAACGATAAGCTCGTGGAAACGGGCCATAGTATCCTCCCTTAAAGCATCCGCATCAGATGCATTTGAAGTAGTCAAAAGGTTCAAGACAGCCCAAACATTTCCACTGCGCTTTGCAGGGGGTCGAGCCGAATTGACTAAGTTTCTCAAGATGTGTGCCGCCACATTGGGGGCAACGTTTGGGGCCGCCCGCCGCTGTTGGCGGGGCAATGCCGTATTTTTCCAGTTTTTCCGCACCTTCTGGGGTCAACCAATCGGTGGTCCAAGGTGGAAAAATCTGTTGTTTCAGACGGATATCCGTCATCCCTTGGTCCCGTAGGGCAGTCTCGATATCAAGGTTGATGATCGAGGTCGCAGGACAGCCGGAATAGGTCGGGGTGACAGTGACAACCAGGGTCTCACCATCATAAGCCACATCGCGGATGATCCCCAGATCGGTCAGGGAAATCACGGGGATCTCCGGATCGGGAACGGCGTGCAGCCAGTCCCAGATCTGATCAATAGGGGGATGTTCCGCAATCTGTGTCATATCACCAGCTCGCATCCGGATAGACCCGCTGCAGCCATTGCATGGACGTCAGCAAATGGCCCAGATGTTCCGTATGGATCGATCCATCACGCCCGCCCTTATGTGCAAATGTGCTTTGCGGGATGTTCAGCGTGGCTTGGGTCAGAACGCGGGTGATGATCGCATCAAATTCACCGCGTAGACCGGCTGGGTCCGTCGCAATACCTGCTGCAACCATGTTTGCATCCACATCGTCAGATGCGAACATCTCACCGACATAGGGCCAGAGATATTCAAGCGCGGCCTGCATGCGATCATGGCTTTCTGCGGTGCCATCACCAAGGCCAACAATCGTGTCACTGGAACGCTCCAGATGATAGGCAACTTCTTTAGAAGCCTTCGCAGCAATGCCTGCCACACGCTCATCCGATGATTTCTGCAGATGCGCGAGGGTCACAGAGGCCCAGGCATCAAACAGGAACTGACGCATCAACGTCTGCCCGAAATCGCCATTGGGCATTTCGCAGATCAGGAAGTTGCGAAAATCCCAGACGTCCCGGCGGAAGGCCAGCGCATCGGCGTCTTGGCCTTTGCCTTCGACTTCGCCTGCAAGACCCAGCCAGAATTGCGTCTGACCGATCAGGTCAAGGGCCGTGTTCGCCAGCGCGATATCTTCTTCCAGCACTGGCGCATGCCCGCACCATTCCGACACCCGATGCCCAAGCACCAGCGTGTTGTCACCCATGCGCAGCAGGAACTGAAACAGGGCCTGTTGATCGACATTTGCCATTACATATGCCCCACTTCGTCAGGGATGTCATAGAAGGTCGGGTGGCGGTAAACCTTGCTTTCGCTTGGTTCAAACAGTGGGCCTTTATCGCCAGGTGCGGTTGCTGTGATGTGCTTGGCTTCTACCACCCAGATTGACACACCTTCGTTTCGGCGTGTGTAGACATCGCGCGCGTTTTTCACGGCCATTTCAGCGTTTGGCGCATGAAGTGAGCCGACGTGACGGTGGCTCATGCCATGTTGACCACGGATAAAAACTTCCCAGAGGGGCCATTCGTTTTGCATTTGATTTCTCCTCGAAATTTTATTCAGCGGCCAGTTTGGCAGCGGCTTTTTTCTGAGCATGGACCATCAGCCCTTCGCGCACCCAAGCACCATCGTCCCAGGCTTTGTTGCGCGCCGCGAGGCGATCAACATTGCACGGACCATTGCCTTTGATCACGTCAAAGAACTCGTTCCAGTCAGGATCGGTGTAATCATGCTGACTGGTTTCCTCATTCCAAACAATCGCGTCATCCGGCAGATCGAGCCCCAAGAATTTGATCTGTGGCACGGTCTGGTCTACGAATTTTTGACGCAGCTCGTCATTGGTGTTGATCTTAATTTTCCAAGCCATGCTCTGTGCGGAATGCACGGAATCTTTATCCGAGGGGCCGAACATCATAAGCGACGGATACCAAAGACGGTTCAATGCATCCTGCGCCATTTTCTTTTGCGCAACAGTGCCTTCCGCCATCTTGCGGATCGCGTCATAGCCCTGACGTTGGTGGAAACTTTCTTCCTTACAAATGCGGATCATCGCACGCGAATAAGGGCCGTAAGATGTGCGTTGCAGCGGCACCTGGTTCATGATCGCCGCCCCATCCACAAGCCAGCCCACCGCGCCAATATCGGCCCAGTTCAGCGTGGGATAGTTGAAGATGGAAGAATATTTCATCCGGCCATCGAGCAACATTTCTGTCAGCTCGTCGCGGGTCACGCCAAGGGTCTCAGCAGCGGAATACAGATACAGACCATGGCCCGCTTCATCCTGCACTTTTGCCAGCAAAATCGCTTTGCGCTCCAAGGTCGGGGCGCGGGTGATCCAGTTGCCTTCGGGCAGCTGCCCGACGATCTCAGAATGGGCGTGTTGACCCATCTGGCGGATCAATGTCGCGCGGTAATCATCGGGCATCCAGTCGCGCGGTTCAATCTTGATATCCGCGTCGATCTTGTCCTGAAAATCACGTTCTTGATCCGTCATCTCTTCACGAGATTTGACGCCAGTGCCTGCGGATTTAACCATTTGTGCATACATCGGTGATCCTCCCCTATACGCGTTCGATGATGATGGCGGCCCCTTGGCCGACACCCACGCACATGGTGCAAAGCGCATAGCGCCCGCCTGTGCGTTTCAGTTGATAGGCGGCCGCCATCACAAGGCGTGCACCAGACATGCCCAGCGGGTGACCAATCGCGATCGCGCCGCCATTTGGGTTCACATACGCTGCGTCATCAGGCAGGCCTAATTCACGCAATGTGGCGATGCCTTGACTTGCGAAAGCTTCATTGAGTTCAATGACATCCATGTCCTCAATCGTCAGACCAGCACGTGCCAAAACCTTACGTGTTGCGGGCACTGGGCCAATGCCCATGATGCGCGGTTCAACGCCTGCGGCTGACATGCCAACGATCCGGGCCATCGGTGTCAGGCCGTGTTTTTCAGCGGCTTCTTTTGAGGCAATCAACAAGGCCGCAGCACCATCATTCACACCCGAAGCATTGCCTGCGGTGACGGTCAAATCAGAGCCGTTCACGCCTTTGAGTTTACCCAATTTGGCGGCATCTGTACCGGGGCGCGGGTGTTCATCTGTGTCAACGACAATCGCGTCGCCCTTGCGCTGCGGCACTTGAACGGCTGTGATCTCATCGTTGAAAATACCCGCGTCATTTGCGGCGGCCCAACGGGCCTGACTACGTGCGGCAAAATCATCCTGATCGGCGCGGTTTACATTGTAATCCGCCGCTACATTATCAGCGGTTTCAGGCATGGAATCTGTGCCATACATCTTTTGCAGTTTCTTGTTGATAAAGCGCCAGCCGATGGTTGTATCAAACATCTGCGCCGCACGTCCAAACGCCGAGGTCTGCTTGCCAACGACAAAAGGTGCGCGCGACATGCTTTCAACACCGCCAGCAATTGCCAAATCGTAATCGCCAGCCTTTACACCACGAGCTGCCATGCCCACCGCATCCATGCCAGAGGCACAGAGGCGGTTCACGGTCGTACCGGGAACATCTACCGGCAGACCAGCCAGAAGGGCTGCCATACGAGCCACGTTGCGGTTGCTTTCGCCAGCCTGGTTTGCATCACCAAAGATCACATCATCAACGCTGGACCAATCCACTTGGGGATTGCGCGCCATCAAGGCGGCAATCGGAAGGGAGGCCAAATCATCAGTGCGGATAGAGGATAGCGCGCCCCCGTAACGACCAATCGGTGTTCGCGTTGCGTCGCAAATATATGCGTCCATTAATGTGCTCCCTTATTCGGTGGCATGCGTTCGTACAGGTCAATAGCCGACCGTGTGGTTGGGATATGCCGGATTTTGATTCGTTGCAATTTAAATGTTACAGAATTTTTGATAATGTTGATTGCTGTAACGTATTTCGTGACGTTTCTTGCTGTTTACACGCTTCATCATAGACCTGTATTTTGTAACGGCATAGTTTGCTCGGATATAGATAGGTGTTGAGAGAACATGGATAATTCCAACTGGATCGAACGTTTCATGGGGCTTTCCCAACTTAAGCCTGCATTGCGAGAGCAACTGACATTGCGCAGCAAAATCGTGACCTTGCCTGTAGGGGCCGTGATTTTTGGGCCAGATAAGACCCCGGAAAATCTATTGTTGCTGCTGGAAGGGTCGGTTCGGGTTCAGCAGTTGTCGGAAGGTGGTCGCGAAATCGTGCTGTATCGTGTAAACGCGGGCGAAAGCTGTGTGATGACCACAGCCTGTCTATTGGCATATGACGATTATTCCGCCGAGGGGATTGCTGAAACCAAAGTGACCGCCGCCGCCATCCCGCGTGTTGTGTTCGAGGAATTGATCTCGACCTCGGAAACCTTCCGCCGGTTTGTGTTTACCGCCTATTCCCGTCGGATCACGGACTTGTTTCGGGTGATTGAAGACATCGCGTTTCAACGTATGGATATTCGTCTCGCCCAACGCCTGCTTGAACTTGCTAAGTCCGGCGATGTGATCCAATCCACACATCAAAAAATGGCAGCCGAACTGGGCACGGCACGGGAAGTGATCTCGCGGCAGTTGCAGGAATTTCAGCGCCGTGAATGGGTGGCGCAGCGAAGAGGTACAATCACTTTGCGTGACAGGGATGCTCTGGAAAGCCTGGCGGCGACGGTAGTCTAATGGCTTTGGTGACAATGTCACCGATACCTTCAAGGCACCGAACTATGAGAAGTAAACATGACGCGGTTTAAGCGGCGACACCCTTGTCAGCTTTTGTGCGCTCTGTACACTTGCGGGTATCAGAACGAGGCGCTGCGAAGCCAAAGAGGAGACCGGAATATGACTGACGACCAGATTGTCACGGGCGTGGAAATGCCTATTTCGATGGATGTGCAGCCCGAGGTTGCCGCTTTCTTTGACCCGGCGACCAATACCATCAGCTATGTAGTGAAGGATCCGGCCTCTCGAGCTTGCGCAGTGATTGATAGCGTGATGGACATTGATTATGCGGCGGGGCGGATCACGTCTAAAAATGCGGATAAAATCATCGCATTCATTCAGGAAAATAACCTAAACTTGGTGTGGCAAATCGAAAGCCATGTACATGCGGATCACCTTTCCGCAGCGCCCTATATTCAGGATAAGTTGGGCGGAAAAATAGGTGTCGGACAGAACATCACTATGGTGCAAGACGTCTTCGGTAAGGTGTTCAATGAGGGTACCGAGTTCCAGCGCGATGGCAGCCAGTTTGATCGGCTGTTTAAGGAAGGTGACGTGTATCACGTCGGCGAAATGACATGTTTCGCCATGCACACGCCGGGTCACACTCCGGCCTGTATGGTGCATGTGATGGGCAATGCGGCCTTTGTAGGGGACACGCTGTTCATGCCTGATGGTGGCTCTGCTCGGGCTGATTTCCCGGGGGGATGTGCCGCGGAACTATACGACAGCATTCAGCGGGTTCTTGCGTTACCTGACGAGATGCGCCTGTTTATGTGTCATGACTATGGTCCCAATGGCCGTGAAATTCAGTGGGAAACCACCGTCGCCGAGGAGAAGGCGACCAACATTCATGTGGGCGGTGACAAAACAAAGGAACATTTTGTTAAGTTTCGCACAGAACGTGATGCAATGTTAGATATGCCGAAATTGATTATCCCGGCGTTGCAGGTAAATATGCGTGCGGGGGAAATACCTAGGGACGAGCACGGCGATCCTGTGCTTAAGGTGCCCGTAAATAAACTTTGAAGGAAGTACACATGAATTTGCGTCAGGTTTCCGACACTTTAAGTGTTTGCCCGCAGCTTACATCAAGCGACATCGCAGGCGTCGTAGATGCTGGCTTTAAGTCTATCGTTTGCAATCGCCCCGATGGCGAAGAAGGGGCGCAGCCAATGTACGGCGAGATTGAACTCGCGGCCAAACATGCGGGTCTTGAAATCCGTTATGTTCCGGTGACTGCGGGTGCGATCAGTGAAGACAATGTGTCTGAGTTCTCGCAAGCGTTGAAAGAACTGCCCACGCCTATTTTGGCCTATTGCCGCAGTGGCGCGCGTTGCGCGATGTTATGGTCCTTGTGCGAAGACGGATCGTAAAAGTCACTGACATCATGTGTCGTTTCAATTGAAAAATTGGTGACGAATGTAACAATATCACCGACGGCCGCGTTGGATGCAGGCAGTATCTCCCCAATACCGAAATTTTCGGTTCGTTTCATAACGGGAGACAACTCATGTCTGTTCATTCACACAATACGGCCAGCGAGAACTGGTCGCCGCTTTATTTTCTGGCCGCGCTCGGGGCCGGTGGCCTGTCGGTCACTTTTTTCATGTATTTGATGTTTTGGGTGCCGCATCCTGGCCGTCCTGTTCCGGTGTTTGAGGACATGATGTCATTCTTTGCCAGCGCTGGTGGATTGGGCAAAGCCACAGTGATTATTGCCATGATAGGGATCGCTGTGATGACGGCCCTGCATCTGTATCTGATGGTGTTTAACATGCGCCAATTGACAGCATTCAAGAAAACAAAAGCCTATCAAATGCTGATGGGATCCAACGCCGAGACACAGTTGTTGGCTGCCCCCTTGGCTGCCGCGATGACGATCAACGCAGGGTTTATTGCAGGTTTGGTCTTTGTTCCGGGCTTATGGGGCATCGTAGAATATCTATTCCCATTGGCTTTGATCGCATTTGTGGCGGTTGAGGTTTGGTCGTTCAGCCTATTGGGTGGCTTCCTCGTTCGTGTTTTTACAGAGGGTGGGTTTAACCACAAAGCCAACAATTCCTTCGCGCAAATCTTGGCATCTTTCACGTTATCTATGGTTGCCGTTGGCATGGCCGCGCCTGCAGCGATGTCCGAAACGCCTTGGGTTGTGGCTGCGTCCCTGTCTCTGTCCAGTTTCATGATGATGACGACCGTGGTCGTTGCGGCAGTTGCGCTTGTGTTGGCTGTTTGGTCTATCCTTGAACATGGCGTGAATGAAGAAGCCGCACCAACGCTTATGGTGATTGTCCCATTGTTGACGGTTGTTGGGATTGCATTGCTGCGGATTGATCATGGGTTGCACACAACGTTCGACGTGTATGGCGCCAAAGGTGCAACCTTCTTGATGCTGACACGCATACTTGCTGTACAGATTTTGTTTCTGATGCTTGGTGTCGCTGTTCTCAAGCGTATCAATTACAACGCAAAGTTTCTGACCCCTACAAGCAAGCGGTCCGCCGGTTCTTACGCGTTGATTTGCCCCGGGGTCGCGCTTTCCGTGATGTTGCATTTTTGGGTGAACAAGGGGCTTGTTGCTAACGGGGTGATCGAGAAGTTCTCAACTGTATACTGGATTGCGAACATTCCTGCCTTGGCCGCACAGCTTGCGATGATTGCGCTGCTTCTTAAGTTGCATCGCCTGCACTTTGCCAAAGGGTCACATGCCGGTGCGACCATGCCCGCAGAATAAATGGCCTTGATACGCCCCGGGCCTAAGCACGGGCCTAGATAACATGGGCCTAAATAACACGGGCCGGGGCATATCTTTGGCGAATGCCCTATCGGGTGGCGTTGAAAGTGAACAGTTTTTCGCCATCGATTTCATAGGCGTCAATCAAGCTTTGGGCGCGTTCTGATGTCAGCCAGTTTTCAAGCTGTGCCGCCAGATCAGACTTAGCATGTGGGTGCAATTCGGGATTAATCGGCAAGTAGGCATATTGGTTGAACAGGGCTTCGTCGCCTTCAAAGACAAGCAGTAATCCAGCCTTGTTCCCAAAGTTCAGCCAGCTGGCCCGGTCTGACAAAATATAGGCATCGATGCCCGCTGCCGTATTCAAAGCAGCCCCCATCCCTGATCCAGTTGCGCGGTACCAATCTGCGGTCTCGGGCTGAATACCAGCGTTTTCCCATAGGCTCGCTTCGCGCTTATGGGTGCCGCTGTCATCTCCTCGGCTGACAAAAGGTGCCGCGCCGCTGGACACAGCCCAGAGAGCTTCGGTGACGTTGTGGGCCTGCCCCGCCTGCGCGGGGTCTGCAGCTGGCCCAATCAGAACGAAGTCATTATACATGATCTCGCGCCGATGTGTGGCAAAGCCTGCTGCAATAAAAGCATCTTCTGCAGCGCGCGAATGCACAAGAATGGCATCGACATCTCCGGCTTGCCCAAGACGAAGGGCTTGACCTGTGCCAACGACAAGAAGCTGGGCTTCGATGCCGGTGTCTTCAAACAGGGCGGGCAGCAGGATATCGGAAAGCCCCGAATTGTGAAACGAGGTCGTGACCGCAAGTTTCAATTCTTCAGAGATGGATGGGGTGGCGAACACAAAAATAGCGGCCAATGTCGTAAATATTCGACGTATCATTCCAATATGTCTCCTTTAAGAAATGCGGTTGCTTGAGGGGTTTGCGGCGTCTCAAAAAACACCGAAGAAGGACTGTGTTCCACCAATGCGCCTTTGTGCATAAAGATCACAGTATTGGCCAGGCGCTGTGCTTGGCCAATACTGTGTGTGGACATAATAATACCTGTGTCGCGTAATTTTGCTTGGTTTAATAGCGCTTCGATCTCGCGCGTAGAGGGGCCATCGAGATTGGCGCAGGGTTCGTCCAGAAACAAAACTTGTGGGTTGCGGATCAACGCGCGTGCAAGTGCAAGTTTTTGTTTCTCGCCCCCAGACAGGCGCGTGGCGCGAAGCCCTTCATGCCCAGATAGGCCGATGTCGGCGCAGGCTTGTAGCGCGCGTTTCTCTGCTTCTTTCTTGGCCATGCCAATGAGGTGCAAAGGGTATGCAAGGTTTTCAAGAACGGTGCGCCGCAAGATGACAGGGGTTTGAAAAACAAAGGCTTGCTGAGCGCGTGCAACGGTGTCTGGCACAGCCCATGTGACACTGCCGGTGGAAAGTCGATCAATCCCGTGCATCATGCGCAAAAGTGTCGTTTTGCCCGCGCCGTTTGGTCCCATGACAATGGTGATACCATCTCGATTTAGGGCCAAATCAATCGGGCCGGCTAAGGTTTTGCCGCGTCGCTTGACGCTTGCTTCTTTTAGGGTGAGGGGGAAAAGCGCTTTTACCATCGGCCCGCGCGCTCCGTTCCGGTCAACCAGTGGATCGTCAGGTTCACTGTCACGGCCAAACCGATCAGCACCATGCCAAGGCCCAACGCCATTGCGAAATCACCTTTGCCGGTTTCCAACGCGATTGCGGTGGTCAAAACGCGTGTCGCGTGATCGATGTTGCCGCCAACCACCATGATCGCGCCGACTTCGCCGATGGCACGGCCAAATCCGGCCAGCGCGGCGGTCAGAAGATTACGGCGACCATCCCACAGAAGTGTGCGTACCCGTTGCCCGAGGCTTGTGTTCAGCGAGATGAGTAAATCGTGATATTCGCTCCACAGATCACGTAAAGCTTGATGTGTAATTGACGCGATCAACGGCGTGATGATCACGACCTGGGCGATGATCATGGCGGTGGGGGTGAACAGCAAGTTCAACACGCCAAATGGCCCGGATCTTGACAGCATCAGGTAAACGACCAGCCCGACCACAACGGGGGGCAGGCCCATCAGAGCATTCAGCATGGCGATCACGAAACGCCGCGCCCAAAAGCGTCGCAACACCAAAAGGGCCCCCAATGGCATCGCGATCAGGCAGGATATGAAAAGGGCGGACACAGTGACACGCAAAGATCGCAATGTGATCTCGTACAGATCGGCGTCAAAGCTGATCAGCAGCCAGGCAGCAGCCCGTAAACCTTCCCAGATGTCGCCCATTACGTGTCGTACCTTTTGTTTCACGGGCTTATTGCCGCAAATTATAACCAAGCGAAAGCTGCAAGACGACGGTCCAACCCTTCTTTGCGAAAAACACGGTTTTAACTGACCAACATCCGCAAGCCCTGTGTGGCGTCAGCCCGTACCGCAAGACGCAAGCCTGGTTCATCCCCAGCGCGTAAAGCAGCGATGATCAGCCGGTGATTGGCCGGGGGCTCTGCCCGGCGCAATCGCCCATATAGCGCGCGCATCGTCGGTCCCATCTGCAGCCAAACCGTCTCAATCATCGCCAACATTGCAGGGGCTTGGGCACGCAAATACAGGGTGCGATGGAATTCGAGGTTTGTGCGAATATAGGCGACGGCGTCTTGTTTTACGACGGCTTCGGCGACGCTTGAGTTGATCATCTGCAACCGATCAATCAACGCCATATGTGCCCGTGGAAGTGCGCGCGACGCCAATTCTGGTTCCAATAATGCACGCAGGGCAGCCAATTCTTCAATGCGATCATTGGACAGGGTGGGGGTGGATACCCGGCCTGAGGCAGATATCGTTAACGCGCCTTCGGCGGACAACCTGCGCAGGGCTTCACGCGCTGGGGTCATCGAAAGGTTCCACTTGGCTGCCAACCCTCGCACGGTCAAGGATTCGCCCGGTGCGAGTTCACCATGCATGATCTGGGTGCGCAAATTACGATATAGCACATCATGGGCTGGCGATTGGGATTCTGTTGGCTTGGGAACACTGTGCATGTCAGACTGTGATCACAAAACATGACCCTTGGTCAAGGGTGCCCGAGGTTTTGCCTATTAAGAATGGGTTAGAATTTCCATGCATGCAGTTGCCCGCCATTTTCGCGAAGCCAAGCACGCGGCCCTTCATAGTTGGGAAAAATTTGGGCAACCAAATTCCAGAAATCTCGCGAATGGTTCATCTCGCGTAGATGCGCGACTTCATGGGCTGCGACGTAATTTAACACGTCCGGCGGGGCCATGATCAGACGCCAAGAATACATCAGTTTGCCTTGTGAAGAACAAGATCCCCAACGTGATCGGGTGTCGCGCAACTGTATCGCGCTATAGCTCACACCGAGGGCGTCAGAATAACGATCAGACGCTGACACCAATCGGTCACGCGCCAAAAGCTTCAACAAGGCTTCCAGTTTTTTCCGGGAAATCTCGGGTGATCCCGGTGCATAAAATACTTCATCGATCAGCTTTGCAGCGCGCCCCGTGCCTGGTTTGATGGGATGGTTGCGTCCTTCAAACAACAGATGATCGCCAACGGAAGGGCTTTGCATCGCGTGCTGCCCTTCCAATTGCTTGCGGATCCATGGGGCTTTTTCTTCCGCGAAGGCGCGCGCGTCCGATTCTTTCAGGCGTTTGGGAACGGAAAGCGTTACCCGCCCATCCAGGCGTGACACCCGCAATGTCATCCGCCTTGCCCGCGCATTTCGCTTTAGCTCGACTGCGACAGGGGGATCACCCGACAAAATCATGCGGATATGCTTTTGAAGAAGTCTGTTAAGATACGCGCGGTCTCTTCCGGGGCTTCCTCGGGCAGAAAGTGACCACAGGGCAGGGGGGCACCGCGAACATTTACCGCGACGTCTTCCCAAGCAGCGATCACATCATAGAGCTTGGCAACCAAACCTTTGTTGCCCCAAAGCGCCAACACAGGTTGTTGCAGTTTCTCCCCGGTGCTGCGGGCGTCGTGATCCAGATCGATGGTGGCGGCGGCACGATAATCTTCACAGGTTGCTGCGATCGTTTCTGCTGTGAAACAACGTTCGTATTCAGCCAAAGCCTCGGGCGTGAAGGCGGCGGTATTGCCTTTGCTCCAGGCGGATAGATTGCTGTGCAAATAGAAACCTGGGTCAGCGCCTATCAACTTTTCAGGTAGTGGTGCGGGCTGAATCAAGAAGAACCAATGGTAATAGCCGGTCGCAAACTCGGCGGTTGTGTTGGCGTACATATGCGCGGTCGGGGCAACATCCAACACGGCCAAGGCCCGGACCGCATGCGGGTAGTCACGCGTCATACGGTGGGCAACGCGCGCACCACGATCATGGCCCGCCAGTAAGAATGTCTCATGCCCCAATTTCCGCATCAAACTCATTTGATCCGCAGCCATGGCCCGCTTGGAATAGGCAGCATGGTCAGCAGAGCTGATGGGCTTATCCGAGTCGCCATAGCCGCGAAGATCGCTGATCACGACATGATATCCCGCAGCCACCAACAAGGGGGCAACCTTATGCCAGCAGACATGTGTTTGCGGGTAGCCGTGCAATAGCAAAATCGCGGGTCCTTCACCAGCGGTGCGCACACGCAAGGTGATACCCGTGTCAACGTCGATCAATTGGTCTGTGAAGCCTGAAAACATATTGCTCGTCTTTGTTATGCGCTGTTGTGATATACGTGATTTTGCGCGGGTCCGAACACTCTATATGGGCTGATTTACACTCACAACCACTGTTGTGGCGTATAAAACGCTTCAATTTCGTATGGATTGGGCAAAAGCCTTTGACCTTTGCCCAATCATGTGGCAGTTCATCGCGACTCTCTTAAGCAGACTCGCACAGCGAAGGGAAATTCCATGCCCAAAGAAGAATGGGGCGTAAAACGTCTTTGCCCGACAACCGGGAAACGTTTTTACGATCTGAACAAAACACCACCCGTCAGCCCATATACTGGCGAGGTTGTTAATATCGACACCAGCGGTAAGGCACGCAGCCTTTCTGCCGACAAAGCCGAAAGTAAACCAGAAGATCTGGTTGATGACGCAGAAGTTGTTTTGGATGATGCAGACGACGACACCACAGATGTAGATCTGGGTGATGACGTTCTGGATGATGAAGACGAAGGCAATGTCTCTCTCGAAGAGATTGCAGACGTTCCAGCCGAAGACGACGACAATTGATTTTCCGGTGGGGTTTACGTCCCGCCGCGAAAAAATAAAAAATTACGTCGGGGCGGCGATATCTACTTGAACTGCCCGGACGAACCTTTTAGACACCGCCTCACAGACTTAGATCTGCTGCGGCGATCTAAAGATGGGGCCTTAGCTCAGCTGGGAGAGCGCCTGCATGGCATGCAGGAGGTCAGCGGTTCGATCCCGCTAGGCTCCACCAATCACCAATTCCAGCTTTATAAATAAGATACTTCCTTATTACACTAGGCTTTTGGGTGGATTTTACTACGATTTGGTACTACGAGTTGCCTATGCTTCATCCACGTACCGCACCCAAAATATACCGACAAAATGACACTTGGCATGTCCGTGTTTATGTACCCAAACCTGTGGTGCATTTGGTTGGGAATAGAGAAATTCACCGCAGTACTGATGAGACCAATCGTGCGGCGGCGCTCAAGGTGGCGGAAAAGAAACGTTCGGATTTATATGTTTGGTTTAATGAGTGGTCTTGTCCCGCTTACGTTCCGGTCTCTGAACTCATTTATGCGGCCTTTCGCTCAAAAGCCAAGGGACTTTTCCCGCCAAGCGATGAGTGGCGACGGCGCGGGTTATAGAACCCGTTGATATACTGGAAGATCGCGCCTTCAGCCTGACGGCGTGTGTCCCAACGGTTGCGCCAAATCAGCTCAGCCTTAATGGATTTGAAGAACGTCTCGACCATAGAATTATCATAACAATTTCCCTTGCCGCTCATCGAGACCTTGAAACCGTGCTTGGACAAGCGCTTCTGATACTCATTTGAGCAATATTGTGAACCACGATCCGTATGGTGAATGCAATCCTCCGGTGGTTGGCGCAAAGCAACGGCCATATCTAACGCCCGGATTGCCAGATCCTTCTTCATGCGGTTACTGATAGCCCATCCGATGACGCGGCGAGAATACAGGTCAAGGATGACGGCAAGATACAGCCAACCTTCGCTGGTCCAAATGTAGCTGATGTCGCCAGCCCATTTCTG
>NZ_JWIF01000029.1 GCF_000812685.1 Halocynthiibacter namhaensis
TGATTTTGGCTTGGCGCGCGGAACGGTTGACAAGATGTGCGCGTTTCCGGTGCCGCCGGGCTACCGGCGGGAGAAGGATGTGCGCCGTCCGAAGCTGGATGGGTTCACGGGTTATGTCGATGCGTGGCTTTTGAAGGACCTGGAGGTCCCGAAGAAGCAGCGTCACACGGCGAAGCGGATTTACGACCGGCTTTGTGCGGAGAAAGGGTTCACCGGTGGTTATACGACGGTAAAGGACTACGTTCGGGCCCACCGTCAGAAGGCGCGCGAGATGTTCATTCCGCTGGCGCATCCGCCCGGGCATGGGCAGGCGGATTTTGGCGAGGCCGTTGTTGTCTTGGCCGGCATTCAGCAGAAGGTTCACTTCTTTGCTTTCGATCTGCCCCAAAGCGATGCCTGTTACATTCGAGCCTATCACGCGGCCACATCAGAGGCCTGGATGGACGGCCATGTTCACGCCTTTGGCTTTTTTGGCGCGGTGCCACTGTCTGTGGTTTACGACAACGATAGCTGTCTTGTTGCCAAGATCGAGGCGGATGGCCGTCGTCGTCGGACGCAGATGTTTACAGAGATGCTGTCGCATTACTTGTTTGATGATCGCTATGGCCGCCCAGGCAAGGGCAACGATAAGGGCAAGGTGGAAGGTCTGGTTGGTTGGTCGCGGCGCAATTTGATGGTGCCACTGCCGGAGTTTGCAGACATCGAGAGCTTCAACGCCTGGCTGGAAGAGCAATGTCGCAAGCGACAATCAGCGGTTCTGCATGGGCATACGGAGACGATTGGCCAGCGTTTGCAGGGTGACCTTGCGGCGATGTCGCCATTGCCGAGCGCAGCCTACGAGGCTTGCGCCAAAGCCACTGGCCGCGTCAGTTCACAATCCTTGGTGCGCTACAAGACTAATGATTACTCGGTGCCCAGCACCTATGGCTTCCGGGATGTGACGATCCGGGCCTTTGTGAATGTGGTGGAGATCGGCTGTGGTGGCGAGATCATTGCCCGCCATCCCCGTTGCTACGAGCGGGAACAGATGGTGTTCAATCCGGTACATTACTTTGCGCTTCTGGAGAGAAAGCCCGGTGCCCTTGATCAGGCTGCACCCTTGGCCGATTGGGAGATGCCCGAAGAGCTGCAAACCTTGCGCCGCTTGATGGAGGCGCGTCAGGCCCGACAGGGGCGACGTGAGTTCACCCAGGTTCTACGGCTCCTGGAGAGCTTTGAGCTTCCAGTTTTGTGTGCGGCGGTGCGCGTGGCGCTGCAAAAGCGGGCCATCGCCTTTGACGCAATCAAGCATCTGGTGCTGTGTCAGGTGGAATGCCGTCCCGCACGGCTCGACCTGTCGCTCTATCCCTATCTGCCGCGTGCAGCAGTGCAGACCACGAAGGCTTCAAGCTACATGGCGCTGCTGTCGGAGGGGGCATCATGAATGAGGCCTCCGACCTTCTGCTGGCCGATCACCTCAAGAAGCTCAAACTGCCTACGGTGTTGCGCGAGTATGAGAAGCAGGCCCGACAATGCGCTGCTGAGAACAAGGGGCACGTGCCCTATCTGAGCCGCCTGATCGAGTTGGAACTGATCGATCGGGAACGGCGCATGGTGGAGCGCAGGATCAAGGCGGCGAAGTTCCCTGCGCCAAAGAGCCTGGACAGCTTCGACTTCAAGGCGATCGCGGCGCTCAACAAGGTGCAGGTGCTGGAATTGGCGCGTTGCGGCTGGATCGAACGACGTGAGAATGTCATAGCCTTGGGCCCGTCCGGAACTGGCAAGACCCACATTGCCCTCGGGCTCGGGTTGGCAGCATGCCAGAGAGGGCTGCCAGTGCGCTTTATCACAGCCGCAGCATTGGTTCATGAACTGATCGAAGCGCGCGATGAGAAACGTCTCCTGCGCCTGCAGAAACAGATGCTGGCTCCAAAGCTGCTGATCATCGACGAGTTGGGCTTCGTGCCCCTCAGCAAGACCGGCGCGGAACTGTTGTTCGAACTGGTCTCGCAACGCTACGAGCGGTCATCAACCCTGATCACCAGCAATCTGCCCTTCGAGGAGTGGACCGAGACCTTCGGATCCGAACGCCTCACCGGTGCACTGCTTGATCGGTTGACACACCACGTCTCCATCCTGGAAATGAATGGCGAAAGCTATCGCCTCGGACAGAGCCGAAAAACTACCCAAAAACACTGACCAGAAATTGCCCCAATAGGGGCAATACGCCCGGGAACACGCTTGCTTTATGACGAGCCGCTGGTTCCCGGGCGCACGCCTCAAACCAACCGTCACTCAACGCCTCAACTGGCCTACTTTTACGCCGCCTCACTGGCCCATTTTTGCTCCGCCCTTGACAGAAAGACTAACGTCATCCGCTGCACCCAGTTATCAAAGTGCAGGAATGACATCATATAAAAAGTCGGAATTGCTCTAAGTTTGGTAATTAATATTGGAGGCGCACATGTCGCTACGTGAACAAATCAGAGTAATGGTAGTGGATGATATGTCCACCAGTCGAGGGCTCATCACCCAAGCATTGGACGAATTTGGCGTTCGTGACGTAACTGCGGTGGCCGATGGGACATCCGCATTAGAAGCATTCCAAAAATACCCGGTTCACCTCGTAATTTCCGATTACAACATGCCAAACATGGATGGTTTACACCTACTCCACGCTCTCAGAAGCAATGAACAGACAAGAAGCGTCGGTTTCATTCTTATTACCGGTCGTGCAGATCGCGCAGTAATTGACTCCGGAAAACAGCTCGGGATGAACAACTTCCTGAAAAAGCCATTTACCCCTCAGGAACTCAGAAGTTGCATAGAAGCCGTGGTTGGGCGCCTGTAAATGAGGCTTACGTCCGGCTCTCCACATCCGAAATCTAGCGCTACTGATGCTGATAGTTTCCCACCCGGTGGCGACATTTCTACAGCTCACACAATGGCGAACTTGGCATCCGTGTTGGATAGCCTTGCGGACCTCTGCGCGGTTATCCAATCAGATATTGGCAGCGACGTGTCAGAAATTCCCGAGCTTTCCGATTCAATGATTTCCCATTTACAAAACATTGATCGCTTGCAGCAGAACCTCGAAGATCTAAGTACGTTTCACAGTGTGTTTTCTAAGATATGCGGTTCTACGACATTAAGCCTAGCGGATCACGAGCTATTGGAGAAATATATGGTTCTCTCCAGCCTGAAATCTAGAATATTCGCACGACATTTGGACGAACCTATTGCCAACACCCCAGGAGCAATTGATCTGTTCTAAGAGTACTTAGTAACGTTACCAAAGTGTACAAAACCTAAGACAGCGCAATTCAACACAATCTGCCTCACTGAACTACATGTTGAATGCTTTGCGCAGATCAACCCGACTTACTATTCCCTATCGTGGCGAAAGCAGAACGGGCATTATTTTTCGAAAGGTTTCCGATTGTTGGAACGCGGGTGTTAATTTTGCGACCATATTTCTGGGCAATTCCACGGATGTTGCGAAGGGGCGAACAAGATCACCGCGTTCCAACAGTTTTGCAACCAAGGTTTCATGGGCAATCAGCACACCGCCGCCGTGCCGGGCTTCTTCAAGTGCGATGGAATAGAGCGAATGCGTCGTGCCTGTTCGTCGGACCTGGTCAGCGCCTGGCTGATTTTGCAGCCAAGTATCCCAATCATGGTCCCATGCTCCGTCATGCAATAATGTTTCATTGGCCAGATCAGAAATGCCCTTCAGCCGTTTGGCCACGGTCGGCGCACAAACTGGAAAAATTCGATCACTGGCAATTTTGACTTCATTTCTACCCAGTGGCTCTGCGGAAAAGAATAACGTCATGTCGAAAGGCTCTCGTGCCAGATTGGGAGGAGTATCCATGGCGACAACAGACACAGAAATTTCTGGTGCAACCTGACGCAGCGAGCCCAAACGTGGCGCAAGCCAAAGCTGGGCGATGGCAGGCAATGCTGCAACTTTGATTTTCTTTGGCGTCGCCTTGTTACGCAAAGCATGAACGGAAAACCCTAACTGGTCAAATGCTTGCGTGAAACCCGGCAGCAGCTCTTCCGCCAATGAAGTCAACATAACCCCGCGTGCATTGCGGATAAACAACTGCGTTTCGGCCCAAGCTTCAAGTGTTTTGATGTGCTGGGTAACCGCACCTGGTGTGACGGAAAGCTCTTCGGCAGCAGCGGTAAAACTGCCCAATCGTGCAGCGGCTTCAAATGCGCGTAATGCGTTTAAATGCGGCCCTTTCGGGCGCGCTGGGGTCAGAGACATGAATTTGAGCCTTAGTTTTTCTACGCCAAAATAATAGCAATTCTGATTTGCTCTGAACAGTGGTTTCAACGGATCCTTAGGAAAACTAACCTATATCGGAGCCCCCAATGTCACAGCATTTTTCCCAATCCGTTGCCCAGACAGATCCTATCGTCTCTGAAGCGTTGAAAAACGAAGAAACGCGTCAGCAAGATCAGATCGAACTGATCGCCTCGGAAAATATCGTCAGCCGAGCGGTGCTTGACACTTTAGGTCACGCCATGACCAACAAGACCTTGGAGGGTTACCCAGGTAACCGTTTTCACGGTGGCGGACAATTTGTTGATGTTGTGGAACAGGCTGCGATTGACCGCGCAAAACAACTGTTCAACTGCGAATATGTCAACGTGCAACCTCATTCTGGCAGCCAAGCAAATCTTGCAGTTTTCTTCCTGCTGTTAAAACCCGGCGATAAAGTGTTGTCATTGGATCTGGCCGCTGGTGGGCACCTTAGCCATGGCTTAAAAGCAAACCTATCTGGTCGCTGGTTTGAACCACACCACTATGGTGTCGATGGCGACAGCGAAGTAATCGATTATGATGCGCTGGAAAAACAGGCAATGGAAATCCAGCCTAAATTGCTCATCACTGGTGGTTCGGCTTACCCACGTGAAATCGACTTTGCTCGTATGAGTGAAATTGCGAAAAAAGTTGGCGCGCATTTCCATGTTGATATGGCACATATCGCGGGTCTTGTTGCGGCTGGCGTTCACCCAAGCCCGTTCCCACACGCAGATATCGTAACCTGCACCACCACAAAAACCTTGCGTGGGCCACGTGGCGGCCTGATTTTGACAAACAACGAAGAGTTTTTCAAAAAGCTGCAATCTGCGGTGTTCCCTGGCGTTCAGGGTTCTATCCACAGTCAAGTTATTGCAGCGAAAGCCGTGTGTCTGGCTGAAGCCATGACAGACGACTTCAAAGTTTATGGTTCACAGGTGAAAGCCAATGCGGCTAAACTTGCGGAAACCATGCAAAACCGTGGCTTGCGGATCGTATCTGGTGGTACGGATACGCATTTGGTTTTGGTTGACCTTAGCTCGAAAGGCATAACTGGAAAACGGGCCGAAGTTGTTCTGGAACGCGCTGACATTACGGCCAACAAAAACGCCATTCCAAACGACAGCCCGCGCCCACCAGAATGGGTTGGCCTGCGTCTGGGCGCCGGTGCAGCAACAACGCGCGGCATGAAAGAAGCCGAGTTTGAAACCCTGGGTAATATGATCGCCGATCTGGTGGAAGCTGAAGCCGCAGGCGACACAGACGCGACTGTTGATCGCTGCAAAGATGCGGTTGCTAAACTTTGCAAATCTTTCCCGACTTATGGGGCTTGATTTACTCCGTTGCAGTTCTGTCATAGGACTGCAAACTTGGTTCTGTTGGGTCCAACCCAGCAGGACCTTTTTATAAACGCCTAAAGCAGCGGAGGACAATAAATTGATCGATACACACTTAAAATCACGCCTTCAAGCGGTCGAACCGTTGCTGTGGGTATGGAAGGTTGAGCGTTTGCGACGTCACGGCGTAGAGGTGGTACAGCATGATGCCGATTATCAAACAACCTATCAGTTCACCATGATCGCCTCAGAGCTTACCAACTGATGGCGTCACTATCAGGCGCGGTTTGAGTACGTCTTTTTGACCACGCCCCTGCAAATACGCTGATCACCGGCCAGAGGAGCGTGCCAGAAGCGTGGCCAGCGTGGCCTTGTCTGAAATGTGAAGTTTTCCATAAACATTGCGCAGATAATGACGCACAGTGGTGGGCGCGATCTCAAGGCGTTGGGCAACTTGTTTGTAGGTGTGGCCGGTGGCAAATAACTGCGCGACTTCGGTCTCCCTTTGTGTCAAATCGGAAATGGGGTCACGCTCAGAGAGGCGCAATAGATAAAGCCCGGATACCGCATCAAAGCGGACCTGAAGATGCACCCCGACATAGTCCTTACTTGTCAGAGATTTGATGAGTGGCGGCGGAAGATTGGGCCCATGCCACGACGGCCACTCACGTCGGATAACGTTGCTGAACGACGCCTCTGACGATAAAATCAGCCCCCTTTTATCGCATATTGCGGCGGCCTGAATATCAGGTTCACCGTTTAAACGATGCAGGCTTTGTTCCAAACTTCCGCGCCAACTTTGCCCAAGTGCGTGTAGTAAATGCGGCACCAACACTTGATTCAGCATGCGCTCTTCTTCGTTGAACATTGCGTCGCGCCGGTACAGGGACAGAAACGCATATAGTCCCAGATCGCGTTGCTTTGTGCTGGTGCATAAGACATGCCGAATTCCGTAGGTACCCAGAAATTCTGAGATCACTTTATGGGGCGCAAGGTCAGGTTGGTTGAATATAACGGTCGTGAACGGGTTGCCCAAAGAGGCGCTGGCGATTGGGTCATGTTCACTTATTCTGTTCCAGTGTGATCGGTACCCTTCGGGTAAATCAAATCGCGTGGCTGTGTGGATTTCCAGCCCTGAAACCAAGCCCCACCACGAGGCATCAAACGGCAAAATCCGTTTTACGACCTGCAAAGCCGCGTCCTGAAAATCGTGAAATGGGACCTTTGCCGGGAGTTCGTGGATCTCCATCAACGTGGTGCCAATTTGATCTAGTGTCGGCATGCCCCCTCCATATGAACGGGTTCATTTGAACGATTACCCCGTTCACAGTCAAGCCTAGGGTTGTCTCAACAATGACGAACTGGGAGGGAACAAGACATGAAACGTAAGACTGGCTATCTATTTGACGAATCGTATCTGTGGCACAACACAGGCTCCGGTGCCGCATTTTTGCCCTCGGGTGGCGCGATCCAACCGGACCAACCCCATGCGGAAAACTCTGAAACGAAGCGCCGTATTGAGAACCTTCTAAGCGTCAGTGGCATCAAGAAACAACTTCATGTCCTCGATGATATTACCCCCGCGACACGAGACGAATTATGTTCTTTCCACACACCTGAATATGTCGATCGCATCAAAGCTATGAGTGATGCCGGTGGTGGTGACGCAGGTGAGCTTACGCCTTTTGCCGGTGGCGCATATGAAATCGCATGCCTATCTGCAGGCGGTGGCTTGACGGCTGGCCGTGCCATTTTGAACAACGAAATTGACAATGCATATGTGCTGAATCGCCCACCAGGCCACCACGCAGAGGCCGATATGGGGCGTGGGTTCTGTATTTTTGGCAATGGTGTCGTAACGGCCAAAACCCTGCGCAAAGAATTTGGCTTAGGCCGCATTGCGATCATCGATTATGACGTACACCACGGAAATGGCACACAAAAAGGGTTATATGATGACCCTGACACACTTGTGATTTCCCTGCATCAATACCAGTTCTATCCTGCGGATACCGGCTTTATTGACGAGATCGGCGAAGGTAAAGGTAAGGGTTACAACATCAATATCCCCCTCCCGCCTGGGTCTGGTCATGGCGCATATGTGCATGCGATGGATGAGGTGGTCGTCCCTGCGCTGGATCGCTTTGCGCCAGAACTGATCATCGTGCTTTCAGGGTTCGACGCCGGTGGGATTGATCCCCTTGGCCGCAATATGGCCCATACCGAAACATATCGCGAGATGATCGGTAAAATGAAGCTAGAGGCCGAAAAACACTGCGATGGTAAGATGTTGGTCCTACACGAAGGTGGATACTCGGCGGCTTATACACCCTTCTGTGGCCTGGCTGTGGTTGAAACCCTCAGCGGGATCGACAGCGGGATTGAGGATCCGTTTCTTGGAATTATTTCGGGCATGGGGATGCAAGACCTACAACCGCATCAAGCCGAAATGATCGCACAATCTGCTGCACTTGTGTCAGGCATCGCACCGCGCAAAACCTAGTAATAGGTAAGTACAGTTTCGAATAGTATTTAACGAGTATGGCAGCGGTTCGTGGTGGTTGATGGGAATACCGTCAACAGTCCATTAACCGCTGCCGGTTTTATAAGAGCTTCTGGTCACAAATGACCTAAGAGTGGTAACTCCACGGTAGGCAATAATGCTATCCTCAACCGTCGTGGTTGCGCTTAAAAGCAACCGTCCACAGATTTTCAGAAATCCAATTCACGAGCGAGACAGGTTCTTGATACCTGACTGCAGCAAAAATCCAAACTTAGATGCTCGCGTCCGAGTGAAAACGGGCCGTGAACGTTTGCTTTCGTCTATCTCCAGGGAAAACTATGCACCCGCAGAGAACCATTGGTTCGCGACCAACGCGACGATATTTGCCGCATCGCAAACCAGCAGAACATCGCGACAATCCCCAAGGATCATCATCGCGTCACCCATCAGGGGGACTTCTATGGCAGATCTCTATGGCACCGCGAGTTTTCATGTGGCCACCTTCTGGCACTGTCGCAGCTTGACGCCCATATGGGCAATGTGATCGGTTATGATGTCCCTTTCCTCAAAAGCACACAAACTTGACGCGGTAGGGTTGTATGAGTACCACTGACAGCAATCAATCAGTGAATTTCTTTAGAACTTGTTGCCAATATAGCAACATCAAGCCCATAGATCAGTAGGATATATTGCCTCTCTTGAGGTGACGAGGCAATATGGGTGCCTTACTGAATAGCAGTAATTAAGGTAGCTTATGATGAACATGTTGAAAAATATTATCGCGATCACAGCACTCTCTGCATCCGCAGCAATCGCTGGCAATCCGCTTCCCGCCCCTGTCGCCCCCTCTGTCCCTACTCAGCTGCAACAGTTTTCGCCAAGTTGTGTAGATTACATTCCCAATATTGTTTTGTGGGACCATGGCACAAACCGTTTCATTCGGAACATTGAAACACAAACAACTGCAACTCGTCGTCAGGCGACTTTAATCGCGCGCAAATATTGCCGCAGCTCAAGACTTGGACACCCAGACCCATACGCAGAACTGCTTCGCGACATCGCACTTTACCAATAAAATTGGTTGAAGTCTGTTGATACGAAAGAGAGTCCTACAGGGGCTCTCTTTTTTTTGTGCAGGCAGATGTCAACCATGGCCCCCGGCCCTTCGACCTTATACAGTTGCGCCATACAGCCAATCATAGCGTCGATACAAAACCTCTGGTGCGAAACGCCCAGCCAGCCCAGCTGCACTAAATGACACGGCGCGTTTCAACCCACTTTGAGTATGGAAAATTCGCAAGTTCGCAGCAGAGACCTCCTGCACGCGGGTGGCACGCGTGATGCGCGCTTTAAAATAGCGTTGGCAGGCGGACGCAACATCATCTGTGCCCGATCCGACATCGCTTAAGACACGCGTTAACACCACCGCATCTTCAAAGGCCGCCACTGCCCCTTGCGCCATGGAGGGTAACATTGGGTGTGCGGCATCCCCCAATAGAACGACCCGTCCGTCAGACCATCGAGACAAGGGCGCACGCCCATACAGGGGCCAGCGGAACATATCGCCAGCTTCTTCGATGATCCGGGTGATCACTGGGGACCAACTGCCAAAATCCTGCAAGGCTTGGGCCTGTGTCCCCGATTGACGCCAACCGTCGCGACCTGGTTGGTCATCATGCAATGGGTTTTCTGTCTCAACGATGCCGACAAAGTTGATCAGATTTCCCTTGCGCATACGGGTCGTGACGGCATGTTTGCGATCCCCGGCCCAGATGCATCCTGTTGGTGGTGGCACCAATTCCCCAAGGCGATCAGCCGGGACAACAGCACGCCACGCCGTATTGCCGGTGTAGACCGGCGCATCGCCGCCAAACATCTGATTGCGCACACGCGACCGCACCCCATCTGCGGCGACCAATAAATCCGCCGACAGCCTTTCACCTGTTTCCAATGTGACCGTTACTGAATTCTCGTCCTGCGCGTATTGCGCTACGCGCGCGCCTGTGGTCAGCACGTTGGGGGAAACCTCGCATAACCGGGCCCGCAGCGCTTCAATTAGATCAGGTCTATACACCTGAAGGTGACGTTCGCCCCAACGCGCCGTGGCCACGCCTTTCATGGGAAGGTAGAAGACCTGCTTGCCCGTCGCCCCCATGCGCATCTCAATTGCATCAGGCTCAAACACCGCGGCTTCCAACCCGGGCATAACGCCTAGATCGTTCAGTATCTTGATGCCATTGGATGAGATCTGAACGCCAGCACCGACTTCACCGATTTCAGAAGCTTGTTCAAGCACATGAACATCATGCCCTTGAAGCGTCAGAGAAATGCCCGCTGTCAGCCCACCGATGCCACCGCCCGCAATGATGATCTTCATGATGTCATGTCCTGTTTTGTCGTATGTATATAGATTGCAACATCAGTCATTCATTGCGAGTTTGGTGTAAAGCTGACGAATTGCAGCAGGTGCCTGCATGATCAACGTGCGATGACCAACTCGACCATCAAACCCCCTAGATCCCGGCTTTGCCCAAGGCGCAAGCTGCCACCATGGGTGCGCGCGATGTCAAAGGCGATCGCCAGGCCAAGTCCGGTGCCCGCGCTGTCCTTGTTTTGATTGCGCGCGGCGCCCAAGCGCACAAATGGCTTTACCGCGTCGCTGCGGTCTTCAGGCGCGATGCCCGGCCCGTTGTCCTCGACGCGAAACACGAAACTGCGGTCATGCACGAAAACAGAGACCTGCACATCTTTGCCATACCGCAGCCCATTAGAAATAAAATTATCAAGCGCACGCGTAATCGCCTGTTCACGCATTTTCACTTGGATATCAGGTACATCGCCCTGTACGTTCGCCGGATTGATAAAGCGCAGACGCCCGCCATTTCGCGTTGCCTTGGTCACACATAAGCGCGCCAATTGAATTGGGTTCACCTTCGTGACCTGATCATGGGCATCGCCACGTGCGAAATCGAGGAAACTGTCGATCAATCGTTCCATATCGATGATATCATCATGCATCGCTTGGATCTCGTCATCATCTTCATCCATCAATGACAGCGACAACTTCAGCCGCGTCAATGGGGTGCGCAGATCATGGCTGACCCCGGATAACATCATTGTTCGCTGCTCGATTTGACGTTCAATACGGGCACGCATGGCCAGAAATGCCCCGCCTGCGGCACGTACCTCTGCCGCACCAGATGGCGCGTATTCCTCCCATTGCCCCTTACCAAACGCTTCCGACACCCGCGCAAGTTTTTTGATAGGTCGCATTTGATTGCGCATAAAAACGTAAGCAACGCCCGTCATTACAAGGCTTGTGACAATCATCAAAACCAACAACTGATGGGGATTGGGCGCCGACACACGCAACCGCGAGAATAACACAAGCAACGCACCATGTTTCGTGGATGCGCGAAACATCACAAAGTGCTTATCCGACGCCAGATCAATCGCATCGACACGTGGAAGCCCATCCAACATGACTTCAATCACCACTTTGCCAGCCAGATCGTAAAACAAACTGCGTGTCTCAATGTCACCCTGCTCAACGGCGTCCTTGCCCCACCACGCGGTCAGAGCAAAGGGCGTTTGATAGGCCTCCACAATTGCCTGAGCATCCTCGGAACTGGGTGCCGCATCGATTTGATCCAGCATCCAGACCATTTCGCGCACAACATTTCCCGTCATCTGACGGGTCACGTCTTCAAAGTGCCGCTGAATAAAGACGATGGACACGACGAGCTGAATGGTCACAATCGGCACAACCAAGATCAACGCCGCCCGCCCATATAGCGTGCGTGGCATAAGATTTTTCATTCGGGCGCGGGCACCAGGAAGCACCCAAGAGAAAAGAGAAGACATTCGCATGCGCTAACCTAACCAGAGGCACGCGCGACGGAAAGACAAAAGCAAGGCCAACCCAATGTCAGACACTAATCCCCAACCGCAAGTCGGTAAAGTCACCCCGTTTGAACCCGGAATTTCCATGGTTTTGGCACCGAATGCGTCTCCCATGACCTATTGGGGCACCAACAGCTGGTTGGTTGGTGAAAACCGCCTCGCCATCATAGATCCCGGCCCCATGGACGCGGCTCATCTCAACGCATTGATAGACGCTATTGATGGGCGGCCTGTCGATCATATCCTCGTGACCCACGCCCATGTTGATCATTCCCCCCTCGCCCGAAAGCTTGCCCAAACGGTTGACGCTCCCATCCTTGCGTTTGGGTCGGCCACGGCAGGTCAAAAACCGCATATGCAGGCCCTTGCAGCAAGTGGTCTGGCCGGTGGCGGTGAAGGTATAGATCATGATTTCACCCCTGACATTATCCTGAACGACAACGATGTCATCCAAGTTGATGGGCACCCTATGCAGGCCTTGCACACGCCAGGCCATATGTCGAACCA
Source organism: Halocynthiibacter namhaensis (assembly GCF_000812685.1). Taxonomy (GTDB): domain Bacteria; phylum Pseudomonadota; class Alphaproteobacteria; order Rhodobacterales; family Rhodobacteraceae; genus Halocynthiibacter; species Halocynthiibacter namhaensis. The sequence goes on from NZ_JWIF01000029.1 coordinate 12,545, forward strand.
CCTTTGCTTTGCCTATGAAACATCCGAGCAAACCAAGGCGCTGTTCTCCGGTGATCATGTCATGGGATGGGCCAGTTCGCTCGTGTCGCCCCCCGATGGGGATCTAACCGCGTTCATGGCCTCATGTGAAACACTCGCAGCCCGCAACGACCGAATCTATTATCCCGGTCACGGCCATCCCATTGCGAATCCCGCCGCACGCGTCCAGTGGCTGATCAATCACCGCAAGAAACGCGAAGCGCAGATCATCGACACCCTAAAAACAGGCCCCCAAACAGCAGAATCACTGACACGCGAGATCTATACTGACGTGAATCCCGCCCTTCTCCCTGCAGCCGAGCGCAATGTTCTGGCACATCTCATCGATCTAACCCAGCGCGGCCACGCCGCATCGCAATCCGATCTTTCCCCGACCGCCACATTCCAACTACAATAATGCCAAATGCGGTAGCAAAAAACCGAAGGTGAAAAAAAAATGGAGAAACCATGAAAATCCACTGGACGCCACAAATCCCCAACGCTATATCACCCACATATTCCGGCGTAGCTCAGCGGTAGAGCAGTTGACTGTTAATCAATTTGTCGTAGGTTCGATCCCTACCGCCGGAGCCAAACACCTCTTAAGTGCTTGATAACAAGCGCAATTGCAAAACAGGTTCGATGAGAATCAAACATGCAAGAGGATTTGGTTACACAAGAGGTCACACAAAGAGTGACACCGCACTTGTGATTTTATCTGCCTTCAAGTCAGCCCCCAAATTAAGGGGCAAACATGGCTCAACATCTATTTATCAAAAACGGCACGTATTATTTTCGGCGCCGGATCGCGGGTTATCCACATAAAACGCGTCCGCTGATGGTGTCTCTGAGTTGTAAAGACCAATCTCAAGCCCTTTTTCTGCTTCAACAAATCCAAGCGGAATATCAAAAAATGTTGAACAGCTTTCTTTTCATACAGCCCCCCTTACCCGAAGACCTGGTGCGCACATATTTGACCGCTGCCCTGCGCAGCCATGTTCACAATATGCAGCGCAATCTGCGTTCAGCGCGTATGACGGGTCGGATCGAAGAATCCGATCAGGTGCATGCAGACGTCTATCCGGTCGTTTTACAATCCATGCTGGAACACGGGGTGCAGAAAAGCTTCCCTGCGCAGGCCATTGATCCGGACTGGTCGCAAAAACACCTGGAAGCCGCTCTTCGAATTTATGATCTTGAGCGAAACGCAATTATGTCGTCCGAAGGTCTGGTCTTGTCGCGGTTTAGTTCCGGTCTCTTTCGAGCAATGTTTGCTATGAAGGAGATAGAGAATGGCAAAGAGATACACAGACGAGTTTCGGCGTGATGCGGTGCGCATGGCGACGACGAGTGGCTTAACGCGGCCTCAACTTTCATCAGATTTAGGGGTTGGGCTTTCGACGCTGAACAAATGGGTTCAACAGCATCAACACGATGACCTGATGTCAGGACCGCATGAAGACGTTGAGAAGGAGAACACGCGGCTTCGCAAGGAAGTCCGTCTGCTGCGCGAGGAGAGGGAAGTGTTAAAAAAGGCGGCAATCTTCTTTGCAGGCCAAAGCCGGTGAGATTTGCGTTCATCGACGCCTGGAAAGAAGAATGGCCAGTTGAGTTCCTGTGCAAAGTTATGCGGGTCACATCACGTGGTTTTCGCGCGTGGCGGGTTCGCCCGATGAGCCAGCGTCAACGCGATGATATGGTGATCCTGGCTCACATCCGTGAACAGCATCGCTTAAGCCTGCAAAGCTATGGGCGGCCTCGGATGAACGAGGAACTGCAAGAATTGGGATTACCGGTGGGCCATCGCAGGGTCGGACGTCTGATGGGCGAGAATGGCATCAAGATCATCAGAACCCAGAAATACAAGGCGACAACGGACAGCAACCACACGTTCAACATTGCACCAAATCTGTTGGATCAA
>NZ_JWIF01000030.1 GCF_000812685.1 Halocynthiibacter namhaensis
TTCCTTCATCTGCGCCCGCTCTGACAACGTCAGACCCTCCCGATCTCCTGTCTCAATCGATTGTTTATTAACCCAGTCCCGAAGCGTTTCGGGGCTGCATCCTATCTTCTTCGAAATCGATCTGAAGCACTCAGATCGCGTCCGATAATCCGCTTCATTCTCAAGCACCAAGCGCACTGCGCGCGCCCGGACTTCTGTTGAAAAACGGTTTCCTGAATTTCCTTTGATCATGACTTATCTTCCAAGCTTTATGATCTCCGGTAAACCCGGTCTGGTTCAAGCTGACGTACGGCATCTATTCTGCCGGGATCTCAGATGAGCAGAAACGGGGGATTGTCGATCAGATCAGACTGCCTGTGAGATAAAGCCGCCCACCGAAAACCCCGACTGGCTTCGTGCTGGTCGGGGGCTACCTTCTTCTTTTTTTATCTGGGTGGCGCTCTAACTAGCTACATCATCCTGCATCATATCGTAGATTGTGTTAATGAACTGGCCAAGCTTGTCTGACATCGAAAGCAGCTTCAGCATTTGTTTTTGCTGTGCTTCATCGCTGTTCAAGATTGCCTCCTCCACAGCTTTTGGAAAATCGCCCAGTAGGGCTTGTTCGCGAGTATTGTTTGCGATTTGGGTGATCACCCTTGGATCTTCCTGAATCTTCTCTTTGATGGTCCTCGCATAACTAAGCATGTCTGCTTCAGTCAAGCCGTCTCCGGCAAAGATTTCATTGAGGCGTTCAATGATCAGAGACAGGAATTCTTCTTGCTTGTCTTTAGCTTTACCGCTGCCTAAACCACTCCCGGGATTTAGGCCTTCGGCTGCATCTGTCACGAGTCCCAGGTTTTGCTGTTTGATCTTTGACAGGCGGTAATGGCTGAGCGCGACATCGCCCAAATCCAACTCATCTTCGTCCATGTTTGCTTCGCGCAGAAGGGGGCCAAGTTGCCTTGCATAGATACTCAGCTTCTCAAGATCTTTGTCGTCGTAATCTACAACTTGTGAAATGAACTCGTAAAAGCGAACAAATGTCCCAAGGTCTTTCTTGAATAGCTCTAGGGCGTCCTTTTCTATTTTGCACGCCTTTAGGGTTTGATCTGTGTTAGCGACCAAAACGGCATCGCCGCTTTTCTTCGCCCGTTCAAACATTTCAACTGCAGTCTTATAGGCTTCGGTCGCAGACTTGTATCGAGACGTCCATCGATCAACTGCCGGTTTGCAGATGTTTGCAACAGCGGCGTTGCTCATGGACTGTTTCAAGAATGCCTCGCAAAACCTTTCAACCTCTGACCATGAGAAAATACCCGATGCGCGCAGTTTTTCAGACAAATCAAAAATCAGATCAGGGTTTGAAACATCCAACAACTCTGCCGTCTGATAATATTCTTGGAACGCGGCCAAGACATCTTCAGGCTCGTTAAAGAAATCGAGCACATAAGTTCCTCTGACTTCCTTGCCCGGATAAGTGCGGTTCAATCGTGACAGTGTTTGAACGCATTCCACCCCAGCGAGCTTCTTATCAACGTACATTGCGCAGAGTTTGGGCTGGTCGAAACCTGTTTGGAATTTGTTGGCGACAATCATCACCTGATAGTCGTCGGTATCAAAGGCTTTGCGCATATCGCGACCTTTGAGCTTGGGGTTCATATTGATCTCTGTGAATTTTTCCCCAAGTAACCCCTCAGCGTTTGGGTCGCTTGCCCCAAACTCCACCTCACCCGAGAAGGCGATCATTGCGTGAACCTTTTCATAACCACACTCAACGATGTATTTGTCGAACGCCAACTTATAGCGAACAGCCTCTTTACGCGAACTGGTAACGACCATTGCTTTCGCTTGCCCGCCCAAAAGCCCGCTAACATTCTCTTTGAAATGTTCAACAATCACACGTACCTTCTGCGATATGTTGTAGTCGTGCAGCCGCACCCATTGGTTCAACTTAACCTTGGCCCTTTTGCTATCAACCTCGGCATCCGCATCTTGGGCCTTGAGCGCCAAATTATACGCAACTTTGTAACTCGTGTAGTTGCGCAGCACATCAAGGATGAAGCCTTCCTCAATGGCCTGACGCATTGAATAAACATGGTAGGCTTTGGGCAGGTTTTTCTTTGAGGGGGCTTCATCTGGGTTGGGCACACGTCCGAACAATTCCAGTGTCTTTGATTTGGGTGTTGCTGTGAAGGCGAAGTAACTTAGGTTGGTCGCATTGCGTTTGGCAGCAACGGCTGCATCCAAAATATCTTCTGAACTCAATTCGGCGTCGGCATCATGGCCCTCAGACATCAACACGGCTTTTAACTTGCCTGCCGTTGATCCCGTTTGCGATGAATGCGCTTCATCCGCGATAATGGCGTAGCTGCGTTCTTTCAGGTTGGTGCTGTTCTCAATCGCTTTCAAAACATAGGGGAAGGTTTGAATGGTCACGATAATAATCGGCTGCGAACTCTCAAGCGCGGCGGCTAGTTTCTCAGATTTCGAACCATCGCCTTCTTCGCGGTTAATCCGTCCGACAACACCATCTTGATGTTCAAATTGATAGATCGTTTCTTGCAACTGATCATCAAGAACGGTGCGGTCCGTCACGATAATCACACTATCAAACACCTTCTTGGTGCCATCAAAAAGCGATGACAGCTGATGCGCGGTCCAGGCGATTGAATTCGACTTGCCGGACCCTGCACTGTGTTGGATCAGGTACTTGTTGCCCGGCCCCTCAACCTTGCCAGCTTCCACAAGTTTCCCAACCACATCCCACTGATGATAACGCGGAAAGATCATCGTTTCTTTTTTGAACTTGCGCCCCTCAAAATCTTCCTTTTCCTCAATCTCCAAGTGCATAAAACGCGCGAGAATGTTCAGCAACGCATCGGGGTGCAGCACCTCTTGCCACAGATACCCAGTGGCATAGCTGTTCACATCCGCAGGCACGTCATTGCCTGCGCCGCCATCCTTGGTGCCCTTGTTAAACGGCAGGAAATAGGTATCGGCACCGGACAAACGGGTGGCCATATAAACCTCAAACTGGCTGACCGCGAAATGCACCAAGGCACCACGCTTAAACGTCAACAGTGGCTCGGACTTTTTGGTGGCGGGATCAACGGGCAGACGGGTTTTCTTGTATTGCGTGATCGCGTTTTGCACCGATTGCTTGAACTCTGACTTCAGCTCAAGCGTGACCACGGGCAGACCGTTCACAAACAACACCAGATCAATGCGCCATTTCTTCGCCTGCGTGCCGGTCTCGGCCTGATGCGCGTCCGTCGCATAGGGGCTGTAAACCAGTTCCGGCACGATGCGCAGACGGTTTTTACCATAGCGCGCCAGCGTGTCGGGGTTCAGATCGTGTTCGGGCTTGAACTGGCACAGCTTGAACTTGGCGTTGCGGTCTTTGACACCGTGGCGCAGCACACCCAGGGTTCCAAATGTGCGCAGCTGCTTGCCGGTGGCGTTGGGGTCGGCCTTATCAAGCTGGCTTGCGACACGGGCCAACAGCTTGGCCTCGGGGTCACTGTAATTCTTGCAATGCTTTTGCCATTCACCATCTTGGGTGTCTTTGACAAAACCAATCAGATCCTCTGAATAAATCGCCAGTTCGCGGTTGTATCCACTGGGGGTGCCAAGCTGCCACCCTTCGGCAACCATCTGGGCAATCATTTCGTTTTGAAAAATAACTTCGCGGGTCACGCCGTGGGAAATACTCATGCGCCTGCCTCCTGCATTTGGTCAATATCTGTGGTGGAAATATCTTGGGCGGAGTTGCTTGGGTTGGAGGCATCAAGGCCCCCCTCAGGCATGTGCCAATCGCGCAGATCAATCTTGCCCGTGACAGCGGCAGAGATCAGCGCCGTGCGCCGTTCTTTGAGGAGGGTGATCTGCTGTGTTGCGCGTTTCAATGTTTTTGCAAAGTATTGTAACTTGCCATCTAAGAAATCAGCAATTTCAATCTGTTCAGACTCTGGAGGCTTAACAAGGACAAGCTCTCTAAGATCTGGCAAACTGAGCTGGATCTTTGTTCCACCATAACCAGACTCAAGCAGCTGAAATTTGCTCGCATCGGAAAGTATTGTGTAGCCAAGCCAATCGGCAGAAAACACTTCACCGTTTGGTCGACATAACGCAACATGTTGACTTACGTAACCGCCTTCTAAACTCTCGTCAGCGACACAGACAGAGCCTAAGTCCGCTGTTATTGAAATCAACAAATCTCCCAAGGCAATTTTACTTCGCTCACCTTCCGAGCCTCGGGGAGGTGTGACATATTGGAGAGACTTCAATTTCGGATGGATCGTATCTCGCGTAAGATTGGTAATTCGGAAGAAGAGCGCGCCTTCATCACTGTAGTATTCTGCCCAACCACGTGAACCACTGGTTACAAATTCAAATAGGTGCTTACCAAGTTTCACCTCCCAATGTTCCGGCACATCGCCGAGCCAGTCGATGCCGGAGGGGCGTCGGGGGGCGGTGGGGTCTAGGCCCTTGGTCACCGCATGGCTGATCACCGCTTGGCGCTTTTCCTCAAGCAGCGCAATCAACCGCTGCTGCTTGGCAATCAAAGCATCAATCTTGGCCGTCTCATAATCCAAAAACGTCGCGATTTTGGTTTGTTCGTGGAGTGGGGGAGAGCAAAGGGAAATGTTTTGCATTGATGTCTTGTTGGAAATTGACACGACTACACGATTTGCTGAAGCGGCGATTTGCTCAGAGGCACTCGAAAGGGAAAAAACCGCGTAACGAGGAGAAACTATGTTAATTTTGGGGATAAACGAGTTAATTTGCTGGTTTGTTATTACGTCGACACCAGCAATACCAAACTTCCCAACCGTTCCGATACCACACACGAGAATGCTACCCTTCGGTATGATGGGAATCCCTCCAAGCCCCTTGCGGGACACTTGCCTTTGAGACTCGGATACTGGAGATAGCTCCTTGAGATCGTCCGGCTTGACCCAAGGAGTGCCATCTGCCGAGAAGTTCTCGTCGTTTGATGTCAATGGAGTGCCCCCGGTTTCGATGCGAAAAAGATGCTTTGCTTTTCTCGTTTCCCACCCCTCAGGAATATCTCCCAACCACTCCACGCCTGACGGCTTATACGCTGGATAGGGCTTATACTTTGCTTGCACAGGCCCCGTCATCACACATGCACCTCTTGCAACAGCGCCATAATCTCGGCGCTGACGGCGTCCAGTTCAGCATCAATCTCCGCCAGATCGCGCGGCGGGGTGTAGGTATAGAAATGCCGGTTGAACGGGATTTCATACCCAACGATGCCAATGTCCCCGTCAATCGCATCGACCTTGCCCGCATCCATCCAAGCATCCGGCACATGCGGCGCGACCTCGGCCAGAAAATACGCTTCGTTTGTTGCATTCACGGGTTGCGTTGGCTCCAGCGGCACGTTTTCATTGTCGCGCAGATCGCCGTCGGGTTTGTATTCCACAAGCTGACCATCAACATCGAACAACCCATACAGCGGATTGGCCGTGACAGTGGCGGGGGTGTTTTTATGCAGCTTCTTAACAACCTTCGCAGCCTTTGGGTTTTTCCAACTGACCGCATTGGTGATCTGTTTCTTGGCCGTGGCATCCAACGCAACGCCCGTGGATTTGAGCGCCTTGTCAAAGCCGTTCATATCGTCATGCTGATCGGTCCCAATTTTGTCCTGCAACGCCCGTGCGACTTGCAAGATAGCCAGTTGCGCGGCCCATGTTTTTGGGTCCAGCGCGTCCTTGATCTGCTTCTCTTTCAGCTCGGGGAATTCTGCCTTGATATGGGTGCGAATTTCACCCTCTTGCGCGTTTAGCACCTCGTAATCATTGCCCTGTTCATCCCAACCCTTGCCAAAGCTTTCAAAGATCCATTGGGTGATGGCGGCCAGCGGTTTAGGCGCAAAACGCAAGGGTTTGATGCGATCATCGCTGAACTGATAGCTTTCGCGCAAAGGCCGTTCAATCGTCAAGCGACGATAGCCAAATTCATGCGTGTCAAAGATTTTCGCCGCGAACGTTTTGGGTGTCTCGGTCTTGGGCGTGGCCGACTGTCTGCCGCGATTGCTTTTGGCGTCTGCGGGCTTGTCGAGCGTTTCAGCCGCAACGGCTTCAAATTCCCCAAAGCAGCGGGTGATGGTCTTGATGTCGCCTTCATCCATCCATTTGCGCTTAGACCCCAGTGATTTACGCATCTTGCTGTAAAGGTCGGTGCCGTTGATCAGCTGAACCTTGCCCTTGCGTGAGGGGTCTTTTTTGTTCGTCAACACCCAGACATAGGTCGAAATGCCGGTGTTGTAGAACATATCCGTTGGCAGGGCGACGATGGCCTCAAGCAGATCTGATTCAAGGATATGTCGGCGGATTTCGCTTTCGCCAGACCCAGCACCACCGGTGAACAGGGGCGAGCCGTTGAGGATGATCCCAATGCGCCCGCCACCTTCGTCCGTGTCGCGCAGCTTGGAAATCAGATGCATCAGAAACAGAAGTGATCCGTCAGAGACACGCGGCAAGCCAGGGCCAAAGCGCCCGTCAAAGCCCTTGATCGCATTCTCGTCCTTGATGTCTTTCTCGATCTTTTTCCAATCCACACCGAAAGGAGGGTTGGACAGCATGTAGTCGAATTTATCATTGGGCAGTTGGTCTTGTGACAGGGTGTTGCCCAATTTGATATTCGTGACATCTTGTCCCTTGATCAGCATATCGGCCTTACAGATCGCATAGCTTTCAGGATTCAATTCCTGCCCAAACGCACGCATCACCGCAGCAGGGTTCAACTGAAGGACATACTCCATGCCAGCGGATAGGAAACCACCAGTGCCCGCCGTCGGGTCATAAATGGTCCGAATGGCACCGTCGGTGGTCAGGCCGTCGTCATCATCCATAAATGCAAGGGAGGTCGTCAGATCAACGATATCGCGAGGTGTGAAGTGCTCACCGGCGGTTTCATTGGAGCCTTCTGCAAATCTACGGATAAGTTCTTCAAACACCAAGCCCATGTCATGATTGGAAACCGTTTCAGGCCGAAGGTCAGCGCTTTTGACTTGTTGGACAGCCTTATACAGCAAGTTCGCGTCGTCTAATTGAGCGATGAACTCACCAAATTTGAAGTGTTCAAAGATTTCGCGGGCATCTGTGGAAAAGCTTTGGATGTAGGTTTCCAGGTTATCCTTGATCCCGCTTGCACCGAGCGTCGAAAGATCCATTTCCGAGGTATTGTAGAAAGAGAGGGTTGAGGCGCGCAGGAGAAGCTTTTCCTTTAGCTCTTCTGTTGCTGCCATACCTTCAATTTTGGTGGCTTCTGTAAGAACGTCAGTCTTGCGCGTTTCAAAGACGCATTCAAGGCGACGAAGCAAGGTGAAGGGGAGAATGATACGACCATATTGACTTTGTTTGAAATCACCACGCAGAAGATCAGCCAGGGACCAAATGTAGGATGCAAGATTGTTAGTGGATTGAGACACGTTTGCCGCCCGTTTATAAATATTTTTTTGTTTGGCCAACCTTAGATTGATGAGTTTTTTTTGTATAGCCCGATACAGCCAATAGAGGCTGCTGATACACACCACCCAGGCCTCTCGCGCCAAAGTGTCATCAGTCGTTTCGAAGCAACTGCCAGCTTTCGACACCAAAACCTAGGGCGACGCGATGAAGGTTGTCGATGGACATATTTTGCTCGGAGCGTTCGACGGCACTCAGGTAAGTGCGATTCAAACCGGCTTCCTCGGCGAGCTTTTCCTGCGACCAGCCGCGCTCAGCACGCAGCAATCTCATGTTGCGAGCCAAGGTATCTCTAAGAGGGCTTTTCGGTGTTCGTTTCACATCCAAAGCTATTGCGTGTCACCGGTTTTAGCTCTACCTGTTTTAACGTACATTCGTATCTAGTTGGCTGTGTTGCATTGCCGGGCGCTTCAAAATTACGCGGGGCGCTCCGTACCGAAACTGGTCATGATCTGGCCGGAGAATTTCAGAAAAGGTGAAAAGATGGAACTTCAAGTGACCAACCCGGAAACAGGCGAGACGCGGCTCGACCTGTCCGAAGACTTTCTGACGGAACTGACGACCCAGACACTTCTCAAAAAAGAGCTGCTTTCTCGGATAGATAACCTGAACCTCTCAGCCGACAGCAAAGCTTTGCTGTATAAAATGGCCGGGACCGCCATGAAGGTGGGGGCGACGGTGGTCAAGATCGGGCACAAGATCCTGGAGGTGGTTCTTCAACTGGTTTCACGGTTTCCGAACGCGTCCTTCGGGTTGATTTTCGGGGCGATCGCCGGGGCGTTGGTCGGCGGGGTGCCACTGATTGGCTTCGTTTTGGGTCCCGTGGTGACGCCTCTGCTGGCGGCCTTCGGGTTGCTGATGGGGGCCAAGGCTGACTTCGCCGATGCTGCCCTCGAAGGGCGTATCATGGAGGCCGTGGCGACCTTCGATCCGTTGAAAGGTGGAGCCGTTGACTGACATCGGGGAACGACTGAGGCAGGTTGAACGGGTGGTGGCTGATCCGCTGCGCTTCAAGGCACGTCTCGAGATCGGGGAGAACGCCTACACCAGTCTGACCCTGAAGAATCGGGCTCTCGAGGTCTGGGACGTTGCCGGGGTTGCCTTCACCGGGGCAACTGTTGCCAAATCTGCGGTGGTGGCTTCGACCTTTTTCTCGACGTCAGGTGGGTTCTTCGGACTCTTCGGGGTTGCGGCGGCTGCAACCCCGGTGGGCTGGGTGGTTGCTGCCAGCGTCGCGACGGGTGGTGCGTACTACGGTGTGATTCGTCTGATGAAAGGGACCGGTGACAAGGTCGAGGTGATCCCGAAGTTTGTGAACACGCCGCTGGACACGTTGGCGGTGGGGTTCTTCGACTTGATGGCCCCGCTGGCTTTGAAGGTGGCGGCGGCGGACGGTGACGTTGCGGACGAGGAAGTCGAGGTGATCCGGGGGTAACCGAGGAACTGCAAGAATTGGGATTACCGGTGGGCCATCGCAGGGTCGGACGTCTGATGGGCGAGAATGGCATCAAGATCATCAGAACCCAGAAATACAAGGCGACAACGGACAGCAACCACACGTTCAACATTGCACCAAATCTGTTGGATCAAGATTTCTCAGCGACTGGCCCCAATCAGAAATGGGCTGGCGACATCAGCTACATTTGGACCAGCGAAGGTTGGCTGTATCTTGCCGTCATCCTTGACCTGTATTCTCGCCGCGTCATCGGATGGGCTATCAGTAACCGCATGAAGAAGGATCTGGCAATCCGGGCGTTAGATATGGCCGTTGCTTTGCGCCAACCACCGGAGGATTGCATTCACCATACGGATCGTGGTTCGCAATATTGCTCAAATGAGTATCAGAAGCGCTTGTCCAAGCACGGTTTCAAGGTCTCGATGAGCGGCAAGGGAAATTGTTATGATAATTCTATGGTCGAGACGTTCTTCAAATCCATTAAGGCTGAGCTGATTTGGCGCAACCGTTGGGACACACGCCGTCAGGCTGAAGGCGCGATCTTCCAGTATATCAACGGGTTCTATATGAACCGCCCCGGTTTTACCGGAGAGTAAAACACTCCAAAGGTGAGCCCTATGACAAAGAAGAAACATACCCCCGCCTATCCGACTGAGCTGCGTGAACGTGGCGTTCGGCTTTTTCGAGAAAACCGTGTCAATTATTCCAGCGATTCAGCCGCACACAAAGCGATCGCGCCCAAGCTTGGCTGTTCCCCTGACAGCCTGCGTATCTGGTGCCAACAAGCGGAACGTGATGAGGGTCAGCGCGCAGGCCTGACAACCGAAGAAAGGGACCGCATCAAAGAA
>NZ_JWIF01000031.1 GCF_000812685.1 Halocynthiibacter namhaensis
ACGCGCCGCCAGTCTAACCCCTCGAACAAGGCTTCAAATTGCGCCTTGGTCAGACGCATCATTCCATCCTGAACCTTCGGCCATGCAAACTTGCCCTGTTCCAACCGTTTGTAACACAGCACCAAGCCAGATCCGTCCCAGAGCAGAACCTTGATCCGGTCGCCGCGTTTAGCACGGAACACAACTATAACACCCGAATGCGGGTCAAGGCCAAGTTCCCGCTCAGCAAGTGCCGCCAAGCCATCGTGTCCTTTACGGAAGTCCACTGGCTTGGTCGCGATCACGATCCGAACCGCCTGACTGGGATAGATCACTTGCTCTGCGCCAAACCGCGAGCAATGTATGTAATCTGCTTGGGCGCCGTGCTCTTGGGCAGGCGGATAGAAACAGCACCACACACGATCTCAATGCCATCAAATGTTGCGGGCAACGCATCCGCTAGAACTGAAAGCTCGGCAAAAGCGGGCCCAGAGCCTTTATCCGGCTCCCCCTTACGCTTGGCCGCCGTGCGCCAGCCCGACAATTGCGACGCTACAATCCCATGTCGCCGTGCAACACCTGCAACCGTCGCCCCCGGCTTATACGTCTCGGCCACAATCGACGCTCGTTCCGCAGCCGTCCGCACGTGCGGCTTGCGCCGCCCCGATCCATTTCCGTCATCAACCATAAAATCATCTCCAAATCAGTTGGAGGTTAGAATCTCACATCACACAGAAACGCGATACCATGGCCTGTGCGCATCGCTTACGATGCTGTTCGACTCTATCTTTTTGACACCATTGTAGAAAACACCGACAGAAGTGTTAGTAACCCAAACTTATTGGTTTCAGGCCATGATTTTAAAGTGATCGATTTCGGACACAGCTTTCAAAGATGCCATGACAATGCTGATTACGGTGGTTCTAGAATGCCTTGGCAAGACAATGGAATTTGGAATCACGTTGCTGGGGATCTGCAACACGTTCTATTTAAAAGTATGCGAAATGTTACCGCTGATCTGATCGAGAGCTTCACAACTGATTTATGCGCTCTTTCAGATGATGCAATAGAAGACTATGTTAAGATGATACCTGCTGAATGGGGCGACGATACTGCGTGCAAAATCGTTGATTATCTGCTAACAGCACGCGATAACGCCGACGACTTTGAAACTAAGGTAAAGGAGGTCATGCTGTGAGACATAAGATAAAATTTACATACTGCCTTCTGCAATATGAACACGACCCTTGGCTTAAAGAACGCTTAAACATTGGTGTGTTGGTCTTTGGACCGTCAGCAGATTACATGCGCCTCAAGACGCGTAGTTGGGATGGCCGAATACTATCCGCATACCCAAGCTTGGAAAGAGCGAACTTCACCGAAGATTTAAAGCAAGTCCAGCGGTCCATTCAAACCTTTGCACATAAGGCACTTCGTGAGCCTAGCTTGTTCATGAATGCTAAACAGACCGAGCTACATAGCCGTTCTGAGCAAGAAGCGTTTAACCTAGCAAAGTTGCTTTCTCCTGATGTTGATTCTAGCTATCGCTGGGATTTCGGAGGCGTGGGCCTATGTAGTTCGCTTGATGACAAGCTGGAGCAACTTTTCAGTCGCTACGTGACCTCTTATGATAAACCCAAGACAGAATCGAACAGGTCAGATGAAGAAGTTTGGTCCACTTTTAGTAGTAAACTTTCTGCGCGTGAACTGGATCACATCATAGAACCTGACAAGACTGTTCAAAGCGATTTGGGTAAAGTTAAGTTTCATGCAAGTTACCAGAATGGTGCGCTTCATGTAATTCAGCCCTTGTCATTTGACCTGACTGATGAGGAAAATATTGGGATTAAAGCTGGTAAATGGGCTAGCTACGCCCAATCTATCGAAAGCTATAGCAACGGTAAGGTTAAGCCTCATTTTGTCATAGGTCGCCCGACAAGAGACAATCTCATCCCATCCTTTGAGAAGGCTAGTGCTTTCCTGGGGAAAATGTCTGGCATCGGCAACGTAGTGACAGAAGAGAACTCGGATCAATTCGTAGACACGATCGCAAGCCAAATAAGAGCACACTAAGTTTAATAGTAAAAACTATGTAAGGAAATGGAACTTACTTACATAGGCCGTAGGTTCAATTTGAAAGCGGACTAACCGATCTGAACTACAATGTCAGGCATCCGCACGATGCGTCGATCAAGTGCGTCTGCTTTGCCCCCGGGAGAAGCAATAGGCGCAGTCAACACTAAGGCCCAAATCCATGGTTCTGTCTGTTTTCGTTAGGCGGTACCGATACGGATCTCTGATCGTATTATATATGGTTCGCGTGGTTTCATGCACGACACGATGACCTTCACAGGCTGCGCAGGTGGCTGTTTCCGGCTCGTACTTCGGCGGTTTTCTGAAGGGACCGGTCTCGCCGGTCCCCTTGCATGATGGGCAAACAACGATCATTTGATACGGTTGTTCTTTGCTGTGTCCGCCTTATTTGGCATCCGATTTAGCTCCCCAATCAAAGTTCCCTATGAACAGTTCACCCACTTTGCCCCGGTTCTTTGTTCCGATTGTGTAAGTTGTTTCAACGCGCTGCATGTTGAACGCTGCAAATCGTTCGCGGATCTCGGGCACGTCATTGACCGACATCAGAAAACTACCTTTGATCTGGCCCAGCTGCTCTGCCATGCGGTCAAAGTCGGCCGGGATAAACATGCCTTTGCCATAGTCGCCTTCATTGCCCTGAACCAGACCGGGTTTATCGGAGACAGTTGAGTTCCTATTCTGCGGCGAGAGTAACAGTGTTCAGGCTGTCATAGAAGTTCCTTTCTGCATGTGCTGGAGCAATGTATCCGATGGGTCCAAAGCGGCGTTCGTGATTGAACCAATGGACCCAATCGAGCGTGGCAAATTCGACGTCTTTTTTGCCTTGCCAAGGGCCCTCATGTTCAATGACCTCAGCCTTGTAGAGGCCATTAATTGTCTCGGCCATCGCATTGTCATAGCTGTCACCAACGCTGCCGACTGAGGGATCAATTTTGGCTTCCTCAAGCCGTTCAGTGTATTTGATCGACAAATATTGAACGCCCCTGTCACTGTGATGAATAAGTATTTTGGGGTCCGGTTGACGCGCAGCCAGCGCCTGGTTCAAAGCATCAAGCACCATCTGGGCATTGGGAGAAGAAGAGACTTTCCAGCCAACAATGTAGCGCGCAAAGACATCAATGATAAACGCCACATACACAAAGCCGACTGCGGTCCTGACGTAGGTAAAGTCTGCAACCCACAAGATGTTCGGGGCCGGTGCTTTGAATTCTCGGTTCACTTTGTCTTCAGGGCATGGCAAGGCAGGGTTGCTTTTCGTCGTAGTCACCTTTCCGCGTGTAATTCCCTGTATCCCCATGCTTTTCATAAGGCGAACAACCGTGCAACGGGCGACGACAAACCCATCGTCGAGCAAGTCATGCCAGATCTTAACCGCCCCATAGCGCTTCCCGCTATTCTCCCAGAAATGGGTGATCCTAGTCATTATGATGGCATCACGCTTTGCTCGATCCGATGCCTTCTTGGGATAACGATCAATCGACTTGCGGTGGTAATAGGTGGAAGGCGCGATCGGCAAAACATTGCAAATCACCTCGACGCCAAGATGATCACGGTGGTCATCTATAAACATGATCATCTCTTCCGTAGGCGGTCGAGGTCCGCCGCCGCGAAAAAAGCTGACGCCTTACGAAGG
>NZ_JWIF01000032.1 GCF_000812685.1 Halocynthiibacter namhaensis
CCAATCAGAAATGGGCTGGCGACATCAGCTACATTTGGACCAGCGAAGGTTGGCTGTATCTTGCCGTCATCCTTGACCTGTATTCTCGCCGCGTCATCGGCTGGGCTATCAGTAACCGCATGAAGAAGGATCTGGCAATCCGGGCGTTAGATATGGCCGTTGCTTTGCGCCAACCACCGGAGGATTGCATTCACCATACGGATCGTGGTTCACAATATTGCTCAAATGAGTATCAGAAGCGCTTGTCCAAGCACGGTTTCAAGGTCTCGATGAGCGGCAAGGGAAATTGTTATGATAATTCTATGGTCGAGACGTTCTTCAAATCCATTAAGGCTGAGCTGATTTGGCGCAACCGTTGGGACACACGCCGTCAGGCTGAAGGCGCGATCTTCCAGTATATCAACGGGTTCTATAACCCGCGCCGTCGCCACTCATCGCTTGGCGGGAAAAGTCCCTTGGCTTTTGAGCGAAAGGCCGCATAAATGAGTTCAGAGACCGGAACGTAAGCGGGACAAGACCAAACCGATTATAATATAGTCCTGTTTCTTTGTCTTCCCATTGTCCCTGGAAACGGATAGGGCAGAGGTATAGATCGGGTTCTGTTTTGCGGGCGAGGGCGGCGTTTCCGTAGGATACTCCGATGTCGCCTTTGGAGGTCTCGACGAAGCCGGTTTCCATTGCGGCCTCTGGGTCGCGCCATGTTCGACATTGGCGCACCGATCCCCAAGTATCATGATCGGCGGCCCACATCATGCGGCCGGCTGCGTTGACCATTTCCTTTGGCGTGCCGAGGTGGTCGTTGATGACGAACATCAAGCTTCCACGCTCAGACCGAGCTAGAGGGCGGAAGCTGTCGGGTTCAAAGAACCAATCGGTCTCGGAGAAGTGGCCTTGATCGGTGACCGCCTCAGAGGCGATGACATGCTATCCTACATGGCTTAACTGGTTGTGCAGCGGCAGAACTCCAAGGCGCTGATTGTGCCGCCGGCGCAATCGCGCAATCTATCTACGTTGGGACAGATCCAGCATCCAAGGGCCTCACTGACCCAAAGCAGCAAAATGACGGCAACACGAAGGCCTAGATGGCAAGTTCAGACTGTGAAAACCAATTGCCGCATGCTTATCAAGGCCATCAAAACCGGTGCTCAATGCATCGAACAACACAGCAGTAAACCACAATCCCCATAGCACCAAAACAGCACGCGCTTTCCTCCTTGTCAGATTTATCGCCGCTGCAGCTCACGCTAACAGCAGCCACAAAACTTAAACATTGCGGGCTTTCGCTGCATCTTGCGCGAAGGTCCGGTCTAGGGGAAAGTCACAAATAGGTAGACCCACAAGAGACAGCGACGTGTTACAGATTACTCCGTCACAATTGGGTTCAATTTCTCTTAATGTGACACTTCTAACGCCCCATGTACCCTAAGTTACACATTAAAACGATGCGTTCAGGCTTCGTTCTTCATAACGCCCAAATATGCACGTTCGGGCCAGTTGGGCCTATTTCGAGCGTGCCGCCTGAAATCCGTCCCGGGTAGGGCGCTTCCAAGATGTAAGTGAACCATGCAACAACGCCGCCCCCAATGCCCGTCAAACTGATCATATAGTGATTGGCACACTTTTTTCCCAGCTTAGAGTTGCCGCGTCGGCTAGCATTTGCGCTCGGAGACCATCATCACCAGATGGCGACAAACTTGTGCCGTTGGCGACTGCATCCACAAAATGCACCATCTCGGCGCGATATGCCGCCGCATAACGTTCAAGGAAAAAATGTTGTGCAGGCGCGCGTCGATATCCGGCCTCGGTTGCGATTTCCACACTATTTTCCAGATGGTTTTCTGCACGTAGCATTCCAAGAGATCCATGCACTTCAATTCGTTGATCATAGCCATAGGATGAGCGGCGTGAATTGCTGATCTGGCAAATCTTGCCTGATGCGGTGCGTAACATGACGCCTGCGGTATCCACGTCACCAGCGTCGCCGATAGCTGGGTCCACAAGGGCCGCGCCCATCGCCATGACCGATACAGGTTCTTCACCCAACAAGAAACGTGCCATGTCCAAATCATGGATCATCATGTCACGGAACAGCCCGCCAGATGTCGCAATGTAGCTGACAGGGGGTGGTAATGGATCGCGGGACATGATCGTCACAAGTTCAACATTACCGATTTCACCATTTGCGATACGGGCCTGTACATTTGCAAAACTGGGGTCAAAACGGCGGTTGAATGCCGTAAGAAATGGGACGTTGTGTTGTGCCACGATGCTTAGACAATCGCGGATACGGTCAGCGGACATATCGACAGGTTTTTCACAAAAGATCGCTTTTCCAGCCTTAGCTGCAGCATGGATCAGATCGTAATGGGTTGTTGTCGGGGTCCCGATGATAACTGCATCGACGTCATCGCGTGCCATGATCGCGTCGATAGTACAGACATCTGCACCCAAATCATCCGCGAGAGCTTTTGCTGGGTCATGAAACGCATCGGCGACAGCAATGACACGGGCCGTGGACATTGTTTTGATCGTGCGGGCATGGACTTGACCGATCCGGCCACAGCCAAGGATTGCAATATTCAGCATAGGGTTATCCTTTCGTGCCGGTGAAGGCTTGCAGCACATATATGGCTGCAGCAACAACGGGATCATGTGTTTCTTTGAGGATCGTATTACGATCAAATCGACTTAGGTCACTGTTGACGGCATCCCGCATCGCAGCGCCAAACGCCATTCGCAATTCGGTCCCGATATTGAATTTGCAAACCTTGGAATTAAGCGCCAGTTCACGCCGCTGATCTACAGGCACGCCAGAGCCGCCGTGAATGACCAAAGGCACCTGCGTCACAGCTTCAATCGCGCGGATGCGATCCATATCAAGCCCCCCTTGCTTATGTTGTTGCAAATGCACGTTGCCGACAGAAATCGCCATGGCGTCGACACCGCTGTCGCGGGCAAAGATAGCGGCCTCTGCAGGATCTGTACCCGCAGAATTTTCGCCGTCCGCATATCCGACAAATCCAATCTCGCCTTCGCATGAAATACCAGCACTATGGGCCAATTCAGCCACGCGTGCGGTCTCGTCGATGTTTTGTGCCAGCGGTTTGCGTGACCCGTCGTACATAAGTGAGGTAAAGCCTGCATCAAGCGCGATTTGGCATTCTTCAAATGTATACCCGTGGTCTAGGTGGGCAACGACAGGCACGGATGACCCTTCGGCCAGGTGGCGGAACATTTTACCCAACACAGGTAGGGGGGTGTGTTCGCGGCAACCAGGCCCTGCTTGCAAGATGACAGGGCATTCCAAGGTTTCTGCGGCAGTGACGTAGGCGCGCATATCTTCCCAGCCAAGGGTGACCAGCCCGCCTACAGCGCATCCATTTTTAAGCGCAGGTTGCAGGACGTCTGCAAGTGTAACAAGTGACATATTTTGTATGACTTTCTGATGTGTAGGCGGGCTTTGGCAAGTGTGTTTTCAACAGGGTGAGACGGCTATTTGAATTTGGCGATCATGTCTTTGATGCCGGGAATAGTTTCAATTTGCGCCGCATGGGTTGGCTGGAAGAATTGCACGAGGCTGCGCTGTGACAACCCACCAAGAATGGTGAAATAATACATCTCATAGCCAGGCATCACGGCGCAAGGATGGTAACCGCTTGGGAGGGTAATTGTGGACCCATCCATCAGTTGGTGGGCCTCGCCGGGCTTACCTTCCTCGTGTTGGACGATCTGCACGCCAGAGCCAAAATTGGGGCGGAAGCGGAAATTATAGGTCTCATCGTGGCGCGTCTCAATGATGTTGCCATCCGCGTCTTTACGGTCGGTGTCATGCTTGTGGGCCGGGAAGCCAGACCAGCCACCTTGACCGACGGTGAACAATTCAGACACCAATAAACGACCAACCTTACCGTGGTATTTGGTTCCAAGAATATGCTTAATTTTGCGATGGGTTTTCGTGTCATCGGACCCGTATTGCACTGTGTCAATTTCGGCGACACGCACGTCAAAGGGATCAAGCACTTTGTCGTAACGCGCACCTGCGATGAATGTTTCAGTCGCATCTGATGTGCAGACGATTGTAACCTTTGCGCCTACGGGAACATAGACGCCTTCGGGTTCGCCATCCCAAACATCCGTGCCGCGATTGCCAATAGCCATATATTCAACGCCTTCAATCTCGACGTCTACTGTTCCGGTGGCGGGCGTGACGCAGGTTTCATAACCGGGCACCTGATATGTGAAGGCCTGGCCTTTTTGCAGTTTTACGATGTTGAGGTAATTCAGCGGCACTGACGCGTCATTTGCGTCCACGATAGGGATGTTGCGATTGTCATGAGGGGCGATATGCATGGGGCGTCCTTTCAGACTGTCGTGGGGCCAGTGTGGTTGGCCAAAAAAGTATCAAGTTCAGATGTAATGGGCATCGCGGGGGCGCATCCGGGTTTGGCGACCACGATGGCCGCACAGGCAGATCCGCGCATAACGGCCGATTTTAGATCTTGCCCTGCCGCGATAGAGGACAGCAGGCCCGCCATGAAACTGTCGCCCGCACCTGTGGGTTTTAACGCCGTCACAGGATAAATCCCGGTTCGCGTCTCTGCGCCGTAAGCAAATGTCACGGCACCATGTTCGCCCATTTTATAAACAACAATCTCGGCGGTGGTGCGCGCAAGATCGCGGGCTTTTTGCAGGCCGGCATCCTTGGACCCGGCCATAAAGCCAAATTCGTCATCATTGCCAATGATCACATCGGATAATGCACCTGCGTGTGATAAAACATCAGCAGCGACTGCCGCGCTTGGCCATGAATAGGGGCGATAATCGACATCAAATATGATCGGTAAACCTGCTGCGCGGGCCAATTCAAAAGCATGGAATGCGGCGCTGCGTGATGGTTCTGCGGCGAAGACTGTGCCGGCTGTGACCAAGGCGCTGAACTTGGAGAAATCAACGGCCTCTACATCAGCGATGGTCATTTCAAAATCGGCCGCACCATTGCGGTAGATGACCGATTGGTGCCCCACAACGCGACTTTCATAAAGGGCCAGGGAATTTCGGGCCTCGCCACCAACAGGCGTCACATATGTTGTGTCGATACCGTAGTGATTCAGTTTGTTCATACAGAACCGACCTACAGAATCGTCAGAAACCCGGGTTAGCAAAGCAGCCTTGCCGCCCAGTTTCACGATACCCGCCGCAATGTTTGCGGATGATCCACCCATGTCGGCTGTGAAGTTGTCTGCGTGTTCTGTTGCCTCGCCTGGGGCGGGAAATAGATCCATGCCCACACGCCCAACGACGATAAAATTATTGCCAGTGATGCCTTTGATGACGTCCATCGGTTAAACACCCTTTCGTTGTTGAGGGCGTGTAGATTCCCAATCTTTATGTGCGTCACGGACCTTCGCGTGGTCTGAGATATGCGGTGTGCCGACTTCCCACCATGTGTGACCCTCAGTGGTCCAGCCCTCATAAGGGTCGACGTTCATGACGATGACCGATGTGGTTTCGGCGGCCTTGGCACGTTTGAATGCCTCGGCCATCTCGGCAGGGTTTGACACAGTTTCTGCGTTGGCACCCATCGACTTTGCATGGGCTTCAAAATCGACCTTCACTTGGTTTACCGCCGTGGGCGTGTCCGCGATCAGATTGTTAAAGCTTTCATTGCCAGTATTGTTTTGCAGCTTGTTGATGACAGCAAAACCACCGTTATCTAGGACGCAGATAATCATTTTTTTACCAGTCAACACGGATGAGTAAACATCTGAATTCATTAGCATATAAGACCCGTCCCCTGTGAACACGATGGTGTCGCTGCCTGGTTCAGATTCGGCCTGCGCAATACGTGCGCCCCAGCCGCCAGCGATCTCATACCCCATACAGGAGAACCCGAATTCCACGTCGACTGTACCGATGTCGAGCGTGCGCCAATTGGCGGTGATCTCAGCAGGTAAACCACCTGCGGCGGCGACAACTCGGTCACGGGGATCACAAAGCGCGTTCACGATGCCAATTGCTTGCGCATAAGAATTTGGGCGGTTCCCCGGCTTCACATTTTCAGCGACATAGGCGGACCATTTGGCACGTTCAGCCTGCGCGCGGGTTGTCCAATCTGTGGGGGATTTGTAGTCAGTCCCCAGTGCGGGTAGCGATAATTTTGCGTCCCCCACGACGGTCAGCGACATATGTTTGGCAGCATCATGGCGCCCAACATTCATACCGATGATTTTTGCGTCATGACTAAATGCAGTCCAGGATCCGGTCGTGAAATCCTGTAGGCGGGTGCCAACAGCGAGAATGACATCGGCCTGTTTTGCAATTGTATTTGCACTATCTGAACCCGTTACCCCAAGCGGTCCAATGTTCAGGGGATGGGTGTCCAACAGGTTGGCGCGGCCAGCAATCGTCTCGACCACGGGAATGCCGGTGGCTTCCGCAAATGACGTCAGCTCTGCAACGGCATCAGCATATTGAACACCGCCGCCTGCGATAATCATCGGGCGTTTGGCGGACTTGAGAAGGGCAATCGCATCAGAAATCTCAGTCACATCAGGGGCTTGGCTGCGAATGCGATGAACGCGTTGATCAAAGAAACTGATTGGGTAATCATAGGTCCAACCTTGCACATCTTGCGGGAGGCCAAGAAACGCTGGACCACAGTCAGCGGGATCAATCATCGTCGCAATGGCGGCAGGCAAGGATTGAAGTATCTGGGCAGGATGTGTGATGCGATCCCAAAAACGCGACACGGCTTTGAAAGCGTCATTCACGCCAAGCGTTGGATTACCAAAGTGTTCGAGCTGCTGCAAAACTGGGTCGGGCAGGCGGGTCAGGAATGTATCGCCACATAGCAGCAACATCGGCAAACGGTTGGCATGGGCCAATGCGGCGCTGGTCAAAAGGTTCGCGGTGCCAGGCCCTGCAGAGGCCGTGCAAAACATCATGCGACGACGCATGTGATATTTGGCGTAGGCCGCCGCAGCGAAGCCCATACCTTGTTCATTCTGCCCTCGGTACAGTGGCAAATTCGCGCGGTTGCCGTGCAAGGCTTCGCCAAGACAGGTGACGTTACCATGACCAAAGATGCCATAGCCGCCGCCAAATAGACGGACCTCTGTGCCGTTCACGATCGTATATTGTGCGGCCAAATAACGGACGATGGCCTGTGCGGTGGTAAGTGTGATGGTATTCATTCTAGGATCCATGCGTATCTGTCATTGACGGTCGTTCTGTTCATACGATACTAATTTTGCAACCGGTTGCAAACCGTATTATGAAAATAGGAGGCACAATGGCACAATTAGGGATCGGGATCGTCGGCGGAGGCTATATGGGTAAGGCCCATGCGGTTGCTATGTCCGCTGTTGGCGCTGTTTTTGAAACCGAACTGCGTCCACGACTCGAAATGGTTTGCGCGAAGTCAGATGCCTCGGCTGAGAAATACCGGAGCGCTTACGGTTTTGAACGGGCAACAACCGACTGGCGAATTCTTGTGAATGACCCCAAGGTTGAGGCGATTATCATCGCGTCCCCACAGGCCACGCACCGTGAAATTGCGGTCGCAGCGTTCAAATTGGGCAAGCCAGTTTTATGTGAAAAACCTATGGGTGCTTCGTTGGAAGACAGCCGTGTAATGGTCGACGCAGCTGAGGCTGCAAAGTCGATAAATATGGTTGCGTTTAACTACATCCGGACTCCCGCCAGTCAATATGCACGACAACTTATTGAAGATGGTGTGGTCGGTGACATCACGTGGTTTCGCGGTGAACATACGGAAGATTTCCTTGCTGATCCGGTTGAGCCCGCGACATGGCGCACGAACGGTGTTGCGAACGGCACGATGGGCGATCTTGCCCCACATATGCTGAATGCAGCCCTTGCTTTGGTTGGTCCAATCGATAGCATTATCGCTGAGGTCGAAACCGTACACACTAGGCGACCCGGCGGCACGGTTACCAATGATGATCATGCGCAAATGATGTGCCGTTTCAACGGCGGAGCCATGGGATCTATGTATTTCAGCCGAATCGCTACGGGTCGAAAAATGGGTTATGCCTATGAAATCACAGGCACCAAAGGCGCGATCAAATTTGATCAGGAGGACCAGAACGCGATCTGGCTTTACCGCATGGATATGCCAGAGGCGCAGCGTGGATTTACCAAGATTTTGACTGGCCCAGCACACCCCGACTATTTGCCGTTTTGTCAGGGACCTGGGCATGGAACTGGTTATCAGGATCAGATCATTATCGAGGCAAAAGATTTCCTAGAAGCCATCGCTTCTGGGCAAAATAAATGGCCGACATTTCGCGACGGGATGGCGGTGAATCAAATTGTGGCTGCGGCATTGGCATCATCAGATGCCAAGTCGTGGGTCAATGTGCAAGACATCTAAAGGAACGATACTATGGCTATTCGTATTGGCAATGCGCCCTGTTCTTGGGGCATCGAGTTTGCTTCTGATCCAAGTTACCCTGATTGGAAATCTGTGCTGCAACAATGCGCAGGTGCGGGTTATAAGGGTATTGAATTGGGCCCGATTGGTTACATGCCAGAAGAACCTGAAATTCTGCGTAATGAACTTGTTAAAAATGATCTCGAAATCATTGGTGGCGTTGTTTTTCGTCCGTTTCATGACGCGGCGAAATGGGATGAAGTCCTTGATGCGTCGCGCCGCACATGTGAGGCTCTCGTTGCGCATAATGCCGAACATCTTGTCTTGATCGACAGCATCAGTCCACGCCGCGCACCAACGGCGGGTCGCGCGACAGAAGCTGTGCAGATGGATGCTACCGAATGGGCCGCCTTTCGCGACCGCATCGCGACAATCGCCAAAATGGGCGCTGAAGATTACGGGTTGACCGTGGGCATCCATGCCCATGCGGCGGGCTTCATGGATTTTGAACCAGAACTGGAACGTCTGCTTGATGAAGTTAACGAAAGCATTCTGAAAATTTGCTTCGACACGGGCCATCATTCCTATGCAGGTTTTGATCCAATTGCGTTTATGAAACGGCACATGGACCGGATCAGTTACATGCATTTCAAGGATATTGATCCCAAGGTCAAAGCCGATGTTGTAGAAAACAGAACTGATTTTTACAAAGCATGCGGCCAGGGTATTTTCTGTAACCTTGGTATGGGGGATGTGGATTTTCCTGCCGTTCGTAAACTGCTTGTTGATCATGGCTTCAAAGGCTGGTGCACGGTCGAACAAGACTGCGATCCATCCATGCCCGGCACGCCACTTGAAGATGCGCAAGCAAACCGCGAATACCTGCAATCCATCGGATTTTGATAGAAAGTACGACACATGAAGAAACTTAATTGGGGCATGATTGGCGGCGGTGAAGGCAGCCAAATCGGACCAGCACACCGTTTGGGTGCACAAGCTGACGGTAACTTTACATTGGCCGCCGGGGCGCTTGATCATGAGCCCGAAAAAGGTCGCGCTTATGCGCAATCTTTGGGTGTTTCTCCTGACCGTGCTTACGGTGATTGGCGTGAAATGTTGACTAGTGAGGCGGCGCGTGAAGATCGCGTTGATCTTGTCACGGTGGCTACGCCAAATTTCCAACACTTTGAAATTACGAAGTCCTTTCTTGAGGCGGGCTTCAATGTTTTGTGTGAAAAGCCGATGACGATGACCGTCGAAGAAGGCGAGGAAATCGTTAAGATTGCTGCGAAATCAGGCAAAACCTGCGCCGTGAATTACTGCTATTCGGCCTATCCGATGGTGCGCGAAATGCGCCATATGGTGCGGTCTGGTCAGGTGGGAAAACTGCGCCTGATCGTGACTAACTTTAGTCACGGCCACCATGGCGACGCAGCCGATGCTGATAATCCACGTGTGCGCTGGCGGTATGATCCGGCAATGGCGGGTGTGTCCGGACAGTTCGCGGATTGTGGTATTCACGCGCTGCACATGGCAAGTTTTATCACTGATGATCAGGTGTGTCGTTTGTCCGCAGATTTTGCCAGCACGATCCAAAGCCGCGAGTTGGAAGACGACGCAATGGTTAATTTCCGTATGGAAAATGGGACTGTTGGGCGGCTTTGGACGTCTTCTGTGGCGATTGGTCGTCAGCACGGTTTTGACATCCAGGTGTTTGGCGAAACCGGTGGCATGCGTTGGACATCTGAACAACCGAACCAGGTGTATTACACCCCAGTTGGTGGCCGGACACAGATCATGGAAAAAGGCGACAGTTCATTGTCTGATGAAGCGGGCCGCTTAAGCCGAGTCGCGATTGCGCATCCGGAAGGGTTCCCGCTGGCGGTTGCAAACATCTATGTTGATTTGGCAGCCACAATTCGTGGTGAAACTCGCGATGGATTGCCCACAGCCGAAGATGGTTTGAGATCAATGGCAGCTGTTCACCAAGCTGTAGAGTCCGCCAAAAAAGACGGTGCTTGGGTTGATGCACGGCCACCAATGTTCCGAACTTAAGCCTGTGTCTTAGCCATAGATTAACCGAAGATATCGCAGACGGCAGTTTTTCGCTGTCTGCGATAGCCAGATGATCGCTAGGACCTATTCAGTGTTGTTTTTATGGCCCTCGAACAATGGCGGCAATGTTCCGCGTTCCACAATACCACATGGAAAGATCTGCACTTCAGGAGAAATATCTGGTTCTTCGAGCATGGCA
Source organism: Halocynthiibacter namhaensis (assembly GCF_000812685.1). Taxonomy (GTDB): domain Bacteria; phylum Pseudomonadota; class Alphaproteobacteria; order Rhodobacterales; family Rhodobacteraceae; genus Halocynthiibacter; species Halocynthiibacter namhaensis. Next base: position 10,650 of record NZ_JWIF01000032.1, read on the forward strand.
ATAATCAGTTCAACGGATGAATTGATGATCTGTTTGATCGGTTGGTGAATCGTGGTTAAATTAATGTTTTCCCAACCTGCCATCTCCATGTCGTTTAACCCAATGATACCCACATCATTAGGCACAGAAAAGTTGCAATCACGTAGCGCGGACAGTGCTCCGATTGAAAGAACATCATCGCCACAGAAATAGGCCTGAGCAGGGTTATTTTGGGACAATCGCATCATTTCGCGCCGACCAGCATCGAATGAATAGGCGTCAGCATACGAGAAATCATATGCCACGTTTGGATATTTATGCAGTTCCTGAGCGAAGCCCGCCTGGCGATCTTGGGTAGAAGTGGCTGCCTCTGGCCCGCCCATAAAACCGACATGTGTCAGCCCGCGCGCAAGTAATGTTCGTGCGGCCATGCGGCCACATTCGACGTTGTCGATACCTACGACATGGACAGAGGGTGCAGATGAATTGCGCCCAAAGGTGTGTACAACGGGCATGCCTTGATCACGAAACGCCTTGGAAAAACCGGGGGGAAGTGTTGACGATGCGACGATCACACCATCAACCGAATACTCGCGCATCATTCTTAGCGAATTCTGCGGATCGATTTCATTCGATAAATTGACCAACATTGGGCGCAATCCACGTTCTTGTAATGCGCGCGTAAACTGGTCGAAAACGGTCAGGAAAATTGGGTTCTGGAAATTATTCGAGATCAACCCGATCATCTTGGTGCGCCGTGTCGTCAGGCTGCGGGCCAATAGGTTTGGACTATACCCCAGTGCGTCAGCTGCCTTTTCGACTTTACGACGCATTTTCTCGGATACAGATGCCCCGTCTGTAAATGTCCTCGAGACAGCAGAGCGGGAAACACCCGCGCGGATCGCGACATCTTTGAGCGTGGCATTCATAAAGGCTGGGTCCATTTGCTTCGGTCTTGCGAGTTATTACAGGATTTGGTGATCTTGCGTAGTGGAAAAACGAAAAAACACCTGTTCCAAATTTTATTCAAAAAGCGGATCTAATTGTACCAACCTACAAGCATGAAACACCACCTCAAGACGGAACCTTGTCCCATCGTTGCCGCCAAAATGACTTTCATGATCGGGGTAAAGGACGCGAGCCATCTAAAAAATACAATCAAAAGTCGCAAATTCAGGTGGTTTTTGTGGAATTTTGCTCGGCTAATATCTTGAATATTAACTGTTAAATTAGAAATATCAAGTTACTTGTATTGATTTGCTTGCAACCGGTTGCAAAAAAAATATGCCGCGTTAGTCTGATTGCACAAATCGTTTAAAAAGGTGTGAACGCAACATGCAAATCTTCGCGCTAAATCATATGACAATTCCATCGGTGACGATGAAGGACGTAGGCGAGGTGGCGCGATCATTTGGTGTCAAGCTTCGCAACGAGTTGGAGCAGTCATTGTTCGACGTACAAGCCGTATTGATCCGAAAGCAGTCTATTTTGGGTCAATTTACGTCATTGAATCGAAATATTGGCGCACGCGGCTTGACTAAATTCAGGTGAAATGATGGTCCTCTGTGGGCTCTCGGGAAGAAAGAAGTCGTGCACTGGGCACGTTTTTGGGAGGAAGAAAAATGAACAAGATTCTTATGGTCGCTGGCCTCGTAACACTAATGGGTTCTGCCAGTGTTATGGCGCAGCAAATCGGTGTTTCAGTCGCGCGCTTTGACGACAATGGCCTGACAGTTATGCGCAACGGCATGACGGCACACGAAGACACACTGGACGGCGTAAGCCTTCAGATAGAAGATGCGACTGATGATGTGGCCAAGCAACTTGACCAAATCAACAATTTCATCGCGTCTGGTGTTGATGCAATCATCGTGAACGCAGTTGACACAAACGCAACTGAGGCGATGTCAAACGCAGCAAATGCTGCTGGTATTCCACTGGTTTACGTTAACCGTCAGCCAGTTAACATGTCCACGCTGCCAGAAGGCCAGGCTTTCGTTGCGTCTAACGAAATTGAATCCGGTACACTTGCGGCATTCCAAATGTGCCAGCAGTTGCGTGCTGAAGGCAAATCTGGCGGTGCTCAGGCATATGTTCTGATGGGGCAGTTGTCCAACCAAGCGGCTGTTCAGCGCACCAAAGATTTCCACGATGTTATCGGTATGGACATGTGTAACTTCATCACCATCATCGATGAGCAAACTGCGGAATGGTCACGCGATAAAGCATCTGATTTGATGACAAACTGGATCTCTTCTGGGGAACCATTTGACGCTGTATTCGGCAATAACGACGAAATGGCAATTGGCGCGATCCAAGCGATGAAAGCCGCTGGAATTTCCATGGGCGACGTTGTTGTTGGTGGTGTTGATGCGACTTCCGACGCATTGGTTGCTATGGCTGCTGGCGAAATGGACGTAACCGTATTCCAAGACCTTGCAGGTCAGGGCGCGGGTTCCATCGACACAGCAATCGCGCTGATCAATGGCGAAGAAGTCGACAAGGCTGTCTTCATCCCGTTCAAGCTTGTAACACCTGAGACACTTTCAGATTTCCAGTAAGCCCTTAGCTTTATTGAACTAACGCGTCAGGGCTGCCTATAGGTGGCCTTGATACCCTAACAATCAATGAAAAATCTAGGAGCGCTGACACATGTCAGATCAAAGCGAGAGCACAGGTGGCCTTACCTTCGATAAATCCAAACGAAATTGGCCGAATGAGTTAAACGTCTTTGGCGCACTCATCCTCATTGTCATAATCTTTGAAATTCTTGGTGCTATCTTCATGGGGCAAAGCCTTTTGTTTGACACCAACGACCGTTTTGAAAGCATCTTTAACGAGGCGCGTCTGCGGATCATCATTATTCAAGTCGCCATAATTGGCATTCTCGCACTTGGCGTTACGCAGGTGATTATCACCGCGGGCATCGACCTTTCGTCTGGATCCGTCGTTGGTGCGACCGCAATGATCGCGATGAGTTTTGTACAGGTCGCCGAAGTAAACGGTGGCCCTAACCCAAAGGCGATTTTTGGGCCTGCTTTCCTTGATTTACCTGTTCTTGTACCGGTGATCGTCGGCATTAGCGTCGGCTTGATTGCTGGTTGTATCAACGGATTGCTTGTGGCGTATTCGCGTATTCCACCATTCATCGCGACTTTGGGCATGATGTTGTTTGCGCGCGGTGTCGCTCAGTGGTGGTCTTTGGGTAACCCTGTGTCCTTCCCAACCGAAAGCTATGCTAAGATTGGTGCGGGCATGATGCCAGTGATCATTTTCTTGTCTCTCGCGGTGCTGTTCCACCTTATTATGAACTATACTGTCTACGGCAAACACACCTACGCAATCGGATCCAACGAGGCCGCCGCGCGGATGTCTGGTATCAACGTGCCACGTCATTTGATGTTGGTCTATATGATTGCAGGCGGTCTTGCTGGTCTTGCCGCTGTTATCCTCACATCCAAAAACTTAACGGCGCAATCAGGTATGGGATTATCCTATGAACTGGAAGCGATCGCCATGGCTGTCATTGGTGGTGTGTCATTATTTGGTGGACGTGGTTCCATCATCGGGACCGTGATCGGTGCACTGATTATCGGTGTGATTACATCCGGCTTCACCTTCTTGCGCCTTGGTGCATTCTATCAAGAAATGGTGCTGGGGTGTATCATCGTCGGTGCGGTTGCACTTGATCAATACCAACAAAAACGTGCTGCAATGCGCGCGTAAGAGGGGGCTTATAAATGTCAGATATCATTCTGGAAACCAAAGGCTTGACCAAACACTACGGTGGTGTGCACGCTTTGCAAGACGCAGACTTTGTCCTGAAAAAGGGTGAACATGTCGCCATCATGGGCGACAACGGCGCAGGTAAATCTACCTTTGTGCGACAAATCACCGGTGTCGAACAGCGGACGCGCGGGACCGTTATATTTGATGGCGATGAGGTAAATTTTGCGGGCCCTTTGGATGCGCGCGAGGCGGGGATCGAAACTGTGTTTCAAACCCTTGCCTTGGCCGATGATTTGAACGTGCCTGACAATCTATTCTTGGGCCGTGAAAAGACCAAGCTTAATTGGCTTGGTCCATTTCGCCTGCTTGATTACAAGTCAATGCGTGAAGATACGATGGCTGGACTTGTAAAAACAGGGGTCAAAATCCCAAATATCAAGAACACGATTGCCAATATGTCCGGCGGCCAACGACAATGTGTGGCGATTGCCCGCACCGCGACGTTTGCATCAAAACTGACGATCATGGACGAGCCAACAGCCGCCTTGGGTGTGCAGGAAACGGCACAGGTCGAGAACATCATCCGCACGCTTAAAGAACAGGGCGAGAGCCTGATCCTTGTGAGCCACAACATGCGGCAGGTGTTTGACTTGGTAGACCGGATCATTGTGTTTCGCCGTGGTCGTATGGTCGCAAACTTGCGCAAGGAAGATACCGACGGTCAAGATGTCGTTGCCTATATCACAGGCGCAAAAACAGGCGCCGAATACGAAGGGGCTGCTTAAGTGACGCGCGGTCGTCTGTTTGATGTCGAGATACCTTTTTTTATTCCGGTATGGCGCCGCTATGCAGTCGTCATCGTAGCAATATGTTGGGGGCTCTTTGAGGCCTCAACTGGCGCGTTGTTCTGGGGCATGATATTTATCGGTATGGGGTCAATTGTTGGTTGGCGGTTCTACACTGCGGATTGGTCTAGCGTAGGTGTGGCCGATATGGAAAAGTAATTCCGCACTGCCATAATGCGATTGGTAAACAAGATAACGGTTAAGTAGCGGCTTAGACTTTTAAACGTTTTTTTGCTCGAAAGATTTGGAATGATAGGAGAACTGTAACCTAAACTCATTGCTCGTATTTATCAGCACTAATTTTCGACCAGTGCGGATAAAATTTACATAACACAAATTATACGCGTTTGATTTGTAGCCGCAAAGCTATAATGTCACCCATTGGCAAAGCAGAAGTGTCACTCTTGATCTAAATCCGAACAAATCAGGAGTGCTGTTATGGGATGGGTAATGATGAGTGAACGTGACCTGAATCGTATCGAGATAATCTCTCAAATCGTTGATGGACGGTTAAATGCGGAACGCGCTGCAAACCTATTGGCGCTGACCAAACGTCAGATATTCCGGCTGCTGCGCCGGTTCCGTGAAGACGGCCCTTCAGCTCTTGGTCACAAAGCCCGAGGCAAAACGCCCAATAACAAAATCCACGATGCCAAACGTATATATGCAATGGATTTGGTGCGTGAGAAGTACCATGATTTTGGCCCTACTATGGCGGCTGAGATGCTTGAAGAACACCGTGGGTTTAAGGTTTCCCGCGAGACTTTGCGTCAATGGATGCAAGCTGATGTATTGTGGTTGTCGCGCAAACAACGCCGAACATTTCACCAACCTAGATTGCGACGTGAATGTTACGGTGAACTCATCCAGATTGACGGTTCAGATCACCGCTGGTTCGAAGATCGAGGCCCGGCCTGCACATTATTGGTTTTCATTGACGACGCGACCAGCAAACTCATGCAACTACGCTTCGTAAAATCAGAAAGCACATTCAGCTATTTTGATGCGCTGGAGGGTTATTTACATGATCATGGACGCCCTGTCGCATTCTACTCTGATAACCGAGGAACTGCAAGAATTGGGATTACCGGTGGGCCATCGCAGGGTCGGACGTCTGATGGGCGAGAATGGCATCAAGATCATCAGAACCCAGAAATACAAGGCGACAACGGACAGCAACCACACGTTCAACATTGCACCAAATCTGTTGGATCAAGATTTCTCAGCGACTGGCCCCAATCAGAAATGGGCTGGCGACATCAGCTACATTTGGACCAGCGAAGGTTGGCTGTATCTTGCCGTCATCCTTGACCTGTATTCTCGCCGCGTCATCGGC
>NZ_JWIF01000033.1 GCF_000812685.1 Halocynthiibacter namhaensis
CATCAGACGTCCGACCCTGCGATGGCCCACCGGTAATCCCAATTCTTGCAGTTCCTCGGTTATCCGAGGCCGCCCATAGCTTTGCAGGCTTAAGCGATGCTGTTCACGGATGTGAGCCAGGATCACCATATCATCGCGTTGACGCTGGCTCATCGGGCGAACCCGCCACGCGCGAAAACCACGTGATGTGACCCGCATAACTTTGCACAGGAACTCAACTGGCCATTCTTCTTTCCAGGCGTCGATGAACGCAAATCTCACCGGCTTTGGCCTGCAAAGAAGATTGCCGCCTTTTTTAACACTTCCCTCTCCTCGCGCAGCAGACGGACTTCCTTGCGAAGCCGCGTGTTCTCCTTCTCAACGTCTTCATGCGGTCCTGACATCAGGTCATCGTGTTGATGCTGTTGAACCCATTTGTTCAGCGTCGAAAGCCCAACCCCTAAATCTGATGAAAGTTGAGGCCGCGTTAAGCCACTCGTCGTCGCCATGCGCACCGCATCACGCCGAAACTCGTCTGTGTATCTCTTTGCCATTCTCTATCTCCTTCATAGCAAACATTGCTCGAAAGAGACCGGAACTAAACCGCGACAAGACCAATCAAGACGGCTGCCAGAATTACAGGCATTGACGCCCGGCGGCTTCGGAAAATGCTGGAAGCTGAAGGTTTGTTAAGCGACGCAATGCGAAAGCGTCCAGATGCGTGGGCCCTGTTTGATGCTACTGCCGCACAGCAGTTTCTACTCGAAACTAAAACACTGCTCGACGCAAAAGCATATCAGGAAGCGATGCGTATGACACGATCTCAGTTCAACCTTCTTGTTGCTGATGGAACCATCACACCTACAGCGGCTAACGCGAACGTAAAAACAATTTGGGATCCAATGGCGGGGGCAATCTTGATCGACAAATTGCTCAAAGGCGCTGTTCTTCTTCGCCAAGCACAGCACAGTTGGTGCCACATTACCAAAGCAGCAACTCGTTTAAAGGTCAGCCCTGGTGCTCTAATAAATGCGATAATTGATGGCCGCCTCACAGCTGTAGGAAACCACGCAGATTTCGACGGCTATGCCGCAATCTATGTGGATTATGAAGCTGTTCAGGCTCTATTTGACACTGATTGCCCACCAGCAATGTCATTAGAGCGGTTTGCAAAATCTGTGGGTATCAACCAGCCAAGCCGCTTAAAACGACTGGTAGGGAACAAACATACAACCGCCACACGTATGCAAAATCCAAAGACGAAAGCCGAACAAGACTATATCACAGACGAAGATGCGGCGAATTTTCATGAAAAATTCTTTAAGCCTCGGACGATGTCCCTTCATTTTGAGAAAAGCTGGCAAAAGATCTCCGCAGAAATGCGGCTACGGTCGATCTGCGTCTATTCTCCAGACGGAGAAGATTATGGGAGCATTTATCTGCGTTCCGACATACCAACAGATCTGTAGCCTTTGATCGGCAAAAGAGCTTTTACGGCGATTGTCACTGCTCCCGACATACCTTTAAGCCAGATACCTCAATCGTGATGATTGGCACCAAGGGCGGATAGGAGACATTAGCTGCGATTGCGAAGGCATTCTGTCCAAACGACGAAAGCGGCAGTTCGTAGTGGCCTCATGCTTTGCAGCCATGCGGCATTTCATCCTCAGATCAGGAAACGCGCAGATAGCGTAGTTTGCAAAGTTAGATTGCTTCAGAAAAGCCGCTCTTGGGCCAAGTGGTGGAATGCAAGAATCGATGGTATGCTTAAAAAACTGAACCCCATATCGCTTCATGATCTGAGACTGGCTTTCCTGTGTCATCAATGGCCGGAATAAGTGCAGTATCTCGGCATTTTAATCCCCGAGAGCAAAACCAATCTAGTTTCATTTGTCGATCAGGGTGTGGCGTGATCAGGCTGGGGCGCGTGGTCATGCCGGGCGGAGTTGCATCCCAAGCGTAACCACGTGCCTGGGCCTTTTCAAATAGGGTCTCGCATCGCCAATCAAAATCTGGTGGTTGGTGGTTGCCGGTGTTTAGATCCCCGCCAATAAGCACCGGCATATCCGGCGCGAAACCATCAATTTCGTCAAGCAGGTGGTCAAATTGCACGGCGCGATGATCCGCGTCAGCGTTGCTTTCCAGATGGGTAGAGACGACGCAGATGGTGCCTTCATTCCAAGGTAAGATCGCCGCGATGGCCATGCGTCCACCAACACGCGGTTGGTCTGGATCGGCATCCAGTTCATCCGAAGAAAACCAATGGCCATGATCATCGAGCCGGATCAACTTTACGGCAATGAAGGGCACAGAACTTAAAACTGCGTTGCCGTGCCAGCCGCGCGCGTTGAAATTATCGGTGCAAAACGCACGTTCGGTGGGGCCGCCAAGATCCAGCTCGTGGAACTCAACGCCAAATGCATATTGCATGTGGAGCGCCTTCGCCATGATCTCGGTTGTGTGTTGTTGACCTGTCCGTGCCATGCCGTGGTCGACCTCAGACAATAGCACCACATCGGGTTTGAAACCCGCCATGAGAGCCGCGCTTTCGAGGGGGAACAAGCCGCGTTCAACATTCCACGCGATGGCAGAAATTTCCTTTTCTAGGGATGCTTTGGGTGCAGACCCACCGACTTGCACCGCATTCATTCCGGGCAAGGAACGCAGCAATGCGCGGTGAGATTTTGCTGTGCGGGGGGCTTCCACGATGTTGGTTTTTTGATCTGGTGTGACCAGCGGAAGTTCCGGAACGAAAGTCATGTCAGACGTTTCCCGGTTATCGCGTCAAACAGAGAGACAGCGTTAGGCTTCAGCGATACCCGCAGCGCACCCGTGTTAATCATGTTGTCTTTGTCGACGTGTATGCTGATGTCTTGGCCTGCGATGGTGCCATGCAAAAGACGATGCGCGCCAAGTTCTTCGACAAGGGTAACATCAATTGTGATGTCACCACGTTCATCTGGAACGATGTCTTCTGGGCGAATTCCGATCGTGACATCGCCGCTATGGGGCAGGTTATCATATGCGATGGGTTCTTCCCCGACACGCAGTTTTCCACCGGCAATATTTCCCGCCATCAAATTCATCGGCGGTGCCCCCATAAAGGACGCAACAAACGTGGTTTCGGGGGTGTTATAGACGTCAACCGGTGTGCCAATTTGTTCAATCCGACCTTCGTTCATAACGATAATGCGGTCGGCCATTGTCATAGCTTCAACTTGGTCGTGGGTCACATAAACGGCGGTTACGCCAAGGCGGCGTTGCAGGGCCTTGATCTCGATGCGCATCTGTGTGCGGAGTTTTGCGTCAAGATTTGACAGGGGTTCGTCAAACAGAAACAAAGCCGGATCACGCACAATCGCACGCCCCATCGCAACCCTTTGACGTTGACCACCGGAAAGCTGACTGGGCTTGCGATCAAGATAGTCGTCAAGGTTCAACATGGTTGAGGCTTCGCGCACTTTACGGTCGATCTCGTCCTTGTCGATCTTGCGATTTTTCAGCCCGTAGCCGATGTTCTTGCGCACGCTCATATGCGGATAAAGCGCATAGTTTTGGAAAACCATCGCAATATCGCGATCGGCAGGGTCAACATTGTTCACCTGGCGTGTGCCGATGTTTAAATCGCCCTGTGAAATATCTTCGAGGCCCGCAATCATGCGCAGCATTGTTGACTTGCCACAGCCAGACGGGCCGACAAGCACGACAAATTCACCATCGGGAATGTCAAAACTTGCGGGATGCACGGCGGTAAAGCCATTGGGGTAGACCTTAGTGATCTCGGACAGTGTAACCTGAGCCATGAGAATTTCCTTATTTATCAGATTCCGTCAGACCTTTGACGAACCAGCTTTGGAAGAAGATGACGATGAGAACGGGGGGCAAAATGGCAACAAGGGCCAACATATTTGCGCGTCCGTATTCGGGCAGACTGGTGCCCTCGAGAGATTGAGTGATCTGCTTGATACCACGTACAAGCGTAAACATATCTTCATCTGTGGTGATCATTGTCGGCCACAGGTATTGGTTCCAGCCATAGACGAACATGATGATGAACATCGCAGCAATCATGGTCTGAGACAGCGGCACCAGGATATCGACAAAGAATTTGAACGGCCCGGCACCATCAATACGCGCGGCCTCAATCAGCTCTTCAGGGATGGACCTGAAGTATTGGCGAAAGAAGAAAGTCGCGGTTGCAGATGCAATCAAGGGAATGATAAGCCCTTGATAGGTATTAAGCATTCCAAGATGTTGCACGATTTCATAAGACGGCAGGATGCGCACTTCAAGCGGTAGCAACAACGTCGTAAATATGATCCAGAAGGCAAATGTCGCAAACCGCATGCGGAAATAAACAATCGCATAGGCGGCCATCATGCCGAGCACGATTTTACCCGCGGCAAAACCAAGCCCGAGGATCATTGAGTTCCAAAGCATCCGAACACCGGTGTTCGCGCCGGAAAACCCATCAGCCTCAAACATTGCCTTGCGGAAGTTGTCATCCAGTTGGTCGCCAATCGCAAGGCTTGGACCGGTTTTCATGTTGAAGAGATCCGGCATGGTCGTCATTTGCAAAAGCATCAGAACGGGCAGGATCATGAAAGCTGCTCCAAGGATCAAAACGCCATGATCAAAGATCAACAACAGTTTGATCTGTGGGCGGGTGTATGTCTTTATTTCAGATTTCATTTTGGGCCTCATGTATAGTGTATGCGGCGCTCAACGAGCCGGAATTGAAAGACGGTCATCGCCAGGACAAGCACCATCAAGACAACGGACTGTGCCGATGATCCACCAAGGTCATTGCCCCGGAACCCATCGACATAAACCTTGTAAACAAGGGTCATTGGGTTGTTTCCCGGTTCGCCTTTCACGACGGTGTCGATGATGCCAAAGGTATCAAACAGCGAATAGGTGATGTTGGTGATCAGCAAGAAGAACCCCGTCGGTGCCAACAGGGGAAAGGTCACATCCCAAAAGCGACCCGCGGTGGATCGGTTGTCGATCATCGCAGCTTCGCGCACGGATTTGGGGATGGATTGCAGTCCGGACAGGAAGAAAATGAAATTGACGGGGATTTGTTTCCAGACGGAGATTAGAACCATCGCAAAGGCCGTGTCATAGTAATGAACACCAAGCGCGAAATCCCAGCCAAGGCTTTTGAATAGGTCAGCGATCGGACCCCAGCTTTGATTGAAAAGGATCAATCCCATCACGCCTGCAACCGGGGGGGCGACGGCATAGACCCACATCAACAATGTGCGATATGTTTTGGCGCCGCGTACAACTTTGTCGGCTTTCACGGCCAACAACAAAGCAATGCCAAGCGATAGGATTGTGACCAGCAACGTAAAGCAAACCGTGAAGATCGCCGCGCGCCCATAGGCTGGCGAATTGAACAGGGATGCATAGTTGGAAAACCCAACAAATGTTTCACTAAACCCGAAGGGGTCTTGCAGATAGAAAGACGAGCGCAACGCATGGATGGCAGGCCAGTAGAAGAAGATACCGATGATAGAGATCTGTGGCACAAGCAACAGGATCGGCAACCAACGGTTGGTGAAAGCAGCGCGTTTCATGAGGGGTCCTTGCAATAGGTTGATGGCCGCAAAGGCGGCCATCAGATCTTGATTTGACAGGGGTTATTGCGCTTGGGTCAGTGCAAATTTGGCAAGCAATTCATTGCCCTCACGTTCCATCGCAGAAAAGGCATCGTCTACAGATGTTTCGCCACCAAGGATGCGCCCGAATTCACGGTTCATCACGTCACGGATCTGCACGTAGAAGCCCATGCGGTAGCCCTTTGTGTTCTCGCCAGCTGGCAGGGACAGTTGTTTGATGCCGACTTCAGCAGCGGGGGCGCGGTCGTAATAACCATCGGCCTGCGCCATTTCATAGGCCGCGATTGTGATCGGCACATAACCGGTCTCTTGGTGCCACATGTATTGCACTTCTGGCGAGGTCAGGAATTCGAAGAACGCAGCAGTCGCTTTGTTCTCATCGTCTGATTTTCCAGACATCGCAAACAAGGACGCGCCGCCAATGAATGTTTGGGTCGGCGTGGTTGTTACAGCTTCCCAATATGGCAGATATGTCGCTGAGAATTCAAACGGCAGGTCAAGTTTGGACAGGCCACCGAAGGACCCAGAAGACCCAAGCCAAATCGCAACTTTGCCTTCTTCAAACGGTGTTTGATTGTCACCCCAGCCTGCGCCAAACCATGCGTAATAGCCCGAATCCAGCCAGCTTTTTACATGGGACCAGTGCATTTTGATCTCAGGAGAGTTGATCAAGATTTGCGTGTCTGTACCGGTATAACCATTGTCGTTTGTGGCGAATGGCAGGTCATGGCGGGACATGAAGTTTTCTGCAAAAATCCAAGGTGAATGCGACTGCGCCAAAGGCGTATAGCCTGCTTCAACCAAAGCCGGCGCCGTTACGGCTTCGAACTCTTCCCATGTTTTTGGCGCTTCAACACCAGCCGCTTCCATGGCTTGCAGATTGTAATACATGATCGGAGAGGATGAGTTGAACGGCATGCCGATCATCTTGTCATCGCTGTCCGCATAGAAATAGCGCACACCTGAAATATAGTCATTGATGTCAAATTCAACGCCATTTGCCGTCAGCAAATCTTGCACAGGGATCGTTGCACCGCGTGCCCCAATCACAGTGGCAGCGCCCGCATCGAACACTTGCAAAATGTTAGGCTGCTCGCCGGCACGGAAAGCCGCGATGCCTGCGGTCAACGCTTCTTCATATGTGCCTTTAAAGGCCGGTGTGATCTGATATTCAGACTGGCTTGCGTTAAAGTCAGTCGCGATTTGATTGACTGTTTCGCCAAGTGCGCCGCCCATAGCGTGCCACCAAGTGATTTCAGTTTGCGCAGCCACGCCGCTGGCCATCATGGACAGTGCAGCAGCAGAAAGAATTGAAACGCGGGTCATTAAGTATACTCCAGTGAGTAAATGCCAGTTGGCATAAGTGTTTTAATGGCGCAGCCGATTAGGACGCACGCCTGCGGTAAGCGGGCCACGGATCGGCCCGACAAATTTGGATTTAGAAAACAGGATGATCCCTGCAAGGTGTGCGAAGCGCACTTGTTGGCTGGTAATGCAGCTTTGTAACGGCCACATGTCAGGAAAAGTTATGCCACATATTTTTCGACTAAATGACAAACAAATCAGTGACAGTTCAATTGCGTAGAAGCGTTTTCCGAAAGAGAAAGATCTTTGTGTTCATGTCGACCGTTTGATTCCGCTAGATCAGCGAATGTCCTGTGTGGATAGCCGCTGCAAAGCAAGACATATTTGAAGCTGATTTTAGCACTGGTCAGAAGCAGACGTGTGTCCGGCCTGTTTGCGCGGCGCACGCGGCCGCTGGCCCTGATGGTTTCCGCAAACCAAGTCCCAAACCGCTTCTCGGACAATAAGATGTCCCGGACATTCGACGGGGTGTCTCGGCTGACGGGCTGACTGTGCTCCATCATTTCAATGGTCTTGCTGTCTCGTGTGTTCTGTTTTCCCTTCAGTTATGCAGTATGCGGTTTGTAATATTCGTTCTTGGTCAAGACGGCCCAAACGATCCGCGCTGTCTTGTTGGCCATTGCCACAGTGGCAAGACGGACGGGTTTTCGTTCAAGCAGAGCTCGCGCCCATGGATCGACGCGTTCCGGATGCGTCTTCATTTGCCTCAGTCGAGAAGTCATACCAGTGACCAGCAGCCGTCTGATGTATCGGTCCCCCATCTTTGTGATACGTCCAAGTTTCTCCTTGCCACCACTTGATCGATTGAGTGGGGTTAGACCCAACCAAGCTGCAAATT
>NZ_JWIF01000034.1 GCF_000812685.1 Halocynthiibacter namhaensis
GTTGGTGACAGCTATGACAACGCTCTAGCGGAAAGCACAATCGGTCTGTTCAAAACCGAGGTCATCGATTTTATGGGGCCTTGGAAATCTGTTGGACAGATCGAATGGGAAACCCTGAAATGGGTGAACTGGTACAACAAAAAACGCCTACACAGCAAAATCGATTACATCACCCCCCATGAAGCAGAGGAGAACTTCTATGAAGCCTTGAATGCCGCTGAAAAAGCAGCTTAATATTTGAACCAACAACTCTCCGGTAAAACCGGGGCGGTTCACTACGGGAAATGAATAACGCCCACCGCGATGAGCGACAGAAACTCAATATTGGGCAAGACAAGCGCTGGACGGAAGAAACAAAGGTTCGTTCTGATCGCCTGAACAAAGGTCTGCGAGGCCTATTTGATCGCCTCACAGGCAAGGGCAAATCCATTCGGCAGCAAAACGAGCTGGATGCTCGCAAGGCCGCACAACGTGATCAGAAACAACGTGAATTCATGATCGTCGAACAAATCAAGGAGCGCCGTGCTTTGCAGCGAGAGTTTCAGAAGCTCCGACGCAAACACATCAAAGAACGCAGCTTGGTCGCCCAGAAAATCAGGCAGGCGCTCAAGGTTAAGCACTCACATTCTCCCCATAGGGAACGGTCCCGCTTACGAGGCCCAGACCTGTCGCTATAATTAAAAGGATTATCATTATGGATTGGAAGAAAAACCCCTATGCCATCGCTTCCATTGGAACGTTGGTTCTCGTGATTATTTTGTATGTAATATTTCCAAGGTTTGGAGATTTTGGAACAGGCATTTGGGGGCTTCCTTTGCCGATCTTCTACGCACGAATATTGAATGTGCTGATATTCGCAGGCCTTGGATTTGGTCTTGGATGGTTGTTCTCTCCAAGCTCCAAGAGCTTTCGCCACATCATGGTTTGGGCCGTGGTTGGAATAATTGTCCTCATGGCAATCATGAAGCATGGTGCATTGGGATGGGGTGCTACGAATATCATCGCCATTGCCAGCTTTTTCTTCGCTGCAATCTTTTGGCTTGGGACGGGCAACAGGTTTTGGAATGATCCGCCTGATACATTCGGTTCAAGTCGTTGGGCGTCGATGAAAGACGTCGAAGATCAGAAGCTATTGAACGAAGATGGTATTCGCTTTGGCAAAGTGATTGGAAAAGATGATTTTGAATGGGTGTCTTACAACGGTGATCGGCATCTCTTGACGGTTGCACCCACACGTTCGGGCAAAGGCACCACACAGATTATTCCCAACCTTTTGACCTATGAGGGATCGATGCTTGTCATCGACCCCAAAGGCGAAAATGCCATGATTACCGCCAAGCAGCGCATGAAGATGGGGCATGAGGTTCATATCGTTGATCCGTGGGGCATCGTTGATCTGGACTTGGTGAAAGAAGACACTGAAACGGATGATGTTTTTGTTGTTAGCTCGCATGGAGATGTCCGTTCATCTGATGATGCTTCCGCGTTCAATCCATTGGATTGGCTGCAAGACGGCGATCCCGACATTACCGAAAACGCTATGATCCTCGCCGATGCGTTGATCTTGCCAAGCACGAGTAGCGATGCGTTCTGGGACGAGGAAGCCAAGGCGCTATTACAGGGCATTATTCTCTATGTTGCAACTGATCCCACCGAAGATGGTCATAGGCACTTGGGGCGTGTGCGTGAGTTGTTGCTGATGGACGGTAAAACACTCACAAAATTCTTTGAACATATGCTGACTTCGAAACATCATATTGTGCAGAGCACGGGTGCGCGTTGTCTGCAAAAGGAAGAAAAGCTGCTGGCTAACGTATTTGCCACGGCCCAAGCCCACACCCATTTTCTGGACAGTGAGCGTCTGCAAAGCAGCTTGATATCATCCAGCTTCCGTTTCGAAGACCTCAAAACGAAACCAATCACTATCTATCTAGTGCTACCTGCTGATCGCCTAAACACCTTCAGTCGTTGGTTGCGCTTGTTGATCCAGCAAGCCATTACCGTCAACGCTCGCAACATCCAAACCAAGCCGAAGAAACCTGTCTTGTTTGTCTTGGATGAGTTTGCAGCCCTTGGGCGTCTGACGATGGTTGAGCAGGCTTACGGTCTAATGGCTGGGTTTGGAATGCAGATTTGGGCGATTGTCCAAGACCTCAGTCAGCTTGAGCGCATCTATGAAAGTGGTTGGCAATCCTTCATCGCAAACGCGGGCATGGTGACTTATTTTGGATCATCAGATCAAAAAACGGCTGAATATTTCTCAGCACTATGTGGAGAAAAGACTGTTTTGAATTTTGGGTCCTCGGTTGCAGAGGCCGTTGCCAAAACCACAGGTATCAACGGCAACAGCACCGAAACAACAACCTTCACATCGAATACAAGTGCGGTTCAGCGAAAGTTGGCGTTTCCTGACGAACTCATGCGCCTGCACCCTGAATCTCAACTCGCGTTCGTCGAAAATATGCATCCAATGAAGGCCTATAAAGAGAACTGGTTTGACGATGATGTGTTGAAGCATCTGGGCGTGAACCTACACCAACCTGACGAAACTGAAGCGCCCGATGAGGAAGACAAAAATGAGTGATCATCCAAATTCGCCGAAAAACCCGTTCAATTTTAATGCGCAAACAGAAGAAAAAGGAAAGGCGGACCAGCAAAACAAAGGTCAAGCCATCAACAAGACGGACACCCTGAAATTCACAATCAATGGGACGCAGGGAGGACGCGCAAATGTTGAAATCGAGGAAGGCGGAAAGAAAACCAAGGCAAGCTTCGAACCTGAAAAATCAAATATGGTTTGGCATCGAGTAATTGATGGCGGCCCTAACAAAAACGGCCTGACGTTCGAACTTACGCTTAAAGATGAAAATTCCAAGATGCTCCTTGGTGATAGCGATATTGAGCAAATGGATATTAGCAAAGATGGTGTATTGCTGGCTCGCTTCGACAATGGATGGAAGCACGAGACGCACAATGAGCAGGCACTTGAATTCATTGAAGAGCTGAAGGAAAAATTCGAAGATTATCAACGTGACTTCGAGCCGATTGCGAAAGACAAAGGTCAAGATCGTGATAGATAATCATTGAAATTATGTCAGTATTTATGACATAATAATTGCATGAATAGATGGGAAAGAAACCACCCTAGTCCAGACGATCAATGGATAGGAAGACTTGTAGAAAACGCATTTGGGACAGAGGAAACTGTCCAATTATTAGCGCGACATTGGAAGCACTTTGATTGGCTCGCCTCGCGGGGTGTCGACATGGACCTATGGACTAAAATGGCGGACATCGACAGGCATGGACCTGATGATTTGACGGACTTGTCAGGCGAGCTACAAATGAGTCTTCTCTTTGATGAAAAACGTCGTTGTCTCGCTGGCCTTGAGTGTCCGCTGTTCATCCGCCCTGATGGATACGACGCCGAAATACAGCCAGAAGATATTCCTGAACGTTTAGAAACCGACCTCGAATGGTTTGGAAGGACATTAACCTACCACCTCATTGAAAAGGTAGCGTTAAATATGCAAGGAAAGCATTGGCGGTACTTTGATTGGCTGATTGAACACGCTGGATCAATGGATGATTTCGTTGCCGAATGTGCAAATAAAGCAAAAGATTCAGGCCGATCATTAAGTCAAGAATTGATGCACTACCTGAGAATCCATGAGAAGGACAACTTTCTCAATGGCAACAACTTCCATGGCTTAAAAATTCCGCTCTACATTACTCCTACGGGCCATTCACGTGGCATGCCCAGAAGAAGGCCAGGAGATGGGATTGAGCGAACGTTCAAAAACTCAAAGGGCGAAGAGGTGTCCATTCCGATGCCCAAGCAGCATTGGCGATATTTTGATTGGTTAGCCAAAAAGGGTATCGACATGAAGCAATGGGTCAAAGATGCGGATGTATCACGCCACAGCAAGGGGGTTTCGATATCGTTACATTGTGAGTTGATTAGAACGTTAGAGAAAGATGAAAAAAGGCGTTTCAAGAGTGATCAGAAAAGCCCACTATTCATCAATCCTGATGGTTATGACCTTTGATACACATTAAACGATCTGCAAATCAATCTGAGACAACTTCGAATTTCTCAAGCTCATCCAATGCTTTATTCATGGTTTTTGATAATCTAGGTCTTCCCACATGAACGCCTCGTGCTTTTGCTGCTGCCATACCTGCCTTGGTGCGTTCTGATATCAATGACCGTTCATATTCTGCAAAGACTGCAAGTTGCCCGTACAACATTCGACCAACTGCGGTGGTCGTGTCGATCCCCTGGGTGATCGCCTGAAAATCCACACCACGATCTCTCAAGTCGCTGAGCAATTGCAACAAGTGGATGGTGGATCGCCCCAGCCTGTCCAGTTTCCACACCACAAGCGTGTCGCCCGCCTCAAGACTGGCAAGCATATTATCCAAGCCACATCGTTTTGTGACTACACTGTCAAGGGCGGAGCAAAAATGGGCCAGTGAGGCGGCGTAAAAGTAGGCCAGTTGAGGCGTTGAGTGACGGTTGGTTTGAGGCGTGCGCCCGGGAACCAGCGGCTCGTCATAAAGCAAGCGTGTTCCCGGGCGTATTGCCCCTATTGGGGCAATTTCTGGTCAGTGTTTTTGGGTAGTTTTTCGGCTCTGTCCGAGGCGATAGCTTTCGCCATTCATTTCCAGGATGGAGACGTGGTGTGTCAACCGATCAAGCAGTGCACCGGTGAGGCGTTCGGATCCGAAGGTCTCGGTCCACTCCTCGAAGGGCAGATTGCTGGTGATCAGGGTTGATGACCGCTCGTAGCGTTGCGAGACCAGTTCGAACAACAGTTCCGCGCCGGTCTTGCTGAGGGGCACGAAGCCCAACTCGTCGATGATCAGCAGCTTTGGAGCCAGCATCTGTTTCTGCAGGCGCAGGAGACGTTTCTCATCGCGCGCTTCGATCAGTTCATGAACCAATGCTGCGGCTGTGATAAAGCGCACTGGCAGCCCTCTCTGGCATGCTGCCAACCCGAGCCCGAGGGCAATGTGGGTCTTGCCAGTTCCGGACGGGCCCAAGGCTATGACATTCTCACGTCGTTCGATCCAGCCGCAACGCGCCAATTCCAGCACCTGCACCTTGTTGAGCGCCGCGATCGCCTTGAAGTCGAAGCTGTCCAGGCTCTTTGGCGCAGGGAACTTCGCCGCCTTGATCCTGCGCTCCACCATGCGCCGTTCCCGATCGATCAGTTCCAACTCGATCAGGCGGCTCAGATAGGGCACGTGCCCCTTGTTCTCAGCAGCGCATTGTCGGGCCTGCTTCTCATACTCGCGCAACACCGTAGGCAGTTTGAGCTTCTTGAGGTGATCGGCCAGCAGAAGGTCGGAGGCCTCATTCATGATGCCCCCTCCGACAGCAGCGCCATGTAGCTTGAAGCCTTCGTGGTCTGCACTGCTGCACGCGGCAGATAGGGATAGAGCGACAGGTCGAGCCGTGCGGGACGGCATTCCACCTGACACAGCACCAGATGCTTGATTGCGTCAAAGGCGATGGCCCGCTTTTGCAGCGCCACGCGCACCGCCGCACACAAAACTGGAAGCTCAAAGCTCTCCAGGAGCCGTAGAACCTGGGTGAACTCACGTCGCCCCTGTCGGGCCTGACGCGCCTCCATCAAGCGGCGCAAGGTTTGCAGCTCTTCGGGCATCTCCCAATCGGCCAAGGGTGCAGCCTGATCAAGGGCACCGGGCTTTCTCTCCAGAAGCGCAAAGTAATGTACCGGATTGAACACCATCTGTTCCCGCTCGTAGCAACGGGGATGGCGGGCAATGATCTCGCCACCACAGCCGATCTCCACCACATTCACAAAGGCCCGGATCGTCACATCCCGGAAGCCATAGGTGCTGGGCACCGAGTAATCATTAGTCTTGTAGCGCACCAAGGATTGTGAACTGACGCGGCCAGTGGCTTTGGCGCAAGCCTCGTAGGCTGCGCTCGGCAATGGCGACATCGCCGCAAGGTCACCCTGCAAACGCTGGCCAATCGTCTCCGTATGCCCATGCAGAACCGCTGATTGTCGCTTGCGACATTGCTCTTCCAGCCAGGCGTTGAAGCTCTCGATGTCTGCAAACTCCGGCAGTGGCACCATCAAATTGCGCCGCGACCAACCAACCAGACCTTCCACCTTGCCCTTATCGTTGCCCTTGCCTGGGCGGCCATAGCGATCATCAAACAAGTAATGCGACAGCATCTCTGTAAACATCTGCGTCCGACGACGACGGCCATCCGCCTCGATCTTGGCAACAAGACAGCTATCGTTGTCGTAAACCACAGACAGTGGCACCGCGCCAAAAAAGCCAAAGGCGTGAACATGGCCGTCCATCCAGGCCTCTGATGTGGCCGCGTGATAGGCTCGAATGTAACAGGCATCGCTTTGGGGCAGATCGAAAGCAAAGAAGTGAACCTTCTGCTGAATGCCGGCCAAGACAACAACGGCCTCGCCAAAATCCGCCTGCCCATGCCCGGGCGGATGCGCCAGCGGAATGAACATCTCGCGCGCCTTCTGACGGTGGGCCCGAACGTAGTCCTTTACCGTCGTATAACCACCGGTGAACCCTTTCTCCGCACAAAGCCGGTCGTAAATCCGCTTCGCCGTGTGACGCTGCTTCTTCGGGACCTCCAGGTCCTTCAAAAGCCACGCATCGACATAACCCGTGAACCCATCCAGCTTCGGACGGCGCACATCCTTCTCCCGCCGGTAGCCCGGCGGCACCGGAAACGCGCACATCTTGTCAACCGTTCCGCGCGCCAAGCCAAAATCA
>NZ_JWIF01000035.1 GCF_000812685.1 Halocynthiibacter namhaensis
GTTGGTGACAGCTATGACAACGCTCTAGCGGAAAGCACAATCGGTCTGTTCAAAACCGAGGTCATCGATTTTATGGGGCCTTGGAA
Organism: Halocynthiibacter namhaensis; assembly: GCF_000812685.1. Lineage (GTDB taxonomy): Bacteria > Pseudomonadota > Alphaproteobacteria > Rhodobacterales > Rhodobacteraceae > Halocynthiibacter > Halocynthiibacter namhaensis. The sequence goes on from NZ_JWIF01000035.1 coordinate 87, forward strand.
ATCTGTTGGACAGATCGAATGGGAAACCCTGAAATGGGTGAACTGGTACAACAAAAAACGCCTACACAGCAAAATCGATTACATCACCCCCCATGAAGCAGAGGAGAACTTCTATGAAGCCTTGAATGCCGCTGAAAAAGCAGCTTAATATTTGAACCAACAACTCTCCGGTAAAACCGGGGCGGTTCAATAACCCGCGCCGTCGCCACTCATCGCTTGGCGGGAAAAGTCCCTTGGCTTTTGAGCGAAAGGCCGCATAAATGAGTTCAGAGACCGGAACGTAAGCGGGACAAGACCACTACTGCTAAAAAGTTTTAGAACAAGAGTGAAAGCCTTTGCTAGGATGCGCTAGAGATACTGCAAGAAATTCTGCAATATGACAGCAGCCTTCGTGTTTGGTTGGATAGAGATATAAGCTTTGAAGTAGGTGGCGAATTAAGCGCAGACATAGTGTCATTGCCTCGCTTGGTTACGTCACGCAGTCATGAAAAGCTAAGTGATGGAGCTATGCCCAAAAGTTGGTGACGGCCTGATCAGGCGGCGTTTTGAAGTTGCTTGATCCCGTCCTTGAACTCAACCCCTCGAATGACTTCGGGCAGTCGGTTTGTGCCGCTGAGCTTTCGCCATTTCTTCTTGGCTGACATCATCAGCTTGAAGACCATGGCGAGGGCGGTTTTGCGGCTCAGGCAGCCCTTGGTTTTGCGTGTCCGATTGCGGACTGTGGCAAAGACGCTTTCAATCGGGCTTGTCGTACGGATGTGCTTCCAGTGTTCGGCTGGGAAGTCGTAGAATGTCAGCAGCACGTCGCGATCCTTGGTCAACTTTTTGACCGCCCGCTCGTATTTGACGCCGTAGGTTTTTACGAACAGATCAAAGGCCACGATGGCCTCTTTCTTCGTCGCTGCCATCCATATGTCTTGCAACCCTGCCTTGGCCTTTTCATGCATTGGCTTGGGCATTGCGCCGGTGATATTGGCCATCTTGTGAACCCAACAGCGTTGTTCTTTCGTCGTCGGCTACACGTCCCGCCGTGCGGTCCAAAAACCCATAGCACCATCCCCACAGGCCAGATCAGGCGCAATCGTTAACCCTCTTTTCTTCAGGCTCCCAAGAAGGTCTCGCCAGCTATCCGCGTTCTCGCGGAACCCGTCCATGATGCCAAGAACATCCTTGTTCCCATACTCATCCGCGCCAATAATAACCAACATACATTGACGATCATCATCCAAGCGCGGATTGAAGTAGACACCATCGGCCCAGATGTAGACGTAGCGCTTTCCTGACAGGTCGCGCTTGCGCCACGCTTCATACTCGTCCCACCAAGTCGATTTCAGTCGCGTGATCGTCGAGGCCGACAATCCATCGGCGTCCGGCCCTACAAGGGATGCCAGCGCCTCGCTGAAGTCTCCCGTCGAGATGCCTTTGAGATAAAGCCAAGGCAGAAGCTCTTCCACAGATTTGGCCTTGCGCAAATACGGCGGCACAAGCGAAGAATTGAATCGGATCTTCACACCATCCGCGTTTGATCCACGGTCGCGTACCCGAGGAACTTGGACCGTGACCTTGCCGATCCCTGTCATTACTTCGCGTTCCGGCAGAAACCCGTGGCGCACCAAACGCTGGCGACCTTCATCATCCAAAAGGTGCGCGTGCCCCTTTATAAACTCCGATACCTCCGCTCGCACCGCAGTCGCCAGAAGTTCCTGCGCACCCGCACAAAGAAGATCCGTCAGCGGATCAGGTGAAAAATCGCTTGGTTTTTCAAAGTCGATTACTGTATTGTTGGTCATGTGGCATATCCTTTTCTCAATGAGAATTGCGGCGTCCTAACAACGCCATGATATGCCGCCCATCTGGGCCGTCACCAACTTTCGGCTATAACTCCTTGTCCAAGTGACGTTGAAGTTATTGTGGAACTTCTGTAGTTCTATGCAATTGCATGGTTATGAAAACATAATGTCTCTGGGGGTGCCCCCCTTGACGAGGGGAGAAACAAGTAATGCCAGGTTTTGAGTGGATTGGCGAAGAAGAGCGCGCAGCTCTTAATGCCTTGATGGACGAAGGTGGGGTTTTCTTTGCTCATGGTTTTACGAGTATGCGCAAGGCTTACCATGTGCGCGAACTTGAAGCGCAATTTTGCGAACATATGGATTTGGGCAATGCGCTTTGTGTGTCATCGGGCACCGCGGCGATCAAAGTTGCCCTTAAGGCGATGGGCGTGAAAGCTGGCGACGAAGTTATCACCCAATGCTTTAACTTTGTTGCAGGTCTTGAAGCCATCGTTGATTGCGGCGCGACCCCAGTGATTGCCGGATCAGATGCCACTTTGAATATGGATCCAGCCCAACTTGAAGGGCTGATCACGCCAAAAACCACATGTATCATGCCGGTGCATATGTTGGGCGTGCCTGCGAAAATGGATGAAATCAACGCGATCGCAAAGGCCCATGGCATTCCCGTGCTTGAAGACGCCTGTGAAGCGGTTGGTGCCAAATACAAAGGTCAATTCGTAGGCGCTGTTGGCGATTTTGGGGTGTTCAGCCTTGATTACGGCAAGATGATCACCACCGGTGAAGGTGGTCTTGTTATTGCGAAGGGTCAAGACGATGCGGACACTGCGCGCCATTATCATGACCACGGTCACATGAACCTTCCCGATCGCCCCCGTGGACGCGATCGCGCTGCGATGCCGGGCTATAACTGCCGGATGAGCGAATTGAACGCTGTGGTCGGCAAAGTCCAATTGTCAAAGCTTGATCGCATCTGGGAAGAAACCAAAAAACGCTATATGGCCCTGGAAAAAGGGCTGTCAGATGTGTTGGATGGCCGCGCTTATCCACGGGACATCCCCGAGGGTGCGGAACCCACCCATGATACATTCATCTTCGGCACCAAAGATGATGATCTGCGCCAAGCGGTGATTGATCACCTGACACAAACAGGCTTTGGCACGAAGAACCTGCCAGACGCGATGGAATGGCATTGTTCGTTCTATTGGGAACAGTTTGATTTCGACATCAAAACCCAAGCCGCCGTTGACACCCAAGCCTTGCTGCTGGAACAGATCGCCATTCCCGTCATGCTGGGTATTGAAATCAGTGCCTATGAACAGCTTGGTCAAGAACTGGCTGCTTTGATCCGTAAATGACGACTTGTATTGTAATTCCAGCCCGGAAGGGGTCCAAGGGTCTCCCGGGCAAAAATACACGTTTGTTTCGCGGCTTCCCCCTGGTGGACTGGAGCTTGGCCTCCGGGGTTTGGCTGCAAGATCGCATTCCCAATGCCCAGGTAATTGCATCGTCTGATGACCCTGAGATCTGCGCCTTGGTTCACGAAAAATACGCGACCCAAGTTACATTTCGCGACCGTGACCCGGATCTCGCGTCAGATGTTGCGGGCATGGCGGGCGTCGTTTTGGATGCCGCACAAGAGGCCGATCAATACATCTTGCTGCAACCCACAACACCGCTGCGCTTACAGGCAGATTTGGCCGGGCTTTTGGCGGGCCTGTCACAAACAAACAGCGTGGCATCCTGCACCGAACCATTTGAGGCGCCCGAAGATGTGATCGAATACCCAACAGGTGTGCCGATCATCCAAGGCGACAAAACAACCTATCGCCAGGCACGCGATCAACAATTTGGTTTTGTTGATGGTGCTTTTTATGCCGGATCGGTATCGAAACTGCGCGACACAAATGCGTTTCTGCACCCCGATACCCTGTATTATAAGCAAGAAATCCCAATGGGCGCAGATATCGACACCGCTTTTGATTGGGCCATGACTGAGGCTCTGCATGATTGGCTACAAGATGATGGGGTGTCATTTGTCCGACCTAACCGCTGATATCGCAATTCTTGGCGGCGGCAGTGCCGGGGTTGAAATCGCCCGTATGGCCGCATTAAGCGGACAGAAGGTTCTGCTGATTGAACAGGGGCGCGCTGGCGGAAATCACCCTTTTCAACGCATTCCTCTGATGGTTGGAAAAATCATCGGAAACCCTCATTTTGTCGACAGCTGCGCCAGCCAACCCCAGGCCCCATTGAACGACCGTCAAACGCCGGTTCTGGCCGGACGTGGCCTTGGTGGTTCATCGCGTATCAACGGAAATGTTGCCTATACTGGCCCGATTGGTCGCTATCATAAAGTCTTCGCCCATCTGGGGTTGGATTTCACAAAAACACTGCTGGATATACGTTCGGATGCCCCTCGTGTTACCAGTTGGTATGATGGGTTAAGTCAAAAATTTATCAAAGCGGGCGAACATCATAGCCATGATCAGGATCTCGATTTCCTGGGGGCCGGCCATCTGTTTGTGAACACGAAATGGGGCCTGCGCCGCAATCATTTCGACCGTTTTAAAGCTGCGAAAAACGTAAACATCATCCATGCAAAAGTTGAAAAACTTCAACTTGAAGGTCGCCGTGTGCAATCAGCACTTCTGGAGGATGGACGCCGCATTCAAGCCGGGCGTTTTATTCTGGCATCTGGCGCTGTTGGCTCACCCAAAGTGTTGATGCAGTCGGGTATTGGCCCTGCGGATCAACTGGAAAAACACGATATTTCTGTGCAGTTGGATCAGCCACAGGTCGGGGCACATCTGAAAGATCACGCCAATATTCGCATTGGTTTTTCCTGTGACGGCCATGACACTTTGAACCAAAAGACACGCGGTATCCGGGCTTTTTGGGAAGGCGTGAAATACTGTATTCCTCTTCAAAACAGCGTCTTACGTGGGCCTGGGGCATCTGCGGGGCTTAACCTGGCCACGGGCGACCCCTATGAAGATGCCCTGCGTCTGCAATTGGTGCATTTCACCCAAGATCGCAGCAAAGTGGCGCAAAAAGGTATTCAGTTTGAACGCACACAGGGCGCATCCATTGGGATCTATCAGCTTTGGCCCAAATCCGAAGGCCGCGTTGCCTTGGGGCCGAATGGTGTAACGGTTGATCCTGGGTTTTTCTCAGACCCTCGTGACATAGCAGCCGCCACAGAGGGCGTGCAAAACGCGTGCGATTTGGTGACCAAGATGGGATTTCAAGCAGAAAACCTACGCGATGATCTCAGGGCTTTGGTCAAAGATCGTGCCTATTCTGGCTATCATTTGATTGGCAGCAATCGCATGGCGAACACATCACAAGACGGTGTGGTCGGGGCAGATTTTTCCGTTTTTGGCCTTGATAACCTTGATATCTGTGATGCCTCTGTCATGCCTGATCACCTGTCGTCCCATTCATATCTTCCGACAATTGCGATGGCACGCATGTATGGAACACAGGTCTTTGGCGCATGAAAAAATATCCCAAATCCATCATAGATCGCGCCTTTCTAGTGATATGGTCCCTGCTGTATCACGCGATATTGCCGCTTGGGATATTGTATTTCAAACGACGCGGACGCAAAGAACCCGTCTATGCGCAAAACCTATCAGAACGCTTTGGTGTGGGTCGCCAATTTGAACAAGGCGCGATCTGGATACATGCGGCTTCATTGGGGGAATTGCGCGCGGCCAAACCCTTGCTTGACGCATTTCTAGCCCGCGGCGAACGGATCATCTTAACCACCATGTCCGCCGCCGGAAATCATGAAGCCCACAGCGCATACGCACAGGCCATGACCGACGATCAATTGATCAAAGTCTGGTGTCCGCTTGATTTAGGTTGGGCCTTTTCGCGATTTTTTACGCATTATCGACCTAAATTGGGGATCGTCCTTGAGACCGAACTCTGGCCTCAGATGATCGCACAAAGCAATCACCACTCTGTTCCGCTTGTGATGCTTCAGGCCCAATACCCAGATGTGGCATATGCACGAGATAAAAAATGGCTACGCATGCGCGGTCGTCTTGCCACCGGGTTTAATCTGATCTTGGCGAAATCTGAACGCCATAAAGCGCGGTTTGAAACCTTTGGTGCCAATGTGGTTCAGGTCATGGGAGAAATGCGTTTTGAACAGCCGGTCCCGGACCACCATGTCGAGCAAGGGCTGGTGGCGAAAAACAAGATCGCGGGCAAACGTCGTGTGATTTGTCTTGCCAGCACAGCCCTTGACGAAGACGAGACCCTTATTCCAGTGGTGGCAAAACTATTGGGCGGCCCAAATCCGCCGTTGGTTGTTTATGTCCCCCGCCATCCAAAAGATTTTGATGCGAGTTATCAATCCCTGAACCAAGCCGGCCTAAAGGTTTCGCGCCGCTCAGACGTTTTGGATCACGATTTGAATTGGGTGGGCCCAACAGAATGCGACTTTCTATTTGGTGACTCTTTGGGCGAGATTTACTTTTATTTCGCAATGTGTGACTTCGCCTTCATTGGGGATACATTCAATAACGAAGGCTCTCACAATGTGATTGAACCCATGTGCTTGCATAAACCCGTTGTCATCGGGCCAAGCATGTGGGGCATTGAGTATCCCGGCATCGAAGCGATAGAGGCAGGTGTATTAACGAAAGTTGAAACCGGCGCCGAGCTCTTGGCCCATTGGCAGAAACATCTTGCTGCGCCCCCATCTGATCCGCGCATATCTGAGTTTTGTAAAAATCATGGCGGGGCAACCAGGCGCGCATTAGAACTACTTTCTAAAAGCGGATATATCGGGCCTTAAATCGAATTCCTTCGGGGTCCACCTCTCAGGCCTGAATAAGTTCAGATATACTCCGCTCACTCCAAAACCCGAAGATTTTGTTCTGAGATGACGCGGAAATTATCAGTGACCTGATTTCGGAAGTTGTGCCATTGCTCTGGGATAATTTTCCGAAAGAACTTCAGAATGGCTTCGGTAAATAGCTTTTGGGTGGGATAAGCCAGTAATTAGAGTCGTAGCTTACCGGACATGGAAATTACCCCCTTGCAGTCATGGTACTTAAGCCAAATTCAGGTTGCTAAGACTGTTGTCATTGTTGAGGCCCTTTCAAAAGCTTATGAAAGCGATTTTGAAGCTGGGTTGATAGTGCCTAGCCTTGTGACTGACCCAATTGTACCCCCGTTCGAGACTGAACCGCCCCGGTTTTACCGGAGAGTTGTTGGTTCAAATATTAAGCTGCTTTTTCAGCGGCATTCAAGGCTTCATAGAAGTTCTCCTCTGCTTCATGGGGGGTGATGTAATCGATTTTGCTGTGTAGGCGTTTTTTGTTGTACCAGTTCACCCATTTCAGGGTTTCCCATTCGATCTGTCCAACAGATTTCCAAGGCCCCATAAAATCGATGACCTCGGTTTTGAACAGACCGATTGTGCTTTCCGCTAGAGCGTTGTCATAGCTGTCACCAAC
>NZ_JWIF01000036.1 GCF_000812685.1 Halocynthiibacter namhaensis
CTTCCTTGCGAAGCCGCGTGTTCTCCTTCTCAACGTCTTCATGCGGTCCTGACATCAGGTCATCGTGTTGATGCTGTTGAACCCATTTGTTCAGCGTCGAAAGCCCAACCCCTAAATCTGATGAAAGTTGAGGCCGCGTTAAGCCACTCGTCGTCGCCATGCGCACCGCATCACGCCGAAACTCGTCTGTGTATCTCTTTGCCATTCTCTATCTCCTTCATAGCAAACATTGCTCGAAAGAGACCGGAACTAAACCGCGACAAGACCAAACCGCATGAAGAAGGATCTGGCAATCCGGGCGTTAGATATGGCCGTTGCTTTGCGCCAACCACCGGAGGATTGCATTCACCATACGGATCGTGGTTCACAATATTGCTCAAATGAGTATCAGAAGCGCTTGTCCAAGCACGGTTTCAAGGTCTCGATGAGCGGCAAGGGAAATTGTTATGATAATTCTATGGTCGAGACGTTCTTCAAATCCATTAAGGCTGAGCTGATTTGGCGCAACCGTTGGGACACACGCCGTCAGGCTGAAGGCGCGATCTTCCAGTATATCAACGGGTTCTATAACCCGCGCCGTCGCCACTCATCGCTTGGCGGGAAAAGTCCCTTGGCTTTTGAGCGAAAGGCCGCATAAATGAGTTCAGAGACCGGAACGTAAGCGGGACAAGACCAGTACAAAACGCAGCCAGTAGCTTTGTATATTTTCAGTCACTTCTGAAAGTAGTTCAACTTGACCGCTCCTCAGGATCATTCGTTGCGCGCGAAAAGCGAGGTATGCTGGTGCTCCATGAATGTGATTGCATGAGGCAATATTGTGCAGAAAAGTCCTCAGATAACATTCGGCAATCAGGGATTTATTACCTTGGTTTGTAAGTCGTTCAAAATCTAGAGACCGCTCTAGGACAACAGCAAAGCAAGCTTCAAGCCAAGGTTCAAACCCGGCAGCTAAAAGACGACAGCATAAGTCTGTATCTTCGTCAATCACTTGATCAGCACACAGCCCTCCGAGGTCCCAGTAAAGGGACTTTCTTATCCAAAACCCCGCGCTAAGGGGCGCAATTTTCCGTCGGACTGGAATTTTTTTATTAGCCAGCCGACTGTGGTCGCCTAATTTCGACTTCTTATCATGAACAAGATTGTAAGGGTCACCCGAGCGGATCTTTTGTCGCGCAAAGCCCCAATAGGCATTTTCCGTCGTTGCAATGTCCTTTACACGTAGCACATAGTCGCCAATGAACTCGTCATCATCGTCTAGGAAAAGCAATATTTGCCCGCGTGCAATATTGGCTCCGTAATTTCGAGCCGAAGCAGCACCTCGTGGGCCTTGGTTTTGTGTCACAATCAGATGCGGTAGGTGAGCGAATTCTTCCAAAGCCTGTTGTGCCACTTTGCTCCCATCTTCGACAACTAACACTTCCACATCACTCCCAGCCCATAATAAAGCAGACGACACAGCCCTAGGAAGTAAATTTGCGCGATTGTGTGTTGGAATAATTATCGAAATATACGGATCATTGGTCATGGTTAAAGGAGTCTTTCTGTTGCTTTGGGCGTTCTATTTGATCTTTGCAGTGGTCAAAAGTGGCGTGCTGCGTCAAAATTGTATGTTCCACTAGCAACAGACAGAACATCGTCTTGGCTCATTTCATTCCTTCCGCGATGTTGCATGTGGATAAACTTGGATGATGCTGTTCGTTGATCGACGAGCAGATTTTCACCAGACAAGGTTTTGGCACTGGTAATTTGACTATTCCAATCGGAAGCCAAGCATGAATAATCACAGCGATGTTTCCCTACGAATGCGCCAAGATAGTTTTGATCCAACCGGTAGAAACGCGGTAGCCTAGCTAAGGTCATCACATATTGATAGGCTTTGACGGAGGGGAAGTTTTCTCGCGCAAATTGAAGGCCGGTTTTTGTGTACAAAACCACGCCAGAATTGAAGACTCGAGGTCGGTTAAGTGCATCTAACGGTACCTGTACCCCCCAAATTTTCTTGACGACTTTAGCCCAACGCAAATCATTATTGTGATTTATTCTTCCAAACATGTTTAATCTTAGATCGGGTTGGTCAACCTCCTCTACCATCCCAATTTGCCCAATTGGCGTTTCAAAAATATTCGCATCATTGTTTTGAAGCGGGATCACATCCATATCCACAAACAAAACTTGATCATAGGCGTGAAAATTCAGGTCAAATATGGGTCGAAGCGCATTATAGTAGCGAGCGTATTTACTTCTGAAATACCGGGGATCTTGCTCGAAAAGGTATTCAGCACCAGAGTCTCGCGCATATGAAGTAAAAAGCTCTTTGCTTACTTGGGCATAGGAGGGCATACGGCCTGTCCAATACTGATATATTAGTCTCTTCATCTCGCTATCCTTCCGTCAATATCTCCTATCTAAATGAAATTAATTTCATTAATAGGATTTGATGATCTCAAACTAGGGTTTTCGGCAGTAAAGGGAGCCAAAATTAGGGCAAATACAATTCATCTGGTTGGTTGTACTATGCTGAACGTTATCTTCGTTGCAAGTGTCGCATTTCGAGGGCTTTAGGCTTGCCGTCCAGATAAAATGGTTAACGACCAATTCGAGAGACAAATAGCTGATAGACACCGATGGCAATGTAATTGCCTGAACAGGCCACTATGCACACGCTTCTTATGCAAACTTGGGTCTTGTCCTCATCATTACCTGGTTTGGTGTGCTGTCTAAACTGGCTTGCACCTCAGTCTAATTCGGCGCGGCGAGCTATAGTTAGCGCGTTAAGCAATGACGTTTATGACTACGCCGGATGCCAAGCCCATTTGCACAGTCCCGCAGGCCAAGATTGCATGTCAAACGGCTGCCAGGCACGTGTATCATGCCCAGTCAGCCAAACCTCTGGGCGCACAGCCGCGCAATCTGCCTTCCACATGCGGGCTTTTCTAAGACCCACATAGGCTGCCCCAGGTCCAAAATCATTTGCATCCCAACGCATTTCCCCTAGGAATTAGCAACCTATTCAATCAGGGTGAGACCATGACAAAACGACTTATTTTGATGCGCCATGCCAAATCCGGCTGGGACGACCCCTGCTTAGATGACCACGACCGAGTGTTAACCGAACGTGGCAGGCAAGCCTCGGACGCGATAGGGCGATGGATGGCCACGCAGGGCTATGCCCCCGCCCTATTATTGTCCTCAAGCTCCGAACGGACCCGTGAAACCTGGGCAGGTGTTGCGCAACACCTCGGAGATGCCTTAACAGAATTCACCTCACAGCTTTATTTGGCCGCACCAGGTAAGATGTTGTCTCTGCTGCAAAAACGTTCGGAAGGCACCGTGATGATGCTTGGGCACAACCCCGGCACGGCAGCCTTGGCAGCCGGACTTGTCGAAGGCGGTGTAACACATCCCAAGTTTCGGCAATATCCCAGCGGCGCAACAACAGTTTTGGATTTTGACATCGAAAACTGGTCCGACATTCAGCCCAGCAGCGGCCGTTTGGTAAACTTCGTCGTGCCACGTGAACTGGTGTAACCACCAGAACGATCCCACCTACCCCGCACGGTATCATAACAAGCAAAAGGCGCGGATTTGTGAAAAAATGACATTCCAGGGAAAAACAGTGATTTCCCCTCTGGACACTGCCAGCCCCCCCGTCTAAAACGCGCTTACTCGAACGTACAACGTTCCCCGGTGCCCGGGTAGCTCAGGGGTAGAGCAGTGGATTGAAAATCCTCGTGTCGGTGGTTCAAATCCGCCCCTGGGCACCATTTAAACTTAATGAAAACAGCCACTTGGATAGATCGCTGAGATTTGCGATCATAGCTGATTTTCTTGTGGGTATCATTGGGGTAGCAAACTGAGCGGAAAGCGAACTAGCAATCTGGTAATTCTGAGAAAACTCATCATGGTTTACGGAAAGGTCGACACCCATGCTTTCAACTCAGAAATTGCAACAGCAAGCTGCCGTTGTGGAGAAACGCTTCCATCTTTTGTAACGTAGGCTACTGGGCCGCCTTTGTGGATGATGCCAAATACCGCATAATCCTCGCCCATTAAGGGACCACCAGACATGCCTTGCCCGAGCATCTGAGAAACCTCGATCAGTGAAACCGCGCTCTTGGTAGTCAGGGAACTAATGCTTCCCTGTCTAACGTTGAGGCGGTCACCCGGGCCGTAGGTTGGGAAAAGGTCACTTGCATATGCGCGCTGCAAAGGCCAATTCGATCTTGCTAAGTTCTTTTTCGACATCCGCGAAAGTTTCATCAAAGAAAAATGACAGAAACTTTGTGCTGGCATCGTCACCTAGATCCTGAATGATCGGCTTTCCTCGCACCAACGCGTCCAATTCACGTTCACGGCGTTCAGCACGTTTTGTCTTCAGCTCTTCTTCAGCCAGTGCATTTTTAGGACGCAGACGCCGGACCGACGGCCGCACAGCATTTGGATATACTAACAGGACATTGGGAAAGGCAGGGCTGTTCGGCGCAGGTGTTGCAAGGTGAGGCCTTCTGCAATGGCGCAAGCGGCAAGCGTTGGGGAACGCGCAAAGCCGCGCGCAGGGATATCATCATGCCCGCAGTGTCATGCACCATCATTTGAACCGGTGACGCCCAAGCCCGGCCCGAGGCCTTTGCCCAGCGGATAAACGGTGGATAGGGCGGCCCATCAGATGGAAAATGGGTTCCCAATCCGAGGTCATCTGCGATCTCGCCGACAACATGTTTGGACCAGCGATCAAGCGGATTTTCTGCCTTGTCCTGATATTCTGCAGAGGCGGTGAAATGTTTCCAGAACCCGGGTTCACGAGGCAGCAACAACACCAGCGTGTCATTTCCGTCCCAAAGTATTCCGCCGATATCCAGATGCTGGGCCCGCGCCCGTGATTCTATTTCTTTTGAAAGGGTAACCATAGGCTCCACCCAAGTTTTGCGGGGCGTTCATCACGCCAGGCCAGGCCGATTTCCATTTTGTCATGTCCAGCCTTGGGTTGCGCAATATAGGTATTGAACATGCGATCCCAAATCGACAGAGCAAATCCATAATTGCTGTCATGTTCCTGTCGGTGAACGGAATGATGCACGCGGTGCATATCCGGGGTCACCAACACCATGCGCACAAGCTGATCCACTTTGGCGGGGAGGCGCATGTTGGCGTGGTTGAACATGGCGGTGCCGTTTAACATGATCTCAAATATAATCACCGCAATCGCGGTCGGGCCAAGGGCATAGACCACGGCGATCTTGATCAGCATCGATAGCGCAATTTCAACGGGGTGAAAACGGATGGCAGTCGTGACGTCGATGTCGCGATCTGCGTGATGTACCCGATGCAAACGCCACAGAAGCGGTACTTTATGCGTGATCAAATGTTGTAGCCAGATCGCGAAATCTAAAATCAGAACGGCGAGAATAAGTTCAAACCAAGCGGGCAGGGTGATCAGGTTTAGCAGACCCCAGCCTTGGTGTGTTGCATCTGCGGCGGCGCCAACAGCTAAGACGGGTAATACAAAGGCCATCATTCGCAAGGTCAGGGTATTGAGCAGCGTCAAGGACCAAGCTGTAAACCAGCGTGATTTGCGCGGTAGGCTTCGCACACGGCGAGGGAACCAGGTTTCGATGCTCGCGAAGAGCGTGAATAGGCCTAGAAAGATGCTGAGGCGGATGAGGGCTTCGTGTTCCATATGGAATGTATGCGCGCAGCCCTCATCCAGGTCAATTACCCTGCGGCAGCGATCGCAAGCATTTGGGGCAAATGTGCCATCACAACTGTGCCAGGCGAGATCATCGCGCCATAGGCTGCGTTCTCGGCCGAGGCCATAAATGCGGCACCGCCTGCTTGGGCGCTGGCCTGGCCATCCCAATACACGAGATCTTCCCAGTGATCCCCGTCTTTCACCAGTGTACGATACATAAATCCTGGTTGTGTTTTCACCCAAGCAAAGCTGGCTTGCGCCGCTTCTAGAAAAGCGGCCTCATCCGTGTTGGGCAGAGTTTTGAAACGCACGCGTTCAAGTACAGACATGTTTTGATCTCCTGATATCTGAATGTCTGCTTCCTATAGAACACCCCTCCTGACAGCCTTCTGTCAGGAGGGTCACCATGGGTTCAATTAATTCCAAGCGGAACATTCGATTGCGTGTCGGATGTAGTAGGGGCAGCCGGAGTTGCCTTAACCGGCCGTGAGCTGGTTAAACACATTACTTGCAATTTCACTAAGCTCTCCACGTGGTATGTCCCCGACGAGGGCATAGCGTAGCGTTTCGTCTTGCCAGTAAAAGCTGTTGGCTTCCCCATCATTTTCAAACTGAAATTCGGCCATTCGCCCGGTGTTTCCCTGTAGGACCATCAAAGTAATGCGAGTGCCCGCCAAGTTTTCATACATAAATTGTGCGGCGGGGCCTTCAGAGACCGACAGTAAGCGGCCCCCAACAAGGTCAAAGCCACTACTTTCAAGGTTTGGCGCAACCATTTGTGCGCCAACGCGGTTGGACAGCCAGCGGATCAAAAGCGCCTCTTGTGAGGCTTTGATTTCAACGGGGCGATGCGGATCTACTGCGTAAACAACATGCGCAGCTAGAGCGTCCTGCACCAACGCGGCAATGATCTCAGTGTCGTTTGTTGGAAGCTGCGCAATGTCGTTGCTGTCACGCAGCGTCCAGCCCGCAAATATGCCGACCGCCAATACAGCCAGACCTGCAACGAATTGTGCAGCATAGCGAAGGGGGGCTGCGTTTGTGTTGGCGCTTGGTGCTTCTACCGAATTCACGGGCACTTCTGGGAACAATGCTTCGATTGATCGGTTCTGTTCGGCCCAATCCATAATTTCCTCGGCCCGATCCGGATTGGCATTTAACCAGGATTCCACATGGGCCATATCGGCGTCAGACAGATGCCCGTCGACAAAAGCGTGCAACATATCATCGGTAATTGTTTTTGAGCCGTTCGTCATACCGCACCTTCATTCGTAATTTCACGCAGCCGCGCGCGTGCTCGCCCCAGTCGAGACATCAACGTGCCAAGAGGCAGCGAAAGGGTTTCGGCGGCATCCTTATAGGACATACCGCTAAGAACCACCGTTAGTAAAACTTCGCGTTGGTCAGTGGGCAGTTGATCAATTGCGCGTGCCGTATCCGTTAAATCAAGCCGAGCAGCCAGCGTATCAGGACTTGCTGCTTTCAGAAACTCAAGATCCATACTGTCCGTTTGCGGCCGCGACTTTCCTGCGCGGATCTGATTGCGGTGCAGATTGACCATCATGGTCATAAGCCAAGGTTTCATGCCTGCTGTCGTAGCCACATATAGCGCTTGCTTGCGCAAAGCGCGTTCCGCACAATCCTGTGTCAGGTCATCTGCCGCCGCTGAATTACGTGTCAAACCCAGTGCCACGCGTCGTAAGGTTGGCAGATGAAGCTGCAGTTCGTGTTGAAAGGTCTGGCGGGGTACGCTCACAGGTTTATTCCGTGATGTTTCGGGACGGATATGCCCCGAAACAATGTTAATCACAGGATCAGGGGCGTGCAAGATGCCACACGCCTTTCACGCCATCACCAGTCTGATCACCAGCTTCAACGTCGTTTTTCCAGAAGTACAACGGTGCACCATCATGGGCCCATTGGCGCGAGCCGTCCGCGCGGGTGACAATCGTGAATTCACCATGGTCTTCGTCATCGGCACCTGCAAACAGAGGGGGCCAAGCAACTGCACATGGACCATTGCAAGCTGAACTGTCAGCCGTATCTGGATCAAATGTGTAAAGCGACATGCCGTCTGCATTGGCAAGCGCACCATTTACAACTTGCAACCCCGCAACCATATGTCCCTCGGCAAAAACCGCTGTGGTCGAGGTGACTGCAAAAAGAAGGGCGGTCGTCAGAGATTTATACATAGTATTTCCTTTGTTGGTGGGGCCATATGTGAGGATGGGGTCCCGTTGTTGTGGTTGATATTAAGGAAACACGCGGCAGGCAGGTTTTAATCCCCGCAAAACAAATTTTCGTTGAGAAATGTATGATGGCGTTTTGGGGGACGTTCAATGCGTCTCGGGAAATGATCGGCTTCGCTGGGTTGCTTGACCCACATTGGTCTTGTCCCGCTTACGTTCCGGTCTCTGAACTCATTTATGCGGCCTTTCGCTCAAAAGCCAAGGGACTTTTCCCGCCAAGCGATGAGTGGCGACGGCGCGGGTTATAGAACCCGTTGATATACTGGAAGATCGCGCCTTCAGCCTGACGGCGTGTGTCCCAACGGTTGCGCCAAATCAGCTCAGCCTTAATGGATTTGAAGAACGTCTCGACCATAGAATTATCATAACAATTTCCCTTGCCGCTCATCGAGACCTTGAAACCGTGCTTGGACAAGCGCTTCTGATACTCATTTGAGCAATATTGTGAACCACGATCCGTATGGTGAATGCAATCCTCCGGTGGTTGGCGCAAAGCAACGGCCATATCTAACGCCCGGATTGCCAGATCCTTCTTCATGCGGTTACTGATAGCCCAGCCGATGACGCGGCGAGAATACAGGTCAAGGATGACGGCAAGATACAGCCAACCTTCGCTGGTCCAAATGTAGCTGATGTCGCCAGCCCATTTCTGATTGG
>NZ_JWIF01000037.1 GCF_000812685.1 Halocynthiibacter namhaensis
GCTATGACAACGCTCTAGCGGAAAGCACAATCGGTCTGTTCAAAACCGAGGTCATCGATTTTATGGGGCCTTGGAAATCTGTTGGACAGATCGAATGGGAAACCCTGAAATGGGTGAACTGGTACAACAAAAAACGCCTACACAGCAAAATCGATTACATCACCCCCCATGAAGCAGAGGAGAACTTCTATGAAGCCTTGAATGCCGCTGAAAAAGCAGCTTAATATTTGAACCAACAACTCTCCGGTAAAACCGGGGCGGTTCATCTGACAGTGTTTCAAATCCAGATTTTGAAGAGATATTTGAAGAACTTGAGCGTTGGAATGATGTTCTCAAGGATCACAAAACCACGATCCTGCGAGGGCCGCGCCCATGAGTCGCCTCGCACCGTTTTCATTGCGCCTAACCCCAGACGAACGATCTCAGCTTGAATCCCAAGCTGGGGCGATGCCGCTGTCCTCGTATATAAAGTCCGTGGTTTTTGCCGCTGAAGCTCCCAAATATCGGAAGCGGCGGAAACCACCTGTTGCGGAGCAACAGCTCTTGGCAGAGGTTCTAGCCCGCCTTGCCCAAACGCGGCAAGCCAACAACCTCAACCAGATCGCCAAACATCTCAATCTGGGCACTCTGATGGTCGATCCTGAATTGGAGGAAGACCTCAAGCGTGCTGTTGCCGAAGTGGCTTGGATGCGGTCAACATTGATGCAGGCCTTGGGAGTAAAATCATGATCCTCAAAGGCTCTCAACGCTCTGGTGCAAAGGCACTGGCCGACCATCTGATGAATGATCGTGACAATGATCATGTGTCATGCTTAGAGTTGCGTGATTTTTCATCAGATCAACTTCATGGTGCGCTCTCTGAGATGCACGCGATTTCCAAGGCCACCCAATGTAAGCAATTCATGTTTTCTCTTAGCTTAAACCCACCACAGGATCATATCGCCACCGAACAGGACTTCCTTGAGGCAGCAGACCGCGCAGAACAACAACTGGGACTGAGTGATCAGCCCCGCGCGATTGTCATGCATGAGAAAGAAGGTCGTCGCCACGCCCATGTGGTGTGGTCGCGTATCGATGCTGACGAAATGAAGGCTATCAATTTGCCCCATTTCAAAAACAAGCTGCGGGATTTATCGCGTGATCTGTTTCTGGATCATGGATGGGAATTGCCCGATGGTTTGGCGACCTACGGCAACAAATCACCGCTCAATTTTACATTGGAAGAATGGCAACAAGCCAAACGCCAAGGGCTTGATCCGCGTGAAATCAAGCAAACATTTCAACAGGCATGGGAACGCTGCGATAGTCAGATCGGTTTCAAGAACGCGCTTGAGGATCGAGGTTATTTCCTCGCTCGTGGTGATCGGCGTGGATTTGTTGCGTTGGATGTTGATGGCAATGTTCATTCGATTGCCAAATGGGCAGGTCTCAAAACCAAAGACGTAACTTCTAAACTCGGTTCACCTGAAAACTTGCCCTCAGTCGATGAAACGCAATCTATCATTCGATCCAAGGTCTCAGATCAAATGCGCGATTACATCTCCGATATCAAAGACCGCCAGAACAGCGATCTTGGTCCACTGCGCAACAAACTATGAACCGCCCCGGTTTTACCGGAGAGTAAAACACTCCAAAGGTGAGCCCTATGACAAAGAAGAAACATACCCCCGCCTATCCGACTGAGCTGCGTGAACGTGGCGTTCGGCTTTTTCGAGAAAACCGTGTCAATTATTCCAGCGATTCAGCCGCACACAAAGCGATCGCGCCCAAGCTTGGCTGTTCCCCTGACAGCCTGCGTATCTGGTGCCAACAAGCGGAACGTGATGAGGGTCAGCGCGCAGGCCTGACAACCGAAGAAAGGGACCGCATCAAAGAATTGGAACGAGAGAACAAGGAACTTCGCCAGGCCAATGAGATCCTGAAGAAGGCGTCGGC
>NZ_JWIF01000038.1 GCF_000812685.1 Halocynthiibacter namhaensis
CCAATCAGAAATGGGCTGGCGACATCAGCTACATTTGGACCAGCGAAGGTTGGCTGTATCTTGCCGTCATCCTTGACCTGTATTCTCGCCGCGTCATCGGCTGGGCTATCAGTAACCGCATGAAGAAGGATCTGGCAATCCGGGCGTTAGATATGGCCGTTGCTTTGCGCCAACCACCGGAGGATTGCATTCACCATACGGATCGTGGTTCACAATATTGCTCAAATGAGTATCAGAAGCGCTTGTCCAAGCACGGTTTCAAGGTCTCGATGAGCGGCAAGGGAAATTGTTATGATAATTCTATGGTCGAGACGTTCTTCAAATCCATTAAGGCTGAGCTGATTTGGCGCAACCGTTGGGACACACGCCGTCAGGCTGAAGGCGCGATCTTCCAGTATATCAACGGGTTCTATAACCCGCGCCGTCGCCACTCATCGCTTGGCGGGAAAAGTCCCTTGGCTTTTGAGCGAAAGGCCGCATAAATGAGTTCAGAGACCGGAACGTAAGCGGGACAAGACCATCATGTCTTCCGAAATTTGTGACCTCTAGCCGAGCGTGGAGAACGCAATCCAGCTTATAGTGTTTCTGTTGTTTGCTGAGCAAGTAGTCGTGACGGGTGCTGAATGTATTTGAGGGGCGGTCGAAGGTGATGATCACGCGCCGGGTCATATTTAGGGATATGATGCAAGGAATGAGAATGCCAGCAGCGTTAAGGTAAACACCGGAGGGCTCACCGCCACGCAAAATGATAAAACCCAAAATGTTGAAGCCAATCAACCAAAGCAGGTTGAACAGAACCGTTCCGATTGGCCGGTGGTGCAACGAAAGTTGATCGGGCTTATTTTGGGTGATTTTCAACAGGAAACCCATCATTGGAAATATTGGAACGGGGTCAATCCGTGAGCGAATTGCATTCACAGCACAAGAAGATTTTTTGGAAAATGCTATGGCATTCCTGCAAACTGGAACGAAAGCGGTGAAAAAACTTGCGATCTGTGAGATCATGCACATATTGGTCTGCAAATAGGCAGACAATAGGGGTGCGTGAGATGGACAATTGGGATGAGATTCGAACGGCGTATCAAGTGGCCCGGATTGGGACTGTATCTGGTGCTGCGGAAGTTCTCGGAGTGCATCATGCCACGGTGATCCGGCATGTTGACGCGCTAGAAGAACGCCTTGGCACCAAGCTGTTTCAGCGCCATGCACGGGGGTATTCAGCAACGGAGGCCGGGCAAGATTTGATGCAAGTTGCCCAGACGACCGATGATCAGCTGACACAGCTGGCGGGACGTATTCGCGGGCAGGGTGATTCAGTGCAGGGCGATTTGATCATTACATCGCTTGCGTCTTTGTCGCCGTTATTGACGCCAATTCTTGTGGATTTTCAGAAAGAACATCCAGATGTGAATATCCAGTTCCTGACGGGGGATCGCTTGTTTCGTTTGGAATACGGCGAGGCCCATGTGGCGATCCGTGCGGGCAATGCCCCGGAACAACCCGATAACGTCGTGCAGAAACTGACCACCCAATGCGTCGCTTTATATGGTGCAAAAAGCTATATTGATGAGGCAGGAATGCCTGAAACGCTGGATGATTTACGCAAACACCGTTTTGTTGCCGGTGATAAAAGCTTTAAGCGGGCACCATTTTATCGTTGGCTTGATGAAGAAATTCCAGATGCGAAGATTTCTTATCGGGCGTCAGGGTTTATCAGCCTTGAGGATGCTGTTGTTGCCGGTGCGGGCCTGGGATTTATGATGGAATGGGGCGCTCAGATGCACCCGGACATGGTGCAGGTTCTGCCGCCGAAGCCTGAATGGGTGGCGCAGCTGTGGCTGGTGACGCATGTAGACTTGCATCGCACGTTGAAGGTGCAAACTTTCCTGAAGTTCTTGAAGGAACGTTCCGCGGACTGGGGCCCAGAGGATGGTATGGGCTGTGACGCCTGATTGCAAACGTGGCTTTTCGCCGTCCCAGATGGGACATCTTAAAGCCACGGCGCAGGCCAAAGGATGTGCTCTATGACCAGAATGGCGCATAGCCTGCGCGGGCATATTGCAATGTTGGTGTTTTCGGCCTTGGTGGCGGGATCCTTCAGTCTTGGATCCTTGGCCGCCAATGAGATTGCCCCCCTTGCATTGGTGTTTGTGCGCTTCCTCTTGGCGGCGATGCTGATTGGGGCTCTGGTGGCCATGCGCGGCGGTGTCCCGGTCGCGGCGCGGCGGGCATCCTGGCGATATGTCGCCTTGGGTGGCCTGTTTGCGGTATATTTCGTGTTGATGTTTGAGGGATTGAAAAGCGCGCCGCCAGTGTCGGCTGCTGCGGTCTTTACGATGACTCCAATTATGTCCGCGGTATTTGGTTGGTTTTTGTTGCGTCAAGTCACCACAGCTCTGATTGCGGCATCCTTGGCGATTGGTGCCTTGGGGGCACTTTGGGTGATATTTGATGCGGATGTCCACGCGTTTTTGGCATTTCGTATCGGATCGGGCGAGATGATATATCTCGTTGGTTGCGCTGCACACGCTTTGTATACCCCTTTGATTAGAAAACTAAATCGTGGGGAGGACCCCTTGGTGTTTACCCTGGGTACATTGATTGGTGGGGCTATTGTCTTGGCGGTTGTAGCTGGGCCATCCGCATTTGCCACCGACTGGTTTTCACTGCCTGGAATTGTGTGGGTCACCATTGCTTACACCACCATTTTTGCGACAGCGATTACGTTTTATTTGGTGCAATATGCGACCATGCATCTACCTTCTTCGAAGGTGATGGCCTATACATGGTTGACGCCAAGTTGGGTGATCCTATGGGAAATTGGTTTTGGCAATGGCGTGCCGTCTGTGTTGGTTTTGGCAGGGGTGGCGTTGACCATTTTGGCGCTGTTGGGGTTGCTGAAGGAAGCGTAATTAGTCGCCGAGCTCATGTTCGAGGAATCGTTCAAAATCGTCTAGATTGACGGCTTCGAAGTGGCCAAAGCCCTGCATCCAAGCAGATGCTTCACGCAATGCGGTTTCTTCAATCCGGCACCATTTGACCCGCCCGCGTTTTTCTTGACTGATGAGGCCAGCGTTGGTCAAAACACCGAGATGCTTAGAGATCGCGGCCAATGACATGTTGAACGGCTCTGCCACATCGGTGACGGCCATATCATCTTCCAGCAGCATGGTCAGGATCTGGCGACGGGTGGCGTCAGAGAGGGCTGAGAAGATGGTATCAAGAGATGCGGGCATGAAACCGACGTATTGAAAAGCCCGCGAAAGGTCAACCGCTTGGGATGTTTTCTATTATTCCATTTTCTGAAGTAAATGGTGCCCAGGGGCGGATTTGAACCACCGACACGAGGATTTTCAATTAGCCTTGTTGTCTGCGCGGGCTGTTTCAGGACAGCTCAACCCGCCGCTTAGCCGATTGAAAATCTTGATCTTTGCACTCGGCAGATCGTCTCGGTCTGTCTCCTACCAGAGCATTCAAGCACACTGCTCCTGCAACCCCAGTGATACCCAAGATTACTGCGGCTGTGGGCCGACCAGAATTTACCATCACCATTTGGCGCATAGTGGCTAGCATCTGACTTCAGGACTTGCATGCGCATTTTAATCGCCGCAAAGTTGTGAGGGCGAAAGTCGGTATTGGGAAAAGAACTTTGGAAAATTCTGAACTAAAAGATTTCTACATAATTTCGTACAGTACGCCGGAGATCAATCTGCCACTGTTCGCCAATCAAGAAAACGAGGTTGGACCCAAGGCGTCTATTTTGATCGGACCAAATGGCTCAAACAAAAGCCGTGTTCTTGCATCTTTGGTCGAAGAATTGACCAATATCGATGGCCTTAGGCGCGAACTGAACGAAAGCGGCGACGCTGCCCAAGATTCCAAATCTCAGTTCAGACCACAAAACCAAGAGCTTTTTCCAGACGCGAGACATCGCAAAAGCAGTTTGAGCGTAAAAGGCAAGAGCACCCAGAGTTCCCAAGCGACAGTCAAGTATCGACTAGGCGAGGATGTCTGGACGATTGAGAGAAATCAACGCAGTTTGCGCGTTTGGCAGAATTCGGAGCTTGTTGATCCATTAAATTTCCCATTTCCGGACAAAGCAATCGCGGTAGCACACCTCCCAACTGATCGCTTCAAGTTCAACAGACACCATGATGATGACTTCTATATCTATCTTGGATTGCGCCAAGCCACCAACATGACGACTACAGGGGCTCTGGAAAGCAAGGTTGTACTGAGCTTTATTGACGCGATGCAGAGAGTGGTCTTGTCCCGCTTACGTTCCGGTCTCTGAACTCATTTATGCGGCCTTTCGCTCAAAAGCCAAGGGACTTTTCCCGCCAAGCGATGAGTGGCGACGGCGCGGGTTATAGAACCCGTTGATATACTGGAAGATCGCGCCTTCAGCCTGACGGCGTGTGTCCCAACGGTTGCGCCAAATCAGCTCAGCCTTAATGGATTTGAAGAACGTCTCGACCATAGAATTATCATAACAATTTCCCTTGCCGCTCATCGAGACCTTGAAACCGTGCTTGGACAAGCGCTTCTGATACTCATTTGAGCAATATTGTGAACCACGATCCGTATGGTGAATGCAATCCTCCGGTGGTTGGCGCAAAGCAACGGCCATATCTAACGCCCGGATTGCCAGATCCTTCTTCATGCGGTTACTGATAGCCCATCCGATGACGCGGCGAGAATACAGGTCAAGGATGACGGCAAGATACAGCCAACCTTCGCTGGTCCAAATGTAGCTGATGTCGCCAGCCCATTTCTGATTGGGGCCAGTCGCTGAGAAATCTTGATCCAACAGATTTGGTGCAATGTTGAACGTGTGGTTGCTGTCCGTTGTCGCCTTGTATTTCTGGGTTCTGATGATCTTGATGCCATTCTCGCCCATCAGACGTCCGACCCTGCGA
>NZ_JWIF01000039.1 GCF_000812685.1 Halocynthiibacter namhaensis
CTCTATGATCCTCAATGAAGGAAATCATTTGCGGAACGGGCGGTCGAGCTCCGCCTGGGCAAAATATGCCGACGCCTTCTTCAGGATCTCATTGGCCTGGCGAAGTTCCTTGTTCTCTCGTTCCAATTCTTTGATGCGGTCCCTTTCTTCGGTTGTCAGGCCTGCGCGCTGACCCTCATCACGTTCCGCTTGTTGGCACCAGATACGCAGGCTGTCAGGGGAACAGCCAAGCTTGGGCGCGATCGCTTTGTGTGCGGCTGAATCGCTGGAATAATTGACACGGTTTTCTCGAAAAAGCCGAACGCCACGTTCACGCAGCTCAGTCGGATAGGCGGGGGTATGTTTCTTCTTTGTCATAGGGCTCACCTTTGGAGTGTTTTACTCTCCGGTAAAACCGGGGCGGTTCATAAATGCCCAAACCTTGGGCCTTATGTTTGTCGCGGGTTTCTTCGCCAGCAATGCTTTTGATCTGTGGGGACAAATGATCTCACCGGCATTGGGGTGGGCGAACCTGTCACCTCATGGTTTGGCACGCAGCCTATTGTCCAGCTTGGGTCTGCCAAGTGGTGATTTTGCAGGATACTTCGTGCACTTCTATCTCGTGGGCCTGATTGGTTATCCGCTGGGCTGGCTGTTTATCTTCGCGCCAATCTGGGCGCGTGTGGTGGGGCAAACCCATTGGTTTATCCCTTCTGCAATCTACGGGTTTGGTCTTTGGGTCTTTGCAATCGGCGGGATTACAACCATTGCAGGGTTGCCGTTCTTCCTTGGCTTTACCGGCATCACTTGGGTCGCTCTTTTTGGTCACGTTTTATATGGCATCGTTCTGGTGGCTGTCTTGCGTGTGATCACCCGCGACTAAGCCGATCTGAAAATCTTTTGAAAAGCCTCGCCTCTGTGTGGGGCTTTTGCGTTATTGGTCGCAGATCGTTTGCAGTCGCACCCAATTGTCGTCGGATAACACGAGACGTGGGTTCTGATCCGGCCAAGGATCGGCCTCGATCAGGGGCAGGGTGGTCTCGCCCGTGGGATCAAGTGCCCAAGCATAGGGCGTAGCGCGCACGCCGGTGTCTGAAAAAGCTTGGAGAAGTGCGGCGTTAGATGGCATTGGGCGCGGCTGGGTAACGATAAATTCGGCCCAAGATCGCAGATCACGGGCGTTGATCTTACCAGTGGTCAACAAGCGCAGGCTGGCGGACATGCCGAGGTGGTCTAACATGGCCGCGATAGGATCGCGCTTACTGCGGCGCAGATCTTCCGCGATAATGTAGCCAGCGGTGACATCGGGATCTTCAAAATCCTCCACCAAAGAGCGATTCAACAGAATGATGCCACCGGGCAGATTGAGGCTGGTGTTCAACCCAGACCGCAGTACTGCCACATGGCGAAGTGCGGGATCACTGTGTGACGCAGGACCGGGCAGGGCCAAACGAATACGCAGTTTTTCAAGACTGCGCACACCGTTATGGCTTTCGCAGGTGCTGCCCGCGAGGTGCTGGATTTCTTCTAGCAAATTCTTGCCGATCTGCGCGCGCGTGACTGCCGGTAAAACGCGGGTGGCTTGATAGCGTAGGGCCTGAGGCAGCCAGAACGTGGCTAGGGCAGCGGCGGCCAAAATGCTGGTAATGACCATGGTCTTGCGTAAGCGGCCCGGGCGAGATTTACGTTTTCGAATGGCTGACAGAACCTTTTCTATCGCCGCGACCATATCTTCATCGTCGATTTCAATCGTCTCACTGCCGTCGTCATCTGGGGCGAAGATTGCGGGCATTGTACCTTTGTTTAAGCGGCGAATTGCGGCTAAGGACCAATGGCTAAGGGCGGTATCCGACTTTGAGTTCAGTGACAGGGTTGAGCTTCCGAAAGACACAATCACCTCGCGAAGCTGTGCTTGCGGGGTTTCGCGCCAAAGGCCCGTGGCTTCAAGGCGCTCGTACTCTTTAAGTGCTGTCATCAAAGGATAGATCCAGCCTGTAAATTGCTTGTTGTTTTCGATAGTGTACACGGAATGCAAAGGGCGGACAATATCTGGTGCCTCGCCAGATGGGTAAGGGAAGCAAATGAAATCAAACAATTTTGTGCCAAAGGGTGCTGCAAGCTTTTTGATGGATTACGACCATGCGCCGCGTGATGTTTATTTTCTGTTGTTACCCAAGCTGACGATGCTGGCTTTCAGTGCCGCGGTCGAACCTTTGCGCATTGCAAATCAAATCACCAACAAGGAATTATACCGCTGGTTTATCCTGTCTGAAGATGGGCTTCCAGTACCCTGTTCCAACGGGATTGAGATCGTGCCCAACGCGACTTTGGACAATCTTGCACGGTCTGAACAGGTCTTTGTCTGCGCGGGAATTGAAGCCGCCGAAACCATGAGTGAACGCGCTTTGTCTTGGCTCCGCCGTCAGCGTGCATATGGGTGTCGTTTGGGCAGTATTTGCACTGGCGCCTTCGCCCTCGCCAAGATCGGCGTTCTGGAAGGGCGGCGCTTTACCCTACACTGGGAAAACCAACCCGCCTTTATTGAACATTTCCCTGATCTTGTTCCAACGGAAAACCTCTATGAGGTCGATGGTGATCTGATGACCTGCGGGGGGGGCAGTGCGGCGACGGATATGATGCTGGACTTGATCGAGCGCGGCCACGGGCGTGATCTGGCGGCGATCGTGTCTGATATGTGCATCCACTTTCGGTCTGGCAATCAACACGCCGTGCAGAAATCGGCCTATTCCGTGGCTTTACGCAGCCGGAACCAACATTTGATCAAAGCGATGCAGGTGATGAATGACAATTTGGAAGAGCCGATGAGTATTTTAGAAATATCAGAACACGTGGGCATTTCGCGCCGCCAGTTAGAGCGATTGTTCGTAAAGAACCTTGGCACGTCACCCGTCCAATTCTACATCGAAAGCCGCATTTCCCGCGCCCATGCCTTGCTAAACGAAACCAAAATGTCGGTGGCCGAGATTTCCGCTGCAACAGGGTTCAACAGCGCCACCCAAATGTCTCAACGCTTCCGCCTACGCTATGGTACATCACCCTCAGCCTTTCGCAAAAGCTGGGCGCAGGGGGATGATGCGTGATCGAGGGAGATGAGTGTTGCTTAACATAGGAGTGAAGGTGGGGGGCAACTGACATAGGTGAAGTAGTCAAAGTCAACTATGAGCCCAATGTAACGGATGCTGCGTCTTGAACGAATGTCTGTTCTGCCCTTGGGCACATGCTCGCAGAAAGTTGTTTGAGCTGACCGTCAATAATGTTGCCCCGATTGCAGAAGAGGGCATAAAGCAGATCAAAACCTTCTATCGCATTGAGGCTCAAATTAGAGGAATGCCTGCTGATGAACGTCGAGTGGTCTTGTCGCGGTTTAGTTCCGGTCTCTTTCGAGCAATGTTTGCTATGAAGGAGATAGAGAATGGCAAAGAGATACACAGACGAGTTTCGGCGTGATGCGGTGCGCATGGCGACGACGAGTGGCTTAACGCGGCCTCAACTTTCATCAGATTTAGGGGTTGGGCTTTCGACGCTGAACAAATGGGTTCAACAGCATCAACACGATGACCTGATGTCAGGACCGCATGAAGACGTTGAGAAGGAGAACACGCGGCTTCGCAAGGAAGTCCGTCTGCTGCGCGAGGAGAGGGAAGTGTTAAAAAAGGCGGCAATCTTCTTTGCAGGCCAAAGCCGGTGAGATTTGCGTTCATCGACGCCTGGAAAGAAGAATGGCCAGTTGAGTTCCTGTGCAAAGTTATGCGGGTCACATCACGTGGTTTTCGCGCGTGGCGGGTTCGCCCGATGAGCCAGCGTCAACGCGATGATATGGTGATCCTGGCTCACATCCGTGAACAGCATCGCTTAAGCCTGCAAAGCTATGGGCGGCCTCGGATAACCGAGGAACTGCAAGAATTGGGATTACCGGTGGGCCATCGCAGGGTCGGACGTCTGATGGGCGAGAATGGCATCAAGATCATCAGAACCCAGAAATACAAGGCGACAACGGACAGCAACCACACGTTCAACAT